>NZ_FNOK01000056.1 GCF_900106995.1 Saccharopolyspora shandongensis
TGACATCGTCCGCGCATACCCGGCGAGAGTTGCCTCGACTTCGGCGACTTGGTGGCAGCGGGCGTAGTCGGGTAGGCGTCGGATGCCGTTGACGATGACACGCGCGTGGTCCAGCCCGATCGCGCCCTCAGACAATGCGGCGGCGGTGTCGGGCATGTCGGGCGGCATCGTCTCGCCATACAAGCTCCGCCGGTCCTCGACGTTACGGGCCACTGTCACGCGGGTTTTCGCGTCACGCGGGTCGATGTTGAGTAGTCCTTGCAGCCAGACTTGTAGTGATCGGGCGGTGGTGTCGGTGTGGATGGCGCGGTGGTCGGCTTCGGCGATGCATTGCAGCTGTTCCCACATCAGCACCCGCATCTCCTTCTCCAGCTCGTGGATGCGGGCCGCGAGTTCAGTATCGGTGCATGACACCACGGACTGTGCGGGCGGCGTGGCCTGCACGGTCGAGTCCTGGGTGTTCAGTAGCGGTGTCATGCCACAATTGTCCCGAACTCGAACTTGTGTTCGCACGTTTTTTTGGTCGCTTGATCAGGTGAAACCCACGGCCAAGGCTGCAAATATCGCCCCATGTCAAGGAAAAGGGTCACGACACGCCGAAGGCGACCCCATCCACAGTCAAACGGCCAGCTGCCAGGGGAGTTGGAGACATGCCCAACGGATGCGATCACAGCACAGGACGAGAGTGAAAACCGGTTGCACGGCAAGCGAAAAGGAGACCAAGAACGAAACCCGCCAACGGATCAACCCGAAACGGAACCCCCACCAGCCCCAGCCAACCCGAAAAACCCCACCCCGCGACGCAAGCCGCGAACGAGCCAGCCCACTCCGGGCCATCCCCGCGATACAAAGCCGAACCGGGGCTGCGTTCCGGATGTCAAGCCTGAAACCCCGAAGGGGCGGCCGCAAGGCCGGGCTTGACCTCCGGAACGCAGCCCGCACCCTCCACTGATCGCGGGGATGGCCCCAAAAGATGCGGAACCCCCAAAGGCCCCAACCCCCACCCCAAAAAGAACAGCCCCCGAGAACCACCCAGAGAACCCACTCACCCAACCCCAACCCCCGACGGCCGACCCGAAGCCAACCCCAAATCCTCGGTAGGAACGCGATAGGTCTCCCGCCCGGTGGCGACGGCAACGGCGTTCAGCACGCAAAGCCCACCGGTGAACAGCGCCACGTTCGCCCACCCGTCCCGGCCACCACCGATGGCCTCGGCGATGCTAGGCGCGAACCCGGCCAGTGCGAACCCGATCTGCGTGCCGATGGCCATGCCGGACAGCCGAACCCGAGCGGGGAACATCTCCCCGTAGAACGCGGGCCAGATCCCGTTGGTAGCGCTGTAAACGACGCCGAACATCAGGATCCCGATCGCGAAGATCAGCCAGTAGTCGCCGAGCGACAGCGACCACAGGTACGCCGCCATCAGCACGGCGCATCCCAGTGACCCGCCGATGAGCACCGGCTTGCGCCCAATCCGGTCGGCCAGCTTCGCCCACAGCGGGATGGCGAACAGCGCCGCGACGTTGGCCGGCACACCGACCCACAGGATCGGCGTCTTCGCCGGTCCGACGGCGCGTGCTCCAGCGACATCGAGTTCGCGCCCGCTTGTTCGCCGGCCGCCGAGAAGCCCTATATCAGGCGCAGCGTCACCAGCAGGGCGGGCGCGGCCACGCCGATCTGGTGGTACGTCGGCAGGCAGCCGACCGGCACCGTCGACACGCCCATCAGCAGCACCGTGGAGACCAGCGCCCGCTTGCGGCCGAAGACGTCGCCGATGTGGCCCAGTACGAAGGCGCCCACCGGCCGGGCGAGGGTCGACGAGGCGCGTGGTCAGCGGCGGGCGAAGCCGTCGAGCAGTGCGGTCACCCCGAGATCGAAGTGTGCATCGATCCGCGCGCCGTCCGCGCTGCTGGCGAGGAGGTTGTACTCGGGCGAGTCGGGGGCCGGCTTGCGGCTGCGCCGGGCCCCGCCGAGCTTGACCACGGCGATGCCGAGCGCGTGCCCCACGGTGAATTCGCGCAGGCAACGCATCAACTGCAGGGCCAGTTCGGGGGCGAAGCCCGCGTCGCGCAGGATGATGATCATCCGCTCGCCGGTGTCGATCGAGGCGGCCGAGCGGACCGGCCGGGTGGCGAAGATCGAGACGGCGTGTGGATGTTCCAGCAGGACGTCCCGCATGTGCCGTGAGAACTGCTCGCAGAGCTCGCGCCACGGGCCCTGCCACGGCAGCGCATTCACGTCCAGCTCGTCGAACAGCGCCTCGGCGATCCCGTCGAAGAGCGCTTCCTGGTCGGTGAAGTACCGGTAGACCGCCATCGGATCCACGCCGAGCTCGGCGCCGAGCTTGCGCATGGAGAACTTGTCCAGTCCGTTGCGGTCGATCAGTGCCAGCGCCACGGCGGCGATGTAGTCGCGGCTCAGGGTCGGCCGGGTCGGCCTGGCGTTTCCGGTCTTGCTCACCTGCGGCGTCCTCCTCCTGCTGCGGCCGCGAACTCCTCCAGGATCGCAGTCAGCCGCGCGGCGAACTCGCTCGGCTCCTGCTGGTACGCGGCGTGACCGCCGGGGAGTTCCGCGCATCGGACGCCGAGCTGTTCGGCGAGCACGCGCGCCGGGCGTTCGTAGAACTCGCCCGTGCTGCCGATGCCGACCGCGAAGCACCACGGCGCGCTCGTGCCGCGCAACGCGTCGAGGTCGGGCTCGTAGTTGATCGCCACCGGCATCTCGTGCTTCAGGAGCCACTCGGCGTTGCCGATGATCCGCTGCATGCCTCCCGGTTCGCGGCCGCGCCCGTGCTGCACCGCCTCGATCAGTGCGAGCGCGGGCCGCAGCGGGGCTGCAACCAGGGCTCGGCCGATTCGCGAGGTGAACAGTCGTGCCCCGGTTCCGGGCATGATCATCGAGGCGAAGCGGAGCCAGCCCTGCAGGACGCCTTCCTCGTCGGTGATCCGGCCGACTTCCCGGAGCTTCGCGGCCTGCTCGGCCCAGTCCGGGAGCACGCGGATGATCGGCGGCTCGTGCACGACGGCTCCGAGGAGCCGATCGCTGTGGTGGGCCAGGAGGTCCAGGGCGATGATCCCGCTTGCGCTGGTGCCGAAGACGTAGGCGCGGTCGATGCCGTGGTGGTCCAGCACGGTGACGACGTCGGCCGCCTGCTGCGTCAACGAGAACGGCGTCTCGGACCTGCTGCGCGAGTTGCCGCGCCGGTCGAGCGTGATCACGGTGTACCGCTCGGCGAGCAGCGGGGCGACGGCCTCGAACATCTCGGCATCTCCGCCGCCGCCGGGGACGAGCACCAGCGTCGGCCCGTGCCCGCTGCGCTCGGTGTGCAGCACGGAATCGGCCGCGGGAACCCGGCTGATCTGCGTCGTTTCTGGCATGAAGACCTCCCGTGTCTACGATGTAGATTCTGTCTACACTGTAGAACATGAAGAACCGAACAGGTCGCTGGTGGGGATTCCGGGTCCTGATTACCGCGACGAGCGCGGCTTACGTGTTGCAGGCGGTGCTGGCGGGTCAGTTCCTCTCCGGGACCTACGCCTCGCTGGGCTGGCACCAGATCACCGCTACGGGCGCCGACGTTCTGCTGGTCTGTGCGATTGCGGTCGCCGTGTTCCTGCGCTGGCCGGGCAAGGGGGAGTGGTGGCCGCTGCTGGCATCGGCCGGGTTGTTCCTCGCGGCGCAGGCGCAGACGGCCACCGGCGCGGCGCGGCTGCTGACGCTGCACATCCCGCTGGCCGTGGTGATCACGGTCGCCGCCGTCGCCGTGGCGGTGTTCGCGTGGCGGGCTCCGGCCGCATGAGCGGGCGGATCTCCAGGCGGTCCTTGCTGCTGGGCACCGGGGCCGCCGTGCTGGCCGGTGGGGTCGGGGTGCCCTTGGGGCTGGGCATCGGCGGCTCCAGCTCGACCGGAACGCTGCTGCGCAGCGAACTGCCGCTGCCGCCGCCGTTCCAGCGTCCGCTGGTAGTCCCCCCGGTGCTCAAGCCGGTGCGCTCGACGGCCGGCGAAGACTTCTACGAGATGACCCAGCGCGTGGCGGACGTCGAGATCCTGCCCGGCGTGCGCACGCAGATCTGGGGCTACGAAGGGATCTTCCCCGGTCCGACCGTCATCTCCAGACGCGGCCGGAAGACGATCGTGCGGCACCGCAACGAGCTACCGGTGCCGACGGTCGTGCACCTGCACGGCGGGCGTACGGCACCAGAACACGACGGCTACCCAACAGATCTCGTGCTGCCGCGCGGCTGGCAGCACCACGGACAGCACGGCGGCGACCTGAGGGTCGGCGAGCGGACCTACGAGTACGACGCGGACCAGCGCGCGGCGACGTTGTGGTACCACGACCACCGCATGGACTTCACCGCGCCGAACGTCTGGCGCGGGCTGGCCGGTCTGCACCTGGTCGCCGACGATGCGGAGCGCGTGCTCGAACTCCCCGACGGCGACCGCGACGTGCCGCTGATGATCTGCGACCGGTCCTTCGCGGCGGACGGCTCACTGGCCTATCCCAGCGTCGATCCCGAGTTGGTCGCGCCGCCCGGGGTGCATCCGCCGTACGAGGCGGGCGTGCTTGGTGACGTGCTGCTGGTGAACGGAATCCCCTGGCCGGCAATGGAAGTGGACGCCGTCCGCTACCGCTTCCGGCTGCTCAACGCCTCCAACGCCCGGCGCTACCGGCTCCGCCTGGACCCGCCTGCGCCGCTGGTGCAGATCGGCTCCGATGGTGGGCTGCTCGAAAGGCCGGTGACGCACCAGCACCTCGACATGGCCCCGGCCGAGCGCTTCGAGATCGTCGTCGACTTCGGCGCCTACCCGGTGGGGCAGCGGGTGCGGCTGGTCAACGATTTCGGCGACGGAAGCACCGGCCAGGTCATGGAGTTCCGGGTGGCACGCACCGCGGCCGACCCCAGCCGCGTGCCGGACCGGCTGAGCGAGATCCCGCGGCTGGACCCGGCGGCCGCCAAGACCGTGCGCGACGTGGTGCTCCAGTCGAAGGCCATCGGGCAGGTGCACGGCTGGACCATCAACGGCGAGCCGTTCTCCCCGGACCACGACCACGCCGAACCCCGGTTCGGCGACGTGGAGATCTGGAACCTCTACGGCGACTTCCACCATCCCGTGCACCTGCATCTGGTGCACTTCCAGGTGCTGGGGCGCGGCAACGACGGGCCGGGGCAGTTCGACGCCGGGTGGAAGGACACGCTGGACCTGAGGCCCGCCGAAAGGGCCCAGATCATCACCAGGTTCGACGGTCACCGCGGTCGGTACGTCTTCCACTGCCACAACCTCGAACACGAGGACATGATGATGATGGGCAACTTCTCGGTGCGGTGATCAGCGCGTCGTGAGGTAGTCGGGCACCAGATCGCCGAGCATCTTGCGGTAGTGGTCGCCGCGGGCCGGGTCGAGCATGTCGCGCTTGAAGATCGCCTGGAACGTGTAGCGGTTCGCGGTGCGGAAGACGCAGAACGAGCTGATCACCATGTGCACGTCCAGGGGGTCGGCGTCCATGCGGAACTGCCCGGCCGCCTGGCCGCGCTCCAGGATGCGGCCCAGCACGTCCACCGCCGGGGTCGCCAGGCCGGGCAGCAGCTCGGACTTGGCGAGGTGCTCGGCGCGGTGGATGTTCTCGATGCTGACCAGGTGCACGCCACGCCAACCGGGATGGCTGCGCACCCCGGTCTGCCGGTGCCCGCCGAGCTGCTGCGCCCCGGGCTGTGGGTGGCCAACGTCGTCTACCTGCCGCTGGAGACCGAGCTCGTCCTCGCCGCGATCGGCGGCTGACGCCTCCGGAAGGTTTGCCGGAGTGGAGTGAACGGCCTGTTCGCCTCGTCTAGTGAGGCGAACAGGCCGTTCACCCCAACATCATCGGGATCAGGTGAGGGCGTCGAACTCGCCGGCTTTGACGCCCTGTCACCGGGTTTACTGGTTCGTACTGGTCGTAAGGACCATGCGGAAGCGGGCCTCGCCGGCCATCATCTTCGCGTACGCATCCCCGGCCTTCTCCAGCGGAACGGTCTCGATCATCGAGTGGATGTCGTGCGCGCGGGCGAAAGCGACGTTGTCCTCGTTGTCGCTCGGAGTGCCGGTCAGCGAGCCGACGATCGAGCGGCCACCGAAGATGAGGGTGGG
The DNA here is from genome assembly GCF_900106995.1 of Saccharopolyspora shandongensis. Taxonomy (GTDB): domain Bacteria; phylum Actinomycetota; class Actinomycetes; order Mycobacteriales; family Pseudonocardiaceae; genus Saccharopolyspora; species Saccharopolyspora shandongensis. The sequence goes on from NZ_FNOK01000056.1 coordinate 6,130, forward strand.
GGTCAGGACCTCGACCGGATCCATTGAGGCGCCGACGACCACGAGCTGGCCGCGGACAGCGAGTCCCGCGACCAGCGGTGACATGGAGCCGGCGTGGCTGGCGGTAGCAAGGATGACCTTGGCACCCCCCAGCGCCTGAAGCGCCTGCGCCGGGTCGACCTCGGCGGAGTCGATGTGGTGGTGCGCCCCGAGTTCGAGCGCCAGATCCTTCTTCCCCTGCCCGCGGGAGATCGCGGCCACCCGGAAGCCCATGGCGCGGGCGTACTGGATCCCGAGGTGTCCGAGACCGCCGATGCCCTGGACGGCGACGAGGTCGCCGGCGCGCGCGGCCGACGTCCGGAGTGCGTGGTGGACGGTGAGGCCCGCGCACATCAACGGGGCCAGCTCGGCCGCGGGTGCGTCATCGGGCACCGCGACCAGACCCGAGGCGCGTGCGGTGACGTACTCGGCGTATCCGCCGTCCTGGCTGTTGCCCAGCACCGGCTGGTCGGTGCAGTAGACGAAGTCTCCGCGGCGGCACATCTGGCACTCGCCGCAGTGCCCGCCGAGGTAGCTGAGCCCGACCCGCTGCCCGATGCTCCAACCGGAGACATCATCACCAACGGCGTCGATGCGGCCGACGATCTCATGCCCAGGCACGACGGGTACGCCGGTCGGCCGCGTGCTGGTCAGGTTCAAGATTCCGATCGAGTCGCCGTTGCAGACCCCGCACGCCTCGACGGCGATCCGGACCTCTCCCGCCCCTGGCTCCCGGAGCTCTCGCTCGCTGAGGGTGAACCCACCGTCAGCGGTCGCCTCGATGGCGCGATAGGTGCTCATGCATTCCTCCGTTTTCGTTGCCGACTGTTGCTGGAAATGACCGGTCATCTTGCCGGTGGGCTGCCCGACCCTGACTGTGAAGAACCCGGTGAAACCCTGGTCGTGTCGATCGACGCGTGCGCTGATCAACGTGCCTTCCCGGGCGTTCAGAATGAATTCGGCGCGTAGGTCCGCAGCTGTGTCCGCGCGTACCGCGTCCTCCTGCTGCGCCTGCCGGATGACCTCGGCGATGGCTGCCCGCCATCGTCCGAGGCCAGCAGCGAGGCAGGCGTGTGCGATCAGGCGTTCACGTCAGGCACGCTCGCGCCCCGCTGGGGCCTGCCAGGTCGCGTCCGATCGTCGTCCGTGCGAATCGCGACGCGTACCTGATCCACGTGCCACCTCCAGTTGGGGCAAAGAACTGGGCTGAATGTGCCGGTTCGCTCGCAGCTATGCATCCGCCGACTGGCGGAGAAGCCCGGCTGGCCCGGGCGCGACCGGACGGACTGCCGGAGCGCTGCTGGCCGAGCCGTATTGCGATGAACGGTTCGTCTCACTGGATGAACTCGTGGGTGTCGCCGCTGGAGTCCGTGCGCACCAGTACTTTCCCGCCAACCCGGCCTATACAGCAGCCCAAAGCACGCACGTACGTAGCCCCGAGCGGAACAGACGCCCGATCACACCGGCGGGGTCCAGGCCGTGGTCCACAGGCGAGCTCCTTCGCGGTGGTGCAGGCGGCGCAGGAACGACAGGACTCCCGACGTGCCGGTCGACCACGGGGCGCTGGCCGCCTCCAGGGAGTTGTCCGGGAAGTCGGGCTTGCTGAAGTCCCCGCCGCTGCGGGCCAGCATGTGCACCGCGATTTCTTCTGCTCCTAGCCAGAATTCCTCGTCCTCGGTGGCGATCGCCAGGTCGATCATCGCCTCGCCGATCCCGGCCAGGCCGCAGCACTGCGACACCACCCACGCCTGCGGTGCCAGGCCGAGGCAGGCTCGGGCGCCTTCCTTCGCCAGCGCCCAGTACCGGTCGTCGTCCCAGTGCTGCGCCGCCGACACGAGCGCCGAGACGACGCCCGACATGCCCTGGCACCACGACGCCGCCATCGGCCGCGCCGGTGGGCGCCGCAGGACCTCGATCAGGCCCGCCACCTCGTCCGCGAGCGAGGAGAACCGCCGCGCCGCTTCGGCTTCCGCCTCCGGGTGGCCGGTGTGCTGGTGGTGGGCGAGGAGGAACTGCGCGATTCCCGCGCTGCCGTGGGCGAATCCGGCTTCCAGCGCGACACCGGTGTCCGCCGCGGCCGGGACCGCGTCCTCGGTGGCGCGAGTCTCGCCGCCGAGCAGCCGCCGCACGCATTCGTCGACCTGCGCCAGGTGTCCGGCGTCCGGCTCCAGGGCGTGCAAGACCAGGTGGCCCGAGCCGATTCCGGCGACGCCGTGGATGTAGTCGCCGCGCTCGTCGGCGGCGAGCTCGATCGGTTTGGACACCGGCAGATCCGGTGCCGCCCGGCGGGCGGTCGACAGGAAGATCTCCGTTCCAGTGCGGCCGAAGTACATCGCGGCCGGCAGCTTCGCCGGTGGCGTCGCGGCGATCGTCCAGCGCGCCAGCTCCAGCCCGGCGGCCACGCCCCGCGGATGGTGTAGCAGCTCCAGGCCGAGGCCGGCGGAACCGCTGTAGACGTTCGTCTTCGGCGGCCCCGAGCGGCCGACGTCGGTCGGCGACGCCGCCATTCGCTCCGCCGCGTCGATGCACTCCTGGATCGTGTGCTCCAGCACCGATTCGAGCAGATCCCCGGTGAGTTTCGGCGCCACGTGGCGGGAACCGCGCCGGGTGCGGCGACCGGCTCGGAGGTCGGCGAAAGCCACCGTGCGCTCGGCCGGATCGAGGCTGATCAGCCCGGGCAGCAGGGCGCGCACCCCCGTCGCGCCCGGGTAAAGGCGTTCCAGGCACAGCAGCGAGCGTTCGAGGTTCCGCGCCGGGTCCTGGTCGACGCCGATCGGGTTGATGCCGGTGGCGGCGAAGAACAGGGTGGCGCCCAGGGAGAAGTAGTCGTCCGCCGGTTCCGCCTGCCGGTCGGTGTGCTGATCCGGCACGCTGTAGCCGCGGGTCCAGCCGTGCAGCTGGAAACCGTCGTAGTAGCTGTTGCCGAAGTCGATGAGCGTGCAGCGGCCGTCGTCGTCGAGCACCACGTTCTTCGGCGACAGGTCCCGGATCACCACGCCCCGCTCGTGCACGGCGGCGAGGATCTCGGCCAGCCGCGCGGCGAGCACGCCCAGGTCACGGTCCGCGCTGGTGGCGTCGTCGAAGAACCGGGTCCGTTCGCCGACGTACCGGTTCAGGTCGAGGGTGCCGGCGTCGGTGGTGACCAGGTACTCGTCCTCGCCGTGCCGGAAGTGGTCGAGCAGCCCGGGCACGCCGTCCACCCCGTCCAGGGCTTGCAGGATGCGCCGCTCGTTGCGCAGCTGCATGCGCAGGTCGATGCCGTTGATGTTCTCCCCGACGTAGGCGCGGGCTTCCTTGACCACCACCGGTCGGCCGTCGGGATCCACGGCGCGGTAGACGTTTCCGCGCGGTCCGCGCAGGACTCCCGAGGTGAGCGTGTACCGCCCGCCGAGCACGCTCGGCCGCTCTGTCGCCGGCTGCGCGGCCGGTTCCGGTTCGGGCTCCGGGCGGAACGGGTCGCTAGCCCACGGCGGGCAGCTGAACTCGGCGCCCGCGGCGCCCGGCTCCACCTCGCCGTCCGGGCCGATCACCACGAGCTCGAAGTCGCCGTTCTCGTCGACGCGGTACTGCGGCCGGAACGGCGCGAAGCGGTAGTACACCGGCGCGTCCGGCCGGATGCGCCGGTCGCTGGTGATGCGCGGGCCGGTCATCCCGGCGAGCGCCTCGGCCAGCAGGTTTCCCAGCCGCACCAGGGTGTCCTGCGGCGGGTAGACGGTCATCGCCTTGCCGACCGTCGCCGGGTCGACGTCGCCGGAGTTGAGCTCGTGCAGCACCCGCCGGGAGCGCGCGACCTTGAAGTCGCAGTCCCAGGCCAGCAGCAGCGGCAGCGCCCGGTCGAGCGTCTCGGCGAGCGTGCCCGGGCGCGCGGAGATGTGCAGCTTCCAGCCCTGGTCCGGCACCGCGATGCCGGGTTTCCGCACGCTCACCCAGGTTTCGTCGACGGCCACCTCCCTGCCGTCGCGTTCCGCCGCCTCCGCCAGCCGATCCCGCACGGTGGTGTCCGAATCGGTCGCCGTCGTCTCCATGCTGTGCCGCTCCCTGGTCGAATCCGATCTGCGCGGCGGCGGGAGAACCCGGAGGTCCTCCCGCCGCCTGTTCACCGAGGCTCAGACGAGCGTCTGGCAGCAGGGCCACAAGGTGCACACCGTGCGCTTGCAGGTGTCCGCGCATCCCTGTGCGCCGTGCAGGACCTTCATGTCGCCTTCGAAGGCGACCGAGATTCCCTCGATTTCGATGATTCCGGCGTCCCGGGGTTCCAGTCCGAGCGTGGGCATCAGCCTGACTCCTTTCGTGGTTGTCGGATTTCGGCGATCGCCGAATTACCGTTTTTCCCGCAGTTAGCGGGAAACCACCCCCCCGGAGTTGCTTTTCAGCAGACGTCAGATGATCGACGGGCAGCAGGGGAAGCTGCTGCAGACGGTGCGCTTGCAGGTGTTCACGCACGCCTGCGGTCCGTGCAGGACCTCCTTGAGGTCGATCTCGAAGTCGACCGAAATGTCTTCGATTTCAACGGTTCCCGCGTCGCGGGGCTCCAGCAGCAAGGTGGGCATGTTCGCTCCTGACTCGTCCGCCGATCTGGCGGTACGTTCTGAGGATTCCCGGCGCGACGGTGGATTGTCGTTGCGCGCCAACGGGTTCGCTTCAGGCGTGGATGAACGGTCGAGATCCGCCGGTGTCGACGCCCTCGGCGCAATCCTCAGAATTGTTGGCACAGGACACTTCGCAGACCTAGAGCCAAACGGGGTAACAACGGAAGTTTGCGGATCGGTGTCCGCTCGTCTAACTTCTCGAACGTGATGGGGCGAAGTCGTTGTGCGGCACGCCGTTCGAGCGCCGGTCGGCGCCGATGATGTGGTGGCGGCGGGAAACACCCGAACCGGTTGATCTCGTCGCGCCCTACTGGCAGGCGCACGATTCGGAGATGCTGTCCGCCGGGCTGGGCGCGATCGCGCGGCGGCTGCCCGGCTTGGTGGGGAATGCGATCGCGGTCGCCTGGCGGGCCAGCCGGCTCGACACGGCGACGACGCTCGGGCTGAACGTGGTCGCCGGGTTCTTCACGGCGTTCGGCCTGCTGGCGACCAACGATGTGCTGGAGTCGTTGTTCGCCGCGGGCCCGACCGAGCAGCGGGTCACCGCGGCGATCCCGGCGCTGCTGCTGGTGGCCGGGGCCGCCGGGCTGCGCGCGGGGCTGATGGCCGTGGCGAGCTGGGCGCAGGAGCGGTTGAAGCCGCAGGTCGAGCGGCTGGCCGAGACGCGGCTGTTCCGGCTGACCACGCGGGTGGAGCTGACCGCGTTCGACGACGAGGAGTTCCACAACTCCATGCAGCGGGCGCGGGACAACGGCGTGCCCGACTCGGCGACGGTCGTGGAAATGACGGTCAACGTCCTCACCGGCGCGATCGGCGTGCTCTCCGGCGCGATCACGCTCGGCCTCCTGCACCCCGCGCTGATGCCGCTGCTGCTGGTCACGGCGGTGCCCGACGGCTGGGCGGCGCTGCGTTCGGCGCGGATGCGCTACGCCGCGTTCCGCCGGATCTCCACCGCGCGGCGGCGCAAGTTCATGCTCTCCGACCTAATGGCCGAGCGGCCGCCCGCGGCCGAGGTGCGGGCCTTCACGCTGCGCCGCTTCCTGCTCGCCGAGTACGACCGGATCGCCGACTACGAGCAGCGGATCGAGCTCGACGTCGCCTGGCAGCGCGCCACCACCAGGGTGTCCGGCGACCTGATGGGCGGCGTCGCGCTCGGCGCGGTGTACGCGGTGCTGGGCGCGATGCTCGCGTTCGGACTCATCCCGCTCGCGGTGGTCGGCACCGCCGTGCTGGCGATCCGGGCCAGCCAGTCGTCGCTGACGAGCCTGGTGCAGTCGGTGAACAAGCTCTACGAGGCCGGGCTCTACTTCGGTGACTACCTGGAGTTCTGCGAGCTGGCCGAGCGGCGGGTGCCGCCCGAGCGCACCTCGGCGGAACCTGGCGAATTCCGTCGCATAGCGGCGGATTCCGTGCATTTCGGGTATCCGGGCGCGGATTCGCCCGCGCTGTCCGGGGTGAGCGTCGCGGTCGAGCGCGGCGAGGTAGTCGCGCTGGTGGGGGAGAACGGTTCCGGCAAGACCACGCTGGCCAAGCTGCTGGCCGGACTGTACACACCGGACTCCGGCACGATCCGCTGGAACGCTGCGGACATCACCGCGATCGCCGGCGAGGTGCTGCGGGAGCGGATCTCGGTCATCGCGCAGGACCACACCCGCTGGCCGCTGACCGCCGAGCAGAACATCGTCATGGGCCGGGAGCGCGACGACGAGAAGCTGGCCGAGGCGGCCCGCGCCGCCGGGGCGGACGAGGTCGTCGCCCGGCTCGTCCACGGCTACGACACCCTGCTGGACCGCCGGTTCCACGGCGGGCACGACCTCTCCGGCGGGCAGTGGCAGCGGATCGCGATCGCCCGCGCCTTCTATCGCGACGCGGACCTGATGATCTTCGATGAGCCGACCTCGGCGCTGGACCCGCGCGCGGAGCACGCGTTGTTCGAACGCATCCGCGAGCACGCCGAGGGCCGCACGGTCGTGCTGATCTCGCACCGGCTCTCCAGCGTGCGCTACGCGGACCGGATCTACGTGCTGGACCGGGGGAAGGTCGTCGAGCAGGGCACGCACCCGGAGCTGATGTCGCTGAACGGCCGCTACGCGCAGCTCTACGAACTCCAGGCGGCCGCCTACCGAGCGGAACAACCCAGCTCTGCGTAAGGCAGGCTCGTTCTGCGTGGCGGCCCCCTGCTGCAAAGACAAGAGGTGGCTGGATGCACTGGTTCGGTTCGGCGGCGCTGGCGGTGTGCGGCGTGCTGGCGTTCGCCGCGATCGGCAAGCTGCGCAGCGTTGGCGGGTTCGCCCGGTCCATCGCCGGGTACCGGATCTTCCCGGACCGGCTGGCCCCGGTGCTGGCGCGCGTAGTGATCGCGGCCGAGCTGCTGAGCGCCGTCCTGCTGCTCCTTCCGCCGCTGCGGTTGTGGGGCGCGGTGCTGGCCGCCGGGCTGTTCGCCGCTTTCCTGATCGGCATGATCAGCGTGCTGCGGCGCGGGATGCGGGTGGACTGCGGCTGCTTCCAGGCGGGCGAAGCGATCGGTGTGGGCTCGGTCGCACGGACCGCGCTGCTGTTCGTGCTGGCCGTGCTCGCCTGCCTCGCGGGTGACGCCCCGGTCGGGCCGGTGCACGTGTTGGTGGGGGCGGTGCTGGTGGCCGCGGTGTTCGGGTTGTCCGGATTGCTGAAGGCCCCGTCGCCCGGCCCGGCGCGGGGTGCCGTGCTGGCGATCGGCGCCGATGTCGCCGCGTTCGCCGATGGCGGCGACCGCGTCCTCTTCGCCTACATCTCCCCGCTTTGCGGGCATTGCCGGCTGATGCTGCCGGAGTTCGGTGCTGCGGCGCGGAAGTTGCCCGTGGTGCTGCTGAGCAACGGTGCGCCGGATGAGGTCCGCGACTACCTGGACCGGCAGGGCGTCTCGCTGCCGCTGGTGACCGGGCCGGACGTGTTCGACGCCAACAACGTCCCGGGCCCGCCGTACGCCGTCGTCACCACCGGATCGGGCGTGGTGCTCGCGCAGGGCGGTGCGAACCGGCCGGAGCAGCTGGCGAGCCTGCTCGCCGAAGCCGGGAATTGACCGGCGGATCCGAATCGGCCGTTTGGTCCTCTGTGGGCGGACATCGCCGAAATGGGTAGCAAGATCACGGAAATTCCACCGACGTGCGGACGGGGTGGCGGCGCGCGGTGCCGCTCCGGTCGTAGATTGGGTGTCGGCGAGCGGGCCCCGATGGGCCGCGATGCCGATCCACGGCCGGGGAGGAACACGGTGGTCCAGCAGGAGGAGACCGCGCAGCGCCGGTGGCGCAGCAGGATGCCGAGCATCACCGCCGGCGCAGTGCTCGTGGTGGCGGTGCTGTGCGTGAGCTCGGCGGTCGGCCTGGCGCTTTTCGGGAACGTGCAACCGGTGCGCAGGTTCGTCGACAACGTGCTGTTCCCGGCGCCGCCGAACATCGCGTACGGCGCGTTCCTGGCGGTGCTGGCGGCCGCGCTGAAGCGCCGCAAGCGGCTCGCGCTGTGGATCCTGATCGGCATCCTGGCCCTGCAGGTGATCGGCGACATCGTGGTGCTCGTGGTGCTGGGCGACCACATCGAGGCGCTGTGGATGGACGAGCTGGGCGCCCGCTACCACGTGCCGGTCGACCACGTGTGGTTCTTCAGCACCAACATCGTCGTCTCGGCGCTGGCGTTCGTGCCGCTGTGGCTGTCGCGCGGCGAGTTCTACGGCCGCGCCAAACGCGGCAGCGGCTACCAGGCGGCGGTGGTGTTCGTGCTGCTCATCGCCGTGTTCGTGGGCCTCGGATACGTCCTGGTCTCGCTGTTCCCGGGTTCGCTGCGGGGCGCGCAGGCGCGGCTGACGTGGACCGTCGAGCGGGTGCTGGGCGGCGCGATCGACTTCAACGTCACCGGGTTCGGGCACGCGCCGGGCTGGGTCAACTTCGTCCTCGGCCTGTTCGGCACGGCCGCCCTGTTCACCGCGCTGTTCCTGCTGCTGCGCGCGCAGCGGCTCGCCGCCGCCCTGCGGCCCGAGGAGGAGCGACAGGTCCGGCGGCTGATCGCCGAGCACGGCGAACGCGATTCGCTGGGCTACTTCGCCACCCGCCGCGACAAGGCGGTGCTGTTCTCCGACAGCGGCAAGGCCGCGGTCACCTACCGGGTCGTCGCGGGCGTCTGCCTGGCCAGCGGCGATCCGCTGGGCGACGCGGAGGCCTGGCGGCCGGCGATCGAGAAGTGGCTGGCGATGTGCCGGGAGTACACCTGGACGCCGGCGGTGATGGGCGTCAGCGAACCCGGTGCCACGGCGTACGCCCGCGCCGGGATGAAGGTGCTGCAGCTCGGCGACGAGGCGGTGGTGTACGTCGCGGAGTTCGGCCTGGACGGCCGGGACATGCGCCCGGTGCGGCAGGCGGTGAGCCGGGTCGAACGGGCCGGGCACACCGCGCGCGTCCGGCGGCACCGGGAGGTGCCCGCGGCGGAGATGGCCGAGATCGCGCGGCTGGCCGAGGCCTGGCGCGACACCGAGAGCGAACGCGGCTTCTCGATGGCGCTGGGGCGGCTCGGCGACCCGCAGGACGGCGACTGCGTGCTGGTCGAGGCGGTGAGCGACCGCGGTGAACCGGTGGCGCTGCTGTCGCTGGTGCCGTGGGGCCGCAACGGGCTGTCGCTGGACCTCATGCGCCGCGACCGCGACGCGGACAACGGCGTCGTCGAGTTCATGGTCAGCTCGCTGGTGCAGGCCGCGCCGCGGCTCGGGGTGGAGCGGATCTCGCTGAACTTCGCGATGTTCCGCGCCGCCTTCGAGGAGGGCGCGCGCATCGGCGCGGGGCCGGTGCTGCGGGCCTGGCGGGGCCTGCTGCTGTTCTTCTCCCGGTGGTGGCAGCTGGAGTCGCTGTACCGGTCGAACGTCAAGTACCGGCCGCACTGGTTCCCGCGCTACGTGGCGTTCGCCGAACGGCGCGATCTGGCGCGCGTCGGCATCGCCTCGGCGATCGCGGAGGGCTTCCTGCCCGCGCCGCGTCGGGAGTCCACATCGGACGAATTGGTGGAAGTTCCGGCGCTGGAAGCGGAAAGCGAGGAGGCGCAGCGCATCGGGTCGCAACAGCAGCAGGTCCGGCGGGACAAGCTGGACGCCCTGCGCGCCGCCGGCGTCGAGCCGTATCCGGTGGCGGTGCCGCGCACCGAGCGCTGCCGGGCCGTCACCGCCCGCCACCAGGATCTCCTGCCGGACGCCAGGACGGGCGAGCAGGTCTCGGTCGCCGGGCGGGTGGTGCTGCTGCGCGACCACGGCGGCGTGTGCTTCGCGACGCTGCGGGACTTCTCCGGCGACCTGCAGATCATGCTCACCACCAAGGAGTCCGGGGCCGAGCTGCAGCAGGCGTGGCGGCAGCAGGTGGACATCGGCGACCAGGTGTCGGTGACCGGCGAGGTGGTCGCGTCGCGGCGCGGCGAGCTGTCGGTGCTGGCGGCCGACTGGCGGCTGGCGGCGAAGTGCCTGCACCCGCTGCCGGACAAGCACCGCGGCCTGGTCGATCCCGAGGCCCGGGTCCGGCAGCGCCACGTGGACCTGATCATGCGGCCGGGCGCCCGCGACGCCCTGCGCTCCCGCGGCGCTGCGGTGCACGCGCTGCGGGAAACGCTGGTGCGATCGGACTTCCTCGAAGTCGAGACGCCGATGCTGCAGCCGGTGCACGGCGGCGCGAACGCGCGGCCGTTCACCACCCACAGCAACGCCTACGACATGCGCCTGTACCTGCGGATCGCGCCCGAATTGTACCTGAAGCGGCTGTGCGTGGGCGGCGTGGAGCGGCTGTTCGAGATCGGCCGCAACTTCCGCAACGAAGGCGTGTCGCACAAGCACAACCCCGAGTTCACGATGCTGGAGGCGTACCAGGCCTTCGGCGACTACACGACGATGCGCGAGCTGTGCCGGAACCTGGTGCTCGCCGCGGCCACCGCCGCGCGCGGGGCGCCCACGGCGATCGGCCCGGACGGCGAATTCGGCCTCGACGGCGACTGGCCGGTCGTGCCGGTCAACGACGCCGTCTCGGCGGCGCTCGGCGAGGAGATCACCGCCGACACCGGGCTACCGCGCCTGCAGGAGCTCTGCGACGCGGCGTCGGTGCCGTACGAGGAGCACTGGGAGCGCGGTGCGGTGCTGCTGGAGATGTACGAGCGGCTGGTGGAGTCGCGCACCGCCGAACCCACCTTCTACACCGACTTCCCGGCCGACGTGTCGCCGCTGACCCGGCCGCACCGGGACGACCCGCGGCTGGCGGAGCGCTGGGACCTGGTCGCGTTCGGCACCGAACTCGGCACCGGCTACTCGGAGCTGGTCGACCCGATCGAGCAGCGCCGCCGGCTCACCGAGCAGTCGCTGCACGCCGCGGGCGGCGACCCGGAGGCGATGGAACTGGACGAGGACTTCCTCGCGGCCCTCGAGTACGCGATGCCGCCCACCGGTGGCCTGGGGCTGGGCGTGGACCGGCTGATCATGCTGCTCACCGGCGGCTCGATCCGGGAAACCCTGGCCTTCCCGCTGGTCAGGACGGATTTCGCGGGCCGGCGGTGAAGTTCTCGGCGGCGAAGGCCAGCAGGTAGGGCAGGCCGATGCGGGCCGTGCGCCAGGTGTGCCATTCGCCCGGTTCGGCGCGCACCGCGACCGTCGCGCCGCGCGCGGCGAGCTGGTCGCCGAGCCGGTTGGCGAGGTCGACGTCGGAGTGCGCGACGACGCCGGCGTGCAGCATCACCGCGAGCGGCTGCGTCACCTGCAGCGTCGGCAGGTACTCGCGCGGCGTGTTCGCCCGCAGCAGGTCGGGATGGCCGTCGAGCAGCGTCGTGCCGGGATCGTCGTAGGGTTCGCTCGCGAGGACCACCGAGTAGGTGTTCTGGTTGCGCAGCCCCAGGTTCAGGGCGCAGAACGCGCCGCCGCTCATGCCGCCGATCGCCCGGTCGCCCCGGTCGGGCAGGGTGCGGAACCGGGCGTCGATCTCCCGCGGCACGGTCGTCGTGAGGTAGGACTCCAGCTGCGGGCCGCCCGGCACGTTCAGGCACTCCCAGTCGGTGCCGGTGCCCGCGGTGGCGTCCACCGCGACGACGATCATCGGCCGCGTGGCGTGCGCGTCCGCCAGCGCCTGCAGGGTCTGCACCGCGCCACCGGGGCCCAGCCAGTCGTCCGGGCCGCCGCTGGGATAGCCGTGCACGAGGTACACCACCGGATACCGCTCGCCGGCGTGCGCCGGATCGTCGTAGCCCGGCGGCAGCAGCACCCTGGTCCGGCCGGTCGGCACGCCGAGCCCGGGATCGGGCAGCGAGACGTCGGCGACCCGCACGCCACCGGGCACCGGATCCGGCTCCGCCGGCGCGGCCGGTTCGGCGTCGCCGTTGCCGCCGCTGGCGAGCATCAGCAACCGTCCGAAGTCGTCGAACGACCGAACGTAGCCGACGTAGCTGTTGACGCCCGCCGCGCACGTCAGCACCGCGAGCAGAACCGGGACGAGCACGGCGATCCGGCGCATTCGCCACCGCTTGACGACCACGATCGCGCCGACGGTCAGCAGCGCGAGCGCCACCACCAGCACCACGGATTCCAGCGGGCTGCGCCCGCCCGCCTGTTCGGTGACCGAAGCGGGCAGCTGCGGTCCCGGGCCTATGCCACTAGTCAATGCCACGCGCACGGGTTCGATTATTACCCACCGGGCGAAATCACCGCGCTGATCGGCGTTTTCGGCCCTATGGTCCGGTTTTTGCGTTTCGTGCCGGGAAAATCCCGGTACGCTGGCGAGCGTCCACTTCGGTCGGTGTCGGTTTTCTGGGAGGTTGCCGGGAATGCGGTGGATTGCCGATTTCTGCGCGGATCTCTCGCTCGTCGACTGGTGGCCCCTGCGCGCGCTGCTGCTCGGCGCGGCGCTGCTGTTGCTCGTGATGCTGGGGTGGCGGTTCCGCGACCGGGCGATGCGCGCGGTGCTCATCCCGCTCGTGGTGGCGTTGTTCGCGGTGAACGCCCTGATCGGGGTGAACGCGTACTTCGGGTACTACCTGACGCTCTCCCAGGCGCTCGGCGTGGCAGGCGAGGGCCAGGGCTCGCTGGCGATGCTCAACGCCCAGGTGACACCGCCGGAGTCCGGCATGGTCGTCACCATCGACATCCCCGGGCGAGCCTCCGGATTCCAGGCGCGCCCGGCGAACGTGTACCTGCCGCCCGCGTGGTTCGCCCGGCCCCGGCCGAGGCTGCCGGTGATCGTCCTGCTGCACGGCACCCCCGGCAGCCCGGCGGACTGGCTGGACGGCGGCGAGGCGCAGCAGACCGCCGACCGCTGGGCGGCCCAGCACGGCGGCACAGCGCCGATCGTGGTGATCCCGGACGTCAACGGCGGCGCCTTCGACGACACCGAATGCGTCGACGGCGCCCGCGGCAACGCCGAGACCTACCTCACCACCGACGTGCCCCGCTTCGTCCGCAGCCGGTTCCTCGCCCGGGATCCCGGGCCGGACTGGGCGGTGGCCGGGCTCAGCGAAGGCGGCAGCTGCGCGATCATGCTCGCGTTGCGCCATCCCGGGCTGTTCGGGACGTTCGCGGACTTCGGCGGGCTGCTCGGCCCGCGCGACGGCGACGCCAACGATCCCGCAGGCACCGCGGCCGCGCTGTTCGGCGGCTCGCAGCAGGAGTTCGACGCCCACGAGCCGTCCTGGCTGCTGACCCACGGCAGGTTCCCCGGGCTGCGCGGCTTCTTCGCGGTCGGCGACGACGACCCGGAACCGCGAGCGGCCGTGCTCCGGCTCGCCGAGCTGTCCCGCCTGGCCGGGATCGACACCGAACTGCTGGTGATTCCCGGCGGCGAGCACACCTTCGACGTCTGGCGCACGGCGTTCGCCAAGGCCCTGCCCTGGATCTCCACCCGCCTGGGCTGAGCTACGAGACCTCAGCGGGAACCGGGCGGGTGCAGGCCCGGAGGCCCTCGGTGAGCATTTCGTGGTCGAGGTTGCGGCCGATGAACACGACCTTGCTGCCTCGCGCGTCCCGGCCCCACGGGTCTGCCGCGCGGAGCTCGAAGATCCGGTGGATGCCTTGCAGGACGTGGCGCCGCGCGTCGCCGCGGACCGCGACGACGCCCTTGAGCCGGTACAGGTCGTCGCCGTGCTCGGCCGTCAGCTCGGCCAGCCAGGCGCGCAGGGAGGCCTCGTCGAAGTCCTCCGCCAGCTCCACGCCGACCGAGGTCACCGCCGGGTCGTGGAAGTGCTCCTGCTCGTCCAGCCAGGCCGGGTGCACGATGCGGTTGAACGCGCCGACGCCGAGGATGTCGTCGAGGTCGACCCGCGAATAGCTGGACGTGATGATCTCGGCGGTCGCGTTGATGCCGCGCAGCCGCTCCCGCAGCGCCGCCACGCCGGCCTCGTCGACCAGGTCGACCTTGTTGAGCACCAGCCGGTCGGCGAACGCGATCTGGTCGACCGCCTGGTGGCCGACGCCGTCCGGCCCGGCCTCGTCTAGGTGCCGGTCGATGTGCTTGGCGTCGACCAGCGTCACGATCGCGTCCAGCGCGAAGTGCTCGCCGATCTCGTCGTCGACGTAGAAGGTCTGCGCCACCGGGTTCGGATCGGCCAGGCCGGTCGTCTCGATCAGCACCCGGTCGATCTTCTCCTTGCGCTCCACCAGCTTCCGCAGCGTCTCGACGAGATCCGTGCGGGCCGTGCAGCAGATGCAGCAGCCGTTGCTGAGCTCGAAGAACTGCTCGTCGGAGCGCAGCACCAGCGCGTCGTCGATCGGGATCTCGCCGAACTCGTTCTCGATGATCGCGATGCGGTGCCCGTGGTCGGCGGTGAGGATGTGGTTGACCAGCGTCGTCTTCCCGGCGCCGAGGAAGCCGGTCAGCACGGTCACGGGAATCTTGCTCATTGCGCTCCTCCTGTGGTGCCCAGCAGTCGGCGGGCGTTGGTGCGGGCGGATTCGGAGACCACGATGCGGTCGCCGGCGAAGTCGGGGCCGCGGGTCGCGTCCAGCCCCATCCGGGAGGTGGTGCCGCTGGGGTCCGACGAGGGATCCAGCGGCGATCCCGGAAGTCCGTCCACCACGAACACGTCGCGGTGCGGTTGGAAGTGCGTGGCCAACGCCCAGAGCACGTCGGCGTCGGAGGTGACGTCCACGTCGGCGTCCACGGCGACGGCCGTCTTCACGTACGGGTCCCAGCCGAGCAGCCCGAGCAGCACCTGCCGGGCCTGGCCGGGGCGCGACGGGCGCAGGGCGACGTAGCAGTGGAAGTGCGTGCCCGAGGTCGGGTAGTGCACGGCGGTGACGTCGGGGAAGCGGTCCTTGAGCTTCTCGGCGAGTTCGGATTCGCGCGGGATGCGCGCCAGGTTCAGGTGGTCCGCGGTGTTGCCGCCCTCGACGTCGACGAGCATCGCGTCCCGGCGGCGCAGCACGGTCTCCACGCGCAGCACGTTGTTGGTGGAGCGGTGCGAGGAATAGCCGGAGAACTCGCCGAACGGGCCTTCTTCGGCGTGCTGCTGCGGGTCGATGGTGCCCTCCAGCACGAAGTCCGCCCACACCGGGACGCCGATGCCGTGCCGAGGGGTGCGCACCACCTCCAGCGGCTCGCCGAACAGCCCGCCCGCCACCGCGCGTTCGTCCACATCGGACGGAACGCGGGCGGAGGCGGCGAGCATGAACAGCGGGTGCCCGCCGATGACCATCGCGACCGGCATCGGCCTGCCGAGCGCGGCGTACTTGGCCAGCAGCCGCCACAGGTCGCCGCGGGAGTGCAGGCTGGTGGCGAGCTCGGTGGGGGAGTGCACCATCGACCGGTGGTAGCTCATGTTGCCGACCCCGGTGTCCGGGTCCTCGGCGATCACGATGCCGCTGGTGATGTAGGGCGCGCGGTCGGAGGCGAAGTGCCGGAGCATCGGGACCGCCGAGAGGTCCACATCGGACGATTCGATCTCGGTGACCGGACCGGCGTTCACGACGCGCGGCGCCAGCGGCCGGGAGGCGCGTGACTGGTACGCCTCGTGCAGCCCGCCGGGCTCGACGCCGAGGATGCGGGAGATCCGCCGCCGCGAGGCGAAGACGTTGCTCACCACCGGCGTTTCCACGCCGTCGACCTTGTTGCACACCAGCATTTCATCGCGGCCGCGCGCGATGAGCTCGTAGATCAGCCCGGTGACGCCCTCCTCGGCGGACACCGGCTCGTCGATGACGAGGACGTCGTCGGGATGCGCGCGGCGGTAGTCCGCGAGGAAGGCGTGCGCGTCCTGGCGCGGGGAGAGGTTCACCGGAGGGCTCCTAGCTGTTGGCGGGTCCTTGCCAGCGGGGGAAGAGGTTGTGGTCGATGCCGAACTGGTCGAGGATCTTGCCGGTGATGTGCGCCAGCAGGTCGTCGACGGAGCTGGGCCGGTGGTAGAACGCGGGCATCGGCGGCAGCACCACCGCGCCCGCCTCGGTCGCCGCGACCATGTTGCGCAGGTGCACCAGGCTCAGCGGCGTCTCGCGGGTGACCAGCACCAGGCGGCGGCGCTCCTTCAGGCACACGTCGGCGGCGCGGGTCAGCAGGTCGTCGCTGTAGCCGTGCGCGATGCCGGCCAGCGTCTTCATCGAGCACGGCACCACGACCATGCCCATGGTGGGGAAGGAGCCGGAGGCGATGCTGTCGGCGATGTCGCCGCGCTGGTGGCACACGTCGGCCAGCGCGGCGACGTCGGCGGGCCGCAGCCCGGTCTCCAGTTCGATGGTGCGGTGCGCGGCGCGCGAGACGACCAGGTGTGTCTCGACCGCGCCGAGCTTCCGCAGGCTGGTGAGCAGGTGGATCGCCAGCTGCGGCGCGCTGGCGCCGGTCACGCCCACGACGAGTCGGTCACGCATGCTTGCCTTCCCGGAGGTGGAACAGGGCGTTGAGCACCACCGCGAGCACCGTTCCGGTGGCCACGCCGCTGTGCAGGAAGACCTGCGCGACGAACGGCAGCTGGTGGTAGAACTCCGGCGCGCCGGTGGGCACCAGGCCGATGCCCAGCGACACCATCACGACGATCAGGTTCCCCGATCGCTTGAAGTCCACTTTGGACAGGAGTTCGATGCCGGACACGGTCAGCGCGGCGAAGGTGACCACCGCGACGGCGCCGATCACCGGCTGCGGGATCGCCGCGACCAGCCGGCCGATCGGCTGGATCACGCCCAGCAGCACCAGGATCACGCCGCCCACGGCGACCGGGTACCGGCTGCGCACCTTCGTCAGGGCGATCAGGCCGATGTTCTGGCCGAAGGTGGTGTAGGCGAAGCCGCTGAAGATGCCGCTGAGCGCGGTCATCAGCCCGTCCACCCGCAGCAGCCGGCTGACCTCGGCGGGCCCGACCTCGCGGCCGACCACCTGGCCGACGGCCAGGCCTTGCCCGGACGCCTCCACGGTCAGCACCAGCACGACGATCAGGAACAGCAGGATCGACGGGATGTCGAACTGCAGCGGGCCGTAGTGGAACGGCAGCGGCACGCCGATCACCGGGCCGGCACCGACCTCGGCCAGGCTCCCGGCCCCGAACAGCCAGCCGGCGGCCGCCGCGACCACCAGCGCCAGCAGCAGCGAGATCTGACCGAGCAAACCCTTCAGGAACCGGGAGAACAGCACCACCAGCAGCACCGTGAACCCGGCGAGCAGCAGGTTGCCCGGCGCGCCGTAGCCGGGCGCGTCGGGATCCTTGCCTGCGATCAGCCGCAGCCCGACCGGGATCAGCGTCAGGCCGATCAGCGTGATGACGGTGCCGGTCACCACGGCCGGGAACAGCCGCAGCAGGCTGCCGAAGAACGGCGCCAGCAGCACCCACAGGATCCCGGCCACCAGCAGCGACCCGTAGACCGTCGGCAGTCCCTTGGTCTGGCCGATCAGGATCATCGGCACGATGCCGTTGGAGGCGGCGCCGACGACCAGCGGCATCCGGATGCCGAACTTCCACAGGCCCAGCGACTGCAGCACGGTGCCGATCCCGGCCAGCACCAGGTCGATGCACACCAGGGTGGCGATCTCGTCCTGCCCCAGGCCGAGCGCGGTGCCGACGACCATCGGCACCACGACCACCCCGGCGTACATCACCAGCACGTGCTGTAGGCCCAGCAGGATCGTGTGCCCCCACGGCGGCCGGTCGTCGACCCCCATGTCCGATGTGGACTGATCCGGTTCGTTGCGCACCATGTCCGACCGTCCTCACCGCGGCCCGGCGGTGGCGGCCGCCGGCGCGTTCCGATTCAGCACCAGGTTGAGCAGGAACGCGGCGATGCCACCGGCCGCGATGCCGCTGGAGAGCACCGGCTGCAGCACGCCGGGCAGGTTCGCGTAGAACTCGGGCGCGCCCACCGGCAGCAGCCCGAAGCCGAAGGAGACGGCGACGATCAGGATGTTGCGCGCCTGGCCGAGATCGGCCTGCGCCATGATCTTCACGCCGACCGCGCCGACGGTGCCGAACATGACGACCCCCACGCTGCCGAGCACCGGCCCTGGCAGCGAAGCGACGGCGGCGCCGAGCTTCGGCAGCAGGCCGATCAGCACCAGCAGCGCGCCCGCGGTGGCGACCACGAACCGGCTGAGCACGCGGGTCATGCTGACCAGCCCGACGTTCTCGCCGAAGGTGACGATGGTGAAGGAGTTGAAGAACCCGGCGAACGCGGTGCCCACGCCGTCGGCGCGCAGCGCGCGGGCCAGCTCGTCGGGGCCGATGTCGCGGCCCGCGATCTGCCCGATGGCGATGGTGTCCCCGGTGGACTCCACCATGTTGACCAGCTGGATGATGATCACCGGCAGGATCGCCGCGACGGTGAACTCGGGCAGTCCGAACGCGAACGGCTGCACCGCGCCGAACCAGGACGCCTCGCCCACCGCGGAGAAGTCGGTCAGGCCCAGCGGCAGCGCCACCAGCGTGCCGGTGACCAGGGCGATCAGGATCGCGAACCGGGCCACGGCCGCCGGCGCGAACGCCTCCACCAGCACCACCAGCGCGATCGTGGCCAGGGCCATCAACAGCCGCGTCGCCGAGGCG
This sequence comes from Saccharopolyspora shandongensis, assembly GCF_900106995.1. Lineage (GTDB taxonomy): Bacteria > Actinomycetota > Actinomycetes > Mycobacteriales > Pseudonocardiaceae > Saccharopolyspora > Saccharopolyspora shandongensis. Next base: position 24,726 of record NZ_FNOK01000056.1, read on the forward strand.
AAGTCGGCGGCGGCCGGGTCGGTGCCCGCGATCAGCTTCGACGTGGAGGGCAGCAGCGAGAAGCCGATGATCGCGATGATCGTGCCGGTCACGATCGGCGGGAAGAACCGCCGGACGGCGGACTGCTCGTCGACGCGCAGGCAATGCCCGTGCCGCTGGACGATTTCGCCGTCGACGACGGTGGCCACTACGTCGGTGCCGCGGGCCGCGTAGACCAGCGAGCTCACCACGTCGTGCAGCGGTTGCAGGTGCGGCCGGTCGAGATCGACCACGATCAGATCGGCCAGGCGGCCGGGTTCGAGCACCCCGGCGTCGATCCCGGCGTAGCGGGCGCCGTCGCGGGTCGCCAGGTCCAGCGCGTCCTGCGCGCGCATCGCGGCCGGGTCGAGGGTGGCCAGCCGCTGGGCGAAGATGGACTGCTTCATGCCCTCGAACAGGTCTTGCCGGTGCCCGCAGCTCGGCCCGTCGGTGCCCAGCGCGACGGCGACCCCGCGGGCCCGCAGTCCGGCCAGCGGCAGGGTGCCGGACGCCAGGTAGGCGTTGGACGTGGGATTGTGCGCGATGCGCGCGCCGGCGGCGGCGACCGCGTCGAATTCGGCTTCGTCGAGCCAGATCGCGTGCGCCAGCGTGGCGCGCTCGTCGAGCAGCCCGGCCTTCGCCAGCCACTGCACCGGACGCGCCTGGTAGGCGTCCAGGTAGCTCTGCGGATCGGATTTGCCTTCGCAGCAGTGCGCGTGCCAGCTGGTGCCGAGCTCGCCGGCGAGCTCGACGCTGCGCCGGACCAGGTCCTGGTCGACGTAGGTGAGGTTGAGCGGCGCGGGCCAGATCTCGACCCGCGATCCCGCCGGCCGGTGCTGCATCGCCTCGCGGGTGATGGCGATCTCGTCGGCCGCGGAGTACCGGAACAGGGCCTCGGGCTGGCCGCGCCGCGCGGCGATCTCGGTGCGGGGACCGACGATTCCGCGCGCCACCGCGCCGCGCAGCCCGGCCTGCTCGATGACGTCGGCGATGGCGAGGGTGGTCGCCAGGTCGGTGGGCGCGTAGTGGTTGTCCACCACCGTCGTCGTGCCGTGCCGCAGCGCTTCGGCCGCCGCGAGGCGGGCGGCGGCCACCGCGTCCTCGCCGTCGACCGCGATGGAATACGGCCACATGAAGTCGCACAGCCACGGCACGATCGACATGCCCTCGCCCAAACCCCTTGCCAGCGCTTGGTAAAGGTGGTTGTGGCCGTCGACGAGGCCGGGCAGCACGGCCTGACCGGTGCAGTCGAGCACCGCTTCGGCCCGCCAGGACGCCATTTCGGACTGCGGCCCGACCGCCGCGATCCGGTTGCCGGTCACGGCGACGGCGCCTGGGCGGTGGATGGTGCGGTGGTCGTCGACGGTGAGCACCGTCGCCCCGGTGAGCAGCAGGTCGCAGTGCTTCTGGTCGGTCGGAGGCATGCCGCCTCGCTTCCTGGGCGGTGCGCGACCGCCCCCATCCTGAGGAGGGATTCGCCGAACGGTTGGCCCACGACGAGGAGGTCGGGGAGGTCACCGGCGCTGGAGCGAACGGCGGTGCCGTCAGGAGGAGGCCCGTTCGCGGATAACATGTAAAACAGGATGCATGTGTCATGTCAACCCTTTCGGGCGACCTTGCTGGTCAACCGGGGGCGCCTTTACCGGCCTGGAACTCGGGTTTCGGGGAAATTACATGCAACTTGTTGACACGGCGCCGAGACCGGTGTTGCACTCGAACGCGCCGCTGTCGAAGTGCGGCGACCCGTAGGTGCGGTGAATCGCGGCCGGGGTGCGACCGATCATTACAGGAGAGATCCGTTGATCATCGACACGCACGTGCACCCGACGAACCTGGTAGACGAGGCCTGGCGGCACACCGGTGAGCCGTTCACCGGCGAGCGGACCCTGAAGATGATGGACGGTCCGATGTGGATCAACGGCAAGCCGCGCCGGGTCGACATCAGCTGCATCATGCCGCCGCCGGGCAACACCGCCTGGCGGGAGGGCAACCGGGGTGGCCGCGAAGGCATCCGCGACTACCAGGCCTACGTGACCGAACTGGTGCAGCGCTATCCGGACCGCTTCATCGGCAACTTCATCTACAACCCGCGGTTCGGGCCGGAGAACGGCGCCAAGGAGCTGGAGTTCCACATCAAGGAGCACGGCTACCGGATGCTCAAGCTGCACGCCAACATGCACGCCTACCGGCCGGACCGGGCGCTGGACTGGCTGCGGCCGGTGATGCGGGTCTGCGACCGGCTCGGCGTGATCGTGCTGATCCACACCGGTGACGGCCCGTACTCCATCCCGACGCAGTTCTACCCGATCATCCGGGAGTTCCCCGGCGTCACGTTCATCCTCGGCCACTTCGGCATCCAGACCGGCGGCGTGTACTGCTTCGAAGCGTTCTGGATGATCCAGGACTCGCACAACGTCATCGGCGAGTCCGGCTGGCTGCTGCAGTCGCGGATCGTGGAGTTCGCCAAGGAGATGAAGAAGACCAAGATGGTCTACGGCACCGATTCGCCGCCGAACGAGCCCGGCATGTGGGCGCGCGAGCTGGAGGTGCTGTGCCACGAACCGCCGCAGGGCCTGAACCTCTCCGAGGACGACCTGGAGGGCTACCTCGGCAACAACATGGCGAAGCTGCTCGGCCTGCAGCCGACGCCGCCGCCGAAGGACAAGGCGCAGGCCGAGGCCTACCTGCGAGGAGAGGTGGCGCAGGCGTCGGCGACGAACTCCCACGCCGAGACGTACGCGGGCTACACCCCGGACTCCTGGCTCGAAGAGGGCGAACTCGACCCGGCCAGCTGAAAGGACTGTTTCCAGGCTCGTTTTGCGTGGCGGTGCGGGTGGCGGCCCCCTGCGGGAGTTACAGAGGCCTTCTCGCTGTGGGATCCCCGACATCATGAATGACCAATTCACCACGTCGGGGCTGTCCTCGCTGGGAGAACCCCGGAGGGGTGGGCGCCGTGAACCCGCGGCGGTGCAAGCTGCGTAGGTGGGCTAAGCGGCTGTGCCGCTTCAAGCAAAAACCGGGTAACTGCCAAAACAGCTGTTCAAACAACCCGAAGGAACTACTGCTCCGCGCGGAGGCGGCGGGGGGTGGCTTCGCGGGCCGTGGCCTGGCCGAGGCGGACCCGCAGGCGGGAGATGTGGCGGCGGGCGGCCGCCTCGGCCATCTCCGGGTCGCCGGTGGCCATCGCGTCCACCACCGCGCGGTGCTCGTCCAGCGCGAGCCGCGGGGCTTCCGCGCCGCGCCACAGCGAGTGCAGCGCGAAGTGCGAGCGGCCGGCGATCGGTTCCAGCGCCGCCAGCAGGTGCGGGTTCTCGGCGAATTCCCGGACCGCCCGGTGGAAGCGCATGTCCAGCTCGATCTGCGCGGCGTTGTCGGCGTCGGCGGCCAGCGCCGCCTCGTGCTCGGCGATGATCCCGCGCAGCTGCGCCAGCCCGTCGCCGTCGAGGTGCTCGGTGGCTAGCCGCGCCGCGAGGCCCTCCAGTTGCTCGCGCACCACGTAGAGCTGGCGCAGGTCGTCGATGTCCACCCGGCTGACCTCGGCGCCCCGGTGCGGGGTGTGGGTGGCCAGGCCGTCGTGGATCAGTCGCTGCACGGCCTCGCGGACCGGGCTGCGGCTGACGTCGAGCTGGCGGGCCAGCTCCGGCACGCTCAGCGCGGTGCCGGGCGGCAGCGTGTTGTCCAGGATGGCTTTCTTCAGCGCGGCGTACGTGCGGTCGGCCAGCAGGCCTTCGCCGGTCAGCGGCGCGAGACGGGGTGCCGGGGGCATCGCGGGAACCTCACTCGATAAGCGGGACGGCTCGATATTACATGCAATTATCCGGCCCGCTCGCCCCGGACACCCGGTCGGCGTGGCGCCGCGGGCCGGGCGGTCGCTCTTGACAGCCCGCGATCGGCTGGGTTCACTCTCTGCGGCCAAGGGTTTTCGGTCGCGCGAGCCCGAAAACCCTTGCGGAACAACGCCGGGTACGAGTCCCGACATGCCGTGGCGGCACACGAGCTGTGCGATGCCGGTGTCACCTGAGCCCATGGAGGCGGCATGCGCGACAAGTCACTGCACCGACCGGACACCCGGGCCGCGGCCGGCGACGTGCGGGCCCCGCACCCCAGCGCCGAGACGGAACGTGCCGCCGGGATTGGCCGGAGCACGCCGTGCCCGGACGGCGCGCTGAAGGTGACCGGCCAGTTCGCCTACTCCTCGGACCTGTGGGTGTCGGGCATGGTGTGGGCGACGACGCTGCGCAGCCCGCACGCCTCGGCGCGCATCCGGTCCATCGACGCGCGGAAGGCCCTGGCGCTGGACGGGGTGCACGCCGTGCTCACCCACGAGGACGTGCCGGGCGCGAAGACCTACGGGATGAAGGTGGCCGACCAGCCGGTGCTGGCCATCGACGAGGTCCGCTACCAGGGCGAGCCGGTCGCGCTGATCGCCGCCGATGATCCGGAGACGGCGCGGCGGGCGGCGAAGCTGGTGCAGGTCGACTACGAACTCCTGGAGCCGGTGACCGACCCGCAGCGCGCGCTGGAGGGCACCGCGCGCGACGTGCACCCTGGCGGCAACCTGGTCCGGCACGTCAAGATCCGCCACGGCGATCTCGCGGCCGCGCGCGAGCGGGCAGACGTGGTGGTGACCGGCGAGTACGAGGTCGGCATGCAGGACCAGGCGTTCCTCGGCCCGGAGTCGGGCCTGGCGCTGCCGGCCGAGGACGGCGGCGTCGAGCTGTACGTGTCGTCGCAGTGGCTGCACAAGGATCTGGAGCAGATCGCGCCGTGCCTGGGGCTGCCCGCCGACAAGGTCCGCCTCACGCTGGCCGGGGTCGGTGGCGCGTTCGGCGGCCGCGAGGACCTGTCCGTGCACGTGCACGCCTGCATGCTCGCGCTGCGGCTGGGCAAGCCGGTGAAGATGGTCTACAACCGCGAGGAGTCGTTCTTCGGCCACGTGCACCGCCACCCGGCGAAGATGCACTACGAGCACGGCGCCACGCGCGACGGGAAGCTGGTCTACGTCAAGGCGAAGCTCGTCATGGACGGCGGCGCGTACACCTCCACCTCGCCGGTCGTGATCGCCAACGCCTGCTACTTCGTCACCGGCGCCTACGAGGTCCCGCACGCCGAGATCGACGGTTTCGCGGTGTTCAGCAACAACCCGCCCTGCGGCGCGATGCGCGGCTTCGGCGCGGTCCAGTCCGCCTACGGCTGCGAGTCCAACATGGACAAGCTCGCCCGCGAACTGGGCATGGATCCGCTGGAACTCCGGCTGCGCAACGCGATGACCACCGGCACCGTGCTGCCGACCGGGCAGGCCGTGGACGGCCCGGCGCCGGTCGCCGAACTGCTCGCGGACCTGCGGAACCGGCCGCTACCGCCCGCCGGGGCGGACCTGCTGCCGGGCGGGCTGTCCAACACCACCCGGGGCGAGGGCGTGCGCCGGGGAGTCGGCTACGCGATCGGCGTCAAGGCGATCGGCTACTCCGGCGGCGTGGACGACATCTCGACGGCGCGGGTGGCGGTGTCGGTCACCGGGGGCCGGACCTCGGTGGCGGTGCACACCGCGGCGGCCGAGTGCGGGCAGGGCATCACCACGGTGCAGTCCCAGATCGCCGCCACCGAGCTGGGCGTCTCGCGGGTGGTGGTGCTGCCCGCGGACACCAGGATCGGCGACGCGGGCTCGGCCTCGGCATCCCGGTTGACGTGGATGTCCAGCGGCGCGGTGCAGGGCGCCTGCCGCGAGCTCGCGCGGGAGCTGCGGCGCCGTGCGGCCGAACGCACCGGCAGGCCGGCGGAATCCCTGGCGCTGCTGGACGACCACGTGGTGGATCCCGGCGGTTCGCCGCTGGTGTCCATTTCGGACCTCGTCGGGGACGACGTGCTGGAGCGGGTCTTCGAGTACCACCACCGCAAGACCGAGACCATCGACCCCGAGACCGGCCAGGGCGACGCGCACATCGCCTTCGCGTTCGCCGCGCACCGCGCCGTGGTGGACGTCGACGTCGAGCTCGGCCTGGTCAAGGTGGTGGAGCTGGCCACCGCGCAGGACGTCGGCAGGGCGATGAACCCGCTGTCGGTCGAGGGGCAGATCGAGGGCGGCAGCGCGCAGGGCCTCGGCCTGGCGCTGATGGAGGAGATCCTGCTCGACGAGCAGGGCCGGGTGCGCAACCCGTCGTTCACCGACTACCTGATCCCGACCATCCTGGACGTGCCGCCGATGCCGATCTCGGTGTTCGAGTTCCCGCACCCGGATTCGCCGTACGGCCTCAACGGCGTCGGCGAGCCGCCCACCCTGTCGTCCACCCCGGCGATCGTCAACGCCCTGCGCGACGCGACCGGCCTGGCTCTCGGCCGGGTCCCGGTGCGCCCGGACGACATCGCGCTGGCGGCTCAGGCCTGAGGGCTGCGCCCGGAGCCGGGAGCGCCGGCGAAGGCCTGCGCGATCGTCAGCCACCGGCGCGCGTCGTCGCCGACGGCGGTGATCGCCAGGTCGTCGCGGTGCCGGCGCTGCGTGACCAGCAGGCAGAAGTCCAGCGCCGGGCCGCTGACCCGGTCGGCGGCGTTCTCCGGTCCCCAGGCCCATTCCCCGCCGTCCGGGGCACGGAGCTCGACGCGCAGCGGGACGTCCGGGACGGGCAATTCGTTGACGGCGAAGGAGAAACCGAAGGTGCGCACGCCCAGGTGCGCGATGTGGCGCAGCCGCGCGGTGGGCTCGCGCTCGACGCCGAGGGCGTCGGCCACGTCCTGGCCGTGCGCCCAGGTCTCCATGATCCGCGCGGTCGCCATCGACGCGGGCTTCATCGGCGGCCCGTACCAGACCAGGCGGCCGTCGGCCGGGGCGGCGGCCAGCGCGGCCTGCAGCCGGTCGCGGCCCGCGCGCCAGCGCGCGAGCAGCTCGCCGGGCTTCGCCCGCGCGCCTTCGGCGGCTCCGGCGTCGACCCCGATGTCCTCGGATTCCCGGCGCTGCCGGACGAACTCGTCGGGATCGTCGATGGCCAGGTTGGACCGGTCGTCGGTCCAGGCCAGGTGCGCGATCTGGTGGGCGATGGTCCAGCCCGGCGCGGGGGTGGGCGTCGCCCAGCCCGCCGCGTCCAGGTCCGCGACGAGCGAATCCAGGTCGGCGTTCTCGGCGCGCAGATCGGCCAGCAGTTCGGTGCGCATGCTCGTCCTTCAGGCGTGGAAAACCGGCACGGCTTCGCCGTCCTCATGCCGCTCGAAGCCCACGCCGAGGGCGATGCCTTCGGCGAGGTCCTCGGGCGCGACGCCGCGGATCCGCGCGTGCAGCCAGGGGCCCTCGGCGAGCTCGACGATACCGGCGACGACGTGGCCGCCGCCGGGAACGGGCACCACGGTCCAGGTCACCAGGGTGGCGCGGCCGCTCGCCGGTACCCAGGTGAGTTCGGTGGAGCCGCAGGCCGGGCACTGCGGCACGTTCGGCGCGATGAGCGGCGAGCACCGCGGGCAGCGCCGGACGAGCAGTTCGCCGCGGGCGGTGCCGTCGAAGAACTCGGCGGACGCCTCGTTGCGGGCAACGGAGATCACGGTTCCTCCATGGATCAGCTGGGGGCGTTCGGGCTGAGCACGGTCGTGGAGTGGTGCGCCAGGATGCCGCCGTTGCCGCTGACCATGATCACGTCGTTGCGCGGCGCCTGCCGCTCGCCGCCGTGGCCGCGCGCCTGGATCACCGCCTCGGACAGCGGCGTCATGCCCCACATGTAGTAGGCGGACAGCTGGCCGCCGCCGGTGTTGACGGGCAGCGTGCCACCGGGCGCCAGCGCGCCGGAGGCGACGAACTCGCCGCCCTCGCCCTTGGCGCAGAAACCGTAGTCCTCCAAGGTGATCAGCACGGTGAAGGTGTAGCAGTCGTAGAGCTCGAGGACGTCGACGTCGGCGATGGACGCACCGGCCATCTTCAGCGCGGCCGGGCCGGCCTGCGCCGCGCCGCTGCGCAGGCCGAACTCGCTGCCGCGCGCGGCCGGGTAGTTGGGATGCGACTGCGCGAAGCCGAGCACGTGCACGGGCGGTTGCCGCAGGTCGGCGGCGCGGTCGGCGGAGGTCACGAGGATCGCGATGCCGCCGTTGCTGACCAGGCAGCAGTCCAGCAGCCGCAGCGGATCGGCGATCATCCGCGATTCCTGGTGGTCGGCGAGCGCGATCGGGTCCCGCAGCTGCGCCAGCGGGTTCCGGGCGGCCCACGCCCGCTGCGCCACGGCGATCGCGCCGAGCTGCTCGGAGGTGGTGCCGTAGGCGTTCATGTGCCGCCGGGCGGCCTGCGCGTACATGGCGTTCACGCTGGTCAGCCCGCTGGCGCCGAGGAGGCCTTCGAAGCCGGTGGCCTTGCGCCGCCCGGTGTAGGCCGCGGCGCTGCCCTTGTCGGGCCGGCGGGGCGCGTCGGCGAACACGCACACCACGTTGTCGGCCATGCCGGACTGCACGGCCATCGAGGCGTAGGCGAGCATCGAGCCGGCCGAGGAGCCGAACGCCTGCATCTCGGTCAGCAGCCGGAGGTCGCGGACCTGGAGCTCCTGCTGCAGCGTCCAGATGTCGACGCCGCCGGAGACCCCGGAGTTCGCGAGGATGCCGTCCACATCGGACAGTTCGAGGCCGGCGTCGGCGACCGCGAGGCGAACGGCGTCGGCGGCGAACTGCCCCGCGGTGCGGCCGTAGACCTTGCCCAGTTCGGTCATGCCCAGCCCGGCGATCACCGGCCGGCGTCCTGCGGAGCCCGTCAACGCTGCCTCCTCTGCGCGGCGCCCGGATCATTTCGGACCGCTTCGGTCCAAAATCACCCGGCCATGATGACCCGCCCCGCCCCGGCCGCGCAAGGCACCGGCCGCCGGTGATCGGCGCTGATCGGCGCGGCGCTCACCACCGGCCCGCGGCCACCGGATCGGGTGCCGGGGCTCCGACCGGCGCGAGCAGGCCGCGGCGGGCCAGCTCCGGGTGCACCCCTTCGCCGAACCAGTAGGCCTCCTCCAGGTGCGGGTAGCCGGAGAGCACGAACTCCTCGATGCCCACCGCGTGGTACTCCTCGATCAGGTCCGCGACCTCGGCGTGGCTGCCGACGAACGCGGTGCCCGCGCCGCCGCGCAGCAGCCCCACGCCCGCCCACAGCCCCGGGTGGATCTCCAGTTCCCGCGCGTCGCTGCGCAGCACGCCGCCGTGCAGCGCAGCCATGTTGCGCTGGCCGGTGGATTCGGTGGCCGCGAACTTCGCCTGCGAGGCGGCCACGTCGGCGGGGTCCATCTGGTCGACGAACTTCTGTGCGGTGGCCCAGGCCTCGGCGCTGGTGTCCCGGGTGATGATGTGCGCGCGGATGCCGAAGCGCAGGGTTCGGCCCTCCTCGGCGGCGAGCTCGCGCAACCGCCGCACCTTCTGGGCCACCGCACCCGGCGGCTCGCCCCAGGTCAGGTGCACGTCCGCGCGGCGTGCGGCCACCGGAAGGGCGGCGTCGGAGGAACCGCCGAAGTACAGCGGTGGCTGTGGGTCCGGCTTCTCGAACGCGACGGCGCCGCGGATCTGGTAGTGCTCGCCGTCGAAGTCGAACGGCTCACCGGCGAAGATGCCGCGCAGCACGGCGAGGAACTCGTCGGTGCGCGCGTACCGCTGGTCGTGGTCCAGCCAGTCGCCGAAGCGCTGCTGCTCGACGGATTCGCCGCCGGTCACGATGTTCAGCAGCAGCCGCCCGCCGGAGACCCGCTGGTAGGTGGTGGCGAGCTGGGCCGCCAGGGTCGGGGTCAGCGCGCCGGGCCGGAACGCGACCAGGAACTTGATGCGCCGGGTGCGGGCGAGCAGCGCCGCGGTGGTGACCCAGGCGTCCTGGCACCAGCTGCCGGTGGGGGTGAGCATCCCGGTGAACCCGAGGTGCTCGGCGGCCTGCGCGACCTGTGCCAGGTAGTCGATGTCCGGCTGGCGCGGCGTGTCGGCCCCGGTCGGGGTGACGTGCGGACGGTCCACGATGGACCGGCCGTCGCCGTGGGTGGGCAGGAACCAGTGCGTGGTGACGCTCATGCCAGTTCCGCCTCTCCGCGATTCACAGTTGTGGCTGTGTCCGGCTCAGTCTCGCGTTTCGCAGTTTCTTGTGGCTGGTTTGCGTCACGTTCCCCTGAGGCGCGGTTGAGGAGACTCGGGTTGACACAGGGCTACTCATGCGTTGTTCTCCCGGTGGGTCAGGCGGTGGCGAGCTGGGCGGCGAATCGGGGGTCGACGAATTCGGCGAATTCGAAGCGGCGCGGGATTTCCTTGGCCGCCACGAACGCGTCCGCGAGTTCCTGTTCCGAGCGGATCACCGCGTCGTCCAGCGCGACCGGTAGGTCCGGGCCGAGCTCGGTGGCGCGCCGCGTCACCTCGATCGGCAGCCCGGTGTCTGCGGACCAGGACTGCGCGCGCTGCTCCCGGTTGCCGTCGGCGAAGCGCTGCGCCTTGGCCAGTCGCACCAGGTAGTCGCCGATGGCGGTGTTGCGGCCCGCATCGGCCAGCGCGGCCGTTCCGGCGACCTGGAAGCTCAGGCCGTTGGCGGTGCCCTGCCCGTCGGCGATCGCCCGGGCACCCGATTCCAGCTGGATCTGCGAGAAGTACGGGTCCCAGATCGCCCACGCGTCCACGGCGCCCTGCTTGAACGCACCGAGCGCATCGGAGGGCTGCAGGAAGACCAGTTCGACGTCGTCGGGCGTGAGCCCGGCGGTGCGCAGCGTCAGGAGGATCTGGCCGTGCGCGGAACTTCCCTTGGCGACCGCGATCTTGCGGCCGCGGAGCTGATCGCGGCCCCGCAGCGGCGAGTCCGGCAGCACCACCAGGGCATCGCTCGACGTTGCCCTTCGACGAGGCGATGATCTTGATCTTCGCCCCGGCCGCGGCGGCGAACAGCGGCGGCGTGTTGCCGACGCCGCCGAGGTCGATGGCGTCCGCGGACACGGCTTCCAGCAGCGGCGGGCCGGACGGGAAGGTCGCCCACTGCACGGTGTACGGGAAGTCGTCCAGGCCGGCCGACCGCAGCAGGGAACGGGAATTGCCCTTCTGGTCGCCGACGCGCAGGGTCACCCGCGCCAGCTGCCCGGCGTCGACCGGCGCGGGCACCGGCGCCTGGGTCGGATCGCCGCGGCCGCTCGCGCAGGCGCTGAGCAGCCCGGCGGAGGTGGCGGAAAGAGCAAGGGCAGCAAGGAATTCACGACGACGCACGGTCGGTTGCTCCATCGTTGCGAGGGGAGTGGCACGCCGACTGCGGGCAGCGCGAAGCAGCCCAGCGAGGGCGGGGATCAGCGCGAAGAGGTCAGCAGGAACGACATGCGGAACTGGCCTGCCGTCGCAGATCGACGTGCAGGCGCCAGGTCAACGCGAAGCGTCCGGGCATGGCAACGATGCTTCCAGCCACGAGGCGGAGGCGTCAACGGCGAGCGGGAGGCTCCCACAGATCGAGAACGCCCGGCTCGCGCGGGCGTCCTCGGGAGATCAGTATTCGACCATTGTGGACGGTTATCGGAGTCAGTCGCTCATTCGAGGCGTATGTGCCAGTCGCGGGAGAAGAACACGACCGCGGCCAGCGTCCCGGCGGCGAGCACGCCGCCGCCCTCGCCGAGGAAGAGGCACACCACGGCGACGAGCGCCGCGAACACCGCCAGCGTCATCCGCGGCGACATCAGGGCCCAGATCCGCCGCCACGTGCTGGTCTCGGTCAGGCGGCGGGCCAACTTGGGGTCGTCGCCGATGAGCTGCTGCTCGATCTCCCTCAGGCGGCGCCGCTCGTCCCTCGGTAGCATGGCCACCTCCCACGGTCCATCCGCCTCGTTGAACAAGTATTGCAACGATGCCCTCCGCTGTGAAGGGTCCATTGGCACGGTTGCCGGTCCCGGCGGCTAGCCTGTGTCCGCAGTCGTCGCGGCAGGGAGCTTCCGATGGAAATCTGGGTCAACCCGGCATGTTCGAAATGTCGTTCGGCGGTGTCGCTGCTGGACGAGGCGGGCGCGGAGTACACCGTGCGCCGGTACCTCGACGAGCCGCCGACGGCCGCGGAGCTGGCCGAGGTGCTGGACCGGCTCGGGCTGGAGCCGTGGGACATCGCCCGGACGGCCGAGCCGGTGGCGAAGGAGCTCGGGCTGAAGACCTGGGGCCGGGAGCCGGCGGACCGGGACCGGTGGATCGAGGCGCTGGTGGCGAACCCGAAGCTCATTCAGCGCCCGATCATCACGGCCGACGACGGCACCACGGTCGTCGGCCGGACCCCGGAAGCCGTGCGATCGGTGCTGCCGGAAAACCACTGACCGACAGGGGAGGACGTTGGTCCTTCCCGCCGGACGCCTTCAGCGGACACGAAAGCGGGGGCGGGCGCTCGTCGCGCCCGCCCCCGCTTCGCCCGATCAGGCCGCCGTCGCGGCCGGCTCGTCGACCTGCAGGGCCAGTTCGCCGTCGGCCGCGGACACCCGCAGCCGGGCTCCCTCGGCCAGTTCGCCGTCCAGGATCAGGTCGCTGATCCGGTCGTCGACCTCCCGCTCGATCGCCCGCCGCAACGGCCGGGCCCCGAACTCGGGCCGGTAGCCGCGCTCGGCGATCCAGGCCACCGCCGCCTCGTCGAACTCGACGCCGATGCCCATCGCCTGCAGCCGGCGCACGGTCTGCTCCAGCAGCATCCGGGTGATCGTGTGCAGCTGCTCGCCGTCGAGCCGCTTGAAGACCACGATCTCGTTGATGCGGTTGAGGAATTCCGGCCGGAACGCCTCCCGCAGCCGCGGCATGATCCGCTCGTCCAGTGCCGGGTCGGCGTCCCCGGCGGTGAAGCCGATCTTGCCGCCGGCGCTGGAGACGACCTCCGAGCCGAGGTTGCTGGTCATGATCAGCACCGTGTTGGTGAAGTCGACGGTGCGGCCCTGGCCATCGGTCAGCCGGCCGTCGTCGAGCACCTGCAGCAGCGTGTTGAACACGTCCGGGTGCGCCTTCTCGACCTCGTCCAGCAGGATCACCGAGTACGGGTGCCGCCGCACCGCCTCGGTCAGCTCACCGGCCTCGCCGTGCCCGACGTAGCCGGGGGGCGCGCCGACGAGCCGGCTGGCGGTGTGCCGCTCCTGGAACTCGCTCATGTCCAGCCGCACCATCCGCTGCTCGTCACCGAACAGCGATTCGGCCAGCGCCTTGGCCAGCTCGGTCTTGCCGACGCCGGTCGGGCCGAGGAACAGGAAGCTGCCGACCGGGCGGTTCGGGTCGCCCAGCCCGCTGCGCGACCGCCGCACCGCGCGGGCCAGCGCCCGCACCGCGTCGTCCTGGCCGACCACGCGCTGGTGCAGCTCCTGCTCCAGCCCCTGCAGCCGGACCTTCTCGGCGGCGGTCAGGCGGCTGACCGGCACCCCGGTCGCCCGCGCGACGACCTCGGCGATGTCCTCGGCCGTGACCTCCAGGACGGCGACCTCGCCGGCGTCGCCGAGCTCGCCCTGCACCGTGCCGATCTCGTCGCGCAACGCCGACGCCCGCTCGTAGTCCTCCGCGGCGACCGCCGCGTCCTTCTCCTGCTCCAGCCGCTCGATGCGGCTGCGCAGCTCGGCGCCGTCCGGCGCCGCCGACAGCCGCTTGCGCGCGCCGGCCTGGTCGATCAGGTCGATCGCCTTGTCCGGCAGGAACCGGTCGTTGATGTACTGGTCGGACAGCCGGGCCGCGGCTTCCACTGCGTCCTCGGTGTAGCGGACCTGGTGGTGCGCCTCGTAGTGCTCGCGCAGGCCCTGCAGGATCGAGACGGTGTCCGGCACGCTCGGCTCCGGCACCTGGACCGGCTGGAAGCGGCGTTCCAGGGCCGGGTCCTTCTCGATGTGCTTGCGGTACTCGTCCAGCGTCGTCGCGCCGACCACGTGCAGTTCGCCGCGGGCCAGCCGGGGCTTGAGCATGTTGCCCGCGTCCATCGCGCCCTCGGCGCCGCCGGCGCCGACGACGGTGTGCAGCTCGTCGATGAACACGATCAGCTCGCCGCGGTGCTCCGAGATCTCGTCGATGACCTTGGTCATCCGCTCCTCGAAGTCGCCGCGGTACCGGGTGCCGGCCAGCATCCCGGACAGGTCCAGCTGGATTACGCGCTTGCCGGTCAGCACCCGCGGCACGTTCCCGGCCGCGATGCGCTGGGCCAGGCCCTCCACGATCGCGGTCTTGCCGACACCTGCCTCGCCGATGAGGACCGGGTTGTTCTTGGTGCGCCGCGACAGGATCTCGACGGTCTGCTCGATCTCGTCGGCGCGGCCGATCACCGGGTCCAGCTCGCCGTCGCGGGCGCGGGCGGTGAGGTCCCGGCCGTACTGGTCGAGCGTGGGCGTGTCGCTGTCCTTGCGCGGCGCTTCCTGCTCGGCGCGGGGGCGCTGGCTCGCGGCGCGCAACTGCTCGGGCCCGGCGCCTGCCGAACCGAGCAGCCGCCCGGTCTCGGAGTCCGGGCTCGCCGACATGGCGAGCAGGACGTGGTGCGGGCCGATGTAGGTGGAGCCGAGTGCGCGGGCCACCCGGTGCGAGTCGGCGAGCACCGTCCGGGCCGCCAGCGTCAGCGTCACCGGCCGGTCACCGGCCGCCTCGCCGGCCGCTGGCAGGTGCTCCTCGATCTGCGCGGCGAAGGCGTCGGTGTCCACGCCGAGCTGCGCCAGCTGCTCGCGCGTCGGGGTCTCGTGCGCGGCCGACCACAGCAGGTGCAGTGCGTCCAGGTCGGTCTGCCCGCGGTCGCGGGCGAAGCGCGCGGCCCCGCTGACCAGCTGTTGCGCCTGCTCGGTCATCAGCTCGGTGATGTCGATCCGGCGCGAGCCGGGCGCAGCGTCGTCGGCACCGAAGAAGCGCGCGAAGTACTCGTCGAACGGGCCGCCTGCCGGTCCGAAGAACGTCGCCATTCCTAACCTCCTCGCGACGGTGTTGCTGGCATCCGCCGCCAGCTACTTGAGTCCGTTGCTGTCAACCAACGTCAGTCTGGTCCGGGTAATTCCAACCAGCCCCACAAGTGGCGCACGTCACCTCTTGTCGCATTGGGCGCGCCAACATGTCTCTTGGGTAATATTCACAGAGAGAAATATGCGCTCGGGCTGGCTGGTCGGCTTTCCGACGGCGAACGGAGGCCTAGGCGATCTCGGTCCACAGCGGATCGGAAGTCCAGGCGCCCTCGTCGAGCTGCCGGTCGATCTCGTCGCGCAGGCACGGGCATTCCTCGGCCGGATGATCCCGGGTGCAGGTCAGGAACGGCCCCAGGCACCGCTCGGCCCTGGCCAGCCGCTCCTGCTCCGCGCGGATCGCGGCCAGCCGCTGCTCCACGACGTCCATCCAGCGCTGCCCGGGCGCGTCCCCGCGCAGGACCACCGCGATCTCGTCGAGCCGGAACATGCAGGTGTCCCGCAGGATCCGCACCAGCGCGATGCGCCGCAGCTGGCCCGGGTCGTAGCAGCGGTGCCCGGAACCGTTGCGCACCGACCGGATCAGGCCGCGCTCCTCCCAATACCGCAGCGCCGACACCGCCAGCCCGCACCGCTGCGCGGCCACCCCGATGGGGATCAGGTCCTCGCTCACCCGACCATTTGACCTCAAGCCGACTTGAGCACGCATCGTGATCTTCCAGGCGGGCGCGCGCCCGCCGATCGAGGGAGGTTCCGGAGTGCTCGGGTCGGTTTTCCTCGCGACGTTCATGGCCCTGCTCGACATGAGCATCGTCAACGTCGCGCTGCCCGCGATCCAGGCGGACCTGGGTGCGACGGCGAGCGGCGCCCAGTGGGTCGTCGACGGCTACACCCTGTGCCTGTCGGCGTTCATGCTCACCGGCGGCTCGCTGGGGGACAGGTTCGGTCGCAAGAAGGTCTTCGTCGTCGGCTTGGCCGTCTTCACGGCCGGCTCGGCCTGGTGCGCGCTCGCCCCGACGGTCGAGCTGCTGATCGCGGGCCGACTGGTGCAGGGCGCGGGTGCCTCGGTGCTGACGCCGGGCGCGCTGTCGCTGCTGACCCACGCCTACCCGGACCCGGCCGCGCGGGCGCGGATGATCGGGATCTGGGGCGGTTTCGGCAGTTCCGCGACGGTGCTGGGTCCGCTGGTGGGCGGGCTGCTCACCGAGCGCTTCGGCTGGCCCGCGCTGTTCCTGATCAACCTGCCGCTGGGCGCGGTCGCGCTGGTGCTGGGCCTGCGCGGCATCCGGGAGTCGGCCTGTCCCGAGCACGCGGCCACCGATCCGCTCGGCCAGGTCCTGGCCGTGCTCGGCCTCGCGGGGCTGACGTATGCGGTGATCGAGAGCGCGCAAGCGCCCTGGAGTTCGGCCGGGGTCCTGCTGCCGCTGCTGCTGGGGCTCGGCTGCCTCGCGGTGTTCCTCGTCGTGGAGTTCCGCAGCCCGAATCCGATGCTGCCGGTCGGACTGTTCCGGCAGCGGCAGTTCGCAGCCACCACCGCCGCGTCGTTCGTCCTGGGCTTCGGGTCCTACGGCTGCTTCTACCTCTTCTCCCTGTTCCTGCAGCAGGTGCGCGGTGCGGGCGCGGCCGAGGCCGGGCTGCAGTTCGTGCCGTACTCGCTGGCGATCGCGCTGGCCACGGTCGTGTCCGGCAGATGGGCCGGCCGGCGCGGGCACCGGGTTCCCATGATCGCCGGCTACGTCGTGACCGGGGCCGCGCTGCTGGCGATGCTGCTCTTCCGCCCGGACACGTCGTACCTGGTCGTCGGGCTGCTGTTCGCGGTGCTGGGCAGCGGGATGGGCCTGGCGATCGCCGCGACCAACGCGGCCGCCATGTCGGCCGTGGCCCGGCACCGCTCGGGCATCGCGGCGGCGACGGTCAACGCGCTGCGCCAGGTGGGCGCCGCCCTCGGTATCGCGGTGCTCGGCATGCTCGTCACCATCCGGGGCGCCGCAGTGCTGGCCGACGACATCGGCGCGCCGGCCGCGCGGCGGGTCATGGCCAGTGGCGGCGCCGATGGCCTGTTCGGCGCCGGTTTCACCGCCGGCCTGCACCTGAGCCTGGTGGTCGCGGGCGTGGCGACGCTGCTGGTCGCGGCGCTGCTCGTCGCCCTGCCGCGCGCGGAGCCGTCGGAGCCCTCGCGGCGCGCCGGGACCGGCGTCAAGCGCCAGAGCGCGGAGGCGGACTGAGCAGGCTGGTCTGAGGTGAACGGTCTGTTTGCTCCATTAGGCGAGGTGAACGGTCCGTTCGCCTCGCCTGGCAAGGCGTCAGTGGTGGGGTTCCCGCGACGGGGGATTGACTTCCAGTTACGTCGAAGTTCGAAGCTGTCTTCAGCAGATCGACGGCTTCGAAGGGGTGTGGAATGGAGACTTCGGTGGAACGCACTGTGTTCGACTCCGCCTACGAGGAGAACAGCGCTCCGTGGGTGATCGGCGAGCCGCAGCCGGCCATCGTCGGGCTGGAGCAGGCCGGTCGCATCCGCGGCGCGGTACTCGATCCCGGATGCGGCGCGGGTGAGCACACGATCCTGCTCGCCAAGCTGGGCTACGACGTCCGCGGCGTGGACTTCTCGCGCCCGGCGATCGAGCACGCCCGGGCCAACGCCGCCGCGCAGCACGTCGCCGCCCGCTTCGACGTCGCCGATGCGCTGCAGCTGACCGGCGGCCCGTACGACACCGTCGTGGACAGCGCGCTGTTCCACGTGTTCGGTCCGGAGGACCGCGCGAAGTACGTGCGCAGCCTGCACGGCGTGTGCCGACCGGGGGCGACCGTGCACGTCCTGGCGCTGGCCGACGTCGAGCCCGGCTTCGGCCCGCGCATCCCCGAGTCCGCGATCCGCGAGGCCTTCGCGGCCGAGGGGTGGCGGTTGGAGGAGGTCCGGCTGAGCCGCTACCGCGGCGTCGCGCTGGGCGAGCGGGCCGAGGCGCTCGGCGTCGAGGACGGCGCGCTCGTCGACCTGGCGGCCTGGCTGGCCACCGCCACCCGCCTCTGAAGTCCACATTGGACTAACTGGGGGTGTGGTCCCGGCCGGGTTCGGCTGGCACACTGGGCGGATGACCGAGGATGCTGCGTGCGCGGTGGCGCACGGTGAAGTCCCGTCGGCGTCGTCCGGTGGCCGCGTGCTGGTGGCGGTGTTCGCCTCGCCGGTGGCGGAATTCCTGCTGCGCTACGGCCGGGACCTCGGCTTCCGGGCGATCCTGGTCGAGCCGGACACCGGGCGGGCCGGGGCCGACGCGGTCCCGGCGGTGCCGGTGCTGGGCCCGGAGGCGGACGTCGTGGTGACCGACCACCACCGCCCGGAACTCGGCCCGCTGCTGCGCGACGTGCTCAAGCACGACGTCCGCTGGGTGGGCATCATGGGCAACCCGCGCCACGCCGGGCCGCACGTGGCCGCGCTCCGGGAGCTCGGCGTCCCGGATGCCGAGATCGACCGGGTGCACCGGCCGATCGGCCTGAACATCGGCTCCCGCACGCCGCCGGAGATCGCCATCGCGACCCTCGCGGGCCTGCTGGCCGACCGCAACGGCAAGCCCGGCGGCTTCGCCTTCTGAGTCCACCGGGCGCCCGGCGGGCCGGGTGAGGTGCGCGGACTCTCGCTTTTGCCGGGGCGATGTGGTTATGCTCCGGTCACCCAGCGCCGGGATCATGGCCCGGTGCCGAGTGTTCCGGGAACGGGGCGGGAGGGGCGCGTGGTGGGCGGTATCGCGTTTCGGGAACTGTCACCGGTGTCCTTTTTGGAGCGAGCGGCGGCGGTGTTCGCCGATCGCCCGGCGGTCGTCGACGGAACGCGGCGCTACACCTACGCGCAGTTCTGGGACCGGGCCCAACGGCTCGCGGGAATGCTTGCCGCGCAAGGAATTCGGCCGGGCGACCGCGTCGCGGTCCTGTCGCCCAACACGCACGTGCTGCTGGAGGCGCACTACGGGGTGCCGCTGGCCGGTGCGGTGCTGGTCGCGCTGAACACCCGCCTGGCCGCGTCCGAGATCGGCTACATCCTGGAGCACAGCGGCGCGCGGCTGGCCATTGTGGACTCCGAGTACCGGCAGGTGCTCGACGAATCCGGCGCGGACCTCGCGGTGATCGACTCCGATCGGTACGACGAGCTCCGCGACGCCGCCGAGCCGCACCGGGTCGAGGTCGCCGACGAGCGGTCGCTGCTGTCGATCAACTACACCAGCGGGACGACCGGCCGCCCGAAGGGCGTGATGTACCACCACCGCGGCGCCTACCTGCAGGCGCTGGCAATGGCCTACCACGCGCAGCTCGACACGTCCTCGCGCTACCTGTGGACGCTGCCGATGTTCCACACCAACGGCTGGTGCTTCCCGTGGGCGGTGACGGCGGCCGGGGGCGTGCACCACTGCCTGCGCAGGGCCGATGCCGCCGAGATCTGGCGCGCGATCCGAGCCGACGGCGTCACGCACTTCTGCGCCGCGCCGACCGTGCTGGCGATGCTGGCCGACCATCCCGAGGCCGCGCTTCCGGCGCCCCGGCCGGTGCGGGTGTTCGCCGGCGGCGCCCCGCCGTGGCCCGGGCTGCTGGAGCGGATGACCGAGCTCGGCATCGACATCCGGCACCTCTACGGCCTGACCGAGACCTTCGGCCCGGCGGTGGTGTGCGAGTGGCAGCCGGAGTGGGAGGGGCTGGCCGGCGACGAACGGGCCCGGCTGGTCGCGCGGCAGGGCATCGCGAACGTGATCGCCGAGCCGCTGCGGGTGGTCGATGCCGAGGGGCGCGACGTGCCCGCCGACGGGCTGACGACCGGCGAGATCCTGTTGCGTGGCAACGATGTCATGCTCGGCTACTACCGCGACGAGGCGGCGACCGCCGCGGCCGCGCTGGACGGCTGGTTCCGCAGCGGCGACCTCGGCGTCCGGCACCCGGACGGCTACGTCGAGCTGCGCGACCGGATCAAGGACGTGATCATCTCCGGCGGCGAGAACATCACGTCGATCGAGGTGGAGAACGCGCTCACCGCGCACCCGGACGTCCTCGAAGCGGCCGTCGTCGGCGCCCCGGACCCGAAGTGGGGCGAAGTCCCCGTCGCCTACGTGACCCTGCGCGACGCGGCGACCGCCGCGGAGGCCGACCTGATCGACTTCGTCCGCGCCCGCATCGCCCGCTTCAAGGCGCCGAAGCGGATCGTCTTCGGCGACCTCCCCAAGACGTCCACCGGCAAGCTGCAGAAGAACGTCCTCCGCGACCGGGCCAGGACGGGACGGCCGTGACGGAGCGGGCGGTCGCGCCACCGGAGCAGCCCTGGGCTTCGCGGTCGGCGAAGCCCAGGTCCTACTCCTGGAGCATCTCGCTTCCTGAGGATTGCTCGTCGGCCAGGGCGTCGAGGACGGCCTGGCCGTACTTGGCGAGCTTCTGCTCGCCGACCCCGCTGATACCGGCCAGTTCGTCCAGAGTGGACGGTTGGGCCGCCGCGATCTGGCGGAGCGTCGAGTCGTGGAAGATGATGAACGGCGCTTTGTTCTCCTCGCGGGCGGTGACCGCGCGCCAGGCCCGCAGCTGCTGGAAGACCGGCTCCGCCTCCGGCGGCATGTCCTGCGCGGCCTGCTTGGCGGTTTTGGACTTGGTGGTCGACGCGGCGGCGCGCTTGGGCTCGGTGCGCAGCAGCACCTGCCGCGGGTCCTCGCGGCGCAGGACCTCGCCGCTGGACTCGGTGAGCACCAGCGTGCCGTAGTCGCCTTCCACGGAGAGCAGGCGCTGGGCCAGCAGCTGGCGGATCACGCCGCGCCACTCGTTGTCGCTCAGGTCGGCGCCGACGCCGAACACGCTCAGCGAGTCGTGCCGGAACTGCTCGATCTTCGCGGTCTTCTTGCCGCGCAGGATGTCGATGATCTGGCCCGCGCCGAACTTCTGGTTGCGCTCGCGGTCCAGCCGCACCACGGTCGACAGCAGCTTCTGCGCGGCGACCGTGCCGTCCCACGACTCCGGCGGGGCCAGGCACGTGTCGCAGTTCTGGCAGGCCATCGCGGCGTCCTGGCCGAAGTAGGCGAGCAGCTGCGTGCGGCGGCACTCGACGGTCTCGCACAACGCCAGCATCGCGTCCAGGTGCCGGGACAGCGTGCGCCGGTGTGCGTCGTCGCCCTCGGAGAGCTCGATCAGCTTGCGCTGCTGCACCACGTCCTGCAGGCCGTAGGCCATCCAGGCGGTCGACGGCTGCCCGTCGCGGCCCGCGCGGCCGGTCTCCTGGTAGTAGCCCTCGACCGACTTCGGCAGGTCGAGGTGCGCGACGAAGCGCACGTCGGGCTTGTCGATGCCCATGCCGAAGGCGATGGTGGCGACCATGACCAGGCCGTCCTCGCGCAGGAACCGGGACTGGTGCCTGGCGCGGACCTCCTTGTCCAGGCCGGCGTGGTAGGGCAGCGCGTCGATCCCGTTGGCCACCAGGAACTCCGCGGTCCGCTCCACCTCGGCGCGGGAGAGCCGGTACACGATGCCTGCGTCCCCGGCGTGCTCGGTGCGCAGCAGCTGCAGCAGCTGCTTCCGCGGATCGTTCTTCGGCGCGATCCGGTACTGGATGTTCGGGCGGTCGAAGTCGGAGACGAAGTGCCGGGCCTCGGTCAGCTGCAGCCGGGTGGCGATCTCGCGGCGGGTCGCCTGGGTGGCGGTGGCGGTCAGCGCGATGCGCGGCACCGCGGGCCAGCGCTCGTGCAGCACCGAAAGCGCCAGGTAGTCGGGTCGGAAGTCGTGGCCCCACTGCGCCACGCAGTGCGCCTCGTCGATGGCGAACACCGAGACCTCGCTGCGGTCGAGCAGGTCCAGCGTCGAATCCAGCCGCAGCCGCTCCGGAGCCAGGTAGAGCAGGTCGAGCTCGCCGGAGACGAACGCGGCCTCGGTCTGGCGGCGCTGCTCGTAGTTCTGCGTCGAGTTGAGGAAGCCCGCCCGCACGCCGAGCTCGTTGAGCGCGTCCACCTGGTCCTGCATCAGCGCGATGAGCGGCGACACGACGACGCCCACGCCCGGCCGCACCAGCGACGGGATCTGGTAGCAGAGCGACTTGCCGCCGCCGGTGGGCATCAGCACCAGCGCATCGCCGCCGCCGATCACGTGGTCGACGATCTCCTGCTGGGAACCGCGGAAGGAGTCGTAACCGAAAACGCGCTGCAAAACCTGCTGGGCGTCGGACACCTCAAGACCGGGGGAAGCCACGGCGCGCATCTTAGATCCTGTCTCCGACTCGTTTTGCTGGGCGGTGCGGGTGGCGGAACCTCAGGCGTCTTCTCGCTGTGGGATCCCCGACCTCATGAATGACCAATTCACCACGTCGGGGCTGTCCTCGCGAGAAGACCCCTGAGAACCCGCGGCGGTGCAAGCGGCGTAGGTGGCCTAAGCGGCTGCGCCGCTTCAAGGACAAAGCCGAGCCAGTTCTAGCAGCACCCACGACGGGGCCCGGGCCCCTGCGTTTCGACATGCGGCGGTGTGTCGGGCCGCCTGTGATGTGCGTCCCGTCGGAGCGGGCGGGTCTTCGGCGGGAACAATTCGCAGGGCAGAATCGTTCGTGGAAATAGTTGAATCTCGTACTAAATGATCGGGATCTGGCCAGCGAGGGAGTTCACATGCAGTTCGGGATCTTCTCGGTCGGTGACGTCACCACCGACCCGACCAACGGCCGCACGCCCTCCGAGGCCGAGCGGATCAAGGCCATGGTGCGGATCGCGCTCAAGGCCGAGGAGGTCGGACTAGACGTCTTCGCCACCGGCGAACACCACAACCCGCCCTTCGTGCCGTCCTCACCGACGACGATGCTCGGCTATGTCGCGGCCCGGACCGAGCGGCTGATCCTGTCCACCTCGACCACGCTGATCACCACGAACGACCCGGTGAAGATCGCCGAGGACTTCGCGATGCTGCAGCACATCGCCGACGGCCGTGTCGACCTGATGATGGGCCGCGGCAACACCGGCCCGGTGTACCCGTGGTTCGGCCAGGACATCCGGCAAGGCATCCCGCTGGCCATCGAGAACTACCACCTGCTGCACCGGCTGTGGCGGGAGGACGTGGTCGACTGGGAGGGCAAGTTCCGCACGCCGTTGCAGTCGTTCACCTCGACCCCGCGGCCGCTGGACGACGTGCCGCCGTTCGTCTGGCACGGCTCCATCCGCAGCCCGGAGATCGCCGAGCAGGCCGCCTACTACGGCGACGGCTTCTTCCACAACCACATCTTCTGGCCCAAGGAGCACACCCAGCGGATGGTCGACCTGTACCGGCGGCGGTTCGAGCACTACGGGCACGGCTCGGCGGACCAGGCGATCGTCGGCCTCGGTGGGCAGGTGTTCATGCGCAAGAACTCCCAGGACGCGGTGCGCGAGTTCCGGCCGTACTTCGACCACGCGCCGGTGTACGGCGGCGGGCCGACGCTGGAGGAGTTCACCGAGCAGACGCCGCTGACGGTCGGCAGCCCGCAGGAGGTCATCGACCGGACGCTGGGCTTCCGCGACTACATCGGCGACTACCAGCGCCAGCTGTTCCTGATGGACCACGCGGGGCTGCCGCTGAAGACCGTCCTGGAGCAGCTCGACCTGCTCGGCGAGGAGGTCGTCCCGGTGCTGCGCAAGGAGTTCGAGTCGATGCGGCCCGCGCACGTGCCGGACGCCCCGACGCACGCGTCGCTGCTGGCCGCGAAGGAAGCGAAGGAAGCGCAAAAGGCGGAGGTGGCGAAGTGACCGAGCGGAACCTGGTCGTGATCTCGGCGGGCCTGAGCCAGCCGTCGTCGACCCGGCTGCTGGCCGACCAGCTCGCCGCGGCGACCGGCCGCGCGTTGGCGCAGTCGCCGAACATCGAGGTGGTCGAGCTGCGCGACCACGCCAAGGAGGTGGCGAACAACCTGGTCACCGGCTTCCCAGGCGCGGAGCTGCGGAAGGTGCTCGACCGGGTGGCCGCGGCCGACGGCCTGATCGCGGTGACGCCGATCTTCCAGGCGTCCTACAGCGGGCTGTTCAAGTCGTTCTTCGACGTGGTGGAGACCGATTCGCTGGTCGGCAAGCCGGTGCTGATCGGTGCCACCGGCGGATCGTCGCGCCACTCGCTGGCGTTGGAACACGCGATGCGCCCGATGTTCAGCTACCTGCGGGCGGTAGTGGTGCCGACCGCGGTGTACGCGGCGTCAGAGGACTGGGGTTCGGCGGGCGACGGCGCGGCGCTGGCCGACCGCGTCGACCGCGCGGCGGGCGAGTTCGCGGCCCTCGTCGACCACCGTCCGGCACCAGCCCGCGCCGACGCGTTCGAAGAACCGGTCCCCTTCGAACAACTCCTGTCCCAGAACCGGAACTGACCTTTCCGAGTGGTAGGGCACCCCGACCGGCAGAACGGTCGGGGCCCTCACTGTCCCGGATGCCGGTGAGGTGAGAACTAGCCGGAGAGGTCGTCGGATCGGCCCGCGGCGAGGCGGGACCACTGCGCCGTGGGCCGACTCGCCGGGCGGCCGAAACTCATCGCGCCCACATGTACGGCTGAACGACGTGAAGCGCTTCCGCTTGCGCCGCCGGATAGCGTGGCGGGTATGAGCGAGCGGATTCCCCGGGACGATCCGGCCGGTTCGGTCGATGTCATCGCACGGTTGCGCGACGAGGGCGTCGAGCTGGTCGAGATGTCCTTTGTGGACAACGCTGGGATCGTTCGGGTGAAAACGGTTCCATTGGAGCGGTTGCCGGCCGCGGCTCGGTTCGGCGTCGGGGCCTCGCCGTGCTTCGAGACGTTCACCTTCGACGACGTGATGGTGCCGGGCCGCTACCTCGGCGGGCCGGACGGCGACCTGCGGCTGGTGCCCGACCTCGGCCGGTTGGTGCGCCTGGCGGCGCTGCCGGGCTGGGCGTGGGCGCCCGCCGACAAGTTCGGCCAGGACGGGCAGCGGTTCGTCGCCTGCCAGCGCGCGTTCGCCGCGCGCCAGGCGCAGGCCGCCGCCGACGCGGGGCTGACCGTCCTCGCCGCCTTCGAACACGAATGGGCGCTGGGAGAGCCCGGTACCGACGAGTTCGTCCCGGCGTTCACCGGCCCCGCCTACGGCCAGGTGCGCCTGGAGGCGACGGCGGACTACGCGCTCGAACTCGTCTCCGCGCTGCGCGAGCAGGGGCTCGAAGTGCAGCAGTTCCACCCCGAATACGCGCTCGGGCAGGTCGAACTGTCGGTGGCCGCGAAGGATCCGCTCGGCGCGGCCGACGACGCCCTGCTGGTGCGGCACACCGTGCGCGCGGTCTCGCGCCGCCGCGGCTGCCGGGCCAGCTTCGCGCCCTGCCTCGTGCCCGGCGGCGCGGGCTCGGGTGGGCACCTGCACCTGTCCGTGCACGACTCTGGCGGAAACCTGTTCGCGGACGGCCCGGGACGCTACGGCTTGCAGCCTCCCGGCGAGGCTTTCCTGGCCGGTGTGTTGCGAGAACTTCCCGCGCTGCAAGCGATCGGCGGCGGCAACCCGGCGAGCTTCCTGCGGCTGGAGCCGTCCCGGTGGGCCGGGGTGTGGCAGGTGTGGGGCCGGGAAGCGCGGGAGGCCGCGATGCGGCTGATCACCGGCACGACGGGCACCGAGCGGTGGGCCGCCAACGCCGAGGTGAAGTGCTTCGACGCCACCGCGAACCCGTACCTGGCGGTCGGCGCGGTGCTGGCGGCGGGCCTCGCGGGCGTGCGCGAGGAGCTGCGGCTGCCCGCGGAGATCACCGGCGACCCGGCGGCGCTGACCGACGACGAGCGCGCGGCGGCGGGAATCCGCCGACTGCCCACGAACGCGGATGAGGCGGCTGATGCGCTGGAGGCATCCGAGGTGCTGGCCGACGCCCTGGGCAAGGAACTGCACGACGCGATGCTCACGGTTCGCAGGGCCGAAGCGCAGCGATGCGCGGACGCCACGCCTGAGCAGCTCGCCGCCCGAACCCGCTGGTGCTGGTGACCGCCACCGGCAGGTGGGGTGTGTGCGTTCTGCGAGGGAGTTGTGAGCGCGGCGGGCCAGAGTTGGCCACATGAAGATCGTCAACACTCATCAGGCGGAAGCCTGGAACGGCTACGAAGGCACGCACTGGGCGGAGAACCAGGAGCGGTACGAAGTGATGGTCGGCGGGCGCGGCGGCCGCAACGACGTTTCGCTGTTCGAGGCGGCGGGCATCGAGCGCGACCACCACGTGCTCGACATCGGGTGCGGCAACGGGCAGACGACCAGGACCGCCGCGCGCAAGGCGACCGGCGGGCACGTCCTCGGCATCGACCTGTCCGGGCCGATGCTCGAACGCGCCCGGCGCACGGCCGTGGCCGAAGGCATCGACAACGTGTCGTTCGAGCAGGGCGACGCGCAGGTCCACGACCTTCCCGCCGCCCGGTTCGACGTGGCCATCAGCCGCGGCGGGATCATGTACTTCGCCGATCCGATGGCCGCGTTCGCCAACATCGGCGCGGCCCTGAAGCCGGGCGGTCGGCTGGTCTTCGGGTGCGGCCGGGACGCCTCCGACGCCGACTTCGGCGCGGTGTGGGCGGCGATCGGCGCGCACGTCGCCCTGCCCGATCCGGCCGAGGACACCGCGCCCGGCCCGGCCACGTTCACCGATCCCGGACGCATCCGCGAGATCTTGACCGGTGCCGGCTTCGAGGGCGTCGTCCTCCGGGAAGTCGAGTCCGAGATGGTGCTGGGCGAGAACGCGGCCGACGCCGTCGGGTTCATCTTCGGCTGGGGCCCGACCCGGTTCTGGATGTCCGAAGCCGACTCCGCGTCCGTCGGCCGGGCGCGCGAGGAGGCCACGGCCGCGCTGCGGACCCTGGAGCGAGGTGGCTTCGTCGTGGTGAAGACCTCCGGTTGGTTGGTCACGGCCACC
This sequence comes from Saccharopolyspora shandongensis, assembly GCF_900106995.1. Classification (GTDB taxonomy): domain Bacteria; phylum Actinomycetota; class Actinomycetes; order Mycobacteriales; family Pseudonocardiaceae; genus Saccharopolyspora; species Saccharopolyspora shandongensis. The sequence continues at coordinate 51,400 of NZ_FNOK01000056.1, forward strand.
TGGCGCTGATGAGCGCGTAGAACCTATCGCTGCCGACGATCTCATGTGGAGGGTCCTCGGCCACGTCGCCCGGCATGGCGCGCAAGTATGCTCGCTGTGCCGGGTGAGCAGGGGAGGCGGCGATGGCTGACGTGACGAATCCACCTGCCCGCAACACGCGGCCGCGCAACCGCCGGGCGCTGATCACCGCCGCCGCCGCGGACCTGTTCTACCGGCTCGGCTACGCCCGGGTCGGGATGAGCGACATCGCCGAGGCGGTCGGGGTCGGCTCGTCGGCGCTGTACCGGCACTTCGCGGGCAAGCAGCAGCTGCTGACCCGGGTCGTGCTCGACGAGCTCCAGCCGTTCAACGCGATCGCCGCGCAGGTGGCCGACCGGGACCTGGACGACGTGGTCGCGCAGCTCGCCGCCGCCGCGCTGGACCACCGCCAGCTCGGCGTGCTCTGGCAGCGCGAAGCCCGGCACCTGCCCGCGGAACAGCGCGATGCGCTGCGCGAGGAGCTGCGCGGTGTGGCCACCGGGCTCGCCGAGGTGGCGCGTGCCTTCCGGCCCGAGCTGACCGGCGAGGACGCCCGGTTCCGCGCCTGGTGCATGTTCAGCGTCCTGACCAGCCCGTCCTACCACCAGGTGGACCTGTCGCGGCGCCAGTTCGAGCAGCTGCTGCGGGCCATGGTGGTCGTCATAGGGAGCCAGCCGCCGCAGCGGTTCGCCGATCGCCACGAGCCCGACGCCGACCAGCGGGCCGCGCTGTTCGCTGGACGCGCTTCCCGGCGGCGGCTGCTGCTGGCGGCGGCGATGCGGCTGTTCTCCGACGCTGGCTACACCGAGGTGACCACCGAGGACGTCGGCGCGGCGGCCGGCATCGCCGGCCCCAGCCTGTACAACTACTTCGCCAGCAAGCAGGAGCTGCTCGGCGCCGTGATCACCCGCGGCAACGCGTGGCTGGAGGTCGAGCTCGAACGGACTCTGGCCAGCACGCCGGCCGCCGACGACGCGCTGCGCGAGCTGCTGGGCTCCTACATCGGCTTCGCCTTCGACCACGGCCGGTTCATCGACATCCTGGTCAGCGAGGTCAACCACCTGCCGGACGCGGAGCGGCACCGGGCGCGGCAGACCCAGCACGCCTACGTGGCCGAGTGGGTCGGGCTGCTGTGCGAGGCGCGGCCGGGGCTCGACCCGGTGCGCGCCCGGATCCTGGTGCAGGCGGCGTTGACGGTCGCCAACGACATGGTGCGCACCGGCTCGGTTCGCGACGTCGAGGCGCTGTCGCGGATCGGCTCGGCGCTGATGCTGGGCACTCCCGTGGAGACCGTGTGACAGGCCACAAGCAGACTGTGGATGACTACTACTAGATATTCACTTAAGCGTCATCCCCGCAGGAGAATGCTCGATTGCCTACCTTGGGTGAACTAGGGGCAGCTCACTTCGAAATTGACTTCGGTCGCCGCCCCGGATTAGGCTCCGCGATGACCAGGTCTGCTGGCACGAACGCCGCGCCCGGAATCAGAGTGACGAACCGGCTGCACGCGCCGAGGTGTGTCACCAGCTCCGGGCCTGGAACGCCGCTGGTGGGCGGCAGACACTGGAGCCGAGCAGGTAACGAGGACAGGTTGGTTGCATGAGCAGCGCGACGGAGCCGGTCGGTCAGCCGCCGGTGGACGTGCCGGACATCCACACGACCGCCGGCAAGCTGGCGGATCTGTACCGGCGGAATGACGAGGCGGTGCACGCCGGCTCGGCGCGCGCGGTGGCCAAGCAGCACGCGAAGGGCAAGAACACCGCCCGCGAGCGCATCGACATGCTGCTGGACCCGGGTTCGTTCGTGGAGCTCGACGAGCACGCGCGGCACCGCTCCACGAACTTCGGCATGGACGCGAACCGCCCCTACGGCGACGGCGTGGTGACCGGCTACGGCACCGTCGACGGCCGCAAGGTGTGCGTGTTCTCGCAGGACTTCACCGTCTTCGGCGGGTCGCTGGGCGAGGTGTTCGGCGAGAAGATCGTCAAGGTCATGGACCTGGCGCTGAAGACCGGCTGCCCGCTGATCGGCATCAACGACTCCGGCGGCGCGCGCATCCAGGAGGGTGTGGCGGCGCTCGGCCTGTACGCCGAGATCTTCAAGCGCAACACCCACGCCTCCGGCGTGATCCCGCAGATCTCGCTGATCATGGGCCCGTGCGCGGGCGGCGCGGTGTACTCGCCGGCGATCACCGACTTCACCGTGATGGTCGACCAGACCTCGCACATGTTCATCACCGGCCCCGACGTCATCAAGACGGTCACCGGCGAGGACGTGACCTTCGAGGAGCTCGGCGGCGCGCGCACCCACAACTCGCGCTCCGGCAACGCGCACTACCTGGCCACCGACGAGGCGGACGCCATCGCCTACGTCAAGGAGCTGCTGTCGTACCTGCCCAGCAACAACCTGGCCGAGGCGCCGGTGTTCGACGGCCCCGATACAGGAGCCGGGTCGATCGCCGAATCGATCACCGACGCCGACCGCGAGCTGGACGTGCTGGTCCCGGACTCGCCGAACCAGCCCTACGACATGCTCGAGGTCATCTCCCGCGTCGTCGATGACGAGGAGTTCCTGGAGGTCGGGGCGCTGTTCGCGCCGAACATCATCACCGGCTACGGGCGCATCGAGGGCCGCCCGGTGGGCGTGGTCGCCAACCAGCCCACCCAGTTCGCCGGCACCCTGGACATCGACGCCAGCGAGAAGGCCGCGCGGTTCGTCCGCACCTGCGACGCCTTCAACATCCCGGTGCTGACCTTCGTGGACGTCCCGGGCTTCCTGCCGGGCACCGACCAGGAGTGGAACGGCATCATCCGGCGCGGCGCGAAGCTGCTGTACGCCTACGCCGAGGCCACCGTCCCGCTGGTCACCGTGATCACCCGCAAGGCCTACGGCGGCGCCTACGACGTGATGGGCTCCAAGCACCTGGGCGCGGACGTCAACCTGGCGTGGCCGACCGCGCAGATCGCGGTCATGGGCGCGCAGGGCGCGGTGAACATCCTCTACCGGCGGCAGCTCGCCGAAGCGGCCGAGAACGGCGAGGACGTCGAGGCCACGCGGGCACAGCTGCAGCAGGAGTACGAGGACACCCTCTGCAACCCGTACGTGGCCGCCGAACGCGGCTACGTCGACTCGGTGATCCCGCCGTCCTTCACCCGCGGGTACGTGGCGCGGTCGCTGCGGATGCTGCAGGACAAGCGCGCCAGCCTGCCCGCGAAGAAGCACGGCAACATCCCGCTGTGACTTCGTCCCACCCGCGAGGAGGTGCCCGATGAGCCAGGACGTGACGCCGGAGGAGCGTCCGGTGCTGCGCATCGTGCGCGGCGATCCCGACGACGCCGAGATCGCCGCGCTGACCGCGGTGCTGAGCGGCCTGGCCGCCGCTAGCGCCGCGGCCGCGCCGGAGCAGCGGCCGATGTCGCTGTGGGGCGACCGGGCCGCCGCGCTGCGCCACCCGGCGGGCCGCCGGCCGCTGCGCCCCGGCCCGCACGCTTGGCGCGCGTCGGCCCTCCCGGGCTGATGTCGTTGCCCGCCAACAAGATTTTCGCCAGCCGTCCGGCGTCGCGCCGGGAAATGAGGAGTTGACCACTGTGGACGTGACGCCGATCAGCAAGGTCCTGGTCGCCAACCGCGGTGAGATCGCGGTGCGGGTGATCCGCGCCTGCAAGGACGAGGGCATCGCCTCCGTCGCCGTGTACGCCGAGCCCGACGCCGACGCGGTGTTCGTGCGGCTGGCCGACGAGGCCTTCGCGCTGGGCGGCTCGACGCCCGGCGAGTCGTACCTGAACATCGACAAGATCATCGACGTCGCCAAGCGCGCCGAGGCCGACGCCGTGCACCCCGGCTACGGCTTCCTGTCGGAGAACGCCGAGTTCGCCCAGGCGGTGCTCGACGCGGGCCTGATCTGGATCGGGCCGTCGCCGCAGGCGATCCGCGACCTCGGCGACAAGGTCACCGCCCGGCACATCGCGACCCGCGCGGGCGCGCCGCTGGTGCCGGGGACTAAGGACCCGGTCAACGGCGCCGACGAGGTCGTCGCCTTCGCCGAGGAGCACGGGCTGCCGGTGGCCATCAAGGCCGCGTTCGGCGGCGGCGGCCGGGGCCTGAAGGTCGCCCGGACGCTGGAGGAGATCCCCGAGCTGTACGCCTCGGCGGTGCGCGAGGCCGAGACGGCGTTCGGCCGCGGCGAGTGCTTCGTGGAGCGCTACCTGGACCGGCCGCGGCACGTCGAGGCGCAGGTCCTCGCCGACCAGCACGGCAACGTGGTGGTCGTGGGCACCCGCGACTGCTCCCTGCAGCGGCGGCACCAGAAGCTCGTCGAGGAGGCCCCGGCGCCGTTCCTCAGCGACGACCAGCACCGCACCATCCACGAGGCGGCGCGCGCCATCTGCGCCGAGGCCGGCTACTACGGCGCGGGCACCGTGGAGTTCCTGGTGGGCCTGGACGGGACGATCTCGTTCCTGGAGGTCAACACCCGCCTGCAGGTGGAGCACCCGGTGTCGGAGGAGACCACGGGCCTGGACCTGGTGCGCGAGCAGTTCCGCATCGCCGCCGGCGAGAAGCTGCGGGTCACGGCCGACCCCGAGCCGCGCGGCCACTCCATCGAGTTCCGGATCAACGGCGAGGACGCGGGCCGCAACTTCCTGCCCGCGCCTGGCACCGTGACCAGCTTCGTCGCGCCGCACGGCCCGGGCGTCCGGGTGGACGCCGGCGTCGAGTCGGGCAGCGTGATCGGCGGCCAGTTCGACTCGCTGCTGGCGAAGGTGATCGTCACCGGCGCGGACCGGCAGCAGGCGCTGGAGCGCTCGCGGCGGGTGCTGGACGAGATGGTCGTGGAGGGCATGGCCACGGTGCTGCCGTTCCACCGCGAGATCGTCCGCGACCCGGCGTTCGTCGGGGCCGACGGCTTCACCGTGCACACCCGGTGGATCGAGACGGAGTTCGACAACAACATCGAGCCGTTCACCGGCGGCGTAGAGGCGGAGGAGCCGGAGGCGCGGCAGACGATCACCGTCGAGGTCGGCGGCCGCCGCCTGGAGGTCTCGCTGCCAGCGGAGCTGGCGGTCTCGTCGGCGGCCCCGGCAGCGAAGGCGAAGCCGCGCAAGCGTTCCGCGGGCAAGGCCGGTGCGGCGGTGTCCGGCGACGCGGTGACCGCGCCGATGCAGGGCACGATCGTGAAGGTCGCGGTGACCGACGGCCAGGAGGTCGCGGCGGGCGACCTGATCGCGGTCCTGGAAGCGATGAAGATGGAGAACCCGGTGACGGCCCACAAGGCGGGCACGGTGACGGGCCTGTCGGCGCAGCCGGGCGACTCGGTGTCCCAGGGCACCACGCTCTGCGAGCTGAAGGAGTAAAGGCGTTCCGTGAGTGGTTGGGGTGCTATGGCGCCCCAACCACTCACGGTCAGCTACGACTAGGTCCGACCCGAGTCGTCAGCGGTCGAACCGGCCGCCCTTGACGGCCTGCACGAATCCGGCGACGTCGACCCGCAGCGTGGGGCCCTGCGGGTCCTTGGAGTCGCGGATTCGGTCTAAGGAGCTCGCGAGCTCGACGCAGGTACCGGCGTTGGCGCTGTAGCTGGATTTGCGCCAGGTCGTTTTAGCGTTCATTGCCCTTCTCCATGCTGTTGGCGATGTACCTGATCAGCTTGGCAGACTCGGCCTGGTTCATAGCCACGTCAAGAACCTTCTCTGCCGCTTGCTGGTAGGTGCGCACGTCGGAGTCTTCATGCAAGAACAACGCGGACTTGAGGTTCTCCAGGTGCACGACCGTGCCATCACCGGTCTCTATGAGGTGGAATTGTCCTTCGAGTGCCGGGTGCCAGCCGGTGCCGAAACGGAAGACCCGCAGTTCGATGTTGGGTCGTCGGGCCATCTCGAGTAGGTACCTGAGCTGCTCGATCATCACTTTTCGGCCGCCGAGCACCTGCCGGAGGGCGGCTTCGCCGACCAGTGCGGTGAACTGAGTGGGTCGATCGCGCGTTATCACATCGCGGCGCCCGATCCGAACGGCTATCCGCGTGGCCAGCTCACCGACTGGAACGCGTGCGTCCGTCATGACCGCGCGGATGTAGTCGTTTGTCTGGAGCAGTCCGGGAATCAGCATCGGCGACACTTCGAGAATCTTCGACGCGTTCTGCTCGAAGTCGATGAAGGCGGCCAACTGCTGGCGCTGAGCCGGAAGCGTCGTGGCGACCCAGTTCGAGTCGTCCGCTCCGTAGGCCAGATCGACGATCTCCTCGTACCGGTCACCGTTGACGCCAAGCGATGTGAGAATCTGCGCAACCTGCTCGGGTTTGGGGGTGCGGTCTCCAGTCTCCCATCTCGACAGCACTCCAGGATCACGTCCGAGCTGAGCGGCGAATGCCCGCACTGTCAGGTCTCGCTCCTGCCTTGCCTGGCGCAGTGCGTTCCCCAGCGCGCGGCCTTTCGGCGTCTTGGTCATTGCGGGTCTCCACGGTCTCACCTGTTGCGCCCACGGTCACGACATTGTTGATGATGCCAGGCTGCGCGAAAGTTAGGAATTACCACATTGTGGCAACAGAACCGCTTGCGCTGGGAGGGCATCTCATGCAACACGTTGGTCGGTCAGGCGATCAGATCCGGCACTTCCGGTACCGGCAAGGGGTGGTGCCGGAGTGGTGTCGGTTCGCGCATATCTATTGCGGCGCAAGCGATTCCTTGGTTCGGTCTTGGTGCCGCCAGTTGTTTCAGGCTGGCGAGGTGGAGGAGTGCTCCCCGCCAGGGGCGCCGTGCGCCGGGCTGCCAGTAGGGATACGCGAATGCACGGATTGCTTCTTGGCCGCGGAATTTCCGGGGCTCACCAACCGGCCGCTGGAGGATGGGATGATCCCGGCGCGAATCGACACACCGCGCGAGATGGCGTCCGCGATGATGGTGCTGCAGCAGGATCTAGCGGACGAAGCGCGGCGCATCCCGACCGGTGAGGTGGATACAGCGCGTCTGAGCCGACTGGCCGCAGACACCGAGCGCTTCGCCAGTGCCCTGCGCCGCTTCGGTTGGTTGGCCGCGCGGGGCTGACGGTCACATCGGCGGATACTTGAACACCGGGACGGGTGGGACGGCGCCGAGGATTTCCTCGATCTTCGATTCGGTCAGCACGGCGAGGACCTGCTCCACAGTGGACGATGACATGTCCGCGAGGGCGATGTGGAAGTTGTCGTCGCCGTACTGCTCGGCCGCCAGGATCGTGGGGATCTGGCGGACCAGTGATTCGGCGTCGGTGCGGTTCTTGGTCCACCACTGCTCGAAGCCGCGCAGCAGGATGCCACCGCCCCAGATGGAGCCGTCGCTGATCAGCTGGATCATCAAGGGAACGAAGTTCGCTTCGGCCTCGGTGGGTTCGTGGACCTTGCCGCCGCGCAAGTACTGGTCGGGGTTGGTGCGGGCGAGGTTGATCTCGACGCCGACCCCGACGGCGGCGGTGAAGTGGTCCACGAACGGCTCGTACAGTCGGGGAGGTAGGTCGACGTGCAGGCCGACCTGGGTTCGCAGTGTGCGACCGAAGTCAGGATTCTCGTGGACGACCACCGGCGGTCCGGACGGCACCGGAGTCTCCGGCTTGTTGCGCTCCGGCTCATCGTCGACCACGTTCAGTGACGCCATGACGTTGTCCCGGTCGTTGATCGAATGCATGTATGGAACCGGAAGTTCGTGGTCGTACAAGAGCTCCCGGAGCTCCGTGCTTTCCGCCCATGAAATCGGAATTTTTTTGTGAGCGAGGGACCCAGCCAGGCCATCCAGGGCCAGTGTGTGCTCTCCTGCGTTGGTGTCCTCTTGAAGCGACGACCTCAGCCCTCCAGGGAGCCGTTCGGCGATCGACTGGATCAGAGCTTCAACTCGATCCATGAACTCAAGGTCGTCCATCATCGTTCATCCGTCATTTCCGTCGAGGGTTTTCATGCACGCCGGGGCCGCTCACAGGATAGGCGGTCACCACTTCCCCATCTGATTCGAGCACAACCTTGATCCGAACCCCATCGCGGGACCCGTAGATCTCCCAACGGTCGCGCTTCTTTTCTGGTGGCTGGTCCGGGTTGCGCGCAATGTCTTGGACGTGCCCCAGGATTCGCGGGCCGTCCCAGCCAAGCGGAAACTCGCTCTTGCCCGGCTTTCCGATCCCGTGCATGTGGCCGCCGCCGCGGCCTGGTGGCGGGTCGCCGTCGAGTATGTGCGTTGCGCGTTCGGCGGTGATGTGCGTTGCGGCGGGGGAGGGGTGCGGTTCGGGTGCGTCATCCCAGGCGCTGTAGGGCGCCACGCCGATGTGCCCTTCGAGTCCGCTATCGGCCTGGTCGTAGGCATGCCGCTCGGACTCCACGGTCACTGCCTGCGCCCTCGCGGCCCAGGCTTGGAGCAAGCCCAGCCTGCCCCCGGTTGAGAGGACGCGGACGGCTTCGGCCCGCTGGTACTCGTACACGCTCTTGATCTCTGGGATGCGTTTCTTGATCGCCATGAACTGGCCGATTTCGATGCCGAGTTCTGCAGCGCGTACGTGTGGGGTGTTCCGGAGGATCCCGAGGACGGAGAAGAGGTCGGTGTCTTCGAGAAACCGGTTGAGATCCGCTATCTCCTCTTGCGCGAGCTTCACCGCATCGGACAGCACTTTGCACGACTCGCTCAGTGCGCTGCAGGTCGATGTGAGCACCGGCAGGATCTCAGAGCTTCCGCAGAGCTGGGACTTGGAGGCCCAGTACTGGCGGACGTGGTCGAAGACCTCGCCACGGTTGGCCTCCACCAATCTGTTGATCAGGGAGTCGCCTGACCGGGAGATTTCCGCGAGTTTCTCGGTGAGCTGTTTCCATTCGTTGAACGCGTACTTGAGCCCTGCCGGGTCACCGTCAGGTGAGTACTCGTAGCCCCAGTCCTCCAGGCTCTGCGCCGGGGCGCCCGAACCGCTGGGTGGTGGTTCGGGGCCGGGGCTGACGGTGTCGACCGGGAGCTGCGGTAGTCGTTCCGGCAGCGCCGCGCCGTGTCCGGCGGTGGAGGCTTCTTCGGAGTCGACGTAGTTGTTGCCGGTGTCGGTCATGCCCTGCGCGATGCCGCCCAGCAGGTCGGTGGCCGCGCCGAGTACCGCCCACACCGCCCGCGCGGTTTCGTCGTAGAGGGTGCGCCACGGGGCCAGCACCGGGTCGGCTCCGGCCATTCCGGTGGCGCTGCCGTGCAGGTTCCGGCTGATCCAGCCCATGTTGTCGGCCAGCTGCTGCTGGAGTCCGTGGAACGACCGCGCGGCGCGGCGCAGTTCCTCGATGGAGACGTCGACTTCGCCGCCGGGCCCGCCGGCCGAGCCTGCCGACATCGGCACGGTGGAAGAGCCGCCCGACGAACCTGCGGGGGCGTCCCAGATCGCCAGGTTCGCCTGGTGCGCGCTGCGGTAGTTCTCGTCGATCAGCGACAGCAGGTCCGCCATGCCGTCGAGGAACTCGGTCATCTCCTCGGCTTCGCGGGCCCACGTCGCCCGCGCGACCTCGAAGCTGTCCGCGGCCTGCCCGGTCCAGGACGCCCGCAGCGGTCCGAGTGACCCGTCGAGATCGGCCAGCTTGGTCCGAACCTGCCCGGTGGCATCGCGGACGCTCTCCCACGCCTCGCCGATCGCGGCGTAGCGGACAGCGAACCGGTCCATCTCATTCCCCCTAGAACTGCGGCACCCCACGCAGTCCTAGGGCACGCACAACCGGTGATCAACCGGTTTCGGAGAACTGTGATCAGGACGGTTGTTCGCCGAGGGTGTTCGGCGGACCGGGAACCTCACCGCGTGGCTGTGACCTGCCATGCGGTGCCGCGCAGGCGGACGCCGTCGGCCTGCTGGTGCCGTCGCATCGCCGTCGTGAGCGCGGCGCGAGCTCGTTCGGCGGCGGTCGGATCGGCGTTGCGGACCATCGCCTGGATGGGGCCCCATTCGAAGAGGAAACCGGCCGCGTCCGCCGCGTTGCGGCCCCACGTTTGCGGTGCGTCGACCGGGCTCGCCGTCACGTCGGAGAAGCCCGCTCCGGTCAGCACTTCGCGGATGCGTTCCGGATCGGCCAGCGACATCGGACCTGGGGCGTGCTGGGTGGCAGGTTCCGGTGCCGGCAGGTGCTCCGCGGCTGCATCCAGCACCGCCCCGAGGTCGTTGCCGCTCCGCTCGCGCAGGCACACGAAGGCCAGGCGTCCGCCCGGTCGCAGGGCGCGGCGGATGTTGGCGAAGGCGGCGACCGGGTCGGCGAAGAACATCACGCCGAATCTGCTGATGGCCACGTCGAATTCGCCGTCCTGGAACGGGTAGACCTGGGCATCGCCCTGCTCGAACGACACATTGGCGATGCCCGCTCGAGTCGCGGTGTTCCGCGCGCGGTGCAGCATTGGCGCCGAGAGGTCGATGCCGACCGCGTGTGCTGCTCGCGCTGCCGCCAGGCGGGTTGTTTGGCCGTTGCCGCAGCCGATGTCGAGCACGCGGTCCTGGCCGCCGATGTTCGCGGCGTTCAGCAGGGGTTCGTTGAAGCCGCTGTTCACCGCGTCGTAGCGGTCTTGGTGTTCGGCCCAGTGCTCGCCTTCGTAGCCGTTCCACGCTTCGGCTTGACTGGTGTTCTCGATGGAATTCACGGTGTTCTCCCGGATCAGCTGGTTGCCCTGACGAGCCAGACCGTGCCTCGGATCTGGACTCCCTGCGGGGTTTCGTGGGGTTCGAATCCGGCGCGCACCTCGTCCCGGACCTGGTCCACAGTGGATTTCGGAACGTCCTGGAGGTTGAACTGGACCGGGCCCAGCGAGCACACGAACTCCGCGGCGTCCGCCGCGTTCGCGCCCAGCGTCTCGGTGGCTTCGGTCTGGTCGATGGTGATGTCGCCGAATCCGGCCTCGGCGAGCACCTCGCGGATGCGGTCCGGGGCCACCAGGGACATCATGCCGCGCGCCGCCGGGGACGGTCCGCGGAGGAACGCGGCCAGAGCCGCGGTCGCGCGAGCGTAGTCGCCTTCCGGGTTCGGAGCGGTCGGGGTGATGAACGCCAGCCGCCCGCCCGGTCGGAGGCTGCGGCGGATGTTGGCGAATCCGGCGACGGGATCGGCGAAGAACATCACGCCGCCCCGGCTGATGGCCACATCGAACCCGCCGGCCGCGAACGGGTGGACCTGGGCGTCGCCCTGCACGAACTCGATGTTCGGGATGCCCGCCGCATCGGCGCGGGCGCGGGCCAGCATGGGGGCGGAGATGTCCACGCCGACGGCTCGTGCCGCGAGCTCGGCCGCCAGTCGCGTCGTGTGCCCGGTTCCGCATCCGACGTCGAGGACCTGGTGGGTCTCGACGATCTCGGCTGCGGCGAACAGCGGGGCGTTGAAGTCGTCGAGCATCCCGTCGTAGCGGCTGGAGTTCTTCGCCCAGAGCTCGCCTTCCCAGCCGTTCCACGCCTCGGACTGCTGGGTGTTGGCCACGGATCGCATCGGTGTCTCCTCTCAAATTGACTAGAGTTGAACTCTAGAGAACGACTCTAGTTATAGACTCCGGTCATGAGTTCGGTCAACAAGGGCGGCAAGCGGGCCGAGAAGGCCAGGCAGACGCGGCTGCGGATGCTGCAGGCCGCCGGGGAGCTGTTCGTCGAGCGCGGTTACGGCGCGACGCCGCTGCAGGACATCGCCGACCGGGCCGGCGTCGCCGTGCAGACCATCTACTTCACCTTCCGCAACAAGCGGAACCTGCTGAAGGAGGTCGTGGACACGGCCATCGCGGGCGACGACGAGCCGGTCGCGACGATGGACCGGCCGTGGTTCCGCGAGGCCCTCGGCGCCGAGACCGCGGAGGCCCAGCTGCGGGCGCACGTCGCGGGCACGCGGCTGATCATGGAGCGGGTCGCGGCGATCACCGAGGTGCTGCGCATCGCCGCCGCGACCGAACCCGAGGTCACCGAGCTGTGGCCGCAGGGACCCGACCCGCGCTACACCGTCCAGGCCGCCGCTGCCGCCGCTCTCGTGACCAAGCCGGGAGCGCGCGCCGACGTGTCCGCCGAGCAGGCTGCCGACGTGCTGTTCGGGCTGCTCAGCCCCGAGCTCTACCTGCTCGTGGTGCGCGATCGCGGCTGGAAGCCGGAGCAGTGGGAGCAGTGGGTTTTCGAGCTCCTGCGCGCGCAGCTCGCTGTTCGCCGGTAGCGATTGGAGTCGCGTTGTGCTGTGACACGCGCAGGCCGACGTGGAGCGAACGGACCGTTTGCCTCGATAGGTGAGGTGAACGGTCCGTTCGCTTCGGCAGCCGCCGGGGTGGTGGCTCCGCCGCTCGCGCAGGCGCGAATCTCCCTGCCGCGAAGCGGAAGAACCACGGCCTGCGGGGTCAGCGGCGGATGAGGCGTTCCATGACGTCGAGGGCGACCGGCATCGCCGACTCGTCGATGTCGAACAGCGGGTTGTGGTGCGGCGCCGTGTTTCCGCCGCCGACCGTCATGTAGGTCGCGATGCCGCCTGCGCGCTGGACCTCGCGGGCGAACAGGCTGGCGTCGTCGCTGCCGCCCATCTGCTTGAACCCGTCGGTGGTTCCGGCGTCGGGGAGCTCCGCGGCGATCCGGTCGATGGCTTCCACCAGTTCGGCGTCGCAGTCCATAGTGGCCGATCCGCCGGTCTCGATCACGTCCACCGCGACCCCGTGCATCGCGCCCGAGCCGCGCAGCGCGGTTTTGATGCGCTCGGTCAGGCCGGAGCTGACGTCGGAGTCCGTGGACCGGGCTTCCAGCGTCATCTCCGCCCAGGACGGCACGATGTTGACGTTGTCGCCACCGTGCAGCGTGCCCACGTTGATGCGGGTGTCCGCGGTGGAGTACCGCGGCAGCGCCATCACGTTGAGCAGTGCGCTCGCCGCTGTGACCAGCGCGTTCGCGCCTTGCTCCGGAGCTCCGGCGGCGTGCGCGGCCGTGCCGGTGAACCTGGCGCGCATCTTGGTGGTGGCCAGCAGGCCATGGATCCCTCCGCTGACCTTCCCCGCCGGCTCGTCGAGCCCGAGGTGCACCGCGACGAACCGGTCGATGCCTTCGGCCGCCCCGGCGGCGATCATCGACGCCGCCCCGCGGCCGCCTTCCTCGGCGGGCTGGAACAGGAACCGCACCGTGCCCGCGAAGTCGGCGTCCGCCGCCAGGCGACTGGCCAGGCCGAGGCCGATGGCGGTGTGGCTGTCGTGCGCGCAGGCGTGCATCGCGCCGTAGTCACAGCGGAATCCTCCTGCCGCCGGGGCGTGTTCCGGGCTGTCGGACTCCGCCAGCGGCAGGGCGTCCATGTCGAACCGCAGGCCCCACACCGGGCCCGGCCGGTTGCCCTTCACCTCGGCGATCACCGCCGTGCCGAACTCGGCGGCGTGCTCGACGCCCGCGGCGTCGGCGCCCGTCTTCACGGCCCGCTCCGCGAACTGCTCGCGCCGCTCGGCGGTCGGGTAGTCGACCACGGTGTCCGCCCGCATCGCGGCCCGCCCGGTCAGCGGCTCCAAGCCCAGCGCCCGCAGTCGCGCCGCGACGATGCTGGACGTGCGGATCTCCAGGAACGCGGGCTCGGCGTACCGGTGGAAGTCGCGCCGCAGCGCCACGAGCTCGTCGAACTGCATCATCTCTCCTTTGTAGACGGTCACAGCCGGATGCCGGCGCCAGGTCCCACCGGCAGGTCGAAGAAGTAGAACACCGCGAGGATCAGCAGCCACACCGCGAAGAACGGCAGCACGAAGAAGCTCAACCGGGCCAGCAGGGTGCCCAGCTGCGTCTCCGGCTGGTACTTCCGGTTCACGCTCAGCAGGATGTAGACGTAGGCGTTGAGCGGGCTGACCGCCTGCGTGGTCGAATCGCCGATCCGGTACGCGGCCTGGATGAACGCCGGGTCGTAGCCGAGGATGGTGAACGCCGGGATCATCACCGGCGCCAGCAGCGACCACAGCGCCGAACCCGAGGTGACGAACAGGTTCGCCACCGTCGCCAGCAGCACCATCACGATGATCGCCGGGAAGCCCGTCAGGTTCGCGGCCCGCAGCCCGTCGGCGGCGCCGACGGCGATCAGCGTGCCCAGGTTCGACCAGGTGAACAGGGCGATGAACTGCGCGGCGACGAAGATGAACACGATGTAGCCGGCCATGTCCTTGACCGTCTCGGTCATCATCCGCGGCACGTCGGCGCGCTCGGCGACGGTGCCCGCAGTCAGCCCGTAGACCAGCCCGGCCAGCAGGAAGGCGATGATGATCAGCGGGACGATGCTCTCCAGGAACGGCGAGGGCACCAGCGCGCCGCCGGCGCCGCGCAGGAAGCTGCCGGGCAGCAGCCAGGTGCCGAACGCCAGCACGACGTAACCGGCGAGCACCGCGAACGCCCGCCACACGCCCTTGCGCTGCCGCGCGGTCAGCTCCGCGATCTGCTCGCCGTCGGGATCGGTCCACGGCCCGAGCCGCGGCTCCAGCACCCGGTCGATCAGGAACCCGCCGACCAGCGGGAGCAGCAGGCCCGCGGTCGCGGCGAAGAAGTAGTTCATCGCGATGTGGGTGTGCACCTCGGTGGCCAGCGGCGCGATCTGCAGCGCCTTGCGGGTGATGCCCTCCAGCAGCCCGTCCAGCGAACCGACCAGGATGCCGCCCGCGTAACCCGTTGCACCGCAGGCGAAGGCGCCGATCAGGCCGGCCACCGGGTGCCGCCCGGCGGCCTTGAACATCAGCGCCGCCAGCGGCGGGATGACGATCAGCGACGGGTCGGACATCACGTGCGCCTGGCACGCCACGAACGCCACCACGTAGGGCAGCAGCCAGCGCGGCGCGCGGCCGAAGAGGAGGGTGACCGCGGCGGTCAGGAAGCCGGTCCGCTCGGCGAATCCGACGACGAGCATCATCGCCAGCACCGTGCCCAGCGGCGGGAAGCCGATGAAGTTGTCCACGAACTTCGTCAGGAACCACACCAGGCCCTCGGTGCTGAGCACCGCGCGCACCGGGATCGGCTCGGGCTTGCCCGGCACCTCGACGGTGACGCCGAACGCCGCCACCGCGGTGGAGATCACCGCCAGCGCGGTCAGCAGGTAGACGAACAGGAAGAACGGTTCGGGAATCCGGCTGCCGAGCCGCTCGATCCCGGCGAAGACCCGATCCAGTCGGGTGGGCCGGGTACGCGCTGTTTCCATGTGATCTCCGGGCGCTGTCGAACTCGTCGCGGGCTCGAACCCGCGGTGCAGCAAGGGTGGACAAGCCGTCACGCGCGCTGCTTGGATTGCCGGAAACGGTCATGTGAAGGTTCGTGCATGCAAGATTCGTCCGGATTAGACGAGTTGGACCTGGCCCTGGTCAACGCCGTGCAGATCGCCCCGCGCGGCTCCTGGCAGGTGCTGGGCGCGGTGCTCGGCGTCGACCCGAGCACGGTGGCTCGCCGGTGGCAGCGCATCACCGAGCAAGGTCTGGTGTGGATGACCGCGTACGCGCGGCTGACCGCGCCGTCGGCGCACGTGCTCGGCTGCGTGGAGATCGACTGCCTGCCGGCCGAGCGGGACGGGCTGGCGACGCTGTTGGCGCGGCTGCCGCAGGTCGTTTCGGTGCACCACGTCGGCAGCGGGCGGGACCTGTTCGTGATCATCAACGCGCGGAGCCTGCCCGCGCTTTCCCGGTTCGTGCTGGACGAGCTCAGCCACCAGCCCGGCGTCCGCCGCACCAGCGTGCACACGGCCACCACGGTCTACGGCGAGGGTGCGCACTGGCGGCTGAACGCGCTCACCCCCGCACAGCGCGCCGAGCTGGCGGAGCACGCGCCGCCGCGCGCCCGCCAGGGCGTGCTGACCGAGCAGGACCGCGACCTGCTCGTCGCGCTGAGCATCGACGGCCGTCGTTCCGTGGCCGAGCTCGCCACGCTGACCGGCACCAGCGTGTCCACCGCGCGTCGGCGATTGGTGCGGCTCGTGGACCACGGCCTGGTGTCGATCCGTTGCGAGGTCGCGCAGAGCCTCACCGGCTGGCCGATCTCGGCGATCTTCTGGGCGAACGTGCCGCCCGACGAGCTCTCCACGGTGGGCCGGATCTTGGCGACGCTGCCGGAGATCCGGTTCTGCGCGGCGGTGACGGGACGGCACAACCTGGTGATGATCGTCTGGCTGCGGTCACCGGAGGACAGCCAGCACCTGGAGGAGCGCTTGGCGGCCCGGCTGCCGTCGCTGTCCCTGGCGGAACGGGCGATCACCCTGCACCAGCTGAAGCGCCAGTCCCGCCTGCTGGACGACCTCGGCCGCTGCACCGAGGTGGTCCCCACCGACCCCTGGGCCGACCTCCACCTCGCCCCCCACGAGATGGCTCCCGATTTTGCCTAATGATCTTTTGGTATTTGGGTGATCTTGGTTCATAGGCGGAGTCCGGTGTGGTCGAGAAAGGAGAAGCACAGTTGGTAGCTGTTGCCTATGCGGTCCAGGCCGGTGCCCGCGGCGGTATGTGCTTCGTCGATGTGCTCGGGGCAGAGGTTGGCCAGCTCGGTTGTTTTGATGTTGCCCCAGACTTGTTCGACTGGGTTGAGCTCGGGTGCGTAGGCGGGCAGCCGCTCGACGCGCAGCCAGTGTCGTTGGGTGGCCAGCCAGGCTTTCATGTCTTTCGAACGGTGGGCGGACAGTCCATCCCAGATCAAGGTTGCCGGAT
>NZ_FNOK01000044.1 GCF_900106995.1 Saccharopolyspora shandongensis
TGGCGCCATGAACGAGATTACCAACGGCCTGCAAGCCCTGGTAGCCCGCGATTTCCAGTTCGCGCACCCGCGCGATGCCGACGGCGGCCTGGTCGCCGTGGTGGGAATCCGGGTCCACCGCGGGGTTTTCGACATCGTGCAGCTGTTCAGCGAGCACGAAGCCGATGCCGCGCGGATCCCCGGTGACGAGCCGGACGTGCTCTTCCCGAGCAAGGTCCTGTGGCGAACCACCGGCCCCGCGCACGAGGTGATCGCCGAGCTGCTCGCGCTGTCCGAGCCGGCCCCGGACCTCGGCGCCCAGCCCACGGGCTGCTGGCTGCCGACCCACGCGGGCCGCTCCACCTGGCTGGCCGCCTCCGCCTGACACCGGCCCGCCACCAAGACCCCGCCCCGACCCCGGCGCCGGCGTCCTCAATGGAGCACGCCCTGGCACCGGGACCCCCGAAACGATCGAGTTCCCGCGCGACGGCGCCCCGCCGCGGGAACTCGATCGGGGTTTTCAGCGCGACTTCGCCGCCGCGCTTCGCGATGCTCAGCCCGCCACGCCCCGGGAACGACGAGCGCGCACGTGGTGGACGACGACCACGACGGTGGCGGCCAGGAAGACGACCTGCATCGCGGTTCGCGGGACGAGTTGGTCGTCCGCGGCGGTGAGGATTCCTTCCAGCGCCGCGTAGACGTTCGCGGGGAACATCGCTATCAGCATGAGGCCGAGCCCGCCCGCAGCCCACGGCGCGGTGCGGTGCCAGAGCAGCCCCGCCGCGCCCACCAGTTCCAGGATTCCAGTGACGGTGACGAGCAGGCCGGGCGCGGGCAGCGCCGGCGGCACCATGCTGATGAGTTGCTCCCGCATGCCGACGAAATGCGCGATGCCGGTCGCCACGAACATCGCCGCGAGCCCGCCGCGCACGGCGACCGGCCAGGGCTTCAGGCCGCGGACGCCGCCGGCGCCCGCCACCAGCAGCGCCAGCGTGACGACCAGCAGGATGATCAACGGAGCCATTTCGGCCTCCCAGGAGAAAGCAAACTTGTCAGCGACAAGATGCCTGCTCGGGTCGAATCTTGTCAATGTAAAGATTCGTCGGCCAGGTAGTGGTGCAGGAGGCTGGAGCCTTCGAGCATCGCCCTCGCCCGCTGCGCCAGCGCCGCCTGGCGCTGCGCGATGGCCGCGCGCAGCGCGTCGCCGCTGCCCGTTCGCCGGAGGCCGTCGAGCACTTCCAGGATCTGGGGCAGCAGGTACCGGCCCTCCCGGAGCATCTTGATCATCCGGGCGTCGCGGACGTCGGCCGGACCGAACAGCCGGTACCCGGTGCCCGGATCGCGGGTGGGCGCCAGCAGGCCGGCGGACTCCCACACCCGCAGCGCGGAGGTGCGCACGCCGAGGTACGCGGCCACCTCTCCGATTCGCATGCCGGAGCGGGGCAGGTTCGAGGCGTCCGGATCCTGCCCCGCCACCGCTTCGAGCGCTTCGCCGATCGCCCGGAGGTTCTGCCGCTGCGCGTGCAACGCGGCGTGCCCGGCGTCCACGAGCGTCAGCGCTTCCGGGACGTCGCCCGCGTGCACGGCGCGCATGATCCCGCGCGCGGCGTCCATCCCGTACCCCCGCGCAAGCGCCCGATAGGTCAGCAGGGCCTCGCGATGCCTGGCGTGGAACCGGCGATGGCCGGAGTCGGTCCAGATCGCCGGCGGGAGGACGCCCTCGTCCGCGTAGTTGCGGACGAGCTGGGTCGAGATCCCGGCGGCCCGGGCCAGGTCGATCGGGCGCAGCGGCGCCGCCGAGTCGCTCATCGCCCCAACCTACGACCCGCCGGGCCGATCACCCGATCAGACCACAGTGGACGGTCAGTTCAGCTCGTACATCGGGTTGGGCAGCTTCACGCCGCGTTCGGCATGGCCGCCGGCCAGGTCGGATTCCTGGTCCCCGACGCTCAGGACGATCCGGTAGCCCTGCCGCTCGATGTCGGCGCGGGCACCGCTCTTGTACGGCACCATCAACGGTTCGTGGTCGTCCGTCGGCCGCAGGTACAGGGCCGCCGGCTCCGGGAAGCCCTCTTCCCGCAGGTCCAGCAGGCTGGCTTCGCGCATCTCCGGGTTCTCCCGGCGGCCGGTGACGAAGAAGACCGCGACGCCCTGGAAATCCGCGAAACGCGCGAGCTCTCGCGTCGCGGGGATCCCGACGGGCCCGCGGGCCAGCACGAACTCATCCGACGACTCCTGCTCGAAGCCGAAGCCGATGCCCAGCTCGTACTCGTAGGTCGACACGCTGGTGTCGTCGATGTCCAGCACGATCGCCGGTTTCGGCACGCCCTCCGAAAGCCGCCGGGCCAGGTAGTCCTGGCCGCGGCGATCGGCCGCGACGATGTCGGCCTCCCACCGCCCCGAATCGTGGTAGTCCACGATGGACCGCTTCACGTCGGTCAGGTTCGGGGCGGGTTCGGCCTTCACGCCTTCGGCGCCCTGCGCGGCGGCGCACCCGGTGGCGAGCACGCCGAGCAGGGCGAAGGACGAGACGATCCCGGGGAACGCGGCGGACTTTCGATCGGACACGATGCGGAACCTCCATGCGGCGGCTACTTCGGCAGCCCGGCCCCGCTCAGCACGCGATCGAGCGTGGGATAGGACGCCTGCGCACCGGAGTGTTGCACGCTGCAGGCCCCCACGCGGGTCGCCCACCACACGGCAGTGGGAAGCGGATCACCCTGGCTCAGCCGCCATGCCGCGGTGGCGGCGAAGGCGTCACCAGCCCCGGTGGTGTCGACAGCGTCAGCCGGCACACCGGGGATTTCCTCGGCGTGCTCGGCATCCGCGACCACCGCGCCGTCCGCGCCGAAGGTGACCACCACCGAACGCGCACCGATCCGGCGGAGACCGGTCGCGTGGCCGATGTTCTCGGCGGGCACCGGAAAACCGTTGCGTCGCAGGATTTCCCGGGCTTCGTGCTCGTTGACGATCAGCGGGTCGGCGAGCTCCAGCACCTCGGCGGGCAGGTCGACCACCGGGGACAGGTTCAGCACGAACCGCGCCCCGGCGGCCCGCGCGGCGCGGGCTGCGGCGACGACGGTTTCGACCGGCACCTCCAGCACGACCGACACCACCCGCGCCGCCGCGATCAGCGGCTGCGCGGCCGCGATGTCGGCCGGCGACAGGCTCGCGTTCGCGCCGGCGGACACGATGATGCTGTTCTCGCCGGTGTCCGCGACGGTGATCAGTGCGGTTCCGGTGACCGCTTCGGCGTCGCGGTGGGTCTGCTCGGTGCCGACGCCATCGGCGCGCAAGGCAGCCAGCAGCATCTCGCCGTGCGCATCCGCGCCGACCCGGCCCACGAGCGCCGTTCTAGCGCCGAGCCGCGCCGCGGCGACCGCCTGGTTGGCGCCCTTGCCGCCTGCACTGGTGGCCAGCGCTGTGGCGTGCACCGTTTCCCCCGGCAGCGGATGGCGTTGCACGCGCGCGGTCAGGTCGACGTTCAGCGAACCGACCACGACGACGTCTTCGGTGCGCGTCATCGCAAATCCCCCTCACGCGACGCGTCGCGTCGGGGCCGGATCGCTGCACAGCCGATCTGCCAGCAGCTCGGCGAAGTCGCCGCCGGTCTCCAGCACCACGCGCACGTGCGCATCGTCCTGGGCCGGGAAGTTCCGGTACTGCCCGCGAACGTCGGCGACGGTCGCGCCGCGCCCCGGCCCCTGGCCCGTCTCCACGTCGACCGCGACGACCGGCGCCAGCACTGGGGACACGTCGCCGACCGCGATGGCCGCGGCCAGCGGGTCGTGGCAGGCCGCGCTGCGGTCGCCGAACACGTTCCGCTCGTAGAAGTCGAAGTACTGGTCCAGCATCTGCGCCGCGAAGGCGGTGACCGGCGTGCCGGTCGCGCGGAGCCGGCGCTGGTGCCCCTCGGTGATCCGCTCGCTCATGGTCGCGTCCAGCGGCACCAGGGTGATCGGCCACCCGGCGGTCAGCACCGTTCGCGCCGCCTCCGGGTCGTTGCTGATGTTCGCCTCGGCCGCCGGGGTGGCGTTGCCCGGATGCCGGATCGCGCCGCCCATGATCGTGACGTGCTTGACCAGCCTGGGCAGCTCGGGGTCGAGCAGCACGGCGGTGGCCAGGTTCGTCAGCGGCCCGACGGCGAGCAGGTGCAGCGTTCCGGGGTTCTCCCTGGCGAGGCGCACGATGAGTTCCGCGGCGGGCTCGGCGACCGGCGTGGCCGTCGGCGCGGGCAGGTCCGTGTTGCCGAGGCCGTCCGCGCCGTGCACGTACGGCGCGAAGTGCGCGTTCCCGAGCCAGTTGTCGCGGGCACCGATGGCCACCGGGATGTCCGGCCGCCCGGCCAGTTCGAGCACCCGCAGCGTGTTGTCGGCCGCGGTGACCGCGTCGATGTTGCCGAAGACCGTGGTCACAGCCCGGATGTCGACGTCCGGGTCCCGCAGCAGGTAGAGCAATGCCAACGCGTCGTCGATTCCGGTGTCGCAGTCGACGATCAGGGTTTCCTTGGACGCCATCGGTAGCGCGCCTTTCTGCTGGGAGCGGAGTCTCGCGGACCCGTGCCCGTGTTGGATCGCCACGGCGGCCCAACACGGGCACGGGAGAAGCAGGGCTTCGGTGATCGCGTCAGTCGGGGGCTGGCCCGCTGAGCTCCGGCTGTGGTTGTTCTGTACTCATCGGGATTGGCGCACCGGAAGGCCCGGCGCGCCGCTGGGCAGCACGTACTTGGCGGCGATCAGCGGGGTCCGCTCCATCGAGACGACCTGCGTGACCAGCACGACCGGCGTGTCCGGCGACCGGTCGAAGACCTCGCCGCGGCGCCGACCGAGCACGGTCGCGTTGATCGTGCTGGCGCCGCTGAGCGGCAGGTGCGGATCGATCGAGCCGATGACGTGCAGCATCGTGCTCGGCCGGGCTTCGGCCGCCGCCAGGACGTCGGGCAGCGCGGGATCGACGGCGGCCAACGCCTCGTCGTGCACGCTCCACTCCTCCACCAGGCAGGACGGCACGCCGTCGACGTCGACGACGCTCTCCCAGAACCGGATCTCGCAGCTGGCCGGCACCGGCAGGTGCTGCATCACCAGGTCGGTCGGCTGCTCGATGTCGCGCACCAGCGGCCGCACCGTGGTGCTGTCCGCGCCCAGCAGGCCCTCGAACGGCTGCAGCCGTTCGAAGCCACGCCGGGCCGGGCGCTCGCTGACCGTCCGTCCCACGCCCCGCCGCACGGTGATCACGCCGTCCTCCTGGAGGAGGATCAGCGCTTCCCGCAGCGCCGGCCGGCTCACGCCGAGCTCGGTCGCGAGGTCCGGCTCGGACGGCAGCGTCGAACCCGGCGGATAGGTGCCCTGCCTGATGGCCTCGGCGATCCGCTCGTAGAGGTCCACGACCGGTCGACGCTGAGGTCGTCTGGAAGTCACGCCGCACCCCCTGCCGGATTGATGTCAGACAAGTTAAGAGAGATGGTCCCGCACGTCAACTCCGGCAAGCCGGAGAAGAACTGGAGACCACACCTTGACGTACGTCACCACCGGAGGGTAGATCCTTCCGCCAACACGCCTAACATGTCAGACAGGAAATCCCGGCCGAGGTCGCCGGGAACACCGACCCCAGGAGGGAACACGTGCCCGAGTCTCCGACCGCGGACCAGCTCCGCCGCGCCCCGAGGGTGCTGCTGCACGACCACCTCGACGGCGGGCTGCGCCCCGAGACGGTCGTGGAACTGGCGGAGCAGCAGGGCTACGGCGCCCTGCCGACGTCCGACGTCGCCGGGGTCACCGAATGGTTCGCCGCCGCGGCCGGGGCCGGCTCGCTGGAGGAGTACCTGGAGCGATTCGTGCACACCGTCGGCGTCATGCAGACCGCGGACGCGATCAGCAGGGTCGCCGCCGAATGCGCCGAAGACCTCGCCGCGGACGGCGTCGTGTACGCCGAGGTGCGCCACGCACCGGAGCTGAGCACCCAGCAGGGTCTGTCGCTGGACGAGGTCGTCGAGGCGATGCTCGACGGGTTCCGGCGCGGAGCGGCGCGGGCGCGGGAGGCGGGCAACCGCATCCGCATCGGCGTGCTGCTGTGCGCGATGCGCCAGGCACCGCGCGCCCGGGAGATCGCGGAACTCGTCGTGCGCTACCGCGACGCGGGCGTCGTGGGCTTCGACATCGCGGGCCCGGAGGCCGGCTTCCCGCCCACCCGCTCGCTGGAGGCCTTTGAATACCTGCGGCGGGAGAACTGCCACTTCACCATCCACGCCGGCGAGGGCTTCGGACTACCCTCGATCTGGGAGGCCATCCAGTGGTGCGGCGCCGCCCGGCTGGGCCACGGCGTGCGCATCGTGGACGACATCGACATCGCCGAGGACGGCACGGCCCGGCTCGGCAGGCTGGCGTCGTTCGTGCGGGACCGGCGCATCCCGCTGGAGATGTGCCCGCGCTCGAACGTCCACACCGGCACCGTCGCGTCGGTCGCGGAACACCCGATCGCCCTGCTGCGACAGCTGGGCTTCCGGGTCACGGTGAACACCGACAACCGGCTGATGAGCCAGACGTCGATGACCGGCGAGTTCACCGAGCTGGCCGAGAACTTCCACTACTCACTCGACGACCTGCAGTGGTTCACGGTGAACGCGATGAAGTCGGCGTTCATCCCGTTCGACCAGCGCCTGGCGCTGATCAACGAGGTGATCAAGCCCGGCTACGCGGCGCTGCGCTCCGAGGCCCTGTTCGGCCCGGTCGCCGACCACGCACCGGCGCTGGCCTGACGCGCGGGAGCGCTTCGGGTCGGCACGGCGACCCGAAGCGCTCGCGAGCTTTCGACAGGACATCGCCGGTCCGCGGCCCTACATTGACCGGCGATGGGCCGCCGTCGACCAGGGAGTGTCCTCATGAGCCGTGTTCGAGTCCTCGTCGGAACCCGCAAGGGCGCGTTCATCCTGACCGCGGACGGCACCCGCGAGCGGTGGGACATCAGCGGCCCGCACTTCGGCGGTTGGCAGCTGTACCACCTCAAGGGCTCACCGGCGGACCCGAACCGGCTGTACGCCTCGCAGTCGCTCGGCTGGTTCGGCCAGCTGATCCAGCGCTCCGACGACGGCGGCCGGACCTGGGAGCCGGTGGGGAACCGGTTCTCCTACGACGGCACGCCCGGCACGCACCTCTGGTACGACGGCACCCCGCACCCCTGGGAGTTCGAGCGGGTCTGGCACCTCGAACCGTCGCCGACCGACCCGGACACCGTGCACGCCGGGGTCGAGGATGCCGCGCTGTTCCGCACCACCGACGGCGGCAACACCTGGCACGAGCTGCCCGCGCTGCGCGAGCACCGCTCCTCCGCCGGCTGGCAACCGGGCGCCGGCGGGATGTGCCTGCACACGATCGTCCACGCGCCGGACGACGCGAACCGGATGTTCACCGCGATCTCGGCGGCGGGCGTCTTCCGCACCGACGACGGCGGCAAGAGCTGGCAGCCGATCAACCGCGGCCTGCACTCGGAAGGAATAGCCGATCCGGACTCCGAGGTGGGCCACTGCGTGCACCGCATCGCGCTGCACCGAGAGCGCCCGGACGTGCTGTTCATGCAGAAGCACTGGGACGTGATGCGCAGCGACGACGCCGGGGATTCCTGGTACGAGATCAGCGGTGACCTGCCGTCGGACTTCGGCTTTCCGATCGACGTGCACGCCCACGAGCCGGACACGGTCTACGTCGTCCCGATCCAGAGCGACGAGCAGCACTACCCGCCGGAGGGCAGGCTGCGCGTCTACCGCAGCCGGACCGGCGGCAACGAGTGGGAACCGCTGACCAACGGCCTGCCGCAGAGCCACTGCTACGTCAACGTGCTGCGCGACGCGATGGCCGTGGACTCGCTGGACGAGTGCGGCATCTACTTCGGAACCACCGGCGGCCAGGTGTACGTGTCGCCCGACGCCGGGGACAACTGGCGGCCGATCGTCCGGGACCTCCCGGCGGTCCTGTCCGTCGAGGTGCAGACGCTGCCATGATCCGCGTCGAGCTCCCCGCCCACCTGCGGACGCTCGCCAAGATCGCGGACCGCGAGATCGAGCTGGACGTCGACGGACGGCCGACGCAACGCGCGGTGCTCGACGCCTTGGAGGCCCGGTACCCGATGCTGCGCGGCACGATCCGGAGCCAGGAAACCCAGCTGCGCAGGGCGTTCATCCGGTTCTTCGCCTGCGAGGAAGACCTCTCCAACGAGTCGCCGGACGCGCCGCTGCCGCCCGCGGTGGTAGCGGGCGAGCAGCCGTACCTGATCGTCGGCGCGATGGCGGGCGGCTGAGGCAACCGGTCGAGTATCTATCCACAATGGAATGGAATATTCCGGCGCGCCGTTCAACTAATGGGTGGTCGCCCGGATTCTCCGGCGTGTTGGCGTGTCGATCTACGACACCGGTGGAAGGTTTGCCGCGTCATTCGCCTGGCCCCGACGATTCGCGGCCGGCCTGACACCACCGGAAAAATCCAGATCGGAGTCTGACATGCGCAGTTCAACCCGTGCCCTGTTCGCCGGGGTCGCGGCCGTCGGCCTGCTCGCAATGGGGGCCTCCCCGGCGCTGGCCGCCAAGGGCAAGGCGAAGGAGTCCGACGACGACTCCACCGTGACCGCAGCGGCCCAGGGCGGCAACGGCGGGAACGGCGGGAACGGCGGCTTCGGCCTGAACATCTGCCCGGCGATCGGCATCCTCGCGAAGGCCGAAGCTCGCTGCGGCGCCGGCAACGGCGGCAGCGCAAACGGCGGCGACGCGTGGGCCGAGGCGGAGGACGACAGCCGGGACACCGAATCCGACGACTGATACCGGATTCGCGGTCCGTCGCTCCCGCCCGAACGGGAGCGACCCGGCCGACGCGCCCGGCACGAAGTCCTCGCCCCGAACCGAAGCACCCGGCCGTCGGCCGATGACGAGTTCGGGGCGACGACGTGGAATGGAGTACTAGTGATCACTTCTGCACGCTTCCTCGGCACCGTCGTCGCGCTCGGCGTCGGCGTGCTGGCGGCCTGCCTGACGAGCCAGCCGGCCGCGCACGCCGAGAAGAGCACCACCGAAAAATCCGGCAGCGACGGCGAATCCGGCCAGGGACTCAGCATCTGCCGACCGCTCTCCCTCACCGGCGGCAAGATCGCGGCCGAGTGCTCGGTAGCGCCGAACGGCACGAGCTCCAACGGATCCGCGGATGCCGATGCCGAGGACCACGGCGACGAGGAAGACGAGGACTGACGCCCGAAAGTCGTTCGCAGGGCCAGAAATGAACGTGTGTCGGTCTCCACGAGGAGGCCGACACACTTTCATGATCACCGAATACTCGTATCGTCCACTGTGGCCCGATCTGCGCGCCCGGATCGCCCGATCCGGGCGGCTTCGCCGGTTCGACCGATCACGGGCGAACCGGCGGCCTTACGCTCGAAAAGCGGGCAGGCCGTGGGACTTCTTCGGACGTGGCCTGCCCGCTACCAGCGAGAACCTCAGGCGCGACACGTCGGCCGCGCAGCGACCGACGCTTCCGCGCCCCTAGGAGAATCC
Organism: Saccharopolyspora shandongensis; assembly: GCF_900106995.1. Classification (GTDB taxonomy): domain Bacteria; phylum Actinomycetota; class Actinomycetes; order Mycobacteriales; family Pseudonocardiaceae; genus Saccharopolyspora; species Saccharopolyspora shandongensis. Next base: position 9,509 of record NZ_FNOK01000044.1, read on the forward strand.
CAGGATCACTCGTCGTCCTTGGAGTACTTCCGGTCCTTGCTGTCGTCTTCCGCGGTCGCCTCGGCGTCGCCGCCGTTGGCGCTGCCGCCGTTGCCGGCGCCGCAGTCGGCCTTCGCCGGAGACAGCACCGCGATGGACGGGCAAATGTTCACCCCGAATCCACCGTTGCCGCCGTTGCCGCCGGCACCGCCTTCGGCCGCGGCGGTCACGGTGGAGTCGTCGTCGGACGTCTTCTCCTTGCCCTTGGCGGCAAGCGCCGGCGACCCGCCCATCGCGAGCAACCCGACTGCGGCGGCACCTGCGAACAGAACACGAACAGACCTGCGCACTGCGAACTCCCATCTGGATGGATACCACTTCAGTTGAACGACTCCGCCACTACTGCCCGGAAGGATTCGGCGGTGCCGAAATCAACGCGTGGACCCTTTCACCAGAGCCCGCGGAACACCTCCAGCGACATGCAGATCGACGCACCAGTCACCCGTAGGTGCGACCGAAATTCGTTGCTCCAACAAAAAGAGCGTGCCGACCGGCTCGCAGACCGGTCGACACGCTCTCATCGGGACGTGCGGGCTGGGGGTCGCCCGCGTCCTGATCAGTCCTCGCGGTAGGCGCTCGAGTCGGCGTCGCCACCGACCCCGGCACCACCGTCGGCGGCGGAGCAGGAGCCCTTGCCCTCGCCGAGGACGCCGACGCCGATGCCACACAGGACGTTCACGCCGATGCCACCGTTGCCACCCTTGCCGTTGCCACCCTGCGCCTCGGAGGCGGTCACCGAGTGGTCGTCCTTCCCACCCTTGTGCTTGCCGCCGTCGGCGAAGGCGGGCGAGCCCATGGCCAGCATCGCAGCAGCAGCAGCGGTGACACCGAGAAGGCGAATCGAAGTACGCATTCCTATAGCTCCCATCCATGTCGGACATTTGCCGGGCCGGCAACTGAGTTCCCGGAATTCCGGGAATTTGGGGTGCGCCGTCCGGCACGACAGACGTTGCCATTGATTTGGTCGGTCCGGCATGTCGGGCCACACCAAAGAGAATCACTCGCCACCCGTGTGGATGCACGATCACGCAGTGCGTCCGACGCGACTGGATTCAGGCCCGCACAACTCAACTGATCAGATGAAGCAGATCGGCTACCGAAAAAAGGATCAAGAAGTAGAATCCCGATCACAAAATGATCAAGAAGCGGGTGCGAAAATCGTTGCCCCGCAATCGACTTGTGCCACCCGAGAATCCGGAGTTCGCCCCGGCAGGCGTCGCACGTTGGGGCCACGGGGGCACGGTCCGCCGGGCACGGCGCACGGGTCGCCCCTAGCGTTCGTAACTGCTCACGAACCGAATCTCGTTTCAGGAGGCATGTCATGGGAATTCGCCGCGAGACGGCAGTCGTGCTCGCCGCGCTGGGAACGCTGGCCGCCGGCGCCTCGGTGGCCGCCGTGACGGCCTGGGCGGCCGGGCCGCCGCTGACCGTCGAGGTGGGCGAGGCCAGGTGCCTGCGCGCGGCCGACCTACCGGCAGTGGCCGCGGTGCCGAAAATCGCTGCCGCGCTGGAGGATTCCGCTTCGGGCACCGTGCGGTTGACCGTCCGCAGCGCCACCAAGGACAACCAGGAGCACGCGTACGTCGTCACCGTGGACGGAGAACAGCGGGCCAGCGGCTCCGTCAGCGGCGGCGGCATGTCCATCAACAGCGTCAGCATCGCCGACGGCAAGAGCTCCCGGGTGGTCGTGGCGACGGGCCCGACCGTCGTCTTCGACCAGACCATCGCGGGGCACTGCTGACCGGGATCAGCAAGCAGCAGAACGTCGGGGAGCGGGAGGAATTCCGCTCCCCGACGTTCTGCTGCATCAGCCGGGAATCACGCCGCCGGAAAAGGAATCAGTGGCTTCACCGGGCCTGCCGGTGAAGCCACTGCGAGTGCGGCGCAGGCGGGCCGAAGGGCCAGAGTCGTGCCCCGCAATGCGATCCCACCTTGGTTCCGCCACGTGGCGTGCGCGACCACGGGCGGCGACTTTCACGCTGCACTCCTTGCCTTTCGGCAATCCCTGGGGTGCGGGTGATCAGAAGTCGAACACGGAGCCGGTCGCGGCCTTCAGCGTGCAAGGATTGGCCAGCAACACCTGGTATCCGACCGGCTGACCGCGCCAGGTGCCCTCCGCGGACGCGTTCACCTGGCGGCTCTCCTTGGTGCAGCTCTTCGGCTCACCCTGGTCCAGCCGCTCGAACTTCCCGTCCACCCGCTGCAACTCCGCGCACGCATCGGACGCGCGCGGGTGTTCTCCCCTCGCCGGATCGCAGGTCAGCGTGACCGTTCGAGTCTTCTGGGATTCCGTCACCGTCAGCTTCAACGTGCTCTGCTCCGCAGCGTCGGACGTGGCCGAAGCAACTCCTGGAACCAGCACCGCAGCAGCGAAGACGATGCTGACTGCACCACGTCCAAGCAACCGGGAATCGGTCATTTCCTGCATCCTCCGTCCGAACAGAAAAGGAAACCCTCGTCACTCCTTACCGCACGCCGAACGATCTCTCCGCGCGAAGTCCAAACGATCACCTATCGGGCTCCCTCGAAGCGGTCGTCGCTACGGCCAGCCACCGCCGGGCGGCGATCTCCCGTCCAACCGACGCACCACGACGATCTACCCGCTCCGATTCGGCGACAGCACCGGGCCGCTCGGCGACGCCGGGTAGGCGTCATTAACCCGCCTGTGTCTCGAACCCGAAAGAAGCGACGTCGTTTCACGTCGTTCTTTCTTATTCCGGGCAGGCATCGGCCGCGGCGACACCTGCGCCGCGCAAATTGAACGCACGCCCGGAACCACAGACGGAACGTAGCCGCAACGCGCCCCCAACCGGGCACGGCCTGCCGATCGCGTGATCGTCTCGACGCAGCCGGACGGCACGCTGCTGCACTGCGCAATGCCTTGCCCTTGAAGAAGATCTCCGTCAGGTGGCCCGCTGGGCGCGCGCACCGATCGAGATCATCAGATGAGGTGAGCGATCAAAGTCTCGGGTTGCACGGCTTTGCTGCCACGCTATGTTCTAGATGACCCCGCCACGGCAGGGTTTCTTAATCCGATGGGAATCCACTGACTTTTCAACCCGAGAAAGTCGGCCAGCGGTTCCTGCGGCGTCACTTGTTGAAGTCAGTACGAAGGGGATTATTAGTTATGCTTTCTGCCAAGCGCGTCATCGCTGCTACTGCTCTGGGTCTCCCCATCATGCTGGGTGCCCCGGGAATGGCGCTCGCCGATGGTGGCCACCACCCGTGGAACATCAAGGACAACCAGACCCAGACTCAGAAGCAGGACGCGGACACCGACCAGGCCAACGTGAACGTGCCGACTCAGTACACGTTCAACGTGGGCAGCGGCGAGGCGAACTCGGTGAGCTGGAGCAACCAGGACAACGACGCGGACACCGACCAGACCGAGGGCGCTCTGCAGGAAGACGACTGACGATAGCGGCCCCCCTGCTATCGCAGTTCCTCCCGCATCCGAAAAAGGCTTGGCCCGGCGATTTCCTCGCCGGGCCAAGCCCTTTTCATCCCCACCCGTCGCCGCGGTGCTCGCCCGGATCGACCGGACTAGTCCTCCTCGACCTGCAGCTCGCCCTCGGACTGCTCGGAGCTGTTGATGTTGTTCTGCTGGGTCCAGGTCAGCGCCGCCTGCTCACCGGTGCCGCCGTTGCTGACCTGGGTGATCGGCGAGACGTTGATGTTGTTCTGCACCGTGTGGTTCTGCTCGGCCTGCTCCTGGGTCTGCTTCACGATCCAGGAGGCCTTCGGCGGGCTCGCCGAGTGCCCCTTGGCGGCCAACGCCGTGCCGTTTGCCCCCAGCAGCAGCGGCAACGCCACAGCAGCCATGGCGAGCGCCTGCTTCGCGGTACTCATCTACCGATTCCCTTCGTAGACCAATCGATTTCGCGCCGTCCAGGTGCCCGGCGGTGACCGGAATAGCGAACCACCTGGGCGCCTTGGAATCCGCGCCCCGAAATGGGGCAACAGAAACCTACCGGCGAAATGGCATTCGGAGGCGGACCGAAACATCTTGATCACTCCAAATAGTGATCATCGGCGCCGAGCGCATGAAGAAACCCGCTGACCCGGCGGCTGCGCGCGTCGGATCAGCGGGTTGCTATCCCGGCCCCGGCTGGGCCGGCCGGATCAGCTTCAGGCGTCGAACCGGAAGACGTTCGTGTTGCCGAACGACTGCCAGCGCGGTTCGAGCTTCAGCCAGCTCCCTGCCGGAGCGTGCGGCTCGACGGCCACCGCAACGTCCTGGTCCAGCTTCGGGCTGATGATCCAGCCGTTTTCATCCCGCGTGAAAACCCAGTCCTGGCTCGGGTTTCCGTACTGGCACGGCAGGGAGAGGACCTGCGGCCCACCCTCCGCGTTGGCCTGCACACAACGGTTCGTCTGCTGGTTCCGAATGGTCCAGCTGCCGTCGAACCGGTCGGAGACGACCCACTTGCCGGCGTCGCCGAGGACACCGAACGGAGCGGTCTTGACCACCGAGTCGCTGCCGAAGTCGACCCACCGGGACCCGTCGACGACACTGCTGATCTCCGCCCCGGGGTACGCCGGGGCAGGAGCCGAAGCGGCCTGGGCTCCCGCCGGCACGAGAGAAAGCGCAGCCAGAGCACCGATGGCACCGAACATCCAGCGAGCACGCGTCATTACAAACCCCTCCAGACAGAAACTTCTTCGGGATTGGCGATCGGTTTTCCGACCGTCCGAATAAGATCTCTACCAGCAGCGGAGGGAAATATCGCACCGGGTCACTACAACGTGTGGCCACTGCGCGACATCGGTAACGACGCCTAGATCAAAGCAGATAACGGTCCTCAATGGACACGTTTTGGCAACGCTCAGAAACCCGAAAAGTGACTCTTGTTTCAGGTTAGCCGGTACCCAGGCCCACGACTACCCGATCGCGTGAGGTGACGGGACCGGGCGGCCGCGCGGTGCGCCGTCAGGAGTACCGGATCTCTGGGAAATCGCGCTGCGCCTGGACGAACTGCGCCTCCCACTCCGCGGGCCAGCCGAACGCCTCGGTGGCGAGGCCCTTCAGGTTCACCCCGGCCGCGCCGCTCATGAAGTGCACGAACTCGCCCCAGTTCATGTCGCGGGCGAATTCCTCGCCGGAGGAAGGGAAGTACCGCCCCAGCAGGTCGAAGTAGCGCACCATCACCTGGGCGCCGCCGTGGTCGCGCCACAGCGGGTGGAACCAGTCGCGGAACCAGTGCGTGCCGGCGCGCGGGAAGTCGTCCACGTGGTCGTCGGCGGTCTTCCGGTTGTAGAAGTCTTCGGCCTCGGCCTCCATCCCGAGCGACTTGTAGACGTCGTAGATGTAGAACTCCATCCACTTGCTGTCGCCCCACAGGCCGAACGCGGGCGAGCCGTGCTTCCCGGCGGCGATGCTCTCGACGACGTGCCCCGCCTCGTGCGTCACGATCTCGTACTGCGGCGTGGCCCAGTCGTCGCCGCCGACGTCGCTGACGTTGCGGAAGTCGTGCGACTCGTCGTAGATGGTCGACGGGTGGCCACCGTAGTACTTGCCCTCGTGGTGGATCGAGTACAGCCGGTCGGCCGTCATCTGGTTGCCGGAGTTGCCGTAGGTCTGCTGCGAGTACTGCCACATCGAGGTCAGGTACGGCATCAGCCATTCCCGCGCGGCCGGGTCGACGTCCTGGTCGAAGTAGAGCGCCACGGTGTCGTTGTGGTCCATCAGCCGCAGGTTCTGGTCGTGCTCGAACCAGTGCTCCTGCCAGGTGGCGGGCGGCGGATCCGCCATCGGCGCGGAATTCCCGGCGCTGGCGACGCCGGGGACCACCGCCGCCAGCGCCAGCACCATTGCCGCGATAGCCCTGCTGCGCATGTCACACCTCGGGGCTCGGGGATGTTGGTCCAAACCAACGTAGGCAGGCCGATGCGCACTGTCACCGGCAGAACCGGGCAGGTTCCCCATCGGGCAACAAGTCGACACGTCGACCCCGCGGAATCCACAGTGGACATCGAATCGGCCGCGGGCCCGCGGACACCGCAGGAACGGCGAAACCCCGCCGGTGTCGCCGACGGGGTTTCGAGTGGTGGTGCGCGATACTGGGATTGAACCAGTGACCCCTACCGTGTCAAGGTAGTGCTCTCCCGCTGAGCTAATCGCGCCGAGCGGCTCGGCCGCTTGCAGGGTTCAGCTTAGCCGACCCGTGGAAACGGCCGTGCACCGCCCCGCCTCACACCTGGCGCTCGAAGGTGACCAGGAGTCCTTCCACCCCGCCCGGGCCGAGCCGCCCCTTGACGTCGGCCCCGGTGATCGCCTTCAGCTGCCAGCCATCGGCGGCGTGGTCGTTGAGGACCCGCTCCAGCTTGTCGCCCGACATCTTGCCGCCGAGCCACTTCTCCCGGAGTTCCACGACCTTGTACTGGTACGGCATCGGCACTCCCGTCCGTTCGAAACACGTCCCAGGAGTCCAACGGCGCGCGCCGCCCGCCGGTTCCGTCAGGGATCGCAGGAACTGCCCGGCACGGGCGCCAGGAACTCGGCGGCCGCCCAGCGCGCGCCGCCCAGATCGCGGAAGCCGCCGACCACGTTGGGCGTCGCCGTCACCTCCTCGCCGTGGCCCAGCCTGCCCACCCGGTCCTCCCCGGAACCGGGCCCGGAGCGGACGTTGAGGACGTCGGCGGTGACGTGGAATGCGCACGGCTCGGGCTCCCCGACGCCGAACCCGGCCTGGCCGGTGCCGGCCAGGTAGCTCACCCCGAGCACACCGGCACCGATGAGCAACAACGGACGAGGCAACAGGAACACGGCATACCTCCTGGTCCGGCACGGTCAACCCAGCTATAACCGGCCGGGCGGCGACCGCGGAACCCCGGGCACCCGTCGGCACGGCCGGTTCAGCGACTCGGGTGTCGCCCGCCCGACCCCCGTGCGCGGGCGGTAGTCCGGTTGAATCCCGGCATGCCCGCACGCTTCAAGGACCTCGCACTGGACGCGCTCGACCACCAGGCGTTGGCGGACTGGTGGTGCCGAGCGATCGGCTACGTCCGCCGGGACAGCCTCGCCGACGCCGGCGAACGCCCCGCCGAGTGGCCGGTGCCGATCGTCGACCCGGCCGGCGTCGGTCCGCTGATCTGGCTGAACCCGGTGCGCGAGCCGAAGAACGGCAAGAACCGGATGCACCTCGACGTCGTCGGCGACCGCGACGGACTGCTCGCGCTGGGCGCGACCCTGGTCCGGGCCAGGGACGAGGAGATCGGCTGGGACATCCTCGCCGACCCCGAGGGAAACGAGTTCTGCGCCTTCGCCCCCTGAGCGCCGGCTACCTCTGGACGAGCGCCGCCAGCTCGCGCCACTGGGACATCGGCAGTTCGCCCGGCGTCGCCGTCAGGACCTGCAGGCAGACGTGGTCGGCGCCGGCCTGGAAGTGCTCCCGCACCCGTTCGGCGATGCTCTCGATGTCGCCGCCTGCGACGACCGCGTCGACCAGCCGGTCGCTGCCGCCGTCGGCGAGGTCCGCTTCGCCGAAGCCGAGCCGCAGCAGGTTGTTCCGCTGGTGCGGGGCCTGCAGGTAGCCGCCGACGTGCTCGCGCTGCGTCCGGCGCGCCCGCTCCCGGTCCGGGTCGAGCACGACGGCCTGCTCGACCGCGAGGTACGCCTCCGGGCCCATGCGTTCGCGCGCCATCGCGGTGTGCGCGACGGGCACGAAGTAGGTGTGCGCTCCCCAGGTGCGTTCGACGGCCAGGTCGAGCATCTTCGGCCCCAGCGCGGCGAGGAGTCGTCGGGGCGGCACCGCTGCCGCCACGGCGTTGAGCGGAACCTCGTCCAGGTTGTCGAGGTAGTCGCGCATGCTCGACACCGGCTTGCCGCTGAAGGGGATGCGGTAGCCGACGAACGCGGTCGGCGAGCCGGGAACCCGGTGTCCGCCGAGGCCGAGCACGAACCGGCCCGGGTGCTGCTCGCCGAGCGAGCGTTCGGCGGCCGCCATGGCGATCGGATCTCGCAGGTAGATGTTCGCGATACCGGTCGCCACCGCGATTCGCTCCGTCGCACCGAGCAGCAGCGCGGCCTGGGACACCGCATCCCGGCCGAACGCTTCCCCGAACCACACCGTGCCGTAGCCCAGTTCCTCCAGTTCCGCCGCGGCATCGCGGACCCGCGCGGCGGGGTGCGGATCGAACGCGAACGTCCAGATTCCGAGCCTGCCGAGGTCGTGCTGCGTGTGGGACATGTTCTCGCGTCTCCGATTAAGCTGAGGCGACCTCCGGTTATCCGGGATAATACGGAGGAAGCCTCCGCTTGGCAACGATTTTCCCGATAGGTGAGGACATGACGACCGAGCGACGCCCGATGCGGGCCGACGCGCGCCGGAACTACGAACGACTGCTCGCGGAGGCCGAGGCCGCCTTCCGCGAGCACGGCACCGACGCTTCGCTGGAGGAGATCGCGCGCAGCGCCGGAGTCGGCATCGGCACCCTCTACCGGCACTTCCCGACGCGGGAGGCGCTGCTCGAAGCACTGCTGCACGACCGCTTCGCCACGCTGTGCGAGATGGGCGCCGACCTGCTGGGCGCGAAGTCGCCGCGGGCCGCGCTGATCACCTGGCTGCGGGAGTTCGCGAAGTCGTCGAACAGGTACCAGGGGCTGCCCGCTTCGGTGGTGGCGACGCTGAACGACGAGGAATCGCGGCTCTACTCGTCCTGCCATGCGATGCGAGAGGCGGGGGAAAAGCTGCTCGTGCGCGCCCAGCAGGCCGGCGAGGTCCGCCCCGATCTCCTGGCGAACGAGCTCCTGCTGCTGGTGGCGTCGATCTCGTGGGCCAGCGAGCACAGCCCGAACAGCATCGACCGCTTCCTGACGCTGCTGGTCGAGGGCATCCGGCCCTGAGCCGCGCCTGCCTGGAAGCGGAAAACGCCGCCCCCCTGGTGGGGAGCGGCGTTCGCGGTGCGGAAGATCAGCGGTCGGCCATCTTCTTCTGGAGGTTCTCGTCCAGCGTCGCGAGGAACTCCTCGGTGGTCTGGAACGCCTGGTCGCCGCCGACGAGCAGCGCCAGGTCCTTGGTCATCTTGCCGCTCTCGACGGTCTCGATGACGACCTTCTCCAGCGTGTCGGCGAAGCCGACGACCTCCGGGGTCGAGTCCAGCTTGCCCCGGTGCTGCAGGCCACGGGTCCAGGCGAAGATCGACGCGATCGGGTTGGTCGAGGTGGGCTTGCCCTGCTGGTGCTGGCGGTAGTGGCGGGTGACCGTGCCGTGCGCGGCCTCGGCCTCCACCTTGCCGTCGGCGGTCATCAGGACCGAGGTCATCAGACCCAGCGAGCCGAAGCCCTGCGCCACGGTGTCGGACTGCACGTCACCGTCGTAGTTCTTGCAGGCCCAGACGTAGCCGCCCTCCCACTTCAGGGCGCTGGCGACCATGTCGTCGATCAGCCGGTGCTCGTAGGTGATGCCCTTGGCGTCGAACTCGGCCTTGTACTCGTTGTCGAAGATCTCCTGGAACACGTCCTTGAACATGCCGTCGTAGGCCTTGAGGATCGTGTTCTTGGTCGACATGTAGACCGGGTAGTTGCGCTCCAGGCCGTAGCGGAACGACGCGCGGGCGAACTCCTCGATGGACTTGCGGTAGTTGTACATGCCCATCGCGACGCCGCCGTCTTCGCCGAACTTGGCGATCTCGAACTCGATCGGCTCGCCGCCGTCCTCCGGCGTGTACGTCATCGTGACCGTGCCCGGGCCGGGGACCTTGAAGTCGCTGGCCTTGTACTGGTCACCGTGCGCGTGACGGCCGATGACGATCGGCTTGGTCCAGGTCGGCACGTAGCGCGGGATGTTGGAGATCACGATCGGCTCGCGGAAGATGACGCCGCCGAGGATGTTGCGGATCGTCCCGTTCGGGCTCCGCCACATCTTCTTCAGGTCGAACTCCTCCACGCGGGCCTCGTCCGGCGTGATGGTGGCGCACTTCACGCCGACGCCGTGCTTGGCGATGGCGTTGGCCGCGTCGACCGTGACCTGGTCGTCGGTGGCGTCCCGGTGCTCGATGCCGAGGTCGTAGTAGTCGAGGTTGATGTCCAGGTACGGGTGGATCAGCTTGTCCTTGATGAAGGACCAGATGATCCTGGTCATCTCATCGCCGTCGAGCTCGGCTACGGTGCCCTGGACCTTGATCTTGCTCATGTGGCGGGGTGCTCCTCTCGCGAGAATGCAAGCGGTACAAGCGTACTGCTATCGGCTTCGATTGTGCCTTGCCCCCGCCGTCCGCCACCACCCCGGCGGACGCGCGTTGCGCCACTGTTCCCGGCCTCGACCGGGTGTCGTGATCTTCTTCTACGCTCGACATCCGACTGAGCGATCTTTGGCTGGGCGATCTTGGAGGGGGCCGTGGCGACCGGACCGACGCACGCGATGAGCGGGGTGGCTGCTTGGGCGGCAGTGACCGCCCTGGCCGACACTCACGCGCTGGGACAATTATCCCCGAAGACCTGGGTGGTCGGGGCCACGCTTTCCGCCGGGGCGGCGCTGCTGCCCGACATCGACCACCCCAAGTCGACGGTGGCCAGCACCTTCGGCGCCGTCTCACGCGGCGCGTCGGCCGGGATCAGCGGCTTCAGCGGCTTCATCTACCGGCTGACCCGCACCAAGCACGACAGCAACCGGGAGGGCACCCACCGCGGCTTCACCCACACCGTCGTCTTCGCCGCGCTCGCCGGGCTGATCACCACGGCCATCGTGCAGACCAGCCAGGGCGCCGCGCTCGGCGTGCTGATGTTCTTCTTCGCCGGGCTCGCGGTCCGCGGGCTCCTGCACACCTGGTCGTCCAGCAAGGACGCGCTGATGATCACGGTGGCCTCGGTGCTGCTCACCCTCGCCTGCTGGGCCTGGGCCGGCGACCAGCCCACCAACGCCGCGGCCTTCGGGGTGGCGGTGATGATCGGCTGCATCGCGCACTTCATCGGCGACGCGATCACCGAGCAGGGCTGCCCGATGCTCTGGCCGGTGCCGCTGAGCGGCAAGACCTGGTATCCGGTGGCGCCGCCGAAGCCGATGCGGATGCGCACCGGCGGCAAGGTGGAGATGGTGTTCGTCGGCCCGGGCCTGACGATCGCCGCGGTCGTGCTGAGCGCCGTCGTCCTCTACCGGATCGGCGCGGCCCCGTGGATCGCCCAGCTCGACCTGCCGCCCGAGATCATGGCCTGGATCTCGCCGTCCTGACCCGTCTCGCTCCCGGATCCACGGGATTTCGCCGATCTCGAGCTCGTTGGATGCGACATTTCGCCCATCGCTCGTTCCGGGGTCGATAGGGTACAAGAGCGGCATCACTTCGATGCCGCCCGAAGCCCCGGAGGGAAGATGCGAGCTCGAAAGAGGTTCGTGGTGGCAGCCCTGGCGCTGCCGCTGCTGACCGGCCTCGCCGCGTGCGGCCAGGTTCAGGAGGTTCAGCAGGGCCTGCAGAACGCCGACGAGCAGATCCAGCAGGCGCAGCAGAACCTGGATTCGATTTCCGCCTGCGCGCAGGCGATCAACGTCGCGAGCTTCATGCCCAACTTCGCCAACCCGCAACAGGCGAAGGCCGACGCGGAGGCGAAGGCCGAAGAGCTGCGCAAGCTGGCCGATCAGACGGCCGACCAGACGCTGCGCCAGAACCTCCTCGAGGTCGAGCAGTCCGTGCAACGCGTCGCCTCCGGCGAGATCACGCTGGAGGCGAGCGCGGAGTGGACCACCGCCCAGCTCGAGCGGTACCAGCAGGTGACCACCACCTGCTCGCAGATCGGCAACTGAGGCGAACACTCACACCTCCGCGGCGCACCCGATGCGCGGTGTGGCCCCGGTCACCTAGTCTGGGACCGCGGAGGTGATGGGTGATGAAAGCAGCCGTTGGTGATCGACTGCACGTGCACAGCAGGCACGTCGACGAGGCCGACCAGGTCGCCGAGATCCTGGAGGTCCGCGGCGAGGACGGCGCCCCGCCGTACAAGGTCCGGTTCAAGGACGGCCACGAGGGCCTGGTCTACCCGGGCGGCGATTGCTCGATCGAGACTCCCCGTCCCCGCGAAGGGGACTGACCCGCTCGGCCGCTCCGCCGCACAGGACGGCGGAGCCGCCCGAATCGCGCCGCCGCGGCTCCTCCGGGCGTTGCCTCGCAGCTCCAGACCTCTCCCCCAAGCCGAGGCACCCCGAGGAGCCGCCTCATTGCCAGGGCTGGTCGAGCACCGATTCCAGCTCCGCCCGGAACAGCGGTTCCGGGTCGACGAGCATCCCGCCGAACTGCCCCTCCACTTCGAGGCTGATCAAGCCGTGCATCCGCGACCAGGCCAGCAGCGCTCGCTGCAGGACGGCCGGCGGGAGCGGTGATCCGCCGCGCCGCTCGCGCCAGGCGGTGAGCTGCCGGTCGAACGCGGTGCGTTCCGCGGGCAGCCCTCCAGGAGCCAGGTCGGCGACGGCGTCGACGACGGGCCGGAAGGCCCGGTCGGCGAGGTCGATGGTGAGCTCCGGGGCCCGGAAGCCCGGCACCGGCGTGCCGAACAGCAGCAGGTACCGGTGCGGCTGCGCCAGCGCCCAGGACCTGAACCGGGCGCCGAGTTCGCGGAACCTCGTCGCGGGTTCCGCGCCGCGATGCGCTTGCGCCGCCGCCTCCATCGCGTCGCCGAGGTCGTTGTAGGCGTCCACGACCAGATCGGTCAGCAGCGCGTCCCGGCTCTCGAAGTACCGGTACAGCGCGGGGCCGGTGACGCCCATCCGCTTCGCGATCGCGTTCACCGAGATCCCCGCCGGTCCCGATTCGGCGAGCTGGTCGAGCGCGACCTGCTTGGCCTCGTTGCGGGTCCGCTCCCGGAACCGCTCTCGCGGGCTGCGCGGCGCTGCGTCCATGTCCCCTCCTCTTGACACGCCCACCGTAACAGGCTCATAGTTATGTTATAGATTCTAACAATCAAACGAACTTGTTACGAGGAGTCGGCATGGGCATCCCCACCACCGGAACCGAGATCGCGCTCACCGGCCTCGGCGGGACCGAAGTCGTCACCACGCGGCGCAGCGCGCCGCCCGCGCCGGGACCGCACGGCGTGCTGGTCCGGGTCGAAGCCACCGGGGTGTCCTTCGCCGAGGTGCAGATGCTGCGCGGGCGCTACCCGGCGCAGCCGAAGTTCCCGTTCGTGCCCGGCTACGACCTGGTCGGCGAGATCGTCGCGGTCGGCTCGGCGGTCACCGGGTGGCGGCCGGGCCAGCGGGTCGCGGCCATGCCGCGCACCGGCGCGTGGGCCGAGTACGCCGAAGTCCGGGATGCCGAACTGGTTTCCGTGCCGGACGGGGTCGATGCCGGCGACGCGGCGGCGATGATCCTCAACGGCGTCACCGCCTGGCAGCTGCTGCACCGCGCCGCGAAGATCCGAAGTGGACAGACGGTGCTGGTGCACGGCGTCGGCGGCGGTGTCGGCGTCCTGCTGGCGAAGCTCGGCGTCGCGGCCGGCGTCCGGGTGATCGGGACGGCGTCCGCGAGCCGGCACGAAGCGCTGCGGGACATCGGCATCGAGCTCATCGACCACCGCACCGAGGACGTCGACGCCCGCGTGGCCGAGCTCGCGCCCGGCGGCGTGGACGCCATCTTCGACCCGCTCGGCCCGGAAAGCCTGGACCGGTCCTGGCGACTCCTCGCACCGGGTGGCTCGCTGCACGCCTACGGCAGTTCGGCGACGCTGCACGACGCCGGGCCGTGGTGGCGGCCCTACCTGGGCCTGACCCGGCGGCTCGCCCGATGGGAGCTGGCGCGGCTGCTCGGGCGCACCGGCGGCCGGCGCGCCCGGATGTACTACATCAGGCCGAACGCGCAGTTCCGAACGGACCTGACCGAGCTGTTCCGAATGGTCGCCAGTGGACAGTTGCGGCCGCTGGTCGCCGAGCGGCTGCCGCTGGAATCCGCGGCACGCGCGCTCGACCTGCACATCTCGGGCAGCCGCACCGGCCGAATCCTGCTGATCCCGGGACTTCCCGGATCTCGCCGGGGCGTGACCGCCGCGGGCTGCGCACGCCACGCGAAACCGGTCGAGGCCAGGCTCTAAGGTGGTCCGCGACGAGGGGCGTCTGCCTAGGAGGCGGTGAAGTGTTGCGAGACGACCGGCAAGCGGGGGCTCCTGCCGACCTGTCCGCGGTTTTCGGCACCGGTGCAGGGGTTTCCGTCCCGCTACCGCCCGGCGAGGTCCTGACCGAGCAGACCACCCTCACCGACAACCCCGACCCGCTGTGCTGGATCAGCGACGACGCCCCGGCGCCGCAGCTCGTCGCCGCGCTTCGCGCCGAGCACCGCGTCACCGGGCTGTGGCCGCTGCTGCTGTGCGACAGCGACGAGGTCTACGGGGAGCGGTGCACGGTCGGCGTCGTGCCACCGGAACCGCTGGAGCACATCGACCGCTGGCGGGTGGTCGACGTGATGGCCCGGATCTGGGACGGCTTGGTGCAGGCCGACGACGAGCTCGGCCCGGCGTACGACCTGGAAGTCCTGGCACCGTTCGACTACAACTGCCCGGGGCCGGCGCGGGGCGGGAACCTGCTGGCGGATCCGGACGTCCTGGCCAACCAGCAGCTGCCGCGCTTCATCGACGCCGACACCCGGCTCGCGCTCATCCCGGTGCGGCGCGGCGCGGACGTGCTGACGGCGCTGGGCTGGTCCGGCGCGGCGAACCACGTGTCGCGCACGGCCGGGCTCTCGGCGATGGCCCGCAGCTGGGAGGAGCGGTTCGGGGCGCGCCTGCTGCGCCTCGGCCCGGACCGGCTGGACCTGAGCGTGGCGGCACCGCCGCAGGACTCGGACCACGCCGCGGCCGTCGCGGCAGAGCACTGGACCTTCTGCCCGGACCGGATCCTGCAGGAGACGGGCACCCTCGAGGCCTACGCCCAGGAGATCCGCGGCCGCCGCACCTGGTCCTTCTGGTGGGAGTGAGCGCGGGGCTCCGTTCTGCCGGCAACGAGCTCGTGAGTGTTCTTGGTTGCCATGGCGACCAAAGACACTCACGAGAGTTGACCTGCGAAAACCCGCTCGGGCGCCGTGTACCGCCGACACCCGTCCGGGGCACCCTCAGGCGTGGAGGACCTTGCGGAGCCAGAGGGCCAGCAGTTCGACGAGCATCACCACCGCGAAGGTGAGCAGCAGAACCGTTGTGACCACGCCGAATTCCAGGACCCGCGAGGCGTTCAGCAGGTAGTAGCCGATGCCGCCCGCGCCGACCAGGCCCAGCAGCGTCGCCGAGCGCAGGTTCGTGTCCAGCTGGTACAGGACGTGCGCCACGAACGCCGGAGCCGCCTGCGGGACCGTCGCCGCGAAGAACACCTGCAGCCGGTTCGCCCCGGTCGCGCGCAGCGCCTGCTCGCGACCGCGATCCACCTCCTCCAGCGAATCCGCGACGAGCTTCCCCAGCAGGCCCACCGATCCGACGCCCAGCGCGAACGCGCCCGCGACCGCGCCCAGGCCGGTGATCACCACGAACACGATGGCCAGCACCAGCTCCGGCACCCCGCGAACCGCGAGCACCACGCCGCGGAAGAACTTCGCCACCGCCGGGCTCGGCGCCACGTTCGCCGCCGCCAGCGCGCCGATCGGCAGCGCCAGCACAGCGCCGATCAGCGTCGCGGCCAGCGCGATCTGAACGGTCACCAGCAGCTCGGCCAGCAGCTCACCGAGGATGCCACCGGTTTCCGGCGGCCAGAACAGCGCCAGCGTCGGGCCGAAGTTGGTGATCGCGCGCTCGAACTGGGCGAACGAGATGTCGGCGCCCCAGATCGACGCGGCCACGATCAAGGCGGTCAGCAGCCAGTAGCCGGCGCGCCGCACCCGAGCCGCCGTCCACTGAGGACTGATCCGGGCGCGCTCCCGGTCGGAGCCGCTCGCCGGTCGCCGCTGCGCCGGCACCTGCACGCCGGGCGCCTTGCGCCCGGTCAGCGCCGCGAGCACGCCGCCGGACCTCCCGCGACGCTCCTCACGCGCGCCCAGCAACGCCTGGCGGATCGAACCGGACACGATCTCGACCAGCACGCACAGCAGGAACACCACCGACGCCAACGCCATCCCGCGCTGGTAGTCGAGGGTGCGCAGCGAATCCGCGATCGCCTGCCCGAGCCCGCCGACGCCGACGAAGCCGAGCACCACCGACACCCGCAGGTTGATGTCCAGCCGGTGCAGCGAGGTCGCCACGAACGACGGCAGCACCTGCGGCAGGACGCCGCTGACCAGCTGCTGCAGCCGGGTGCCGCCGGCCGCGCGGATCGCGGTGCGCGGCCCCTCGTCGATCTGCTCGATGGCGTCCGCGTACAGCTTGCCGATCATGCCGACCGAGTGCAGGCCCATGGCGAGCACGCCGGTCAGCCCGCCGAAGCCGAACATCCGGAAGAACACGATCGCCAGCACCACGTCCGGGACCGCGCGGGCCACCACGATCACCACGCGCGCGCCGAACCGGCCGACGCCGCCGAGCGTGGTGTTGCGCGCCGCCAGCACCGCCACCGGCACGCTGATCAGCGACGCGACCAGCGTCGCGCAAACCACGATCGCCAGCGTCTGCCCGGCCAGGCCGAGCAGTTCGCCGATCGGCGGGAAGTCCAGCGGCAACGTGCGGGCCGCGAAGTCCGCCGCGTTGCCAAAACCGTCCACAATGGTCGCCAGGTTCAGCCGCAGGTCGCCGAACGCCCAGATCGCGGCGCCCAGCAGGGCGAGCACCACCAGTGCCGCCGCCGCGCCCTCCGGGCGGGGCCGGGCCAGCGTCCGGCGGCGCGGCGCCGACCCGGTCCGGCGGGCCGGCGCTTCTGCTGTCGTGGTCACGGAATTCACCCCGCCGTCGCGAGCTCGGCCGATCCGACCTTGGCGTAGATCCCCATCGCCGCGTCCCGGCTCAGCCCGTCGACCGGGGTGTCCAGCACGACGCTCCCGGAGCGCAGCCCGACGATCCGGTGCCCCCAGCTCAGCGCCAGGTCGACCTGGTGCAGGCTGCAGAGCACGGTGAGCCCGTCCTCCCGGCCGATCTCCGCGATCAGGTTCATCACCTGCGCCGCCGAGTCCGGGTCGAGCGACGCGACCGGCTCGTCCGCGAGCAAGATCTCCGGCTTCTGCAGCAGCGCCCGCGCCACCGCGACCCGCTGCTGCTGGCCGCCGGAGAGCGTGTCCGCGCGCTGCAACGCCTGGTCGGTGAGGCCGACCCGGTCCAGCTGCTCCATCGCGGCGTAGCGGATCCGCTTCGGGTATGCGAAGAGCCCGAGCCGCGGGCCGCGCAGGCTGCCCAGCGCGCCCGTGCACACGTTCTCCAGCACCGTCAGCGAGCCGACGAGGTGGAACTGCTGGAACACGAACCCGACCCGGCGGCGCAGCGCTCGCAGGCCGGATCCGCGCAGCGAACCGACGTCCTCGCCGAGCACGCGGACGCCTCCGGAAGTCGCGCGCTGCAGCCCGTCCACGTGGCGCAGCAGGGTGGACTTGCCCGATCCGGAAAGCCCGAGCAGGACGACGACCTCGCCCTGCTCCACGTCGAGTGACACCTCGTGCAGCGCCCGAACGCTGCCGAAGGACTTGCCGACCCTGTCGAAGGCGATCACTGGCATTGCTTGTCCTTGGTCACGTCGCAGACCTCGCGGATGCCGTTGTAGAAGGCGTCGTCGACCGGGGCGAACCCGTACCCGTCGACGTCGCCGATCTTGCACTCCCCGGTGCAGAACCCGTTGGCGCGCAGGTAATCGCTGTTGGCCTTGTCCCGCAGCGCGGCGGTGATCTTCTCCTTCACCGCCGGGTCCAGGTCGTCGGAGATGGCGACCGGGTCGCCGGGGATCACCACCGACTTCCACACCGTGGTCAGCTGGCCGGGCTGCAGCTGGCCCTTCTCGACCAGCTGGCGGTCGACCATGCTGTCGTAGGCGAACCCGGCGTCGCAGTCGCCCTTGGCGACCGCGATCGCGGAGGCGTCGTGGCCGCCGGCGAAGACCGGCTGCACGTCGGTGTCCGGGTTGATGCCCGTCTGCAGCAGGCCCGCCTTCGGGTACAGGTAGCCGGAGGTCGAGGTCGGGTCGACGAAGCAGACCTTCTTGCCGCGGAAGCCGGCCAGCGACGTGATTCCGCTGCCGGGGCGGGTGATCGCGTAGGAGCGGTAGCCGGGCTGCTCGCCCTTCGCCTCCACCTGGCCGGCGACCGCGTTCGCGGGCACGCCCTGCTTCTTGGCCAGCACGTAGGAGAACGGGCCGTACTTCGCGATGTCGATCTTCCCGGCGCGCTGGCCCTCGATGATCGCGGCGTAGTCGGTGGCCTTCTGGAAGGTGATCTTCTTTCCGGTCTCCTTGGCCAGCAGGTCCAGCACCGGCTGGAAGTCCTGCTGCAGGCTGGCCGATTCCTCGGACGGGATGGCGGCGAACACGAGCTCGTCGGACTCGCCGCCCTGCTCGGCCGCGCTCGGCCCGCACGCCGAGAGCAGGCCCAGCACGGCGAGTCCGACGACCAGTCGGCTGATGCGTTTCACGACAGATCTTCCTTTGCTGGCAGTACGAGTCCGAGGAGGTCGCGGACGGATTCGAGGACGTGGGTGGCACCGGCCTCGGTGAACGCGGCGCGGTCGTGCGCGCCGGTGAGCACACCCGCGACGATCGACGCCCCGGCGCGCAGGCCGGAACGCACGTCGTACGCGGTGTCGCCGACGGTAGCGACCTCGCGCACGTCGTCGATGCCCAGCCGAAGCAGGGCGGTGAGCACCATGTCGGGGTACGGCCGGCCGCGGCCGGCCTGCGCCGGGGTCAGGGTCAGGTCGGTCAGCCCGCCCCAGCCCAGCGCGTCGATGATCTGGCGCTGCGTCGTCTCGGAGAAACCGGTGGTCAGGGCGACCTTGATGTCGTTGTCGCGCAGGCGCCGGATCGCCGCGGCGGCGCCGTCGATCTCCCGGCAGTCGCCGTCCGCGACGCGTTCGGCGTACGCCCGCTCGAAGGCCTGGTTCGCTTGCTGCGCACGGTCTTCGTCGCCGTCCAGCAGATGCCGGAAGACGGTGATCTTCGATTCGCCCATCGTGCGGCGGACGTAGTCGAGCATGCCGGGGAACGCGGCGCCGTCCTCCGCGACGCCGACCTCGCCGATCGCCTGCGTGAACGCCCGCTCCACCAGGCCGTCGTCGGCCACCGTCGTGCCGGCCATGTCCAGCACCACCAGCTTGATCATGCGTCGATCTCCTGCCAGGTGTCGGCTGCGATCGCCGGGGAACAGGTCATGCCGCGCCCGCCGGGGCCGGTCACCAGCCAGACGCCGGGGAGCACCTGCTCGCGGTGCACGACGCGCGACTTGTCCGCGGTCTGCGCGTAGACCCCGGCCCAGCGGCGCGCGATCCGCGGCAGCGGGCGGCCGAGCAGTTCCTCGGCGCGCTGCTTGAGGTGTTCGTAGGGATCTTCTTGAACATCGAAGGCGAACGGCGCGTCGTACTCGTGGGTGTCGCCGATGGTCAGTCCACCGTGGACCCGCTGCACCATCAGCAGCTGCATGCCGTTGTCCGCGGCCACCTGCGGCTGCGGCTCGGCGGCGTTGAGCGCGTCCAGCGCCGCCCCTCGATAACCGGGGTAGTAGCGCATGCTGTCGCCGTCGGCGATCGAGGTCGTCAGGGTTTCGCCGAGCGGATCGGTCTGCATCATCTGCAGCCGGACCCGGCGAACCGGCAGCTCCGGCCGCAGTTCCCGGACCAGGCCGCCGAGGGCCGCGCCGGTGCAGAGGACCACGACGTCGGCTTCGTGCCGCTCGCCGGTGTCGTCCCGCGCCCAGCCCTCGCCGACGTCGCGAACCTCGCGACCGGGCAGCCAGGAGTAGCGGCCGGTCTTCGCGAGGTGTGCGCGCAGCGCGGGCTGCGCGATCCGCGACTCGACTGCGCCATCCTGCTCGCACCACAGGGCGGCCAGCATCTCGCCGCGCAGCGCCGGGTTCAGCGTCCTCGCCTCGGCCGGGTCCAGCAGCTTCGTGCCGCGCTCGGCGGCGTCCGCGCGGGCGACGAACTCCTCCGCCACCGCCAGCTCGGCCGGCGTCCGGAGCACGGTCAGCGAGCCGTTGTCGCGGAAGCCGAGCTCGGGCACGTCCGCCGCGATGCGCTCCCAGTCCTGACGGGCGCGCATCGCGACCTCCAGGTCCGGTCCGGCTTCCCGGCCGCTGACCCAGATCAGCCCGAAGTTCCGGACCGAGGCACCGCGGGCCTCGGCCTCCCGCTCCAGGTGCACCACTTCATGGCCCCGCTCCAGGGCCCGCAGCGCGTGCATGGTGCCCAGCACGCCGCCGCCAACAATCAGAACTCGCACGGCGCAAACATTCGCGACCGACGACGAATGGCCAGTGCAGACGCGGCGAATCCCAGGTGAACACCACCAGAAGGACTAGATCAGTTATCTGTTCGTTATCAAAGGTGGTGCGCGGCGCGATTTCAGTCGCGGAGGCGGGTGACGAGGCTGAAGCGGTCGCCGCGGAACAGGGAGCGGACCCGCTCGATCGGCTCGCCGTCCGGGGTCCACGAGCACCGGTGCAGCAGGATCATCGGCGTCGCCGGGTTGGTGCCGATCAGCAGCGCCTCGCGCGGCGTCGCGAGCACCGTCTCGATGCGCTCCTCGGCTTCGCCGAACCGCACGCCCAACTTCTCCTGCAGGAACGCGTACAACGAACCGGTCGGGTCGAACTCCCCCAGCAACTCCGGGAAGCGCTGCTTCGGCAGGTAGCTCGACTCCAGCCCGACCCGCTCGCCATCGGCCATCAGCACCCGCTCCAGGTGCACCACCTCGGCCCCCGGCGCCAACCCGAGATCCGCCGCCAGGCGCGGATCCGCCGACCGCGACTCGACGGTGATCACCGTCCGGCCGGGCTCCTTGCCCTGCGCCCGGACGCCCTCGGTGTAGCTGGCCAACGCCAGCGGCTGCACGATCTTCGGCGGCGCCACGACGGTCCGGCTGCCCTGCCGGCGGATCAGCCGGCCTTCGAGCACCAGCTCGGTGACGGCCTGCCGCAGCGTCACCCGCGAGACGCCGCACCGCTCCGCGAGCTCCCGCTCCGAGGGCAGCGCGGCTCCCTCTCCCAGTTCCTCGACGAGTTCGAGCAGCTCGATCTTCGCGGCGTAGTAGCGCGGAATCCGGCCGTGTTCCGGGATTCCGGAACGAACCGGCTCATCCGCCCGGTGATCGATGCGCACGACGAGCAACCCTACGGGGGCTCAGCCCAGCAATCCGCCGCCGCCCTTGATGGTCATCGCCACCGCGATGATCACCAAACCGAACCCGCTGTAGACGAGTACGTCCACGGCCCGGCTGCGGATCGTCAGCAGCCCCGTCCGCTCCGGCGGGACCATGGCGCGCATCGCCGCCGCGAGCAGCAGCGCGCCACCGAGCAGCACCGAACCCTTCCGCCAGTGCCCCAGCGAGACCAGGAGCAGCCCGATCAGCCCGATCAGCAGCACCAGGCCGAACGGCACGTGCACCGACAGGCGCGACCTGCCGCCGAACCGTTCGCTCACGCCGTTCCTCCCATCGTCGTGCCGTCTGCGGCGGACCCCCGCACGAATCAGCCGGCGTTGCGCTCCGCGGCCTCGACGACGTTGCTCAGCAGCATCGCGCGGGTCATCGGCCCCACCCCGCCCGGGTTGGGCGACACGAAACCGGCGACCTCCACGACGTCCGGGTGCACGTCCCCGGCCAGCCCGGCATCGGTGCGGCTCACGCCGACGTCCAGCACCGCCGCGCCCGGCTTGACCATGTCGGCCGTGATCAGGTGCGGCTTGCCGGCCGCCGCGATGACGATGTCCGCGCGGCGCACCTCCTCGGCGAGGTCCCTGGTGCCGGTGTGGCAGAGCGTGACGGTCGCGTTCTCGCTGCGCCGGGTGAGCAGCAGGCCGATCGGGCGGCCGACCGTGATGCCGCGGCCGACGACGGCGACCTGCGCGCCGTTCAACGGCACGTCGTAGCGGCGCAGCAGCTCGATGATGCCGCGCGGCGTGCACGGCAGCGGCGCCTCCTCGCCGAGCACCAGGCGCCCCAGGCTGATCGGGTGCAGCCCGTCCGCGTCCTTCTCCGGCGCGATGCGCTCCAGCAGCGGGCCCGCGTCGAGGTGCTTGGGCAGCGGCAGCTGCACGATGTAGCCGGTGCAGGCCGGGTCGGCGTTGAGTTCGTCCAGCACCGCCTCGACGTCGGCCTGGCTGACGTCGGCGGGCAGGTCCTTGCGGATCGACTTGATGCCGACCTTGGCGCAGTCGTTGTGCTTGGCGCGCACGTAAGACTGCGAACCCGGGTCATCGCCGACCAGCACCGTGGCCAGCCCGGGGGCGTGCCCCTGCTCAACGAGCTTGGCGACCCGCGGCCGCAGCTCGTCGAAAATCGCGTCCTTGGTGGCCTTGCCGTCCAGAATCGTCGCGCTCACGGCTATTTATCGTGGCAGACGGCGTCCGGCGCGTCCCGGCCGGTCCGGCAATGCCGCCACGCCGACGGCGACCAGCGTGAGCAGCACGCCGAGCACAGTGGACGCCGGGATGCCCGTCTCGGCGGCCGGGGCGAACACGTCTACGAGCAGCGCGCCGACCAGCTGTCCGGCGATCATGCCGAGGCTGAGCACCAGCACGCCGGTGAAGCGCACCAGCGCCACCGTGCCGCCGATCACGAAGATCCCCAGGAAGCCGCCGGTGTAGAGCCACGGCTCCGCAGGGAAGTGCGGGAGGCCGCGCAGCGCGACCTCGACCGCGAAGGCCACCGCGAGGGCGGTCATCCCGATGCCGAAGTTGAACATGGCCGCGAACACCGCCGAGTCGACCGCCTGCTTCATCCGGCCGTTCACCGCCGCCTGCCAGCCGAGCCCGATCCCGGCCAGCGCGGGCAGCAGCACCAGCCAGCTGGCCTCGCCGCTGCCCAGATTCGCGGACACCGCGATCACCACCGCCACCACGGCGAGCCCCGCTCCGAACAGCCGCGTGGGCGTCACGTGCTGCGGACCGGCGGGGCCCAACCCGAGCCGGTCGACGACGAGCCCGCTGCTGACCTGCCCGGCAACCACCGCGACGGTGAACATCGCGACGCCGAGCGCGGCCGCCGCCATGCCCTGGGTGAACACCAGATATCCGCCGCACACGCCGCCGAGGCACTGCCACGGCCGCAGCCCGCCCGGCCTGCGCAGCTCAGTTCGCAGGTTCTGCCAGCCGCGCCTGGCCTGCGGGAACGCGAAGGTGGCGGCCAGGAGCACGACGAATCCGCCGAAGAACGAGATCAGCCCGGCCGCGATGCCGTCGTCCATCCGCACGCCGAGCGCACCGTTGATCCGCGCCTGGATCGCGAGCAACACCCCGATCCCGGCGGCGCCGGCCATGCCGAGCATCCGTTCCCGGGTCTTCGGCCGGTCTTCCTGGTGTCGCAACGCAGAAACAGTCACGTAGTCGCACTCTCCTCCTTCGCCTGCGGCGCACGCGACGCCCGGGCGCTGTGATGTGCGACAAACCCGAAGCCCACGAAGGCCAGCCCGGCCGCCACCGCGGCGGCCAGCGCCGGGCCGGAGAGGTCGAGCATCCAGCCCGCCAGGGGCGAGGCGATCGCCCCGCCCAGCGTGGTGGCGCTGGTCAACCAGCCGAACGCCTCGCTGCGCCGCTCAGCGGGCGCCAGGTCCGCGATCCGCCCGTTGCCCGCGGCCAGCGTCGGCGCGATCGCCGTGCCGCCGATCAACAGGATCGCGCCGACCAGCCACGGCGAGCCCGGATCGGCGATCGGCGGCAGCACCGGCACCAGCGCGGCCATCCCCAGCGCGCTCAGCAGAACCCGCAGCCACAGCCGCGGCCGCGCCGCGAAGCCGCCCGACACCAGGCCACCGGTCAGCGACCCGATCGCCCACACCATGGCCAGCAGCCCCGCGAGCTCCGGCGCACCGCGCTCCCGGGCCCAGCCGACGAGCACCAGGTCGATCGAGATCAGGCCGCCGACCAGCGCGGCGTAGAACAGCAGCAGAGACGTGAAGCCGCGCACCCGGAACAGCGAACCCGCCCTGCCGGCGCCGCTCGCGCCCTCCTTCGGCGCCTCGCGCAGTCCGGCGCGCAGCAAGGACGCCGCGAAGATGATCGATCCGAGCGCCGCCCAAGCCGCGCAGGCCAGCATCGCGACGACCGGGCCCCAGATCGCGACCACGAAGGTCGCCAGCATCGGCGCGACGACGAACAGCAGCTCCTGCAGCGTCGCCTCCACCGCGAAGGCCGCTTCCCGCGCCGGACCGTCGGTCAGCCGCGGCCAGATCGCCCGGCCGACCTGGGTGATCGGCGGGTGCGACAGCCCGGTGAACAGCGCAACGGGCAGGATCAGCCACCACTGCGCCGGATCCGCCCAGCGCGTCACCAGCACCAGCGCCACCATCCCCAGCCCGGAGCCCAGGCCCGTCACGACCAGCAGCTTCGGCGCCGAGCTGCGATCGGCGGACCGGCCGCGCAGCGGTCCGGCGATGGCCTGGCCGACCGTCACCATCATCCCGATGACGCCGCCGATGGCGTACGAACCGGTCCAGTCGACGACGAGGAAGGTCAGCACCATCGCCAACGCCGGCATGTGCAGGCGTCCCAGCAAGCTGAACGCCATCAGGCTCGACGCATGCGGAACCGCCGCGAGAAGTCGGTAGGGACGCAGCACGTGCCTCACTCTGGCTTCTGGCACGCCCGTGCCGCTACCGAATTTCGTCGACCGCCCGCCGCCGGTGGGGCGCCGCTGATCGATACACCTGGTGGTGTGATGTTCATCCGCCCGCCCAACAGGCAGGCTTTCGTGACGAGATCACCGCGCGCTGTGACAAGGATCTTGTGCGCGAGCACATGTGCTGGATGAACGGCACCGAACTCGCACACAGCGCACATGACCGCGCCCGCGTCGAGTAGCGTCTTGGCGGGGTGGAGTCGGGTTGCCTCGTCGAGAGGGGGAGGATGTCACCCATGTCGCGTCCGACAGCGATCAGTCCGGAAGAGCAGGAGCAGATCGCCCGCAGGATCGGGGTTCTGCTGTTACAGGGCGCTCCCGAGGACTGGCAGGAGATCACGGTGGAGTACCGCGCCACCGGTGAGTACCACGACCTGCTGGGTGAGGTCGCCGCTCAGGACGGCAGCTCCCACCCCTGGGAGCCGCCGATCGAACTGCAGGAGATCTTCGAGCGCCTGCGCGAAGGCATGTACCGGCCCGATGTGGGCACCTGGCTCAGCGCCCTCTACGTCGTGGAGCGCCCGTCGAGCTACCGCATCGATATCAACTTCGATTCCGAACCGCAGTGGCACCGCCCGCTGCCGCGCGCTGCGTACGTCGACGAGCTGCGTCGCTACCCGCGCGCCGAGGAGAACATCCCGGACTGGATGCGGGACCGCTTCGACGGCACCGCCCAGTCCCAGCCCGCCGAGCCGCCGATCGCCGAGGCATCGACCGCTGAGCAGCCGGTCGCCGCGGCGCCGGTCCCGGAAGCTCCGGTGACCGAGGCACCGATCGTCGAGCTGCCGATCGCCGAGGCACCGGTCGTCGACCCGATCGAGCCCGAGACCCCACCAGCCGCCGAACCCGCCGTCGCCGAAACGCCGATCCCTGAGCCGGGGATCGACGAGCCGGCCGGCGGATTCCAGGTCGCCAACGTCTTCGACGACTACGACGAGCAGGGCCGCCCGGTCGTCGCCGAGCGCGAGCCGATCCCGACCGAAGAAGTCGGGGCGCTGCGCCAGTACCTGGAGAACGCCCCGATCGTGCTCGCCTCCCGCGAGGACGAGGAGGACCAGCTCGACCCGGAGCGCACCGCGTCCGTGCCGGGCACCTGGCACACCGACGGCACCTGGTTGTGGCCGGGCGCCATCGCCTTCTACCTGACGCAGTACGGCGTGCCGCCGGAGGCCGAGCTCGTCGAGCACATCCGCCGGCACGCCTTCCAGGTGCCCGAGGTCGACGAGGCCACCCGCGACGCGGCCGTCAGCGAACTGCTCGACCAGCCCGCCGACGACCTCGACGGTGAGCTCGACCGCGAGCCGCAGGACTACGCCGAGCTCGTGGACGCCCCGAAGCCCGACTTCGACGACGAGGCGCTCGCCGAGCCCGAGCCGTCGGGCGGATCCCGGCACGTGCTCGACGAGACCGACGCGCCGGACACCCAGGAAGTGCTGGCCAAGCTGCACGACCGGCTCACCGACCACCAGGTGGACGGCAGCGGCTACCGCATCGGCAGCCACAGCCCGGACGCCTGGTGCCTGCTGGAGGACGGGGCCGACTGGGTCGTCACCGCCGGCTCCGACGACGGGGAGGACGTCCGGTTCGCCCGCGTCGACCACGCCGCGGCGTACCTGCTGGGCAGCCTCCTGATGGACCGGCCCGCGCCGACGCAGGTCGACGCGGCTGCGCCGCCGGCCGATCTGCCGCAGCGTTCCGCGCCGGACTTGCCGCAGCGGTCGCCGGAGATCGCCGACCTGCCGCAGCAGCCGGCGCCGGAGGTGCCTGACCTGCCACAACGTTCGGCACCGGAGGTCACGGACCTCCCGCAGCGCGCCGCAGAAGTGGCCGACCTCCCGCAGCGTGCCGCGGCGGAGGTCGCCGATCTCCCGCAGCGCGCCGCAGAGGTGACCGATCTGCCACAGCGTTCGGTGCCGGAACCGGATCATGGTGCGGCGAACCCGCTGTTCACCGCGAACCAGGAACCGAGTGGTGGACCGCAGGAACCGCCGCTGGACACCGCCGCGCAGGCGGGCGAAGAGGCGACGCGCTTCCAGCCCGCACCGCGCTTGGACCGGCCTGCGCCGCCGCAGTCGGCGCCGGCGGCTCCGCCGCCGCCGGTCGGGCAGCCCGTGCAGCCGCCGGTCGGCGGTCCGGGCGCACCGCCGCCGCTGCCGAAGCGTCAGCCGCGCCGGGAAAGCGGAGCGCCGGTGCCCCCGGCCGGAGGACCCGCGCAGGGTCTGGTCGGCGGCGCGGAGCGACGTCCGGGCCCCGGTGGGCCGGGCATGGCGGGGCCGCCCCGGCAGGGGCCGCCGCGTCCGCCGCAAGGCGGTCAGCCGGGCCAGCCGCAAGGCGGTCTGCCCGGTGCTCAGCCGCCGGGTGGTCTGCCCGGTGCTCAGCCGCCAGGCGGTCAGCCGCAGGGTGGTCAGCCGCAGGGCGGTCAGCAGATCCAGCCGCTCAGCGGTGAGCCGCCGCTGACGCTGTACCGGGACCGCCGGATCGTGATGCTGCAGCCGGGCACCGAACTGGACCGGTTCGGCGAGCCGAACGGCAACGTCACCTACACGATCCGCACGCCGTACACGCACCGTTCGCTGCCGCCGCAGTGGTCGAACCGCTCGTACTTCGCGTACCGGGTGCAGCGGCCGATCCAGGCGTTGCGCGGCACGGCGGTGCCGTGGTTCGAGCAGCCCGGCGGTGGCACGGCGTTCGTGCTCCCGACGACGATCGGCGACCTGCTCGCGGACGGCTCCCTGGCCGAGATGCCGGCCAACGACCGCCCACCCATGGAATAACCGATCCAGCTCAGCGCGAAGGGCGCCTGCGACCGGCAACGTCGGTCACGGGCGCCCTTCGCTCGTTCCGGGCTTCTCCTTGCCACGGCGGGCTTTTCGATTGCACCTCGGGTTCCATCGCCAAGGGCGGCGGAAACCCGATGCTGGAGCACCTACCAGAGGGCGAGGCGTAAGTCCCTTTCAGGTCAACGAGTTCCGGCGAGCTTCGCGCCGCGCGCGCTGCCCGACGCGCGGCCGGTCAGTCGACGCGGAGGCCGTGGGCCGCTGCGAACGCGAGTGCCGTGATCGTGTCGATCCGGGCACCCCAGAGCTTCGCCTGCACCAGGGCATCGGCATCGACCCGAGCGTCGCGCAGGTCCGCATCGTCCAGCCGGGCACCGAGCATGCGGGCGCCGGTGAAGTCCGCCTCTCGGAGATCGCAGCGGCGCAGATCGCATTCGACGAGATTGGCTTCCCGGAACCGGATTCCGCGCAGGTCCAAGCCGCGCAGATCCGCCTTGCCCATGCCGACCAGCGTCAGATCCGTCTCGCGCAGCGTCCAGGCGCGCAGGCGGCAGTCCACGAAGCTCGAACCGAGCAGGCTGCATCCATCCATTGTGGACTTCCCGAACACGGTGCGCTCGAACTTGCACGACCGGAACGCCGTCGCGACGTGCTTCGAGCCGTTGAGATCGGTGCCGGTGAAGACGCAGTCGGAGAACACGCAGTTGCGGGTGCTCAGGCCCGTCAGATCGGCGTCGGTGAAGTCGCAGCGCTCGAAGGTCCGGCCCTCCCACTGCTCGTCCGTCAGCACCGCGTCCTGGAAATCCTCGCCGACCAAACTCGTCATGCTCCTAGAGTGGCACGGGACGCCGACCTTCCTGGAGGCACCATGCGCGTGCGCCGAGTCGTACCCAACATCCACGCCGACGACCTCTCGGCCACCCGCGACTTCTACGTCGACACCCTGGGCTTCCAGGTCGTCATGGACCTCGGCTGGATCGTCACCGTGAGCGCACCCGACGATCCTCAGCGCCAGATCAGCATCATGAGCGACGACGCCACGGCGCCGACGCACCCGGACATGTCCGTCGAAGTCGACGACGTCGACGCGGCGCACGAGGAAGCCCTGCGGCGAGGCCACGAGATCGTGCACCCGCTGACCGACGAGCCGTGGGGCGTCCGCCGCTTCTTCTGCCGCGACCCCAGCGGAACGGTGGTCAACATCCTGTCCCACCGGTGAGCATTAACAGCCGATCGTCGCGAGCGAATTAGTCCGTGGCGCCCTGCGGTGGGTTCTGCCAGCCTGCGCCGGGTGAATCCGATAGTGCTCGCGCATGCAGACCTCGACTTCAACGCGCCGATGTCGGACGCCCGCGCCGAAGAACTCATCGCCGCGCTGGCACCGCTGGACTCCGCCGAGATCGTCGATCTCGGCTGCGGACGGGCGGAGCTGCTGCTGCGACTGCTCGAAGCGGAACCGAGCGCGACCGGCATCGACACTACCGACGAAGAACTGTCCCGGGGCCGTCACAACGCCGAGGCTCGCGGTGTGGCCGAGCGGGTGCGGTTGGCGCAAGGCGACGCCTGCAGCTGGGACGGAACCGCGGACGTGGCGATCTCGATCGGCAGCAGCCACGCGTGGGGCGGCACCCGGCAGGCGCTCGAAGCGATCCGGCCACGACTGCGCCGCGGCGGCCGACTGCTCCTGGGCGAGGCCTTCCGGGACACCGCTTCGATGCGGAACGACTCGACGTGGACCTGTCGCTCGCCGAACTGGTCGAGCTCACCGAAGGATGCGGATTCCGCATGCTGCGGCTGGCCACCGCCGGCACCGACGAGTGGGACGGCTTCGAATCCCGCTGGTGCGGCGCCTTGGAGAAGTGGCTGCTGACCAACCCCACCGCGGCCGGACGCGACGAAGTCCGCGCCCTGGCCGACGAGCGCTGCACCAGGCGGCTGCGCGGATACCGCGGCCTGGTCGGCTTCGCCTACCTCGTGCTTACCCCGGGCTCGTGAGAGCTCAAGGCACGACGACGACCGGCCGGACCGCCTCGACGACCAGCGTCGCCGGCACGGTGCCGAGCAGTCCGCCGCGCCGGCGGGACCGGCCGACCACGATCAGGTCCGCCCGGTACTGCTCGGCGACCTGCTCCAGGCCGACGGCCGGGTCGCCGCGGTGGTGCACGAAGTCCCAATCTATGTCCACCCACTTCAGGTGGGACACGACTTCCTTCTTCAGCTCTTCGACCAGGCTCTCGGCCGCCTCGCTGGCCACGGCTACGCCCATCGGCGACCAGTAGGCGACGCCGCCCACCGCCTCGACGTAGACCAGCACCAGGCGGGCACGCTCCCGCCTGGCCAGGCCGGCCGCCCACGCCGCGGCGTGGAAGCTCGCCGGGCTGCCGTCCATGCCCACGACGATGCCGCCCAGTCCGTCCTTGCCGATCTCGAATTCCCGCTCGGTCTTGTCGCCTTCGGCCACGCGGAGATGGTAGTGGGCGCGCGTCGAGCCGGTGGACGCATACGACACACTCGAAACGTGAACGGCGCGCATACACCCTCCGACCTCGAACGTCGCGTTCTCGACGCGGTGGACGTGAACGGGATTCTGGACGACCTGCGAGAACTCGTCGCGATCCCCAGCGTCGGCGGCACCGGCGGCGAACACGACGCCCAGCAGTGGTGCGCCGACAAGCTCGGCTCGCTGGGACACCGGGTGGACCACTGGCGCATCGACGTCCCGGTCCTCGCCGAGGAGCCCGGATTCCCCGGGCAGGAAGCCGATCGCGACGTCGCCTACGGCTGCGTCGGCGTGCACGGGGACGGCCCGGAGCCCGCGCTGATCTTCTGCGGGCACACGGACGTCGTCCCGCCCGGCGATCTCGACCGGTGGCCGAACCGCGACCCGTACGCATTGCGCGTCGCGGACGGCATTGCCGCCGGCCGGGGCACCTGCGACATGAAGGGCGGGCTGGCCGCGATCTTCGGTGCGCTGCAGGCCCTGCGCTCCGCCGGGATCCAGCTCGCCCAGCCGGTGGCCGTGCACACCGTCGTCGGCGAGGAGGACGGCGGCCTGGGGGCGTTCGCGACGCTCCAGCGAGGCCATCGCGGTGCCGCGTGCGTCCTGGCCGAGCCGAGCTCGGGCACGATCGTGGCCGCGAACGGCGGCTCGCTCACGTTCCGGCTCGAAGTCGCCGGTCAGAGCACTCACGGTTCC
This sequence comes from Saccharopolyspora shandongensis, assembly GCF_900106995.1. Lineage (GTDB taxonomy): Bacteria > Actinomycetota > Actinomycetes > Mycobacteriales > Pseudonocardiaceae > Saccharopolyspora > Saccharopolyspora shandongensis. The sequence continues at coordinate 40,153 of NZ_FNOK01000044.1, forward strand.
ACCCGCTACCGCGGCGTGAGCGCGCTGGACAAGCTCGCCGCCCTGCTCCCGGCACTGCGTGAGCTGGAGGCCCGCCGCAACGCCGACCCCGACCCGCTGGTGGCACACCTGGAAGTGCCGTACCCGCTGTCGATCGGCATGGCGAAGGCCGGCGACTGGGCCAGCACGGTGCCGGACCTCGCGATCGCTGAAGGCCGCTACGGCGTGCGGCTCGACGAGTCGATCCCCGCCGCCAAGGCCGAGTTCGAAGCCGCCATCGCGCAGGCCTGCGCCGCCGACCTGTGGCTCTCAGAACACCCGGTGCGGGTGAGCTGGCCCGGCGGGATGTTCGCCAGCGGACGGCTGCCCGAAGGACACCGGCTGCTCGCCGAAACCCAGGACGCCGCGGCAACAGCCGGAGCGCCCCGCCCAACGGCGGTAGGCGCCCCGTACGGAACCGACCTGCGGCTTTACGCGGCCGCCGGAGTTCCGACGCTCCAGTACGGGCCCGGAGACATCCGCTACGCACACGCGCACGACGAGCACGTCGCGATCGCGGAGCTGGAACGGGCTGCGCGCGCCTACGCCTTGCTCGCGATCCGCCGCTGCGGCATCGCCTGATCCACCCCCTCAGCTCACTGTGATCACGAAGCCGGCGTCGCAGCCTTCTTGAAGATCTCGAACACCGCCAGGTAGTTCTTGTCGCCGTAGCCCTCAGCGATCGCCCGCTCGGCGATCGTCGCCATCTGCCGCGGCAGGTCGGTGTGGACGCCCTGCTCCACGCAGGTACGGGCGATGTGCTCGAGCGCGTTCAGGCTCATCTCCATGGTGCCCAGGTCACCGGGGTAGTTCCGCGCGTCCAGATCGGACGCCTGCCCGACGAGGGCCGAGTTCACCACCGTGGGCATGAACCACTTGATCGCGAGGTGTCAGCAGGTGTCGACGATCTGGAGGCCTGCGACGCGATCGGTGCCGCGAGGCTCGACTTCTCCTGATATTGCTCGCGAATTCGGGGCCGGCGAACACTGCGACTCGGCCGCCAAAGGCCCAAAAGCCGAGCAGCACTCCCCGAATGCCATTGGCGGCTATCGGTATCGCGAGATCCGCTCCGCGTGTGCTCATTCCGCTGCCGGGCATCGCCACACCGACGGCGAGGCTGATTCCCCGTTCCATCAACGTGTTGAGGTTCCGGTGACGACCCCGGTCTCCGGCATAGCGCGGCGACGGCTCCTAATTCCTCCACAGCACAGGCCCGATTTCTTCTCGCGGGACGCTGCGAGGGCCGAACTGGCCCGGGCACGGTATGCCGGCACGCACGTCGTGCCCGGGCTCTTGGCGTTTCCAGTGTCCGCCGGCCAGACGAGGGAACAACACTCTGGGAGGGAGAAGTGTCCTTCCGCTGCCGGTCGAGCATGGTCGACGCCCCGGTTCGGTGGCCGCAGTCATCAGCGAGATGCGAGGCTCGCCGCAGCTAGTGGAAGTCGCGCGAAGTCGAGGGGATGCGCACTTCCAGTTTCTGCAGCCGGTCAGCTCTCAAATTGATCACTCCTTCCGCTCGTTCGACGATTCCGCGCACCAGCAACGCGGCGCTGGTACGCCCGACTTTTCGGTAGCGCGCCCACAAACCCGGTGAGCACATGACGTTGACCATGCCGGTCTCGTCCTCCAGGTTCAGGAACGTGACGCCGCCCGCCGTGGCCGGTCGCTGCCGGTGGGTCACCGCGCCACCCACCAGCACCCGGGAGCCGTGCTCCACTTCGGACAGTCGATCCGCCGGGATCGCGCCCAGCTCGTCCAATCTGGCTCGGACGAACTGCAGCGGGAAGCTGTCCGGCGACACCCCGGTGGCCCACACGTCCGCGGCGGCCACCTCGACGCCGTCCATCCCCGGCAGCGCCGGGGCGGCGGCCGATGCGGTAGTACCCGGCAACCGATCCGGCCGATCACCGGCAGCGGCGGCGGCGTTCCACAACGCCTCCCGTCGGGACAAGCCGAAGCAACCGAACGCGCCCGCCGTCGCCAGTGCCTCCATCTGCGCAGCAGTCAGCTGCGTTCGGCGCGCCACATCGGCCATGTCGACGTACGGACCGTTCTCCGCGCGCTCCATGACTAATCGCTCGCCGGCGCTCTCGCCGAGCTTGCGCACGGAAGCCAACCCCAGGCGCACCGCTCGCTTGCCCTCGCTGTCGGCGTCCGGCTCCAGATCGGCCTGGGCTCGACTCGCGTTGACATCCGGCCCGCGCACCCGCACCCCATGCCGGCGGGCGTCGGCGACCAGCGACTGCGGCGAGTAGAAGCCCATCGGCTGGGCCTTGAGCAGCGCGGCGCAGAACACCGCCGGGTAGTAGTGCTTGAACCACGCGCTGGCGAACACCAGCAGCGCGAAGCTCAGGGCATGGCTCTCCGGGAAGCCGTAGTTCGCGAAAGCCAGCATCCGCTGGTAGATCCGCTCCGCCAGTTCCCCGGAAATGCCCTTGGCCGCCATCCCCTCGAACAACCGCCCCCGGAGCCGCTCCATCCGCTCCTCGGAACGCTTGGCCCCCATCGCCCGCCGCAGCTGGTCCGCCTCGGCCGCGGAGAACCCCGCGACGTCGACCGCCAACTGCATCAGCTGTTCCTGGAACAGCGGGACGCCGAGGGTCTTCTTCAGGGCACCGGCCATCGACGGGTGCTCGAAGTCCCAGTCCTCCAAGCCGTTCCGGCGCCGGATGTACGGGTGCACCGAACCGCCCTGGATCGGGCCCGGCCGGATCAGCGCCACCTCCACCACGAGGTCGTAGAACTCCCGCGGTTTCAGCCTCGGCAGCGTGGCCAGCTGCGCGCGGCTCTCCACCTGGAACACCCCGACCGCGTCGGCCCGCCGCAGCATCTCGTACACCGCGTCGTCGTTCAGGTCGAGCTCGCCGAGGTCGACCTCGATCCCGTGGTGTTCGAGGGTCATGTCGATCGCGTAGTGCAGCGCCGAGAGCATGCCGAGCCCCAGCAGGTCGAACTTGACGAGGCCGACCTCCGCGCAGTCGTCCTTGTCCCACTGCAGAACCGTGCGGCCGGGCATCCTCGCCCACTCCACCGGGCAGACCTCGCCGACCGGCCGGTGGCAGATCACCATCCCGCCGGAGTGGATGCCCAGGTGCCGGGGGAAGCCCAGCAGCTCACCGGCGAGCTCCCGCACCGGTTCGGGAATCTCGGAGTCCTCCGGCAGCGGCCCCCAGTGCTCGATCTCCTTGCTCCAGGCGTCCTGCTGCCCGGGCGAGTAGCCGAGGGCCCGCGCGACGTCCCGCACCGCCGAGCGCGGTCGGTAGCTGATCACGTTCGCGACCTGCGCGGCGTGCATCCGGCCGTACTTGCGGTAGACGTACTGGATCACCTCCTCTCGGCGATCGGACTCGATGTCCAGGTCGATGTCGGGCGGCCCGTCCCGCTCCGGGGCCAGGAAGCGCTCGAAGAGCAGCTGGTAGCGGACCGGGTCGGCGTTGGTGATCCGCAGCGCGAAGCACACCGCCGAGTTCGCCGCCGAACCCCTCCCCTGGCACAGGATCCGCTGCTCCCGGCAGAACTCGACGATGTCGGACACCACCAGGAAGTAGCCGGGGAACTCCAGCTGCTCGATCAGCGCCAGCTCGTGCTCGATCTGCCGGTAGGCGGCGGGATTCTCCTGCGGCAGTCCGTACCGGTCGAGCGCGCCTCGGAGGACGAGTTCGCGCAGCCAGCTCGCCTCGGTGCGCCCCATCGGCACGTCGAACGGCGGCAGCTTCGGGGCCACCAGCTTCAGGTCGAAGGCGAACTCCCGGCCCAGCTCGGCGGCCCGCTGCACGGCCCCCGGGTAGCGGGCGAACATCTCGGCCATCTCCGCGCCGGAGCGCAGGTAGTTGCCCGCCCAGCCGGGCAGCCAGCCGTCCATGTCGTCCAGGCTGCGGCGGGCCCGGATCGCCGCCACCACCGCGGCCAACCGAGCGCGATCCGGCCGGGCGAGGTGTGCGCCGGTTGCGGCCACCGTGGACACTCCCGCTCTATCGGCGAGCTCGGCCATGGCGTCGTTGCGCGCCGAGTCCGCGGGCAGCCCGTGGTCGGTCAGCTCCACGGTGACGTGGTCCCGCCCGAACAACGCGATCAGCCGGTCCAACTCGGCGGCGGCCGCCGCCGGGCCGCTTTCGGCCAGCGCCGCCGGGACCGCCCCTTTGCGGCACCCGGTGAGCACCTGCCAGTGCCCCGCCGCCGCACCCGCGAGCTTCTCCAGGTCGTACACCGGACGGCCCTTCTCCTTGCCCTCCAAGTGCGCCTCGCTGATCGCCCGGCACAAGCTCGCGTAGCCGGCCGGATCGCGGGCCAGCACCAGCAGGTGGCGTCCTTCGGGGTCGGGGATCCCGTTCTGCGGCACCGAAAGCCCCAGGCTCAGCTCGGCACCGAACACGGTGCGCACTCCGTGCTCGGCCGCGGCCTCCGCGAAGCGGACCACCCCGTACAGCCCGTCGTGGTCGGTCAGCGCGATCGCATCCAGGCCGAGGCGAGCCGCCTCCGCCGCCAGCTCCTCCGGATGGCTCGCGCCGTCGAGGAAGCTGAAGTTGGAGTGCGCGTGCAGCTCCGCATAGGGCACCTCCGCCACCGCGGCAACGGCGTCGGCCTCGTACCTGGCGCGCCGCCGGGTCCACGCGGGGCTGTCGTTCCCGTCGCCGGGATGTCTCTCGTCGCGCGGGCCGGACCCGTCGGCCGGAGGCAGTCGGCCGGAGAGCACTTTCTCCAGGTCCGACCAGGTCTGGGGAGGGTTGAACCAACTCATGAAATCCAGTGAACTCCTGTTCGATTCACCGCTGCCACCGAATAAGCCGCACTCCACTCGAACGAGTGTTCGCCATCATCGATAGGCACCCTGCACCCACCAGCGGCCCCCTTCGTGCACCAGGAGCAGCGCCACCTCGCCCACCTCGGCATCGCCGTCCCCGGCCGGATCCGCTTCCGGCTCGAGCACGACCTGGATCCGCACCAGCTCCCGCGCCGGCACCTGCGCCGCCGGCGCAGTCCGGCCGGATCCGCCCGCCAGCAGCTCCGCCCACCAGCGCTCGGCCACCGGCCACGGCCCGGCCCAGCCGGACACCGCCCGCGATCGCCCGCCCGACACCTCCACGCGGGACGGCGCCGCGGTGAGCCGATGCCGGTCGGTGACGCCCACCGGGCGGCCCTCGTCGTCGAACACCGCCGCGGGCCACGGTGAATCCGGCACCACCGAGGGCGACGGCGACGGGATGCGCCCCGGCCACGGCCGGTCGGCGGGCAGCGCAGGACGGCGTTCGTCGCCCCACGGCACGAACCGCACCTGATCGCGCAGGTCCCGTCCGCCGCCGAACACCCCGGTCAGGACCGCCTCCGGCCCGAGCAAGCCCTGCACCCGCGCGAACGCGCGCCCGGCGCGGGCATCCGCCTCCCCGGTCGCGGCGTTGAGCAAGTCGAGCTGCAGACCACCCGCCCCGACCACTTCTTCCGGCCGCAGGCTCAGCACGCTCACCCCGGCCGTCGGGCGTTGCCGACCGCTGCGGCCGTGCAGCCAGCCGTCGAGCTGCCAGCGCACCCGATCCGCAGTGGCCGCCGGCGTCAGCGGCTCCGCGCAGCGCCAGACCCGGTGCAGCTCCTCGCCGTGCTCGGTGCGGGCCGAAATCCCCAGCCGAGTGCAGGCCAGCCCGAGTTCGCCCAGCCTGGCGTGCAGTTGGTCCGCCAGGACCTTGGCCGCGAACGCGGCCTCGTCCACCCGCTCCACCGGCGGGTCGAGCTCCTCGGACACCACCAGGTCCGGTGGCGGCTGGCGCCGCAGGACCGGCCGCTCTTCCCGGCCGCCGGCCGCGCGGTGCACCAGCAGCGCGGCCTGGCCGAACCGTGTGGACACGTCCGACGAGGACAGCGCCGCGAACTCGCCCAGCGTGCGAATCCCCAGCCGCCGCAACAGATCCACCAGCTCCGCCTGATCGGCGGCGCGCTGCCCGGGCAGCCGGCCGGTGAGCTGATCGATCTCCTCGATCAGCAGGGGAGCGAGGAACTCCCGACTTCGGCCCGGGGCCACGAGTTCGTTGCGCCGGGCCGCCAGCACCGCCGCGAACAGCCCGTCCGCGATGCCGATCCGGCACTCGACGCCGACCTGCGCGTCCAGTTGGTCCAGCACGCGTTCGGCGACGGCCTCCTCCGAACCGAAGTACCGGACCGGACCCCGCGCGGGGACCGCCACCAGGCCCGGACGCACGACCTCCACGCCCGGCATCAACTCCTCGACCGCCGCCAGCACCGGCTCGAACAACCGCGCGTCCCGGGCCGGATCGTGCTCGCACACAACGAGTTCCGGGCACCGGCCCTGCGCTTCACGGCGGCGCATCCCGCGGCGCACCCCGCTGCCGCGCGCCGTTTCGGAGCAGGCCACCACCCTGTTCGCCGCGAACACCGCGGCGGGCACCAGCGAGCCGAGTTCGGCCGCACGGGAGGCGGCGACCACCGGCCAATCCGGGCACCAGATGACGAGTCGACGAGGCGGCACCACGCTCACCCCGCCACCGGACGTAGCTGCGGCCGGGTGTTCTCGCCCGGCTCGTCCGCGGGCACCCCGATCGCTCCGTCGCACGCCGGGAGCAGCAGTCGGCACGAGCGCGGCCTGGACGCCGCTCCACGCCCTCCCGCTCGCACCGTGACGGCACGTTCCCGCAGGTAGCCATGGCCCTGTCCAAGTCCTCGCCAGTCGGCACCGACGCAGCGCAGCTGCACCTCGGCACCCACCCACGCGCCGAACGGCAGCAGCACCGAGCCGCGGTTGCGCGCCCGCGCCGACAGCCGTCGGGCATCCGAATCGGCCACCTGCCGGGTACCGCCCACCGCCACTAGGTCGACCCCGTCGAGCAGCGCGGCGATCACGCCCACCGGGTCTCCGCCCGGCCGCGGCACCACCGCGAGCCTGGCGAGCTCCACGCCGGCTTCGGCCGCCGCCACCAAGCTGATTCCGGGCAGCCCCACCACCGCCGCCCAAGATCCGTTCGCCGTCGCCTCCGACAGCAGCGCGAACAGCAGCGAGACCGATCCGTGCACCGCCACCGTGCTGCCACGGCGCAAACCTGGCCATGGCAGCACGGCGGCGAGCTCCGTCCGCGTGGGCAGCACCCGGCCCGCTCCCGGAATGCCGCCGGCCTCGACGGCCTGCACGCCCAGGGACACCCCGTCAGCCGTGGACGCGCCCAGCGCCGTCAAGGACGCCATCGCGGACATCGCCGCCTCCCCACATCGTGACCTCATGGGTGCCCGACCCCGGCGCGGGCACCCATTCAGCCGCCGCGGGGAAGGCAGCGGTGGACCCGGCGCGGCGCCTGCACCCGAACACAGCGCCGGTTCCATCGGAGTAGCCGACCCCGACATCGGCCACTTCCGTTATCTCGAACCTCAGTTCGAACAAGTCAAGTAAACCCTGCACAGCGACCCGCGTCAAGGGCTCCGACCAGATCGAGTGAACATTTGTTCGATCATCTGATCTTGGCGGAAATGTCCGCTACAACTTGACTCATGACCGCGTTTCCACCTCGCGGGGAAGCCGCCGTCCGAGCAGTTCCGGCGGCCGCCCGAGCAGCCGGGCCGGCCCACGGCGAGCCCGCGAACGTCGAACGACACCACCCGTAGCCACCGGCCTTGCGCCGACGGCTGCGGCACGCAGCCCGAGGAGGCGAGACACCATGCGCACGGACGAAACGCACACCGATCACCGCCTGGCCGGAGCGACCGGCGAAACGAAAACGGTGCGGCCGACCGAAGTCGACCGCACCGTCCACAGTGCACCGGATTCAGTGCGCGAAGTGGCGCGTCCCGGTGAAGTACATCGGCACGCCGGCGGCCTCGGCCGCCGCGATGGTCTCCGCGTCCCGGACCGAGCCGCCGGGCTGCACGATCGCGCGAACCCCGGCGTCCAGCAGCACCTGCGGGCCGTCCGCGAACGGGAAGAACGCGTCCGAGGCGGCCACCGAGCCCTTCGCCCGGTCGCCCGCCCGCGACACCGCGAGGCGCGCCGAGTCGACCCGGTTCACCTGGCCCATGCCGACACCCACGGTCGCCCCGTCGTCGGCGAGCAGGATCGCGTTGGACTTCACCGCGCGGCAGGCCCGCCACGCGAACTTCAGGTCCGCCAGCGTCGCCGCGTCCACCGGCGAGCCGGCCGCCAGCGTCCAGTTCGCCGGGTCGTCGCCCTCGGCGTCGATCGCGTCGGAGCCCTGCACCAGCATGCCGCCGGAGATCGCCCGCATCTCGATCCGGCCGCTCTTGGGCGGCTGCGCGGTCAGGATCCGGATGTTCTTCTTCTTGCTCAGCACGTCCACGGCGCCGTCGGCGTAGCCCGGCGCCACGATCACCTCGGTGAAGATCTCGGCGACCTGCTCGGCCATCGCCACCGACACCTCGCGGTTCGTCGCGATGACGCCGCCGTACGCGCTCACCGAGTCGCACTCGTGCGCCTTGCGGTGCGCCGCGGCGATGTCGTCGGCCACCGCGATGCCGCACGGGTTGGCGTGCTTGATGATCGCCACGCACGGCTCGCTGTGGTCGTGCGCAGCGCGCCAGGCGGAGTCGGCGTCGACGTAGTTGTTGTACGACATCTCCTTGCCGTGCAGCTGCGCAGCGGCCGCGAGCCCGGTCGCTTCGCCGCCGGAGACGTACAGCGCGGCGGGCTGGTGCGGGTTCTCGCCGTAGCGCAGCGCGGAGCGCCGCTCCCAGGTCTCCCCGATCCAGCCGGGGAACACCGAGTCGTCCCCGGTCGGCACCTTGCTCATCCAGGACGCCACGGCGACGTCGTACGACGCGGTGTGCCGGAACGCGGCCGCGGCCAGCTCGACCCGGTCGGCCATCGTGAAGCCGCCCTCGCGGATCTGCTCCAGCACCCACTCGTAGCGGCTGGGGTCGACCACGACGGCGACGTTCGCGTGGTTCTTGGCGGACGCCCGGACCATCGCCGGCCCGCCGATGTCGATCTGCTCGATCACCTCGTCCGGCGCGGCACCCGAGGCGACCGTCTGGACGAACGGGTACAGGTTCACGATCAGCAGGTCGAACGGCGTGATGTCCAGGTCGCGCAGCTGGTCCGCGTGCTCCTGGCGGCGCAGGTCGGCGAGCAGCCCCGCGTGCACCCGCGGGTGCAGGGTCTTGACCCGGCCGTCGAGCGCCTCCGGGAACCCGGTGAGCTCCTCGACCGGGGTGACGGGCACGCCCGCCGCGGCGATCGTGCGGGCCGTACCGCCGGTGGACACGATCTCCACGCCGGCGGCGTGCAGCCCGGTGGCCAGCTCCAGCAGGCCCGACTTGTCGGACACGCCGATCAGCGCGCGGCGAACCGCTCGCCGCTCCTGCAAGTTCGCGGTCACGGGATACTCACCTTCCGTCCCTGCACGGTCCAGCCGTGCAGTGCCAGCTGTTCCAGGGTGTCGACCAGCAGCCGCCGCTCGACGGCCTTGATCCGCTCGTGGAGACTCGCCTCGTCGTCGTCGGGCCGCACCTCGACGGCCTCCTGCGCGAGAATCGGCCCGGTGTCCACGCCGGCATCGACCACGAACAGGGTGCAGCCGGTGACCCGGACTCCATACTCCAGCGCATCCCGCACCCCGTGCATGCCGGGGAACGACGGGAGCAGCGCGGGGTGGCTGTTGAGGTACCGGCCGGCGAAGCGGGCCAGGAAATCGGCGCCGACGAGCTTCATGAACCCGGCGGAGACCACCAGGTCCGGCTCGTGCTCGGCGCAGGCCTCGGTCAGTGCGCGGTCCCACTCGGCGCGGTCGGCGTGGTCCTTGACCCGGCGCACGAAGGTCGGCACCCCGGCGCGCTCGGCGCGGGCCAGCCCCTCGATGCCGTCGCGATCGGCGCCCACCGCGACGACCTGCACCGGGAAGTCCGGCGAACTGGTCGAGTCGAGCAGTGCTTGCAGCAGGGTTCCGGATCCGGACACCAGCACGACGACCCGTGCGGGGCCGGCGGTGGCGAACCGGGTTGACTTCGAGTGCTCGGCGGCGCTCGGCTGGTCGGGCGTACTCGGATTCAGCGTTCGCTCCTGACATGCCTCGGCACGATCTCCCGAAGCAGCGTAAGCGCTGATTGCGGCGCCGACGTCGCCAGGGCCCGGGCGAGTGGCGCAGCCCTCACCTCCGGTCGTCCCCGGTGAGGTCGCCGTCGAATTCGGTGGGGTCGATCTCGGCGGGCTTGCTCCGGGGCGGTTCGGACTCCGCGGCCTCGCGGGCGTGCGGAATCTCCGGCGCCAGGTCGTCCGAGTCCAGGGCATCCGCGCCGGTTGCCTCCGCCTCGGATGCGTTGTCGCTCGCCGGGGCATCGGCTCGATCGCCATCGACATCGGCGGTGTCGCCAGCGCCGGTTTCGGTGTCGTCGGCGGTGCCCGAGGCGGCGGCATCAGACGGATTGCCGGTCGTGTGCTCGTCCGCGGGGTCGGCGTCGGCAGCGGTCGAACCGGCGGACTCTCCGGCCTCCGCCTGATCGGCGCCGAGCTCGTCGTCGAGGTCCGGCCCGGCCAGCCATGTGACGGCGGCGGCCGGGATGGCGACCCAGCACAACGTCGCCGCGGCCAGCGCGACCGGGCGCAGCGTCACCTGGCCGAATGGACCATTGCCCAGGTCGCCCCCGGCGACGTGCGCGAGCAGCAGCGTTCCCATCGCCGCGACCGCTGCCGCCACGCCGACCGCGAGCAGCCTACGCGTCAGGGATCCGGGCACCCGACGCACGGCGGTCCCGACTACGAGGCCGACGACCAGAGGTAGCCCCAGCACGATCGCCCACCAGGCCGCCGAATCGTGCGTCGGCAGGACGGCGAGCAACGGCAGGTCCGGCACCGGACCGGGCGCAACGTGCAGTGGCTGAACCTCGAGCCGACCGACCGACAGGCCCGTTCCGGCGGCGAAGGACCAGCCCGCCACGACCGCATTCGGGAGGTAGAGCAGCGACAACAGCGTGCCGCCGATCGCATCGCCGGCCGTGCTACCGAGCCGAGCGAGCGCGGCGACCATCTCCGGAGCCGACAGGCAGATCCCGGCCAGCAGCACCACGCCACCGGCCGCGACGAGCGCGGCCAGCGCCAGCAGACCGAGGCGCAGGCCCGACCAGACCTCGGCCTCGACCCGTTCCCAAACCAGGTAGATCAACCCGCACCGGTTCGCCACGCCCGCCGCAGAGGCGATCGTGGCCAACAGCCCGCAGCTCAGGAACGCATCGGCCGGAACCGCGCTCACCGGCCCGTCCAGCACCACGGCGATAGCGGTGCCGACGAAGGCGTGCACCAGCCCCATCGCCGTGATCAACGGCCACGCCTGATCCGGGCGGCGCAGTCGGGACCGCCGCGCGACCCAGGCAGACGCGGCGGCGATCAGCAACATCATCAGCGCGGTGGGCAGCAGCGGCAGGACGCTCAGCGGCGCATCGGTGATCTTGAGCGCGGTCTGGTGCAACGCGAGCCACCCGGGCAGGGCTGCCACCAGAACCACGACCGGGTCGAACTGCGCACCGCCCGCGGTCGCCATCACCAGCGCTATCAGTCCCGCGGCGATCAGGTAACCGGCGAGCAGGACGGCACCAACGGCCGCGGCGAGCAACCACCAGCGGATCCCGTGCCGGCGTTCGCGGGGACCGTCGGCGATGGCGTGGGGGATCGAGTCGAGCACTGACACGCAGCTGAATGTCGCACCGAAGTTACGCCGAACGGGTCACAACACGCCGTTGCTTCCGCCCATCGTGCGACATGGTCTGTCCACATTAGACAAAGATGGCGGCGGCGGGTCGCCGTCACGAGCTCCGCGTCGAAAGCACCCTCTCGATTCCGCGGTCGCCCCTACGAACATCGCGCGGGCGGCCCGCCGACCAGCACGAACTGGTGGCAAGGCCGCCCGCGCGACGAGCGGATCGAACAGATCAGAAACTGGGCGGATTGGCGCCGGGGTGCGGCATCTGCTGGGTGCCCTGCGGACCCGCACTCTGGCTCGGCTGCGCCGGCTGGCCGGAAGGGTTCGACGTCGGCGCGGACTGGCCGGGCTGCGGCGGCTGGCTCGGCTGACCGGACGGGCTTGACTGCGGCGCAGACGGGGCCGACTGCGGCGGCTGGCCCGACGGGCCGGGCTGACCAGGCTGGTTCGGGGACTGGAAGCCGCCGGAGGCTGGCTCCCAGTTGCCAGGCTGCTGGGACTGCGGGCCGGACGCCGGGCTCCAGCCACCACTCGGCTGACCGAACTGGCCGGGCTGGTTCCAAGCCGGCGCACCGGGGCCGCTGGGACCGCCAGGCCCACCCTGACCACCAGGGCCACCCTGACCACCAGGGCCGCCCTGACCACCGGGGCCGCCCGGGCCACCCGGCCCACCGGGACCGGCCGGGCCGCCGGGCTTGCCCGACTGGAACGGGGCGGACTGGCCGAAGGACGGCTTCCGGGGCTGCGCGGGCTTCGACGGCGCGTTGATGATGCCGCCCTCCATCAGCAGGATGCCGGCCACGGCTCCCAGCTGGACGATGGACAGCAGCAGGAGCACCACGACGATGCCGCCGGAGCCACCGCCGACCAGGTCCTGCAGCAAGCTGAGGGTCGCGTAGGCGGACAGCGGCGCGGCCGCGAACAGCGCGTCCGGCGTCTTCGGCACGAACCGCAGACCCGCCAGCGCCGCGGAGACGATCAGGGAGAACCCTACGAGGCTGCCGATCGCCACGCCGGCGACGCCGTCGAAGAAACCGATCAGGTAGCCGATCAGACCGGCGCCTGCCGCCACCAGGGCCAGGATCTCGTTGAGACCGAGCGGAACGCCGGAACGTCCAGGGGCGGCCGGCGGCGGCGATTGGGGGAAGGGCGCGGACATGGCTGGACGGACTCCTCGCTTCAACACTCGGGGGCGGAGCTTGCTGACGGTATCGAATCAACCGGCTTCGGTGTACCGGAAGACCGCGCAACCGCGACTTGTCTGCGGGCTCCGGCGAAGCGCTCGCGATTCCGTCGGCCCCGCACGAAAGCATGCAGACAGCCACCGGGGCCGGACGCCCGAAGGCGTCCGGCCCCGAAAAGGACGTGTCGAGATCGGGCTCAGCCCTTGACGATCTCGCGCATCAGCTTGGCGGTCTCGCTCGGCGTCTTGCCGACCTTGACCCCAGCGGCCTCCAGGGCCTCCTTCTTCGCCGCGGCGGTGCCGGACGAACCGGAGACGATGGCGCCCGCGTGGCCCATGGTCTTGCCCTCCGGCGCGGTGAAACCGGCCACGTAGCCCACCACCGGCTTGGTGATGTTGGCCTTGATGTAGTCGGCCGCCCGCTCCTCGGCGTCCCCACCGATCTCGCCGATCATGACGATCGCCTCGGTCTCCGGGTCGTCCTCGAAGGCCTGCAGCGCGTCGATGTGGGTGGTGCCGATGATCGGGTCACCGCCGATGCCGACGCAGCTGGAGAAACCGATGTCCCGCAGCTCGTACATCATCTGGTAGGTCAGCGTGCCCGACTTGGACACCAGACCGATCTTGCCGTGGCCGGTGATGTTGGCCGGGATGATGCCGGCGTTGGACTTGCCGGGCGAGATGATGCCCGGGCAGTTCGGCCCGATGATCCGGGTCTTGTTGCCGGTGGCGTTGGCGTGCGCCCAGAAGTAGGCCGAGTCGTGCACCGGGATGCCCTCGGTGATGACCACGGCCAGGCCGATCTCGGCGTCGATGGCCTCGATCACGGCGTCCTTGGCGAACTTCGGCGGCACGAAGACGACCGACACGTCGGCGCCGGTCTCCTTCATGGCCTCCTTGACCGTGCCGAAGACCGTGAGCTGCTTGCCCTCGATCTCGACGGTCTGCCCGGCCTTGCGGGCGTTCACACCGCCGACGATGTTGGTGCCGGAGCGCAGCATCCGAGCGGTGTGCTTGGTGCCTTCAGAGCCGGTGATGCCCTGAACGATGACCTTGCTGTTCTCGTTGAGGAAGATAGCCATGGCCTCATGCCCCCGCAGCCAGCTCGGCGGCCTTGTCGGCCGCACCGTCCATGGTGTCCACCATCGTCACGACCGGGTGGTTGGCCTCGGCCAGGATGCGGCGACCCTCTTCGACGTTGTTGCCGTCGAGCCGGACGACCAGCGGCTTGGTGGCCTCGTCGCCCAGGATCTTCAGCGCCTGCACGATGCCGTTGGCAACCGCGTCGCAGGCGGTGATTCCGCCGAAGACGTTGACGAACACCGACTTCACGGCCGGGTCACCGAGGATGACGTCCAGGCCGGCGGCCATGACCTCGGCGGAGGCTCCGCCACCGATGTCCAGGAAGTTCGCCGGCTTCACACCGCTGTGCTTCTCGCCGGCGTAGGCGACCACGTCCAGGGTGGACATGACCAGCCCGGCACCGTTACCGATGATGCCGACCTCGCCGTCCAGCTTGACGTAGTTGAGGCCCTTCTCCTTGGCCTTGGCCTCGAGCGGGTTCTCCGCTTCCTTGTCCACCAACTCGGCCTGCTGGGCCTGGCGGAACGCGGCGTTCTCGTCGAGGGTGACCTTGCCGTCCAGCGCGATGATCTTGCCCTGCGGGTCCTTGACCAGCGGGTTGACCTCAACCAGCGTGGCGTCTTCGGAAACGAAGGTCTCCCACAGCTGGACGATCACGTCGGCGACCTGGTCGGCGACCTCGGCCGGGAACTTGGCGGCGGTGACGATCTCCCGCGCCTTGTCCTGGTCGACGCCCTCGATCGGGTCGATCGCGATCTTCGCCAGCGCCTCGGGCTTGGTCGCCGCGACCTCTTCGATCTCCATGCCACCCTCGACGGATGCCATCGCGAGGAAGTTGCGGTTGGCGCGGTCGAGGAGGAACGAGAAGTAGTACTCGTCGGCGATGTCGGAGGCGGTGGTGACCAGCACCTTGCGGGTGATGTGGCCCTTGATGTCCAGGCCGAGGATCGCCCCGGCCTTGGTCTCGGCCTCATCCGGGTTCTCGGCCAGCTTCACGCCACCGGCCTTACCGCGGCCCCCGGTCTTGACCTGGGCCTTGATCACAACGGGCCCGCCCAGTTCTGCGGCGGCTGCCTTGGCCCCTTGCGGATCGGTTACCACGGCGCCGGGCAGCGTCGGCACTCCGTGGGAGGCGAAGAGCTCCTTCGCCTGGTACTCGTACAGGTCCACTCGACTCTCCTGCGACGTCGGTGTCGGACTCGGTGACGATATCGACCTGCGAGGACGCATGGGGCGGCGCACCCGGTGAACTGCCTCACCTGAGGTTGGGCATTAGGCCTGGTCGAACCGTCCAGCACGAGGATTCGCCTGCTCCGCAGGCTCGATATCGACGTTCGTGGTGACGAACGGAACAGCGCACCGTGACGGTGTGCCAGGCATTGTCGACCGCTCCGCGGGCAACGGCAAGGCCGCGGATCGAGTGATTCGCCCGCGGCGAACGGCCCAGCACCCGTATCTCCGCGACCTCGGTGTTTCCCGATCACACGAACCGTTCCGCACAGTGGCGCACGATGTCGTCACGCGGCGATGGACTGGCTGGGTGGAGCGAACGGCTTGTTCGCTCCGATAGATGAGGCGAACAGGCCGTTCGCCTCATCCACCCAACGCCGGCGTGCACTGCCGGCGTTGGGTGGACCGTTCACTCCAGCCGCCTCCGGGACCCATACCTGCGGGAACTCCGCTCCGGAACCGCTGGGGGTGATCAGGAATCGTTCCTTATTACTGTCGATCGCGGGGTACTCGGCCGGCCGCGATCGACGTTCCGAGCAGCACCACCACGCAGGCCGCGCCGAACCACAGCCCCAGGCCGGGCTCCGAACCCGGGAGCCGTTCTGCGGTCAGCGGGAACTCGAGCACCCGGACCGCCACGACGAGCGCCGCCGCGCAGAGCAGCGCTGCCGCGCGAGGCGGTCGGCACATCGGCGCCAGCACCGCCGCTCCGACCACCGCGGCCAGCGCGATCACCAGCCCCCAGGACGTCGTCCCGAAGTCGGTGAACACGCCGGGCGCCGTGTAGTCCGGGGCCGTGAGCACCGGAAAGCTGAACGCACCGGCCCCGAGCAGCAGTGCGACGAGCGACGGAACCAGCACCATGCGGTGCATCGCCATCTCCGTCAGATCCACGTCGTCGCGCTCGACCGCACCAGCGATGGCCGCGATGATCGCCGCGGACGCGGCGAACAGGACCGCGATCCCGGCCGCCCAGGCTCCAATGCCGGCGCTTGCGTCCGCTGCTTGCACGGCGGTGAACACCGCGTCGAGCACCCCGGCCGCCGCGAACGGGATCACCACCCAGACCACCGTCAGCATCGGGCGCAGCCATCCGGCGGCGCGCGGCAGCAGCAATCCGATGCCCAGCGCCACCAGCAACGAGCCGGCGGGCCACAGCATCCGCGCCGGGTACGGCGACGGGTCGCGCAGCCCGAAGGGCATCTCCACCTGCGGCGCGGCCGCCGCCAGCAGCGCCAGCGCACCGGCGACCAGGGCGAGCACGGCCGAGGTGGCGATCAACCGGGTCAGCGCGGGCAGGCGGAGATCGTCGGTCGACTCGCCGGAGTCGGCGCGCCCGGCAGGCACGGCCAGCGCGACCAACGTGATCACCGCGACCACGACGAGCACGGGACCCCAAGCGAACTGGACCTGGTCGAGCACGGTCGCGGACACCAGCGGCGGCACGGCCACGCAGGCCAGCGCCGCAGCCACTCCGAGCAGTCCGCCGCGGGCGAACTCCGGGTCGGTGGAGCCCGCCAGGAATCCGGCGGTGCTCGGCGCGGCGACGGCGAGCAGGATGCCGCCGATCAGCAGCACCACCGGCCCGTCCAGCGCCGGGTGCGGCAACAGGTACGGGTCCTCGGAGGCGAACGGCGCCATCAGAACGCCGACTGCCGCGATCACGCCGGCGCACAGCACGAGTGTGAGCAGGCCTTGCCGGTGCGAGCCGGTGCCCTCATCGCCGTGCCCGATGCCCCGAACTGCGAGAACGCCGGCGACGATCGCCGCGACGTGTCCTGCGAGGAGCAACCAGACACCAGCAGAAGGAGCGAGGGCGTCGAGGGTTTCCACCCGGAGCAGCTCGGGCCGGGCGGCCAGTCCGGGGTCGGCGACGAACTGCAGATCCAGCACCAGGCGGCCGGGCGCGAGCGCCGCCGGGCCGACGAGCACTGCCGCCGCCGTTCCGAGCCTTCCGCGCTTGGCGAAGACGAAGGCCAGCGCGGGGGCGAGCAGCGAGAGCGCCAGCAAGAGGGGCCATGCCAGGAATGCCGCCGAGGCGCCGGGCTCGACGAGCCCGAGCAATGGTCCGAGGCCGACTAGCAGAGCACCGGCGGCGGCCACCACGATCGCGACCCGCAGTCGCATCGGTAGCTCGAGATCGGGCTGCGGATTCGCGGCGAGAGCCGAGGAACCGCCGGACGGATGGTCGGGCCGCGCAGTCACCGCGCAGACGCTAGCAACCCCGGACGGTCGCGGCACCCACCGGTCACACGCTCAGGGACATCCCCTAGGGCCGACCGAACGGAGCACCGCGGAGTGCCCATCAAGCCGCTCTTAGAGTGTGACTTGCAACACATTTTATTACCGCGCGACAACTTGATCGAGACACATCGATGACAGTCGCGGGCCGATCGATCTACCCCGCGCTGATCACGAAGCCGCTGGCAGCTCCGCTGCGCGACGACCACTCCCAGTATCCACACGGGCCTGACAATCGGGCCCGCCGAGCGCCCTCCGGGCACATTCCGTAGTCGAGACACCACGGACAGGGAGTTGCCCCTAGGGGATCACCTTGGTTACTGTCCCCCGGTCCGTTGTCACGGTCTGATCACGAAGGACAACCTTCGGCCGGTTCCCCGACCGGCCCCGGGATCCCCGCCCGGAAACGTGATCCGACTCCCCGAGACGGAAGGGCAGGCATTGGCTCGACACCGCTCCCCCGGCGGCGAAGAAAACTCCCCGGGCTGTGCGGAGGCGTCCCCCGACGACCCCTCCTGCAGTCCGGTGAAGACCCGGGGCTCCTCACCCGCATCGGTCTGGCGCGGCCGCGTGGTCGTCGCCGCCGTCGCAGCCGGCGCCTTCGCGGCCGCCGGCCAGTCGATGGCCGCAGGTGAAGGGCACGCCGCCCCGGACCAAGACGACTTCAACCCGTCGGACGCATCGGCCTCGTTCAACACCGCGCTGGCCGACCAGTCCTACACCGGCGTCGGCGGTAGCGCTCCCGCTCCGGCGATGCTCCCGGTCGCGCAGACGACCGACGTCAGCTCCGATATGGAGCAGCTCAAGAAGAGCGAGCGGATCACCCAGGAGCGCGACGCCGCCCGCATCGCCGCCGAGGAGGCGGCGCGGGCCCCGAAGTACGTGCTTCCCGCCGACGGATCCTTCACCTCCGGTTTCGGTGGCCGCTGGGGCACCACGCACTACGGCATCGACATCGCCAACGCCAAGGGCACCCCGATCTATTCCGTCGCCGACGGCGTCGTGATCGAGGCGGGCCCGGCCAGCGGTTTCGGCCTGTGGGTGCGGGTGCAGCACGAGGACGGCACGATCACCGTCTACGGCCACGTCAACACCATCACGGCCAAGCAGGGCACGAAGGTCAAGGCCGGCGACCAGATCGCCACGATGGGCAACCGCGGCTTCTCCACCGGCCCGCACCTGCACTTCGAGGTGTGGAACACCAGCGGCAAGAAGATCAACCCGCTGCCCTGGATGCAGGCCCGCGGCATCTCGCCCGCGTAAGCATCACGCGCGTTTCAGAAGTGGCGTCGACTGCCGTCGGCGCCGCTTCTGCCTTCAGCCGCCTGCACACCGAAGTCGATGACCCCCGCGAACTCGCCGCGCGCTTCGACGTCGGCCCGTGCGACCGGCTGCGTCCGATCGAGCGTGGAAGGCGGCTATTACCCGATCGCCGGCAAGGCCATGCCCAGCGAGGAGGCCGTGATCTGCCTTCGCATGGCGGCAAGGGACATCGTCGACAGCGTCGAGGAAACGTCGGTACGGGCGCTGGCCAAGCTCCAACAAGTTCTGTCCTCGCGACGGCGGGTCAACGGCCTCGGCGCGGTGACCGTGCCGCTGACACTGGCCAATGCGACCACCGGCCGGGAGCGGCTGCCGAACCGGCTCTGACGGCCGACCGCCTGCTGGCCCGCGGCGACGATCACGACGACTGGCGGACCTTCCGCGTCGACCGGATCGCCAAGCGCTCCGCGCGAGCTGCGGCCGAAGAGGTCTCCGCCTCCAGCTGTTCAGCCTCGCCCCACCCACGGTCGGCAGCGCCCCCGCGCACTCCGATCGAGCAGATCTGCACGCCTCGGCGACCACGTCGATCCGGAGCCGATCATCGAGGGCAGTTGCCTGTTGCGCAGCCGGTTTGCCTGGCATTCCGGTTCATCAGCCTGGCTGCGAGGCTGAAGTGCACTAGTCCGCCGAACTCGCCGAGCAGGGTCACGACTCCCGCTGCCGATGCCACTTCTGCATCAGCTCAGGGATCTCGGCGCGGAGGAACTCGAAGAACCGACGGGTCTCGTCCAGGCGCCTCCCGGGCCCCGATTCCGCGCCGACCGCGGCCACGCCTTCGGCGAGGGTCCGCTCCCAGCCGAGCAGCTCCGCGTCGCGCTCGATGATGCTCGTGTACCAGACGTCGTCGAGCACCCGGTAGTGATCGCGCCGCTCGCCGGGACCTCGCTCCCGCACCACCAGCTTGACCTGCGCCAGGTAGCGGACCGCGCCGGAGACCGCCGCCGGGCTCACGTCCAGCACCTCGGCGAGCTCGCTCGCCGTCCGCCGCCCCTCGTCGGCGACCAGCAGGCTCGCGAACACCCGCGCCGCCATGCGCGGGAAGCCGGCGCCGGTCAGGTCCAGGGCGAACCGCTCGACGAACCGCAGGACCTCGTCGCCCGCGCGTTCTGCCATGTCCTCATCCTCAGCAGCCGTGTCGATCACTCGAACATTTTAAACGTTTTCTTTATTTCACGAATTTGTGAAACAAGTGTAACTTGAGCCACGTGACCGAACAGATCCGGTTTACCGGCGCTCAGCAGACGCTCCTCGGCCCCCTCTACGCCCGGGCCATGGACAACCGCAGGCCCGATCCGGTGCTCGGCGACGAGACGGCGGACCGGCTGCTCGACCGCATCGACTTCGACTTCCGCAGGCTGTTGAGCTCGGGAGACCAACTGGCGGTGATCCTGCGAGCCAAGCAGCTCGACGACTGGGCGGCGAGCTACCTCGCCGAGCACCCCGACGCGGTGGTTCTGCACCTGGCGTGCGGCCTGGACAGCCGGGCGTTCCGGCTCACCGTGCCCGCCGACGTGCGCTGGTACGACATCGACATGCCCGACGTGATCGAGCTGCGAAACCGCCTCTACCCGCAGGCCCCGGCGAACTACCGCACGATCGCGGCATCGGTGACCGACCGCTACTGGCTCGACGAGATCCCGACCGGGCGGCCGACGCTGGTCATCGCCGAGGGCCTGACGATGTACCTGACCGAGGCGGACGGCATCGACCTGCTGCGCCGACTGGTCGAGCGCTTCGAGATCGGCGAGATGATCTTCGACGCGGTGTTGCCGTGGACCGTGCGGGCCGCGCGCTTCTCCGGGTTCCTGCAGCGAACGGGCGCCTCCTTCCACTGGGGCATCGGCGATCCCCGCGCCCTCGAACTGCGCGTGCCCGGCCTCCGGCTGCAGCGGGAACTGCCGATGATGGACCTGCCGAGCGTGGCGAAGATGGACGCGGCCAACCGCACGATCGCGAAGTTCATGAACGCCATCCCGCCGCTGCGCAAGGCCATGCGACTGCTGCACTACAGCTTCGAGCACCGGCAGCGCGAGAAGGTCGAGCTGACCGGCGCGCAGGCGACGATGCTCGCCACGCTCTACCTGCGTGCGCTGGACAACCGTTCGGCGGACCCGATGCTCGGCGACCGGTACTCCGACGAGGCCGTTCAGCGCATCGACTTCGACTTCGGCAAGTTCAAGTTGGGCGCGCACAACGCCGGTTCGGTGGCGATGCGCGCCAAGGCGCTGGATCGCTGGGTCGAGGAGGCCCTGCGGCCCGGCATGGCGGTCCTGCACCTGGGTTGCGGCCTGGACAGCCGCTTCGAGCGGATCAACCCGCCGGAGAGCGTCGAGTGGTACGACATCGACCAGCCCGACGTCATCGAGCTGCGTCGACGCCTATTCCCGGAACGCCCGCACCACCACACCATCGCCTCGTCGGTGACCGCACCCGACCTGCTCGACGACATCCCCGGCGACCGGCCGGTCCTGGTGGTCGCCGAAGGGCTCACGATGTACCTGTCCGAAGTGGACGGCCTGGCGCTGCTGCGCCGCATCACCGGGCACTTCCCCAGCGGAGAGCTGATCTTCGACGCCTTCAGCGGCCTGGGGGTCCGGGTGTCCAACCGGTTCAACCCCGCGGTGGTCCACGCCGGAGCGCGCCTGCACTGGGGCATCGACGAGCCGCGAGCGCTGGAATCCAGCGTGCCCGGGCTGCGGTTCGTCACCGAGTGGTCGTTCACCGATGCTCCGGAACTCGACAGGTATCCACTACCGGCGCGCGCCGCCATCCGCGCGTCCGGGCGCATCACCGCGATGCGGCGGATGGGCCGGATGCTCCGCTACCGCTTCTGACTCGGCAGACCGGCCAGCGCCGGTCGGTTGCCGGGTGCCCTCGGCGGGAAACCCGATGGCATCGAGTTCCCGTCGGCGATCACGGGATCCACGAGTTCGCGGCGGCGGCTCCGGTGTCGTGCGACAGCGCACGCCCGCCGCCGACAACGCCCGGGCTTGTCGTGGGGCGGCGGGCCGTCCGCTGCCGTGGCACGGTTTCGCCAGGAGGTGGTTGCGATGATCAACGGTGCGCACTTGCTGCTGTTCAGCCGGGACGCCGAACGGGACCGGGCGTTCCTCCGCGACGTGCTCGGGTTCGACGCCGTCGACGCCGGGGATGGGTGGCTGATCTTCGGGCTGCCGCCCGCGGAACTCGCCACCCATCCCACCCAGGGTGAGCCCACCTGCGAGCTCTACCTGATGTGCGACGACATCGCGGTCACCATCGGCGAGCTGCAGGAGAGCGGCGTCGAGATCACCCGCCCCGTCAGCAACGAAGGCTGGGGGCTGCTCACCGCGCTCCGCCTGCCCAGCGGCGCCGAGATCGGGCTCTACGAACCCAAGCACCCCCGGCCGGCCGGGATGTAGGCGAGGCCGTGCGCGCCGGGCTCGCCACGCCGTTCGATCGGCAGGGTCGCCAGCGTGCTCTGGGTTTCGAGATCGACGACGGAGACCGTCGAAGACGCGACGGCGGACACGTAGGCGCGCGTGCCGTCGGGCGAGGACGCGATGGTGAGCGGGAAGCTGCCGACATCGACACCGCCGAGCGGCTCGTAGGTGCCCGCCGCGTAGCTCAGCAGCTGCCCCGCTTGCTTCCGGATGAGGGCCGGGTCGCCGTCGAACCGGAGCCCGCCGACGAGCAGCGTGCCGGTGCTGGTGATGTGGACCGCGAGCACGGGCTCCTCGGTGCGGATCGTCCGGACGATGTCGTTGGTCTCGGTGTCGATCACCTCGATGGCGGTCGGGGCGTCGGGGGTCCCGGCCTTCGGCGTGGCCACGCAAACGTGCTTGCCATCGGGGGTGACGGCGATCCCTTCGCTGCCCGCCACCGGCACCTTGCGCAGCAGCCGACCGGCCTCGAGGTCGACCGCCGAGACGAACGGGGCCTCCTTGTTGCTGGCGTAGCCGCGACGCCCGTCCGGCGTGATCACGAACCAGTGCGGGCCCGGTGCCTCGGTGTCGATGCGGCCGATCTGCTTGCGGGTCTCCGTGTCGAGCACGACCACGCCGCCCGGCCCGGCAGGCCCGGCCTCGACGCTGACGTACAGCCGCCGGTTCTCGGCGTCCAGCGCCAGGCCGTGCGGGCCGTGCTCCGGCGAGAGGTCGATGACCTCGATGATCTCGCGCTCATCGGCATCGATGACCACCACCTCGTGCGCCTGGCCGGTGTTCGCGCCGTAGTAGCCCGAGCGATAGGCGATCGTGCAGTACAGGACCCGGTGCTCGGGGTCGAAGCAGAGCTCGTGCGGTTCAGAAGGCAGTTCGAGGGTTTCGAGCGGCTGGTGGGTGATCGCGTCGTAGAAGCTCACGGTGGGGCCGCTCTGGCTGACCACTGCCAGCACGTCGCCGGTCTGCATGGTCGGTTCTCCTCAGGTCGAAAGGTTCCCGCCGGTGCGGGATCATCTCCACCTTGGGCCGGAAATATCGTTGCCGCGATGGCAAAGCCGGCACGCAATACTTGCTCCGCGCGTAATACTGCTGGTGGCCAACATCCTTCGCGGCAGCTGTGACCGACATCATAATGGAGTTCCAATTGTCCATAATGGACTTAAATCTGCTGGTGGCACTGGATGCCCTGCTGCACGAGCAAAGCGTGACGCGCGCAGCGGAACAGCTGCAGACCTCGCCCGCGGCCATGAGCCGGACGCTCGGCAGGATCCGCCGCGTCCTGCACGATCCGATCCTGGTGCGCGCCGGTCAGGGCATGGTCATGACGCCGTTCGCCGCAGCGATGCGCGACGGCGTGCATTCCGTCATCGAGCAATCGCGCACGCTGCTCAGCCGCGGCGCGGCTTTCGACCCCGCCTCGCTGTCCCGCACCTTCACCTTGCAGACGAGCGATCTCCTGATCGACGCGCTGACGCCCGGACTGCTCGCGGCGACCGGGAACGACGCGCCGGGAGTGACGCTGCGGTTCGCCTCCGAAGCCGTCGAGGACACCCGCGCCCTGCGCGACGGCCTGATCGATGTCGAGCTCGGGGTGCTCAAACACCTCGATCCGGAGACCCGCACGGCACCGTTGGCGTCACTGCGGTTGGTCGGCGCGGTTCGCTCCGAACATCCGCTGGCTCGCGACCGGGTCACACCGCAGCGATTCGGCGCAGCCGAGCACATCAGCGTTTCGCGGCGCGGTCACGCGCGAGGGCCGGTGGACGAGCGGTTGGCCGAGCTGGGGATCCAGCGGCGAGTCGCGGTCGTGCTGCCCAGCCACACCGCCGCACTGCTGCTGGCTCGGGAGACCGATCTCGTCTGCCTGACAACGGAATCCGCGGCGCGACGACTCGGGCTGCACACCTTCGAGGTGCCGCTGGACCTCCCGACGCTGGAGGTGGGCATGGCGTGGCATCCCCGCAACGACGCGGACGCGGCCCACCAATGGCTGCGGGCCCGCATCCGGGACACCGTCGCCGACCTCGCCTCCGACGGCGGCGCGATCCTCTGACCGCCCTGCCTGCGACGACAGCCCAGGACGCGCGAAGGCACGGGACGGGCTTTCCTCGCACGTGACGCGGCGGGCGAACTGCCGCGCTTGCGAAGTCGTGCCGCTTCCGCAGAACCTCGCAAGGCCGGCGGATGATCCGCCGGCCGAACATTGTCTACTTAGGACTTGAAGTCGCTCGCCCGGTCAGAGCTTGCTGATCGGCACGCTGCCGATCAGCATCAGGCGAACCGTGCCGGAGCTGCCGAAGTCGATCGTCGCGGTGGCCCGCGGTCCCTCGCCCTCGGTGGACAGCACCGTGCCGAGGCCGTACTTGTCGTGGGTGACCCGGTCGCCGGCCTCCAGCTTGATGGCGACGGCGTCCTTCCAGCCCTTCATGCCCGTGCTGCGCATGCCGCGCGCCGCCAGCCCCGCCTGGGCCGAATCCGACCCGGTTCGGTCGAAACCGCCGCGGCTGCCCCAGGTGCTGCGCACCTGCGGGGCGGCTCGCTCCGGTTCGATCCGGCGCCAGTGCATCAGCTCGTCCGGGATCTCGGTGAGGAACCGGGACGCCGGGTTCGTCATCGGCTGCCCCCACGCCGAGCGCATGAGCGCCCGCGACAGGTACAGCCGCTGCCGGGCACGGGTGATGCCCACGTACGCCAGCCGCCGCTCCTCCGCCAGCTCGGCCGGGTCGCCGAGCGCCCGCGAGTGCGGGAACACGCCGTCCTCCCAGCCGGTGCAGAACACCACCGGAAACTCCAGGCCCTTCGCGGTGTGCAGGGTCATCAGGGTGACGACCCCGTCCCCGGACTCCGGCAGCGAATCCGCGTCCGCCACCAGCGAGACGCGCTCCAGGAACGCCGACAGCGAGTCGTCCGCGGGCAGCCCCAGCGCCGCCTCCTCGGCGCCCTCCGCCGCGGGCACCGCCTCCGCGACGACCGCCTCGGCCGACGGGTCGACCTCGACCGCGGACTCGCCGACCGGCGCTCCCGCCAGCGTCTCGGTGAACTCCCGCGCGACCGTCACGAGCTCGGTCAGGTTCTCCACCCTCGTGGCGTCCTGCGGATCGTCGCTGGCTTCCAGCTCGGTGCGGTAGCCGGTGCTCTCCAGCACCTTCTCGAGGATCTCGGCGACATCGGACTCCGCCGCGACCGCCTGGAGCTCGTCGAGCAGCGCCACGAAACCCGCGATGGCGTTCCGGGCCCGCGTGTTGAGCAGCGGAACCTGCCCGGCCGCCGCCTTCCGCAGCGCGGCGGCGAACGAGATCCGCTCCTGCTCGGCGTGCACGGCGACCACGGCCTCCGCCCGGTCGCCGATGCCGCGCTTGGGCACGTTGAGGATGCGGCGCAGGCTGACCGTGTCCTCCGGGTTGTCCAGCACCCGCAGGTAGGCCAGCGCGTCCCGCACCTCGCGACGCTCGTAGAAGCGGACGCCGCCGACGACCCGGTACGGCAGGCCCAGCCGGATGAACACCTCCTCGAACACCCGGGACTGGTTGTTCGTCCGGTAGAACACCGCGATGTCGTTGAACGTCGCGTCGCCCTCGTCCACCAGCCGATCGATCTCGCCGGCGACGAACGCCGCCTCGTCGTGCTCGTTGTCCGCGACGTAGCCGACGATCCGCTCGCCGTCCCCCGCATCGCTCCACAGCCGCTTGTCGCGCCGGTTCGGGTTGCGCCGGATCACCGCGTTGGCCGCGGACAGGATCGTCTGCGTGGAGCGGTAGTTCTGCTCCAGCAGGATCGTCCTGGCCTGCGGGTAGTCGCGCTCGAACTCCTCGATGTTGCGGATCGTCGCGCCCCGGAAGGCGTAGATCGACTGGTCGGCGTCACCGACCACGCACAGCTCCGCCGGCTCGACGCCGTCGTCGGTCGTCCCGGTGCCGACCAGCTCGCGCACCAGCACGTACTGCGCGTGGTTGGTGTCCTGGTACTCGTCGACCAGCACGTGCCGGAAGCGCCGCCGGTAGTACTCCGCGACCGCCGGGTGGTCCTGCAGCAGCTCCACCGTGCGCATGATCAGGTCGTCGAAGTCCATCGCGTTGGACTCGACCAGCCGGCGCTGGTAGCCCGCGTAGACCTGGGCGACCTTGCGCTCCATGTCGTTGCCCGCCTGCTCGGCGGCGGCCTCCGGGGTCAGCAGCTCGTTCTTCAGATTCGAGATGTGCACCGCGAGCGTGCGCGCCGGGTAGCGCTTGGAGTCCAGGTCCTGCTCCCGCGCGATCATGGTGATCAGCCGCCGGGAGTCGTCCGAGTCGTAGATCGAGAAGTTGGACGACAGCCCCAGGTTCTTGGCCTCGCGGCGCAGCACCCGGACGCACATGGAGTGGAACGTCGAAACCCACATCACGTTGGCCCGCCGACCCACCAGGTCGACGACGCGTTCCTTCATCTCGGCCGCGGCCTTGTTGGTGAAGGTGATCGCCATGATCTGGCCCGGGTGCACGCCGCCCGCGAGCAGGTACGCGATCCGGTTGGTCAGCACCCGCGTCTTGCCCGACCCGGCGCCGGCCACCACGAGCAGCGGCGAGCCGGTGTGCACCACCGCGTCGCGCTGCTGCGGGTTCAAACCGTTGAGCAGGGCGTCCGGATCAGGGCCGGACCGCGAGGCGCGCCCGGATTCGTCCGACTGCGGCGATCCGTGCTGCGGAAGATCGCTCTGCCACTGGAGGTCGAGTGGGGTGCTCATCGTTGCTCCACGTTACCGGCGTGCCCGGACAAAACCCGAATCCCGGTGCCCGAACCGAACGCGCGGATCGGCTCGCCGGACGGTTCGGACACCGACACCCGAGGCCCGGAGCCCGAATCCCGGCCCACCGACGGCGTGCCCGGCACGGCTCCGACCCAACCCCCGGCCACGAAAGTCAGGGACCGCCCCGGGGCTTACCCCGATCCCCCGCGCGCGGCCGGCCTGGATGGTGAGTTCCGACCGCCGAAACCGCCACGGAAACGGAACGAGCCCTCCATGGAGCTGATCAGCCAGATCGATGCCGTGATCCGGGAGTTCATCGCGTGGGCCGCGACGCTGAACCCGTGGCTGTGCGTGCTGCTGGCCCTGGTCCTGCTGTCATTGGAAACCTCCCTCTTCATCGGTTTGCTGATCCCCGGCGAGGCGACGCTGCTGCTCACCATCGCCGTCCTCGGCGCCCGGTGGGCGCCGGCGCTGTTCGGCGCGGCGGTGCTGGGCAACGTCATCGGGCAGACCGGGGGCTACTGGCTGGGCCGGCTGATCGGCCCCGGGCTCCGCAACACGTGGGTAGGACGCAAGATCGGGGCGCGCCGCTGGCAGGCCGCCGAGACCGTCGTGCACGACACCGGCGGGCGCGCGCTGATCACGACGCGATTCGTCGCCGTGGTGCACGCCGTGGTCCCGGCGGTGGTCGGCACGCTGCGGCTGCCGTACCGCCGTTTCCTGATGCTCTCGGCGGCCGCCGGCGCCCTGTGGTCGGCGGTGCAGACCATCGTCGCGGTGGTGCTCGGCGAGACCGCCCGGGCAGTCGGCTACGGCTGGACGGTGCTCGCGCTGACCTGTGCCGGCGGTCTTGCGGCGGGCATCTTCGTGATCCGCAGCGCGCGTAGGCAGTCCGCGCGGAGGACGGCGGAACGAGCCGACGCGGACGCCGCTGGGAGTCCTGGTCGGAGTGCTGGTCTGGACGCTGGCCTGCAGCGGATTCGGTCGTCATGACTCCAAGATCCGCGCTGCTCCCGGCACATTTCCACTAAATTACTCGAACTGGTGATCGATAATCGCCATGGTCCACTCGTTGGGATGATGGGCCCACCTCATGGCCAGGCCGATACCGGCTGTGGCAGACTGGTCGCGTGCGAACGCAGACCTACGAGTTTTTCTACGGGCCCGGGACTCCGGCGCCCGTAGCTGCGTGAGCTCAAAAACCACTACGACGCCCCGGGGTCCTCGGACTCGGGGCGTTCGCGCGTTCCGGGGGCCGGGGACGGGGCCGAATCCGGAGGAAAACGCCCGATGAACGCCACTGTGGACGGTGACCAGCCGAAGTCCGAGCCCGCCTCGGCCACGCAGGCCGCCGCGGAGGCCATCAGCAACTTCCGCGAGGAGATCGACTACCTGGACGCCGAGATCCTGCGCCTGGTCAAGCGCCGCGCCGAGGTCTCCCAACAGGTCGGCCAGGCCCGCATGGCGGCAGGCGGACCGCGCATCGTCTACAACCGCGAGATGGACGTGCTCGCCCGCTACCGGGAACTCGGTGCGGAGGGCCGCGAGCTCGCGATGATCCTGCTTCGCCTGGGCCGCGGCCGCCTCGGCCACTGAAGCGACCGTTCCCAGTCCCGTTTCCGACGGCGAACGTGCTGGTGGGCAGCCCAGGGCGGCCCACCAGCACGACGGGAAGAACTCAGTGCGAGGTCCAGCCGCCGTCGATCGGGAACGACGCCCCGGTGATCGACGTGGTGCCCGGGCCGCACAACCACACCGCCAGCTCGGCGACCTCCGCCGGCTCCACCAGGCGCTTGATCGGCGTGCGGGCCAGCAGCACGTCTTCGAGGACCTGCGCCTCCGGCACCCGCAGGAGTTCCGCCTGATCGGCGATCTGGCGCTCCACCAGCGGAGTCCGCGCGAAGCCCGGGCAGACGCAGTTGGAGGTCACCCCGTGCGCCGCCCCCTCCAGCGCGGTCGCCTTGGACAGCCCTTCGATCGCGTGCTTCGCGGTCACGTAGGCGCTCTTGAACGGCGACGCGCGCAGCCCGTGCACCGACGAGATGTTGACGATCCGCCCCCAGCCGCGGTCGTACATGCCCGGCAGCGCGGCGCGCACGATCCGGAACGGCGCCTCCACCATCACCCGCAGCATCGTGCTGAAGGTGTCGGCGGGGAACCGGTGGATCGGCGCGACGTGCTGGAAACCGGCGTTGTTGACGACGATGTCCACCCGGTCGCCGAGCTCCGCGGCGGCATCGAGGTCGGCCAGATCGACGATCCTGGCCTCGGCGTCGATCTCGGCCGCGATGGCCTCGACCTTGGCCGCCCGGTCCACGGCGATGACCTCTGCGCCGGCCGCCGCCAGCCGGCGGGCCACCGCCGCGCCGATCCCGCTCGCCGCACCCGTGACGAGTGCTCGCTTGTCCCCCAGATCCAGGCCGTTGGTGCTGGATCGCGCAGAGCTCGCACCAACCGACCCGGCCAACCGATCGCTCATAGCCTGAGAACCTAAGGCGTGAGTCCGGTCTCAATCCAGGGTCAAATCACAACCTTTTCCACCGGCCGCCGCGGCAGTGCGGCTGACCGGGCGTTTTTCGCGGTAGTGCATTCGGCGGAACTTCCGGCGGCACCCCGGAGCCACCCGGATTCCACCCACCCCCGACCCGCGCGCGGCATATCCGGGATATCACCCATACCGGGCACGGCGGAAACAAGGCAGACTGTGGTCATGGGTGTTCTTGCTCTTGTGGCCTTTCTCGTGACACTGGCCGGGGTGCTCGTCGCCGCCGGGCACGCGGGCTACCTCGCGATGCTGACGTCGGCCGCGAAGAAGCGCGCCGGCGGCCAGCCCGCCGTGGACTTCGCCCGGAAGCGGTTCCCGATCGCCGGCGTCGGCCTGGGCGTGACCCTGCTGGCGCTGCTGATCAGCAGCGGCGACTCGACCGGGGCGGACATCTTCGCGATGATCCTCGGCGGTGGCGGCGGCGTCGCCTCGCTCAAGGCGCTGCAGTCGACGCAGAGCAAGTTCCGCAACGGGCAGTTCTGATCGGGCGCTCAGCACGCTGAGCAGCTGTCCGCCGGATCAGCATTGGGCCTTTCGGTGTACTCATTCGCGCTGAAAGGCCTTATTGATCACCTAGTGTGATTGCACGACCCCGCACCGGAGTCATTGCGCCCTCCCCTTAGGCTGTGACCATGACCACGCCGCCGGAAACGTCCTCGACACTCCGCGCCCTGGTGGTCACCGCACACCCCGACGATGTCGACTTCGGGTCGGCGGGCACCGTCGCTTCCTGGGTCGCCGACGGCGTGCAGGTCGCCTACTGCGTGTGCACCTCGGGTGATGCCGGCGGCTTCGACGACACGCCGCGCGAGGACATGCCGCGCATCCGGCAGGACGAGCAGCGGGCCGCCGCGGCCGCCGTCGGCGTCTCCGACGTGCGCTTCCTCGGCTACCAGGACGGGCGGGTCGTCGCGGATCTGCAGCTGCGCCGGGACATCACCAAGGTGATCCGCGAGCTCCGCCCGCACCGGGTCATCAGTCACTCCCCGGAGATCAACTGGGCGCACCTCCCGACGTCGCACCCCGACCACCGGGCCGTCGGCGAGGCGACCCTGGCCGCGATCTACCCGGACGCGCGCAACGGATTCGCCCACCCCGAGCTGCTGCGGGAAGGGCTGGAGCCGTGGACGGTGCGCGAGCTGTGGATGTCGGAGTCACCCGAAGAGCGGATCAACCACGCGGTCGACATCACCGATCACTTCGACGCGAAGCTCGCGGCGCTGGCCGCGCACCGGTCGCAGACCGCGCACCTCGACGACCTCCAGGGCATGATCCGGCGGCACCTGGCACGAACGGCCGAGCGGCACGGCATGACCGGTCGACTCGCCGAGGCATTCCACGTAGTCGACACGTCGTGAACTCCCCGCGAGTCGCAGAAAGTCGAGATCTCCGATGCACAGCGGCAGAAAATTGGGCTGGAGCGGCCAGCTCGACTGGCCGCCGACGCCGGAACCGCCCGCGCACGGCCGGCACCGGGTCGGGTCCCCGGTGTCGCGGACGTCGGCGGTCCGTCCGCGCCGGCCGGCGCACTCGCTCGGCGCGCGGCTGACGACCGACCCGCTGGTCGACACCATGCCGGTGGGCGGGCTGCACAAGTTCGACCTGGGCATGGTCCCGGCGTCGGTCACCCCGCCGCGGACCTGGCGGCAGGCGGCCTGGTTCGCGATCGCCTCGTCGGCCGCTGCGCTGGGCGGGCTGATGTTCGCCACCACGCTGCTGGCCGGCGGGTCGACGACCATCAAGGGCTTGGAGTTGCCGAGCATGCCGCGCGGGGAGTACCCGCCGGTCGCGCCGACGGATCCGTACTACCTGACGGGCGACCCGACCCGGCCGGAGGCGGTGCGGGCGACGGGTTCGGTGCAGCCGCTGCAGCCATCGCCGCCGCTGGCCACGTCCGCGGGCATCCCGATCCAGCCGAACCCGATCGGCAGCTCCGCCCCCGGCGCTCCCGGCCTGCCGACCTCCGGCACCACCCCGACCACGTCCAGCCCGACGCGGACGCCGGAGCTGCTGTTCGCCGACACCGGGCCGGTCAAGCAGCGCGGCGAGGAGTACTACGCCGCGATCGGCCGCGGCGACCTGCGAAGTGCGTACGCGCTGACCACCGGGTCGCTGCACGCCGAGGGCTACGAGGCGTTCGCCGCGAGGTACTCGCGCGCCAAGTCTGTCGAGGTCGTCGAGAGCTATGCGACCCCGACCAGCACGCTGCACACCGTCCGGCTGACCATGGCCGACGGCACCGTGCAGACGCAGCGCCGGGAGCTGCGGTACACGATGGCGGACGAGCCGCTGATCACGTCCGACGAGCGGATCGCCTGATCACTGCTCGTGACCCGCTGCTCCGTTCGAGTCCTCGCGCACGCCCCTTCTGGTGAACTCGGCGGTAAGCCTTTCGCGATCCGGACGTCGGCGCGGTACGAGTTCTACGGCGGATTCACGAGGGCGGGCGAGCGAGTGCAGCAACATCCTTCGACCAGCAGGCGACGCGGCGGTGCGGGCGCGGTAACCGTGGCCGAGTTGATCAGGCGCGAGCCGCTGTCACCGGAGCACGAGCGGATCGCCGACGAGCTGCTCAAGACGCCCGACCCCGCTGCCGACGCACCGACGCTGCGCAGCCGGATCGCCTTCGGCCTGCTGGGCACCCTGCTGCTGCTCGCGGCCGCCGCGATCGGCGCGAGGATCGTCGCGCAGCCCGCCGCCCCGCCGCGGCCGTTCACCTCCGCCGCCCCGATCACCGGTGTGCTGGCGCTGCGCCCGGATCTGGTTCGGGAGGCCGGCTGGCCGTTCGGAGCCAACGGCGGCTTCGCCGCGGCGGCCGGTTCGGGCGGCGCCGACGATGTGCCGGAGGCCGCGGAGCAGGGCACCGCGAATCCCTCGGCCGGCAGCCACGAATCGGCGCTCAACCTGGTCGAGGAGTTCTACCACCGCCTGGACGACGACCCGGGCTCGGCCGTTCCGCTGGTGTCGCCGGAGCTGCTCGCCGGGCAGCAGGCCGAGCTGGTCGGCGCCTGGCAGGCGGTCGAATCGATGCAGCCGCAGGTTCGGATCTCCTCCGCCGGGGTGGTGCAGGCGGAGGTCAAGGCCCGCTACCCGGACGGGCACCGGGTGGTGCTGCGCCAGCTGCTCACCGTCGAATCGGACGCCTCCCCGCAGATCGTCGGGGCCGAACTGCTCGGCGCCCGGCACATCACGCCCCGGTGAGCCGTGACCGGCCGCGCACAACAATGCGGCAACGACCCGAGTCTCCAGAAACGCCTGACGCCGTACCAGGATGAACCGGACAGCGCCGATATCGTTGCCCAGCGCAACCGGTGCGCTGCCCGCACGGACGTCGCCCGAGGCCCGGCAGGACCGACATCACCAGCGGAAACGACTGTGAGGAGAATCCGGTTCGGCCGACCGAGCGGAAGCCTCCGCGTACCGTCGAATGAGGTTGCACGGATCTTCCGACTTCGGGCCTACGCCGACCTGGCGTCGGCTAGGCTCCCGTATCGCGGTTGGATTCGAGACGTTCCACGAGCCCGAACCGCGAGGAGAACGTGTACATGTCGGGGGCCGGAGCCG
Source organism: Saccharopolyspora shandongensis (assembly GCF_900106995.1). Taxonomy (GTDB): domain Bacteria; phylum Actinomycetota; class Actinomycetes; order Mycobacteriales; family Pseudonocardiaceae; genus Saccharopolyspora; species Saccharopolyspora shandongensis. The sequence continues at coordinate 73,124 of NZ_FNOK01000044.1, forward strand.
GTCCACCAAATCCGCCGATGTTCGGTGGGTCCGTACCCGGGACCATTATCCCCGGGATTCGCGGTGCCTGCTGAGCATCGATAGCAGTACGGGGAGACGTCGGTGAGCGACGAAGGTCGCCTGGTCGCCGGACGCTACCGAGTGCAGCGACGCATCGGCAGTGGCGCGATGGGCGTGGTGTGGGAGTGTGTCGACGAACGCCTGCACCGCACGGTCGCGGTCAAGCAGTTGTTGCTGCAGCCCGGATTGGATCCGGGTGAGGCCGAGGAAGCGCGGCAGCGGGCAATGCGGGAAGGCCGGATCGCGGCCCGACTCCAGCACCCGAACGCCATCTCGGTCTACGACGTGGCCGAGGACGAGGGTCAGCCGGTCCTGGTCATGGAGTACCTGCCCTCCGTCAGCCTGGCCGGGATGATGTCCGATCACGGGCCGCTCCCGCCGCGCGAGGTGGCGCGGATCGGCGCGCAGGTCGCCTCGGCGCTGGGTGCGGCGCACGCCGCCGGTGTCGTGCACCGCGACATCAAGCCCGGCAACATCCTGCTCGGCGACAACGGCCAGGTGAAGATCACCGACTTCGGCATCTCGCGGGCCCAGGGCGACGTGCAGGTCACCAAGACCGGGATGCTCGCGGGCACGCCCGCCTACCTCTCGCCCGACGTGGCGATGGGCCAGGAGCCGACGTCCGCGTCCGACGTGTTCTCGCTCGGCGCCACGCTGTACGCGGCGATCGAGGGCCACCCGCCGTTCGGGCTCAACGAGAACACCCTCGCGCTGCTGCACGCGGTGGCCGCCGGGAAGATCGAACCGCCCCGGCAGGCCGGCCCGATGGCGCAGCCGCTGATGGCGATGATGGCCGCCCGCGTCGAGGACCGGCCGGACATGCCACAGGTCCGGGACATGCTGCAGTCCGTCGCAGACGGCGGCTCCGCGACGTCGATCCCGGCCATGGCGGCGCCGATCCCGCCCGCGCTGGCTCCGGAATCCAGCCAGCCCGAACTGGCCCCGACCAGCGTCGTCGGCTCGCAGGGCACCACCGTCGCGTACTACGAGGAAGAGCCCTACTCGGAGCAGCCGTACGAGGACGCCACCTCGTACATGGGTTCCGACACCCGCGGCGATGCGGCGATCTACGAGAAGCCGCGCAAGAGCAAGCGGCCCGTGGTGATCTCGGGCATCGCGCTGGTCGCCGTCGCGGTGATCGCGGTCCTGGTGACGTCGGCGCTGATGAACAGCCAGAAGCCGCCGGAGAACACCGGGAACCCGACGACCTCGGAGATGAACCCGCTCCCGCCGCCGACGGTGGCCGAGACCACCTCCGAGCAGGAGCCGGCCAACACGAAGACCAACTCGCCGTCGACCAAGACCAACGCGCCGTCGACGACGACGAAGCCGACGACGCAGACGCAGGAGCCGACGCAGACGTCCAAGCCGAGGCCGACGACGAAGACGACTCCGCCCTCGGACACCCAGGACGAGCCGACGACCGAGCCGACCGGCAGCGCCGGGGGATAACGAGATCCGGTCTCGAACCCGCGCCGGCCGGGGCGTTCACCGCGAGGTGGGCACCCCGGCCACGTGCATTTCCTGGTGCGGACGGCACCAGGGTGCAACCGGGTGCGGGACGCCCAGTAACGTTGAACACCGTCGAGTGAACGCTGGCCACGGGGGTCCGGTCAGTACTGTCCAAGCAGGCTCAGCCAGTACCAGGAGACACCGGTGAGCGCCGAAGGTCGTTTGATCGCGGGCCGGTACCGCTTGCAGCAGCAGATCGGCAGCGGCGCCATGGGCGTGGTGTGGCAGGCCGTTGACGAACGCCTGCACCGCACGGTCGCGGTGAAGCAGCTGCTGCTTCAGGCCGGCTACACCCCCGAGGAAACCGAGGAAGCCCGTCAGCGAGCGATGCGCGAAGGCCGCATCGCCGCCCGATTGCAGCACCAGAACGCGATCGTCGTGTTCGACGTCGCCGAGGACGAGGGCCAGCCGGTCCTGGTCATGGAGTACCTCCCGTCGCGAAGCCTCGCGTCGGTCATCGACGAGCAGGGCGTGCTGCCGCCGTTGCAGGTGGCCAGGATCGGCGTGCAGGTGACCGGGGCGCTGGCCGCCGCGCACATGGCCGGCATCGTGCACCGCGACCTCAAGCCGGGCAACATCCTGCTCGGCGACAACGACATCGCGAAGATCACCGACTTCGGCATCTCGCGTGCCATCGGCGACGTCGCGGTCACCAAGAGCGGCATCCTCGCCGGCACCCCGGCCTACCTGGCGCCGGAGGTCGCGCTCGGCCGCGACCCGGCACCGGCGTCCGACGTGTTCTCGCTGGGCTCGACGCTGTACGCGGCGATCGAGGGCGGGCCGCCGTTCGGCGTGGACGAGAACGCGATCAGCCTGCTGCACCGGGTGGCGCGCGGGCAGATCGAGCCGCCGCAGCAGGCCGGGCCGATGACCCCGGCGCTGATGCAGCTGCTGCGCCCGGACCCGGTCGAGCGGCCGACCATGGCGCAGGCCCGCGAGTTGCTGCAGGCCGTGCTCGACGGGCGGCCGATCCCCAACGCTTCGCCGAACGTGGGCTGGCAGCGGCCGACCGCCGCAGGGCCGCGCACGCCTCCGGCGGGCAACCGGATGGGCCCGCCGCCGAGCGCCAACCCGCCCACGCGGCTCGGCGCCGCGGTTCCGGCGGCCGAGCCGGCGCGGCGCAACTACCGCCAGGTGGCGCTGTGGGTGGTGGCGATCGTCGTCGCGGTGCTGGTCGGCGTGCTCGCCGCGAACGCCTTCGGCGACGGGGCTCCGCCGGAGCAGACCGGCCCGGCCACCTCGGCGCAGTCCACCCCGTCGGTCCAGCAGACCAGCTCCGCGCCGACCACGTCCGCCAAGGCGACGACGTCCGCGCCGCCGACCACGAGCAGCTCGACGTCGAGCTCCCCGAACCAGCCGTCCGAGGACGAGGTCGTGGGCGTGGTCCGCGACTACTACTCGCTGGTGCCGAAGAAGCTGGACGAGGCTTGGGAGCTGCTGGGCCCGAACCTGCAGTCGCAGGGCAAGGACCGCTACGAGGGGTTCTGGAAGTCCATCGACGACGTCAAGATCGTCGGTGGGCCGGTGATGTCCGGGACCAACGTGATCGTCACGCTGCAGTTCACCAAGGGCCACAGCAAGATCACCGAGAGCCACACCCTCGGCATGGTGGCCACGTCGGACGGCGACGTGCTCATCAACACCGACCGCCGCAGCTGACCCGATCCGCGCCGCCCGGGGTTCCGGGCGGCGCGCCGGTCAGCTGGCGACCTCGTGCAGCGTCGCCAGGAGCGAGCGGGTGGCCGGCAGGTCGGCCACCGTTTCGCGGACCGCGGCGTAGAGGCGACGCGCCGGTTCCGGATTGCGCACCGCCCGCACCACCACGCCGGGGTGCACGACGTCTAGGCCGAGGCGCGGCACCAGCGCGACGCCCATCCCGGCGGCCACGAAGCCCTGGGCGGAGTAGGTGCCGTCGGTCTCCACCACCACCTTCGGCGTGAAACCGGCGCTGCCGTAGGCGTCCCTGAGCAGCCTCGAACAGATGTCGTCGCTGGTCACGGTGCTGTTCACCCAGGATTCGCCGGCCAGCCGGACCAGGTCGATGCGGTCCTCGGCGGCCATCGGGTGCGACTTCGGCAGCACCATCCGGTACGGGTCGTCGGCGAGGTGCACGAACCGCACCCCGCGCCGCTCGGGCACGGAGCGGCCCACCACGATGATCGCCAGGTCGGCCTCGCCGCGGGACACGTCGTCGACCAGCTCCACCTCCTGCAACCGCAGGTCCAGCTGCACGTCGGGGTGTTCGGCGCGGAACTTGGCGACCGCCGGCGGGATCAGCCCGACGCTGGCGGTGTGGAAGAACCGCACCCGCAGCAGGCCGGTGCGCCCGGCCCGGATGTCGGCCAGCTCCGCCTCGGTGCTGCTGAGCAGGTCGGCGATCCGCCCGGCGCGCTCGGCCAGCAGGGTGCCGGCCGGGGTCGGTTTCAGCCCGCGCCCGACCTTCTCCAGCAGCGGCGTGCCGGCCTCCTTCTCCAGCGTGGACAGCTGTTGGCTGATCGCGGACGGCGTGTACCCGAGGTTCGCCGCGGCCGCGCTCACGGAGCCGCTCGTGACCACGGCTCTCAGCACCTGCATCCGGCGTACGTCCAACATGCCCCCACGATACAGCAAATCTGAAACGTCGGTTGATTTTAATTCACTTGTGCTTACGTCTCGGCGGGCGCAACGTAGTAGGTGGAGATCGGTTCGGCGGTCGCCGAAGGTTCGGAGACCTACCGTCTCCGCGGGCCGACCCCTCGACCACGCCCCGCGAGACCGGAGAAGACATGAACAACCCGACCAACTACGTGCGACTCGGCGTGCTTGCACTGCTGTGGGGCTCCAGCTTCCTGCTGATCAAGCTCGCACTGGGGGCGCTGTCCCCGACCCAGATCGCGCTGACCCGCATCGTGCTGGGCGCCGCGGTCCTCATCGCGCTGTGCGCACTGCGCGGCCTGCGGCTGAGCAACGATCGCAAACTGTGGCGGCACATCGCCGTCGCCGCGCTGTTCGGCAGCGCGCTGCCGTGGGTGCTGTTCGGCCTCGGCGAGCAGACCGTCGATTCCGGCCTGACCGGCGTGCTGAACGCGACTACTCCACTGTGGACGGTGTTGTTCGGGCTGTTCGCCGGGCGCGAGGCGATGCCACCGGCCCGGCTCGGCGGGCTGCTGGTGGGATTCTTCGGCGTGGTGCTGATCTTCGCGCCGTGGCAGGGCGGCAGCCTGCTCAGCTGGGGCGTGCTGGCCTGCCTGGGCGCGGCGGTCAGCTACGGCATCGGTTACGTCTACATCGGACGAAACCTGACCGGGAACCACGGCCTGCCACCGCTGACCCTGGCGGCCATGCAGATGATCGCCGCCACCGGTTACGCGCTGCTGGCGCTCCCGCTCGACGGCCTGCGGCCGGTGAGCTGGGATCCCCTCGCGCTGCTCGCGGTCGCGGTCCTGGGCATCTTCGGCACCGGCCTCGCCTTCGCGATCAACTACCGGATCATCGGCGAGGAGGGCGCGACCACGGCGTCCACCGTGGCCTACCTGATGCCGATCGTCTCGGTGCTGCTCGGCTGGTTGCTGCTCGGCGAAGAGCTGGGCCTGCGTGTCCTGCTGGGCATGGCGATCGTGCTGCTGGGTGTGGCACTGACCCGCCGCACCACCACCCCGAAACCCGTTGCCGGATCTGAAATCGAGGAGGACGAGATGTCGAACCAGCTCCGCAGCGAGCCGACCACCCGCACCGACGAGCTCCCACCGATCGGGCCGCTGAGCGCCTGGGCCAGGTTCCGGCTCGCCCTGCTGCGCGGTTCCCAGCTCTACGCCGAGCTGGCCAGCAACCACCCGATGAAGTGACCGGCGTCGGGGAGTTCCCACTCGACCGGGAACTCCCCGGCGATCAGACCGGCTGGTCGTCGCGGGCCCGCGACGCGTGCAGCGATTCCAGGCTGCGCCCGGCGGTGCGCAGGCCCGCTGCCGCGAGGACGAGGGCTCCGATCAGCAGGAGCCCGCACAGCACCGCGAAAACGCCGCCGAATCCGATGTCCGCGTACAGGTATCCGATCGCCACCGGCGCCATGATGGCCCCGACCCGGGCGGTGGCGCTGGCCAGACCCATCCCGGTCGCGCGGGTCGCGGTCGGGTAGATCTCGGACGTGTAGGCGTACAGCGGGCCGGCGACGCCGTTCATGAAGAACGACAGGGCGACGGTGAAGCAGAAGATCGCCACGTCGTCGGTCGCGGTACCGAGCCCGGCCGCGCAGCCGATGCTGCAGCACAGGAAGAGCACGATCGTCCACTTGCGGTCGAGGCGTTCGCTGATGGCGGCGGCCACGTAGTAGCCGGGGACCTGGGCGACCGCGCTGGCCAGGGCGAAGGAGAAGCTCTTGGAGATCGTGAATCCCTTGAGTACCAGGAGCGTCGGCAGCCAGGTGCCATAGCCGTAGTGCGTCGCCTGGATGGCGAACCACAGGACGCACACCACGGCGGTGCGCCCGGCCAGACCCGGACCCCACAGCGCGGCGAACTGCCGGATCGCGCTCCGCCGGGGCGGGGCGGGCTTCGCCGCGGGTTCCACGACCACCGGCACGGGCGGGAGTTCCTGCCGGGCGGCGATCTCCCGCTCGAAGCGTTCGACGATCTCGGTGGCCTCGGCGATGCGGCCCTGGCTGATCAGGAAGCGCGGCGACTCCACCAGCGTCCGGCGCCACCAGAGCAGCAGGAGCACCGGCGCCACGCAGATCACGCACGCGATGCGCCAGCCCGGCTCCGGCGACGGGCTGATCACGGTCACCGCCGTGAGCCCGGCCAGGATGTAGCCGAACCCGAGGAAGACCATCGTGTTGCCGATGTTGCGGCCGCGGTTGCGGGCCGGGAGGAACTCCGAGATGTACGGCACGATCATGGTGGCCTCGGCGCCCACCCCGATCCCGCTGAGGATCCGCCACAGGATCAGCTCGCCCGGGCTGGTCGCGGTCGCCGCGACGAGGGTGAACGCGACGTAGACCAGCAGCGCGTACATCAGCACGCGGCGGCGGCCGATGCGGTCGGCGAGCAGCCCGGCGGCCAGCGCGCCGATCAGGTAGCCGATGAACACCGAGGCCAGCAGCCAGCCGGCCAGCCCCGACTCGACCTTCCACAGGGCGACGACGGCCGAGGCTCCGTAGCCGAGCAGCACGGCGTCGTAGGACTCGAAGAGGTAGCCGAGGCCGCCCTGCAGCATCAGCCGGCAGTGCGGCTTGCCGACCGGGAGCCGGTCCAGGCGCGCGAGGAGCTCGGTGCCCGTGGGCAGCGGCGCGGAGGCGGTCACCGGCGCCTCCCTGCGGAGGCGCGGGCGCCCAGCTGGCGCGCGGACCGGTGGGCGATTTCGCGCGAAATCGCCGCCGCTTCCCCGCCCGGAACCCGGCGGCTCCTCGGCGGCTTCGACGCGGGCGAGCCGGTTCGCGGTGTGGCGCGGCGGTGCCGCGTCCGCCCGGCATCTGCGCTGGTGGTCACTAGTGCACCCTCTTCCGTGCAGGTCCTTGGACGGGGCTTGTGGTAGGAACTAGGCGGAAGCCGGGGTGACGGCCTTTGGTGGTCGCCCTTCGTGGGCCTCGATGACACTGCCGCCCCCGGCTTCCCCGGAACCGTTGATTGATGACAGAGGGACGCGCCGTAGAGCGCCGGTTAGTGACCACTCGACTGTCGGTTCCTTCGCCTCCGCCCGGCTCCTGCCTCGTGCTGCGAACAGGAAGGCGACTGGGTTGTCGCTGGAAGATGGGCCGTTGTTCTTCGTCGGGATCGACTGGGCCGCCACCGCCCACGCCGTGTGCGTTCTTGAGCGCACTGGCCGCAAAGTTGCCGCGTTCACCATCGAGCACACCGCTGCCGGGTTCGCCCGACTGGCCGCTCGGCTGGACAAGCTCGGCGACACCGAGCTGACGGCGGTGGCGATCGAGCGTCCGGACGGACGTCTGGTGGACGCCCTGCTGGAGGCCGGGCACCCGGTGATGCCGGTCAAGCCGAACGCGATCAAGACCTGGCGTGAGGCCGAGGTACTTTCCGGCGCAAAGTCCGACCCCGGCGACGCGCACGTGATCGCCGACTACCTGCGGGTGCGCATCCACCGACTCCGCCCCGCGGTCCCGTATTCGGGATCTACCAAGGCAGTGCGGGCGGTGACGCGGACCCGGGGCGACCTTGTGGACGCCCGGGTGGCCGCGGTCAACCAGCTCGCCGCGCTGCTGGACGCGCACTGGCCCGGAGCCAAGGTGATCTTCGCGAGCCTGTCCTCGGCGATCGCGCTGGCGTTCCTGACGAAGTACCCGACCGCCGCGTCGGCGGCCTCGCTGACCGAGAAACGGCTGGCCGCGTTCTGCGCCAAGCAGGGCTACTCCGGCAAGAAGCCCGCCGCCGTCCTGCTGGCCCGGCTGCGCTCGGCGCCGGCCGGCACGACCGATCCCGACCTGTCCGAGGGTGCGCGCGTGGCAGTGCTGGCCCAGGTTGGCGTGATCACCGCGCTCAACACCGCGATCAAGGACCTCGACCGCGCCATCGCCGAGAAGATCGACGCCCACCCCGACGGGGAGATCTTCCGGTCCTTCCCCCGTGCAGGCACCGTCAACGCCGCCCAGATCCTGGCCGAATGGGGCGACGCCCGCGAGGCGTTCGGCCACCCCGACGCCATCGCCGCGCTGGCCGGGATCACCCCGGTCACCAAGGCATCCGGCAAACAACGCGGCGTGTCGTTCCGCTGGGCCTGCAACAAACGCCTGCGCCAGGCGATCACGACCTTCGCCGACAACAGCCGCCACGCCAGCCCCTGGGC
>NZ_FNOK01000058.1 GCF_900106995.1 Saccharopolyspora shandongensis
GTCATGATGAGCTGGTCCTTTCTCCGGTGAGATTGGGGCTTCCGGCGGACGGCCGCACCGAAAGCAGGCCGTGCTGGGCGATGTCGAGGCCGTGCTGAGCGGCTTCCCACAGCTCTTCCTGTGACCGGTCCAGCTGGACGCTCGCCAGGCCTGCCTGCTGGATGGCGCCGATCACGGCGCCGGTCATCGCCGCCGCGGTGACCGGGTCGAGCTGGCCGGGGAACACCTTCAGCAGCTCACCGGCGATCCGCTGCTGCAGGTCCAGCAGCAGGTACAGCCCCTTGGCCTGGAGCGCCGGCGTGGTCAGCGCCAGCCGGGCCGCCGCCGAAAGCTCTACGGGCTCTCTGGCTGGAACCTTGGGCCGGCGGTGAGCGGCGTACGTCTGGATCGCCCTCACCAATACCTCGCCCGGGCTCTCCTCCGGCCGGCGTTCCGCGATCGCCCCGAACAGCACGTCGAAGTCGGGCTCGACGTCGTTGAACAGCACCTCGTCCTTGCTGCGGAAGTAGTTGAAGAACGTCTTGGGATCGACATCCGCCGCGGCCGCGATCTGCGCCACCGTGGTCTGCTCATACCCCTGCTCTTCGAACAACCTGACAGCCGCCATGACGATCCGCTGTCTGGTCAGCTGCTTCTTCCGTTCGCGCCGTGACTCTTGCACGGCCCCAACTTACATCTCATAGAAACTTCCAGCAACTGGAAAAATCTATGAACTGGAGTCAAAACAGGGAGCGCTAGGGGATCATCGAAGGAAGCGACATGTCGAAGTGAGCACGAGCCGCGCTCAGCGGCGTCCGCGACGACCGGGACCAGCTACGGCGGTGCTATGGCGGGGATGCAGTGGTACTCGTGCCTGTCACGCAAGCTGCGGCGGGTAGCCAAGGCATCGCGAACGCCCGTCCCCTGCGCCCCTTGCCCACGTCAGTCGCCGATCCGAAGCAACTCGAACCCCTCGACATACGTCGACACGACCGGCTCGGTGGCATCCTCCACGAATACCACCGCGCAGCATGACCTCTACGGATGGGATTTTCGGCAAGGGCAGGGGTTCAGAGCACCTATCGGTGATCACTGCGGATAGGGGCTCTGTGCATTCGAGGTCGTGCGACCGGTAATCGGGAAGTGAGAGGTTGTCTGACCGCCAACGTGCGCGACCATCTACCGTGAACTGGCGTAGTTGATCGACCGACCCGGGTTCCCGGACTGGTCTCTGGGGCCGCGTCGACGGTCGTGCTCGGTGGCGGCGTTGTGGCCTGTCGGGCCGGGTCAGGCCCGCTCGCTGGCTCTCTGCTGATCGGCGGCGTAGACCGTTGCGGCCGCCTGCGCCAGTTGCGCCCACACCGCGGCCTCGGTCAGATGAGCCTCTCGGATCTCCTCTGTGGAGTGTTCCTTCGCCTGCTGCAGGCTCTCTTCAGCTGACTTTGCGTACTCCTCGGGGTGCTTCATCGCGCACTCCTCATCCGATCCGCACTGACGTGGTCCCCAGTGCACGCTCCTGTCCTCTGCTGTTCCCGAGCGTAGTTCGGCACGCTGCTGGTTGCCCTTCGCCGAGCAACGGCGGCACTCGCGTGACGGCTGCGCGCATGGGTACTCGTGTGGGGACGGACTAGGTGCCCGCCAGTGCAGAGGCACGATGCGTCTGCGGCCACTCTGCGCTGAGTTTGGGCTCGCGAGTGCACCCAGGAAGGCGGGTGTCGATCGGTCGTAAGGGGGCGGGCGATCATGACTTCCGATGCGCCGCCCACTGGTGGTGGGAGGTGCTCACGGCGGTGGTCTTCGCGGGAATGTTCACCCAGCTCGCCTTCATCGGGCATGATGCCGGGCACCGCCAGACCTTCCGCACCCGCCGGGCGAACGACCTGGTGGGGCATGTTCACGGGTGTCTCATCGGGATCAGCTACGGCTGGTGGGTCGGCAACCGGCGCCACCATGCCAATCCGAACCACGAGGACGCTGATCCCGATATCGAGATCCGGGCTCTGGCGTTCACCGCCGAGCAGGCCCGCGCCAAGCGCGGCATCGTCCGGTGGATGGCGAAGTACCAGGCGTTCCTGTTCTTCCCGCTGGTAACCACGTTCTGCTCGTACGTCCGCGCGCATCCGACGACACGGGAGGGTTTCTGGTGAAGGCCGCCACCGTGGTTCCAGGCAGGCCGGAGTTGTCGGCGGTCACCGAACTGCCCGATCCCGTGCCGCAGCCGGGGGAGCTGCTGGTGCGTGGCCTGCTGGTGGGGTTCTGCGACATTGATCGTGATGTCACCGAGCGAGCGCACGGTCTCTTGCCGCCGGGGCAAGACCGGATGGTTCTCTTTCACGAATCTGTGGGTCGGGTGGTCCACGCGCCCTCGATCAGCGGCTTCCAGGAGGGCGACTACGTGGTGGGAGTCGTCCGGCGTCCAGACCCGCAGCCGTGCGAGGCGTGTACCGCCGGGCAATGGGACTTCTGCCTCAACGGCGAGTACACCGAGCGCGGCATCAAGGAACTGGACGGATTCGGTGCTCAGCAGTGGACGGTCGAGCCCCAGTTCGCGATCAAGGTCGCTCCGGCGCTCGGTGATCTGGGAGTGCTGACCGAGCCTGCATCGGTGGTGGCCAAGGCGTGGGAGCAGGCTGACATGATCGGCAGACGAGCCTATTTCGCTCCCCGTCACGCGTTGGTGACCAGCGCGGGAGCGATCGGCCTGCTCGGTGCTCTGCTCGGCGCGCAGCGCGGCCTGGACATGCACGTTCTCGACCACGCCACCGAGGGGCCGAAACCGGATCTGGTGCGCGCGCTGGGCGCTACCTACCACACCTCGCTGGACGATCTGGGCTGCGAACCGGATGTCGTGATCGAGGCGACCGGATCCGGACAGGTCGTATTCGAGCTGCTGCAACACACCGCGCGCAACTCCATCACCGTGCTGACCGGCAGCACTGGCCACCACCGCACCGTGCCCTTCCCAGCGGCGGCGATCGACAACGAGTTGATGTTGGACAACGACGTCGTCCTGGGCAGTGTGAACGCCAACCTGCGCCACTACAACCAGGCCGTGCAGGCGTTGACCGGTGCGGATCGGAACTGGCTGGGCTCCCTGATCAGCCGCCGGATCCCGCTGGGCGACTGGACCGAAGTCTTCGAGGCGGGCCCCGACGAGGTGAAGGTCGTCGTCGACCTCCAGGCCTGAGCTCGATGAGCCGACCCGGGGTGCTGCTCGACGGCAAGCTGTAGTCGTAGTCCGGCTGCGTCGGTGTGAAAATCAGAGCGAGGATCGAACATATCGGGGTCCGATGGTCGAGGAACGTGATACCGAGTTCGTGACCCGAGGTGGGCACGGCGGGATTGCGCGGCTGCAGTCGAAGGCCGAGGCGCGCCTCGGCCTGCTGGCCGCGGGCTTGCAGGAGTACGCGATCTTCGTGCTCGATGCGGCCGGTCGGGTGGATGGCTGGGATGACGGGTCAGAACGCATCATGGGCTATCGCAGCGAGGAGATCATCGGGAAGCACTTCTCGGTGTTCTCCCCGGCGGAACCGGGCGTCGCCGACCACGCGGAATGGCAGCTGGCTCAGGCCGCCGAGCTCGGCAGTCATGTGGACGAAGGCTGGCTCCTGCGCCGGGACGGCACCCGCTTCTGGGCCCACGTGGTGATCATCGCGCAGCGGTCGGCGGAGGGCGGCGTGCGGGGTTTCATCCAGGTCACCCGTGATGAGACCGAAGCCGGTGCCCGGCAGCAGCGGTCGAGCCGGCGGTTCACCGACCTGTTCGACCTGGCCCCGGCCGGTATCGCCTTGTTCGATGCATCCGAGCGCGTGCTGGATGCCAACGAGGCGCTGTGCGGCCTGTTGGGCTACCGGCTGCACGACCTGAACAACATGCCCGCCGCGGGCCTGCTGCACCCGGACGACCGGGGCGCAAGCCTCCTCGTGGACGCCGCGGCAATGGATGCACCGTTGAACCGGTCACGGGTGCACCAGCGGGTGCTGGTGCGTTCGGATGGCCAGGCTGTGCACTGCGATGTGCACAGCGCGGCGTCGGTGGCAGACGACGGAAGCCGGTTCTGGCTGGTGGTGTTCCAGGACATCACCGAGCGGCTGCGCCAGACTGAGGCGTTGCGCTACCAGGCCACCCACGACGATCTGACCGGATTGCTCAACCGCACGGGCCTCAACGAGCTGCTCGACAGCTTGCTGCACCGGGGCGCTGAACAGGTCGCGGTGCTGTTCTGCGACATCGACAACTTCAAGCGCGTCAACGACGCGCTGGGCCACGAGGCTGGCGACGAACTGCTCACGGCGTTGGCGCGGCGTCTCGTGGACGGGCTGCCGCCCGGATGCACGCCGGCCCGGCTTTCCAGCGACAAGTATCTGATCATCTGCTCGGACGTCGACGCCGTGGGGGGCCTGGAAGCCTTCACAATGTGGGTGGCGGAGCTGCTGCGCACGAGCGTGCCCGTGCGCGGGCACCCCGTCGCCGTGTCGGCCTCGATCGGGGCCGCGATGCTCGACCGGGACACCGTCGGCGCGGATCTGCTGCGCTATGCCAACGCGGCGATGTTCCACGCGAAGAGCCGGGGGCCAGGGCGGGTGTCGCTGGCCACTTCCACCATGATCGCCACGGTGGAGGAGCAACTGGGCCTCGAAGAACAACTGCGCGCAGCAATGGAGACCGACTCCCTCATCCTGCACTACCAGCCGATCATGGCCGGTGACCGTTCCGTCGTGATGGCCGAGGCGCTGGTGCGCTGGCCGCATCCCGACCGCGGCCTGCTCTCACCGGAGGTGATCCTGCGCGTGGCCGAGCAAGGCAACCTGCTGCGCGGACTGGACCGGTGGGTGCTGCGCACCGCCTTGCGCGAGGCGACCAGCTGGCCCGTCCGGAATGGACACCCGGTGGCCATCGCGGTCAACCTGGTCGATCTGCTGCCCCACGACCCGGAATTCGTCGACGAGATCACCGCGATCATCACCGAAAGCGGCATCGACCCGCACCGCGTGGTTCTGGAAATCGTGGAAACGTCCTTGATCGACCTGCCCGCGCGCCCCCGCGAAGCGATGGTCGAGCTCGCCGAACGCGGAGTGCGCTTCGCCCTGGACGACTTCGGCACCGGCTACTCCTCGCTGGCCCGCCTCAAAGACCTTCCCGCGCAGATCATCAAACTGGACCGCCAGTTCGTCTCCGGTGTGGAAACCGACGTGGCCGACGTCGCCATCGCCCAAGCGATGATCGGCATGGGGCACGCGATGGGACGCAGCTGCGTCGCCGAAGGCGTCGAAAAAATCGGCCAGTTCCGTGTCCTCAGCGACCTCGGAATCGACTTCTACCAAGGCTGGCTGTTCTCCCACCCGCTCCCGGCCGACCAGCTCCGCGCCTTCCTCGAAAATCCACCCACCCGGGAACCGGAGTAGGAATGCGCCAGCCCTCCGGGCTGCATGAACCGGCGGGCTGGAAGAGGCCGCCTGTCTAATCGGGGTCCGTGGTGGTCCCGGAGATCATGCGGGATTCGTCGCTTCGGGCGACGTTGATGCGGCGGGGTTTGGCCTGCTCGGCTGCTGGGGTGCGCAGGGGCAGGTGGCCGGCCAGTCGGCGATCGGGCACAGGTTCACCACCGGCGGGTAGCGGCCGGTGTCGAGCTGGGACACCCAGGCCGCGCACTGGCGCGTCCGTGACACTCGTTGCAGCACACGGTTTTCCCGCTGTCCGGCCTCGATCAGCTCGCTGATCGTCACGGGCGCAGCCTGCCGCAGATGTTCAGGAAACTCTGTCTGCACCAAGTTTCCGCAGTTCAGACGGATCGATTCACTTGACTTATGCTCTGAACGGGCGTGTACTAAAAGTGCGGTGAATCGATTGAGAGGGTCGGTGAACCGAAGGGGCGATGACGCGACAGCCCCGAAGGAATGCATGGTCCAACTCAAGGACGTTCGTAGTCCTGAGCCCCGCCGGAAGTTCTGGAGCAGGCGGAGTCCAGAAGTGCGAAAGACGCTCGTCAAACTCGAGCTGGCGTTCCGGTAAGGGCCTCCGCAGCTGCGGAGGCCCTTTCATACGCCACCCACGCCCCGTTGCGGCAGTGGAACACCGGCCCCGAGGATTCGTCAACGGACGCCAGGTACGCCTCGAATGCTTCCACGCACTCGATCAGCACACGGTCAGCCTGACGGACCCGAGCGGACACCGCATGGTCCTGTTGCTCGTCCCGCGGAGATGACCGAACTTCGCGGGAACGCGGTCCTGGCCAAAGCGTCCGAACAAGACAGCGTCGCCTCTCCCCACGACCTGCTGGCCGATGATCCGTAGCCAACCGAGGACTCACCGGAAGCCCGTTGGGAAAACGACGGCGGCCACCTGCTCACGGTCCAATAGACCCGCTCGGCGGAGGAACGGATCGGCGGTCTAGCACTGCTGCGGCACCGATGGTGGCGCGCCGACGGCGTGCAGGTGCCGCAGGACCAGTGCGTAGGAATGGAACAGGCCGCACTGGCTGTATGACACTCCGCGGCTGGCGCAGAATTGGCGCACAAGCGGCTGGGCGTGGCGCAGGTTCGGCCGCGGCATGCTGGGGAAAAGGTGATGTTCGATCTGGTAGTTCAGGCCACCGAGCAGGAAGTCCACGAACCGGCCCCCGCGAACGTTGCGGGAGGTGAGCACCTGCTTGCGCAGGAAGTCCAGCTTGTCGGCCGCGGACAGGGTCGGCATGCCCTTGTGGTTGGGCGCGAACGCACAGCCCATGTACACGCCCCACAGCCCCTGATGTACCGCGATGAACGCCACCGCCTTGAGCGGTGACAACACTAGGAACACCATCACCAGGTAGCCCACCACATGAGCGGCGAGCAGAGCGGTTTCCACTCGGTGCGCCTTCACCTCCCGCCGCAGCACGGCCCGGATGCTGCGGACGTGCAGAACGATCCCCTCCAGCATCAGGAGGGGGAAGAACAAGAACGCTTGGTACTTGACCATCCACCGGAGAGCGCCGCGCTTGGTGCGAGACTGCTCGGCGGTGAACGCCAGCGACTGAATGTCGATGTCGGGGTCGGCATCCTCGTGGTTCGGATTGGCGTGGTGACGCCGGTGCTTGCCGACCCACCAGCCGTAGCTGATCCCCGTCAGACAGCCGTGAACACGACCCACCAGATCATTGGCCCGGCGGGAGCGGAAGATCTGGCGGTGCCCGGCATCATGTCCGATGAAGGCCAGCTGAGTGAACACTCCCGCCAAGACCACCGCAGTGATCAGCTGCCACCACGAATCACCGAGCAAGACGAACGCCACCGCGCCGACCGCCAGCACCGCGCCGTTGAAGGCCATCTTCACCGCATAGTAAACGCGGCGAAGATCGAGCAAACCACGCTGCTTGACCATCTGAACCAACTCGGCGAAGTCACTGCCCCGCCCTGTGCCCGCGCCGCCGGGACGTGCGTCGTCCGGTTCGCCCGCGGTCTCCACGGCGTCACCCGAGCTACACCGCCGGGCCCGCCGTTGTCCGCCGGCATCGGGCGCTGCATCGGAAGTCATGATCGCCCCCACCAGTCCTATGGCCATCTCGCCTAGCGACTCCCACGCCCCCATGGGTGTGCTCAGCAGCCTAATCCCGGCCCAGAACCACCGCAGGCGACTGCTTGTTCCGCAAAGACCGAGGACACCCCGAAACCATCAGCACACCGGCACCTCTGCCACGTATCACCACAGGAGTGTCAGTGTTGGCCAACAGACCCAGTTCTTCAGCGTCCACGGGACCTGTTGAAACGGACCGAGACCGCAGCCATCGTGCCCAGCCGGCTCTCGAATGCGCATCTGCCACAAGCGTCGCCGTGCATGGAGGGATCTGTCCTTGCCGGACTAGAATTCTGCTCAGCAGTCGACTTGCACCGTGTGTCAGCAGGGACGTCACCCCGCCATCAAGAGCGCACCTGAGGCCACCATCCGGGAACGGCAAATCCCATCCCCAGGGCTTGTGTTCGGAAGGAGGTGTGCGATGCCGGTACTGCAGTTCGACCCGTTCCGCGACATCAACCGGTTGGCCAACGAGGTGCTCAGCGCGGCCCGTGCGCCGCAGCCCATGCCGATGGATGCCTACCGCCGCGGTGAGGAGTACGTCGTCGAGTTCGACCTACCAGGCATTGAGGGCGAGTCTCTGGAAATCATCGCCGAGCACAACACACTGACAGTGCGTGCTCAGCGCAGCCCGACCGAGTCCAGTGGTTCGGAAGTCAGCTGGGTGGTCGCCGAACGCCCCACCGGCACGTTCGCCCGGCAACTGCATCTCGGCGGAGCCCTGGATGTCGACCGCATCCAGGCCGAGTACCGCAACGGGGTGCTGACCCTGCGGATCCCGGTAGCCGAGCAGGCCAAACCCCGCCGCATCAGCGTCGGCCGAAGCGACGAACCCCGCACGATCGCCGGGCCCACCGAAGACTCCGACGGCTAAGCAGGTCGGCTCTCTTCCAGCGGACCACCGTGCCGGCCCGACTCTGGGACTGAGGATGAGACCCAGGCGTGTACTGGGAGGCGCGAGCCCGCGGAACGCTGCCGACCGCGGAGGTCCCAGAAATAAGCCGAGCAGAGAGGGAGGCCCCGGCGGGTGTGGCGCAAACGCGAATAGCCCACAGCGATCCCCCTCGACCGGCAGCCGCACTGAAGCTTGCGGCTACCGGTCGGCTCTGAAGGGCCCTGCTGGAGCTTTGTAGGGCCGTACGCCCCGTGTCATCCACAGCTCGCTGCGTGGAGACTCTGCGACGCACAGTCATGGGAAACGCCCGGGCGCTGCCCGCATCCGATCAGCCGGATGCGAGCCGTGCGTCACGTGCGGTAGCGCGCGCACCGGGCACAGGGAGAACGGGTGGCTGGGAAATCCATGCCTGGCCTTCATTCGACTGCAGCCAACGACATAGCTCCTGGTTGATGATGTCGTCGTACGTCGCGTGTCAGGGCGCGCGCCGTGACCTGATGCCGAGGCGTCGGCGTAGCGTGTCGGCCGAGATCGGACGTTGGTACAGGGCCCAATGCTCGGCGTCGAGCCGACGCGCTTCCTCCTGCAGCGGATCACGGTCATCGCCGTGAGACGCATCGGAGGCTGGTGCCTCGCTATCGGTGCTTTTGACCAGGCATCTCGTTCACAGCCGTGCATGGCGCCAGCACTTTATCCGCCGTGTTCTTCATGTCCGTCGACTCACCAAGCTCGTCGAAGAATACGGAGGCACGGCACCGGCGTCGGCTCTGGTGGGCCTAGGGCAGAAAGGCATTGGTCCGGTTCTGCCGTGTTGCCGCAGTCTGGCGTGGTGAGGACGCCGTGCGATGGCGTGGCCCCGGGGCGTGGCCGATGGGCGGGGCGTGGATCGCTCGCACGGTGACGAACGGCCGCCGGATCCGAGGTAGCAGTTCGGGGGGTTCGATGATCGGGTCGGATCTCGGCAACGGCTCGCGCGTCGTCGTGCCGCGCCGGGAGGGGTATGCGCCGCTGCGGGACTACGCGGCGCTGGGCGATGGCCGGACCGTGGCCCTCCTCGCCCGGGACGGCTCGGTGGACTGGCTGACGGTGCCGGACCTGGATTCGCCGACGGTCTTCGGCGCAGTGCTCGACGCGCGTCGGGGAGGCCGTTTCGCGCTAGAACCGGAGCTGCCCTACCAGGTGAGCCGCCGCTACCTCCCGAGCACGAACGTCGTGGAGACGACGTTCGCCACGGCCGAGGGCGTGGTCCGGGTGACCGATGCCTTGACGCTGCCCGGAACGGCGTTGACGCCCACCCGGGAACTGGTCCGCAAGGTCGAAGGGTTGTCGGGAGCGGTGCCCATGCGCTGGTGCGTGCAGCCCCGTTTCGGCTACGGCACCGCGGGCCTGCGCATCAACCAGCGAGCAGGCGTACCGGTGGCGTCGGCAGGCACGGACGCGGTGGCCGTGTGCACGTGGGGTGCGGGCGAGCCGGTGTGCTCCGGTGCGGAGATCGCAGGTGCCTTCGAGGTCCGGATGGGTTCGCAGGCCGATCTAGCGCTGAGCTTCGCGCATCAGGAGCCGCTGGTGGTGCCCGCACGTTCGGAGTGCGCGGCGCGGCTGGAGCAGACCGGCCACCAGTGGCGGGCCTGGCTGCGGGATCGCCCCGGCGCCGGGCGCTGGCAGGAAGCCGTGACGCGCAGCGCGTTGGCCCTGAAACTGCTGGTGTTCGCCCCGTCGGGGGCAGTGGCCGCCGCTGCGACCTCGTCGCTTCCCGAGGAGATCGGCGGCGGGCGCAACTGGGATTACCGGTTTTCCTGGCTGCGGGATTCCGCCTTCACCCTGGACGCCTTCCTCGCGCTCGGGTGCCCCGACGAGGCGCAGGCCTACTTCTGGTGGCTGATGCACGCCACCCAGTTCACCGAGCCGCGCCTGCGCCCGCTGTACCGGCTCGACGGCGGTGTCCGCGCACCCGAGCACGTGCTCGCATTGGCCGGGTACCGCGGGTCGGCGCCGGTGCGGGTGGGCAATGCCGCAGTCGAGCAGCTGCAGCTGGACACTTACGGCGAACTGCTGCAGACGGCCTGGCTGTACGCGACGGCCGCCGGCCGGCTCGATGCCGACATCGCGCGGCGGTTGGCGAGGGTGGCCGATTTCGTGTGCGCGAGCTGGCGGCAAGCGGACGCGGGGATCTGGGAAGTCCGCAGCGCGCCCCAACATTTCACCCAGTCGAAGATGATGTGCTGGATCGCCCTCGACCGCGCGCTGCGCTTGGCCGAACGAGGGCTGCTTTCCCGCCGGCACGCACGCGCGTGGCGGCGCGAGCAGGATGCGATCGAGGATTTCATCGAAACGCGGTGCCTGAGCGAGGACCGGAGCAGCTACGTGCGCAGCGCCGGCGCCGAGGAAGTGGACGTCAGCGTCTTGCTCGGCCTGCTGCGCGGTTATGCGGGTCCGCAGCATCCCCGGCTGCACGGCACGATCGAGGCCATCCGCCGCGACCTGGCACGCGGACCGTTCGTTTACCGCTACGGCGGCGACGACGGTCTGGAGGGGGCCGAGGGGGCGTTCGTGGCCTGCTCGTTCTGGCTGGCCGAGGCCGTCGCCCGCTGCGGCCACGTCGAAGAGGCCGCGGAGTTGATGGACCAACTGGTCGGGCTGGCCAACGACGTGGGCCTCTACAGCGAGGAGATCGACCCGGCCACGGAGGAGTTCCTGGGGAACATGCCGCAGGGCCTGACCCATCTGGCGTTGATCAGCGCGGCTTGTGCGATCACGGAACAGGCGGTGGCGCGGTGACGATCTGGGGAGCGCTCGCCGGCGGGTTCATCGGCACCCTGGTGCTGACCACGGCATTGCGCGCGGCGAACGAGTTCAAGCTGACCCGCATCGACATCCCCTTCCTGCTCGGCACCTGCCTCACGGTCAACCGCTCGCGCGCGAAAGCCCTCGGCTACCTGGCGCACTTCCTCTTCGGGGAGCTGTTCGCCCTGGGCTACTACGGGCTGTTCGTCGCGCTGGGAACGAGCAGCTGGTGGTTGGGAGCGTTGTTCGGTCTGGTCCACGGCCTGTTCGCAGGCACCGCGCTGGTGAACCTCCTGCTGCCGGCGGTGCACCCGCGGATGGGAACCAGCCTGACCAGCGCTCCCCGCACCGCGCTGCTCGAACCGCCGGGGTTCCTCCTGCTCAACTACGGGGTGGTGACACCGGTGGTCAGCCTCCTGGGGCATGTCCTCTACGGCGCCCTCGTCGGCGGATTCATCTCCTACTCCGGCTGATCTGCTCGCCGCCTCGACGAGACAGCGGTGAGGTCTGGTTCCCGGCGGCCCGGCGGGTTAGGGTTCGGCCACGGTACTTAGGACGGCTAACGGGAGTGGCATTGGCGGAGATCACCAGCACCCAGCACGCGGTCGCGGAACTGACCGCGGACGGCATCGCCACGGTCACCATCCGGAACGCGAAGGTGCTCAACATCGTCGGCACACCCGTCATCGAGGACGTGACGGCCGCGATCAACGGGCTCGCCGACCGCACCGAGGTCCGGGTGCTGGTGCTGCGGGGGACCGGCGAGCAGGCCTTCATCGGCGGCGCCGACATCAACGAGATGTCCACACTGGACCGGGCCGGCGCCGAGAAGTTCATCGACGGGCTGAGCGGCCTGTGCGAGTCGGTGCGCCGGTTCCCGGCCCCGGTGATCGCCCGGATGCCCGGCTGGTGCCTCGGCGGCGGCCTCGAGGTGGCGGCCGCCTGCGACCTGCGGATCAGCAGCAGCGACGCCCGCTTCGGGATGCCCGAGGTCGCGGTCGGCATCCCGTCGGTGATCCACGCCGCGCTGCTGCCGCGGCTGATCGGCACCGGTCGCACCGCCTGGCTGACCCTCACCGGCGATCACATCGACGCCGCCACCGCGCTGTCCTGGGGCCTGGTGCACGAGGTGTGCGAGCCGGACGCCCTCGACGCCGCGGTCGAACGCATGGCGCGGAAGTTCGTCGAGTTCGGTCCGGCCGCGGTGCGCCGGCAGAAGGAACTCCTGCGGTCCTGGGAAGACCTGCCGATCGACCAGGCCGTCGCGAACAGCGTCGCCGAGTTCGGCGCGGCCTTCGACACCGGCGAACCGCAGCGGTACATGTCGGAGTTCCTGAACCGCAAGCGGTCCTGACCCGGTCACGAGCCTTCGGCGAGCGTCCACGCGCGGTTGCGGGCGTGCTGGCCGGCGGACACGAGCTGCTGCCAGCTTTCCCTGTCGATGCCCCGGATCTCGCCGAGCAGCCGCAGCGCCTCCGGCACCCGGCCGTCCGGCCGGTGCGGGTGGACCGCGATCGCTGCCAGGTCGCCGCGCGCGGTGAACAACGCTTCCGGGTCGAGCCGGTCGATCGCCGGGCGCTCCGGTTCGGCCGAGCCGGAGCGCACCGCGCGCAATGCGGCCAGCAGCGGTTCCCGGTCGCGGCCGCGCAGCCTGGTGAGCAGGAACGGGTCGGCGTCCAGTACCGAGGCCAGCACGTAGTGCACCGCCGCGGCGTGCGCGCACGGCTCGATCTTGCTGGTGCAGCTGCACGTCGAGCCGAGTTCGCCGGTTCGCGGGAACAGCGACAGATCGACTTCGCGCAGCGTGTCGTCGACGTCCTCCGGCAGCTCGCCCTGCAGCAGGGCGGCGGCGTGCCGGAGCTGACCGGCGAGCGCCTCGACGGCCGTTTCCCAATCTGCGTCGGAGAAAACCGGCAGCATCAGGACGATGTCGTGCGCCTTGCCGCGCCCGTGCACCTGGGCCCGGATCCGGCCCGGCTCGACGACCAGGTCCTGCACCGCGCCTTTGCGCGCCAGCGATCTTCCGTGCGGCAGGCGCGGATTGGGGTAGGTGGCGCCGAGCGACTCCAGCGCGCGTCGCCAGCGCCGACCCCACCACGTCGCACCGAAGGATTCCGTCCGCTGCTTGCCGCTCATGACTGGTCCGCCTCTCCGCGATTCACAGTGGTGGTTGCGTTCAGCCCGATCTCCCGTTGCGTGGTTTCTCGTGGCTGGTTTGCGTCACGGTCCCCTGGGGTGCGGTTGAGGAGGACTGAGGTTGACACAGGGCTACTCATGAGTCCTCCGTGGACAGTTCGACGATTTCGCGCAGCGCGTCGTCGGTCAGTTCGGCCAGCCACGTCTCGCCGCTGCCGATCACCGCGTCGGCCAGGGCGCGCTTCTGCTCCAGCAGGTCGGCGATCCGCTCTTCGAGCGTCCCGTGCGCGACCAGCTTGTGGACGTGCACGCGGCGGGACTGGCCGATCCGGTGTGCGCGGTCGGTCGCCTGGTCCTCCACCGCCGGGTTCCACCACCGGTCGTAGTGCACGACGTGCGTCGCGCGGGTCAGGTTCAGGCCGGTACCGCCCGCCTTCAGGCTGATGATCAGCAGCGGTGGGGCGGTGTCGTCGTGCTGGAAGGCGTCCACCATCGCCTGCCGCCGCGCCGTCGGGACGCCGCCGTGCAGGAACGGCACCGCGGGCAGGCCCAGCTCGGCGGCCAGGTGCTCGGCGAGCAGCTCGCCCATCGCCCGGTACTGGGTGAACACCAGCGCCCGGTCGTCGGCCGCCACCACCTCGGCCAGCATCTCGGTGGCGCGGGTGAGCTTCCCGGAGCGGCCCGGGAGCGGCCCGGTCTCGCCGAGGAAGTGCGCGGGGTGGTTGCAGATCTGCTTGAGCGCCGTCAGCAGCTTGAGGATGCGCCCGCGCCGCCCGATGCCGGCGCCCAGGCCGTCGTCGAAGGTCTCCCGCACCGTCTTCCGGTACAGCGCGGCCTGCTCCTCGGTCAGCGTGCAGGTGACCACCGACTCGACCTTCGGCGGCAGGTCGGTCGCGACCTCGGTCTTGAGGCGGCGCAGCAGGAACGGCGCGACGACCGAACGCAGCCGTCGCGCGGCGTCGGCGTCCTGCCAGCGCTCGACCGGCACCGCGAACCGCTCCTTGAAGCGGGAAGAACCGCCCAGCAGGCCGGGATTCGCGAAGTGCATGATCGACCACAACTCGGTGAGCCGGTTCTCGACCGGCGTGCCGGTCAGCGCCACCCGGGCGCCCGCGCGCAGCCGGCGGGCCGCTTGCGCGGTCTGCCCGGCGTGGTTCTTGATCTGCTGCGCCTCGTCCAGCACCACGACCTCCCAGTCCACTTCGGACAGCAGCGCGGCGTCGGTGCGCAGCAGGGGATAGGTGGTGATCACGACGGAGCCGGGGGCGAAGTCCTCGGGCGTGGTGGGTCGCCGCGGGCCGTGGTGGCGCACGACCGGCAGCTTCGGGGCGAAGCGGTTGAGTTCGCGCTGCCAGTTGTCCACCACCGACGTCGGGCACACCACCAGCTGCGGCCGCGCACCGGCGCGGGCGGCCAGCAGCGTGATGGTCTGCAGCGTCTTGCCGAGCCCCATGTCGTCGGCGAGCACCGCGCCGAATCCCAGCTCGGCCATGCTCTGCAGCCAGGCCGCGCCGCGCTGCTGGTAGCCGCGCAGCGTCGCGTCGATGCCGACCAGCCGTGGTTCTCGAGACGGTTCGCCGAGCCGCTCGACCAGCGCCCGCAGCCGCCCACCGGCGGACACCTCGACCTCGCCGAGCTCGGTCGCCCGGCGCCCCTCGAGAACCGCCGCCAGCGCTTCGGACTCCGACAGCGTGTGCGTTTTTCCAAGCACGGCACGGACGTTCTTCGCCTCGTGCACGTCGACGCGCACCCAGCGGCCGCGCCAGCGCACCAGCGGGCGGCCCGCCGCGATCAGCTCGTCGAGCTCGTCGGCGGTCAACGCCTGGTCGCCGATGGCGGCCTCCCAGCGGAACCGGGCCGAATCCGGGGAGTGGAGGCGGGCCCGCAGGCGGCGCACCCCGGTGAGATCGGTCGGCACGTCGACGGCGATGCCCGCGGCGGTCAGCTCGGCCTCGCCGGTGGCCAGGAACGCCGCCGCCTGCGCGACGTCCAGCAGGGCTTCGGTCGGGCGCTGCTCGGACAGCGCCGCGTCCAGTGGCGGGAAGATGCGGGCGGCCTCGGCCAGCCCGCGCACCAGCGAATCCTGTGGTGCGCCGATGGAACCGCCCGGCAACCGGAGTGTCGCGGAGCCCGCCGACCAGGCCCGCGCGGCCGGCACCGACACCGTCCGGTCGCCGGTGGCCTGGAGGTGGAAGCTCAGCGCCCAGGGCGTGCCGTCGTCGGCGGGCACCTCCAGGCGCAGGCGGAGCCGGCCACCGAGCGGACCGGCCGGACCCGCCGGAAGCGGCCGGGCCCAGGCCAGGACCTCGGACCTGGCCGGCTCGTCGAGCCGCACTGCAGGATCCGGGCCGGTCAGCGCGGTGACCCAGCTGCCTCCCCAGGAGCCGTTCCCGGCGATCGCGGTGCTCCGCGCGCACGCGTCCGCGACGGCGTCGCCGAAGGCGGCGAGGAGTTCCGCAGCGGTCCAGAGCGCGTCGCCGCGGCGCAGCGCGTGCGCGGCCGGGGGCAGGGACTCGGCGAGCGTGGCGAGCCGGTCGTCGTGCGGGTTCGCCAGGCGCCAGCAGGCGACGTCGTCGCGAACCTCGGGCACGAGGTGTCCGGCGGCGACGTGCTCCAGGGCCAGTTTCGCGGCGACGCTCCAGGCGATCAGCGAGTCGCCGGGGCGGCGCCAGCCCGGCCACCGGTCCGGGCTCGGCAGCGCCGCCAGCGGCGCGAGCGCGTCGCCGACCGGGATCAGCACGGCGGGTACGTCGGCTGCCCCGACTCCGCGTCCGGACGGCAGGACGGTCGGCAGTTCCCCTTGTGCACCAAGGGAAAAGCCGAGTTCGGCCGCCGCCTCGGACGGGTCGTCGGTGCCCCACAGGGCGAGCTGCCCGGCGGATGGTAGCGGTCCGTGCGGCCGGAAGGTCGCCTGCAGTCGCGCCGGGATGCCGGTTCTTCTGGTGCTTGCCGGAGCGGTAATGGGTGTCCTCCATTCAGGCCGGTCGGCGGGCACAGTTCTCCCCCGACCGCGATGCCACGATTTCCCCGCTGCCGAACAACGGTACCCAAGAATCGTTGCGCTGCCCAGAAATCCAGCTCAGCGGGCTATTTGACAATTGCCGCGGATTCTGGCCACGAAGCGATTTGACAAATCGCCGCGAATGCCTTCCACGGCGTAGCTGACCTGCTGTTCCGTCGCCGATGTGGTGTTGGAGAAAGCGAGATACCGGTCGTTTTCTCCAACGCGGTCGCGGGTCTTTCGGGGTGCTGTGCCGATGCGGAAGCCGAAACCGGGCTATCCGAAGAAGTCGAGCAGTGCCGCCGCGGTTTTCCGCGGCTCGTCCTCCGCGATGAAGTGCCCGGCATCGGGCGCCGCCGTTCATCGCGAAGAACAAGCTCGGCATGGCCCTGGCGAACCTCCACCACCGCCGGAAGCAACGAGCCTGGCCCGCGCTGGGTTCAGGCGGCGATGCGTTGTGGCGTCGGCGTCGTGGGCTCGGGAGTGCGGCGGGGCAGGGCGCGGTCCACCGCCACCATCGCCAGGCCGAGGAGCCAGAAGGCTCCGCCGTAGATCACCACGTTGAGCGCCATCCCTCCGTAGCCGAGCGCGTTGACGTCCAGGAACGGGTACGGGTACCGGTCCAGCAGCGCGCCCCGGATCAGGGCGAACGCCAGGTAGCCGAACGGGTAGGCGAGCCAGTGCAGCGCGCTGGCCCAGCGGAACCGGCGGTGCTCGTCGAACAGCAGCCAGTCGACCGCCGCCGCGATCGGGGTGACCAGGTGCACCAGCTGGTTGCCCAGTTCCCAGGTGTCGGACAGCGCCGCGGTCATCTGGAACGGCTGCCCGGCCAGCACCAGGTTGTAGACCAGCCCGGTGATCGCGATGTAGAGCGTCGTGCCGCCCTTGAGCCACGTCGGCGGGTGTCCCGCGCCGCACGCCGTCGCCACTGCGGCCCAGGCGAACACGACGGCGACGACGACGTTGCTCTGGATCGTGAAGTACACCAGGGAGCCGGTGAAGCTGCCGTCCTTCGTGCTCAGGTAGATCCCGACGGCGGCCGCGAGCGCCACGGCGATCCGGAAGAGCGTTGCGGCCGGCCTGCGCATGTCGTCCCCACCCAGAAACGCGAAGAATCTTTCAAGATTCAGATTAACCACGTGATCCGGGTGCGCGGACGTGATCTGCGGCGCATGGGAAACGGCCCGGCCCGCAGAAAAGCGGGCCGGGCCGTTCGGGGGGCGCCGGATCAGTTCTGGGAGATCAGCGAACGCAGGAAGAAGACCAGGTTTGCCGGGCGCTCGGCCAGGCGGCGCATGAAGTAGCCGTACCACTCGTCGCCGTAGGCCACGTACACCCGCAGCTTGTTGCCCTCCGCGGCGATCCGCTTCTGCTCCTCGGCCCGGATGCCGTACAGCATCTGGAACTCGTAGCTGTCCGCGCTGCGCCCGGACCGCGCGGCCAGGTCGGCGGCGATCGCGACCATCCGCGGGTCGTGGCTGGCCACCATCGGGTAGCCCTCGCCCGCCATCAGGATCTTCAGGCAGCGGACGTACGAGCGGTCCACCTCGGACTTGTCCTGGTACGCCACCGAGGCGGGCTCGGAGTAGGCGCCCTTGCACAGCCGGACCCGGGAGCCCTCGCCGGCCAGGTCGCGGCAGTCCTGCTCGGTGCGGTGCAGGTACGCCTGCAGCACCGCGCCGACCCACGGGAAGTCCACCCGCAGGTCGCGGAGGATGCCCAGCGTCGAGTCGGTGGTGGTGTGGTCCTCCATGTCGAGGGTCACCGTGGTGCCGGCGGAGGCCGCGGCCTCGCAGATCAGCCGCGCGTTGTCCAGGGCGATCTTCTCGCCGTCGCTGGGCAGGAACTGCCCGACCGCGGAGAGCTTCACCGAGACCTCGGCGCGGTCGGCCAGGTCCTCGGCCGCGAGCACCTTCAGCATCTGCTGGTAGGCGCGGACGGTGTCGGTGGCCTGCTGCGCATCGAGGGTGTCTTCGCCGAGGTGGTCGAGCGTGACGTACATGCCCTGGTCGCGCAGGGCCCGGGTCGCCCGGACCGCGTCCTCCGGCGTGGTGCCGGCCACGAACCGCTCGACGACCGGCTTGGTCAGCGGGTTGGCCTCCACGAGTCGGCGCACGCCCTGGGAACGGGCGGCGGCCAGCAGGGTGCTGCGCAGCATCGTGGTCTCCTTCTTTGAAGCTGTGCGCGGGGTTTCGGGGATCTCCTGCCTTCCGCGTTGCCTGCAGTCGAAAGTGCGTGCCGCGGTTCGCCGAACGGGGCGAAGGGTTCGGAGTGGGAACTGCTCGGGGCGGGTTCGGGGCGCCCTCGGCCGAGGGCGCCCCGAACGCTCAGCCCATGTGCGGGTAGGCGATACCGGTGGGGGCGTCCCAGGTTTCCTTGATCGCCCGCGGGCTGGTCCAGCGCTGGATGTTCAGCAGCGA
Source organism: Saccharopolyspora shandongensis (assembly GCF_900106995.1). Classification (GTDB taxonomy): domain Bacteria; phylum Actinomycetota; class Actinomycetes; order Mycobacteriales; family Pseudonocardiaceae; genus Saccharopolyspora; species Saccharopolyspora shandongensis. Next base: position 18,767 of record NZ_FNOK01000058.1, read on the forward strand.
ACCGGCCTTGTCGTTGGTGCCGGACGCGCGGCTGCCACCGAAGGGCTGGCGGGAGACGATCGACCCGGTGGGCTTGTCGTTGACGTAGAAGTTGCCGGCCGCGCCGCGCAGCTTCTGGTGCGCCAGCTCGATGGCGCTGCGGTCGGTGGCGAACACCGCGCCGGTCAGCGCGTACGGGCTGGAGGAGTCGACGACGTCGAGGATCTCGGAGAACTTGGCATCGTCGTAGACGTGCACCGCGATGATCGGCCCGAAGTACTCGGTGGTGAACACCTCGTCGGTCGGGTCGTCGCAGACCAGCACGGTGGGCTCGACGAAGTAGCCGACCGAGTCGTCGTAGCCGCCGCCGGCGAGGACCTCGATGGAGTCGGTCTTGGCCGCGCGGTCCAGGGCCGCCTTGTGCTTGGCGAAGGCGCGGGCGTCGATGACGGCGCCGCCGAAGTAGGAGAAGTCGGTGACGTCGCCGTAGCGGACGGTGCGGGTCAGGTCGGCCAGCTCGTCGCGCAGGCCGCCTTCCCAGATCGAGCGCGGCACGTAGGCGCGGGACGCCGCCGAGCACTTCTGGCCCTGGTACTCGAACGCGCCGCGGGTGAACGCGGTCGCCAGGGGAGTCGGGTTGGCCGAGGGGTGCACGACGATGAAGTCCTTGCCGCCGGTCTCGCCGACGATGCGCGGGTAGCTGCCGTAGCCGTCGAGGTTGTCGCCGATGGTGCGCCACAGCTTCTTGAAGGTGGCGGTGGAGCCGGTGAAGTGCAGGCCGGCGAAGCCCGGGTCGGTCAGCGCGACCTCGCTGACGGCCTGGCCGTCACCGGTGACGAGGTTGATCACGCCCGCCGGGAGCCCGGCGGCCTCGAACAGCCGCATGGTGAAGTGCGCGGCGAACTGCTGCGAGGGGGTCGGCTTCCACACCACGGTGTTGCCCATCAGCGCGGGGGCGGTGGGCAGGTTGCCGGCGATGGCGGTGAAGTTGAACGGCGTGATCGCGGTGACGAAGCCGTCCAGCGGGCGGTAGTCCATGCGGTTCCACTCGCCGGGAACCGACCGCGGCTGCTCGGCGATGATCTGCCGCGCGTAGTGCACGTTGAACCGCAGGAAGTCGATGAACTCGCAGGCGGCGTCGATCTCGGCCTGCTGCACCGACTTGGACTGGCCCAGGATGGTGGCGGCGTTGATGGTGTCGCGCCACGGGCCGGCGAGCAGGTCGGCGGCGCGCAGCAGCACGGCGGCGCGCTCGTCGAACGACGTCGCGGCCCACGCGGGGGCGGCGTCCTTGGCGGCCTGCACGGCGTCGGCGACGTCCTGGGCGGTCGCCTGCGCGGCGGTGCCCAGCACGTGCTGGTGGTCGTGCGGCTGGACCACGTCGAACTTGTCACCGCCGCCGAGGCGCTGCACGCCGCCGATGGTCTGGGTGAGTTCGATGCGCTCGGACTCCAGCTCTGCGACCCGCTTCTGCAACGACTCCCGCTCCGGCGAGCCGGGCGCGTAGCCCTTGACCGGCTCGTTGTAGGGCACCGGGACCGAAGTGATGGCGTCCATGGCCAATTTCGCCTCCTTGCGAGAGTCGCTGTCTGGGACAAGGGTCCTGTTACTTGGGAGATTAAGGTTTCGTTAGCGCCCCGGGCTTGTCCATTCGGCTATCGTTGGCAATATCGGATTGTCCGGTTGAACAAGTGGGGTTCCTGCGTTGCACGAGGTCGAAAACTCCCCGGCGGTGGACGCGGTGGGCGTCGCCGTGGTGGGGGTGCCATTGCGCCAGCTCCTGATCGCGGTGGGCGAGCCGCTGGTCGACGTGCTCGCGGCGCCGAGCGGCTTCGAGGTGGAGGTGCGCGACGTCGTCATTGTCGACCCGGAGGAGGAGTCCGGCAGCGGGCGAAACGGCGACTTCGTGCTGGTCATCGGCGCGCGGGGCCGGGCCGCCGCCCGGCTGGTGCGCGCGGCGGCGCGCGACGGCGCGGCGGCCGTGGCGGTGAAGGTCGACTCGGAATCCGACGCGCGAGCCTTGCGGGACACCGCGATCGACTGCCGGATCGCGCTGCTCGGCGTGCGGCCCGAGGTCCGCTGGGAGCGGCTGGAGTCCTTCGCGCGCTCGGCCGTCGACAACGCCCGCCTGACCACCGACGCGGACCTGGGCGAGGCGCTGGGCGACCTGTTCTCGCTGGCCCAGACGGTGGCGGCGATGACCGACGGCATCGTCGCGATCGAGGACACCGCGAGCCGGGTGCTCGCCTACTCGCGCTCGGACGACGAGGTCGACGAGCTGCGCAGGCTGTCGATCCTGGGCAGGCAGGGGCCGGAGTCGTACCTGGCGATGCTCCGGGAGTGGGGCGTCTACCAGCGGCTGCGCGCCGGCGAGGACGTCGTGCGGATCGACGAGCGGCCCGACCTGGGCATCCGCCGCCGGATGGCGGTCGGCATCCACGCGGGCACCCAGCCGCTGGGCACGATCTGGGTGCAGGAGGGCAAGCGGCCGCTGTCGGAGCACTCCGAGCGGGCGCTGCTGGGCGCGGCGCGGGTGGCGGCGCTGCAGCTGATCAGGCAGCGCACCGAGGCCACCGCCGGGCCGCGGTTCCGGGAGAATCTGCTGACCGGGCTGCTCGACGGCCTCATCGACGCCCAGTCGGTGGCCGACAACATCGGCGCGGACCCGGCGAAGCCCGCGGTGGTCGTGGTGTTCACGCTGCGCCCGTCGGACACCAGCGCGGACCGCTCCGAGCTGGAGCTGCAGCGCGCCGAGATGACCAGCCTGATCTCGGTGCACGCCTCGGCGTACCGGCGCAGCGCGCTGGTCACCACCATCGGCTCGCGGGTGTACGTGCTGCTGCCGGACCTGCCGGAACGCTCGGCGGTGGCGTCGGCGCTGAGCCTGACGCGGGAGATCGTGGCGGCGGCCAAGCAGCACCTGCGGGCGCGGGTGCAGGTGGGCGTGGGCTCGGCGGCGCGGACGCTGGACGAGGTGGCGGAGTCGCGCACCGAGGCGGACCGCATCCTCGACGCGATGACCCACGACCTGCGCGCGGAGATCGCGACGATCTCGGACGTCCGGGCGCAGGTGGTGATCAGCGAGATCTTGACGGTGCTGCAGGGCAACGAGCGCTTCCGCGACTCCCGCCTGGCGGCGCTGCACGAGCACGACGCGGAGCACGGCACCGATCTGGCCCGCTCGCTGCTGGCGTACCTGGAGGCGTTCGGCGACGTCCGGGGGGCCAGCGACGGCCTGCACGTGCACCCGAACACCCTGCGCTACCGGGTCCGCCGGGCGGGCGAGATCACGGGCATCGACCTGACCAACCCGACGGAACGCCTGAGCGCCCACCTGCAGCTGCTGCTGTCCCGCCGGCCCGCCCGCCGCTGAGCGCTATTTGACGGCGTCCTCACGAACGTCAGAGCCAGCCGCGACCCGCCCGCGTTCAGAGCTTGCGGAGGCGGACCCGGTTGATCGAGTGGTCGATGTCCTTGCGCAGCACCAAGGTTGCGCGGGGGCGGGTCGGGAGGATGTTCTCCACGAGGTTCGGCTCGTTGATCGTGCGCCACAGGTGCTCGGCCTCGGTGCGGGCCTCCTCGTCGGAGAGCTCCGAGAAGTGGTGGAAGTGCGAGTCCGGGTTCGCGAACGCCGTGCTGCGCAGTGCCAGGAAGCGGTCGGTGTACCAGCGGGCGATGTGGTCGGTGTGCGCGTCGACGTAGATCGAGAAGTCGAACAGGTCCGACACCGCCAGGCTCGGGCCCGGCTGCAGCACGTTCAGGCCCTCGATGATCAGGATGTCCGGCTTGCGGACCACGTTCCGCTCGCCGGGCAGGATGTCGTAGGCGACGTGCGAGTAGACCGGCGCGGTGACCTCCGGCGCGCCGGACTTCACCTCGGTGACGAAGCGCAGCAGCGCCCGCCGGTCGTAGCTCTCCGGGAAGCCCTTGCGGTGCATCAGGCCGCGGCGCACCAGCTCGGCCTTCGGGTGCAGGAAGCCGTCGGTGGTGACCAGGTCGACCCGCGGGTGGTCGGGCCAGCGCGCCAGCAGCGTGCGCAGGATCCGCGCGGTGGTCGACTTGCCGACCGCGACGCTGCCCGCGATGCCGATCACGAAGGGCACCTTCGTGCCGTTCGTCTCCTCGCCCAGGAAGGTCGTGGTGGTCTCGTGCAGCCGCTGGCGGGCCGCCACCTGGAGGCTGATCAGCCGCGACAGCGGCAGGTAGACGTCGGCGACCTCGGCGAGGTCGACCGGCTCGCCGAGCCCGCGCAAGGCGACGAGCTCGTCCTCGGACAGCGGTAGGGGCAGGGAATCGCGCAGCTCCCGCCACTGCGCGCGGTGCAGCTCGACATACGGGCTCAGTTCGCGAACGCGCGTCACAAGCACCCCTCGGCATTGAGGCCCGGCAGGAACTCCAACGCCCCCGGGAACTTCCGGCGACGCCCGGGAAAACCCTAGGGCGCCGAAGCCCCGCCGCGCTGTGATCCAGTGCACGCTGAGATGCAGAGAACACCCTTGATCGATCGCGACTCATTCCGCTTCGCGGACATCAACTTCCATTCCCGCCTTTTCAGGAAATCGGACCTTCGATTTCCGTTGAAACTGTGGCAGAACGCCGGAACGCCGGACGACGCAGGGGGAAGGCGTCATCCGGCGTTCCGGGTTCCGGTCGTGGACCGGGGTCAGCAGGTCACTTCGGCGGCTCGGTCGTGGTGACCTCGTTCAGCTTCGACTTGCGGTAGCCGTAGGCGAAGTAGATCGCCAGGCCGATGGCGAACCAGACGGCGAAGCGCAGCCAGGTCACCGGGTCGAGGAACGTGACCAGCCAGATCGAGAACACGATGCCGATGATCGGCACGATCGGCATACCCGGGCACTTGAAGCCGCGCTGCAGGTCCGGACGCTTGTAGCGGAGCACGATCACGGCGGCGCACACGATCACGAACGCCAGCAGGATGCCGATGTTGGTCAGCTCCGCGGCCTCGCCGATCGGCAGCAGGCCGGCGATCGCGGCCGAGGCGATGCCGATGAGCCAGGTGAAGCGGCTCGGCACCTGCTTCACCGGGTGGGTCTTGGAGAACCACTTCGGCAGCAGGCCGTCCCGGCTCATCGCGTAGCCCACGCGGGTCACGCCGAGCATGAAGGTGAACAGCACGGTGAGGATGCCCAGGATGGCGCCGACCGCGATGATCGCGCCGAGCACCGGCAGGCCGACGTCGGCGAAGGCGGTGGCGAACGCGCTCTCGCTGCTGATCTGCTGGTACGGGACCATGCCGGTGAGCACCAGGCAGGCCAGCACGTAGAGCACCATCGAGATGGCCAGCGAGTACATGATCGCCTTCGGCATGTGCCGCTGCGCGTCCTTGGACTCCTCGGCCGCCGTGCTCATCGCGTCATAGCCGAACACCGCGAAGAACACTGTTGCCGCACCGGCGAACGCGCCGCTGATGCCGAACGGGAAGAACGGGTTGTAGTTGCCGGCGTTGATGTGGAAGGCGCCGACGACGATCACGACCAGCACCACGGCGACCTTCAGGTACACCAGCATCGTCTCGAAGCGCGCCGCGCTCTTCATGCCCTGGTTGAGGATGAAGGCGATCAGCAGGCACAGCAGCGCCGCGAACAGGTTGATCTTGTAGCTGCCCGCCGGTGCCTCACCGGCCTCGGTGCCCGGCGCGCCCATCATCCACAGCGGTAGATCGATGTGCAGGAATCCGAGCAGCTCGTTGAAGTACCCGGAGATGCCGATGGCGACCACCGCGACGATCGCGGTGTACTCCAGCAGCAGGTCCCAGCCGATCAGCCACCCGACGACCTCGCCGAGCACCGCGTAGCCGTAGGTGTAGGCCGAACCGGCCTTGGGGATCATGCCCGCGAACTCGGCGTAGGAGAACGCCGCGGCCGCGCTGGCGATGCCCGCGATCAGGAACGAGATCAGCACCGCCGGTCCGGCCTTCTCGTTGGCCACGGCACCGGCCAGGGAGAAGATGCCGGCGCCGATGATGCCGCCGACACCGATCGCGGTGAGCTGCCACAGGCCCAGCGTTCGCTTGAGCCCGGTGTCGCCGCCGTCCTCGACGATCGAGTCGATCGGCTTGCGGCGGAATATCCCCCGCCCGGGTTGGAGACTTGGTGTGGTCACGGATTCTCCCGATGCATTTGTTCTCGCGAAACGGTACGTACATGGCGTGATCCGGCTCGGTGGACGTCCCGCGCAACGTCGTCCGTGTCCTGCATCACCAAAGGGTTTGCACGTTGCGGCGAAACCTACGCGTCGATGATGCGCAATCTGATTGTGGGGTCGGATGAGAGTTTCCGGGCCGGCTTGGCCGACCGGACAAATCGGCCGGTGAGGGGCCGAAGCCTGCCTCACAACCGGGCTCGATCGGTAGCGACCCGTGACCTGCGGGCATCGCGATCGTTAGTGTTCACGCCGGATCCACCCGAGGCCAGCCCCGCGGCGGAAGTGAGAGTTGTGATGTCCAGTTACCGAACCGTCGTCGTCGGTACCGACGGCTCGGCGCCCTCGTTGCGCGCGGTGGCCCGCGCCGCCGGGGTCGCCGGCGAATCGACGGCCCGGCTGGTGATCGTCTGCGCCTACTACCCGAGCAGCGCGCGGGAGGTGGAGGAGGCGAAGGACGCGCTCGGCGACGAGGCGTTCCAGGTGATCGGTTCGGCGCCGGCCGAGGACACCTTGCGCGAGGCCGCGGACGTCGCCCGCTCGGCGGGTGCCGCGGCGGTCGAGACGTTCGCCTCGGTCGGGGCGCCGGTGTCGGTGCTGCTGGCCGCCGCCGAGAAGGAGGCCGCCGACCTGCTGGTGGTGGGCAGCCGCGGGCTGAACACGTTGAAGGGGCGCATCCTCGGCTCGGTGCCGTCCGAGGTGTGCCGCCGGGCCGATTGCGATGTGCTCGTTGTCCGAACCGCGCGGTAAGCCGTCGATGCGCGGCCACGAGGTCGAGGAGACCATCCTCGGCGGGCCGACGCGCTACACCAAGGACGAGGTCGCCGCGGCGGCCGGGGTGCCCGTCGCCCGCGCCGAGCAGCTGTGGCAGGCGATGGGCTTCGCGCACGTCGAAGACGACGCCGTGGTGTTCACCGACGCCGACATCGCCGCGCTGCGCTCGCTGGTCGAGCTCGTCTCGGCGGAGGTGATCCCGCCGGAGCTGGAGTCGGCGGTGGCGCGGACGCTGGCCCAGACCATGTCCCGGCTGGCGGAGTGGCAGGTCGGGATCTTCAAGTCGCTGCTGGGCGAGCAGTTCGCGGTGGACGTGGCGACCACCGCGCAGGTCGCCGACGTGATCCTGCCGGTGATGGAGCGGATGCAGGACTACGTGTGGCGGCGGCACCTGGCGGCCACCGCGGCGCGGGAGCTCGCCGAACGCGATCCCGGCGCCGACGAGCGGGTGCAGGTGATCGGCTTCGCCGACATCGTCGGCTACACCCGGCTGATCCGGGACTTCACCGAGCTGGAGCTGGCCCGGCTGATCGACGGCTTCGAGTCGCTGGCCGGCGGCGTCGTCGCCGAGAACTACGGCCGGGTGGTCAAGACGGTCGGCGACGAGGTGCTGTTCGTGACCGACAACGCGGCGGAGGCCGCCGAGATCGCGCTGACGCTGAACGAGGAGATCGCCAAGACCGACCTGCTGCCGCCGCTGCGGATCGGGCTCGCGATGGGCCCGGTGCTCGCGCGCTTCGGCGACGTCTACGGGTCGACGGTGAACATCGCGAGCAGGCTCACCTCGGTCGCCCGCCCCGCTTCGGTGCTGGTGGACCGAGAGGTGGCGGCCGCCCTGCGCGGGCGTGCCGAATACCGGCTGATCTCGGTGGGGCCGACGAAGGTGCAGAGCTTCCGCGGCCTGCGGGCCTGGGCGCTGCGCCGATCGGAGTGACGGCCACTCGAACGGGCGCATTCGATGTGATCTAAATCCCGTTTTGCTTGCATGTGACAAGCAAGTATGCCCTGTATAAGGCCGCTCGGCGTTGATCACCTGGTCTTTTGCGATCCCCGCTGGTCGACGGCCTCGTTCCGGCTGGGTCGATTTGCCTTCTTTGTCCGCGTTGTGGTCGTGTTCGCGCGACGTAAAGCGGGATGCCTGCGGGCTTGACCGGCAATAGAGTCGGGACATGGCCGATCGGGGAACAGTCGCGGCAGGAAGCCATTCCGACGAAGTATCCGCTCTGGTGGCGAAGTACGGCCGGTTGCCGGCCGGCGCGCCGGTGCGCCTGGCCAAACCGACCTCGAACCTGTTCCGCTTCCGCGCGCCGTCGCAGGGGCCGGGACTGGACGTCGGGCGGTTCAACCGGGTGCTGGAAGTGGATTCCGCCGCGCGCACCGCGCAGGTGCAGGGCATGGCGACCTACGAGAGCATCGTCGACGCGCTGCTGCCGTCCGGGTACAGCCCGTTCGTCGTGCCCCAGCTCAAGACGATCACGCTGGGCGGCGCGGTCGCCGGGCTGGGCATCGAGTCCACCTCCTTCCGCAACGGCCTGCCGCACGAATCCGTGCGGGAGATGGAGATCCTCACGGGTTCCGGTGAGGTCGTCCGGGCCCGCCCGGACAACGAGCACGCCGAGCTGTTCCGCGGATTCCCCAATTCCTACGGCACGCTCGGCTACGCGCTGCGGCTGGAGATCGAGCTGGAGCAGGTCAAGCCGTACGTGCGGCTGCGGCACGTGCGCTTCGGCTCCGCGCAGGAGTGCGCCACCGCGATCGCCGAGATCTGCCGCGACCGCAGCTACGACGGGGAGCCCGTCGACTTCCTCGACGGAACCGTGTTCGGCGCCCGCGAGCAGTACCTGACGCTCGGGTCCTATGTGGACAAGGCGCCGTTCGCCAGCGACTACACCGGCCAGCAGATCTACTACCGGTCCATCCAGCAGCGGCAGGTCGACTACCTGGGCATCCGCGACTACCTGTGGCGCTGGGACACCGACTGGTTCTGGTGCTCCCGCGCGCTCGGCGCGCAGCATCCGCTCGTCCGCCGGTTCTGGCCGCAGCAGTACCGCCGCTCCGACGTGTACCGCCGGATCGTGGCCTGGGACCGCCGCCACGCGGTCACCGACCGGATCGCGACGCTGCGCGGCAAGGGGCTCAACGAGCCGGTGATCCAGGACGTGGAGATCCCGGTCGACCGGCTGCCGGAGTTCCTGGAGTTCTTCCACCGCGACATCGGGATCGCCCCCGTCTGGCTGTGCCCGGTGCAGCTGCGCGATGCCGAGGGCTGGCCGCTGTACCCGATGGATCCCGACGCGTTGTACGTCAACGTCGGGTTCTGGGCCACGGTGCCGCTGCGGCGCGGCGAGGCCCCGGGCCGGTTCAACCGGGCCATCGAGCGCGCGGTGACCGAGCTCGGCGGGCACAAGTCGCTGTACTCCGACTCCTACTTCGAGGAAGCGGAGTTCTGGCAGCTCTACAACCGCTCCGCTTACCAGCAGCTGAAGGAGCACTACGACCCGAAGGGCCGGCTTCCCGGCCTATACGAGAAATGCGTGGGGGAAAGATGATTTCTACGCAGCTTGAGTCGTGGTCACCTACCGCCGTCCCAGCCCGCCGCTCGCTGTGTTGGGGCCCCGGCCAAGTACGCCCGGTACGTGGCCAGGGCCCCGCCTTCCGAGCGGCGACCTGGAACGCCGGAGGTGGTCGTTTTGGGCAGGCTGGGCACGTCGCTCGGATGCCCTTCGGGCATAAAAGCAAATCCCACGCGGCCCTCGAACTGAGCGGCAGGAAGGAGATCCGCTGATGGGCTGGGCAGAGGTGTTCATGCGCATCCTCGGAAGCGACCTCTCGGTGGAGATCCGCGCGTTCGACGGCAGCCGCGCCGGACGACCCGGAGCGGCGGTGTGCGTGGAAATCCGTTCGCCGCTCGCGCTTTCGCATCTCGCCGCCGCGCCGGGCGAGCTCGGCCTGGCGCGCGCCTACGTCAGCGGGGCGATCGAGGTGCACGGCGACATGTACACCGCGCTGGCCGCGTTCCCGTCGGTCGCGCTCAACGACATCCCGCCGAGCCTGCGCCGCGAGCTGGCGGTGAAGCTCGTCGGACACCGGCTGTGGTGGCCGGTGCGTCCGCCGGCGGTCGAGCACCGCCCGCGCGGCTGGCGGCACTCGAAGCGCCGCGACAGCAGTTCGATCTCGTACCACTACGACGTGTCCAACCGGTTCTACGAATGGGTGCTGGGCCCGTCGATGGCCTACACCTGCGCCGTCTACCCCGAGCAGACGTCCACTTTGGAGGAGGCGCAGTTCACCAAGCACGACCTGGTGGCGCGCAAGCTCGGCCTGCAGGAAGGCATGCGGCTGCTGGACGTCGGCTGCGGCTGGGGCGGCATGGTGATGCACGCGGCCGAGCACTACGGCGTGCGCGCGCTCGGCGTGACGCTGTCGCGGCAGCAGGCGCAGTGGGCGCAGAAGGCCATCGCCGAACGCGGCCTGGCGGACCTCGCCGAGGTGCGCTACCTGGACTACCGCGACGTCGCCGAGACCGGCTTCGACGCGGTCAGCTCGATCGGGCTCACCGAGCACATCGGCCTGGCGCAGCTGCCGGGCTACTTCTCGCTGCTGGCGAGCAAGCTGCGCCCCGGCGGTCGGCTGCTCAACCACTGCATCACCCGGCCGGACGGCAGCCACGGCTCGCGGCCGGGCAAGTTCATCGGCCGCTACGTGTTCCCCGATGGCGAACTGGAGCCGGTGGGCACGCTGGTGTCGGCGATGAACGACAACGGCTTCGAGGTGCGCCACGAGGAGAACCTCCGGGAGCACTACGCGCTGACGCTGGCCGGTTGGTGCGAGAACCTGGAGGAGCACTGGGACGAGGCGGTCGCGGAGGCCGGTCTCGACCGGGCGCGCGTGTGGCGGCTCTACATGGCAGCCTGCCGGCTGGGCTTCGAGCGCAACATCGTCCAGCTGCACCAGGTCCTCGGCGTCCGCCTGGACGACACCGACGCGCACTACCCGCTCCGCCCGGCCTGGTAAGCATCGTTTCCGCTGGTCAGGGCCCGTGCGTGTTTTGTGTCGCCATAGCAGCACAAAGTACGCACGGGCCCTGACCGGCGTCCCGGGCGATGAGTTCTGCCGCGGTCGCCGGTCTACCCGTCTGCAGCCAGCATGGTGGCGACGGGACGGGAGACGGGCATGTACGAGATCAAGCAGAAGATCATCACCAACCTCTGGTTCGACACCCAGGCGGAGGAAGCCGCGCAGCACTACGCCGGCATCTTCGACGGCTCGCGCATCGTGCACGTGCAGCGCTACGGGGACGCGGGGCCGGGCGAGCCGGGAACGGTCATGACCGTGCTGTTCGAGCTGGCCGGGCAGCAGTTCGTGGGCATCAACGGCGGCCCAGAGTTCAAGTTCACCGAGGCGATCTCGCTGGAGGTCCTGTGCGACTCGCAGGACGAGGTGGACCGGCTGTGGCAGCGGCTCGGCGAGGGCGGCGAGCCCGGCCCCTGCGGCTGGCTGACGGACAAGTACGGCCTGTCCTGGCAGATCGTCCCGCGCCGCCTGTACGAACTGATCACCGACCGGGACGAGACCAAGGCCCAGCGCGCGATGAAGGCGATGCTGAGCATGGGAAAGCTCGACATCGCGGCCCTGGAAGCCGCCGCCGAGGGCTGACGCCGCCGATCCGCGCATTCCTCCCCCGAAATGGTGTTCGCTGCTGGCAAACTGCCGGTGGCCGACACGAGGTGAGGGATGAGCGAGATTTCCGGGGAAGTGCGCGACTTCGGCGACATCGACCTGCTCCGGCGCCGCTGCGAGTTCGACGCGGCGCAGCAGGCCGCCGACGCGGCTCTCGTCTTGGCGGACAGCGCCGAGCTGCGCATCCTGCGGGGCCGGGTGGCGCTGGACCGGATCGCCGTCGGAACCGCGTTGATCGAGTTCGAGCGGGCGGTCGAACTCGAGCCGGATTCCGAACGCGCGCACGCCTGGCGCGTCGCCGCGCTGGCACGCGACTACCGCTACGACGAGGCGCTGGAATTCGCCGAATCCGGGATCGAGCGCTTCCCGGACGGCGTGGTCGTCCGCGTGGCGCTCGGGCGCCTGCTCGTGGCGATGGAGCGCCCGGACGACGCGATGCGGCACCTGGAGAAGGCACTCGCGATAGCCCCGGATGACGTCAACGCCATCGAATGGCGATGCCTGGCATTGCACGCGGCCGGCGAGCTCGACGCCGCCGTGGCGGCTATGCGCGAAGCGCTGCGACGGCTCCCCGACGAGGCGGATCTCCTGGATTCGCTGGCTTACCTGCAGATCGAGCAGCTCAGCTACGAGTCGGGGTTGCGCACCCTGGAACGCGCGCTCGAAGCGGACCCGTGGCACGCGCTCGCGCACGAGCGCAAGATCTCGATCCTGAGGCGGCTGACCAGGTTCGATGCGGCCGAACAAGCGGCCGCCGAAGCGCTGGCCCGGCTTCCGCGCTCGCCGGACCTGCTGATCGAGCACGCCCTGATCGCAAGCCAGCGAGGCCAGGACGAGCTGGCCGTCGAGCGCATCGAGCGGGCCGCCGCGCTCGCCGTGGGCAACCCGCTCGTCGCGGACTGGCATGCGACGTTCCTCCGGGACGCGAAGCGGACCGAAGACGCCGAAGCCGTGCTCGACGCGGCCCTGGCCGTGAGCCCGGAATCGCCCCGGCTGCTCCTGGAACTCGCGTGGCTGCGCACCTCCCAGGACCGGCACGATGAGGCGGTCGAGTTGGCGCGGACCGCGGTGCGGATCGATCCGTACCGGACGTACGCCCGCACCGTGGAGATCGGCGTGCTGCGCGGCGCGGGCCGGTTGGAGGATGCGGAGGAGGCGGCCCGGTCCGCACTGCGGCAGTTCCGTTCCGGCGAAGGCATCCGGCTCGATCTGGTCAACGTGCTCAGTTCGCAGGGCCGAAACGAGGAGGCGTTGCAGGAGTGCCTCCGCTTCCTGGACGACTGCCCGTACGACCTCGATCTGATCTTCGCCAGGTGCAACCTGCTCGACCGGCTGCGCCGCCACGACGAAGAGCTGGCCGCGGCGCAGGACGCGCAGCGCCGGTTCCCGGATGTACCGGCACTGAGCTACCTGGTCGGCCGGATCCACCGGTCCCGGGCGGACTACGACACCGCGCTCCAGTGGGTGGAGCGCACTCTCGACGTGGCGCCGGCCCATGTCGACGCACTGGAATCAAGGGCGTTGATCCTCCGCGTGACCAGGCGGTTCGACCAAGCCGAAGAGGCCGCCCGGGCGGGCTTGCGCAAGGTACCGACCGCCCCCGAACTGCACGAGGAACTGTCCCTGGCCTTGTCTTGCCAGGGCCGGTACGACGACGCGGTCGTTGCGCTGGAAGACGGCCTCAAGGCATGTGGTGAGACGTGGTACCTGTGCGAGGCGCTGATCGCGGAGCACACCCGGCAGGGTCGTCACGAGGAGGCCCTCCAGACAGCCGATCGCGCCTTGCGACTGGATCCCGGGAACGTGTCGGCCCTGTTGGAGCGCTTCGACGCACTGGTGGAGCTGCGCCGGTTCGACGAGGTCAACGCCCTCGCAGCCCGGTTGGCCGCGGAGTTCGGCGAGGACGAGGACGTCATCCGGAAGCTCGGTTGGCGGGAGTTGCTCCTCGGCCGTGTCGATGCGGCGATCGAGTACTTTCGCCGCAATCAGCGCGATGGTGGCGATCCGATGGTCGCCGTGCAGGACCAGGTCAAGGCGCTGCGCATCGCCGATCGTTACGACGAGGCCGCTGCGTTGCTGCGCGAGGAGTTGGCGCTGGATCCGGATTCCCGGTTCCTCCTGCTGGAACTGAGCCGGACGTTCCGCCAGGCCGGTCGCTTCGAGGACGCCCTTCAGCTGGCACGCCGGGCGCAGCGGGTGGAGCCGCACTCCCGGGTCGCGGTGTGGGACGAGATCATCGCCCTGCAGCGGATGCGGCTGGCCGCGGAGGCCGAAGCGGCCACGCTGGCCGCGATCGAGCGATTCCCCCACGACCTGGACTTCCCGCGGCTGCTGAGCGAGATCTACGCCGACACCAACCGTCCGGAGCAGGCACTGTCCTGTTTGGACAAGATCCTGGCGGTCAGCCCGTACAGCTCGGACGTCGTCGTGCTGAAGGCCGGTGTGCTGCGCAAGCAGCGCAGGTATCACGAAGCGGAGCGCGTCGTCCTCGGCTACCTGCGGCGATATCCCCGTGACCGGTCGTTGCTGGTCGAGCTGGGCTGGATCCAGCTCGCGCAACGACGGTTCACCGAGGCGGAGAAGCATTTCTCCGGGCTGTTCGACGACGTGTTCAGGCCAGGCGAGCGGATCAACCCACTCCTGGGCTTGGGCTGGGTGTCGTTGCACGGCAACGACACCCAGAAGGCGCAACGGCATTTCCGGGCGGCGCTGGAGATCGACCCGCGCGACGACGAAATCAGGCTTTCGCTGGCCGCCGCCCTGCTGCGCGATGTGGGAACAGCACAGCACGACGAGGTGGAGCGGTTGTGCCTCGGTGTTCTGGACGACGACCCGTGCGACGACGAGGCGCATGCGCTGCTGGGCGTGCTGAACTTCCGGCGCGGCAACCACGCCGCCGCCGAACACCACCTGCGCACCGCCATCGAGCTCGTCCCCGGTGGCGGCCCGATCGTCGACCTGGCCGCGCTGTACAGCCAGCTCGGGCGTTTCGACGAGGCGGAGAAGCTGCTGGACCAGGCCGTCGAGCGGGACTGGTACGACGTGCAGGCGCACGTCGAGCTGGGCAACGTCTACCTCCAGCGAGACGTCGACGGCGGAGAGCCGGGCGAGTGGGCAGGGCGGGCGGCGCAGCAGTTCCGCCAGGCGACGGTCCTGGCTCCGGGCAACGGGACGGCCGCGATCGGGCTGACCCGCTCGGTGGTGCGGTCCTCCGGCGACCTGGTGAGCGCGGAGGAGCCGCTGCGCTACGCGCTCGACCGGTCGGACTGCGACCTGCCGAAGTGGCGGCTGCAGGTCGAGCTTGCCAGGTTGCTGGTGCAGCGCGGCGACGCCACCGGCAGCGAGGACCTCTACCTGGAGGCGCTGGCGGTCGCCCGAGAGGCGATCGGTTCGGCCTCGGACCAGGCCGAACCGTACTTCGTGGCTGGCGTCGCGGCGTACAAGATCGGGGAGAGCGGCGACGTGCAGCTCTCGTCGCTGCACTTCCGCCGGGCGATGCGCTACCTGCGCCGGGTGGAGAAGTTCGACAGCCGGAACTCCGAGGCACACCGGGTCCGGGTGCTCGCGCAGCAGCGCATCCGGCGGGCCCGCTCCAGCGTGGTCGGCAGCACCGCGCTGATCACGGTGTCGCTGGTCATGCTGGCCATGCTCTGGAGCGCGTTCTTCCTGCGGTACAACGTGCCGACCGTGCTGCTCGGCACGCTGACGCCGGTGCTCGTCGCGATGGTGGCGATCGGTTTCCTGTTGCCGCTGCTGGTCCGGCTGAAGCTGCCCGGCGGCCTGGAGGCCGATCTTTCCGCGAGCCTGCACCAGGTCTCCTCCGGCCCGACCGGCGAGGTCACGCTCGGTTCCGGGCGCTACGGGAGCCGGCCCAACGAGCAGGCGCGGTCCCGTCCGGCATCGCTGAGCGAAGGCCCGCGCGGCGAGCTCTCCGGCCGCAGCTGACTACTCCAGGTCCTCCAGGGTCAGGGGCGGGACGAAGTCGCCGATGCGGCTGCGGATCCAGTACGCGCCCGTTTCGCGGTGCTCGGCGCGGGTCGCGAAGCGGTAGCGGTAGAACTGCGCCCGGACCAGCCGCGGCGGCGACTCCGGGAACGGGTTGTGCCGCAGCAGCCGAAGCACGTGCTCTTCGTTGCGCAGCAACGCTTCCACCAGGTTCGGCAGCCAGGACCGGCCGTAGCTGGGGGAGATCGCCAGGAACCACATCAGCCAGTCCAGGCGGAGGTGGTACGGCGCCACCTGCGGCGGCCGCCGGTGCGGGTCGCCGGGCTTGCCCTTGAACTCGTACGCCAGCCATTCGCCGTTCGGGGCGGCCGCGCCCTCGATGATCACTTCGTAGCGGGTGCGCGTGACGCTGCCGAAGGCGCCGTAGGTGTTGCCCAGGTGCAGCCTGTTGAAGCTGCGGTTCATCACCTGCCGTCGCCCGAGCATGTTCCGCACCGGCCAGTAGCTGAGCACCACGAACACCACCGCCACGACGAGCACCGCGGCGACGAACCACGGCGGCGGCGCGGCCGGCGGCGGCGGTTCCGGCGTCACCCAGCGCAGCAGCCACGAGCCCATCGCCGAGAAGGCCAGCGTGATGGTCAGCCAGTTCAGCCACGCGAAGTTGCCGCTGAGCATCAGCCAGCCCTGCGTGGCCACGACGACCAGCGCGGCAACCGTGGCGGCCGGCTGCGGAGCGAACAGCACGAACGGCACCACCAGCTGCGTGCCGTGGTTGGCCGCGACCTCGACCTTGTGCAGCGGCCGCGGCAGCAGGTGGAACGAGCGGCTGAGCGGGCCGGGCATCGGCTGCGTCTCGTGGTGGTAGTACAGCGCGGTGAAGTCGCGCCAGCAGGAGTCGCCGCGCAGCTTGATCAGCCCGGCGCCGAACTCCACGCGGAACAGCAGCCAGGTGAGCAGCCACAGCACCGGCGCGGGCGGCGCGAGGGAACCGGGCCCGAGGAAGATCGCCAGGAATCCGGCCTCCAGCAGCAGCGACTCCCAGCCGAAGGAGTACCAGACCTGCCCGACGTTGACGATCGACAGGTACAGCAGCCACAACAGCAGCCACAGCACGATCCACGCCCACAGCGGCGCGAAGTCGACGACCAGCGCCAGCACGCTCCCGGCGATGCCGACCCAGCAGACGCCCGCGAAGAGCCGGTCGGAGTAGTGCAGGTGGAACAGGCTCGGCGCGCCGCGGAACGGGACGCGCGCCAGGTACCGGGGGATCGGCGTGAGGCCGCGTTCGCCCAGCAGGCCGCGGAACTGGCGCAGCGCGCTGGCGAAGGCCACCAGGTATGCGACCGCGAGGAGGTGCTGCACCGCGAACCGCGCGGCCCAGTAGCCGGGAGCCGAGAACCAGTCCCACATCCTCCCCACCATCCCTGCCGGTGGACGGCTCCTAGAATCTCGTACCGAAGGTGTGGAGGCGAGCTTGCTGGACGATGTGGTGGCGGTGCTGGCCTGTCCGCACTGCGGTGCGGACCTGGACCGAGCCGGGAACAGCCTGCGTTGCGCGGCGAACCACGTGTTCGACATCGCGCGCCAGGGCTACGTGAGCCTGCTGCCGGGCGGCACGAAGGTCGTCGGTGACACGGCGGCGATGGTCGCGGCGCGAGCGGAGTTCCTCGATTCGGGCCACTACGCCCCGATCGCCGACGCGGTGGCATCGGCGGTGGCCCCGCTCGAAGGCTGCGTCGTGGACATCGGCGCGGGTACGGGCTACTACCTCGCCCGGGCCCTGGCGGATTCAGACCGCGTCGGGGTCGCGCTGGACGTCTCCAAGTACGCCTGCCGCCGCGCGGCGAAGGCCCACCCGCGCATGGGCGCTGCGGTGGCCGATGCGTGGCAGATGCTGCCGCTGCGCACCGGCGCGGCGTCGGCGGTGCTGAACGTCTTCGCGCCGCGCAACGCGGCGGAGATGCACCGCGTGCTGCGCCCCGGCGGCCAGCTGGTCGTGGTCGTACCGAACCCGGGCCACCTCGGCGACCTGGTGTCGGAGCTCGGCCTGCTCAACGTGGACGAGCGCAAGCAAGAACGGCTCACTGAACAACTGGCCGACCACTTCGACCTGGTCTCGCAGGAGACCCGCGAGTTCCGCCTGTCCCTGAGCCCGGAAGAAGCGGAGTCGGTGGTGGCGATGGGCCCGAGCGCCTGGCACGCCGACCCCGAAGACCTCCGCGCTCGCATCGCCGACTTGCCGACGCCGCTCGCCCCGGCCGCATCCGTCACGGTCGCCCGCTACGCGCGCCGAGGCTGAGCCCCGGCGCCGTTCAGCGGTCGAATCGGTTTGACTTGACGCCGCTGAGAAACCCGTCCCCGACTTTCAACGGACGGCGGGAATCGTCCGATCGGGGTAACTGATCGGAAGCAGCCGTGGAGGGTTGATCAATACGACATTCTCGGATCATGGTTGATGTTCCGAGTGCTCCTGATCCGTTGCCGGTAGCCGATGCGGCGATTGTGAATCCGGATGATGCTGCCGCGACCGAGCGAAGTTCGAGGCGTCGCTGGATGCTGGGCATAGTCCTGACGACCGTCCTGAACCTCGCGGCTACGGCGACCACCATCGGTGGGTTGTGGCTGCAAGGGCGCAGCGTCGATCTGGAATACTCCAAAGCAGTCCAAGAACAGATGGCCGCTGCGCAAGAGAAAATAAGCAGTCCGGAGGTCGGCGATCAGGTAGCCGGTTTCGGGTTGTTGAGCGATGTCATGCGAAGCTCGCCGGAAAGACAAGGTTATGTCCTCGCGAGCGCTGAAACATACCTCCTGGGCCAGAAGGCCGTTGCCGAGAAGATTCCGGGCCTCACGGGCAGGCTCGACTTGTACGTGGCGAACCCGGGCGCACAGGCCGCGGTGGACTTGATCAGGTCCCGCAACATCGCACAGGACCCGGGTGGGCCTGGTCAACGCGCCTTCAACCTCACCGGCATGAAAGTTGGCGCGGTGCGGTTCAACGACGTGGTAATGCGAAGGACCAGGGGCTCGGGTTGTCATGGTAGCTGGACCCTTTGGGACAAGGCTGACCTTAAGGACAGCGAATTCCGGGAGTGCGATTTCGAAGCGGCGCGGTTTGTCGGCGCCAAGCTGCAAGACGTCAATTTTACGGGGGCATTTCTAAACGACGCAGATTTCACCGATGCTGACCTGACCAAAGCCGATTTCAGCCGCGCGGTGTTCAATTCCAGGACGAAATTTCAGAGGGCGGATCTCAGTGGAGCCATGTTCACAGGTAAACTGGGGACGACGAATTTCGCCGGAGTGAAGTCCATTGCTGGTGCGGACTTCTCGCAGGCGAAAGAGGTTGAGCGGGCCCAAAACCTGCGAAATGCACCAGGGCATGAATACGCGCGCTGGCCCGAGTCGCCGTGATCAAGCCTGCCCGCATGCACTCTGGTCGGAGCTGCCCTTCGCCCACCGTCGAACGCGCAGTGGGCGAAGGGCACGAATCCGTCCGGTGTGGACTCCGAGTCTTACTTGGGTTCGTGGGTGGTTTGGGGGATGCCCCACGGGTTTTCGTCGCGCAGGGCTTCCGGGAGGAGGTCCTGCGGGACGTTCTGGTACGTCACCGGGCGCAGGAAGCGGTCGATCGACGCCGTTCCCACCGAGGTGAAGCGGGCGTCCGTCGTCGCCGGGTACGGGCCGCCGTGCTGCATCGCCGGCGACACCGCCACACCCGTCGGCCAGCCGTTGAACAGCACCCGGCCCGCGCGCTCGCGCAGGCGGCTCACCAGGGTCGCCGCGAACTCCGTGTCGCCGGACTCGGCGTGCAGCGTCGCCGTGAGGTTGCCCTCGAACGCCTCGGCCGCGCGCCGCGCGTCGTCTTCCGAGGCGTAGGTGACCACAATGGACAGCGGTCCGAAAACTTCTTCGAGCAGAGCCTCGCGATTCGTCAGCAGCGTCTCGACGTCGGTGGCCAGCAGCGTCGGCACCGCGCCGTCGTCCACGCCGCCTTCCGCCAGCACCTGCACGCCCGGAACCTCGGTGACGGCGGCCCGCCGCCCGCAGTAGCCCTCGTGCAGCCGCTCGTTGAGCAGCTTGTGCGCCGCGACGGCCTTCGACTCCGCCGCCAGCACCTCGTCCAGGCCGTGGTCGGCGGGCAGGAACAGCAGTCCCGGCTTGGTGCACAGCTGCCCGGCGTTGCCCGAGTACGACGTCACGTAGCCCTTGGCGATCTCCTCGCCGCGGGCGCGCACCGCGCCGGGCGTGACGAATACCGGGTTCAGGCTGCCGAGCTCGCCGAAGAACGGGATCGGCGTGGGCCGCGAGTTGGCGATGTCGAACAGCGCCCGCCCCGCCGGGACCGAGCCGGTGAACGCGGCGGCCTTGATCCGCGGGTCCTGCAGCGCCGCGGTGCCGACCTCGAAGCCCAGCACGACGGCGAACGCACCATCCGGCGCCCCGGCGGACTGCAAGGCCTCGACGATGATCTCGCCGGTGCGCACGGACAACTGCGGATGCCCGGGGTGGCCCTTGAGCACCACCGGGCAGCCCGCCGCGAGCGCCGACGCCGTGTCGCCGCCTGCGACGGAGAACGCGAACGGGAAGTTGCTCGCCGCGAACACCAGGACCGGGCCGACGGGCTGCAGGATCCGGCGCAGATCCGGCTTGGCGCCCAACGGGAATCCGGCGTCCGCGCGGTCCAGGGTGGCCTGCAGGTAGCGGCCTTCGTCCAGGACCTCGGCGAACAGCCGCAGCTGGAACGTGGTGCGCTTGAGCTCTCCCGTCAACCGTCCCTCGGACAGGTTGGACTCGGTCATCGCCAGCGGCACCAGCTCGCCGGCTGCGGCGTCGAGCGCGTCCGCGACGGCGCGGAGCTGCCGGGCGCGGGTAGCGGGCGGCAGCGCGCCGAAGGCCTCAGCGGCGTCAGCGGCTCGCTGCAGGACGGTGTCGAGTTCGGCTCGGGTGGTGTCCGGGATCTCGGTCGCGGTCAACGTGCCCATCCTTTGCGCGTTGCGGGTGCGGTCCCCCACACCGTAATACGCCTGGCTAACGACCCGCCGCACGCTGTTCGAAATCACGCACCGGGTGGAATGCGTGGGGGCACCTTGGCTGGTACGCAGGTGGATACGAAGCGGGTTTCGTGGCTCCGATTCAGGGCCCGATCGGCAACGGGGACACCCCGTTGGTTCGCGTGACCACGCCGTAGCGTAGGGAGGCTGCGATCATGGAGGTCGGCCCCGTCGATGAGCGGGACGTGACGATCGAGGATGACCGCCCTGTTTTCCGGGTGTACATGTGGTCGCAGCCCTTTCCCAACGTCCACGTTCCCGCGGAACGGGTTGGGTGGTGGAACTACGCCTACGAGCTTAAAGAGTGCGACGTGCACCAAGCGATTGCGTGGGCACAGGACAACCTTGTCGAAGGCGGCCGGTACACGTTGTACGTGTGTTACCGGCGGGAGGACGGCCGCCTGGCGGCAGTCCGGATCGCAGGCACGGAGCCGACACGGATCGACTCGTAGCGTCCTGTCAGCCGGGAATCCGTTGCAGATCTGCGGAGCACGCTGGTGTTGGCCGAGGAGACCGTACGCCGATACGAGTTGTCATGAGCACAGCGCACGGGCGAACCTGGCCCAGGAACAGGCCCGGTGATGATCTTGTGTAGCGCTACGGGCAGCAGACGCCCGATCAAGATCGCCTACACCGGGCCTGAACTGGGAGAACACTTGCTGTCCGACTTATCGGCCAGCAAGTGCCCTTCACCGGCAAAGATCACTCGGCGCGGGAGATCTGCACCATCTCCTCGCGCGGCACGACCTTGACGCGCTCGCGGCCCTGGGCCTCGCCCAGCGCCTTCTCGTGCGCGTCCAGGCGGCCCCAGCCCTCCCACGTCGTGTACTCCACGCCGCGCTCTTCGAGCAGCCGCAGGATGCTGTCGTTCGCCGGCTCCTCCGCCTGCGGCATCGTCGGCAGGTCGGCGAGCAGGTTGTTGATCGTCTCCAGCGCGTCGCCCTTGGTGTGGCCGATCAGGCCCACCGGTCCGCGCTTGATCCAGCCGGTCGCGTAGACGCCCGGGATGTGCTCGCCGTCCAGGTCCAGCACCCGGCCGCCGTCGTTGGGCACCGTGCCGGTGCCGTGGTCGAACGGGATGTCCGGCAGCGGCGAGCTCAGGTAGCCGACCGCGCGGTAGACCTGCTGCACCGGGTAGGTCTCGTACTCGCCGGTGCCGCGCACGTTGCCGTCGCCGGTGAGCTCCATGACCTCGACCTTGAAGCCCTCGACCCGGTCGGTGCCCTGCACCTCGACCGGCGACCGCAGGAAGTGCAGGTGCAGCCGCCGCGCGGTGTCGTGCTTCGGGTCCCGCAGCGCCCAGTCCTGCAGCGTCTTGACGATCGTCTTCACCTGGTTGTTGGTGCGGATCGCCGCCTCGCTGGCCTCGTCGAGCTCGAAGCCCTCCGGGTGCACGATGACCTCCACGTCGGCCTGGTGGTCGAGCTCGCGCAGTTCCAGCGGGGTGAACTTGGCCTGCGCCGGGCCGCGCCGGGCGAACAGGTGCACGTCGGTGACCCGGGAGTCCTTCAGGCCCGCGTGCACGTTGGCCGGGATCTCGGTGCTCAGCAGGTCGTCGGCCTGCTTCGCCAGCACCCGGGCCACGTCCAGCGCGACGTTGCCGGCGCCGATCACGGCGACCTTCTCGCCGTCCAGCGTCCAGTCGCGCGGGGCCTCCGGGTAGCCGTCGTACCAGTAGACGAAGTCGGCCGCGCCGTAGCTGTGCGGCAGGTCGATGCCCGGGATGCCCAGCGCCCGGTCCTTGTCCGCGCCGGTGGCGAAGATGATCGCGTCGTAGTGGTGACGCAGGTCGTCCAGCTTGACGTCCACGCCGTAGTCGACGTGCCCGACGAACCGGATCTCCGGCTTCTCCAGCACCCGGTGCAGGGCGCTGACGATGCCCTTGATGCGCGGGTGGTCGGGGGCCACGCCGTAGCGGATCAGCCCGTAGGGCGCGGGCATCCGGTCCAGCAGGTCGATCTCGACCGGCGTCTCGGACTTGGTCAGGATGTCGGCGGCGTACACGCCGGCCGGCCCGGCCCCGACGATCGCTACCCGCAGTGGGCGAGTCATTCAATCTCCTCCTACGCCCGATCCGGGCCGAACGGGGATCGGCCCGGATGGCGGCGCTTGCTTGCTGGCCCACGACGGGGCCCGGTGGCCGTCCACCAAGACCCCACTAGCTTAGGTATCCCTTACCCCAGATCCCGCGATGCGGACGGTGACAATGGTCATACCGCTTCCACGGGCCCGGCGGTGGCGACTCTGAGTGCGTGACTAGACGCCCTGGGTGACAGTAAGATCGCCGCGTTGATCAACGCTCCGGTCGCGGCGACGTCGAACTCGAACGTTCCAGATGGTCCCGATCACGGCCGTGCCTCGGGGCGCCGGAAGGCCGAGCTCTGGAGGTCCCGCGGATGCGGCCGGACTGGATACCCGAAGGCGTCGACCTGGAGAGGCCCAGCGCAGCCAGGTGCTACGACTTCTACTTAGGCGGGGCGCACAACTTCGCCGTCGACCGCGAGCTCGGCCGCAAGGTGATGGAGGTCGTGCCGAACGTGCAGGAGGTCGCGGTGAACAACCGCGCGTTCCTGCGCCGCGCGGTCCGGTACTGCCTGGACCAGGGCGTGCGGCAGTTCCTGGACATCGGCTCCGGCATCCCCACCGCGGGCAACGTGCACGAGATCGCCCAGGCCGTCGACCCCGGCACCCGCGTGGTCTACGTCGACAACGAGCCGGTCGCCGTCGCGCACAGCCGGTCGATCCTCGGCGACAACGAGCACGCCACGATCGTGCAAGCCGACCTGGTCGACGTCGAGGACGTCCTGGACGCGCCGGAAACCCGGCGGCTGCTCGACTTCTCGCAGCCCATCGCGGTGATGATGGTCGCGCTAGTGCACTTCGTCCCGGACGACAGCAAGCCCCGGGAGGTCATCCGCCACTACTACGACCGGTTGCCGGCCGGCAGCTACCTCGGCTTCTCCCACGTCACCGGCGATCACTACCCGGAAGGCGTCCAGGGTCTGGTCGAGCTGTACAAGAGCAGCACCAATCCCGTCACCCTGCGCACCCGCGACGAGGTGGCCGGGATGCTCGACGACTTCGAGATCGTCGAGCCGGGCGTGGTCTACGTGCCCGACTGGCGCCCCGACACCGAGGACGACGTGTGGGAGAACCCGGAGCGGTCGATCGTCTACGGCGCCGTGGGGCGCAAGGTGTGACCCGGATGCCAGGTATGGGGGGACCGGCGGACGGGCAGCCACGAGCGGACGAGGTGGTGCGGCAGTGGGCCAGCCAGGTCATCAACACCAGCTACGTGCCGATGGGCCGTCGCGATCTCGAAGCGTTCCTGGGCAAGTGCTTCGACGAACTGCTGAGCGCGCTCGACGGTGGCGGGGTGGAGGCCGCGCGGGACGTCGGCGAGCGGCTCGTCAGCGCGCACCTCACCAACTCGATGGCCCTGGCGCGCACGCTGCGGCATCTCGCCGCGGAGCTCCCGCAGTTCCGCGAGGCCGAACCGGGGAGGCTGACCGCCGTGCTCGGTGAGCTGGCCGCCGGGTACGCCGGCGCGCTGCGGAAGCAGACGCTGTGCGAGCAGGAGGTGATCCAGCGCGCCGTCTCCGAAGCCCGCGACGCGGCGGAGGAGGCGCTGCGCGCCAGCGAGGCGCGCTCGCGGGCGGTGTTCACGGCGTCGGCGCTGGGCATCGCGATCGTCACGCTGGACGGGGTGATCGAGGAGACCAACCCCGCGCTGACGCGGATCTTCCGGCGGCAGGCGAGCGAGCTCGTCGGCGGCTCGGTGTACGAGCTGGCCGACGAGGGCTGGCTGGTCAAGCTCGCCGACACCGTCGCCGCGCTGGCCACGGGCGACACCGACCAGGGCTTCCTGGACATCCGCTTCACCGAGCCCAACGGCTCGCACGTGTGGACCCAGCTGTCCGGGTCGCTGGTCCGCGACGCCCGCGGCGAACCGGACTACCTCGTGCTGCTCTACGAGGACATCACCGACCGGCACATGCTCCAGGAGCACTTCCGCCAGCAGGCCGTCCGGGACCCGCTGACCGGGCTGGGCAACCGCACCAAGCTGGAGTCGAGCCTCGCCGCCGCGCTGGAACCGAACCGCCCCGGCCGGCGGGTCGGGCTGTGCTACTTCGACCTCGACGGGTTCAAGGCGGTCAACGACAGCCTCGGCCACCCGATCGGCGACCGGCTGCTGCGGCAGGTCGCGCAGCGCCTCGAAGCGCCGGCCGCGGAGGCCGGTGCCGAAGCGGTGCGGATGGGCGGCGACGAGTTCGTGGTGCTGGTGCCCGACTCGTCCGGCGCCGGGCCGGTGGTCGACCTGGTGGAACGACTGCTGCGGGAGATCACCCGGCCGGTGCTGATCGGCGCGCACGAGCTCCGGGCTTCGGCCAGCGTCGGCGTCGTGGAGCGCGAGGTGGCCGGCACCGACGCCGAGGCGCTGCTGCGGGACGCCGACATCACGCTCTACCGGGCCAAGAGCGACGGCCGCGCGCAGTGGGTGCTGTTCGACCCCGAGCGCAACGCCGAGGCGCGCGACCGGTTCAGGCTCTCGGCGGAGCTGCCCGCGGCCGTGGACCAGAACGAGCTGTTCGTCGAGTACGAGCCGATCGCGGACCTGGCCACCGGCGCGCTGGCGGGCGCCGCCGCGGCCGTGCGCTGGGACCACGTGGAGTTCGGCGAGCTGGGCGACGAGCAGTTCCTCGGGCTGGCCGAGGAGACCGGGCTGATCGTCCGGCTCGGCAGCTGGGTGCTGGAGCAGGTGTGCGAGCACGCGGCGCGCTGGGTGCGGCAGCTCGGCGCGGACGCGCCGGTGCCCACCGTGAACCTGTCGCTGCGGCACTGCCGCGACCCCGAGCTCGTCGCCGGCGTGCAGAACATCCTGCGGAGCACCGGGCTGCCGCCGGGCGCCCTGGCGCTGGGGCTGCCGGAGTCGGCCCTGTTCGACCACCAGGACGACCCGGTCGACACCCTGGAGATCTTCGCCGACATGGGCATCAAGCTGGTGGTCTACAAGTTCGGCGACGACTACGCGCGGCTGGGCCGGCTGCGCGGCCTGCCGCTGGCCGGGGTGCGCATCGACGGGCCGCACCTGGCGAGCCTGGCCGATCCGGACGGCCCGGACCCGCTGGACCGGCACCTGGTCCACGCCGCGGTCGGCGGCGCGCAGCTGCTGGGGTTGCCCGCGCTCGCCGCCGGCGTGCGCACCGAGCTGCAGGCCGACCGGCTGCGGGAACTCGGCGTCAGCACGGTCCAGGGCCCCTTCGCGGGGGAACGCGCCTCGGCCCTGGAGATCGAGCAGTTCATCGCGGCGAGGGGCTGAACCTCGCAGACGTGCTCGGCCGCTGCTCCTTCCGCCACGCGCGCCACTCGCGCCGCCGCGGGTTCTCAGAAGTTCTCTCGCGGGCAGGCGCGTGTCGGGGATCCCGCCGCTGCGGGGAGCGGCCGAAAACGGGTCGCGACTGGCCGATAACATCGGTATCCGAAGAGTATCCGCGCCGGTCCGCGGCCGGCCCAGCCTAGGAGTGATCGTGTCCGTACAGCCTTCCCAAGCTCAACAAGCTCTCCGGGTGAAGGTTCCGGCGGGCACTACTGCGGGCGCGGCGGTCGCCGAGGCAGGGCTGCCGTCGAAGGGGCCGGACGCGATCGTGGTGGTCCGCGACGCCGAGGGCGACCTTCGCGACCTCGCGTGGGCGCCGGACGCCGACGTCGAGGTGGAGGCGGTCGCCGCCGACACCGAGGACGGCCGCAGCGTCATCCGGCACTCCGCGGCGCACGTGCTGGCCCAGGCGGTGCAGAACCTCTTCCCCGACGCGAAGCTGGGCATCGGCCCGCCGGTCCGGGACGGCTTCTACTACGACTTCGACGTCGACCGCCCCTTCACCCCGGAAGACCTGCAGGCGCTGGAGAAGCGCATGAAGCAGATCATCAAGTCCGGGCAGAAGTTCTCCCGCCGCCGCCTGGAGTCGGTCGAGGCCGCCAAGGAGGAGCTGGCGAGCGAGCCGTACAAGCTGGAGCTGGTGGACATCAAGTCCGATGTGGACACCAGCGAGGTGATGGAGGTCGGCGGCGGCGAGCTGACCGTCTACGACAACATCGACCGGCACGGCGAGGTCATCTGGGGTGACCTGTGCCGCGGCCCGCACGTGCCGCACACCCGGTTCATCCCGGCGGTCAAGCTGATGCGGGTCGCCGCCGCGTACTGGCGGGGCAACCAGAACAACCAGCAGCTGCAGCGGGTCTACGGCACGGCCTGGGAGTCCAAGGAGAAACTCGACGAGCACCTGGAGTGGCTGGCCGAGGCCGAGCGCCGCGACCACCGGCGGCTCGGCGCGGAGCTGGACCTGTTCTCCTTCCCGGACGAGATCGGCTCCGGGCTGCCGGTGTTCCACCCCAAGGGCGGCATCATCCGGCGCGAGATGGAGGACTACTCCCGCAAGCGGCACGAGCAGGCGGGCTACGAGTTCGTCAACACTCCGCACATCACCAAGGACACGCTGTTCAAGACCTCCGGGCACCTGGACTGGTACAAGGACGGCATGTTCCCGGCGATGCACCTCGACGAGGAGCGCGACGCCAACGGTGAGCTGCGCAAGCCGGGCGTCGACTACTACCTCAAGCCGATGAACTGCCCGTTCCACAACCTGATCTTCCGCTCGCGCGGGCGCTCCTACCGGGAGCTGCCGCTGCGGCTGTTCGAGTTCGGGTCGGTGTACCGGTACGAGAAGTCGGGCGTGGTGCACGGCCTGACCCGGGTGCGCGGCATGACGCAGGACGACGCGCACATCTACTGTACCCCGGACCAGCTGCAGGAAGAGCTGAAGTCGCTGCTGGGCTTCGTGCTGGACCTGCTGCGCGACTACGGCCTGGACGACTTCTACCTGGAGCTGTCCACCCGCAACGACGAGAAGTACGTCGGCAGCGACGAGAGCTGGGCGGTGGCCACCGAGGCGCTGCGCACCGCCGCCGAGGAGTCCGGCCTGGAGCTGGTGCCGGACCCGGGCGGGGCCGCGTTCTACGGCCCGAAGATCTCCGTGCAGGTCAAGGACGCGCTGGGCCGCAGCTGGCAGATGTCGACCATCCAGGTCGACTACCACCTGCCGGACCTGTTCAACCTGGAGTACACCGCGCCCGACGGCAGCAAGCAGCGCCCAATCAAGATCCACCGCGCGCTGTTCGGCACGATCGAGCGGTTCTTCGGCGTGCTGACCGAGCACTACGCGGGCGCCTTCCCGGCCTGGCTGGCGCCGCAGCAGGTGGTCGGCATCCCGATCGCCGACGAGCACGTCGAGCACCTGCAGCGGGTGGCGAAGGCGTTGCGCGCCAAGGGAATCCGCATCGACGTCGACACCAGCGACGACCGCATGCAGAAGAAGATCCGCACCCACACCACGCAGAAGGTGCCGTTCCTGCTGCTGGCCGGCGGCAAGGACGTGGAGGCCGACGCGGTGTCGTTCCGGTTCCGCGATGGCAGCCAGATCAACGGCGTGCCGGTGGACGCCGCGGTGGCCGCGCTGGAGGACTGGATCGGGCGCCGCGAGAACGCCTCGCCGACCGCGGAGAACTTCCTGGCGGAGCGGGCGTGAGCGGAGTTCGCGGCCCGGAGGGCGTGGAGCTGACCGAGCAGCAGGGTGTCGGGGTGCCGGACGCGTTGCAGCGGCTGTGGACCCCGCACCGGATGGCCTACATCCAGGGCGAGAACAAGCCGGAAGGCGACGACAGCGACGGCTGCCCGTTCTGCCGGCTGCTCGACTCGGGACGGCCGGACGACGAGACGCTGATCGTCGCGCGCGACGATCTGGTCTTCGCGATCCTCAACCTGTACCCGTACAACCCGGGGCACCTGATGGTGCTGCCGTACCGGCACGTGGCCGACTACACCGAGCTCAGCACGGCGGAGACGGTGGCGGTCGCGGAGTACACGCAGCGGGCGATGCGGGTGATCCGGCGGGTTTCCGCGCCGCACGGGTTCAACATCGGGCTCAACCAGGGGCCGGTGGCGGGTGCGGGCATCGCGGCGCACCTGCACCAGCACGTGGTGCCCCGCTGGGGCGGCGACTCGAACTTCATGCCGGTCATCGGCCACACGAAGGTGCTGCCGCAGCTGCTCGGCGAGACCCGCCGGCTGCTGGCCACCGCCTGGTCCGAAGTGGACTGACCGGGTGGTCCGCAGTTTCAATTGAAACTGCTCCCGGACGGCAACGGGCCGAGGACGTGATCGTCCTCGGCCCGTTGTGCCGTCGTCGCTCAGCCGCGGAGCTTGGCCTCGATGTCGAGCGTGATGGTGATCTTCTCGCCGACCAGCGCGCCGCCGGCCGGGCCGACGCCGAAGTCGGTGCGGTTGAGGACCACCTTGCCGGACAGGCCCAGCAGGCCGTCCTCGGTGAAGCCGCCCAGCTCGGTCTCCAGCGACACCGGCTTGGTGACGCCGTGCAGGGTGAACTCGCCGTCGATCACGAAGTCCTCGCCGTCCTGGCGGACGCCGGTGGAGCGGAAGGTCGCGGTGGGGAACTGCTCCGCGTCGAGGAAGTCGGCGTTGCGCACGTGCGCGTCGCGGTCGGCGTTGCCGGTGTCGATCGACGCGGTGTCGATGGTGGCGGTGACGGTCGACTCCAGCGGGTCCGCCGAGGTGACGATCTCGCCCTGGAACGCGCCGAACCGGCCACGGGACTTGCCGACGCCCATGTGTCGCACGGTGAACTGGATGTCCGAGTGCACGGTGTCGATGTCCCAGGTGCCCGCGACGTAGCCGGGGATCTGCGCGGTTGCGGTCATGCTTCCTCCAGGGGAGAACGAAGTGGAAGTTCGCCCGGAAGAACAAGATTGAAACTTCAATTATTCCGCCTGTGTTCGCAGTCACTGCGCCCAGCTGTTCCCGCACACATGCCGTGCGATTGATCAGCGGCGACTAATCTGCAGGAAACGACACTCGGTGCACAGGCGGCTGACACTTCACGCAATGCTCAACATCTTCGCGCGGGCTTCCATTTCGCGACTGACCGACCCGATCGGCGCGGGGTTGGTCCGCCTCGGGCTGTCGCCGAACGCGGTCACGGTGACCGGCACGGTGGCCAGCGCCGGTGCGGCGATGTGGTTCTTCCCGCGCGGCCAGCTGTTCGTGGGCACCGTGGTGGTCGCGGTGTTCCTGCTCTTCGACATCCTCGACGGCGCGATGGCGCGGGCCGGCGGCAAGGCGACGCGGTTCGGCGGCGTGCTGGATGCGAGCTGCGACCGGCTGGTCGACGGCGCGCTGTTCGGCGCGCTGGTGTGGTGGGCGCTGGTCGTCGACGTGAACCACCTGCGCGGCCTGGCACTGCTGATCTGCCTGGTGAGCGCCCAGGTGATCTCCTACGTGAAGGCGCGCGCCGAGGCCAACGGCCTCAGCGCCGACGGCGGCCTCGCGGAGCGCGCCGAGCGGTTCCTCGTGGTCCTGGTCGGCACCGGCCTGCACGGCCTGGGCGTGCCGTACGTGCTGGACGTCGCGGTCTGGCTGCTGGTGGTGCTGTCGCTGGTCACGATCGCCCAGCGGCTGATCGCGGTGCACGCCTCCTACCGCGACCGCTGACGCGGCCCCGCCGGCCGGTTCGCCGCGATTCCAATGGGAAGACCCGATTCCCATTGAAATCGCGGAACCGCGCGACCGGGGCGGTGGTCACTTCTGCGGGATGAGGGACTCCGGCATCGGCTCGTAGTTCTCGAACTGCCGCGTGAAGGTCGCGCTGCCGGAGCTCAGCGACCGCACGTTCACCGCGTAGCGCACGAGCTCGCTCGCGGGCACGTGCGCGCGCACCACGGTCCACCCGCTGTCCTCCGGCTCCGTGCCGACGACCTTGCCGCGCCTGCTGGACAGGTCGCCCAGCACGGCCCCGAGGTGCTCGTCGGGAATGCGCACCGCGACCTCGTCGACCGGTTCCAGCGTGACCAGCCCCGCCTGCTCGGCGGCGGCCTTGAGCGCCAGCGCGCCCGCCGCCTGGAACGCCGCGTCGGAGGAGTCGACGCTGTGCGCCTTGCCGTCCACCAGCGTGACCCGCACGTCCACCAGCGGCGCGCCCTCGTTGATGCCCTTCTCGATCTGCGCCCGCACGCCCTTCTCCACGCTCGGGATGAACTGCCGCGGCACCGCGCCGCCGACCACGCGCTCGGTGAACTCGACGCCGGAACCGCGCGGCAGCGGCTCCACCTCGACGTCGCACACCGCGTACTGGCCGTGCCCGCCGGACTGCTTGACGTGCCGCCCGTGGCCCTTGGCGGGCTGGGCGAAGGTCTGCCGCAGGGGCACCCGCACCGGCACCGTGTCGACCTCGGCGCCGCCCTCGCGCAGCCGTTGCAGCACCACCTCCGCGTGCGCCTCGCCCATGCACCACAGCACGAGCTGGTGCGTCTCGCTGTCGCGCTCCAGCCGCAGGCTCGGGTCGGCGGCGATCAGCCGGTTGAGGTTGCGCGCCAGCGCGTCCTCGTCGCTGCGGGTGTGCGCGGTGACCGCGATCGGCAGCAGCGGTTCCGGCATCGGCCACGGCTTGAGCAGCAGCGGATCGGACGGGTCGGACAGCGTGTCGCCGGTCTCGGCCGAGCCGATCTTGGTCAGCGCGCACAGGTCACCCGCGATGCAGTGCGACACCTCGCGCAGGTTCACGCCCAGCGGCGAGTAGAGGTGCGCGATCCGCTCGTCCTCGTCGTGGTCCGGGTGCCCGCGCTCCGCCATCCCGTGCCCGGAGACGTGCACCGGGCGCTCCGGGCGCATCGTGCCGGAGAACACCCGGGCCAGCGACACGCGCCCCACGTACGAGTCGACCGAGGTGTGCACGACCTCGGCCGCCAGCGGCCCCGCCGGATCCGGGGTGAGCGGGTGCGGATCGCGGCCCTGCGGGTCGGTGAACTCCGGTAGCGGGTGCTCCAGCGGCGACGGGAAGCCGCGCCGGATGCCTTCGAGCACCTCGCGGATGCCGACCCCGGTCAGCGCGCACACCGGCAGCACCGGGTGCAGGCCGCCCTTGGCCACGGCCTTCTCCAGGTCGGCGATCAGCGTGTCCTCGTCGATCTGCTCGCCGTTGAGGTACCGGTCCATCAGCGACTCGTCCTCGCTCTCGGCGATGATCGCCTCGATGAGCTCGCCGCGCGGCCGGTCGATCTGCTCGCGCACCCGCGCATCGGCGGAGACGGTGCCGCCGAGCTCGTAGATCTGCTCGGTGAGCAGGCCGATCAGGCCGAAGAACTCGCCGCCGGAGTCGAAGTGCGGCAGGTACAGCGGCAGCACGCCGGAGCCGAACGCGTCCTGGCAGCTCAGCAGCGCGGTGTCGAAGTCGGCGCGCGGCTGGTCCAGCCGGGCGATGAGCACGGCGCGCGGCATGCCGACCGCGGCGCACTCCTGCCAGATCGCGCGGGTCGCGGCGTCGACACCTTCGGTCGCCGAGACGACGAACAGGGCGGCGTCCGCCGCGCGCAGCCCGGCGCGCAGTTCGCCGACGAAGTCCGCGTAGCCGGGCGTGTCGATGAGGTTGATCTTGACGTCGCCGTGGTTCATCGGCGCGATGGCCAGGCCGATGGACCGCTGCTGCTCGATCGAGGCGGGCTCGTGGTCGCACACCGTGGTGCCCTCGGTGACCTTGCCCGATCTGGGAATCGTCGAGGTGGCGGCCAGCATCGCCTCGGCGATCGTTGTCTTGCCGGCGGCCGACGGGCCGACCAGCACTACGTTGCGGATCTTCGCGGGATCTGAGGGGGCCGGAATCGCCGGCCCTCCTACTGTGCCGCTTTGCTTCGTGCCCATGAGTCCCCCTGCGAGCTCCCGGCGACCGACTGTGTCTCCGATCACACACCTCGTGTTCGGGTCGTGCAAGGGCGGTGGTCACCCGGCATGGGAGTGACGTGGCCACTGGAGAAGTGGACTACCGGAAATCGCGGTTAGTGGACCGTGGAAATGGTCCAGTTCGGGAATAGCCTGGTCGCGGCAGAGCAGGACGACAGGAAGGCCGAAGGTGACTACCGTCGACGCCAAGGACACCGCCAACAACGCCCGGACCGGCACTGACGGGGTCAAGCGCGGAATGGCAGAAATGCTCAAGGGTGGCGTGATCATGGACGTGGTGACGCCCGAGCAGGCCAAGATCGCCGAGGCCGCCGGTGCGGTCGCGGTGATGGCGCTGGAGCGGGTGCCCGCCGACATCCGCGTCCAGGGCGGCGTGGCCCGGATGTCCGACCCGGACATGATCGAGGGCATCATCGACGCCGTCTCCATCCCGGTGATGGCCAAGGCGCGCATCGGCCACTTCGTCGAGGCGCAGGTCCTCCAGGCGCTGGGCGTGGACTACATCGACGAATCCGAGGTGCTCACCCCGGCCGACGAGGTCAACCACATCGACAAGTGGGCCTA
This sequence comes from Saccharopolyspora shandongensis, assembly GCF_900106995.1. Lineage (GTDB taxonomy): Bacteria > Actinomycetota > Actinomycetes > Mycobacteriales > Pseudonocardiaceae > Saccharopolyspora > Saccharopolyspora shandongensis. Next base: position 51,728 of record NZ_FNOK01000058.1, read on the forward strand.
CACCGTGCCGTTCGTGTGCGGCGCGACCAACCTCGGCGAGGCGCTGCGGCGGATCTCCGAGGGCGCGGCGATGATCCGTTCCAAGGGCGAGGCCGGCACCGGCAACGTCGTGGAAGCGACCCGGCACATGCGGCAGATCCGGGCCGACATCCGGCGGCTGTCGGTGCTCGGCGAGGACGAGCTCTACGTCGCGGCGAAGGAGCTGCGCGCCCCGGTGCAGCTGGTCCAGGAGATCGCCAGGACCGGGCAGCTGCCGGTCGTGCTGTTCACCGCGGGCGGCATCGCGACCCCGGCGGACGCGGCGATGATGCGCCAGCTGGGCGCGGAGGGCGTCTTCGTCGGCTCGGGCATCTTCAAGTCCGGCGACCCGGCGAAGCGCGCCGAGGCGATCGTCAAGGCGACGACGTTCTACGACGACCCGGACGTGATCGCGAAGGTCTCCCGGGGCCTCGGCGAAGCGATGGTCGGCATCAACCTCGACGACCTCACCGAGCAGCAGCGTTACGCCCAGCGCGGCTGGTGACCCCGGTGCGGCCGGGGCGTCTCCGGCCGCAGGTCAGGCGTGCTCCATGACGAGGACCGCCCGGGTGCCCGGTTCGAGGGCTTCGTAGACGTGGGGCACGTCGCCGGAGAAGGAGACGTAGTCGCCGACCTCGAGCTCCACCGGGTTCTCCGCCGGGCCTGCCAGCAAGCGTCCGGAGGTGAGGACGACGTGCTCGACGGAGCCCGGGATGTGGGCGTCCGCGTGGCGGACCCCGCCCGGCTCCAGTTCGAGGACGTAGAGGTCTCGGCGGGCTCCGGAGCGGCCGGAGGACAGCAGCGCCGCGGCGTAGGTCGACTGCTCCGAGCGCACGAGCGGGACTTGTCCGGCCCGCACGACCCGCACCTGCGGCGTCGGCGGGTCGACGAGCCTGCTGAACGGCACGCCCAGGGCCACGCCCAGCGCCCAGAGCGTTTCCACGCTGGGGTTGCCGGTGCCGGATTCGAGCTGCGACAGGGTGGATTTCGCGATTCCGGCGCGCCGGGCGAGCTCGGTGAGGGTCAGCCCGGCGCGGTCGCGTTCGCGGCGCAGGGAGGCGGCGATGGTCTCCAGCGGCGGCGCGGCCGCCGTGTTCTCGGTCTCACTCATGCCTGTTCGCTCTGTCGGTCCTTGAATTCGGTTTGACGAACAACGCCCTTGGTGTTCAGGATAACGAACGTGAGTACGTTAGAGCGAACGCGAGCGGGATTCTGGCGGGACGCGCTGGTGCGCGACGTGCTGTCGATGGCCCTGGCGATGGCCATCGTCGGCGCGTCGCTCGGCGCCATCGCGGTGAGCAAGGGCGTGCCGCTGTGGATGATCACGCTGATGGGCGCGGTCGTGTTCGCCGGTGGCTCGGAGTTCATGGCGGTCGGCCTGGTCGCCGCGGGCGCCGCCCCGGTCACGGCGGTCCTCGGCGGCCTGATGCTCAACGCCCGCCACCTCCCGTTCGGCATGGCGGTCGGCGGCCTGCTGGACCGCGGCTGGCCGAGCCGGCTGATCGGCAGCCACCTGATGGTCGACGAATCCGTGGCGTTCGCGCTGGCGCAGGAGACCACGGCGGAAAAGAAGCGCGCGTACTGGCTGACCGGCATCGCCCTGTACTGCGCCTGGGCGCCCTCGGTGTTCCTCGGTGGGCTGCTCGGTCAGAGCGTCGGCGATCCGGGGGCGTTCGGCCTGGATGCGGCGATGCCCGCCGCCCTGCTGGCCCTGATCATGCCGTCGCTGCGGGAGTTCCGGACCCTGCGGGCGGTCGCGGTGGGCGTGTTCGTGGCCTTGGTGACCACCCCGGTGCTGCCCGAGGGTCTGCCGGTGATGGCCGCGCTGGTCGGCCTCGCCGCCGCGCTGCCGCTGCCGAAGCGACTGGTGGGGGAGGAGACCCGATGACACTCGGCGTGATCTTCGCGCTGGCCGCCGGCACCTACGCCATGCGGCTGGCCGGCCCGCTGCTGCGCGGCCGGATCCAGATCTCCGAGCGGGTGGAGCAGCTGCTGTCGATCGCCGCGATCGTGCTGCTCGGCGCGTTCGTCGCCACCAGCACCGCGTTCGAGTCCGGCGGCTTCGCCGGCTGGGCCCGCTTCGCGGGCGTCGCGGTCGGCGGCGTGCTGGCCTGGCGGCGGGCGCCGTTCGTGCTGGTGGTGGCCGCCGCGGCGGCCACCACGGCCCTGCTGCGCCTCACCGGCCTGGCGGGGTAGGTCGGAACTGCCGGGCGCTCGCGGGCGGCGCATCCCGGCTTCGGTTGTGGACGGAAGTGCAGGAGAATCGGAACCGTGACGAAACCCGTGATCGGAGTCCTCGCTCTGCAAGGCGGCGTCGCCGAGCACCTGGCCGCGCTGGAGCGCAGCGGGGCCGACGCCCGGCCGGTCCGCCGAGCGGAGGAGCTGGCGGCGGTGCAGGGCATCGTGCTGCCGGGCGGCGAGTCGACCACCATGACCCGCCTGCTCGACACCTTCGAGCTCTACGAGCCGCTGCGCGAACGCCTCGCGGCGGGCCTGCCCGCGTACGGCTCGTGCGCCGGGATGATCATGTTGTCCCGCGAGGTGGTCGGCGAGGACCGGGAACTGCCGGCGGTCCGCCCGCTGGGTGCGCTGGACGTCGTCGTGCGGCGCAACGCCTTCGGCAGGCAGGTCGATTCCTTCGAAACCGACCTGGAATTCGCCGGCATTCCGGACGGCCCGGTACACGCGGTGTTCATCCGCGCACCGTGGGTCGAGAAGGTCGGTGCGGACGTCCAAGTGCTGGCCGAGGTGCCCGGCACGGCCCCCGATGACCCGGACGCCACCGGGCGGGATGCGGCCGCCGGTAGGATCGTCGCGGTTCAGCAGGGACCGGTGCTCGCCACCGCTTTCCATCCGGAGCTGGTCGGCGGCGACGAGCGCGTGCACCGCTATTTCGTACAGATCGTCCGCGCGCGGCTCGGTTCCGCGGCGCAGGCGTAGAAAGACGGAGGAGAGATGAGCGGCCACTCCAAGTGGGCCACCACCAAGCACAAGAAGGCCGCCGTCGACGCCAAGCGCGGCAAGCTCTTCGCGAAGCTGATCAAGAACATCGAGGTTGCCGCCCGTACCGGCGGGGGCGATCCCGAGGGCAACCCGACCCTGTACGACGCCATCCAGAAGGCGCGCAAGAACTCGGTCCCGATGGACAACATCGAGCGCGCCCGCAAGCGCGGCGCCGGGGAAGAGGCCGGCGGCGCCGACTGGCAGACGATCATGTACGAGGGCTACGGCCCCAACGGCGTCGCAGTGCTGGTGGAGTGCCTGACCGACAACCGCAACCGCGCCGCGGGCGAGGTGCGCACCGCGATGACCCGCAACGGCGGCTCGATGGCCGACGCGGGCTCGGTGTCCTACATGTTCAACCGCAAGGGCGTCGTGCTGCTGCCGAAGAACGGGCTCAGCGAGGACGACGTGCTCTCTGCGGTGCTGGAAGCAGGTGCCGAGGAGATCAACGACCTCGGTGACAGCTACGAGATCCTGGCCGACCCGACCGACCTGGTCGAGGTGCGCAAGGCGCTGCAGGCGGCGGGCATCGAGTACGACTCGGCGGAGGCGAACTTCCTGGCCTCGGTCAACGTCGAGCTCGACGCCGACGCGGCCCGCAAGATCTTCAAGCTGATCGACGCCCTCGAGGACTGCGACGACGTGCAGAACGTCTTCGCCAACTTCGACGTGTCGGACGCGGTGCTCGAAGAGGTCAACGCGTAACCCGTGCGAGCGGCGGCATCGCCACCGCCCGTGATCGATGGAGCGACCGGCCCCCAAGTTGGGGGCCGGTCGCTTTCGTCGGCCAGGGGAGCCGGCCGACACGCGGCGTGCTCGGGTCACTCCTGCGGGTGTCCACAGTGGCCGCGACCCGGGTGGCGGCGGGAGCCGATCTGTGCCGCAGGCAGAATGGCGCCGTGGTCGACACGGATGAGGCTCTGCGCAAGTGGATGGTGAACACCGCGGACAAGCACGGGGCCGCGGTGATGCACGTGGCGGGCGACGACATCGGCGCGGCGTACGCGTTCTCGGTCGGCGCGTGGCGACGCTTCGGCAAACCCGAGGTCGTCGTGATCGGTCTGCCCAAGGAGGTCGCGCACGCGGTGGTCAACACCTACGTGCAGCGGGTCGGCGACGGCGAGCGGTTCCAGCCGGGGCAGCTCTACGACGGCTTCCTGCAGGGCTGCCCGGTGACCTTCGAGAAGGTCGCGCTGCAGCACTACCCGGAGTACCTGGGCAGCGCGTTCCTGGTCTACAACGGGCCGGACTTCCCGGCGGTGCAGCTGATCGCCTCCAGCCCGGACGGCGGCAAGTTCCCGTGGCAGCCCGACGCGCCGGGCGGCTTCCGCGAGTACCAGCCGGTCCTGACCGACAGCGGCCTCCCGGAATCCTGGACGCCCGGGACCGACGGCCCCTGACCGGCGACGGCGCCTCGGGGCGGCGACGTCCACCCGATGGCTGATTTCTCGCGATCTGACCCGGTCGGGTGAGGCGCGTGCGTGTCGGTGTGGTCGCGGGCGGCGGCGGTTCGATAGGGTTCGAACGAATGTTCATCAGGCGGGAGCAGGTGGCGTCGTGCGCGTGCTGGGAGTCGACCCCGGGCTGACCCGCTGCGGCCTCGGCGTGGTCGACGGCGGTCGCGGCCGCGAGGTCGCCTGCGTCGCGGTCGGCGTGGCGCGCACCCCGCCGGAGGACGAGCTGTCCAGCCGGCTGCTGGCGGTGTCCGAAGTGGTGGAGCAGTGGCTGGACGCGCACCGCCCCGAGGTGGTGGCGATCGAGCGGGTCTTCAGCCAGCACAACGTGCGCACCGTGATGGGCACCGCGCAGGTCTCGGGCGTCGTGGCGCTGGCGGCCGCCCGCCGCAAGCTGCCGGTCGCCTTCCACACGCCCAGCGAGGTCAAGGCCGCCGTCAGCGGTTCCGGCCGCGCCGACAAGCGCCAGGTCACCATGATGATCACCAAGATCCTCGGGCTGGCCGAAGCGCCCAAGCCGGCCGACGCCGCCGACGCGCTGGCGCTCGCGGTCTGCCACATCTGGCGCGCCCCGATGGCCGCCCGGCTCGCCGAGGCGGAGGCCAGGGCGGCCGAGCTCGCCCGGAACCACCGCGCCAGGCTGAAGGCCGCCGCGCAAGCCACTCGGAGATCGTGATGTTCGTCCTGACGCGACGAAGCCGCTTGGCCCCCGTGGGCAAGGTGGACCACCGGCGGGTTCTCAGACGTCATCTGAGGTTCCGCTACGCAAATTGAGCCCGTGAACAGGCTTTGACCCGAACAGGAAGGGTTTCCCGATGATCTCCACGGTCCGGGGTCCGGTGCTGTCCATCGGGCTGGACCACGCCGTGATCGAAGTCGGCGGCGTGGGCATGGCGGTGCACGCCACCCCGGTGACGCTGGCCGTCCTGCGCCGCGGCGAGGAAGCGCGGCTGTGGACGTCGCTGATCGTGCGCGAGGACTCGCTGACGCTCTACGGCTTCACCGACGCCGAGGCCCGCGACCTCTTCGTGCTGCTGCAGACGGCCTCCGGGGTCGGCCCGCGGCTCGCGCTGGCCACCCTCGCGGTGCTCGCGCCAGACCAGCTCTGCCACGCGCTGGCCGACGGCAACCTGACGGTGCTCACCCAGGTGCCCGGCATCGGCAAGAAGAGCGCGGAGCGGCTGATCCTGGAGCTGCGCGACAAGGTCGGCGTGGTGGCCGGGGCCACGGCCGGACCGGCTGCCACGGCGGATCGCGGCCGGGTGCGCTCCGAGGTCTCCGAGGCGCTGGTGGGGCTGGGCTTCTCGGCGAAGCAGGCCGAGCAGAGCGTCGAGGCGGTGCTGGCCGCCGGCAACGGCGACCTGGAAACCTCGGCGGTGCTGCGCAAGGCGCTGGCCACGCTGGGCCCGAAGTGAGGCCGGCCTGATGCACGAGGACAACGACGACTGGCCGCCGTCCGGTGACGGCGTCGCCCTGACCCCGCAGCAGGACCTGGGCGATCAGGACGTCGAGACGACGCTGCGCCCGCGCAAGCTGAGCGAGTTCGTGGGCCAGGCCCGCGTGCGCGAGCAACTGGAGCTGGTCCTGCACGGCGCGCTCAAGCGCGGCGAACAGCCCGACCACGTGCTGTTCTCCGGCCCGCCCGGGCTGGGCAAGACCAGCCTGTCGATGATCATGGCGACGGAGCTGGGCGCCTCGATCCGGGTCACCTCCGGCCCGGCGCTGGAACGCCCCGGCGACCTGGCGGCGATGCTGTCCAACCTCGCCGAGGGCGACGTGCTGTTCATCGACGAGATCCACCGGATCGCCCGGCCCGCCGAGGAGATGCTCTACCTGGCGATGGAGGACTACCGGGTGGACATCGTGGTCGGCAAGGGGCCGGGGGCGACCAGCATCCCGCTGGAGCTGGCCCCGTTCACGTTGGTCGGGGCCACCACCCGGTCCGGCGCGCTGACCGGCCCGCTGCGCGACCGGTTCGGCTTCACCGCGCACATGGAGTTCTACTCCGCGGCGGAGCTGGAGCTGGTGGTGCGCCGCTCGGCCGGGATCCTGGGCGTGGAACTGCGCGACGACGGGGCGACCGAGATCGCCCGCCGGTCCCGCGGCACGCCGCGGATCGCCAACCGGCTGCTGCGGCGGGTCCGCGACTTCGCGGAGGTGCGCGCGGACGGTGTGGTCGACCGCGAGGTCGCGCGCGCCGCGCTGGCCGTCTACGACGTCGACGAGATGGGCCTGGACCGGCTGGACCGGGCCGTGCTCGCCGCGCTGGTCAAGTCCTTCCACGGTGGCCCGGTGGGGATCTCGACGCTGGCGGTCGCGGTCGGCGAGGAGCCGAGCACGGTCGAGGAGGTCTGCGAGCCCTACCTGGTGCGCGCGGGCATGATCGCCCGCACCCCGCGCGGCCGGGTCGCGACGGTCGCCGCGTGGCAGCACGTGGGCCTCACGCCGCCGGAGCACGCGCCCGGCGAGGCGCAGACCGACCTCTTCGCCGAGTGATCCAATAGTGACAAATCGCCGATACTGTGTGCCTCGCCCAGCCATCGGCTCGCAGCCGGGGTGCTGGTCCGTGCTTGCGGCGTGACGTTATCCTCCTCACGTCCCGCTCGGTGTGGTGAGCCGCGCGAGGCGGCACCGCCGAACGGGTGGTGTGCCGCGCGGCAGGCACGAACCGCGCCCCGCGCGAGAGCGGGGAGACTCTCCTGGTTCCCAGCGGGAGAGGACGTCGACCCGAGTTGACCTGGCACACTGGGGCAGAACATCCGAACAATTCGGGCGCAGTACTGCGAGGGCTGGGCCCCGAAGCGTCCGCTGAACGGAGCACGATGGACCTCCAATCCCTGATTCTTCCGCTGCTGATCGTCCTGCTGGCGGTGCCGCTGTTCCTGCAGGCCCGCAAGCAGAAACGCGCCGTGGCCGAGCAGCAGAAGCTGCAGAACTCGATCGAGCCGGGCGACAAGGTGATGACCACCTCCGGCGTGTTCGGCAAGGTCGTCGCCACCAGCGACGACTCCATCGACCTGGAGCTCGCCCCGGGCATGACCACGACCTGGGTGCGCGCCGCGGTCCGCGAGAAGGTCGTCACCGACAGCGCCCCGGCCGCCGAGCCGGCGGAGTCGACCGAGTCGACGAAGACCGAGGAGGCCACGGCCGAGGCCGTGGTCCCCGAGTCGAAGGCCGAGATCGCCGAGCCGATCGAGAAGCAGAAGACCAACTGACAGCAGGCGCAACGCCTCCCCCGGGCGCCGAAGGGCGCCCGGCGGGCGGGGTTCGTCGCCGCCAGGTCGCGACGCGGGCACCGGGTTTCCGGGCCCGCGTCCGTGCGTAGTCGTAGATCAACGCACGGTTGCCACCCGGATCGCCGGAGTCCGCGCCCGGCCTGTCAGACTGAAGTGAAGGAATTCGGCGAATCGCCACCGATGGTGGCGAAGATCGCCAACAGATCGCGCCGATCGGGGAACCTGGCGAGCCCGGCTGTAGGTTGGCGTCGAGCGGCGGAACCGCTCGCCGCAGCTTGCGCAGTTCGGTAGGCGACGCCTACGCGAACCGACCGCGCACCTGATACGGAACGTGGACAGGAGACTGACGCACCGTGGCACCTCCGGCCGGGCAAATTCGCCCAGGGCGTTATCTGGCGATCTTCGCGCTGATCGTCGTGGGGCTGTACGCACTGGTGTTCTTCACCGGTGACGGCAAGCCGACGCCGAAGCTCGGGATCGACCTCCAGGGCGGCACCCGCGTGACGCTGACGGCCCGCACGCCGGACGGTCAGCCGCCCACCAACGAGGCGCTGAACCAGGCGCGGCAGATCATCGAGACCCGCGTCAACGGCATGGGCATCAGCGGCTCCGAGGTGACCCGGGACGGCAACAACCTGGTGATCACCGTGCCGGGCGAGGGCGGTGAGGAAGCCAAGCAGCTGGGGCAGACCGCCGAGCTGAACTTCCGCAAGGTCGTCAACGCGGTGCCCGCGGCGCAGCCGCCGGCGGGGACCACCCCGCAGGTCGCGCAGCAGCAGGGCCCGGGCGACCAGCAGAAGGCCATCGACGAGGCGAAGGCGCTCCGGCAGAGCACCGACCCGAACGTCCAGATGCAGGCGCTGCAGACGCTGAACTGCGCCGCCGAGGACCCGCTGCGCGGCAACGACGACCCGAAGCTGCCGCTGGTGACCTGCGACCGCGAGGGCCAGCAGAAGTACCTGCTGGAGCCGGTGTTCCTGCCGGGCAAGGAGATCGCGAACTCGCAGGCCGTGCCGCCGAACCCGCAGTCCGGGCAGCCGGGCTGGACGGTGTCGCTGGACTTCAAGAGCGAGGGCGCCAAGGTCTGGGCCGACTTCACCTCCGCCAACGTCGGCCAGCAGGCCGCGTTCGTGCTGGACACCGAGGTCGTGTCGGCCCCGCAGATCAACCAGGCCCTGCTCGGCGGCAACGCCAGCATCAGCGGGCAGTTCAACCAGGAGAGCGCCACCGACCTGGCCAACGTCCTCAAGTACGGCTCGCTGCCGCTGGCCTTCGACCAGTCCGAGGCCGAGACGGTCTCCGCGACCCTCGGCGTGGCCTCGCTGGAGGCCGGCCTGATCGCCGGTGGCATCGGCCTGATCCTGGTCGCGGTGTACTGCCTGCTCTACTACCGGCTGCTGGGCATCCTGACCGTCTTGTCGCTGGTGCTCTCCGGCGGCGTGGTCTACGGCGTGCTGGTGCTGCTCGGCCGCTGGGTCGGCTTCACCCTCGACCTGGCCGGCATCGCCGGTTTCATCGTCGCGATCGGCATCACCGCCGACTCGTTCATCGTGTTCTTCGAACGGCTCAAGGACGAGATCCGCGAGGGCCGCACGTTCCGCTCGGCCGTGCCGCGCGCCTGGACGCGGGCCCGGCGCACGATCCTGTCCGCCGACGCGGTCAGCTTCCTGGCCGCCGCCGTGCTGTACGTGCTCGCCGTCGGCCAGGTGAAGGGCTTCGCCTTCACCCTCGGCATGTCGACGGTGCTGGACCTGGTCGTGGTCTTCCTCGTCACGCATCCGCTGGTGATGCTCGCCTCGAAGAACAAGTTCATGTCCAAGCCCTCGGTCTCCGGCCTGGGGGCGGTGCAACGGCTCGGTGACCAGAACCGGGCCGCCCGCAAGGCCGCCGCGACCACCGCCAAGGAGGCGTGAAGGTGACGACTCCAGGAACCGAAGGCGCACGGCGCGAAAGCGTCTTCCACCGCCTCTACACCGGTACCGGGGCCTTCGACATCGTCGGCAAGCGCGCCCGGTGGTACATCTCGCTGGGCCTGCTCGTGCTCGTCTGCCTTGGCGCCATCGGCTTCAAGGGCTTCAACCTCGGCATCGACTTCGAGGGCGGCACCAAGCTCCAGCTGCCCGCCGTCGGCGCCCAGGGCCCGATCCAGACCGACCAGGTGCAGAACGCGTTCCAAGAGGCGCTGGGCCACCCGGCCGAGACCGTGCAGATCGTCGGCGCCGGGGCCAACCAGAGCATCCAGATCCGCTCCTCCTCGCTGACCCCGGCGCAGGTGGCGGCCGTCAAGCAGACGCTGTTCACCCAGGTGCAGCCGCTGGACGTGCAGGGCCGGCCGAGCGAGCAGGTCATCAGCGACAGCGCGGTCAGCGGCACCTGGGGCGGTGAGATCACGCAGCAGGCGCTGATCGCACTGGGCGTGTTCCTGGTGCTGGTCACGATCTTCCTGGCGTTCTACTTCGAGAAGTGGATGGCGGTGGCGGCGCTGGTCGCGCTGCTGCACGACGTCGTGGTCACCGCGGGCATCTACTCGCTGGTCGGCTTCGAGGTCACGCCCAGCACGGTCATCGGCCTGCTGACCATCCTCGGGTTCTCGCTGTACGACACGGTGGTGGTCTTCGACAAGGTCAAGGAGAACACGCGCGGCCTGCTCGGGCTGACCCGCCGCACCTACGGCGAGGGGGCGAACCTGGCGGTCAACCAGACCCTGATGCGCTCGATCAACACCTCGGTGATCGCGTTGCTGCCGGTGATCGGGCTGCTCGTGGTGGGCGCCGGGCTGCTCGGCGTCGGCGTGCTGCAGGACCTGGCGCTGGTGCAGATGGTCGGCATGATCACCGGCGTGGTGTCGTCGATCTTCCTGGCCACGCCGCTGCTGGTGGACTTCAAGATGCGCGACCCGAAGTACCGCGAGCACGCGGCGAAGGTGCGGCAGCGCCGCGAGCGCGCCGCCGTCAAGGCAGCGGGCGAGGACGCCCCGGCCGAGCCGAAGCACGCGGTCGCGGCGGGCACGGCCCCGCGCGGTGGGCGTCCCGGCGCCAAGGCCGGCCGCCCGTCCGGGAAGAGGCGGCGTTGACCGCGGTGGAGGAGACGGCCAGTTCCGTGCAGGTGACCGATGCGACCGACGATGCGCTCCGGCAGGCGGTCGGCCTGATCCGCGAGGTGCCGGACTTCCCCGAGCCGGGAGTCCTGTTCCGCGACATCAGCCCGCTGCTCGCCGACGGCGCCGGGCTCAACGCCGTGGTGTCGGCGCTGGGCCGGGACATCGAGTTCGACGTGGTGGCCGGCGTGGAGGCGCGCGGCTTCCTGGTCGGCGCGGCGGTCGCGCAGGAGTTCGGCACGGGCGTGATCGGGCTCCGCAAGCCCGGCAAGCTCCCAGCGGTGGCGGACCGGGTCGACTACACGCTGGAGTACGGCCGCGCCACGCTCGAGCTCCCGGCGGACACGCTGCGCGCCGGTCAGCGGGTGCTGATCGTGGACGACGTCCTGGCCACCGGCGGAACCCTGGGCGCGGCGTGCCGCTTGGTCCGCCAGGCCGATGCGGAGGTCGCGGCGGCGGCCGTCGTGCTCGAACTCACGGCTCTCGAAGGCCGTGACAAGATCATGGGCGAAACCGTCCGGGCCCTGCTGCGGGCCTGATCCGACGAGGTGAGCGCCTCCCGCGACCCGGTCACCGGGACGCGGGCGGCGCTTTCGTCGCTGATCGGTGCGGCTGAAGTTCGCTCGTCTTTCACCTGCGCCAGGTGACCGCTGGGCGTATCACACCGACACCTGGGAAGGTCCGTCGCTCGGATGGCGTTATTCTCAGTGTCCGGGTCCCCCGGACCTGGGACGAGAGCACCACGAGCCCGGGAGCGTGCGGTGAGCCAACACGTCGAATCCCCTGCCTCGGCAGCCGACCCGGTTGCCGAGCCGCGGGCCGCCTCTGCGACGCGTCGCGTCCGGGCCCGGCTGGCCAGGAGGATCACGGCGCAGCGTGCCACCGCGGTCAAGCAGGTGCTGGAACCGCTGGCGACGGTGCACCGTGAGCTGCACCCGCAGGCCGACCTCGCGCTGCTGCAGCGCGCGTACGACGTCGCCGAGGAGAAGCACAGCAGTCAGCGGCGCAAGTCCGGCGACCCGTACATCACGCATCCGCTGGCGGTCGCGACGATCCTCGCCGAGCTCGGCATGGACACCACCACCCTGGTCGCCGGTCTGCTGCACGACACCGTCGAGGACACCGACTACTCGCTGGAGAAGCTCGGCGCCGAGTTCGGCGACGAGGTCGCGCACCTGGTCGACGGGGTCACCAAGCTGGACAAGGTCAAGCTGGGCGCCGCCGCCGAGGCCGAGACCATCCGCAAGATGATCATCGCGATGGCCCGTGACCCGCGGGTGCTGGTGATCAAGCTCGCCGACCGGCTGCACAACATGCGCACCATGCGCTTCCTGCCGCCGGAGAAGCAGGCCCGCAAGGCGCGGGAGACCCTCGAGGTGCTGGCGCCGCTCGCGCACCGGCTGGGCATGGCCACCATCAAGTGGGAGCTGGAGGACCTGGCGTTCGCCATCCTGCAGCCCAAGAAGTACGACGAGATCGTGCGCCTGGTGGCCAACCGCGCGCCGTCCCGCGACACCTACCTGCGCACCGTCATCGACGAGCTGTCGCACCAGCTCGACACCGCGCGGCTGGCCGCGAAGGTGCAGGGCCGCCCGAAGCACTACTACTCCATCCACCAGAAGATGATCGTGCGAGGCCGCGACTTCGACGACATCCACGACCTGGTGGGCGTGCGGATCCTGGTCGACGAGGTCCGCGACTGCTACGCCGCGATGGGCGTGGTGCACGCGCTGTGGCAGCCGATGCCCGGCCGTTTCAAGGACTACATCGCGCAGCCCCGGTTCGGGGTCTACCAGTCGCTGCACACCACGGTGATCGGCCCGGAGGGCAAGCCGCTGGAGGTGCAGATCCGCACCCACGAGATGCACCGCACCGCCGAGTACGGCATCGCGGCGCACTGGCGGTACAAGGAGACCAAGGGACGCAACGGCGCTGGGCAGTCGGTCGAGGTCGACGAGATGGCGTGGATGCGGCAGCTGCTCGACTGGCAGCGGGAGGCCGCGGACCCGGGCGAGTTCCTGGAGTCGCTGCGCTACGACCTGGCGACCAGGGAGATCTTCGTCTTCACGCCGAAGGGCGACGTGATCACGCTGCCGTCCGGCTCGACCCCGGTGGACTTCGCCTACGCGGTGCACACCGAGGTCGGCCACCGCTGCATCGGCGCCCGCGTCAACGGCCGGCTGGTGGCGCTGGAGCGCAAGCTGGAGAACGGCGAGGTCGTCGAGATCTTCACCTCCAAGGCGGAGGGGTCCGGCCCGAGTCGCGACTGGCTGTCGTTCGTGGCCTCGCCGCGGGCCAAGGCGAAGATCAAGCAGTGGTTCGCCAAGGAGCGCCGCGAGGAGGCGATCGAGTCCGGCAAGGAGCTGATCGCCAAGGAGATCCGGCGGCTCGGCCTGCCGCTGCAGCGCTTCGTGTCGGCGGAAACGCTCGGCGCGGTGGCCCGCGAGCTGCACTACGTGGACGTCACCGGCCTGTACGCGGCGGTGGGGGAGAAGCAGCTCTCGGCGCAGCACCTGGTGCAGCGCCTCGTGGCGTTCATCGGCGGTCCGGAGCAGGCGGCCGACGAGATCGCGGAGCGATCGACGCCGTCGACGTTGCGCGGCAAGCGCCGCAGCAGCGGCGACTCCGGCGTCGTGGTCAAGGACGCCGGGGACGTGTGGGCGAAGCTGGCGCGCTGCTGCACGCCGGTTCCGGGCGACGAGATCCTCGGCTTCGTGACCCGCGGCGGTTGGGTCAGCGTGCACCGCACGGACTGCACCAACGCCGACGACCTGCGCCGTACGCCCGAGCGGCTGGTCGAGGTGCACTGGGCGCCGTCGGCGTCGTCGGTGTTCCTGGTCGCGATCCAGGTCGAGGCCCTGGACCGGCACCGGCTGCTCTCCGACGTGACCAAGGTGCTGGCGGACGAGCGGGTGAACATCCTGTCGGCGTCGGTGACCACGTCGAAGGACCGGGTGGCGGTGAGCCGCTTCTCCTTCGAGATGGGCGACCCGAAGCACCTGGGCCACGTCCTCAAGGCGGTCCGCAACATCGAGGGCGTCTACGACGTCTACCGCGTGACCTCCGCGGCGTGAAGGCGTTTCCCGATTTTGCCTAAAATTGGGCGGCCAACCACCAGCCGGAAACTCAAGAGGCTTCCGATTTTGCCTAAAATTGGGCGCTCACACGGAATCGCGGCCGGAGCTTGGCGCTCGGTGGGATCCAATTTTAGGCAAAATCGGGTGGGGTGAGATCCGGGCTCCGCATCGTGGAAGACGCGGAGGGGTGCCCCCGACTCTCTGAACTGGTCCCCGGAGGTTGGACTGAGGAATTCAGTTCCGATCTCCGGGGAGCGGTTGTATGGCTGGGCGAAGTTCGTTGAGCGTGGAGCAGCGTGCCGCGGCGGTAGGGTTGTTCGATGACGGTTGGGCGGATCGTGCGGTCGCGACCAGGCTTGGTGTGTCTCGCCCGGCGGTGGCCCGGTTGTATGGCCGGTGGCGGGTTCGCGGGGGTGCGGCGCTGGTGAGTAAGCCGTCCAGGCGGGTTTTCACCGTCGAGTTCAAGCTCGAGGTGGTGCGGCGTTTCCTTGCTGGTGAGACGAAGACCGATCTCGCTTGTGAGTTCGATCTGTCGTCGCCGAAGCTG
>NZ_FNOK01000097.1 GCF_900106995.1 Saccharopolyspora shandongensis
CCGAAATACCGGTCTGCGAGCGCACGCGCCTGATCGGCGGTGAACCCCATCTGCATCGCCTCGGCGATGAACTGCCCGCGGCGCTGCTCCGAGGCGGACACCGCCGCTGCGGCGGCCTGCTGCTGCGACTGCCCCTGGCGCAATGCCGTGTCGTAGGCGGTCTGCGCCAACGTCCGGTACTGGTCGCCCTGCTGCACAAGGTTGTCGTGCAGCTCCCGACCTTCCTCGGTGGTCAGATTGATCTGTCCGTCGGCGGCGAACAGTGCCGCCTGCCAGCCGGCTGTGCCACCGCGGACGCTGTCGAGGGATTCCCGCAGGTTGTCAAGGCCCTCTTCGAACCGGGCGGTGGCCTCGTCCATCGAGATTTGCACGCCGAACAGTTGTTGCCAGGCGGCGTTGAGCGCGTCGACGCGGTCGGCGGTGTCCGCAGTCGAGTTCTTCAGCGTGTTGATCGCCTCGCGTAGCGAGTCCGCGCCGGGAACCGCTCGGCTCATCGCCGAGTCCGCGCCGTACACCGCATCGGTGTACTGCCGCTGATCGTCGATCGCGCCCACGATGGTGCCGCGCAGTCCGTCGGTGGCCAGCAGCAAATCCGTTGACGCGTCGGACTGCTCCCGCAAGGACCCGGACACCCCGGTGAAACTGCCCTGTGCCTCGTAGGCCGCTTGCACCTGCCCTTGCAGCTTGGCACGCACACCATCGAGCGCGGGGCCGCCGCTGATCAGAGCGTCGATGTACTCCTGGTGGGACAGCCCGGCCGCCTCGACCGATCCGGCAATGGACTGGTACTGCTCGGACTGCATGATGGCCGAGCGGGCATTGGAGTCGAACGCCCCGGCGGAATCCCGCAGCGCCGACGACAACGACCGCTGGTCGCCCTCCGCGCTCTGGCTGGCCGACCCGAACAGGGCGAGCCCGATCGTTGCGGCGGCCAGCGCGACGCCGAACGGGCCGCCCAGCACGCCGAGCATGCCGCGGCCGGCGGTCTGCATCAGACTGCCACTGCCGGCGGCGCGACGTGTGTTGTCGCTGAACTGAATCATCGACGTGGCGGCCCCCGCGACGACTTCCCGCACGGCGCGGATCCCGCGCATCGCGGTCGCCAGCGACAGCCACATGCCGATCAGCGGCCCCAGCGCGCCCGACAGCGGCTCGATGACGTTGAGCACGCCCGAGAGCACGTCGAGCGCGACACCCACGGCCGAGGACATCACCGGCAGCGCACCGCCGGACATGTCGCCTATGACGCCGATGATCCGGGTAACGACGTCGGCGACCTCATCGCCGTGCTCGGCCCACACCCCGGTGAGACCGACCAGCACGCCGCCGACTTCCGGCAGCACGCCGGCGACGAGCTGGCCGAGGTGCTCGACGCCGAGCCCGGCGTCTTCCGAGCCGCCAGCCACGATCTCGAAAAAGTCGCCGACGCCGACACCTGCGTCGGCCATCAGCGACGCCATGCCGTCGACGACCGGCCCGGCACGCTCCACCGAGGTGACCATGCCTGGCATGGCGTTGCGCGCGAAGTCGGTCACGCCGTCGGTCAACGTTGCCACGTAGGGCGCCGAGGCGGCGAAGGCGTCCCGCATCAGTGGGCGCAGCTGCTCGTACGCCGAGCCCATCTCATCCGCCGCGCCGACGAACGCCGATTCCAGTGGCGCGGCATCAGCCATCAGTCCAGTGCGGACAGTCTCGGACAGGTCCTGGAAACTGCCGCGTACGGCGGCGTTTTCCCGCAGCGCGACCGCACCCATGCCGATGAACGCCAACGGCAAGGCGCCAACCGCGGCAGCGACACCGGCAGCCGCAACGGCCGACCCACCGGCCACACCGGCGAGTGCCTTCGTGGCGCGGTTGCCCATGCGGTCGATCGAGTCGCCGACCTTGTCGAAGGTGTTCGACGCGCGGTCGATGCCGAGCACGGTGAACACCAGATCGCGCGTGGCTGCCATCATCGCCCCCTAGTGGCAATCGGTGGCGCCTCGACGTGGGCGCGCTTGTGTTCTTCGACCAGGTCCACGCACATCCAGAAGTCGTCGACCGTCAGCCGGCCGGCGTCTGCCGGGTGCATGTGCCACAGGTGCAAAAACCACGGCTTGTAGCGGGTTAGCCGGTCTTGGTACGAGACGCTTTCCGCGGCGTCTCCTTGGTAGGGTCCGGCGTTTCCTGCGGCTGCTTGTCGGCGTCACCGCCGAGGTAGGTCACAACCAGATCGGACCACTTGACGTTCAGCACCGGCGAGTCGTAGTCGAGTTTCTCGCCGGACTTCACGCGAGCCAGCCAGAAAAACGCGTGCCGCGCCAGCGCGGACTGCTCGGTGAAAAGCGCAGCCAGTCGAGGGAACGTCACGCCCGGGATGTCGCGGCCGGCGAGCTTTTCCAGCTGCACGGTTTCGCTCATAGTGATCTCGGCGAAATCCAACGGCCAACGGGACTCGCCCAACGTGAACTGGAACTCTGCACGTGGCACTGCTACCTCACTTCGCGAGCTTGTTGATGATGTCGTTCACTGCTTTGGCGGCGCCGTCACGGACGCGTGGACCGTGGCGGCGCATCGCCGACTCGAACCAGCCGGCAGGGCGAGCGGTTTGCGTCACCCACCGGTCGCGGTTCCCGAACACCGGGTGACGCCACCGGCCGTCGTCCATGTACTTCGGCAACTTGCGCTGGTCTTCGGGCAGGAAGCGGGTTTGCGTGCGGATGCGCACCGACGCCGAGCGGGCGCCGGTGGACATCTGCAACCGCACCGCACGGGCGATCGTCGCCCGCAGCCCGCGACCCTCGAACGCCTTGCGCTTGGCTCGCTCGGAGCGCGACCGGGTGCGCGACATGGCGAATTCGCGGCGCTGCTGCCCGCCACCGCCCCGGCCGGTCGCCGGCGCTTTGAGCGACCGCACGTTGTCCTGCGCGGCGTTGACAGCCGGTCGCGCCGCGGCGCGCATGTTGCGGCCCATCTCCCGACGCAACCGGCCGTCGCCCGCGGCGCGCAGCTCGGCCGCGGCCTTCCGAAAGTCGCCGGTGCCTTTGATCTCGACGCGCGCCGGCACCGCTCACACCGTCGCGTCGGTGGTCTGGTACTCCAGCTTGATCGACGTGGCGCCGTTGTCGATGACCTTGACCGGCAACGTTTGCATGATCACGTTGCCGTCGGGCACGTTCGGCGTGGTGCCGTCAAACCGGACGTTCGCGGTGATCTTCACTTCGGAGTTGAACGCGCCGGCGATGTTCGCGCCGGCGAACAGCAACACAAGCTCGGCCTCATCGCCGTTGACGAACCGGTTGTAGGCGGTGAGGTTGCTGAACTCGCCCTCGATCGTGCCGCTGTAGACCCGGGCCTGCGAGCCTTCCGCGCCGATCTCCAACGGCTCATTGCGCAGCCGCGAGCCGTGCACGTACCGGTCATCGGCGAGCCCGTTGGTGCCTTGCAGGTTGATCGACCGCATTTCGTGCGCGCTGCCGGCCACGGTGAGACTGCCCTCGACGAACGTGAGCAGGTCGAGGTTTGCCGGGTAGCTGGCGGTGGCAAGCGGCGTGGCGGTCGTTTCGTCGCGGCCAAGGACCGTCACGGCGAGAGTGACGATCTCGCCGATGGCGCTGGACAACGTCCAGCTCGACACCTTGCAGCCGGTGTAGGTGAACGGGTGCACCGTGCCGGCGGTGTCCGGTCGGCCCACCTGGATCGTCAGGCCGGGCGGTGGCGGGCCGGGGGTGAACGTGTGCTTGTAGACCGTCGGCGCGTTCGTGGCGTCCGGCTGCGCGGTGCTCACCGCGCCGAACGCGTGCTTGAACCACCGGCCGAACGACACGGTGCCGAGCTCCATGGTGATTTCGCCGCCGACCGACCGTTGCCCCTGGAACCACCGCTTGGTGCGCAGCACCCGCTTACCGGGGCGCAGCCCAGAGGATTCGATGCGCTGCGCTTCCAGCGACAGCGCTTCGGCCCGGAACTCGTAGCCACGATCGACCGTGGCCGCAGTGGCGTAGCTGGTTTGCTCGCCGGTCATCAACTGGGCATCCAGCCCGCTCGGGATCGCCATCAGTCACCCTCCTTAGCGGTCTTGCTGGCGGGCTTCGGCGCCTTGGCCTCGGCCCAAATCGTCGACTGCTCCAGCAGTCGGGCGGCCGGCTCGTCGGGTACCTCGATCGGCGTGCCGTGCTGGGCGGTGATGCCCAGCGATGGCACGTCGACCGCCTTGAACGGGCCGATGTAGGTAATGCGCATGTGATCCGCTCCCGGGCATGCGAAGCCACCCCGCGTGCGGCGGGGTGCGGGTGGACAGGGTTACGGGGACAGGCGGGCGCGGACCCGCACGAGCACATCGAACCGGCTGCCGCGCGACGAGCCGTCGCCGATCGGGCCGACGTGATGCGACCAGCCGCCCAGCTCGGCCCACTGGATCGCGGGTGTGATCCGTGGATTTTCGGCTAGCGCCTGCTGAAACTCGACGAGCAGCGCCGCCGCCCGTAGGTCTGCGGCTTCGGCGTCGCGGCCGTCGGTCAAAAGCACCTGCACCACGAACGGCAGTGCATACGTCTCGTCGACGTGTTTCGTGCCCGCCTTCATCACCGGGATGCCGGTCTCGGTTTCGGTGTCCTCTCCGAACCACATCGCCTCGCCGGCCAGCGCTCGCTGCGGCATCTCGTAGGACACCTGCACCCCGGACAGGCCAGGGCGCGCGGCGAGCGCGTCGAGCAATGCGCGCTTCACTGCGGGAAGGGTCGTTCCGGCGCTCATGCGACCATCACCCGCGGCTCTTGGACTTCGCCGGCGAGCATTTCCCGCACGACCCGCGGTATCGCGAACGCTGGGAACGACAACATGGGGACGTCGAACTCGGCGCTCTGGCCAACGCTGTCCTCCTGTGAACGCCACAGGTTGATCAGCAGGAACCGCGCCGCGGCCTTGTATCGGTCGCCGACTGTCTCGGTGCTGTCGAACCGGCCCGCCTCGTAGGACACCACGACATTGGACCGGCCCGCCGCGAACATCGCGTCGGCGCCAGCGCGACGGCGCCGGATTCGACTCGACAGCAGCGCACGGTCCGGCCTGTACCGGTCGGGCAGGTAGCCATCCGCCGGCCTGCTGGCGTTCGTCTCTGCGGCCAACGCCACCGCCGTGATGCCGTCGTACTCGGTCATCGCCGTGATCGAGCGGACCGGGTAGTGCTCAAGGAACACCTCGTGGTGCCCGCCGTCGTGCGTCTCGTCGGTGATCGCGCGCTTGACGACGGGCCCAACGAGCTTGTCGAGCCGCTGCGAAACGGCGGTGACCCATGACGCGAGCTCGACGTCATCCACGTTGGTGGCGTTGACGTTCAGCGCCGCTTTCGCGTCGTCGAGCGTGAGCACGTCGAGCGTGGCCATCAGCTCACCTCCGGCTTACTTCCGCCGCGGACTGCGGGCCTTGTTCGGCGGTGCCTGCGCCGCCTTGCCGTCCGGCTCGGGCTCGGGCTCGTGCTCGAGATCGGCCCCGGGTTCCTGCTCCTGCTCAAGATCGGGCTCGGCGGAGTGGTCGTCGCTGTCGCCGAGCAGCCGGTAACGCTCGGCTTCGGCGCGCGGCACCTGCATCCCCGGCGTGCAGTACAGAACCGCCGCATCCGGGTCGCCGTCGGGCACCAGCCGTTCGCCGTCGGCGGTGCGCCACATCTTCGCGTCGACCTTGACGAGCTCGCCGCGTCCTGTGGAGGTGTTCATTTCCAGAGCCATCAGACCTGCGCCCCCACCAGCGTCCACGCGAACGACGCGCCGGCCGTCGCGTTCGTGCAGATGTAGAGCTTGCCGTTGGCGGTGTCGATGAGCAGCGACCCGACCACGGCCGTACCCGAGTACGTTCCGCCCGCGCCACTCGCCGGCGCGCCCGCGTTCTGTAGCGGGGCGTCGAGCCCGGCGCCTTCGATGACCTTGCCACCCTGGATCGTGGGCATGGTTTCTCCCCTCACCGGGCGGGCGCTCGAAGCGGGCGCCCGCCCGTGGTTGATGGATCAGATGCCGGATCAGATGCCGGTGACCGTGCAGAACGCGGCCGGACGGTAGATCACCAGCGCGGCGCGCAGGTCCGCCCGCATCGCCTGCTTGCCGTTCACGAAGTAGTCGGCGTGCGAGTTGGACACCTGCACGTCGAGACCGCGCCGCACCGACAGCTCGGAGAAGTTCGCGAAGTCGCCCACGAGCGCGGTGTTCTCCGTGATCGCCTGCGCCTCAGCGACCGGCAGGCCCCAGATGCGGGACGGGCCGGCCTCCGACGGCGAGCCCCAGATGTAAATGCCATCCGCGGTGCGCAGCAGTCGGACGTCCTGCCAGTCGTTCGGGTGCATCACGACCGCGTTGGGCATCGCCTGCCCGGCAACGCGGGTCTTCACCAGCGCCTTGTAGATGGCGTCGGGCACCGGGTCGGTGCCCTTGGCCTGCGTCTGGATCCCGACGACGTTGAGGATGCCGCGCAGGTTCGGGGCGGTGCCGTTGCCCACGAGGATCTGCGAGTCGAGCCGCTGACGCAGCATGAACGGCAGCCGGTTGTTGACGTAGCCGGCGGCCTGCTGCTCGTCTTCCAGCTGCTCATCGGTGACAGGCAGGAACACCGCCGTCTTGCGCACCGGGCTGGACTGCTCGGTGAGCGCCAGCGCCGCTTCGGGGTAGGCGCCGCCTTCGGCGGTCTCGGCCGCGGCGTTGGTGAACGTGGTCTCTTCCATGTACACCACGGCGGACTGCCCGGTCGTGGTCTGCGGGATCAAGTCGATGACCTGAATCGGGCGAGTGGCGAAGTCCACCACGCGGCCGGTGCGGGTGGTCTCCGGCGCCCACCCCGCGGTCGTCTGGAAGAGGGTCTTCAGCTCGATGTCCAGGTGCGCTTCGGGGCCGCTGGACCCCTGCTTGCCCTTGTAGGCAACCGAGTCGGTGAACAGCTCGCCCAGAGACTTCAGCTCGGCCGGCCGTCCCTTCCGCTCGCCGCCGGTCTCGGCGCCGGACTCGCGCTGCTCCGGCACCTGGCGGGCACGCTCGGCGGCCTTGGCGACCATCTGCAAGTCGGCGGCCTTCTGGCCGAGCTCGTCGAGCTCGGCGTTGAGCTTGCGGATGTGGTCGACCTTGGCCGCGGTGTCGCCGCCGAGCGACTTGACGTTGTCCATGTTCAGGTCGTCGCCGGCCTCGGCGAAGATCTTGGCCAGCTCGGACTGCTTGGCCGAAAGGCGGTCTTCCGCCTCCTTCAGCGCGGGGAATTCCACGGGTGTCCTCCTTGGACGGATGGTGATCGGTCAGCCCCGAGTGGTGCGCAGGAACCGCAGAAATTCGCGCTGCGCATCGGTTGTCACATCGGGTGCGGGCGCGGAGCCGACGAGTTCGCCGAGCCGCTTCAACTCGGCCTCGACGTCTGCCAGCAGCGCCGTGGATTCGGCGCCCAGCCCCTTGCCCTTTTCCTGCCGCTTCGCCAAGACGTCCGCGGCTCGATCCGTGAGTGCCTTCACCGCGGCCATGACCGCCTCGGCCTCATCGGAAAACTTCATGCCGCCCGCGGACTTCGCCGCGAGCGTGCGCGTACCCACGCCGGCGCCCAGCATCACCGGCGACACCTCATGCACGCGCAACCGCTTGAGGAAGCGGACGCGTTCGCCGTCGTGGTCGCCGTAGGAGAACTCCACCGGGTCGTACCCGTAGGACCACTCCTGCAATTCGCCGGTGTGCTTGACGGTGCGGAACGTGTCCGCGCCATGCGTGGTGTCCATGAAAAACCGGCCGGTGAACACGGCCTCGGTCTTGGTGCTGGTGATCGTGCCCTTGCCGACGGGCAGCAGACCAGACCACGACGTGTGACCGTAGGCGGAGATCAGAGCCGGGGCGCCGTCCTCGAACGCGCCAGGCAGCGTCACGTCCTGGTCCGAGTCCTTCACGTTGAACGTCGAGAACACGGCGGTCACTTCGCCGCGGTCCTCATCGGCGTCTTTCACCTCGACGTGCAGGCGCTTGGTATCCATCACGTCGCCTCCTGTCCAGGTTCGTTGGTGGTCTGCCCGCTGCCGGGCGGTTGCAGCTGCACGGAGAACAGTCCGGTGTGCGTGAGCAGCCCGAAGTCCTCGGCCTTGACGGCGGCAGCCACGCTCGCGGCGTCGAATCCGGCGTCGACGAGCTGCCGAATGGTCATTGCCTGCGCCTGCTGGATCTCGGCGACGTCCCGCCGGTCCTCCCGCAGGAACGCGACGTCGGAGGGGTCGAACCACAGCCGCGCCCCGTCCGGCGGGGGCAGCAGCGTTTGCAGGCTTCCCACGGCCGAGCGCCACAGCGGGTAGATCGTGCCGTCAGCAAACCGCCGGCGGGCCTGCCCGTAGTTCGAATACGTCGCCGCTTGCAGCCCCTCGGAGAAACCGGCGATCACCGGCGGCACGCTCGCCGCCGCGGCGATCCGGGTTTCCCCGGCGCCTTGCGTGTTCTTGAAATCCAGCTGCTTCAGGTCGGCGCCCACGACTTTCGCGTCCGCACCGTTGGCCAGGAACAGGGTTTCGCCGGCCTTGTCCGGGCCGCGGTGGTTGCGGCGGAACATCTCGACGAACTGCTGAAACGTGTCGTCGTCGTCGGTGTCGAGACTGACGATCACCTGCGGCGTCGCACCGTTTTCGAAGAACCGCTTCTTGTGGTGCGTGGTGGCCTTGTCCGCCTCGATTTCCCGCAACACCGGCGTCAACCACGACATCCCGCGGAACCGTGCTTCCGGGTCCGGGATCGGCGAGTAGTGGCACACCTCATCGGCGAGCAGAGTCACCGGCTCGGACCGCAGCCCGGCCGTAACCGGCGGTTCGTAGACGTAGGCGACGATCTTCGTATCGAGCGCGTACGGGTCGCCCGACTGCGAGTTGAGCACGATCGTGACCCAATCGGGCCGCATCCGCGTGATGCGCCGACCGGGCCCGGTCGCGGACTTACCGAAGTGGCCGGCGTCGTCGGTGATCGTGGCGTAGAAGTTGCCCGCCAACGAGACGTCGGCCTCCATCCACGCCAGCAGTTCACCGGTGGTGCCGTTCGGCCAAGGCGTCTCCAGCAGCGCGAGATCTGGCGTGCCGAACAGGTCACCAGGCCGGCCAGTGCTCATCCGCTGCCACTGGAACCGCGCTTCGGAAAACACGAGCTGCCGGGCGAGGATGCAGGCGAACACGATTCCGTTGGACTTGTAGGCGCCCCGGACGTATCCCTCGTAGTCGTTGCCGATCTTCTCCCGGTCGGCCAGCACACCGGCGGAACCGAGCATCGGCAACCGGTCCAGCGACCAGAACGGCGGTTCGGACCATGCTTTGCGGCCACGTGTGAGCCGCTGCGAAAGCCTCATCGGCCCACCTCAGTCAGAAAGAAAAAGCCCAGCGCGGCCGTGAACAGGCCGGCGAGGATGAACGCCGCGGCCACCGCGATCAGCGCCACGCCGGTCACGACCAGCGCGCACGCCACGACGAGCACGACGAGCAGCATGATTTCGGTCTGGGACATCTCGCCTCCCTTCATGCCCACGCCGCGAGCGGTTTGCGCTTGGGCTTCTTGATCGCGTCGATTCGGGTCATGTACACGCGCCGCGCCACGGTCACCGCGGTCAGCGGGCTGATCTCGGCGGTGGCGTTGCGGCGGCCCCATACCTCGACATCTCCCACCGGGCGTGTGGCAGCGCCGGCAGCGGCGGCATTCAGGTCCGGGTCGTCGAGGTGGCGAAACGTCCCCTGTGCGATCGCATCGAGCAGCTGCCCGCACGCCGCGGCCATCTCCGGCAGCGACAACACCGCCAGATCACCGCGGCCCGGTTTCTCTGGATCGCCCGGGCGCTTGATCCCGGCGGCTTCCAGGTCGAACACCAACGACAGCGCTGGGCCCTTGCCGTCGACGCCGAAGGCCACCGGGTTCCACCGGTCCCGCAGCTCCACCAGGCGACCAACAACCCAATCGGTGCCGGGCCGCTGGTCGATCACTTCGGCGTGGCCGAGCCCGTCGGCGCGCACCGACCACGCCGCGATGCTCGACGTGCTGCGGTCGTAGGCGACTTCGACGGCGAACACCACGTCGTCGCCGGCCTGCGAGTCGGGGTCGGCCAGCTTCGCCCACTGCTGGACGTCGATCGCGCCACCGCCCTCGACGCGCCGCGGCCACACGCCGAGCCGTTCGCGGGCGAAGTCCACCGCCGTCATCGACCGGCGCTCGCGCGCGATGGTCTCTTCGGTGATACGCACTCCGACGGCCGGATTGGTCGCGGCCCACAGCTGCCGGTCGTCGAGGTCGAGCGCGTCGAGGTGGTCAAGGTCGCCGGCCGCGCCCCAATCCCGGTAGCCGAGCGAGTCATCCCCACCGGCCTCGGCGCGCGCCCGCAGACCGAACAGCACATCGCCGGACTCGCCGTCGAGCGGCGGCGACGACGTGTAGATGATCTGCGGATTCGGGCGTGCCGACATGGTCGGCATCAACGCCGCGTGCTGCGCCGGTGTGTAGGCGAATGCCTCATCGATGATGTTGAGGTCACCGGAGAACCCGCGGCCTGACGACTTCGACCGGGCGATGAACTTGAGCCGCTGCCCGGTGCCGAGCAGTTCGAATCCCTCTTCGCCGTTGGTGTTGTTCACCTTGACGGCGTCAGCGTCCACCAGGCCCTCATCGATCAACCGCATGATCAGGGCCCTGACCCGCAAGAACGCTTCCATCGCCGTCTTGTACTCGTGCGCCGACCACATGATCAGCCGCTCGCCGAGCAGGAACAGGCCGGCCAGCACGCGAGCTTCGAGGATGCCGCCCTTCCCGTTCTGGCGGGCAACGAGCTCGGCGTACTCGAAGCACGCCCACTTCCCGTCGTCGCGACTGGCCAACATCAGCGTGATCGCCTGCTGCTGCCAGAAGTCCAGTTCCAGGCCGGCGCGGCGCGCAAGCTCGATTGCTTCGGGGCCGTAGGTGTCGACGTAGGGCGGTGTGATTTCAACTCGCGGGTGACGAGCGCCGCGAAGCGATCCGGGCGGTGAGGTCAGCAATTCCCGCCCCCTTACCGGTCGCGGCCGGCTTCGCCTTGCCACCGCCGGCGGTCTGCCGCAGCTCGGCGACGATCTGCTTAAGCGCGGTGGCTTGCTGGCGTGCCTCGGACAGCACGCGGTCGACGATCACCGTCACCTCGGCGCCGGTCTCGTCGACGTCGAACCGCAACCAGTCCTCGCCGCGTAGCTGGGCGTCGAGCTTGTCGAGACGGTCGGCGATGCGGCACGCCTCCAACAGCAACACCGCCTGCATGGCAGGCAGCGGACCGCCGTCGGTCATCGCCGCCCACAACCGTTGTCCGGAAGGGCCCAGCGTCACGCGATCCGGCTCGTTGTCACGCGTTACGGTCGGCGTCACGGCCGGACACCGGCCGGGGATGCAAAGTCCGTGGTCACCGGCCTTGTGACGGCGGTAGCGCCGTTGCCTCTCGGCGGCCGATTCGGGCATCGCCCCTCCAAGATTTCGCGCGGGGGGAGAAAGGGAGACGGGAGGTGTGGGGTCACCTATCCGCAGGTAACCTCGCGGACCCCCCGCCCCCCGTGCCCTCCCCGCTGCCCTGGCGGTGTGGTCATCACTGATCGTGATCGATCGTTGCGTTTGGTCGCGGCGTGCTCGATGTCGGAGCTCGGCGCGATGTCCTGTGCTGGCGCGGGGCGTGTGCGGGTGCTCGTCCGTGTGCCGTGCGCAGTGGTGTCCCGCCGCAGTAGCGCATCGTTCGTACGCGTTGCGGTGTGCCCATGTGCCGTGGTGGTCCGTGCTGCACGGTGCGGCTGCACGTGTGGGGTGGCGTGCTCCCGGTGGGGGGCGGTCGGGTGGAGCCGTGGTCACCAGCGGCGCGAGGTTCGGCGACGTCGCACGAGCGGCCGGTTGCCGAGGCTGCTGTTGCACCGCAGGTGTGCGGGTACAGCGTTGGCCCGGTCGAGCAAATCCCCGCCCTTCGATCGCGGTACCCGGTGGTGGACGGTGAAGCTCCCGGGGGCTGGGAACTTCAGCTCGATGTCGATGCTGTGGCCGCAGATCCAGCACACGGCGTCGGGCGTGCGCAGGCTTGCTACGAGCTGTCGCCAGCGGTAGCCGCTCATGCCTGGTGGCGCCACGGCGCACCTCCCGCTCGTTCCTCGTAACACCCCTGTGCGCAGCGGCGATGGCTGACAGTGCGCGTACTGTCACGCGTTACCACCACAGGGAGTGCCGATGCAGTCGAAGCCGAGCAAGTCGCGTTCGCATTGGTGGGCACGGTGGTGGGTTTGGACGATCGCGGCGGGCATGGTCGCGCTGCCGTTCGGCGCGTGGTCCGTGGTCGCTGCCTTGTCGCCTGAGCCGTTCAACCTTCGCGGCGAGCTCACGTTGGGGCCGGCCGCGCATGTCCGCAACGGCCCGGTTGGCTGCAAGGGCGGCAACGGCTACGAGGACATCACCGAAGGCACACAGGTCACCGTTTCGTCGGCGGCCGGCGAGGTGCTCGCGGTGGGCGAGCTAGGGAACTCGGCATGGTCGAGCTCAACCCTTATGTGCCGGTTTCGGTTCATGGTCCCGAACGTGCCGGGCGGGCACGACATCTACCGGGTAGAGGTGTCGCGCCGCGGGGCGGTCCCAGTGCCAGCGGATGAAGCGCTCGCGGGGCACGCTGCCCTAGAGCTTGGTTGACGGCGTGGGCTAGGTGGCGAGGCGTCTACGTGGTGTTCGTTTGGTGAGGGCACGTGCGCGCTGCCGCCTAGGCCCGCATGCAAGAACCCCCGGCCGTGAAGGGCCGGGGGTTCTGCTTGTCACGAACCGACTTGCCGACTGCGGGCACACTTCTACCCGCACAAAGGTGATTTAAGCACAAAGTGTCAGCGTGTGCCAGTTGGCACCGACTGACGGGTGCGGGTGTGGATGGCTGCGAGGGCCTGCGCGCACCGCTGGGCGTCGTACAACGGTCGGCCGGAGCGGTCGCGGTCAGCGACAGAGCAGGCGCCGCGGATGGTGCGCACCGAGCGGCCGGCGAGTTTCGCTGGAGAGCGACCGATCTCGCGTGCGATGTCGTTGCGGGTCTTGCCCTGCCCATGAAGCTCGCAGACACGAGCTCGGCCTGAGTCGATGATCGGGGAGTGAGCCAAAGGTCACCACTCAGAATAGAGATTGGTTTAGGGCTGGATTCTCGTCCCTAGTCAAGCGTTGAATAACGTGCAATATTGCATCACCCGTTTGGGGTAGTGCATATTTTTCCTGTATTGCCAGGTGGCGGGCGTCGTGACCAGCGAAAGTGAACCATGGAATACTTCAAATTGCTCCCGTTGAGTAAAATGATATCAATATCATCTGATTGCGACCTTGACTTGACTAGTGAGGTTCTTGCAGGTCAGGAGGTTATTGGCACTCGAGTGTCAATAACCGTATGTCCAATGTGGATTCATTTGGGGACGCATCTTGGATGCTCGACCCCGCGAGTTGGACCCGGTCGACGTGCAGTAATCTCTGCCGCAAGTTGATCAGCCCGCTTCGGGGGTTGATCTCCAGCCAAGGAAAGGAAAGCGAGGGTTCATGCTGACCAACCCGGATGGTCCTCCCTGGGAGGACTTCCTCTACACCATCCGTTACGTCGCGACCGTGGCTCTGCTCGGCATGATTGTGCTGGCAGGCCAGGGGGCGTTGCCGCTCCCCTAACCTGCCAGTCCCGACCCGGGGCGGCGGTTGGTTTAGGCGCCCGCCGTCGCCCCCCATCTGGTCCGCATCGTGTCAAGTTGATCAGCAAAACACGATGTGAACCGGCGACCACCATAGCGCGGGTCGCTCTACATTCAGTGTTGCCCCTAGCCAAGGCGCAAGCCGGTCAGCCCAGTGCGGGCACATTCCTCCCCGCTGGAAGGTGATCCAAGCAGCGGTGTTGGTTGCTGGGCAACCGGGACGCCGGGCGAGGGTGGCGGTGACGGCGAGGATCTGCTTGCACTGCTGGGCGTCGTACAACGGCCGACCGGATCGGTCACGGTCGGCGATGGGGCA
This sequence comes from Saccharopolyspora shandongensis, assembly GCF_900106995.1. Classification (GTDB taxonomy): domain Bacteria; phylum Actinomycetota; class Actinomycetes; order Mycobacteriales; family Pseudonocardiaceae; genus Saccharopolyspora; species Saccharopolyspora shandongensis. The sequence goes on from NZ_FNOK01000097.1 coordinate 13,962, forward strand.
GGCGCCACCGATGGTGTGCACGCTGCGGCCGGACAGCCGCGCCAGGGTCGTACGGTCGATCAGTGGGGAACTTGGTCTAACGCTTCCGCCGGGTTAGGACCGACGGTAGCTGCGTTAGCGTTGCGGTCATTAGCCGTAGAAAACTCTGCTCACCAAGCGAGCCGTCCTGCCGCATTTGAAATGCTCCAACGACCGATACCGCGAGCAGCCCTCCCACAACGATGACGGGCAGCACAAGCAGAGGAACCAGACGCGCCACCACAAGCAGTGCAGCGAGTATGACGATGAAGAGGGTCAGATAGAACGAACCCGACACCCACGGAGAGCGGTGGAGTCCCAGCCATTCGTTTGCTTGTCCTTGTGCAGCCGCATGCGCGCGTAGCACGTCGTCTGGATTCCGGCCGCGAATTGTCTTGACTCGCCCTTTGCGGTCGAACTCCATGTAGCACGCCTCGCATGCGCCCGCGCCGGGGGAAGATTCGCGACCGCACGCTCTACAAACTGGGCCACCGTGGTCACGCTGCTCCGCCATGGGGAGATTATCTCACGTTGCTTGAACCACTTTGGGGCGTTTGATCTCGTCGTGGCGCAGCACGCCAGCTGCCTCAGCGGCTAGCGCACCGGGCTGCCGGTCGCGCGCGGGGATGGTGGCGAGGATCTGCGCGCACTGCTGGGCGTCGTATAGCGGGCGACCGGTGCTGCGGTCGCGGTCGGCGATCGGGCATGTGCCGCGGATGGTGTGCACCGAGCGGCCGGTGAGCTTCGCGAGGGATGACCGGTCGACCAGGGCGCGGCCGTCGCGGTAGCGGACGATCGGCGGCCTGGTCATGCTGTCCCCATCATCTCGAACGCGAGTCGCTGCCCGATGTTCAACAGGTCGAGCCCATCGTAGGAGTTGCCGCAGTCCCCGCAGCGCACCGCGAGCGTGTCGGTATCGCCGACCGGCCACAGCGGGCCGCCGCAGTCCCAGCACGGGGCGAGCGGCCGGGTCGAGTTTCCGGCGAGCCGTTGCACCTGGGCGTGCAGCTCGCGGAGGTCATCGGCGAGATCGTCGGCCCAAACCTGTCGGGTGCACCAGTCGATGTATCCGCGCAGCCACCCGGTTCCCCTGGTGATCGTCAATTCCCGGGGCGGCGCATGGTGGTCGGCGTCGAGCCTCCGCAGCTCGGAATGCACCCAGCCGCACAAGCGGTTCACGGTGCCGATGATGGATCGGGTGGCGTCGTCGGTGTCGTCGGGGCCGATCACGTGCGCGACGCTGCGCGGGTCGAGTGCGGCGATTACGTCGAGGTTCGCGGGTGGCCTGCTGCCGTAGCCGGGGGACCGCCGGCCACCATCGCCACCGCGGCCGGGCGCCGTGGTGAGGGTGGCGGCGTAGTCGTCGATCTCGCGGAGCCACCTGCGCATCCGCTCGGCGCAGGGCTCGCATGTGTAGCGGCCGGGCTCGGCGGTGCGCTGGCAGCGGTCGAGGATGCAGGGCTCGGTTTGTAGGTCGATCGTGGTCATCGAGCACCGCCCCTACTGCCGGACAGGGCCTTGGTGCAGCTGCGGCGGTGGAGTTGGTAAAGCTGCTGTCCGGCGCGGCGGGCGCCCGGGATTTGGTTGGTGCGGAGCTTGACGGCGATGCGGCGCCGAGTACGGGGATCGACGTGCATGGTGTGGTCGCCGGTGTGTTCGCTGTTGCGGTCGAATGCGGTGGCGGCGCCGGCCACGATGGCGTAGATGACGGGTTCGCGGCATGCGTCGCACCGCGGTACGTCGTCTGCGGCGGTTCGGGGATCCATATCGATACTCCGGTTCGGGTTTCGGGCCTGTGCGGCAAATCTGGGGCCGGGACTCGGGATCAGAACGGGGGTTCGTCGGCGAAGTTGCCGCCGCGGGGCGCGCTTCCCCATGGGTCGCCGGTGGGTGTGGACTCGGGCGCGTCTTGGCGGTCGATGCGCAACGTCTTGGCCTGGTGGCGCTTGAGGTTCGGGCCGATCGCGAACAGGGCGAGCTCGATGGACTGGCCCTTGCTGCCGTCCTTGCGGTCGTAGTCGCGCACCGACAGCTCGCCGGCCACCACAGCCTCGTCGCCCTTGGACAGCGACTCGGCGATGTTCTCCGCGAACTGCTCCCACGCCTGTGCTCGGACGAACATCGAGCCGGCGTCCTCCCACTCCCCGGCGTCGGTGCGCTTGCGCTTGTTGAACACCAGCGGCACCGTCACCACGGCCTTACCGCCGGGCGTCCAGCGCAGTTCGGGATCGGCCCACAGCCGGGCGACTTCTCCGTTGATCTTGGGTAGGGACATGGTTAGCGGTCTCCGTTCTGGAAGGCACCCACGCGCGAGTCGTGGACGGTGGACAGGGGCACGAATTCGCCTGCGCGGTGGCCGCGGCGGATGACGCGGGCGCAGGGGCGGCCGGGGGCGGCCTGGCAGTGGGGGCAGGCGACGGCGAGCGCCGCGTGGGTCCGCTTGGGCTTGCGCTGCCAGCCGAGGCGGTCGGCGACGGCCTCGACAACGGACCGGACACGGTCGGGGTCGGCGGTGTGGTCCGCGTCGCCGGATTCGAGCTCGGCGCGCTTGGCGGCACAGAGTTCGGCGAGCCGGGCCCGCTCGGCGGCATCGCGGCGGGCCTGGATCCGCTTGGTCACCACCGCAGGGCCGATCCAGCTGCCGTCGAACGCGAAGTGGTCCTTCACGGCTTCCAGCGCTTCGGGGTAGGTCCACCCGGCGCGGGCGGCGGAGTCCAGCCATGCGGCCACGTCGGCCTCGCCGCGCTGGCGGCCGTCGTAGGCGGTGGCGACCTTGAGCACGCCGACGATCTCGTTCTGCGTGAGGCTCATGCCGCACCGCCCGGTAGCGCGCGCAGGTGGGGCTCATCCTGGACCAGGAACGCATCGAGAGCGTCGATCCGGTCTGCCTTGGTGGTTTGCCCTGCGCGGGCGGGTGTGCGGCGCTCTGCGTCCTCCTGAGCGCGTCGCATCCAGTTGCGCCACGTCGCGACCCAATCGCGTTTCGTCGCGCCCTGCCCGGACTTCGCGCGCCAGTAGTCGACGAACTTGTCGGTCTCGGTTCGGCCGACGAGCGGGGTGTGCTCGCGGGCCCACGCGACCATCTCGGGGTTCACGTCGAAGTCGTCGGGGATGCGCGTAGCGCGTCCCGTGGCGCGCTTGCGTGCCTCCACGGAAGTTCCTTCGGTAGAAGGAACTTCGGGACGGGACGGGTCGGGACGGGGGTCGCGAACGTGCTGCGAACGTTCCGTGTTCGTTCGCGGCTCGTTCGCGCGAACATCGGCCGAACTATCCTCGGCGGGTCCGGCCTGGCGAGCCGTGCCGCGGGCGCGAATCTTGCGCATCCGCTCGCGGGCATCCGCGCGCTTGGTCTCCACGTCCTCGCGTGACGGCTGGTACTCGCCCCACGCGTGGAACCACCACCCCGGTTCGCCGTCATGCTCGTCGGGGATCCACAGGCCGACGCGAACGAGCGTCGCGGCGAGGTCGTCGGCGTTCGGGCTGAGTCGCCGCGCCACGTAGGCGGGCACCCACCCGTCGGTGAGCTGGTTACTCGCCCACGACCCGGCCAGCACCCACAGCCCCATCGCGGCCTCGCCCGCGCGCATGGACTTCGTGTGTGAGTGCAGGGTGTCGTCCACTTTGAACCAGGTCATTCCGTGTTCCTTGGCGGTTCGGCGCGAGCCGCAGGCGGTCGCGGATTCGCGCGGTGGTGTAGGTGGTCATGCGGCAGTGGGCGGCGATCTGGGGATCGGTCCAGCCGAGG
>NZ_FNOK01000059.1 GCF_900106995.1 Saccharopolyspora shandongensis
GTGGAGATCCGGCAACCTTGATCTGGGATGGACTGTCCGCCCACCGTTCGAAAGACATGAAAGCCTGGCTGGCCACCCAACGACACTGGCTGCGCGTCGAGCGGCTGCCCGCCTACGCACCCGAGCTCAACCCAGTCGAACAAGTCTGGGGCAACATCAAAACAACCGAGCTGGCCAACCTCTGCCCCGAGCACATCGACGAAGCACATACCGCCGCGGGCACCGGCCTGGACCGCATAGGCAACAGCTACCAACTGTGCTTCTCCTTTCTCGACCACACCGGACTCCGCCTATGAACCAAGATCACCCAAATACCAAAAGATCATTAAGGGAGCATTAACCGCGTCGTATGTGGCCGGGAATCACGCGCCGCGCATAGATCGTCACTCGAAAATCTATTGTGGAGAGTGGTTGTGATCGGCGCGTGATCTGAGTATGGTCATTCGACGTGACCGGCCAGTCGGGGCAATGAGGGTCGCTCTTGACAGGTGCCGCCTACACGCTTTAGGGAATAATGGGTCAGATAGGCTCGATGACGGAGTTCGGTTTCGGCTGGCTGACACCGGTCCTGTCGTACGTGATGGCGTGCGTCGGCGCGGCGCTTGGCTTGCGCTGCATGGTGCGCGCGCTCGCGACGACCGGCCGCTCGCGGCGCAATTGGTTGATCAACGGCGCCGTCGCGATCGGCACCGGCATCTGGACGATGCACTTCATCGCCATGCTCGGCTTCCACGTCACGGGCACCGACGTGCGCTACGACGTCCCGCTCACGGTGCTGAGCCTGGTGGTCGCCATCGTGGTGGTCGGCATCGGCGTCTTCGCGGTCGGCTACAGCCGTTCCAAGGTGCTGGCGGTGCTCGTCGGCGGCCTGATCTCCGGCGTCGGGGTGGCCGCCATGCACTACGTCGGGATGGCGGCGATGCGGCTTTCCGGCATGGTCAGCTACGCCCCCGGAGTCGTCACGTTGTCCGTGGTCATCGCCGTGGCCGCGGCGACCGCCGCGCTGTGGGCGACGCTGAACATCCGCGGCTCGCTGGCCGCGTTCGGCGCTTCGCTGGTGATGGGCGTGGCGGTCAGCGCGATGCACTACACGGGCATGGCGGCCGTGAGCGTCCACCTGCACGACGTGGACGTGCCCGTGGTCGGCGCCTCGCCGATGCAGTTCATCTTCCCGCTCACCGTCCTGCTGGGCTCGTACCTGTTCCTCACCTCGGCGTTCGTCGCGATTTCGCCGAACGCGTCGCGGAAGCCGGATTCGGCCGACGCCGGGGAAGCGTCGGAGAATCCCGCGGAGCCGACCGCCGGAAGAATTTGATCAACGAAGTTCCCGCCGCGCGCATCGCGTGAATTGATCGGCCGCCCGCCGTGTCCGCAACAGTCGTTTCTCAAAAAATCCGGGATGGATGGTTCATGCCCGAAAAGCGCCGGTATTCCGGCATTGGATTCCCGCGCCTGCAACCGAAATCGGTGCGCGCGAAGACCGTTGCGCTGCTCGCGGTCCCGGTCGTTTCGCTCATGGCGTTGTGGTCGATGGCCACGGTCTCGGCGGTGCAGAGCGCCTGGACGCTGCACCAGGTCGAGCAGCTCAACGAGAAGCTGGCCGGCCCGGTCCGGAACCTGGTCGGCAGCCTGCAGGACGAGCGCGCTGCGGCCGTGCGGTATCTGGCTGCGCCGCAGCCGACGGCGGAGCAGGCCTTCGTCGCCGAGCGCGCGCGCACCGCGCAGGCCACCACGGCGCTGCTCGACGGCGTGACCATGGCCAGGTCCGACATCGCGAGCCTCGCCACCGACGTGAACGACCGCATCGACGTGCTCGTCCAGGACCTCGACCGGTTCCAGAACTCTCGGCCGGCGGACTGGACCAGCGCTTACGTCGAGTACTCCGCCGCGATCGAGCGCGCGTTCGCGGTGGAGGAAGTCCTGACGACCGTGCAGGACGGGCAGGCGGCCGCGGCCGCACGGGTCGTCCTCCAGCACAGCCGCCTGGCGGAGACGATCGACCGGCAGGACGCGATCGTGACCTCGGTGCCGGTGGGCGCGAGGATGACGCCCGAGCAGCACCGGGCCTTCGCCGTCGCACTCGGCGGTCAGGACGTGCTGACCGATGGCCTGCTGCCCGAACTCCCGGCTGCGGACCAGGAGGCGTACCGGCGGCTGGTCGACGGCGACGCCTATCGCTCCCTCTGGGCGATGCAGAAGGACATGCTCGAAGCGGGCACCGTCACGTTCGCCCCGGACCAGTGGCGCGGCGCGGTGCAGGCCCTGACGCAGGCGGTGGACACCAGCCAGGCCAACGCACGTGCCGCGGGCGCCGCGGCGGCGGAAGCGGCGAGCCGGTCGGTGACGACGCAGGCGGCGTGGACCGTGCTCCTCGGCCTGGTTGCGGTGCTTCTCGCGCTGGTGGTCTCCGTCCGGATCGGCCGCGGCATGGTGATCGAGCTGGTCGGCCTGCGAGATTCGGCGCTGGAACTGGCGAATCGGCGGCTCCCGCAGGCGATGCGCAGGCTGCGGGCCGGGGAGAAGATCGACATCGATGCCGACGTCCCGGTGGTCGCGCCCGGCGAGGGCGAGATCGGCCAGGTCGGCGACGCGCTCAACGCGGTGCAGCGCTCGGCGCTGCAGGCCGCGGCCGAACGAGCCGAACTGCTCACGGGTGTGTCCGGGGTGTTCGTCAACCTCGCCCGGCGCAGCCAGGCCCTGGTGCACCGCCAGCTCGGCATCTTGGACGGCATGGAACGCCGGACGGAAGACCCGGCCGCGCTGGAAGATCTGTTCCGGGTCGACCACCTGGCGACGCGGATGCGCCGACACGCCGAGGGGCTGATCATCATGTCCGGTGCCGCACCCGGTCGGGCCTGGCGCCAGCCGGTGCCCCTGATGGACCTGGTCCGCTCGGCGGTCTCCGAGGTCGAGGACTACGCGCGCGTCGAGGTCCGCCGGATGTCCGGGCTGTCCGTGCTCGGCTCGTCGGTCTCCGACGTCACGCACCTGTTCGCCGAACTCGTGGAGAACGCCACGTCGTTCTCGCCGCCCGACAGCACAGTGCTGGTGCACGGCGAGCCCGTGGGCACCGGGTTCGTGGTGGAGATCGAGGACCGCGGCCTGGGCATGAGCCCGGAGCGGCTGGCGGAGGCCAACCGGCTGATCGCCGAGGCCCACCGGCTGGAGCTGTTCGAAAGCGACCGGCTGGGCCTCTTCCTGGTGAGCCGCCTTGCGAACCGGCAGGACATCTCGGTGTCGCTGCGCCGCTCTCCCTACGGTGGTACCACGGCCGTGGTGCTGTTGCCGATGTCCATCCTCACGCCGGAACCGGCCGCGGACTCCCGCGACCAGCCGTCCGAACCGGACGAACCCGTGCGGCCGCCGAAGAAGGCGATCGCGACGAGGTTGCCGGTCCGGACCGCGGTTCCGGCGCGGCAGCAGGTCTGGGTGGAGCCGGTGGTGGCCGACGAGCCCGCGCCGGAACCCGACACCGGGGGTCTGCCGCGCCGGACCCGCCAGGCGAGCCTCGCCGCCGGGCTGCAAGCGGACAACCGCAAGCGATCCGACCCGGCCGCGGCGGCCCCGCTGTCGCCCGACCAGGCGCGAAACATGATGTCCGCGCTCCAGCAGGGATTCGCCCGCGGGCGCGGCGCGGCGACCGACGACCCCGCTGATGCCTGAGACGAGGAGCATCCATGTTTGGCACGACCGAACGATCCGGGGAGCTGAGCTGGCTCCTCGACGAGCTGGTCCACAACGTGCCGCGAGTCAGACTCGCGCTGCTGCTGTCCAACGACGGCCTGGCCATGGCCGTGTCGTCGGGCGTCCGCAACGAGGACGGCGAACACCTCGCCGCGGTCGCCTCGGCGCTGCACAGCCTCGCGAAGGGCGCCAGCAGGCACTTCGACGCCGGCTCCGTCCGGCAGACGATGATCGAGCTGGACGGCGGCTACCTGTTCGTCCTGGCCGCCGGCGGCGGCACCTGCCTCACGGTGTTCGCCGACGCGGGCGCCGACATCGGTTTCGTCGCCTACGAGATGGCGCGGCTGATCAACCAGGTCGGGGAGCACATGCACGCCGCGGACCGCTCGACCGGCCAAGCCGGGGGTGACCGATGACGGACCGGGTCGCACCGGGGTGCGGGTCGTGAACGGGCCCGACCAGAGCTGGTACGACGACGACGCGGGCCCGATGGTGCGGCTGTACGCGATGACCCGCGGCCGCGCCCGGCCGCACCGCGGAACGCTGGACATCATCACGCTCGTGGTGGCCGCCACCGCGCCCGAGCACGACCTGACGCTCACCCCGGAACAGGCCGGGATCCTCGGCCTCTGCCGGGGCAGGCGGGTGTCGGTGGCGGAGATCGCGGCCCGGTCGAACCTGCCGCTGAGCGTCGTCCGGGTGCTGCTGGCGGATCTGCTCGACTCCGGGCACGTCCGCATCGAACGCCCCACGCCGGCGCGCGAACTGCCGAGCGAAGACGTACTGAGGGAAGTGATCAATGGCCTCCGCGCGCTCTGACCACCAGATCGGTGGACCCGTCACCGCGCTGAAGATCCTGGTCGCCGGCGGGTTCGGTGTCGGCAAGACGACGATGGTGGGCGCGGTCAGCGAGATCCGGCCGCTGCACACCGAGGAGCGCCTCACCGAGGCCGGCGTCGGCGTGGACTCCACGGCCGGGGTGGAGCAGAAGACCACCACGACCGTGGCGATGGACTTCGGCCGCATCACGCTGCGCGACGAGTTCGTGCTCTACCTGTTCGGCACGCCGGGGCAGGACCGCTTCTGGTTCTTCTGGGACGACATCGCGCAAGGCGCGCTCGGCGCCGTCGTGCTTGCGGACACCCGCCGCCTGCCGGACTGCTTCGCATCGGTGGACTACTTCGAGCGCCGCGAGATCCCGTTCATCGTGGCGGTCAACCAGTTCGCGGGCACGCGGCGCTTCGGGACGGAGGAGGTCGCTGCGGCGCTCGACCTCGACGCGGGCACGCCGGTCGTCCTCTGCGACGCCCGGGATCGCGAGTCGGCCAAGGAAGTCCTGATCGCCCTGGTGGAACACGCCAGCCGCGTCTACGCCGAACGCCGCTGAGCGGCAGACCAGAAAGGGGTGTGCTCGCCGGAGCCTCCGGCGAGCACACCCCTTTCCCGCGTCAGTTCTTCAGGACGTCGGCGACGGTCAGGTTGTCGCTGGTGAACCGGGCGAGCAGGCCCGGGTCGACGCCCGCGATCTCCAGCGCCGCGATGGTCGCCGGGAGGCGAGCGCGGTCGGAGCCGTCAGCGATCTTGAGGGCGATCGCGGTTCCGTCGGGCAGCGCGGCGATCTGCACCGCCTCGAAGCCGTCCTTGGCGATCAGGCCGGGCACCGCCGCCATCAGCGCCGTGGTGTCCCGGCGGGAACCGGCCACCATCTCCGGGTGCGCCCGGAACGCCTGCGCGACGGCGCCTTCCGGGCTGTCGACCGGCGCGCTGGCGATGCGCCCGGCCGCGGTGGCCAGGCCGCGCAGCGAGACGGCGAACAACGGCGCGCCGCAGCCGTCGACGGCCACGTTGGCGATCCGCTGTCCGGTCAGCTCCTCCACAGTGGACGCGATCTCGCGCTGCAACGGGTGCGCGGGATCCAGGTAGTCCGATGTGGACCAGCCCTGCCGGCGGCTGACGTGCAGCATCGACGCGTGCTTGCCCGAGCAGTTGTGCGCCAGCTTGCGCGCCGGGAGGCCCGCGGCGATCCAGGCCTCCCGCTCGGCCGGGTCGTAGGGGAGGTCGGCCGGGTTGCCCAGGTCGGCCTCGGTCGCCCCGCCCGCCTCCAGCGCCCGCTGCGCGCCGGCGAGGTGGATCTGCTCGCCGGAGTGGCTGGCGGCGGTGAGCGCCAGCAGGTCCGGCGGCAGCGACAGGCCGAGCCGGACCATGGCGACCGCCTGCATCGGCTTGGCGGCCGAGCGCGGGTAGCAGGCCGTTTCGGCGTCACCGGCCTGGAACAGGATCGAACCGTCGGGAGCGACCACCACGACCGAGCCGTGGTGGACGCTCTCGACGAGGCCGTCCCGCAGCACGTGCACCAGCGGCACGTGCGCGGGAACGTCTACCGGTGGGGTGCGGGTCACCCGTCGGCCTTTTCGAGCACCGAGGTGTCGATCTTGCCGCGGACCCGGAACCAGCCGATGACCAGCGCGATGATGATCACCGGCAGGGCCATCAGCGTGATCCGGCCGATCTCGTCGAAGGCCATCAGGACCACCACCGACGCGAGGAACGCGAGCGTGACGATCTCGGTGTACGGCGAGAACGGCAGCCGGAAGCCCGGCCGGGTCACTTCGCCGCGCTGCGCCTTGCGGACGAACAGCAGGTGGCAGAGCACGATGATGGCCCAGGTGGCGAGGATGCCGATGGAGGCGAAGTTCAGCACGATCTCGAACGCCTCGGCGGGCACCACGTAGTTCAGCCCGACGCCGACCACGCAGACGGCGGCGGTCAGCAGGATGCCGCCGTAGGGCACCTGGTTCTTGTTCATCACGGCGGTGAACTTCGGCGCGGAACCGGCCATCGACATCGACCGCAGGATGCGGCCGGTGGAGTACAGGCCCGAGTTCAGGCTGGACATCGCGGCGGTGAGCACCACCAGGTTCATCACGTCGCCGGCGTAGGGGACGCCGATGTGCGAGAGCACGGTGACGAACGGGCTTTCGCTCTTGCTGTAGGCACCCCACGGCATGAGCATCGCCAGCAGCACGACCGAGCCGACGTAGAACAGGCCGATCCGCCACATGATCGAGTTGATCGCCTTCGGCATGATCTTCTCGGGGTTCTCGGTCTCACCGGCGGCGACGCCGACGAGCTCGACGGAGGCGTAGGCGAAGACCACGCCCTGCATGAGCAGGACCAGCGGGATCACGCCGGCCGGGAAGATCCCGCCGTTGTCGGTGATCAGCTGCGGGCCGGGCAGGTTGCCGTCGATCGGGTGCTGGGTGACCAGCAGGAAGATCCCGACGAACATGAACAGCACCAGCGCGGCGACTTTGATGATGGCGAACCAGAACTCCAGCTCGCCGAACAGCTTGACCGAAACCAGGTTCAGGGTCAGCACGATCGCCAGCGCGATGAGCGCCAGCACCCACTGGGGGATCGGGGTGAACGCGGACCAGTAGTGCACGTACAGCGCGATCGCCGTGATGTCGGCGATGCCCGTGGTGGACCAGTTCAGGAAGTGCATCCAGCCCGCCGTGTAGGCGCCCTTCTCGCCCATGAACTCGCGGGCGTAGGAGACGAAGGAGCCGGAGGAGGGCCGGTGCAGGATCAGCTCGCCGAGCGAGCGCACGACGAAGAACGCGAACAACCCGCACACCGCGTAGGCGATCGCCAGCGACGGGCCGGCCTGCGCGAGCCGGCCACCGGCGCCGAGGAACAGCCCGGTGCCGATCGCGCCACCGATGGCGATCATGTTGATGTGCCGCGCTTTCAGCGACTTGCTGTAACCAGCGTCGCCGGCGTCGGCCGGGCCGTCGCCACGCTGCGACGGCTGCAGGGTCTGGTCGGTCATTGGATTCAGCTATCCCCGTTCTCATCGGCTGCGGGCACCGCGGTGGCGGTGGGCCCGACGATGTTGCTGAGCGTGCTTTCGACGTGGGTCAGGTGATGGGTCATCGCCTCGGCCGCGGCGGTCTCGTCACGGCCGCTGATCGCCTCCAGCAGCAGCCGGTGCTCGACGTTCGACGCCGCGCGCCGGTCACCGAGCTGGTTCAGCAGCGTCGACTGCTTCGCCAGCGCGTCCCGGATCTCCTCGATGACCTTCCCGAAGACCGGGTTGCCCGATGCCTGGGCGATGGTGATGTGGAACAGCGAGTCCAGCGCCACCCAGGCGGTGTTGTCGGTCTCGTGCTCCATCCGCTCCACCAGTTCGGTGAGCGCGTCCAGGTGGTCCGAGGTGTGCCGGCGCGCGGCGTAGCCCGCGGCCGGGACCTCGACGTGCCGGCGCGCTTCGAGGAGGTCGCGCGCCGAGTAGTGGCCGAACACGGGGTTCTCGACCGGCCGGTTCGACACCACGAAGGTGCCCTTGCCGGTCTTGGACGCCGTGAGCCCGAGGGCCTGCAGGGCGCGCAGGGCCTCCCGCACGACCGACCGGCTGACCTCGAACTCCTTGCTGAGGCCGGCCTCGGCGGGCAGCTTGTCGCCCACCGAGTACTCGCCTCGTTCGATGGCGTCTCGGAGGGTCGCGAGCACCGCCTCCATCGCACCGACTCGCCGGATGCCATGTCCGGCTGCCCGGCTGTCGGACAGGTTCATGGCACGAAAGAGTGAACGCGAACACGTTCCGTTGTCAAGCCTTCGGGCAATTATGCCCGAAAAGGTGAAATATGACCGTTTGATGCCGATGTGACGCTTGTGCCCGACGTGGCCATCGCTGGGCCGAAACCCGAGGGATGCCCTGTGAACCGAGCTCATCTCGACCGATACCATCCCGCCGCTGAGGTGCAGGTCTCCTGCGCGAATCGCAACGTACGGTAACCGGTCGTCGGCGCCCCGCAGCGATGGCCCTGGCCGTCGCCTGCGACATCAACCGCGCCGGGCGAACACTCCGATCGCGTCGTAGCCGATCCAGGTAGGACGGCTTCAGCGGCGATCCGGCGGCGGTGCTGTCGCCCAGCGTCGAACCCTTCGTCGCGGCGCCCGCGAAGACCAGCCGGTCGACGGTGGTCCCGTTGATGCCGAGCACCGCGGAACCGGGGATCGTCGCGTGGCTGTCGATCAGCCACAGCGCCAGGTCCACGCCGGTGGTGGGCGCGGCGGCGAGGTCGCAGCGGAGCCGGAACCGGTGGTCGCGCCGGCCGGCCCAGGAGTCGGCGGGACCGGGCTGCAGGTAGCTCCAGGCCTTGCGCGCGTCGTCGGTTCCGCGAGGCGGAAGTCGACGCCGTTCGGGAACGTGGCGGGATACCGCGAGTATCCGTCCGGGGACAGCGCGAACTCGAGCCCCTTGCCGTCGAAGTCAGCGACGGCGGCCAGCGGGATGCCCGAGGCGCTCAACGGCTCGCGGCTGGTGACCGCGATCGGCGCGGACGGCCGGGAACGCGCGCCTGATCGACGAAAGGTGAAGGCCGGATGGCGGCTCGGTGGCCGAGGCCCGTCCTGCGGGAGCGGTTGCGGGGCCGGGTGCCGTCCGCGACGGGACACTGTGGACGGTGGGGTGGGCTCGCGTCTAGGATGCGTCGGTGCAGATGTCGTTAGAGGTGCCCCACGACGTGCAGCGCATGCGGCGCACGATCCGGTTCCTGTCCCGTCCGTACCTGCGGCTCACTCGCGTTCTGGGCGGGGTTCTCGCCGTCCTCGGCGTCGTCCTGATCGTGCTGGACCCATCCTTGGCGTTCGCGTACGCGGCCGTCGTCGGTGGCGTGGCGGTGGTGTTCGCGATCGAGCCGATCATGGTCGCGATGGGGATGCGCAGCCAGGCCGCCGCCATCCAGCACGGGTACCACCTGACGCTGAACGACGAGTGGATGCACATCGCCTACCCGCTGGTCGAGTCGCGGTGCCGGTGGGCGGGGCTCGATCACGTGGTGGAGACCCCCGAGGTCTGGTACGTGATGTTCGGCAAGGTGCAGGCCATGGTCGTCCCCAAGGACGTGATGACCCCGCAGCAGCGGGCCGAGTTCGAGGCTTTCGTCGCCGCACGCCGCTGATTCGCCCGCGTGGTGCGGGATTCCGCTCTCGGGCCGTCGCCGCGGCGCTAAGATCGTCGGCGGAACGTCGCATTGGGCCTGGTGGGATGGGGTGGGTGGCTCGTGGGCGATGAGGGCGAGACCAACAACGAGCAGAGCGGCACCGTGAACGGGCCGGTCGCTCAGGTCGGCAACGTCTATGGCGGCGTTCACTTCGGTGGGCGGCAACGGGATCCGGTGGTGCCCCGGCAGCTGCCGCCGGCCGTCGCGTCGTTCTCCGGGCAGGTGGACGAGACCGCGGCGTTGAACGCGGTGCTGGCGGAGTCCGCCCGCGTGGTGGTGGTCTCGGCGGTCGAGGCGACGGCGGGCATCGGCAAAACAGCGTTGGCCGTGCACTGGGCGAACCAGGTGGCCGAGCGGTTCCCCGACGGCCAGTTGTACGCGAACATGCGGGGTTCCGATGCTTCCGGTTGGCCGGTGCGGCCGGGTGACGTGCTGCGGAGGTTCCTGGAAGCGCTGGGGGACGACAAGATCCCGTCGGACCCGGCGGCGCAGGCCGCCCGGTACCGCACGCTGCTGGCGGACCGGCGGGTGCTGGTGGTGCTCGACGACGTCCGCGACGCCGAGCAGATGCGCCCGCTGCTGCCCGGCGGTTCCACCGCGTTCGTCGTGGTGACCAGCCGGAACCAGCTGACCGGCCTGATCGCCGAAGGCGCCCGCTCGATCACCCTGGACCCGCTCGGCGCGGACGAGGCGCGCGAGCTGCTGGCCCGCCGGCTGGGCGACGACCGGTTGGCGGCCGAGCGGCAGGCTGCCGACGAGCTGATCGAGCTGTGCGGGCGGCTGCCGCACGCGCTGAGCGTCGTCGCCGCCAGCGCGGCGAGCGCGCCGTTGTCCGCGCTGGCGGCGGAACTGCGGAATTCGGTCAGCCCGCCGGGCGCCGGCGACCTGCCGACCAGGATGGCGGCGGTGCTCGAATGGTCCCGGGCGCGCAGCGCGCCACCGCCGGTCGAGGGCGACTGGCGGAGCCGGGTCCATGCTCCCGGCTGGGTGCGCAGCTCGAAGGTCCTGTTCGCGGCCGCCGCGGCGGTCACGGCGACCACGTTGTTCGTGTCCACCGGCATGATCGCCGCGTCCAGCTTCCTCGGACTCGCGTACTTCCTGATCCGGTTCGCCCTGCTCTTCGCCGGGCTCGTGCTCATGGAGCGGCCCGGCGGGCGGAGCGTGATCGGCGTGGGGCTGGTCGTCGCGAACGCGGTCTACTGCCTCGTGGACGCGCTCGCCTCGATCCACGCCGAGGCCGATGTGTGGGTGTGGCTGGAGTTCTTCGCGGTGATCGCCTTCACCGTCCTGCTGGTCATGCGGTGGGCCCCGTTCGACGCGGTGCCGCGGCGGGCGCGGTTCGTGCCGCCCAGTCGGCGCCCGCTCGCCTACGTCGTGGTCGGAGCGGCCGTCGCGCAGTTCGTCATGCTCTTCGCCGGGATCCCGCATGAATACGGCAGCATGACCGTGATGGCCGGTGTCGGCGCGTTGGCAGCGCTGCTGCCGGTGGTGGCCATCGGCGGTCTGTGCGCGGTCACCGCGCTGACGGAGCCCGGGGACGAATCGCAGCGGACGTTCGTCGCCGCGACGGTCACCGCGTACCTCGGCCCGGAATTGCTGCTCCTGCTCGGATCGCTGCTCCTCGGGCCGCAGTTCACCTACCTCGGCGGCGCTTTCTGGTCCGACGGCCGGTACGTCGGCTCCTGGGGCGTTTTCGCGTTCGCGCAGGCGGTCGTGGCGGCGGCGCTGCTGGCGTCGACGCTGGCGCTGCTGCGGCGCACCGCCGCGCGGGACTGACCTCAGCGGTCCAGGCGTGGGACGTGTCTTGCTGCCTCGCGGCGACCGTCGTAGTTCTGCGCGGCTGGTGAGCTCCTCGACCACGTCGCAGGTGGCGTCCTCGTCTGCGACAACGGCATGGGCACGTTGTAGGACAACGACATCACCGCCAACAGCTTGGCGGGTGTGTTGACCCGGGGCTTTCGTGCGCCAACAGGGACTTGAACTCCGCCCGGTTTTTCTCGAGCACAACCGGAACTCCCTGGAATGCCGATGCCTGCTCAGCCGGTTCGGGCCGGAATCAGGCGTCCGGTGTGCAGGGCTTCGAGCGCCTCGGAGGTTGCCGCGTCGGCTGCGAGGTGGACGACCAGGCGGTGGTCGTCGGGGCCTGGGATGGCGAGACTTTCGTAGGCCAGGCGGATCTCGCCGGCGATGGGGTGCGTCCACCGCTGGATGCCGGTCGAGGGCGGGAGGGTCGCTGCGCTCGCGAACCGGCGGCTGAATTCCGCGCCCGCCGTCACCGACAGCTCGTCGGCCAGCGCTGCCGACATCTGATCGCCGAGATCGGCCGCCGCGCGCAATGCCGCAGCCTGCTCGTCGGCGACACGATCCCACTCGGGGAACGTCGTGTGCGCCCTGGCGTCGGTGAACACGAACCGCGCGAGGTTCGGCGAGTCGGTGTCGAGGACGCCGATCGGCATCGCGAGCTGCCGGAATCCCTCGGTGTGGCCGAGGATGCCGGATTGCGAGTCGGCGATGAACGCGGAACCGGGCTCCAACCGGTCGAGCAGGGCGCGCAGGGTGGGGCGCAACGAGCGCACCGGCGCGGTCGCCTGCGGACACATCGCTCCGTCGCTGAGCTTGACGAGGCGGTGCAGGTGCACGCGTTCCTCGGGCGAGAGGTGCAGGGCGTCGGCGAGTGAGCCGAGCACCTGCCCGGACGGCCTGCGATCGCTGCCGCGTTCCAGGCGCGTCAGGTACTCGACGCTGATGCCCGCGAGCACGGCCAGTTCGGACCGGCGCAAGCCCGGGGTGCGGCGCGGCCCGAGCGAGGGCCCGGCCTCGGACGGTGCGGTCGCTTCCCGTCGGGCTCGCAGGAATTTGCCCAGCGCTTTGTCGGTCACGCGCCCGAGTCTAGGTGGCCGTGCGCGCGGTAGAAGCGGATCGGCCGGGAGACGGGCCCCGACAGGGCCTCCCTCCGGCAACCGGCACGCAACAGCCTGGTGGGCATGAGTGCTTCCACCCGCATCGAGTACCTCCGAACTCGAACCCGCGCCCGTCGTGCGGCGGCCGGCACGGAGGTGATGTGACGATGCGATACCGCTTGTTCGGCCGAACCGGCCTGCGCGTTTCCGAACTCGTCCTCGGCACCATGGTCATCGACGACGCGCGCGAATGCCGCCGCATCATCGACGCCTACGCCGACGCGGGCGGCAACGTCCTCGACACCGCTTCGGCCTACGGCGAGAGCGAGAGCATGCTCGGCACCGTCGTCGACCGGCGCGACCGCTTCATCATCGGCACGAAGTACACGTTGTCACGGGATGCCGCCGATCCCAACGCCTCCGGCAACCACCGCAAGAACCTCGTGCTGTCGCTGGAGCAGAGCCTCCGCCGCCTGCGCACCGACTACGTCGACATCTACTGGGTGCACATCTGGGACCGCCACACCCCGGTGGAGGAGACGATGCGCGCCCTGGACGACGCCGTGCGGGCGGGGAAGATCCTCCACATCGGCGTGTCCGACGCTCCGGCGTGGGTCGTCAGCCGCGCGAACACGCTGGCGCAGTGGCGGGACTGGACGCCGTTCGCGGGCCTGCAGGTGCCCTACAACCTGCTGAACAGGGACGTCGAGCGGGAGCTCCTGCCGATGGCGGAGGCGTTCGGGATGAGCGTGACGACGTGGGCGCCGCTCGCGGCCGGGGTGCTCTCCGGCGCGGTAGGCCGGCGAGTCGATCCCGCCGCGCTCACCGAACGGGATCGTGCGGCGGCCGCCGCCGTCCGCAAGGTCGCCGACGAGCTGGGCGTCCGGCCGGCCCAGGTGGCGATCGCGTGGACCCGCAGCAAATCCCCGGCGGTGCTGCCCATCGTCGGAGCCAGCAGGGTCGCGCAGATCGTCGAGAACGTCGGCGCGGCCGACCTCGTCCTGCCCGCTGAGGCGGTCGAAGAGCTCGATTCCGCAGTGGAGTTCCGGCTCGGTTTCCCCGGCGACTTCATCGCCGAGTGCGAGACGAACCCGTTCGTCTTCGGCGACAACGCGACGAAGGTGGACGCGTGGCCGTCCTGAGGCGTGAGACACGCGGCGCCGCGGCGTGTTTTCGGGTGCACGGCAAGGGCATCCGTGCCATCCTCGGCGTCGCGTGATCATCTCGGCTGAGGAGTGGTTCGGTGCCATCGGTTCGTGCGGGTTCGGTTGTCGTGCTGGCGGCTGCGCTGGGAGCCGGGGTGCTGGCACCGACCGGCTCCGCGCAGCCGGGTCCGGCCCAGGACCTGGACGTCCTCTTCGTCGGCGCGCA
This sequence comes from Saccharopolyspora shandongensis, assembly GCF_900106995.1. Classification (GTDB taxonomy): domain Bacteria; phylum Actinomycetota; class Actinomycetes; order Mycobacteriales; family Pseudonocardiaceae; genus Saccharopolyspora; species Saccharopolyspora shandongensis. The sequence goes on from NZ_FNOK01000059.1 coordinate 13,964, forward strand.
CCCGGACGACGAGGCATCGCTGCTGTCGACGTTCGGCCGGTGGCGCCACGACCACCAGGTGCGTACCGGCGTCGTGACCATCACCCGAGGTGAGGGCGGCGGTAACGCGGTCGGGCCGGAGGAGGGACCGGCGTTGGGCCTGCTGCGCGAAGGCGAGGAGCGGCGAGCGGTCGGTGCCCTCGGCATCACGGACGTGTACAACCTCGACGAGCCCGATCTCTACTACACGGTGAGTGCCCCGCTCACCGAACAGGCCTGGCGCCACGACGACGTGCTCGCGAAGCTCGTCCGCGTCGTGCGCCAGACCAGGCCCGAGGTCGTCGTCACCATGGATCCCGCGCCCACACCGGGAAACCACGGCAACCACCAGTACGCCGCGCGGCTCGCGCTCGAGGCGTACCGGCAGGCCGCCGATCCCGCGGCGTTCCCCGAGCAGGTCGCCGACGAGGGCTTGGCGCCCTGGTCGGTGCGCCGGGTGCTGTCGAACGCGGCCGGGGCGGAGGAGGAGATCCAGGGGCCGGACTGCGAGCAGCGCACCACTCCGGCGGATTCGCCCGGGCCCGAGTACTACTCGCACGGGATCGCCGGCGAAATCAACTGGGAGCAGCGGGAACGCGCCGCCGAACGCGAGTACGAGAGCCAGGGCTGGGCGGGCCGGCCGGACATCCCGGCCGATCCCGCGCAGGTCGGCTGCGATCACCTCACCGAGATCGCCAATCGCACACCGCACGCGCCAGGCGCGCAAGGCGCGGACGCGCCGCTGCTCGGCGCGTTGCTGCCGATTCCCGGTGGCCTCCCGATCGGCACCGGGCTGACCGCGACCGCGGAGCGCCAGCGGATCACTCCCGGCGAGCGCGCGCAGGTCCGCGTCGAGGTGACGGCACCGGCGGAAACGGCGCTGCAAGCGGGCCGGGTCGCGCTGGATCTGCCGCCGGGATGGGAAGCCCGGGGTGACGGCGCGCATGGGACGATCGAACCGGGAGCGACCGCACGAGTCGACTTCGACGTGACCGCGCCGCCACGGCATGCCGCCGCGCGCGTGCCGGTTCCGGTGCGGATCGAAACCCCGCAGGGACGCGGGGAGAGCGAGCTGCGGTTCGACGTCGTGCCGCCGGTCGTGGCCGAGCAGGCGCCGCTGCCGGGCGTCGCGGAGTTCCAGCGGTGGACGACCGAAGCGCACTTTCCGTTGCTGGAGAACAAGGTTCCGCCGGTCCAGATCGTTCCGGCGCTCGGCGAGCGCGACGTCCAGGTGATCGTCCGCAACTACAGCGCGCGGCCCCGTTCCGGTGCGGTTCGGTTCGCGCCGCCGACGGGATTCGACGTGCCGAACGCGGAGCAGCGGTTCGAGGAAGTCGGACCCGGTGAAACCGCGTCGCTCACGTACGAGGTGCGCAGCACCGACTCCGGGATGCCCACCGGGATGCAGGGCGGCGACCACGCCTACACCTTGATCACCCGCACCGACGACGCGACGACGAGCGAGACCACCGCGGCCCTCGAAATGGTGCCCGCCACGACGATCCCGCAGTCGGGTTCGGATCCGGTGGTGGACGGCGAAGCCGGACCGCAGGAATACCCAGGCGCTCCGCTCGACGTGTCCGCGCAGTGGGAGGGCGAGCAGTGCTCGGCGCCGGATTGCGCCGCCACGGCAAGGCTGTCCTGGCGCGGCGACAAGCTGTACGCGCTGGTCGACGTCGTGGACGACGAGCGGGGCGCGCTGCCGGCACCGGAGGACTGCAAGCGGCACTGGCGCACTGACGCGGTCGAGATCACCTTCGACCCGAAGGCGGATTCGGAGAACACGTCGAGCACGTTCAAGGTAGCGGTCCTCCCGGTCACCAGCGATGCCGGTAATCCTTGCTACGCAAGGGATGCGGACAATCACCAGGGGCCGGGCGAGGAGACCGCGCCGGGCGTGGAGCTCGCGTCGAAGCCCCGCGAGGGCGGTTACGCGGTCGAGGTGGCGATTCCGCTGCAGGACCTGCCGGGATCGGTCGATCCCCGGCGCCTGGGCCTGAACGTCCTGGTGTACGACTCGGACACGCAGGACCTCACCGGCCAGTCCCGGATCGGCTGGTCCACCTGGGGCGGCGTGCAGGGCGACCCGTACCGCTGGGGCCACGCGCTCCTAGAAGACCGGCCCGCGGGAGAACCGACGCCGCCACCGGACCCGGTGCTCCCGCTGGACGCGCTGTCCTCAGTGGACTCACCAGGATCCGTCGAGCAAGCCGTCCGCCTGAACACCTCGCTGGGCGGTGCCCCGCCGGCGGGCGATTCGGCAACCAGGCTCACGAGCGCACGAGCCGGCGGAGGCGAGATCCAGGCGCGCCTGGAGGTGAACGGCCCGGGAAAGGTCCACCTGTTCGCGGTGGACGCCAACGGTGCGGTCCTGGCAGACCAGGTGATCGACGTGGAAGGCCAGGGCGAGCGAAGCACGACGATCGCGGTCCCCAACGGCATGCCGGCACGACTGCTAGCGGGATTCACGACCCAGAACGGAGCCACGGCGGCATCAGCGGTCGTGGTGCGGTAGCGGGCCGGATCGCCATCCCCGGGCCTTGTTCGGGGAAGACCCTGATGCCCACGAGGCCGACCTGGACCAGGGTCGGTTCATGAAGTTCTCACGTGCATGTCTGATCGCGGCGCCGCTGTGCTTCGCCGGGTACGGTGTCGTCCGCCTCGTCGGCAGGATGGACGGCCAGTACGGGCCCGGTCTCGACTGGCAGATCGCCCATCTCGTGAACCTCGTCGGCCTCGCGTTGTTCGTCCCCGCAGTTCTGGGGCTGCGGCGGCAGTTGCCGGGGCGCGGCCGCACGTTCTGGACCGTCGTCACGTTCGTCGGCGTGGGCACCTCGGTCGTTCAGTTCGTGATCGACGTCGTGGCCGGGCTGCTGGCGTCCGACAAGGCCGGGATGAGCGCGATCAGCGCTCAGGTCAGCGCCATCCCGGGTGCGCGCATCGTGTTCTACGTGGTCGGGCCGCCGTTGCTGTACGTCGGACTGCTCGCCTTGACGATCATGCTGGCCAGGGCGAAGGCGGTCGCGTGGTGGTGCCCTGCGCTCATCCTGGTCGGATCGGTCCTGCTCGTCGTGTCACTCGACCTGATTCCGATCGGAGCCCTGTGCGTCCTCGCCGCGCTCATCCCGCTCGCGCGCGGACAACTCGACACCCGGCGCCGGGAGACGGCCCCGGCCAGAACGTAACGGGGTCGGAGTATTCGGCGGCGGCGCGGGTCGTGTCAGCGGGAACCCGCAGGTTGCCCCGAACGTGCGACGCGGAGGTCTGATGTGGACACTTGTGCCGCATGCGTAGGCTTCGGCGGGTGGATGGGCACGAGGCGGGAGCAGTGGTGGGACCGGAAGCGCCGTTGATCACGATCGGAGTGCCGGGTTCGTTCGCCTGGAAGGTGTTCCACGAACGCCACCCGGCGATGATCGAGCAGCTGTGCGCCGCGTTCCCCTACGGGGCAGACGTGCGCGGTAGGCTGGCGGATCTGCTGCGCGAGACGACCGGGGGAGTGGTCGAGCCGCTCGGCGATGACGCGCCCGACCACGGCGTTTGGGCGGCCTGGGCGGCGGACCGGCTGGGTGGGCCGTGGTCGGACTGCTCGTTCCTGTGGGCGGAGAGCTACTTCTTCCGCAGGCTGCTCGCGGCCGTCGGCTACTTCGAGCCCGGACCGTGGCGCGGGATCGATCCGTTCGCTCCGATGAAGGAGGCGGAGCTGCGCAGCACCGGCACCGCCGAGGTGCTGGCGGCGCTGGACGCGTTGCCACGGCTGAGCGAGGCGGATCGCGACGACACCGTGGTGCGGGCAGCGGTGTGGGGAAACCAGGCCGACCTCGCGTTCCGGATGTCGGCGGGCGCCGAGGGCGCTGCGGCCGGGTTGGTGACCGGCGACAGCCAGGTGTTCTGGTCGCTGTTCGGCGAGCCCGGCCCGGTCCACCTCGTCGCCGACAACTCCGCCGGCGAGCTGGCCGCCGACCTGGTGCTGATCGATCACCTGCTGGCGACCGGTCGCGCGGACCGCGTCGTCCTGCACGTCAAGCCGACGCCGTACTACGTCTCCGACGCCACGCTCGCCGACGTCGTCGGCGTCCTGCGCCACCTGGTGGGCCTCGGCGGGGAGGCGGGCGCGGTCGGGCAGCGGACCTGGGACGGCCTGCGGGACGGGCGGATCGAGGTGCGCGCCCATCCGTTCTTCTGCGCGCCGCTGGAATACCGCGCCATGCCCACCGATCTGCGCGCCGAGCTCGCGTCCGCGTCGGTCACCATCATGAAGGGCGACCTGAACTACCGGCGCCTCGTCGGCGACCGGTACTGGCCCGCCACCACGCCGTTCGCCGACGTCGTCGACCACTTCCCATCCCCGGTGGTCGCGTTGCGGGTCCTCAAGTCGGAGGTCGTGGTGGGCCTCGACGAGGCGACCGCCGCCGCCCTGGACGCCACCGGCGATTCCTGGCGGACCAGCGGCTCGCACGCGCTCGTCCAGGCGGCGGTGCCCGGCGGTGCAGCGGTCACACGTTGACCCGGAAAAGCGGCGACGATGGAGTCCGCCGGGCTCTGAAGAGACGATCTGGCGACCGAATTCGCCGTCGTGGGCCCGAGAAAGACAACGCCCTCGGCGCGATACCGAGGGCGTTGTTCCGACGTCGACAGGAGAACGCGGATCAGCGTTCGGCGTGCCGTTTCGTCCGGTCCAGGAGGGCCGCCAGGACGACCAGGGCGGCGCTGGCGATCAGGATCAACGACACGCCCCAGGTGGCGTGGCTTTCGCTGGCGCCGACGATCGCCAACGCCAGCATCGGTGCCAGCCCTCCGGAGATGGCTCCGCCGAACTCCCGCCCGACGCCAACCCCGCTGACGCGCACGGAAGCCGGGAACTGCTTGGACAGGAACGCTCCCTGCGGCGCGAACATGGCCGGTGCCAGCACGCCGGTGGCGATCACCAGGCACAACCAGATCGCGGTGGTGTCCCGGGTGTCGAGCAGCACGAAGAACGGGAAGGCGAACAGGGCCGACGCGACGCCGCCGGTCAGGACTACGCGGCGGCTGCCGAAGCGGTCGCTCGCCCAGCCGAACACCGGCGCCATGACGATCGCGGCAGCGCTGGCCAGCGCGATGCCGAATGCGCCCACATTCGCCGCGACGCCTTGGAATTCCGACAGGTAGGCGAGGGAGAAGGTCTTGAAGATGTAGCTGAGGGCGTTGTACCCGAGCGCAAGCCCGATCACGACGAGCAGGCCGCGCCAATCCCGCTTCAGCAGCGTGACGAGCGGGATCTGCGCCTTCGCCGGCTTTTCGGCGCCCTGCTCGAATGCAGGGGACTCCGGAATCCGGCGTCGTACCCAGATTCCCACGCCCACCAACGCGAAGCTCGCGATGAACGGGATGCGCCAGCCGCCGGACCGCACGAACTCCTCGCTGACGCTGGTCAGCGCTCCGACCGTCAGCGACGACAGGAGCAGACCGACGTTGAGTCCGAGCGCGGGCCAAGCTCCCTGCCTGCCGCGCCGGTCCGAGCTGGCGTGTTCGTAGGCGACCACCGCCGCGCTGCTGTACTCGGCGCCGGAACCCAGGCCCTGGAGGACTCGCAGGACGACGAGGGCGATCGGCGCGAGCACGCCGATGGTCTCGTAGGTGGGGAGCAGGCCGATCAGCCCAGTCGCGGCCCCCATCAGCACGAACGTCATCATCAGGACGTTCCGGCGGCCGATGCGGTCGCCGAGGTGGCCGAACAGCAGCCCGCCGATCGGCCTGGCCAGGAAGCCCACCGCGAACGTGGCGAAGGCGGCCAGCGTGCCGGCCGAGCCGTCGGTCTTCGGGAAGAAGAGGCCGCCGAAGACCAGCGCCGCCATCGAGGCGTAGAGGTAGAAGTCGTACCACTCCAAGGCGGAACCCACGATCGTCGCGGTCGCCACCCGTCGGCGGGTCGAGCTTTCGTGCAAGCCAGAACCGGGCTCGGGCTTGGAGAGCAGGTCGGTCATGAAGCGATCCTCGATCGTCGTTGAAGGAGAGAACTGGCGGCCGGGCGCAGCACGGGGCTGCGCAGCAAGGGGCGCGCGGGTCAGATGCCGGTCGGGGATTCGCGCACGGTCCGGGCGATGTCCGTCATTCCGAGCCGGTCGAAAGCCTCGGCGGCGATGTGGCTGCCGATGAGCAGGCTCGACGTCGCCGCCGGGGACGGGGCGTTGAGCACGTGGATCGCGTGCGGGGTGTGGCTGATGACGAAGTCGTCGACCAGCTCGCCGGTGGGCTTGACGGCCTGCGCCCGCACGCCGCTGCCGTGCCTGCGCAGGTCCTCGCCGTTGATCTCCGGGATCATCCGGCGGACTTCGCGGACGAACAGCGGCCAGATCAGCGACCGGCTGATCTCGGCGAGGCCGTAACGCCAATAGCGCCGCGCGAGTCCGCGCAGGGCGGGATCGCGCAACAGCTCGCCGAGCATGCGCGGGTCGACGTCGCGCCACCGGTAGCCCTGGCGCGCCAGGGCGGGCACGGCGTTGGGGCCCACGTGCACGGTGCCGTCGAGCATCGGCGTCACGTGCACGCCGAGGAATGGGAGATCCGGGTCGGGAACCGGGTAGACCGGATTGTTGATCAAACCTCGGCGAGCCGGGCGGATCTCGGCGTACTCGCCGCGGAAGGGCATGATTCGCACCGGCGGCCGGTGCCCGGTGGCCTCGGCGATCTTGTCGCTGTGCAGGCCGGCGCAGTTGACGATGATCCGCGCCCAGACTTCGCCGGTGGGGGTGTGGATGACGGTCCGGTCGCCGGCGGCGGCGAACGAAAGCGCCGGCGAGTTCGTGCGCAGGTCGGCGCCGAGCCCGGTGAGCTCGGCCGCGAAGGCGCGGCACACCTGACCGAAGTCGGTCATCGCGGTGTCGGCGACTGCCAGCGCGCCGACGCCGGCGACGTGGGGTTCCCGCTCGGCGATCTCGCCGCGGCTCAGCCGCTGCACCGTGACGCCGTTCTCCCGGCCCCGGGCTTCGAGCGCGTCCATCCGCGGCAGCTGTTCGTCGGCCGTGGCGACCACGATCTTGCCAGTGCGCTTGACCGGTACCCCGTGCTCGTCGCAGTAGCGGATCATCGCTTCTCCGCCGGCGCGGGCCAACCGCGCTTTGAGGCTGCCCGGCGCGTAGTACAGGCCGCTGTGGATCACGTTGCTGTTGTGCCCGGACTGGTGCGCGCCCCACCGAGATTCCTTCTCCAGGACGGTCACGGAGGCATCCGGATGCGCGCGCAACACCGCCCTCGCCGTGGCCAGCCCGAGCAATCCACCGCCGATGATTGCGACGTCGACGTCACCGGACATCCGGAAACCTTCCCTTCGAGTTGATTCGCTGCGAATGTATACAGTCGCTGCGGATTGGACAAGGGGTATCCTGGCGCAGTGACTCGTGCAGCCCGGACCAGCAACAGTGCCGAGGTGATCGCCGCGCGGCTGCGGAAATCCATCCGGGGTGGCGAGCTCCTCCCCGGCACCCGCCTCGTCCAGGAGCAGCTGGCCGGAGAGCTGGAGGTCAGCCGCATCCCGCTGCGCGAGGCGCTGCACGCTCTTGCCGCCGAAGGCCTCATCGAGGTGCAACCGCAGCGCGGCATGATCGTCGCCGAGCTCAGCCACGGCGACATCGCCGAGCTCTTCGAGCTGCGCCTCCAGCTCGAACCGCACCTCGCCGACGAGATCGTGCGCGGCTGCCGCGAACGCGACATCGACGAACTGCAGGCCATGGCCGATCAGATGCGCGAGAAGGGTGCGGACGCGGCGGGCCGCGCGTCCCTCAACTACCAGTTCCACCGCAGGATCTACGAGATGTCCGAGCGACGGCTGGCGCTGCGCTTCATCGACCAGCTGCTGCACCTCGTCGAACCCTACAGCCGCCGCTGGGTCCGCTCCGGGCGCGACCTGAAACGCATCGACGACGAACATCAGGCGATGGTCGACGCGCTCAGGGCCCGCGACGCAGGAGCGCTGCGGCGCACGATCACGACCCACGTAGAGGGAGGCCGGGACCACGTTCTCGCCGTCCACGACGAGCCCTGAGCAGCACCCGGCATCGCGCGGCGTACCCGGCCCGTCACCGGCTGTTCATCACCGTCCACAACGGACACTCGGCGGCCCGCCGGAGCCGACCCGGCCTTGGCGCGGACCACGGTCTCCATGATGTGCTACCTCGGCGACCCGACCGGAGTTGAGGAGAGACGATGAGGCTGCGCGAGCTGGTGCACGAGTTCGACCTCGGGTTGTCCGTCGTGGAAGCGGGCGCGTCCGGGCTCACCGGCGAGGTGCGCCGCGCCTACGTGACGGACCTGCCGGATCCGAGCCGGTTCCTGGTTCCCGGTGACCTCGTGCTCACCAGCTGCCTCTGGTACCACGAGCCCGCCGACAGCCGGCCGTTCGCCGCCGCGCTGGCGCGCAGCCGCGCGGCCGGGCTGGTCGTCGGGCTGCTCGTCACCAGGGCGATGCCCGCGGGCCTGGTGGCCGCGTGCGCCGAGCTCGGCCTGCCGCTGCTGGTGATCGCCGAAGACCGGTCGTTCACCCCGGTCTGCGAGATCGTGCTGGCGGAGAAGCAGCGGCTTTCCCTGCAGCAGCGGCAGATCGCCGACCTCGTCGGCGTGCTCGGCTCGGACACCGCGGCACCCGGCGAGGTGTCGGCGCACCTGCGGATGCTCGGCGCCGACCCGCACCTCCCGACGGTCGTGGTCGCGGCCTCGGCCGGGCCCGGCGACGGGCTGGCGGAGACCCTCGCCGACCTGCTGGCGGCCCCCGGTCGCCGCCTCCTCGTGCACGCCGACGACGACAAGGCGGTGCTGCTGGTCAACGGCGCGGCCGAGCACCTCGACGGCGTGGCGGCGGAGCTGTCGACGGCCGAACTGCCCGGCCGAGGCCGGCTGATGGCGGGCGTGAGCGAGCCGACCGCCAGCGTGAGCGACCTGGGTTCGGCGCTGGAGATCGCCCGCCGGCGGCTGCGTTCCGCGCGGGGCCACGGGCCCGGCAGGGCGCCGGTGGTGGTGTCCGGGTCGAAGGTCGATTCGCACGCCGTCCTGCTGTCGGCGCTGCCGACGCGGCTGCGCCGCTCGTTCCGGCACCACATGCTCACGCCGCTGGCCGACTACGACGCCGTGCACGGCTCGGACCTGATCGGCACCCTCACGTCGTTCCTCGAATCCTGCGGTTCGTGGCAGCGCTCCGCAGAGGAGCTCCACGTGCACGTCAACACGCTCCGGTACCGGGTCCAGCGCATCGAGCAGCTGACGGGCCGAAGCCTGTCGTCGATGCGCGACCGCGTCGACCTCTACCTCGCGCTCACCTGCCTGGACGTCGCCGAGAACAACCAGCCCGCAACGGGCACGGCCTAGTAGCACGAGGTTCGTGAGTGCTCGTTCCGGTAAGAACCGGCTTCAGCACTCACGAGCCCTTGCGGTCAGGACGGGAGTTCGCCGGCGACGAGGACGCCGCGGCAGACGACCGCGACGATGTTCTCCGGCGTCAGGTCGGCCGCCCGCTCCCAGGGCCTGCCGCGCAGGACGATGAAGTCCGCGCCCAAGCCCGGCGCGATCCGGCCGGTGACGTTCCCGAGACCCATCGAGGCGGCGGCGTCGGACGTGGCCGCGCGCAGCGCGGTCTCCGCGTCGAAGCCGAGGACCTCGGTCATCCGGACCACCTCGGCCAGCTGGTCGCCGAACTCCACGAAGTAGCCGCTGGCGTCGGTGCCGAGCACGAACCGCACCCCGGCTCGCGCCGCGGCCCGGAACAGCTCGTCGCGGCGGGCGACCAGCTCGGCGGCCTTGTCCCGGGCCTCCGCGCTCGCGGCGGCCTTGCCCTGCGCGATGATCTCGTTGATCAGCAGCGTCGGCCCGACCGGCGTCCCGCGCGCGGCCAGCACCTCCGCCTGCGCCGCGGTGAGCTCGGTGCCGTGCTCGATGGAGTCCGCGCCTTCCTCCAGCGCGATCTGGATGCCGACCTCCGAGTGCGCGTGCGCCGACACGAGCATGCCCAGCGCGTGCGCCTCGTCGATGGTCGCCCGGAGCTCCTCGCGGGTGTGGTTGCGCCAGCCGACCTTGTCGCCGATCGACAGCACCCCGCCGCTGGTGAAGATCTTGATCCCGGTGAGCCCGGCCCGCGCCCAGGTGCGCACCAGCTTGCGGCACTCGTCGGGGCTGTCGGCCAGCGGCGCCCGCTCCTTCACCGCGGGCGGGACGAACAGGTCGCCGTGGCCCGCCGTCATCCCGACCGGGCCGCTGACCAGCAACCGCGGCCCCGGCATGATGCCGAGGTCGAACGCCCGCCGCGCCGCGGCCTGCGCCTGGTCGCCCGCGAGGTCCCGCAGCGTCGTGACGCCCCGGCGCATCGCCTTCTGCGCGTTCGCGGCCGCGTGCAGCGTCTGCTCCTCGCGCGTGGTGACCAGCGGGAAGGTGAACGTGTCGGTGCCGCCGTCGCCCTCGCCGGCGAAGCCCAGCAGGTGGACGTGCGTGTCCACCAGGCCCGGCAGCACGCACAACTCCGGCCAGCGCTCCTCGGCGGCGGGGGTGACCTCCTCGATGCGGTCCGGCGCCCACGCCAGGGCGCTCACCCCGACGTCCCGGGTGCCGTCCCAGACCCTGATGCCGTCCAGCCGATGCGTCATGCGGTCACCTCCGCCTTCCAGCGGGCCTTCTGCTCCGCCGGGGCGAAGCAGGCGTCGAACGAGTTGCGGGCCAGCGTCGCGAGCTGCTGGTCGTCCAGGCCGAGTTCGCTGCGCAGCGCCGCGAAGTTGTCGTCGACGTACCCGCCGAAGTAGGCGGGGTCGTCGCTGTTGACGCAGACGAGCAGGCCCTCGTCGAGCATCGCGGGCAGGACGTGATCGGCCAGCTCGCCCACCACCCGAAGGGCCACGTTGGACAGCGGGCAGACGGTGAGCGGCACCTGCTCCTCGCGCAGCCGCCGCACCAGCTTCGCGTCCTCCATCGCGCGGATGCCGTGGTCGATCCGCTCGACGCCGAGCACGTCGAGCGCCTCCCACACGTAGTCGGGCCCGCCCTCCTCGCCGGCGTGCGCGACCCGGTGCAGCCCCTCGGCCGCCGCCATCCGGTACACCTCGCGGAACAGCGACGGCGGGTGGCCGACCTCGGCGGAGTCCAGGCCCACGCCGATGAACCGGTCGCGGAACGGCAACGCGGCCCGGAACGTCTCCTCCGCGGCGTCCGCGCCGAGGTCCCGCAGGAAGCACAGGATCAGGTCGGTCGAGATGTCGCGGGCGTCGTCCAGCGCGCCGGAGAGACCCGCGAACACCGCCTCCAGCGGCACGCCGTTGCGCAGGTGGGTCTGCGGGTCGAAGAAGATCTCGGCGCGGCGCACGCCGGCCTGCGCCGCGCGCGCCAGGTATGCGCTGGTGAGGTCGTAGAAGTCCTGTTCGGTCCGCAACACCGGCAGGTTCGCGTAGTACAGGTCGAGGAACGACTGCAGGTCGGTGAACCGGTACCGGGCGCGCAGCTCGTCGATGTCCGTGGTCGGCAGCTTGACCCCGTTGCGCGCCGCCAGGCGGACCAGCATCTCGGGCTCCAAGGTGCCCTCGATGTGAATGTGCAACTCCGCCGTCGGCAGCATGATCGCCTCTCCTCCCACCGTCATCGCCCCTCAGCCAACCGGAACCGTCCGCGCGTCGCTTCGGCGGATCGCCCAAGGTTTTCCCCGCGCGCCCCGGCCGGTCCGGCAACTTCGACACAGCACCGTAACGTCCTTGTAGGACTCTCCAACGATCGCGTCCGGACCGGGCCGGATCTTTCGTCTGCGCGCACATGGATCGCGCCTGCGCCGTTTGTTTGACTGCCACGCATGATTAACCTCCGGTCTGCCGGCCGGCCCCTCGACCGGCGTCGATTCCTCCGTCTGTCCGGGCTGGCGCTGGGCGGCTCGGCACTGCTGTCGGCCTGCGGCGGCAACGCGTCGAGCGGTTCCGCTGGCGGCCCGGTGTCCATGCAGCTGTCCTGGGTGAAGAACGTCGAGTTCGCCGGCCAGTACTTCGCCGACAGCCGCGGCTACTTCACGCAGGCGGGCTTCGAGCGGGTGGAGCTGCTCGCCGGGGGCGCCGCGGGCACCTCGGCGGAAGCGGCGATCGCCACCGGCCGGGCCTGGATCGGCGTGTCCGCGCCGCTGATCACCGCCCCGGCGATCAAGCAGGGCGCGCCGCTGAAGATCGTCGCCGCGACCTACCAGAAGAACCCGTTCGCGGTCGTGTCGCTGGAGAAGAACCCGATCCCCGACGCCAAGTCGATGATCGGCAAGCGGATCGGCGTGCAGGACGGCAACGACCTCGCCTTCACCGCGCTGCTGAAGGCCAACGGCATCGACCCGGGTCAGCTCACCCGGGTGCCGTTCCAGTTCGACCCGACGCCGATCACCACCGGCCAGATCGACGGCTACCTCGGGTTCTCCACCAGCGGCGCCGCTACGCTCGCCCGCCGCGGCGTCCCGGCGACGCAGTTCCTGTTCGCCGACAACGGGTTGCCGCTGGTCGGCGAGACGCTGATCGTGTCGCAGCAGACCATCGACGAGGAACGCGACAAGCTGAAGGCGTTCCTGAAGGCCATGGTGCGCGGCTGGAAGGACGCCATCGCCGACCCGGCCGCCGCCGCGCGCCTCGCGGTCGACCAGTACGGCAAGGACCAGAACCTCAAGGCCGATGAGCAGGAGGGGATGATGCAGCGCCAGGCCGAGCTGATCGTCTCCGACGACACCAGGGCGAACGGGCTGCTGACCGTCTCCGACGAGCTCATCAAGGCCAACGTCGACTCGCTGAAGTTCGCCGGGATCGACATCGCCGCCGACGACCTGTTCGACCTCGCCCCGCTGCGCGAGGTCTATCAGGAGAACCCGGACCTGCTGCGGTGACCGAGGGAATTTCGCTGTCCGGACTGGGAAAGCGCTTCGCGCTGCGCAAGAACCCGGTCACCGCGCTGGAGAACGTCGACCTGCACACCGAGCAGGGGTCGTTCCTGTCGCTGCTCGGGCCGTCCGGCTGCGGCAAGTCCACGGTGCTGCGCATCCTCGCCGGTCTCGAAGAGCCCACGACCGGCACCGCGCTCGTGCACGGCGAGACGCCGCTGGAACTGCGCAAGCACCACCACCTCGGGATCGCGTTCCAGGACTCGGCGCTGCTGCCGTGGCGCAGCGTCGCGACCAACGTCCGGCTGCCGCTGGAGGTCGCGGGCCTCAAGCCGGAACCGGGGCTGATCGACGAGTTGATCGAGCTGGTCGGGCTCGGTGGCTTCGAGAAGGCGAAGCCCGCGCAGCTCTCCGGCGGGATGCGCCAACGCGTTTCGATCGCCCGCGCCCTCGTGGTCCAGCCCCGCGTGCTGCTGCTCGACGAGCCGTTCGGCGCGCTGGACGACATGACCCGGCAGCGGCTCAACCTGGAACTGCTGCGGATCTGGACCGAACGCCCGGCCACCACGCTCATGGTGACCCACGGCATCTCCGAGGCGATCTTCCTGTCCGACGTCGTCGCGGTGCTCAGCCCGCGGCCCGGCCGCGTCCTCGAGGTCGTCGAGATCGACCTGCCCCGCCCGCGCACCCCGGAGATGATGCGCACGCCCGAGTTCCACGCGCTGCACGACCACATCTCCGAGCTGCTGTTCACCGCGCGGACCGCCTCATGACCCGCTGGCTGGGCGGTGCCGCCGGGATCGCGGTGCTGGTGGCGCTGTGGTGGGTGCTCGCGGCGACGGTGTTCGCCGGCGGCGGCGCGGTGCCGACGCCGCTGGCCGTCGCGCAGCAGTTCGCCGAGGACGGCTGGCAGTTCTACTGGGACAACGCGAGCGTCACCCTCAGCGGGGCCGGAATGGGTTACCTGTGGGGGAATCTCATCGCGCTGGCGATCGCGATGATCGTGCTGCTGTTCCCGGTCACCGAGGGCGTGGCCACCCAGCTCGCGGTGGTCAGCTATTGCATGCCGCTGACCGCGATCGGCCCGATCATCCTGGTGGTGTTCGGCGGCCGGACGCCCACGATCTTCCTCGCGGCGCTGTCGGTCTTCTTCACCACGCTGGTCGGTTCGCTGCTCGGCCTGCGCGCGGCCGACAAGGCGAGCCTGGACGTCGTGACCGCCTACGGCGGCAACCGCTGGCACCGCCTGGTCAAGGTGCAGATCGTCGCGGCGCTGCCGGCGGTGCTCAACGCGCTGAAGATCGCGGTGCCCGCGGCGCTGCTCGGCGCGATCATCGGGGAATACCTCGGCGGTGTCGACAGTGGACTCGGCGTGGTGCTGACGGTGGCCCAGCAGCAGTACGTGGTGCCGCGCACCTGGGCGCTGGCCGTGGTGTGCGGGCTGCTCGCCGGCGTCGGCTACGCGCTGCTCGCGGTGCTCGGACGGCTGATCACGCCGTGGGCCAAGGGGGAGCAGGGATGAGCACGTTCGCCCGATCCGCGATCCGCCTGCTGATCCCGATGGTGGCCTCGGCCGTCGTCGTGGTGCTGCTGTGGATCGCGTTCCTGGAGCTGTTCGACATCAACTCGATGGTCGGGAAACCGCCGTCGGCGGTGTGGGAGTACCTGGTCACCGACGACGACGCGGCCGCCAACCGCGCCACAGTCTTCGGCAACCTGGCGGTCACGTTGCGCGACGCGAGCCTCGGCTTCGCCGCCGGCCTGGTCGCGGCGATCGTGCTCGCGGTGGCGTTCTTCCTGGCGCGCGGCGTCGAGCAGGCGGTCATGCCGGTGGCGATGCTGCTGCGCTCGGTGCCGCTGGTGGCGATGACGCCGCTGATCATGCTGGTCTTCGGCCGCGACGCCGTCGGCATCGCCGTGATCGGCGGGATCGTGGTGTTCTTCCCGGCGCTGGTGAACCTGGTGTTCGGCCTGCGCTCGGCGCCGCGCCCGACGATCGACCTGGTCACGGCCTACGGCGGTGGCAAGGTGACGGTGCTGCGGAAGGTGGCGGTCCCGGCGGCGCTGCCCGCGCTGTTCGCCTCGGCGCGCATCGCGGTGCCGGGTGCGCTGATCGGCGCGCTGATCGCGGAGTGGCTGGCCACGGGCCAGGGCACCGGGGGAGCGATCCTGCGCGCGGTCGGTGGCTTCCGCTACGACGAGCTGTGGGCGTCGGTCGTGGTCCTCACGGCGACGTCGATCGTCCTGTACACGCTGGTGGGCCTGGTCGAAACGGCGGTGGTGACCCGCTTCTTCCCGGACCGGGCGGCGAAGGACTAGGCGCGAGCCTGCTGCTCAGGCGCCCCGCTCGCGGAACTTGTCGATCATCCGGCGGTCGCGCTTGGTCGGCCGCCCGGCACCGCGCTCGCGGCGGGCTACCGGCGTCGAGGTCTCCGGCGGCGGCGCCGGTGTCCGGTCGATGTAGCAGGTGGCGGCATCGGCCGCGCCGACGCGCCGCTGGATCACCCGCACCACCTCGACGACGCGGGTCCGGTCGCCGACGCGGGCGCGGACCTCGTCACCGGGACACACGGTGGTCGCGGGCTTGGCGGGGCGGTCGTTGACGCGCACGTGCCCGCCGCGACAAGCGGCGGCGGCGTCCGGGCGGGTCTTGGTCAGCCGAACGGCCCAGAGCCAGCGGTCGATACGGGTGGACTCCACAGCACCACATGATGTCACGACGACCCGGCGCGATCGGTCGACCGGCCCGCCGATCAAGGTTGACAGGTGTACTCGGCGCTCACGTCGACCTTCTCGGCGTGCGGGTCGTACCGGGCAATGATCAGGTATTCGTCGCTGTTGTCCACGGAGACGTAGACCATCTCCGCGATCTCGGGAGTGCTCCGGTTGTGGTCGAGCCAGTTCGAGCGTCCGCGCCAGAAGGTCTCGACGGCGTCGAGGTACTGGCGTGCCTGCTCGGGGCTGACGCGCGTGGCCTCGGTCGTGGCTTTCGCCCTGGTAGTCCCGTAGAAGGCCTTGTCGTCATCGTCCGTCCCCTCGCAAGGGAGGTCGGCACCGGCCGATGCGCTTGCGAATCGCAAGGTGGTGGAGCCGGCGGACTGGGTCGCCTGGAGGTCGGCTTTCACCCGGTCCAACGGCGCAGGACCTTCGGGCGCGCAGCCTGCGATGAAGCAACCAACGGCGGCGGCCACCGCCGCGAACCCTCGTCGACCCAGCACGTTATCTCCTCGGTGAGAGCGGCGTTCCCGGTACTAGGACGTCCGGCAGGCCGGGAGGTTGATCGGAACGCGCGGATTGCTGGACGTCCCGTCGGGATCGCGCGGAGATCAGGGTCCTGGTCGAGCAGGTGCACCGTCCGGCAACGGGGCAGTGAGCCTTCTGGGCAGCCACGCACCCCAGAAGGCTCATAGCCCGAGAGAATCAGGCCGCTGGCCGGGCAGAGTGCGGCAGGTCGAACTCCCCGGCACGGACCCCGGCCACGAAGGCGTCCCACTCCGCAGCTGTGTAGCTCAGGGCTAACGAGCGCGCGGGCAGCGGCTGGAATTCGGCTCCGCCGTCGGCGTGCAGCACGATGCGGATGGCGCGGTTGGTCCCGCCGGGAACCAGCCCGGCGACCTCGGCGAGCACGGTCTGCCACTCACGGCCGGGCACGTCGATGACGGGACCTTCACCGCGGTCCTTCGAATCCCGGACCTGCACCAGGCCATCTTCGAAACGGATCTCGACGCAGGCTTGCGATGGGTTGCTGAACGAACTCTTGAACCAGCCGGTTGTCGGCTTCGGGGACGAGGCAGCGGTTTTCATGACTTCTCCATCTCCTTGCGGACCTGATGGATCATCTCAAGCGAAGCATCGAGATCCAGGGCGCGTTCGGCCGCTTCGTCGAAGCTGGCGCTGAGCTCGCGAACCACGTGCGGCTTGTCGATCAGCGATCCGGTGGTCACCGACTCCTGCCAGACCATGTCGGGTAGCCACCGCGAATCGAACGACAGCAAGACGAGTCCGCCTCCGATGATCGGATGCGCGCCAGCCGTGTAGGGCATGACGTGGATCTTGAGGTGGTCGCGGCGCTCTTCGCTGAGCTTTGCCAAGCATGCGAGCTGGTTGGCCATGACGTCGCGACTGCCGACTTCTTGCCGGAGGGCGGTTTGGCCGATGACGACCGTGCATGCGAGCGGATCGGGACCTTCGAGGCGCATTTGCCTGGCGAGTCGGGATTCGACGCGGGGACCAACATCAACCGGCTTGATGTAGGGCGAACCGCCGCGAACCATGGCACGGGCGTAGTCGGCGGTCTGCAATGGACCGGGAATCGTCTCGGGTGCGTACTCGCGCGTCGCAGTCGCGCCAGCCTCAAGACCCAGAAAGCGCAGGAAGTCTTCCGAGTACATGCGCGCGTAGTCGTCCCACCAGCCGCGCTGCTCGGCTTGTGCACGCAACTCTTCGAGTTCCGCGCGCTCGTCATCGGAGAGCTCGTAGACGCGGGCGAGTTCGTCGAGCTTGGTCGCGGTGAGCTTGCGCTTGGCGATCTCGATCGACGACATGTTGTTGCCGCCGATGCCGGTCTGCTTGCCCACCGCCGCGGCCGTGAGCCCGAGCTGTTCGCGACGTTCGCGCAGCCGCATTCCCAGCTCAAGAGCCCGAACGGTGCTCGAAGCAGGTGCTCGTCCCATCAGTGCAGCTCTCCTGTGGTTGGTCGGCAGATCGTCGATCTCAGTATCACAAGGGGCGACGTGCACCCGATCGATCGATGTCACTCTGAGTGTTCTCACGATAACTTGAGTGTACTCACGATGTTATTGAGATCTAGTGAGGTTCTCTCATTTTTAGTCGGATTCAGATCCGCTTCACCTGAGGAGGGGCAATGCAGGAGTCGCGCACGATGCCGTGGGCCCGGATATCGGACGGCGGCGAGGCCCGGTACGTCCAGTACCGCCGGGGCGTCGTCCCGGAATGGTGTCGGTTCTCCCACATCGTCTGTCGCACAAGGGAATCGCTCATCATCTCGTGGTGCTCGCAGGCCTTCGAGTTCGACGAAGTCGAGGAGTGCTCGCAGCCGGACGGGCCGAATCCCGGCCTGCCCCGAGCCGTCCGGCAGTGCACGGACTGCATCGTGTCCGCTGCATTCGGAAGTGCTGATGGGCAAGGCGAATTCGACGCCTCGTTGACCGGCGGAATCCCGGTGCGAATCGATACTCCGGGGCAGATGGTGTCGGCGATGCGCCTGCTCCAGGGTGACCTCGCCTGCGAAGCGGAGCAGATCGCCCTCGGTGCTGTCGATACCGGAAGCCTCGGGTGCCTGGCTGCCGAAACGGAGCGGTTCGCCCGCGCGCTCCGCCGGTTCGGGTGGCTCGCCGCGCAGCGCTAGCCGTGCGATCGCGCCCTGCCGGGCAGTGGCGCCGTCACGTTGGTCGGGCGCGATTTCGCGGGGAACGCTTGCTTTCTGGTCGTCGAATGGTCCGCAGCGCGGTGGGGTGGTGGGGGAGGCACACTGGGGCCGTCGGGACGGCTTGCTGAGGGGCGGTTATGACGGGTTTCCGGGATTCTGCTGGTGATTGGCCTTCGCTGCGCGTCGCCGATTGGGCCGATACTCGCGACACGTTGCACATGTGGATGCAGGTCGTCGGGAAGGTCCGGTTGGCCTTGGCGCCCATGGTCAACCACTGGTGGCAGGTTCCGCTCTACCTCTCCGCTCGCGGGCTCACCACCTCGCTGATGCCGCACGGCCGGCGTTCGCTCGACATCGAGTTCGACTTCTGCGAGCACGTGCTGCACATCCGCTCCAGCAGCGGGGACGCGCGGCGGATCCGCTTGGCGCCGAAGCCGGTCGCCGAGTTCTACCGGGAGACCATGGCCGCGCTCCGCGAGCTCGAACTGCCGGTTTCCATCTGGACCAGGCCGCGGGAGGTCGAGTACGCCATCCCGTTCGAGGAAGACACCGAACACAGCTCCTACGACCCGGAGCACGCGCACCTGTTCTGGCAGCAGCTGCTCGGCGCCCACCGGGTGCTGGCCGAGTTCCGGTCGCGGTTCGTGGGCAAGGTCAGCCCGGTGCACTTCTTCTGGGGCGCGATGGACCTGGCGGTCACCCGGTTCTCCGGCCGGACCGCGCCGAAACATCCGGGCGGCGCCCCCAACTGCGCGGACTGGGTGATGGTCGAGGGCTACTCCCACGAGCTCAGCAGCTGCGGCTTCTGGCCGGGCGGCTCCGGTGAGGGCACCTTCTACTCGTACGCGTACCCCGAGCCCGCCGGGTACGTCCAGCACCCGGTCCGCCCGGCCGACGCCTCCTACAGCCCCGAGGTCGGCGAGTTCCTGCTGCCCTACGAAGCCGTGCGCACCGCCGCCGATCCGGACGCGACGCTGCTGGAGTTCCTGCAGACCACCTACGAGGCCGCCGCCGACAACGGCGCCTGGGACCGGCGCCAGCTGGAAGTCGCCCCGGTCTGATCAGCCGAGCGCTCGATCGAGGTTGAACGCCGCGCTGATCAGCGCGAGGTGGGTGAAGGCCTGCGGGAAGTTGCCCAGCTGTTCGCCGGTGTGGCCGATCTCCTCGGCGTAGAGGCCCAGGTGGTTGGCGTAGGTGAGCATCTTCTCGAACGCCAGCCGGGCCTCTTCGAGGCGGCCCGCGCGGGTCAGCGCCTCGACGTACCAGAACGAGCAGATCGAGAACGTGCCCTCGGTGCCCGGCAGGCCGTCCGGGCTGGCCAGCGGGTCGTAGCGGTAGACCAGCGAGTCCGACACCAGGTGCTCGCCCAGCGCGTCGAGCGTGGACAGCCACTTCGGGTCCGTCGGCGAGACGAACTTGGCCAGCGGCATCATCAGCACCGCCGCGTCGAGCACGTCGTCATCCTCGTGCTGGACGAACGCGCGCCGCCGGTCCGACCAGCCGCGCTTCATGATCTGCCGGTAGATCTCGTCGCGGGAGCGCCGCCACCGCGGGATGTCGGCGGGCAGGCCCCGGTGGTTGGCCAGCCGCATGGCGCGTTCGATCGCCACCCAGCACATCAGCCGCGAGTACAGGTAGTTCTTGCGGCCGCCGCGGGTCTCCCAGATGCCCTCGTCGGGGCGGTCCCAGTTGTCGCAGAGCCAGTCCACCACGTCGACCACCTCGTCCCAGCGGTCGCTGGAGATCGGCTCGCCCCACTTGTCGTAGAGGTAGATCGAGTCGATCAGCGCCCCGTAGATGTCCAGCTGGAACTGGTCGACGGCGGCGTTGCCGACGCGCACCGGGGCGGAGCCCAGGTAGCCGCTGAGGTGGCCGAATTCGCGTTCGGGCAGCTCTTTGCGCCCGTCGATGCCGTACATGATCTGCAGCGGGCCCTGCGAGTCGCAGCGGCGGAGATCGACGTGCTCGGACAGGAAACCCATGAACGCCTCGGCCTCCGCGGTGAACCCCAGCCGCAGCAGCGCGTACACGCAGAACGCCGCGTCCCGGATCCACACGTAGCGGTAGTCCCAGTTCCGCGCGCCCCCGATGCTCTCCGGCAGGCTCGTCGTCGGCGCGGCCACGATCGCGCCGGTCGGCGCGTAGGTGAGCAGCTTCAGCGTCAGCGCGGAGCGGTGCACCATCTCCCGCCACCGGCCGCGGTAGCGGGACGCCGACAGCCAGTTCCGCCAGAACCGCACCGTGGTCGCGAACTCGTGCTCGGCTTCGGCCAGCGGGCACTCCCGCGGGGCCACGTCGTCGCCGACCCGGTCGAGGGCGAACACCGCGACCTCGCCCTCGTGCAGCTTGAACGACGACCACACGTCCGATCCGTCGGGCTCGACCGGCACGCTGGCCGTCAACGCCAGCGACAACAAATCCGACTCGAAGATCGCCTGGCAGCCCTCGATGCGCAGGGTGTGCGGTCGCGTCGCGTAGTCGAACCGCGGCGCCACCCGGGCGCGGAACGGCAGCGAGCCCCGCACGCACACCACCCGGCGGATCAGCCGGTGCCGGCCCGTCTCGCGCGAGTCGTCCACGATCGGCATGAAGTCCTGGATCTCGCCGACGCCGTCCTCGGCGAAGAACCGGGTGATCAGCACGTTGGTGTCCGGGAAGTAGAACTGCTTGGTCCGCGCGGGCACGTCGGTGGCGAGCTCGAAGGAGCCGCCCTGCTCGGCGTCGAGGATCGAGGCGAACACGCTCGGCCCGTCGAAGCGCCCGCAGCAGTACCAGTCGATGGTGCCGTTGGTGCCAACCAGCGCGACGCTGCGCAGGTCGCCGATCAACCCGTGATCGGCGATCGGCAGATATCCCGGGGCCTGTTGGTTCGATGTCACGGGTGCCTCCCGTGCAGCATTCCCGCGCGAGCGCGCGAGGACCGACACCCTCGTTCTACTCCTGCCCCCGGGCGGAGCACCAGTGGGACGAGCGTGGCCCGGCGGAAACCGCCGGGCCATCGCTGCTCGTCGCCGGAGTCAGGTCAGCTTGATCTGCCGGTTGACGTCCTTGTAGAGCAGGTAGCGGAACTTGCCCGGGCCGCCCGCGTAGCAGGCCTGCGGGCAGAAGGCGCGCAGCCACATGAAGTCGCCGGCCTCGACCTCGACCCAGTCGTCGTTGAGGCGGTACACCGCCTTGCCTTCGAGGACGTAGAGGCCGTGCTCCATCACGTGCGTCTCGGCGAACGGGATCACGGCGCCGGGCTGGAACGTCACGATGTTGACGTGCATGTCGTGCGACATGTCGTTCGGGTCGACGAACCGGGTGGTGGCCCAGGCGCCGTTGGTGTCGGGCATCGGCGTCGGCTCGATGTCCTGCTCCTGCACGGCGAACGCCGCGGGCGTCGGGTGGCCCGCCACCGGCTCGTACGCCTTGCGCACCCACTGGAAGGTCGCCACCGCGTCGGACTCGTTGGCCACCGACCAGCTGCCGCCCGCCGGCAGGTACGCGTACCCGCCCTCGGTGAGGACGTGCTTCTCGCCCTCGATGGCGACGTTCAGCGTGCCGGTGAGCAGGAACAACACCGACTCGACGCCGCTCTCGGGCTCCGGCTCGGTGCTGCCGCCGCCGGGCGCGACCTCGACGATGTACTGCGCGAACGTGGTGGCGAACCCGGCGATCGGCTTGGCGAGGATCCACGCGCGGGTGTTGATCCACCCGGGCAGGTTGCTGGTGACGATGTCCCGCAGCACGCCACGAGGGATGACGGTGTACGCCTCCTTCACCACGGCCCGGTCGGTCAGCAGAGTGCTCTGCGACGGCAGGCCGCCCTCAGGGGCGTAGTACGTCGGCTCGCTCAAGTTGAAACTCCTGTCTTGATCGACGTTCACACGCTGCCGTGCAGTGCTTGCCGGGTGCGCCGCGGGGGCCAGCGATGTGTGACGTGGACAGCGTAAGGCCCCGAAACCCCTCGGGGCAGCTGTCCGAGGTCTACGTATACATCACATCCGGACGTGGCTGAACCGGGCTGAATCGGTTAGGCGGCGCGTCACTCCGGTCGAGGGCCGAAGCGCGCCCGGACGTCCTCGCGGTCGGCGAGGCGGGCGGGGAACCCGGGGCCGAGCTCCTTGGTGACGGAACCGGCCGTGAGCGGTTGCGCGCAGTGCTCGCAGACGACGACGCCGTGCGTGGCCTGCCCGCAGGTGTGGCGGGTGATCACGGGCGGCCCGGATTCGCCGGCCAGCCAGCGGTCGCCCCAGGCCATGATGGCCGCGAGCACCGGGTAGAAGTCCTCGCCCTTCTCGGTCAGAACGTATTCGTACCGGTCGGGCCGCTGCTGGTAGCGCACGCGGTCGAGCAGGCCCTCCTCGACCAGCCGCTGCAGCCGGGCGTTGAGGGTGTTGCGGGCCAGGCCCAGGGACTCCTGGAAGTCGTCGAACCGCCGGATCCCGGCGAACGCCTCGCGCAGCACGAGCGGGGTCCACCAGTCGCCGATCAGGTCCATGGTCCGGGCGATGGAGCAGGGCCAGTTCGCCAGCGAAGTCCGCTTCATGCCGCCGATCGTAGTGGGTTGTCCTACGAGACGGACGTTGCTACGTTCCGAGTCGGTTGTTCTAGAGGACTGACTCCGAGCGGAGGACCGGATGAGCGCGGAAGCCGAGCCCGGCGAGGTCACGATGCGGGTCGATGGTCGGGTCGCGATCATCACCGTGGCCAACGAGGCGAAGAAGAACTCCTACACGCCGGCGATGATGGAGCAGCTGAGCGCGCACCTCACGGCGTTCGACGACGATGACGAGCTCTGGGCGGCGGTGTTCTGCTCGGCGGGCGAGCACACCACGGCCGGGCTGGACATGCCGAAGTTCTTCGGGCCGAACGCCACGGCGAAGCCGCGCCGGGAGGACCAGGTCGACCCGTTCGGGCTCGGCCGCCGGTGCCGGAAGCCGGTCGTCGCGGCGGTGCAGGGCATCACCTACACCGTCGGGATCGAGCTGATGCTGGCCGCGGACATCGTGGTCGCCGCGGACACCGCCCGGTTCGGGCAGATCGAGGCCAAGCGGGGCATCGCGCCGCTGGGCGGCGCGCACTTCCGGTACCTGACCAGGACCGGCTGGGGCAACGCGATGTACCACCTGTTCCTGTGCGAAGAGTTCGACGCGCAGCGCGCCCTGCAGATCGGGTTCGTGCAGGAGGTCGTGCCGTTCGGCGAGCACGTCGACCGCGCGATCGAGCTGGCGAAGCTGATCTGCCGGAACGCACCGCTGGGCATCCGGGCGACCAAGGAAGCGGCGCTGACCTTCGTCGATGCGGCCGAGCGCGCAGCGATCGCCGAAATCCCGCGAATTCGTGAGAAGGTGTTCGCAACCGAGGATTTCCGGGAAGGCATCCAGTCCTTCGTGGAGCGGCGCGCGGCCGAATTCCAGGGCCGTTGAGCCGAAAAGAGAACGACGCACTACCAGAAAGCGGGTCTGCTGCATGTCCACCGAGTACGCCCTCGACGGTCCCGTCGCGATCATCCGAATCGACAACCCACCGGTCAACGGACTAGGGCATGCCGTGCGCGAGGGGGTCGTGCGGGACCTGCGCCGGGCCCTGGCATCGGCCGACGTCGAAGCCGTCGTGCTGACCGGCCGTCCGGGCTTCTTCTCGGCGGGCGCCGACATCACCGAGTTCGGGACGCCCAAGTCGGCGGCGGAGCCGACGCTGGTGGACGTCATCGCCGCGCTGGACGCCGCCGACAAGCCGGTCGTGGCGGCCATCGACGGCACGTGCTTCGGCGGCGGGCTGGAACTCGCGCTGGGCGCGCACTACCGGGTCGCCACCGCCGCCAGCAAGCTCGGGCTCCCGGAGGTGACGCTCGGGCTCGTCCCCGGTGCCGGCGGCACCCAGCGGCTGCCGCGCGCGGTGGGCCCGGCGGTGGCGGCGGAGATGATCACCGGCGGCAAGCCGCGCACGGCCAAGGCGCTCGCGGGCGTCGAAGGCCAGCGGTTGCTCGGCCGGGTCGTGGACGGCGACGTCGTGGCGGCCGCGACGGCGTTCGCTCGCGAGATCGCCGCGGTGCGGCCGCTGCCGAGGGTTCGCGACCTCGCCGTCGGCGGCGTGGACGAGGTGAGCGCGATGCGCGAGCGGCTGCGCCGCCGCAGCCGCGGGTTCGAGGCGCCGCTGGCCGCCCTCAAGCTGGTGGAGCTGTCCGGGACCGCGCCGTTCGACGAGGCGCTGGCCGAAGAGCGCCGGACATTCCTGGAGCTGATGGGTGGCACGCAGTCCACCGCGCTGCGGCACGCGTTCTTCGCCGAGCGCGCCGCCCGCAAGATCCCCGACGTGCCGCGCGAGACGCAGCCGCGCCCCGTCGAGAAGGTGTCCGTCATCGGCGCGGGCACCATGGGCGGCGGGATCGCGATGAACTTCCTCAACGCGGGCATCCCGGTCGTCATCGTGGAAACCGGTCAGGAGGCGCTGGACCGGGGGCTGGGCATCATCCGCCGGAACTACCAGGCCCAGGTGGACAAGGGGAAGCTCGCGGCGGAGGTGCTGGAACGGCGGATGGCGCTGCTGACGCCGAGCCTCGACTTCGCCGACGTGTCCGACAGCGACCTGATCATCGAAGCGGTCTTCGAGGACATGGACGTCAAGCGCGAGGTGTTCACCAAGCTGGACGCGGCGGCCAAGCCCGGCGCGATCCTGGCGTCGAACACCTCGACCCTCGACGTCGACGCGATCGCCGCGGTCACCGGGCGGCCCGGCGACGTGGTGGGCATGCACTTCTTCAGCCCCGCCAACGTCATGAAGCTGCTGGAGGTCGTGCGCGGCGCCGAGACCGCCGACGACGTGCTGGTCACCGCGATGTCGGTGGGGCAGCGGGTCGGCAAGACCGCCGTGGTGTCCGGGGTGTGCGACGGCTTCATCGGCAACCGGATGCTGGCCAAGTACCGGGACGCCGCGATGGCGCTGCTGCGCGCCGGGGCGTCGCCGGCCGAGGTCGACTCGGCGATCGAGGGCTTCGGCTTCGCGATGGGCCCGTTCCGGATGGGCGACCTGGCGGGCAACGACATCAGCTGGGCGATCCGCAAGCGCCGCTACGCGGAGCACCCCGACTCGCCGCGTGACGAGATCTCCGACGCGCTGTGCGAGCTGGGACGGTTCGGCCAGAAGACCGGTGCGGGTTGGTACGACTACAACTCCGGTAGCCGGGAGGCGATCCCGAGCCCGGTCGTCAACGAGCTGCTGACGTCGTACCACGAGAAGCACGGCACCCAGCGCCGCAGCTTCGAGGCGGAGGAGGTCGTGCAGCGCCTGGTCTTCGCGCTGGTGGACGAGGGGGCGCGGATCCTCGACGAGGGAATCGCGCTGCGCGCCTCGGACATCGACGTGGTGTACCTGGCGGGTTACGGATTCCCCCGGCACCGCGGCGGCCCGATGCACTACGCGAACACCGTGGGCACGGCGAACGTGCTGGCCGCACTGCGGAAGTTCCACGACGACGGCTGGGAACCGGCGCCGCTGCTGGTCCGGCTGGCCGACGAGTCCGCGAACTTCGGCTGACGGCGGATGACCCGATGGGCCACTGTGGATTCGTCCACAGTGGCCCATCGTTTTTCAGTCCGCCTTCGTCAGAGGGAAGGCGGTTCCGGTCAGTTCCTCGGACAACGTCCAGAGCTTCTTCGCCGCCGCCGAGTCGCTGGCCGCGGCCGACCGGCTCACCAGCGTCGGCCCGCCGCGCACCTCGAACAGGCCGTCCGGGCCGAGGTAGCTCGCGCCGGGCAAGTCCTGGGTCGCGGCGTAGAGCGTCGGCAGCGCGCCCGCCTTCGCGTCCTGCGCGACGACCCGGTTGGCGGCGCGCATGAGCAGGCGCAGCACCGGGCTCGGGGAATGACTCTGCAGGTTCGTGGCCGCGTAGCCGGGGTGCGCGGCGAGTGCCCGCACGGACGAACCGGCCTCGGTGAGCCGCCGCTGCAGCTCCAGCACGAACAGCAGGTTCGCCAGCTTCGACTGGCCGTAGGCGCGCCGCGAGTCGTAGACGCCGGTGAAGTTCGGGTTGTCGAAGTTGATGCCCCGGACGTACCGGTGCGCCGTGGAGGCCACGGTCACCACTCGGTCGGTGACGTGCGGGAGCAGCAGGTTCGTGAGCGCGAAGTGGCCGAGGTGGTTGGTGCCGAACTGCGTCTCGAACCCGTCCTTGGTGCGCCCCTCCGGCGGGATCATCACCCCGGCGTTGTTGATCAGCAGGTCGACGTCGCCGTCCCAGGAGTCGGCGAACTCCCGCACCGAGGCGAGGTCGGCGAGGTCGAGGCGGCGGACCTCGTGGCTCCCGGGGAGCGCGGCCGCCGCCTCCGCGCCCTTGGTGACGTCCCGGACGGCGAGCACCACGTGCGCGCCGGCCCTGGCCAGCGCGTGGGCCGTGTGGACGCCCAGGCCGCTGTTCGCGCCGGTGATGATCGCGGTGCGGCCGGTCAGGTCGGGGATCCGATCGATGCTCCAAGCAGGCATGACCGCCAATGTAGTCACCGACAACAAAGTTGACAATGCCAACAATGCTGCTGGTGTCAACATCCACGGTAGAGTGCTGATCATGGCTGGAGGTCGTTATCACCACGGAGACCTTCGCGCCGCGTTGCTGGACTCCGCCACCACCGCGCTGCGCACGCGCGGGGTCGACGCCCTGTCCCTGCGGGAACTCGCGCGGGACATCGGTGTCAGCCACGCCGCGCCGCGACGGCACTTCAAGGACAGGCGGGCGCTGCTGAACGCGCTCGCCCTGCGCGGGTTCGAGCGCCTGACCGCCGAGCTCGACGCGGCCGCGGCCACCGAAGGCCCGTTCCGCCGCAGGCTGACCGCGCTGGCCCGGGCCTACGTCCGCTTCGCCGTGCACGACGCGGAACTGCTCGAGCTGATGTTCGTCCGGAAGCACGCGCCCGATGCCTCCGAGGAGCTGGTCGCGGCGGGGCACCGGCTGGGAACGTCGATGCTCGCGGTCATCGTGGACGGTCAGCGCAGCGGCGACGTGCACGCCGGCGGCACTGATGGCATCGGCCTGTCGGTGTTCGCCGGGCTGCACGGCTTCGCCAGCCTGGCGGCCGGCGGCATGGTCCCGGAAGAGGGCACGGACGCCGCCCTCGACGTCCTCCTCGGCGAGCTCCTGAACGGCATCGCGCCCCGCTGAACGGGGCTACGATCACCGCATGAGGTTCGCGATCTCGATCCCGCAGTTCTTCGCAGACGGCGAGTTCGACGCCGCCGGCTTCGCCGGTCACCTGAGGCGGATCGAGGAACTCGGGTTCGACAGCGCGTGGACCCAGGAGCAGGTGCTGGGCACCATGCCGCAGCTGAGCCCGATCGAGACGATGACCTTCGCGGCGGCCTGCACCGACCGGCTGAGGCTGGGCTGCGCCGTGCTGGTGACCACCCTGCACAACCCGGTGCACCTCGCGAAGAGCCTGAGCACGCTGGACCAGATGTCGCGGGGACGGCTGGAGATCGGCGTCGGCACGGGCGGCCGGGGCCGGATGTTCGCCGCGTTCGGCGTCGAGCCGGAGCGTTTCGTCGGCCGGTTCACCGAGGGCCTGGAGCTGATGAAGCAGCTGTGGACGCGGCCGCGGGTGACCTTCGACGGCCGGTTCTGGCAGCTCGAAGACGCCGCGATGGAGCCCAAGCCGTTCCAGAAGCCGCATCCGCCGATCTGGTTCGGCGGCAACAGCCCGGCGGCGCTGCGGCGCGCGGTCCGCCACGGCAACGGCTTCTTCGGCGCCGGATCGTCGCCCACCGAGCGGTTCGCCGACCAGGTCCGGACCGTGGCGGCCGCGCTCGCCGAGCAGGAGCGCGACCCGGCCGACTTCCCGATCGCCAAGCGCGTCTACATCGCGGTCGACGACTCGCCGGAGCGCGGGCGGGCGCGGATGAACACCGAGCTGGAGCGCCTCTACGGCCGCCGCTCCGAAACCATCGAGGCCGCCGCGGTCGTCGGCACCCCGGAAGTGTGCGAGCGGGAGCTGAGCGAGGTTGCGGCCGCAGGCGCGCAGCGCATCCTGCTCAGCCCGATGTTCGACCACGCCGAGCAGACCGAGCGCCTGGCGGCCGAGGTCCTGCCCCGGCTCGGCTGACGTCCCCGGTCACGCCGCGGCGCGCACCAGGCGGAGCTGGCCGATCTCGGCGGCGTTCTTCATCAGCTCCGCGTTGACCCAGCCGACCGTGTGCGCGACGGTCATCTCCGGGTCGTTCTGCCAGGGCAACGACGCGACGGCGTCCAGATCGGCGTCGGTCAGCTCGTCCAGCACGGCGAGCCAGTCCGCGCGGAGCCCGCGCAGCCAGTCGATGGTCGGCTGCCCGGCGCCGGGCCACTCGACCTCGGTCCGGTCGCGTGGCGGCACGCCTCGCGCATGGTCGATGGTCACGCTCCACCACCAACCGATGTGCCAGGTGATCCAGCCGATCGTGGGCACCGGGATGGGATCGGGTTCGGCGTCGGCCCAGTCCGGCACCCACGTCCCGTCCTCGCCCCGGTGCATCGTCCAGCAGAGCTTCGCGGGTTCCCAGAGGAAGTCCTCGGGGCTCAGCCGTTCGAGGTGGAACTCGAACAGCGACCAGGTCAGGTCGAACTGCCAGCGCAGCAGTTCGCAACGGGATGCAGGCATCGGATGATCTTCGCATTCCGCCCGCCGGGGCGAAAGCGATTTCCCTGATCGTCCACGGTGGACGGTCACCGGTGGTCAGGAGAACGGCGTGTGCGGCTTCTCCTGGGGCTCGCCGTCGATGGTGACCTCCACCCGCTCGTCGTAGAAGCAGGCGAGGCCGGCGATCTTCTGGCTCTCCGGCAGCGGTGTGCGGTAGGTCCAGACGATGTCGGGGTGTTCGGTGCCGTCGACCAGGACGTGCCAGTACGTCGCGGTCCCCTTGTAGGGGCATCGGGTCTGCCGGTCCGACGGCCGCAGCAGGTCCATCCGGACGTCGGCCAGCGGGAGGTAGTAGCGCGGCGGCAGGCCGGTCTCGAACAGGATCTGCGGGCGACGCGAGTCGGCTACCACGACGCCGCCGACGCGCACGACGACGTGCCGCGAGCCGGCCAGGATGTCGACCCGCTTGTACGGGTCGCGCGGGTGGACGTAGACGGGCTCGTCCTCCTCGAACCACTCGTCCATCGCGCCCCAGTCGATCCGCACCAGGCCCGGGGCGGGGGAGGAGTCCGGGAACCGGACGGCGGCACCCTCGGCGGAAGCGCCGTCGACCAGCACGTCGAGGACGTCCCCGTCGCCCAGCAGGTCGATGCGGCGCGTGCCGCCGGTCGGGCGCAGTTCCGCCCGGACGTCCTCGGCCGGCAGGTAGTAGGTCGGGTAGTAGGGGTGCTCCCACACGAGCATCGGGCGCCTGGAATCCGCGACGAGACGCCCGCCGAGGTAGGTGCGCACCCGCTTGGGCGATCGCTGGATCTTCGGCTGCTGGCCTGGGTTGTCGGTCATGGCGTCCTCCGATGATTGCGCGTCTGGTGCCTCCCATCCTGGCGCGCGGGAGCGGCGCGGGCCACCACGCGATTGGTCCTCAGTGGACGATCAAGTGGGTTGGGCCGTTCGGGCGCAGTCGCCGGGGCCGCTGCCCGCAGTCGGCCGGGCGCTCGGCGCAGCGTGCGACGAACGCCCCATTTCGCGGATGCCTGGAAGGGTTGATCTCGCGCGCCGCCTTGGGCAAGCTGTTCGCGCAGAACGGGCGGGTCGGGGGCTCGGCGGTCGACGCCGGGCTGCGTCCGAAAGTTGGCGGCACATGCCCTGGAGGACCGAGGATGCTCACCCCCGACGACATGCGCAACGTTGCTTTCGCCAGGAGCTGGCGACGCAACCGCGGCTACGACGAGCGCGAGGTCGACGCGTTCCTCGAACGCGTCGAGGCGGCGCTGCGCGGGAAGCGGCCGATGACCGCGCGGGACGTGCTCACGGCGCGGTTCAGCCCGGGCAAGCCCGGACGGTCCTACAAGAAGGTCCAGGTCGCCGAGTTCCTGGACCAGGTCGCGCTGACCCTGATGAAGCGCGAGGTGCGGGAGTCCGAGCGCCGCGAGAAGAAGGGCGGCGCGGCGATCGAGAAGAAGGACGGCGCGCCGAGCGAGCAGAAGACCGTGGTGCGGCGCGCGGCCCCGGCCGTGGAGCCGGTGCCCCAGCGCGGCGAGGCGGTGCAGCCGGGGCGCGTCGAGGTGTTCAAGGGTTCGGCGCAGCAGAACGTGTTGGACAAGGCCGAGGTCGACGCGTTCATGGACCGCGTCGAGGCCACCCTCCGCGGCGCCGACACGCTGACCGCGCAGGACGTGCTGGGCGCCCGGTTCAACCCGCCAGGGCCGGGCCGGCCGGGCTACCAGGAGGCCAGCGTCTTCGCCTTCCTCGTCATGGTCTCCACGATGATCAAGAACATGACCCCGCGGCAGCGACCGCAATCCGTCCCCGCGCAGGGGATGTCGATCGCCCGCGCCTTCCCGCGCGCGCTGGTGGCCGGGGCGCCCCAGCTCACCCCGGAGGCGATCGGCAGCGTGGTGCTGCACGGTTCCGCCGGCAACGAGCACGGTTACGACGAGGACGAGGTCGATGACTTCCTGGACCGCGTCGTCGACACCCTGCGCGGCGCCGACACGCTGACCTCGCGCGACGTGCAATCCGTCGCGTTCCGCGCGCAGCCCACGCCGGGCGCCGGCTACGACCGGGCCGAGGTCGAGTCGCTGCTGGACCTCATCGCGGAGCGCCTGGACGCCGACGCGCCGGTGAGCGCCCGCCGGAACGAGCGCCCACCGCGCTGATCAGCCGCGCAGCGCCTTGCGGGACAGCAGGTTGCCCAGGTACTGGGCCGCCTGCACCAGCACGATGATGATCAGCACCGCGATCGCGGTGATGCCCCACTCGAAGCGCTGGTAGCCGTAGGTGATGGCGAAGTCCCCGAGCCCGCCGCCGCCGACCGCGCCCGCGACGGCCGTCATGTCGACGACCGCGACGAACACGAAGGTGTAGCCGAGGATCAGCGGCCCGAGCGCCTCCGGCACCAGCAGGCCCACGATGATCCGCAGCGGGCTCGCCCCCATCGCGCGGGCCGCCTCGATGACCCCGGGGTCGATGGTCACCAGGTTCTGCTCGACGATCCGCGAGATGCCGAACGTGGCCGCCACGGTCAGCGCGAACGTGGCCGCGGTGGTGCCCAGCGTGGTGCCGACCACCTGGATCGTCAGCGGGCCGATCGCCGTGATGAAGATGATGAACGGGATCGGCCTGATGATGTTCACGAGCACGTTCAGCACCACGAACACGAAGCGGTTGGCGAGGATCCCGCCCGCCCGCGTGGTGTAGAGCAGGATGCCGAGCACCAGACCGAGGAAGCCGCCGATCAGCATCGTGGCCAGCACCATCCAGATGGTCTGGCCGATCGAGGTGAGCAACACCGGCCCGATCGTCGTCCAGTCGATGTTCACGCCACCAGCTCCTGCACCTCGGTGATCTCGCGGAGCTCGGCGATCAGCGCGTCGACGCCGTC
The DNA here is from genome assembly GCF_900106995.1 of Saccharopolyspora shandongensis. Lineage (GTDB taxonomy): Bacteria > Actinomycetota > Actinomycetes > Mycobacteriales > Pseudonocardiaceae > Saccharopolyspora > Saccharopolyspora shandongensis. The sequence goes on from NZ_FNOK01000059.1 coordinate 45,685, forward strand.
GGCCGCGCCGTTGAGCTCCAGCGTCAGCCTGCCCAGCGACTCGCCGCCAAGCTCCTTGATTCCGCCGTAGACGATCTCGAACCGGACGCCGTGCTTGCCCAGCGCGTTGGACAGCACGGCGCCGATCCGCCGGTCGTCGCGGATGCTCGCGGTCACCAACCGGCCGTCGTGCCGGGCGCGCAGCCGGGCCAGGTTCTCGCCGTCGGGCTGGTCGTGCAGCACGGTTTCGACGAACCGGCGGGTGATCGCGGTCTTGGGCGCGGAGAACACGTCCACCACGCTGCCTTGCTCGACGACGCGCCCGGCGTCGAGCACCGCGACCCGGTCGGCGATCTCCCGGACCACCTCCATCTCGTGGGTGATCACCACGATGGTCACTCCGAGCTCGGTGTTGACCCGCTTGAGCAGCCGCAGCACCTCGCCGGTGGTCTCCGGGTCGAGCGCGCTGGTCGACTCGTCGGCGAGCAGGATCTTCGGATTGGTCGCCAGCGCCCGGGCGATGCCGACCCGCTGCTTCTGCCCGCCGGAGAGCTGATCGGGGTAGTGCCAGGCCTTGTCGGCGATGCCGACGAACCGCAGCAGCTCCGCGACCCGCTCCTCGCGCCGCCGCTTGTCCCAGCCCGCGATCTTCAGCGGGTAGGCCACGTTGCCGAACACGGTGCGCGAGCGGAGCAGGTTGAACTGCTGGAAGATCATGCCGATGCCGAGGCGGACCTCGCGCAGCCGCCGCTCGGGCAGGCCGGTGATGTCGGTGCCGCCGACGAGGACCTGGCCGGCGCTGACCGGCTCCAGCGCGTTGATCAGCCGGACCAGGGTGCTCTTGCCCGCCCCGGAGTAGCCGATGATCGCGAACACCTCGCCGGCGTCGATGGTCAGGTCGACGTCCGCCAGTGCGGTGACCGCTCGGTCGCCGGCGCCGAAGGTCTTGCCGACGCCGCGGAACTCGATGAGCGGGGATTCCGTTTTCACTTGGCGGCCTTCACGGTCTGCGTGAGGTCGGCCAGGATGCCCTCCAGCTCGGCCTGCGGGCGGTCGACGAGCACGGAGGTGCCCTTCGAGTCGGCCTCGGCCTGCCCGGAGACGCGCTTGTCCCGGTAGATCTCGACGAGCTTGTGGTAGGTCGGGTTGTCCCGGTCCTCGGCGCGGACGACGAACGCGTTGATGTAGGGAGCGGCTGCCGGGCTGTTGGGGTCGTCGCCGAACAGCGCCTTGCTCGGGTCGAGGTCGGCGTCGAGGGCGAAGTTGTTGTTGATGATCGCCGCGTCCACCGACGGCAGCGACGCGACGGTCTGCGCGGCGTCGACCGCGGTGACGGTCACCTTCGAGGCCGCGGCGTCGATGTCGGCCGGGGTGGCGAGCACGTTCCCGCCGTCCCGGAGCTTGATCAGCCCGGCCTGCTGGAGCACCAGCAGCGCCCGCGCCTGGTTGGTGGGGTCGTTCGGGATCGCCACGGTGCCGCCCTGCGGGACGGCGGCGACGTCGGTGTGCTTGCGGGAGTACAGGCTCAGCGGCACGACGTAGGTCGAGCCGATCGGGGTGAGGGTGTCCGAATTGGACGCGTTGTAGTTGGCCAGGAAGAGCAGGTGCTGGAAGAGGTTCACGTCGATCTGCTTCTGCGACAGCGCCGGGTTGGCCTGGTGGTAGTCGCTGAAGTTGACCGTCTCGAGGTCGATGCCCTGGGCGGCGGCGAGGTCCTTGTAGGTCTTCCAGTACGACTTGCTGGCGTCGGTGACGCCGATGCGCACCTTGGTGCGGCCGGCCGTGGTGTCGGTCGAGCCGCCCTGCACCACGACGACCACCGCGACGACGGCGATCACCACCAGCGCGGCCAGGCTCAGCAGGACGCCCCGTCGCTTCTGCTTGGGCTTCTCCGGCAGCCCGAGGTCGTTGTTCTCGGGGGCGTTGTCGTTCTCGGACATGTCTTGCCTTTCGCGGTGTCGGCGCGCGGGAATCGGATGCGTGCGCGCCCTTCGGACGCCACGATGCAGCAGCCGGCCAGGGAACCTGACATCGTTTCATGATCTGGATTTTCCGGGCGCGATTTGCTGTCGGGGCTCGCGTCGTGCTAGGCGGCCGCCTCGTCGTGACCTGCATCCCGCAATCGATCGAAAGGCCTGCTCGGGGGTGCCCTATACGGTCGTACGGTACGTCTGTACCATACGGTCGTATGGGTAAAGTTGAGAAGATCGAAAGCGGCGCTCGTGCCGCGCGCAAGACCCTCGTCAGCGGCGTGGTTCTGGCGCTGATCGGTGCCGTGCTGTGGGCGACGACGGACGGGATCGAGCTGCCCGTCATCTCGCCGAGCAAGGTCGGGGTCGTCCTGCTCGTGGTGGGTGCCATCGAGATCGTGGTGGGGCTGGCGATGGTGATCGGCCGGTCGGTGCGCGGCCGGCAGGGGTGACCGCCGGGGACCGCGCCGCCGAGCGGCGAGCGCACCTGATCGGCGCGGTGCTCGACCTGATCGACGGGGGCGGGATCCCGGCCGTCAGCATGCGCGCGGTGGCCACCGCGGCGGGCGTGTCCCTCGCACAGGTCCAGTACTACTTCCGGAGCAAGGACCAGCTCATCGTCGAGGCGTTCCGCCACATCTGCCGCGATGTGGAGGGGCGCGCGGCTGCGGTGGGCTTCGACGGGCCCGCCCGCTCGGTGCTGCGTGCGCTGATCGACCTCTGGCTGCCGGTCGACGAGCGCCTCAGCCGCGACGCCCGCGTGTGGCTGGCGTTCTCCGCCGAGGCGACCACGCGGCCGTCGCTGATGAGCTTCGCCGCGGCGGTGGACGAAGAGCTCCGCGAGGCGTTCGCGCAGATCCTCCGGCGTGCGAGCGAGAGCGGTGAGCTCAGTCCGGCCGCCGACCCGGTAGCGGCGGCGGCCGGGCTGCTCGCGGTCATCGACGGGCTCGTCGTGCAGTCGCTGGTCCTCGACGAGCCCGAGCGCGCGGGGTTCCTCGCCCCGCGCGTCGAGGCCCACCTGGATCTGCTCTTCCTGTCATCGCGGGAAAAGGGGGGAGGGCAAGGGGGCGTGATCGAGGAGCGCACCTGAAGAACTGGCGGCCCGATCAGTGCTGCGCGAGCCCTGACGAGGCGCGCGATTCTCGGATCATCGTCCGTCCGATGTGGACAGGTGTGGAAATCCGTTGCGGCGTCCGGTCGGGTGGTCGTACCGTTGTTCCTCCGAAACAGCGCACATGTGTGCGGTAATCGAACTTTTGGAGGCGTGGTGGCTGAGCGCGGCTGGGATCTGATCGTGGTCGGGGCCGGTTCCTCGGGGTCCGCCCTGGCGGTCCGGGCCGCGGAGCAGGGGAGGCGGGTGCTGCTCTTGGAGGCCGGCCCGGACTACCGCTCCGCCGAGATGCCGGAGGTGTGGCGGTCGCCGAACCCGATGCGCGCGCTGCTGGATCCCGACGCCGGGCGGCACCTCGTGTGGCAGGAGCTCACCGCGTCGCGGACCGAGAAGCAGGCTCCGGAGCCGTTCTGGCGTGGCCGCGGAGTCGGCGGCAGTTCGGCGATCAACGGGCAGATCGCGATCCGCCCGCCGATGGCGGACTTCGAGGACTGGGCCCGCGCGGGATGCGAGGGCTGGGCTCCCCGGGACGTGCTGCCGTACTTCGCGAAGCTGGAGGACGACGAGGAGTTCGGCGACGCCCCGTACCACGGTCGCGGCGGCCCGATCCCGGTCTACCGGACGCCCGAGGCGGAGTGGGGAGCGGTGGACGCGGCGCTGCACCGGGCCGCGCTCGCGGCGGGGCACGGGTGGGCCGCCGATGTGAACGCCCCTGGTGCGACGGGGATTTCGCCGTATCCGATCAACTCGCGGCGCGGCCGCCGGGTGTCCACCAACGACGCCTACCTCGAACCGGCGAGGACGCTGCCCGGCCTGGAGATCCGCGGCGACGCCGTCGTGGACAGGGTCATCGTGTCCGGCGGGCGAGCGGTCGGCGTCGAGGTCCTCGTCGACGGGACGATGAGCCGCGAGCACGCGGACCTCGTCGTGCTGAGCGCCGGTGCGATCCACACGCCGGCGATCCTGCTGCGATCCGGCATCGGCCCGGCCGCCCACCTGCGCTCGCTGGGCATCGACGTGCTGCGGGACCTGCCGGTCGGCCAGGGCCTGCAGGACCACCCGGTGGTCTTCGTCGGCATCCCGCTGAACGAGGAATCGGCGGTGCGCACGCCCGACGACCGGCACACGAACGTCTGCATCCGCTACACCAGCGACCACCCGGCGGCCCAGGCCGACGACATGATGGTCATCGCGGGCAACCAGAGCGTGCTCGCGATGGAGATCGCCGACGTCCGCTTCGGTGCGGGGTCCTTCGGCGTGTGGAACAACCAGGTCTACTCGCGTGGATCGGTCGGCCTGACCTCGACCGACCCGACGGCGCAGCCGGAGGTGCGCGAACGCATGCTCTCCGACGAGCGCGATCTGGCGCGGCTGCGCAGCGGCATCCGCCACCTGGTCGAGCTGGTGCGCGGCGACGAGGTCGCGCCGATCACGGCGTACTCGCCGGACCGGCTCAACGCGACGCTGCTCGCGGCCGTCGACGACGACGCGGAGCTGGACGACTACCTGCTCGCGAAGGCGGCCGACGCGCAGCACGCGACCAGCACCTGCCGCATGGGAAGCCCCTCGGATCCGGCGACGGTGGTCGATCCCGACTGCCGGGTGCTGGGCCTGGAGGGCCTCCGCGTGGTCGACGCGTCGATCTTCCCGACGGTTCCCCGCGCGAACACCAACCTCGCGGCGATCATGGCGGGCGAGCTCATGGCCGACCGCCTCGGCTGACGGTCAGATGAGCTGGGCGTGCAGCTCGTCGGCCGCCTCCCGCAGCAGCGCCAGGACGTCGCCGTGCATGACCTCGGGCGAGATCCGCTCGATGTTGCACCCGACGTGCAGGGCCGCGATCACCCGCCCGTCCCACCGGCGAAGGGGCACGGCGATCGAATGGGCGCCCGGCTCCACGTCGTTCGCCACGTAGCAGTACCCGTCGCGCTCGATTCCGTGGAGGGCATCGGCCCGGGCGCCGGCCGCGTCGAGCGCGCCCGGGCGCTCCTCCTCCGGCAGGTTCGCGAGGAGGACCTTGCCGAGGGAGGAGATGCTCGCCGGGGTCCGGAAGCCGATGCCGCTGCCCACCTGGATCAGCTGGTTCGGCACCGCGCGGGCGATCACGACGGCGTCCGCTCCGTCGAGCACGGCGACGGAGCACGCCTCCTGCAGCCGCGCGCAGATCCGGTCGCACACCGGTTGCATGACCGCGCCGGTGACGTTCGACGTGAGATATCCGGCGGCCAGCCGCAGGATTCGCGGGCTGAGCTCGTACGCGCGGCCTTCGGCGCGGACGTAGCCGAGGTGCTCGAGGGTCAGGACGGCGCGCCGCACGGTCGCGCGGGACAGGGCGAGCTTGCGCGCCAGGTCGGCCTGCGTCAGCCGCCGGTTCTCGCCGTCGAAGGCCGCCAGCACGGCCAGGCCCCGGGCCAGCGCCTCGGAGAAGTCCGCCGCGTTCGGTGCGCCGGCGAGCTGACGTTGCTTCCGGGCGGTGCTGTCGGCGTCCGCGAGTCGTCCCAAGGTGCCATTCCCGTTCGGCGGCGGTGGTTTCCCGGCAACGTATCCGGCGAACTTCTGTGCGTCAATCGAACTGCGCGGCGGGATGGCAAGATGGGGCCGTTATGCTCGACTTCCCCGATCTTCCCGTGCGTGCCGTGCTCGACGACGTCACCGGTGCTCTCTCGGAGCACGGCACGGCGGTGCTGGTGGCGCCGCCCGGCACCGGTAAGACGACACTCGTGCCGTTGGCGTTGGCGGAGCAGGGGTTTCGCGTCGTGGTGGCGGAGCCGCGGCGGCTGGCCACCCGGGCCGCGGCGGAGCGCATGGCGAGCCTGCTCGGCGAGGAGGTCGGGCAGCGCGTGGGCTACTCGGTGCGGGGCGAGCGCCGTCGCGGCGCGGCGACGGTCGTCGAGGTGGTGACGTCCGGCCTGCTGGTGCGGCGGCTGCAATCGGATCCCGAGCTGACCGGCGTCGACGTCGTGATGCTCGACGAATGCCACGAGCGGCACCTGGACGCGGACCTCCTGCTGGCGCTGCTGCTGGACGCGCGGGACGGGCTGCGCCCGGACCTGCGGGTGCTGGCGACGTCGGCCACGGTGGCGGCCGGTCGCGCCGCGGAGCTGCTCGGCGGCTCACCGGTGCTGGAGGCGCACGCGCGGACCCACCCGGTCCGGACCGCTTACCTGCCGCCGGCGCGCGGGGAGCGGATCGAGGCGTGCGTGGCGCGGGCCGTGCGCACCGCGCTCGCCGAGCAGGACGGCGACGTGCTGACCTTCCTGCCCGGTGCCGCCGAGATCCGCCGCGTCGCGAACCAGCTCGGCGAGTCCGATGTGGACGTTCTTCCGCTGCACGGCAGGCTGCCGCACGCGCAGCAGGATTCGGCGCTGCGAGTGGGGAAGCGGCGTCGCGTGGTGCTGGCCACGGCGGTCGCCGAGTCGAGCCTGACCGTGCCCGGGGTGCGTGCCGTCGTCGACTCGGGCCTGTCCCGGGTGTCGCGGGTGGACAACCGGCGCGGCCTGTCCGGGCTGGCCACGGTCCGGGTGTCGGCGGCGGTCGCCGACCAGCGGGCGGGCCGCGCCGGCCGGCAGGGGCCCGGCGTGGTGTACCGGTGCTGGCCGGAGCACGAGCACAGCACGCTGCCCGCGTACCCGGAACCGGAGATCCGGACGGCCGATCTGACTCGGCTCGCCCTGGAACTGGCGTGCTGGGGAACGCCGGACGGGTCGGCGCTGACGTGGTGGGACGAGCCGCCCACCGGTGCGCTGGCCGCGGGCCGCGAGGTGCTGCGCGGGCTCGGCGCACTGGACGACGACGCGATCACGGCCCGGGGTCGCCGGATGGCGGAGTTGGGTCTGCACCCGAGGCTGGCCCGGGCCTTGCTCGACGGCCGCGAACTGGCCGGCACCGACATCACCACCGAGGTCGTCGCCCTGCTCGACAACGATGCGCTGACCGGCGAAGTCGACGTCACCACGGCGCTTTCCCGGCTGCGCCGGGGCGCACCGGGCAGCGATCGGTGGCGGCGCGAGGTCCGCAGGCTGCGCGGTTCTGTGCAGGCGCATCCCGGAACCTCCGCGCGCGATGATGCGGCGCTCGTCGTCGCGTTGGCGCAGCCGGAGCGGTTGGCGCGGCGCCGGGGTTCCGGTTCCGCGGTGTACCTGATGGCGTCCGGGACGGCGGTGGAGCTGCCGGGCAATTCCGGGCTGCGCGAATCGGAATGGCTTGCGGTGGCCGTCGCCGACCGGGCGCCGGGAAGCGCGTCCGGAGTCGTCCGGCTGGCCGCACCCGCGGACGAGACGCTGGCCCGCAGCGCGGCGCCCGCGCTGGTGACGACCAGCGACGAGATCGGCTGGGAGGACGGCGATGTGCGGGCGGTCCGCGTCGAGCGGCTCGGCGCGATCACCCTGAGCCGCCGGCAGATCCGCGACCCGGACGCCGCCGAGGTCCGGGAGGCGCTGCTGGCCGGCCTGCGCGCCGAGGGGCTGGAACTGCTGGCCTGGAACGACGATGCGCGACGGCTGCGGCAGCGGCTCGGATTCCTGCACGCCGCCCTCGGCGATCCCTGGCCCGCCACCGACGACGGAACGCTTCTGTCCATAGTGGACCAATGGCTGGAACCGGAGCTCTCGGCCGCGCGGCGGCGGGCCGACCTGCGGATCCCGGCCGGCGCCGCGCTGCGGCGGCTGATCCCGTGGTCCGCGGCGGGACGGCTGGACGAGCTCGCGCCGGACCGGATCGAGGTCCCCACCGGCTCCCGGATCAAGGTGGACTACCAGCACGACCGGCCCGCCCTGCCGGTGAAGCTGCAGGAGGTCTTCGGCTGGCAGGACGTGCCGCGCATCGCCGACGGCCGGGTGCCGGTGGTGCTGCACCTGCTCTCGCCCGCCGGGCGCCCGGCGGCGGTCACGGCCGATCTCGATTCGTTCTGGCGCAACGGTTACCGGCAGGTCCGCGCGGAACTGCGCGGGCGCTACCCGAAGCACCCGTGGCCGGAGGACCCGGCCACGGCGACGCCGACCCGCCGCACCCGGCGCAGCCCCGCGAGCTGACGGTGACGGCCGCTGTCGCTCGATCGTGGGACGCGGCAGAGGGCCGAACACCCTTCGTGCTGTGATGCGCGCGAAAGCTCGTTTTGCCTGGTGATCTAGGGTTTGGCCGTAGCGTGGAGGGCGGCCCGCCGAGGTCCTCCGCGGCGGCCGACAGCCAGAATCCCGAGCATTGGGGAGGCCGCACATGTCCTTCATCCCCGCACCGCGCACCGAACGCGGCACCGACGACCACGCGCCCGGAGCGCTGCGACTGCGCACCACGAGTCCCGCTCCCGGCGTCGTCGTCCTCGAAACGGCCGGAATCCTGGACATGAACAGCGCCACGAACTTCGCCGACGCGGTGCGAGCTCACCTCTCGGCCGCCACCGCCACCGCAGTCCTGGACCTGTCGGGGCTGTCCTTCCTGTCCACCCACGGCGCGGTCGTCCTGCTGGAGGCCGCGCACCGCGCCCTGATGCGCGGGGTGCACCTGGTGCTGCTCTCCCAGAACAGGGTCGTGGACCGCCTGCTGGAGATGCTCGACGTCGCCGACCGGTTCACCTACGCCACCACGGTCGAGGAGGCCGTCGGCCCCGCTGGCGCGACAGTCCTGCGCTAGCCCCGAGTCCGGTCAGGCAGCTCGCCCGCGCGCATCGCCTGCCCGCCGGGATCTTCGTCGGGCACACGCATCACATGCGTGCTACCCGCAACGGCGGCTGCGCAATCGTTTCCCCCGCCGCGGCAGGGGGATCAGGGCAGCGCGCCGCGTCGCCGGGCGGCGACGACCGCCTCGTGCCGGGTGTGCACGTCCAGCTTGCGCATAGCGCTGCGCAGATACGCCTTGACGGTCTCGGGTTTCAGCGAGAGCCGCCGCGCCGTTTCCGCGTTGCTGCAGCCGAGCGCGATCTGCGAGAGCACGTCCAGCTCGCGCGGCGACAACGCGGGCGGATCGACGGCGTCCCGGGAGTCGGTGAGGTGCGCCAGCCGCTCGCACGCCCGGTGCAGCCGGTCGCGCAGGACCGCGTCGTCGAGTCCCTTGGCGATGGCGCGGAACTCGGCGTGCAGCTCCCGGACCTCCTCGATCGCCACGCTGTCGCGAAGCGCCGTTCGATCGGCGTCCGCCACGTCCAGCAGCTGGAGGCGCCGGTCCACCTCGTCGCGGACGGCGAGCTCGCCGGCCAGCCGGCGGGTCGCGTCGACCATGGTGTCGAGCACCCGGTCACCGAGCGGGACCACGCCGCGCGCCGCGCCGTAGATCACCCCGCGAACGCGGCCGTGCACCGTCACCGGCACTGCGGCCACCGAGCAGATGCCCTCGGCCAGCACGGGCACGTCGTAGTCGTGGCTGATCGTCAACGCGGACCCGTAGTCGCTCACCGCGCCCGGGCGCCGGGACGTCATGACCTGCCCGCCGAGACCCGCTGCGGCGCGGATCTGGAGGCCCTTCAGCGCGGACGTGCGGACGCCGACGAACTCCGAGAGGTGCAGGGAACCCTCAGCGGCGACCTGTCCGCCGAAGGCGACCGGCACGTCGGCCCGCTGCCGCACCACCCGCACGGCCTGCCGGAAGGCGTCCCCGTCATCCGGGCGCAAGTACACGATCTCTTCACCCCTTTCCGGGGGTATCGCGGACTGATGTGTGGCGCGGAGCATAACGCCCGGCTACGCCGCGGCAAAGGAGCATGCGGCGGGAAGGGGGATTCGTGAGCATCGAGCCGACCACCGCACCGGGGACGACACCGCAGTCGCAACGGGTGGCCGAGCTGCTCGCCCGGTTCGGCTCGCCGGACGCGTGCGCGGCGGAGCTGCTGTGCGACCACCACCCCGCGGACGCCGTCGCCTACACCGTCGTCGAGGCGGACCTGACCAGCCGGGACCTTACCTACGGCGAGCTGCGCCGCGACTCGGCGCGCTTCGCCGCCGCCCTCGCCGACCTGGGCGTCGAGCCGGGCGACGCGGTCGCGGTGCTGATGGGCAAGTCCGCCGACCTGGTCGTGGCGCTGCTGGGCATCTGGCGCCGCGGTGCCGTGCATGTGCCGCTGTTCACCGCCTTCGCACCGCCCGCCATCGCGCTGCGGCTCAACGCCAGTGGCGCGAAGGTCGTCGTGGTCGACCAGGACCAGCGCGCCAAGCTGGAGCCGGGCGAGGACATCCCCGCCGACGTGCCGTGGCGGATCGTCGTCGCCGGGGACGCCACCGACGAGCCGACCCTCGCCGGGCTGCTCGCCCGGTACAGCGGAGACGAGCCGACCGCGCAACCTGTCCGCCAGGGCGGGGACGGCATCCTGGTCCAGCTGTTCACTTCGGGCACCACCGGCACCCCGAAGGCCGTTCCGGTGCCGGTCAAGGCCCTCGCCTCGTTCCAGGCGTACCTGGAGTTCGGGCTCGACGTCCGGGCCGACGACGTGTTCTGGAACGCCGCCGACCCGGGCTGGGCGTACGGCCTGTACTACGCGATCCTCGGGCCGCTGGCGGCCGGTCGCCGGAGCATCCTGCTGCACGCGGGGTTCTCGGCCGCGCTGACCTGGCAGGTCATCCGCGAGTTCGGCGTCACCAACTTCGCCGCCGCGCCAACGGTCTACCGCAGCCTGCGCACCGACCCGGCGGGCGTGCCCGAGGGGATCCGGCTCCGCCGCGCGTCCTCGGCGGGCGAGCCCCTGACGCCGGAGGTCGTCTCCTGGGCCGAGGAGCGGCTGGGCGTGGCGGTGCGCGACCACTACGGGCAGACCGAGCACGGCATGGTCATCGTCAACGCCTGGGCCGACGGCGTTCGCGAGCCGGTCAAGCCCGGCTCGATGGGCGGCGTCCTGCCGGGCTGGTCCGCCGAGGTGCTGCACGACGACCGGGACGAGCCCGCACCCGCGGGCACCGCGGGGCGCATCGCGGTCCACGCCGCAGACAGCCCGCTGATGTGGTTCACCGGCTATGTCGCCGCACCGGAGAAGACCGCCGAACGCTTCTCCGCCGACGGCCGCTGGTACCTCACCGGCGACGCCGGGACGCGGGACGCCGACGGCTCCTTCTTCTTCTCCTCCCGCGACGACGACGTGATCATCATGGCCGGTTACCGGATCGGGCCGTTCGACGTCGAAAGCGTCCTGGTGCGCCACGACGCGGTGGCCGAAGCCGCCGTCATCGGCGTGCCCGACGAGCTGCGCGGCGAGGTCCTGGCGGCCTACGTCGTCCTCCGCGCGGGACGGACCGGCGACGAGGAACTGGTCGCGGACCTCCAGCAGCTGGTGAAGCGCAGGTTCGCCGCGCACGCCTATCCGCGCTCGGTGCACTTCGTCGAGCAGCTCCCGAAAACGCCGAGCGGCAAGATCCAGCGCTTCCTGCTCCGCGAGCGGCACCGCTGACGAGCCCCCGGATCCGCTGCCGGGCGGCCGCACGCGGTCCATCATGGAACCGCTTCGGCAACCGACCGAATCCGGGGGGAAGCATGGAAATGCCACTGGTGAACAACTGCACGGCCGAGAGCTGCGCGTTCAACCACGACCACAACTGCCACGCCCTGGCCATCACCATCGGCGAACCGACCCACGCGCAGTGCGACACCTTCGTCGGCGGCCCGTTCGACGGCGGCGACCCCAACGCCATCGGCCACGTCGGGGCGTGCAAGATGGCCGACTGCCGGTACAACGACCACCTCGAATGCCAGGCGCCGGGCATCTCCGTCGGATACCAGCGCGACATCGTCGACTGCCTGACCTACCAACCCGCTTAGCGCGGGGGCGGTGGGCGCGCGTGAGTCCTACGATGTGGACGGCCTCGACGCTCAGTGCGGTAGGCGAGACGCTGGGTGACGAAGCCGTTGCAGTCGAGGAGACGCGATGAGTTCTCCAACCGGACACGAGCTCGATCCCACCTTCTACCGCAGCCCGGGCGACGCCATCGCAGCGCCCGCCGAACGCCTGGCCTACGTCGTCGCGTTCGACCGGTCCGGACAGCAGCCGGACGCGCTCACCGTCGTCGACACCGATCCGGAGTCGGCGAGCTTCGGGCGGGTGGTCGGCTGGGCCGACCTGCCGACCCGGGGCGACGAACTGCACCACTTCGGCTGGAACGCGTGCAGCAGCGCGTTCGCCCACGCCGGACACCACACCGACGGCCTGCAGCGCCGCTACCTGCTGCTACCCGGGTTGCGGTCGTCGAACGTGCACATCTACGACACCCATCCCGACCCGCGGCAGCCGAGGCTGGTGCGGACCGTGACGGCCGAGGAGCTCGCGACCAAGGCCGGCTACTCCCGGCCGCACACGCTGCACTGCGGCCCGGACGGGATCTACCTCTCCTGCCTCGGCGGCGCGAACGGGGACGACGGACCCGGCGGCATCGCGGTGCTCGACCACGACACGTTCGACGTCGTGCGCGCGTGGGAGACCGACCGCGGGCCGCAGCGCCTGGCCTACGACGCCTGGTGGCACCTCAACCAGAACACCCTGATCACCAGCGAGTGGGGCACGCCGTCGATGATCGAGGACGGGGTCGTCCCGGAACGGCTGCTGAACAACGAGTACGGCCACGCCCTGCACTTCTGGGACCTGGCGGAGGGCCGCCACCGGCAGCGCGTGGACCTCGGCGCGCAGCACCAGATGGTGCTGGAGCTGCGGCCGTCGCACGACCCGGGCGCCACCTGGGGCTTCGCCGGCGTGGTGGTCAGCACCGAGGACCTGTCGGCTTCGGTCTGGCGCTGGCACCGCGAGAACGGCGACTGGCAGGCCGACAAGGTGATCACCGTCCCCGCCGAGCCGGCCCCGGCCGAGGAGCTCCCGCCCGCGCTGCAGCCCTTCGGCGCGGTGCCGCCGCTGGTCACCGACATCAACCTGTCCGTCGACGACCGGTTCCTGTACGTCTCGTGCTGGGGCACCGGCGAGCTGAAGCAGTACGACGTCAGCGATCCGGCGCGGCCCCGCGAGACCGGCTCGGTCCGCCTCGGCGGGATCACCGGTCGCGTGCCGCACCCGGCCGAGCCGGACCGGCCGCTGGCCGGCGGGCCGCAGATGGTCGAGGTCAGCCGCGACGGCCGGCGCATCTACCTGACGAACTCGCTGTACGGATCGTGGGACGACCAGTTCTACCCCGACGGCGTGGGCTCGTGGTTCGCCAAGCTGGACACCGACCCGGACGCGGGCGGCGGACTGGCGGTCGACGAGAGCTTCTTCCCGCACGGCGCGGAATTCCGCGGTCGGCGGGTCCACCAGGTGCGCCTGCAGGGCGGCGACGCCTCCTCGGACTCCTACTGCTACCCATGACCCGCGACCGGACAAGGACGTTGATCCGAAGATGACCTCCGCATTCGCCGTCACCTGGGACTACCGCTGCCCGTTCGCCCGCAACGCGCACGAGCACCTGCTCACCGGCCTGGCCGCCGGGGCCGACTGGCAGGTCCGCTACCTGCCGTTCTCCCTCGGCCAGGCGCACGTCGAGGAGGGCCAGCCCAGCGTCTGGGAGAAACCCGAGCAGGACAGCGGGATCCTCGCTCTGCAGGCCGGTGTCGTGATCCGGGACGAGTTCCCGGACCGGTTCCCGGCCGTGCACCGCGCCCTGTTCGAGGCGCGGCACGACGAGGGCCTGCACCTCGAAGACCGCGCGGTGGTCGAGCGCGTCCTCACCGACCACGGCGTTCCCGCCGACGCGGTGTTCGCGCGCATCGGCGACGGTTCCGCGCTCGGGAAGGTGCGTGCCGAGCACGAGGAATTCGTTTCCTCGCACAGCGTTTGGGGCGTGCCGACCTTCATCGCCGACGACCGGGCCGTGTTCGTCCGGCTGATGAACCGCGCCCCGCAGGGCGCCGACCCGGCGTCGTCGATCGCGACCGTCGAACGCGTGGTGGACCTGCTGGGCTGGGCCGACCTCAACGAGTTCAAGCACACGGCCATCCCGCGCTGACGTCCACAGTGCAGCGATCTCACATGCCGAAAACCGCCGCCGCCTTTTGTCCGATGTGGACCGCGGTCGGCGCCGTCGTCGAACACCGGGTGTGCTCGGATCGGCGCGAACGACGTAAAACACAGCGCTTCGGGAGTAACTTGCGACCGCGGTCATAGCGCAGCGGCGCTTTCGACGCGATGCTGTAGCGGCTATGTGCTTCCCCGAGCAGCAAGCCCAGCCCCCGGCGCGAACGCGCTTCGCCGACTTCGAGTACCCCGAGGCCCCGTATCCCGGTGCGCGCCCGGACTTCTCGTTCGTCCAGCTCGACGGCATCGGTCATCCGCTCGCTCCGGACGACACCGCGCCGTCGGGCTGGCGGGTGCACGCCGCCGCGGCGGCGCAACCATGCCTCGACCGGTGGCTGGCGGACCGCGGTGCGGCTCCGCTCCGCGACCGGCGGGCGGTACTGGCCTATGGCTCGAACGCCTGCCCCTCGAAGATCACCTGGCTGCGGGAGCAGCTGGGACTGGCCGGGCCGGCGGTCGTGCTGCGCGCCCGTTGCACCGGCCTCGCGGCGGTCTGGGCAACGGGACTGCGGGCCAGGGGAGACGGCCAGCGTCCGGCGGTGCTGGCCGCCGCGCCGGGCATCGTCGAGCACCACGCGGTGTGGCTCGCAACACCCGAACAGCGCCAAGTGCTCGACGAGTGCGAAGGGCGTGGTGCCCGCTACCGCCTGGTGTGCCTGCATGGTGCAGAGCGGATCGGGTTGGAGGACGGCAGTGAACTTCGGCACGTCCTGGCCTACGCGGGCGCGTCCCGCGAGCGCGCGCCGCTGCTGGTCGAGGGCCGCCCGGTGCGGTGCGCCGAAGTGGACCAGCGCGCCGCGCTGGGCCTTTCCGGTGCTCCGGCCGCCGGCGACGGGTTGGTGTGCGCGGAAATCACCGGCGAGCCGCCCGCCGCCCGCTGCGCGGATCGGTAGTCCGGCGCGGTGAGAGCAGTTTGACAATCCGTTGGGTCGGTTTCAGAATGTCCTCACGCCGGGTTTGACCGACACGATGCGCCACAACGGCGCGAGCGCTGGCTGAGAGGCGCTGCAACGGACTTTCGTCCGCCACGCTCAGCCGAGCCGCTAGAAGACCACGGTAAGGGCGCCTCCTGCGGGAGGTGCTTTTTTTGTGCGCGGCTTGAGATTGCGGCCCGGAGCCGATCTTCCGCGGTCGACGGTGGCCTGACGCCGCGACCGCACCGAATCCGACCGACGAGATCTCGCGGTTGCGCGCCCGAGTGCATTAGCAGATCGGGCCATCCCGGCGTTCCACTTTGGATGAATAGATCCGAATCATCAGTCCTGCAAGGGGAAGGTAGCGATGAGCGTCAAGTTGCAGAAGGTCAATGGCCTTGAGTTCGCTGTCCGGGATTTGTCGTTGGCCGAGGCCGGTCGGCATCAGATCCGGTTGGCGGAGCATGAGATGCCGGGCCTGATGGCGACTCGCAAGGAGTATGCGGGTTCGCAGCCGTTGAAGGGTGCGCG
>NZ_FNOK01000017.1:0-44365 GCF_900106995.1 Saccharopolyspora shandongensis
AAACATCACGTGACCGCAACGACAAGCCCTCGCACCAAGTCCGAGCTGGCCGCAGCGACACGCACCCACCTGCGCCGTCGCCAGAACCAGCCCGACCACGTGCGTGCCTTGTTCGGCAAGGAAGAAGTCCGCTACGCCGCCGACTAGACACGCCACAATTGCCCTACCCCCCAATATGTATGTCCAATACACGGCGTCAGGGCCGTCCTCGCCAGGAAGCCTCTGAGAACCCGCGGCGGTGCAAGTGTCGTAGGTGGGTTATGCGCCTGCGGCGCATGCGACACCCCATCGACGTGCAGCTTTGCGACCCGCGGCTGCGGGCCGACCAGGATGAAAAACGCTCATTTGAACTGAACCGGAGATGCCCGTTCCCGCTATTCGGCGAGGATTTTGTCGAGCACCGCGGCGACCTCCTTCCGGGCGGCCGGGTCGAGCCCGAGCAGCGGCCGGGGCAGGTTCGGGCCGGTGATGAGGCCGACATGTTCCGCCGCGGCGGAGACGACGCGAATGCTGCCGTACCGGCGGAACAAAGTCCACAAAGGACTCAGTTGGTCGGACAGGGTGGTCGCCTCGCCGGCGTCCGCGGCGCGGGTGATGGCGAGGCACTGCTCGGGCAGCAGGCCGCCGAGGACGCTGAACCACAGGTCGGCGCCGCCGTTCAGGCCGCCGGCGGCGAACTGGTCGCCGCTGACGCCGACGGAGAAGGACCGGGGCAGCTTGCCGCGGAGCGCGGCGATCCGCTCGCGCGCCTGGTCGGCGGGGATGCCCGGGATCTTCACCGCGGCGACGTTCGGCAGCGCGGCGATGCGCCCGTGCAGCTCGTCGCTGAACGTGAAGTGCGTGGTGCCTGGGTTGTCGTACACGCACAGCGGAACGCTCAGCTCGCGGCTGACATCCTCGAAGAGGCCGAAGACCTCGTCGTCGGTGAGGGGCTGGTAGGACACCGGCGCGAGCAGCACCGCGGACGCTCCGGCGTTCTGGGCGTCTTCGGCGTGTGCGCGGACCTGGGAGGTGCGCAGCGCGCCGATGCCGATCATGACGGGCACGCCGCCCGCGGCGTCGACGGCGATCTGCGCGGCGCGGGCGCGTTCCTCGCGCGTGAGGTATGCGTAACCGCCGGTCGAGCCGAGCGCGCCGATCGAGTCGACGCCCGCCGCGGACAGCCGGGCGACGAGGTTCGCGAAGCCTCGTTCGTCGATGCCGTCTTCGCTGGTGGGGGTGAGCGGGAAGGCGCTCAGGCCGGTGAACATGGCGGGCGTTTCCTTTCGGCGTGCGGACGACAGATGCCCAGCCTGCCGCAAGAAGTGGCCTCTCTGAAGAGCCAGTCAGCATCCCCTCTGAGATGCCACTCGGGGCCTACGAGAGCCAGATGACGATGTGTTCGGCCACGTCGCGGAAGAAGCCAAGCCCAGGGCTGCTAAGGAGTACCCGAACCTCCTGCAGACCTGCTCCGGTACCCGGGCACTGCCACCGACCGCGCGAAACGGGCTGCCCGAGTGCATCGGAAACCTGATCGACGAGCGCCACGGCGGCCGAATCACCAAGCGACACCTGACGGAACTGAGGGGCGTCCACCGAACCGACTGAATCGTCCACAAAGGACTCATAGGCATCAGGGCTGCTAGCCTCGGTGAACGCCGCAGGCCCACGACGAGGAGGCGTCACGAAGCAACGCCCCGAAGAAGGCGTGCGCCACACGACGGCGTGCAAGCATTCGAGGGGCAGGCGATTCGCCCAGCTGGCCAGAATATTGGACCAGGTTGCGGCGGACCGGATGCAGCGGGCGGCTGTTGTGGTCTGCCGGTGGTGAACATCGGCCCGACCGGGTTTGACGATCACTACAGTCCGGTTTCATGACGACGGTTACAACGCGCACGGTCGAGTACCCGGCCGACGGCCTGACGATGATCGGGCACCTCGCGCTCCCGGCCGGTGTCGGCCGCCGGCCCGCTGTCCTGGTCGGGCCCGAGGGGACGGGGCTGAACGACTTCCAGCGCCGCCGGGCCGACGCCCTCGCCGAGCTGGGGTACGTGGCGCTGGCCTTCGACATCCACGGCGGGCGCTGGTTCACCGACCCCGAGGAGATGCTGGCGCGTTGCATGCCGCTGCTCGCCGACCCCGACCGGATGCGCGACATCGGCCACGCGGCGCTCGACGTGTTGCGCGCCGAACCGCGGACCGACCCTGACCGGATCGCCGCCGTCGGCTACGGCACCGGGGGCGCGATCGCGCTGGAACTCGGGCGCGACGGCGTCGACCTGCGCGCGATCGGGACGATCAACGCACTGACCACGGGCCGGCCGGGCGAGGCGGCGCGCATTCGCTGCCCGGTGTGGGCCGGGGTCGGGTCGGAAGACCCGATCATGCCGCCCGCGCAACGGGACGCGTTCACCGCCGAGATGCAGGACGCGGGCGTCGACTGGCGCCTCGTGGTCTACGGCGGCGCCTTGCACGCCTTCCACCACCCGCCGGTCGACCAGGCCACGCCCCCCGGCGTCGGCTACCACCCACGGCACGCGCAGCGAGCCTGGCGAGACGTCGTCGACCTGCTCACCGAGTGCCTGCCCGTGACGGAGTGATCTGGTCGGCCGGGCCGCGAACCAGCCCGGTCGACCGCCACCGGCTCCGGTTGCGGGACATCACCACGTTGGCGCGCACGAGCTTTCGCCGCGACTGCGTCCCGAGCACCTGGGAACGATGCGGTACGTGCACGTGACCGGAGACATGGTCGCCGACGAGGTGGGAGGGCCGCTGGGAGAAGCCGACGAGGGCACCGCGGAAGCGCCGGAAAAAGACCAACTGAGACCAAAAATGAGACGAATACGAACAGAGCCCGGCCGGGATGATCCTGGCCGGGCCCTGTTCGTGCTGGTCAAAGGAGCGGAAGCGGGGGGATTCGAACCCCCGGTCGCTCTCGCGACGCTCGCTTTCAAGGCGAGTGCATTCGGCCGCTCTGCCACGCTTCCACGCCGCAGCGTAGCCAACCGGACGTGATCTTCCTACAGGCGGTCCGGGTCAGTCGAGGGTTCTCAGGTGCGTCGTCAGCCGCTGGAAAACCGCCGCCAGCACCTTCAGCTCGTCGGGTTCCAGCAGGTCGATCATGTGCTCCCGGACGCCCTCGACGTGTGCCGGTGCCGCTTCGCGCAGCTTCTCCATGCCCTTGTTGGTGAGCACCGCGAACACGCCGCGGCCGTCGTCGCGGCATTCGTCGCGGCGCACCAGCTCGGCCGTTTCCAGGCGGCGGATCTGGTGCGAGATCCGGCTCTTGGAGTGCGCGACCTCGCTGGCCAGCTCGCTCATCCGCATCCGCAGGTCGGGTTGTTCGGACAGGCTGACCAGGATCTCGTAGTCCGCGATCGAGAGCCCGTGCGTGAGCTGCAGCTCGCGGTTCAGGCGGTAGTCCAGCAGGGCGCTGCCGACGATGTAGGACCGCCAGGATGCCATCTCGCAGTCGTCCAGCCACTTGGTTCGCTGCTCGGTCATCTCGGTCACTTGGCCAGGCTACCGGGAGGTTCGTGGTCGGCGGAGGCGATTCGGCCGGAGGAAAAACAATTTGGTGCCTAACCATTCATCTTGAGTACGATCGGGTTCGTGCCCGGTTTCGTGGAGCAAGATCCGCAGCGCATGCCGCTGACCCGACTGGTGGGCCTGGCCGGTCGGCGGCTGGCGCACCACTGGGAGCGGGCCGTGTCCCAGAGCACCGACCTGAGCAAGACGGCGCTGATGGCGCTGACCACGATCGACGAGCAGGACGAACCGACGCATCGGGAGGTCGCCCAGCGCTGCTGGGTGCGACCGGCGACGCTGACGCCGGTCATCGACGCCCTGGAGTCCGACGGGCTGCTGACTCGGCAGCGCGACACGGCCGACCGCCGCGTGGTCCGGCTGTGCATCACCCCGGCGGGGCGGGCGGCGCTGGACGCCGCGTGGCGGGGTGTCAGTGCGGAGTTCCGGCGGATCGAGCCGAGGACCGACCCGGCCGAAGCGGCCGTGGTCCGGAAGTACCTGCTCGCGATCCTCGGCGAACTGAGCGAGGAAGAAGGCGGATGTGACCACAGCGGTTGAAGTGATCGATCTGGTCAAGCGGTATCCCAAGGCCAAGGCGAACGCGGTGGACGGGCTCGGCTTCGAGGTGGCGGCGGGCGAGATCTTCGGGCTGCTGGGCCCCAACGGCGCCGGCAAGACCACCACCGTCGGCATCCTGACCACCAGGGTGCTGCCGACGAGCGGGACGGCGCGCGTCGCGGGCGTCGACGTGGCGGCCGACCCGGTCGCGGCCCGCAGCAAGGTCGCGGTCGTGCCGCAGCGGGTGAACCTGGACCGGTCGCTCAACGCCCGGCAGAACCTCATCTGGCACGCCGCGTACCACGGGGTCTCGCGCGGCGAACGGCATCGGCTCGCCGACGAGCTGCTCGACCGGATGGGCTTGGCGGAGAAGGCGAAAGCCCGCGTCGACGACCTCTCCGGTGGGCAGGCGCAGCGGCTGATGATCGCCCGCGCGCTGATCCACCGGCCGGAGGTGCTGTTCCTGGACGAGCCGTCCACCGGGCTCGACCCGCAGGCCCGGCTGTTCGTCCACGACCGGATCAACGACCTGCGTTCCGAGGGCGTGACGGTGGTGCTCACCACGCACGACATGGACGAGGCGGAGAAGCTGTCGGACCGGGTCGGCGTGGTCGACCACGGCAAGCTGCTGACGCTGGACACCCCGGAGGCGCTGATCAAATCGCTGCCCGGCAGCGGCACGATGGACGCCACGCTGCGTCCCGACGGCCACGATCCGGCCCGGGTCACCGCACTGCTGTCCAATGTGGATGGAGTGCAGCGCGTCGAGCAGGTCGGTGCGGGCAAGGCCGCGGACGGGTCGGCGGAGCTGCGGCTGCGGCTCTACGTGGGCGAGGAGCCCGCGGCGCTGCTCGGGCCGGTCGCGCAAACCCTGCACGAGCAGCGGGTTTCGGTCAGCGACCTGTCGCTGGGGTCGGCGACGCTGGAGGACGTGTTCATCGACCTGACCGGGAGGGAGCTGCGATGAGTCCGGTTCGCGCGTTCACGGCGGTGCTGGGCCGCGACGTCTTCGTGACCGGTCGGGAGCTGCCGAGCTTCCTGGCGCAGGTGCTGGTGCAGCCGGTGGCGCTGCTGTTCATCTTCGGCAAGGTGCTCAGCGAGCTCGGCTACGCCCAGCCCGGCTACGCGCAGATCCTGCTGCCGGGCATGATCGCGCTCAACGCGTTCCTGGTGTCGCTGCAGAACACGTCCTTCCCTCTGGTGCTGGACTTCTCGTTCTCCCGGGAGATCGAGGACCGCCTGCTCGCGCCGCTGCCGATCAGCTGGGTGGCCGTGGAGAAGATGCTCTTCGGCGCACTGCGCGGGCTGTTCGCGGCGGTGCTGATGGTGCCGATCGGCATGGTGATGCTGGGCGAGATCACCTGGAACCTCCCGGGCCTCGCGTTCGCGCTGCTGTGCGTGGTGCTGGGTTCGCTGGCCGGCGCGGCGGTCGGCCTGACGGTCGGCGCGGCGGTGCCGCCGCGGCGCATCAACATCATGTTCTCGGTGATCCTGGCGCCGCTGATGTTCACCGGTGCGACGCAGTTCCCGTGGGCGCAGCTGGACCACCTGCGCTGGTTCCAGGTCCTCTGCGCGATCAACCCGCTGACCTACGTCAGCGAAGGCATGCGGGGAGCCCTGCTCCCGGAGGTCCCGCACATGCCGCCGTGGGTCTGCGTCCTGGCGCTGGTGATCGCCACGGTGGTCTTCGGGGCCCTCGGCATCAAGTTCTTCCTCCGCCGAGCCCTGGACTGACGGCTGCGATGGGCCCGTGTGCACTTTCTGTCGCTATAGCAGCACAAAGTACACACGGGTCCTGACCAACACGGATCGGTCACCGGTCGAAACGACCGGCCTTGACGTCGTCGAGGAATCCGGCCCAGGCGCGTTGGTTCACGCGTAGCGTGCCGCCGTCGCGGTCCTTGGTGTCGCGGATGTAGGTCGCCGCCTCGCCGATGGCTAACTCGACGCATTCCCTGGGACCGCTGCCGCTGCGGCTGCTTTTGCGCCAGTTCATGGCAAATCACTCCAACGCTCTTGCTCTCGCGATGAGCAGCTCTGTCGACTCGCCAGTGCTCAGCGCAGATGAGGCGATCTCTTCGAACATGTCCGAAAACCTATCGACATCTTCGTCGCTCTCCACCCACGCGCCGCCTGCGGCGGAATCGACGTAGACCGCAGGCTGATCATCAGAGTCGCGGTACCCGATGATGGTGAAGCCACCGCACATGTTCCCGTACGAGCCAGCGTCGAAGGGCACGATCTGGATCGTGATGTGGTCCTGCTCCAGCATTGTGACCAGGTGGCGTAGCTGCTCGGCCATGATCTCGGCGTTCCCGACGATCCGGTAGAGCACTGCCTCGTCGAGTAAGGCATGCAGATTGAGCGGCGATGAGCCGGACAGCCGTGCTTGTCGGCTCAACCGTGCAGTCACGTAGCGCTCAGCGCTGGATGTGTGGAACTGCTGGCCGTTCGCATTGACGGCACGAATGTATGCCGGTGTCTGCAGAAGTCCTGGAACAAGCAGGGGATCGACTGTTCGCGCGGTGTCAGCTTCGGCTTCAGCGCGGAGGAAAACGCGGAACGGCTTGGGTGAACCAGCCGGAGTGATCAGTCGAACGGCCCTGTCACCGGCGTCTTCCCAAAGAGCAGCGGCCTCGCTTCGCTGCGCGTCGCTTGCGTTGTAGAGCGCCAGCAACGCCTGCATCGTTGCCCAGCCTGGCCGGAAGTGACCGGTTTCGTACCGGCTCACAGTCGATTCGCCGACGCGCAGCATGTCGCTCGCATGGGCAAGCGTCTTGTCTGCCTCATTGCGAAGGCGAGCGAGTAGCTGGCCGAGCCGCTTCTTGCGCCGCGTCGGGGTGGTCGGCATGGCAGGAGCCTAGCGCGACCCGATCGTGGTCCAGGTGCACCAGATCAGAGGATTTATAAGGGGGCTATAGCCCCCGATACTTTTCCTGTCAGGTTGGAACGCTGGTCCTCAGGTAACTGTTTGGGCAGGTGGTGGCATGTATCCGTTCCATTGGGTTCCGGCGGGTGGGGCTCGGCACGCGAGCTTGGACTCCCGGCCGGACGGGGCCTTCGCGTATCCGAGCGGCACCGGTGTGCGGACCTTGTGCGGCTACCGGCTCGCCGCCGACAACTCGGAATTGGCCTGGTTGTGGGAAACCTGCGCCGAGTGCGGCGCCGTCGCCAAGCGGCTGGCCGCCGCTTCCCGCTGAGTCGCGCATCTACGAGTGGAAGGACCGATCGAATGATCAACGTGCTGCCGGAAGTCGGTTACGCCTCGGCTGTCATCGCCCTCTACCTGATCGTTTCGTGGCAGCCCTACCGGCCGCAGCACGCCGGAGCAGGCGAAGGCGCATTGACGGTCTGGCATCTCATAGCCCACGTGGAAGCCGAGCGACGACAACGGGAACGAGGCGGCAGGCATCGCCTCCGCGAACCGGTGCAGCGCTCCACCTCGGACGCTTTCGAGCCTCCTCCGCAGGAGCTCCAGCGGCGCGTCCTCGAAGGCCTCCGGCGCCTGTAGCCATCCGAATGGGCTCGATGCCGATGCCCCCGACCTCGCGGCATCGAGCCCAGCGGCCGACCGGTGCACCTCCCCTCCCCGTGCACCGGCCGGTCGCGCCCCGACGCGGGCGGTTCGCTGCATGAGGTAGGCCACAACTCAGACACGGGGATCGATATCGCGCGGCCCGCAGCGACCGAAATCGGTTGCGTAAACCCTGGTCATGGCGGTGTTCTCCGGGCGTGTCGGGCAACGAATCCGGAGTTCAGCCCAAGTGTCCTATAGGACATTTGTCATTCCGATTGTTCCGTTCGGGTGCTTGTGGGAAAGTTCCGCGCGTTGGAGTAGGCCTGAAATACCTTTCGTGCTAGCGAGGAAAATTGAAGAGGCTGATTGCGCCGTTATCCGTGGCGCTGTTGATCACCCTGTCCGGTTGCGGTATCGGCTCGAAGCCGAGCACGTCCGACGGAGGGGACACCAAGTCCTCCTCGTCGAGCAGCAGCACCGAGAGCGGCGGCGAGTCCGAGTCCACTGGTCCGCAGAGCGTTTCCTTCGGGCAGGCGGTCACGGTCTCCACGGACACGGGCACCCAGCTGAAGCTGACCATCGGTGCGCCGAAGGACTTCTCCGGCAAGGCGGACTTCGACCCGGAGAAGGGCAAGTACGTCGTCGTCGACGCGTCGGCGGAGCTGGCCAAGGGCGTCGCGGGCAACGTCAGCGAGGACGAGTTCATCCTCGTCGACGCCAAGGGCAACAAGTACGAGCCGGCCATCGCTTCGATGGAGATCTCCGGTTCGTTCATCAAGCTGCTCACCGACAAGGGCAAGGCCGAGACCGGCCAGATCATCTACGACGTGCCGGCGGACGCCACCGGCCTGACGGTCGAGTACTCGCCGACCGACGTCAACAGCAAGCCGCTGGGCATGCTCGCCAGCTGGAAGTGACGCCGCAAGGCCCCCTGGGCCGGGTCGTCCGAGTCGCCCCTCGACGCGGACAACCCGGCCTTTTGTCGCTCGGTAGAGGTAAAAACCAAACACGATCGAGCGATCTGGTTTTAGTAACGATTCGCGCTCCATGGCCACACCGACCTGTTTTTCCTGATCAGGCCGTGCGTGCCCGTGATCGGACACCTGCCAGCCCGCGTCGGCGCTCGCAGCGGCCGCGTTAGCGTCCCGGCGGCACTTGATCTCTCGGGTCAGGTTGCTGCCGCAGGCTTCCCGGCATCGCCGGACGCTGCCGACAACAGGTACGCCAACGGGCCAGGAGCTGATCATGAGGCCGCGCAAAACAAGTACCAGACGCCGCGCACGCGTCGCCACGGCGGCCACGCTCGGCGCGCTCTGCCTCGGCCTCGCCGGTTGCTCCGGTGCGTCGCCGATCGAGCCGGCCACCGCGATGGCGCGGGCGGATCTCGGCATGGAGGCGGCGTCGACGACCTTTGCCGATTTCCCCAAGGCGCCGCTGGATCCGGCGCCGAACGCGGAAACCGAGGGCGTCGTGCTGCGCGTCAAGCAGGACGTCGCCGTGCATGTCGCGCCCGGCGGCCCCGTGTTCGCCAAACTCCCCGCGACACAGCTGGAAAACCCGACCTGGGTGCCGGTGATCGCGGAACGCGGGCCGTGGCTGCAGGTCCTGCTCCCGTCCCGGCCCAACGGCTCGACAGGCTGGGTGCGCATCGGCGACGAGGTCGAGCGGGCGCGCTCGCCCTACGTCGTGGACGTCGACATCGACGCGCGGCGACTCGTGGTGCGCAAGGACGGCGCGCCGATCGGGGAGTGGACCGTCGGCGTCGGCGCGCCGAAGACCCAGACGCCGCGCGGCCGGACCTTCATCATGGCGGCGATCGAGGAGACTGTGACCCGGTTCAGCCCGATCATCCTGCCGCTCGGCACGCACTCGGAAACCTTCAGCACCTACGGCGGCGGCCCTGGAACCGTCGCGCTGCACGGCTGGCCCGACCCCTCGGTGTTCGGCCAGGCCGGCAGCGACGGATGCGTCCGGGTCCCCGACGACGCGCTTCGGCTGCTCATGACCCTGCCGTTGGGCACCATCGTCCACCTGCGGTGACTCTCCACGGGTGGGAAACACCCCGAAGTACGACAGAAAAGGAAGTGCGAAGTATGCGCAAGACGGTCTGCCTCGCCGGGATTTTCGTTGCCGGCACCGGACTCATGGCCGGCGCCGCGCCCGCCTTCGCGGACAGCGCCGACAACGACGGCATCAACGCGGGCAACGACAACAACCTGAGCGTGCTGCCGATCCAGTTGTGCGGCAACAACATCGCGGTGCTCGGCCTCGTGATGCCGATCCTGTCGCCGCAGGCCAACAACTGCGTCAACGCGCCGATCGTGGACCATCCGTCGGTCCCCGGGAAGCCCGGTACGACCCCGCCGAGCTGGGAGAATCCGCCCGGCAAGCAGACGCCGGGCGACCCGCAGACGCCGGGCGACCCGCAGACGCCGGGCGACCCGCAGACCCCGACCGACCCGCAGACCCCGACCGACCCGAAGCAGAAGGTGATGCCGACCGCGCCGACCCCGGTCGCCGTCCGCGGGCACCACGCCGTTACGGGCTGAGATCATCCGACTGGTTGGTTTATTTCACTCGAATGGGTATATGCCTAAGTTGTCGGCTGGCCCGTGCCGGTTGATCAGCACTAGATTCCGGTGCTGCGTAGATCACTACGCACTCCACGTGGTCGTTTCGGCTCAAACGATCACACCCCCGGTGGTGGTGCCCGACGAAGTACTCCCCCTCTCTTCGTCGGGCACCACCGCTGTTTTTCCAGCCCTACCGGGGAATTCCGGTCAGCCGCCGGTCAGGTCGAACGAGCGGGCCGCGGCCAGGAACGCGTCGTTCTCCTCCGGCTGACCGATGGTGACCCGAGCGCCCTCCCCGACGAAGGCGCGGACCACGACCCGGTTCTCCAGGCAGTGCTCGTTGAACTCGGTGGTGCGCTCGCCCAGCGGCAGCCACACGAAGTTCGCCTGCGTCTCGGGAACCTCGTAGCCGATGGCCAGCAGCTCGCGGTGCACCCGCTCCCGCTCGGCGATCACGTTCGCGCACCGCTTCTGCAGCTCGTCCTGCGCCTCCAGCGAAGCGATCGCCGCGACCTGGGCGAGCGCGTTGACGCTGAACGGGATGGACACCTTCCGCAGAGCGGCCGCGACCTCCGGCGGCGCGACGGTGTAGCCGACGCGCAGTCCGGCGAGGCCGTACGCCTTGGAGAACGTCCGCATCGACGCGACGTTCTCGCGCCGCCGCGCGATCTCGACGCCGTCCGGGCCCTCCGGGTCGCTGACGAACTCGAAGTACGCCTCGTCGAGCACCACCAGCACGTCCGACGGCACCCGGTCCAGGAACGACTCCAGCTCGGCCCGCCGCAGCAGCGTGCCGGTCGGGTTGTTCGGCGTGCACACGAAAATCAGCCGGGTGGCCGGGGTGATCGCGGCGAGCATCGCCTCCAGGTCCAGCGCGTGCCCGGCGGTCAGCGGCACCCGCACCTGCTTGGCACCCACGACGTGCGTGATGATCGGGTAGGCCTCGAACGACCGCCACGGGAAGATGACCTCGTCCTCGGCGGTGCAGGTGGCCTGCACCAGCTGCTCGCACAGCGCGACGGAACCGCAGCCGACGGCGATCCGCTCCGGCTCCACGTCGAACCGCGCGGCCAGCGCTTCGGTCAACAGCCCGACGCCCATGTCCGGGTAGCGGTGCACCTCGCCGGCCGCCTGGTTGATCGCAGCCACCGCGCTGGGCAGCGGGCCCTCGGAAACCTCGTTGCTGGCGAGCTTGATCGAGCCGGGGATGGTGCGACCCGCGACATAAGCGGGCAACTGGTCGAGGTCGGCACGAGTGCGCACGGTCATTTACGACTCCTAGCTCAGGTCGGTCACCTGGACGTTAACGCTCCCGAGCGAGGAATTGGGGGCACGGGTCATTTTGTGCAGCGGGAGTGGCCGATGAGCACTCAGAACTGTGCAAGTTGTGCGCGTGACGACGCTCACGGATGGGGGGTGCTGCGGATGGCCCAATCCGGTGCCTCGTATTGGTGACCATCCGTTGAATTCATTCGTCCGACCGGTTGAAGTCGTTGACTCATGTTCACTTCGGCGTGATTACCTGCACGGCATGACCCAAACCCGGACCGAGACGCTTGCGCTCACCGACGGCACGCAACTCCGGCTCACCATCGCCGAACCGGACAACGTGGTACGCGGCGGGCTCGTCGTCCTGCACGAGGCCCGTGGTGTCACGGAGCGGGTGCGCCGGTTGAGCAGCGCCCTCGCCGAGGAAGGCTGGCTCACCGTCGCGCCGCACCTCTACCACCGCGACGGCACCGACGAGATCCACGACCACCACCCGGACGAGCAAGTGCACGACCAGGTGCAGCGCCTGTCCGGCGACACGATCCTGGCCGACACCGATGCGTCGTTCCTCTGGCTCTCCGACCGCGGTGTGCCGGCCGACCGGCAGGGCGTCATCGGGTTCGACATCGGCGGTTCGGCGGCGCTGGTCGTGGCGGCCAGCCGGACGGTCGGCGCCGCGGTGAGCGTCGGCGGGCGCGGCATCCTCGAACCGCTGTCGGCCGGGCTGCCGCCGCTGGTCGAGATCGCCTGCGAGCTGTCCTGCCCGTGGCTTGGCCTGTACGGCGACAACGACGAGATCGAGGCCGGCGAGGTCGAGAAGCTCCGCGAGGTCACCGACGCCGCGCCCGCGGTGAGCGACGTGGTCCGCTACGAGGGCGCCGGGCACCGCTTCGACCGCGACGCGGAAGCGGCGGCGGAGGCGTGGCGCCGGGCCCGCAACTGGCTGGACCTCCACCTGCGCTGACGGCGCCGGGCAGGCGCACTTTCGCGAGATGCTCACCGGGTGACGGCCGATTTCTCGCGAAATCGCGCCTCGCCCGGTGACGCCTGGGGCTGCCGGTGCGAACCGGCAGCTCGGCGGCGTCGAAGGCTAGCCCTACCCGGCCTCGGTGGGTTATCAAAGGCCATGGCACCGAGCACCGATCCCGAGCTGTTGTGGCAGCCCAGCCCAGAACGCGTGGCAGCTAGCCGGATGACCGCGTTCCGCGAGTGGTTGCGCAGCGAGCGCGGCATCGACCTGGCCGACTACCAGGCGCTGTGGCAGTGGTCGGTGTCGGATCTGCCCGCCTTCTGGTGGGCGGTGGCGGAGTTCTTCGACGTCCGCTTCCACGACCGCGCCGAGCAGGTCCTGGTCGCCGAGGTCATGCCCGGCGCGCAGTGGTTCCCCGGCGCCACCCTGAACTACGCCGAGCACGCGCTGCGCGACGGCGCGGGCAAGGCGGACGACGACCTGGCGGTGATCTTCGTCCGCGAGGACGGCCGCAGCGAGGAGATCACCTTCGGCGAGCTGAGGGCGCGGGTGGCCGCCGCCCGAGCGGGCCTCGTGGAGCTGGGCGTGCGGGCCGGCGACCGTGTCGTGGCGTTGGCGCCGAACTGCCCCGAGACGCTGGTGGCCTTCCTCGCCGCGGCGAGCCTCGGCGCGACCTGGTCGTCGTGCTCGCCGGACTTCGGCAAGCGGGCGATCGCGGACCGCTTCGTGCAGATCGAGCCGAAGGTGCTGATCACGGTCGACGGATACTGCTACGGTGGAAGAACTTTCGGCATCGAGTCCACTGTGGAGCATTTGCGCGAGGCGATGCCGGGCCTGGCGAGCACGGTGCTGATCGACTACCTCGGCGAGGGTGCCGAGCTGCCGGGTGCCATCGGCTGGGACGACCTGCTCGCGCGGCACCGCGGCGCGCCGCTGGAGTTCGACGCGGTGCCCTTCGACCACCCGCTGTGGGTGCTGTACTCGTCGGGCACCACCGGCCTGCCGAAGGGCATCGTGCACGGCCACGGCGGCATGGTGCTGGAGCACCTCAAGGCCATCGGCCTGCACTGCGACCTCGGCCCGGGCGACCGGTTCTTCTGGTTCACCACGACCGGCTGGATGATGTGGAACTTCCTGGTCGGCGGCCTGCTGAACGGCACGACCCTGGTGCTGTTCGACGGCAGCCCGGGCTACCCGGCGCTGTCGACGCTGTGGAAACTGGCGGCCCGGCACCGGGTGAACTACTTCGGCACGTCGGCGCCGTTCATCCAGAGCTGCCTGAAGCGCGGCCTGCGTCCGGGGGACGACTTCGACCTGTCCGCGCTGCGCACGGTCGGCTCGACCGGAGCGCCGCTGACCACCGACGGCTTCCGCTGGGTGGCGGACGCGGTCGGCGAGGACGTGCAGATCGCCAGCGTCTCCGGCGGCACCGACCTGTGCACCGCGTTCGTGGGCGCCGCGCCGGACGTACCGGTGTGGCTGGGCGAGATCTCCTGCGCGCTGCTCGGCGCGGCGGTCGCCTCCTACGACGAGGACGGCCGGGAGCTGCACGACGAGGTCGGCGAGCTGGTGGTGACCAAGCCGATGCCGACGATGCCGGTGTTCTTCTGGAACGACCCGGACGGCTCCCGGCTGCGCGAGGCGTACTTCGACGTGTACCCGGGGGTGTGGCGGCACGGCGACTGGGTGCGGGTCACCGACCGCGGCACCTTCGTGATCTACGGCCGCAGCGACTCGACCCTCAACCGCGGCGGAATCCGGATGGGCACCGCGGAGTTCTACCGGGTGGTGGAGGGCTTCGAGGAGATCGTCGACTCGCTGGTGATCGACACCACGGGCGTGGACGGGGCCGAGGGGCAGCTGCTGTGCTTCCTGGTGCTGGCCGAGGGGGCGGAGCTGAACGAGGTCCGGCCGCGGCTCAAGGCGGCGCTGCGTGCGGAGCTCTCGCCGCGGCACGTGCCGAACCGGTTCATCGTCGTCGACGAGGTGCCGCGCACCCTCAACGGCAAGAAGCTGGAGGTTCCGGTGAAGAAGATCCTCGCCGGCACGCCGCCGGAGCGGGCGGTCAGCCGCGACGCGCTGCAGAACCCGGCGTCCCTGGACCCGTTCGTGCAGCTCAGCGCTGACCTGAACGGGTGACCTACCGAAAAACCGACCCCCCTGTATCGGCCGTTCGGAGGGGTGTGTAATCTTTTCTCCGGTGGCCGCGAGGGTTACCGGGAGGCTTCGCCTAGTCTGGTCTATGGCGCCGCACTGCTAATGCGGTTGGGGGTTACGCCCCCTCCCGGGTTCAAATCCCGGAGCCTCCGCTGTGGCCTCCACCGCCAGGTGGAGATCACAAAACTGAAGAACGCGCCCGTAGCTCAACGGATAGAGCATCTGACTACGGATCAGAAGGTTAGGGGTTCGAATCCCTTCGGGCGCACGTCTGGTCGAGACAGCCGCGAACCCCCTCTAGCAGGGGGTTCGCTGCTTTTCAGGGTCAGAACAGCGCGCATGATGGGATGCCCCTCGTAGTCGTTCAGGCGGTAAGCGAGACCGAGGCGAGACCGGCGGTCGGGCGGCGAGACCGAGGAACCAACGCGGCGGCGGCTTCGGCCGCTGCGAGGGCGAGCTCAGGCAGCACCGAGGCGTACAGGTCGGCGGTCACCGACAGTGATGCATGTCCCAAAAGTGCTTGGACGACCTTCATGTCGGCGCCGCCCGCGAGTATCAGGGTCGCGGCCACGTGCCGGCAGTCATGGATTCGAAGGCGAAAGATGCAGGTCAGATCGCTATTGAGAGCGATCGTCGAAAATCCGGGGCCTGCGGGCGGTGCGTCGAGATCGCTGCTGACCTGCGTCGATGCTGCTCGAGAATTCTCGCTGGTTCTTGCGGCTGCCCGACCTCTGACGGCCTGGAGGCGGCCCGGTCTGGCGTTCGCAATGCCGGTGCTCGGGTTGGAGGTGATCTCCTCGCGGCGGGGTTCAGTCCTGCCGGACGATGGGTCCGGAGTGCAGGCCACGGGTTTCGGCTTGCGCGGAGTGGCCCTCCGTCTGACGACCCTCGGGCGCGCTGTGAGGAGATCGCCGGCTGGGGCCTCCCTCTAATCTCCGAAACGGCACCGGGTCCAGGACAGCGCCCTGGCCGCCGGAGGCATTCTTCGGGAAGATGTGGTCGTGCCCTGGCGACCGCGGAGTTGGGACGCTTCTCCGGACCATCGTTTCGACCCCTATCGCGAGCGTGCGGGCCGGCTCTTTGCCGATGGTGGCGAGGCTGGCGTCGTGTTCGTGCGCCTGAGCCCGTCGGCCGCGCAGATCGGTGGGGCGCTGTGGTGGCGTCGGTGGTCGGAGCCGTTTGAGACGGTCGAGGAGTACTACCTGCTCACGGGCGACAGGTTCGCGGATACGGTGACCGATGCCGATGATCTAGGAGACGAGGTCCTCGCCTGGGCCTCGGGGAGGCTGTGCCTGGCAGGTGAGACGTACCGGGTCGAGTGGCTCGACGACGACGAGTCAACGCGAGTTCGGGACGAGGTCTTCGGTCTGGACGCTCAGGCTTGACGCAGTGCGACTGGTCGTGCCCGATGGCGGGGCATCGATCAATGGATGGCAAACGATGGCAGGGAACGCGAAAATAGCAACGTGCGTTCGTGCAGGTAAGCAAAGGTGTTGGCAGACAACGGCAAACGTCGATGATCACGGAGACGATCAGAAGGTTAGGGTTCGAATCCCTTCGGGCGCACGTCTGGTCGAGACAGCTAGGAGCCCCCTCTTGCAGGGGGCTTCTTGCTGTCTCGGGTCTTTTCCCGCCTCGTGGTGTGATGCCTCTCGCAGTCATTCATCGATGCGCGTCGAGCGGGACGAATGCCGTTGGTTCGGCAGGCCGATCATCTGTGTAGCGCGCAACACGCACTTCTCGCCCGCTGGCCGGTGGGCGAGAAGTGCGCGTCCTCAACGGAGTTCTACGCGTGTTGGCCGGTGGCCTCAGATGGTGCGGACGCACGCGCACTGGCCTGCCGCGAGTGTGCCCTCCGCAGCCTCGGCGGCTTCCCGGGCCGCCGCTTCGGTCCTGGCGGAAGCGACCGCCACCGCGGCGCGGGCTCCGGCCTTCCCGATGCGCGGCGCGACCGCCACTGCCGCATGTCCTCCGGCTTCGGCCGTTTCGTCGTGTGGCGCGACCGCCACTGCCGCACGCACTTCGGCCTTCTCGGCGCGTGGCCAGATCGTGAGTGCCGTGATGGCTCCGATTGCCGCCAGGCCCGCCAGCGCCGCCCAGGCGGTCGTGAAGCCCGCTTGCGTGGCTACCCATCCGGCGATCGGATAGGTGACCAGCCAGGCCAGGTGGGACAGCGAGAACTGGGCCGCGAAGACCTCGGGAATTCCGGTGGGATCGACCGCCCGGCGGAGCACCCGCCCGGTCGGCGTGATGATCAGCGCCATCCCGCCGCCGATCGCTACCCAGATCACCCCGGTCGGCAGTGCTGCGGCGATGCCTGCCACGGACGTCGTGACCGCCGCGCCGACCGCGAGCACCAGCACCGCGGCACCGGTCAGCATCACCAACCGGTCCGCCACCCGGTCCAGGACGCGCGGTAGGACGAGGGCCACCAGCAGCGTCCCCGTTCCGGACGCGGCGAGCATCCAGGCCACGTCGGATTGGGTTCCGCCGAGGACGTCGCGGACGTAGTTCACGGTGTTGACGACCACGATGGAGCCGGCGGCGGCGACCACGAGGTTCAGTGCCATGACGCCGCGCAGGCTCGGGGTCGCCGCGAAGGTGCGGATCCCCGCCACGGCCCGGTCCCAGGCCTTCGAGTGCGAGCTTGGGCGCGCGTTGGGGATGCGCGTGGACAGGACCAGCAGCGCGGACACGGCGAACCCGGCGGAGGTGCCGAGGAACAGCAGGTTGAACGACATGAAGGTGAGCGCCACGGCCGCGAGCACGGGGCTCAGCAGGCTTTCCATGGTGGAGGCCACCTGCGATGCCGACAGGGCGCGGGTGTAGTCG
Source organism: Saccharopolyspora shandongensis (assembly GCF_900106995.1). GTDB lineage: Bacteria > Actinomycetota > Actinomycetes > Mycobacteriales > Pseudonocardiaceae > Saccharopolyspora > Saccharopolyspora shandongensis. Next base: position 17,384 of record NZ_FNOK01000017.1, read on the forward strand.
GCCTCCTCGGTCACGATGTCGGGGATGACCGCCTGGAACGTCGGGGTGAACGCCGCTGATGTGGTCTGGAGGACCCCGATCAGGACGTAGATGTGCCACACCTCGGTGACGAACGGCAGCGCGATCACCACCAGGGTGCGCACCACGTCGAGGATCGTGAGGAACCAACGCCTGGGCAGGCGGTCGACGTACGCGGCCGCGAGCGGCGCTACGACCACGTACGCGACCATCTTGATCGTCAGCGCGGTGGCGAGAACCGCGCCCGCCCGCGGGCCGGCGAGCTCGTACGCGAGCAGCCCCAGCGCGACGGTGGCCAGGCCGGTGCCGAACAACGCGATGACTTGAGCGCTGAACAGCCGCCGGTAGTCGCGAATCGCGAACAGTCCCATGTCCGTCTCCTCCCGGGCAGCCGCGGTAACCGCCGCGCTCATATACCCCTTGGGGGTATCCGTGCCGGGAGTATTCATATACCCATGGGGGGGTATATGTCAACGTTGATCGCCACGTTCCTGACGGGCGGGAGCTGGTCGTTCGCGACGACTCAGCCGGTGGCCGGCCAGGCCGGATCGCGGCCGATGAAAGCCATCAGCTCGTCCTGCGCCGAGGCTTCGTCGGCGGTGGGCACGGCGGAGCCGAACTGTCCGCTGTCGCGCAGCATCTGCTCCATGGGCTTCATGGCCTCCAGCGCGGCGCGGCAACGCTCCTGGCCCAGGTCGGGCTCGCGGCCGAGCGCCTTGGCGAGGTCCCAGGTGTGCATCCAGACGTCGCCCGTGTAGAACTGGTCGATCGCCTCGTCGACCGGTTTGTCGCCGGTGTGCGGGTTGCTGAGCACCCGCCCGGCGGGGTCGTTGAGGATGGCCTGGATGTCGGTGACGTGCTGCTTCCAGGCGGCGACCGGGTCGGCCTCGACGTCCAGGGCCGGGAGCTCGATCCCGGCACCGGTCAGGAAGCCGCGGGACCACTCGGCCAGGTGCTTCACGACGTCGAGGGCCGTCCACCCCGCGACCGGACTGGGGCGCGCCCAGTCGTCGGCCGAGGCGGACTCGACCAGTTCGGTGAACCGGCCGGCGTCGTGAGCGTGTTGCTGGGCTGGGCCTCGAGGTGTCATCTCAGGCCTTCTTCGCGAGCAGCTCGTCGAGCTTGTCGTAGCCCTCGTTGACCCCGACGTCCATGCCGCTGGCCAGGATGCCGTCGCGGGTCTCGAAGTCCTGCACCACGCTCAGAATCCGCAGTCGCGTGCGTCCGCCATCGAGCTCCTCGAAGGTCAGCGTCTCGAGCGCGACTCCGTCGGGCTGGCCTTCGTAGGTGAAGGTCCACACGATCCGCTCCTGCGGCCGCACCTCGTGGAAGCTGCCGTAGAAGGAGGCGATCTCCTCGCCGTCGCGATCGTTGGCGAAGGCCCACTCGCCACCGGTGCGAGCGTCCCACCGGATGATCCTCGTGGTCAGCGAACGCGGCCCGACCCATTGCGCGTAGAGCTCGGGATCGACGTGGGCGCGGTACACCTGCTCGGGAGTCGCGTCGAACTCCCGGATGATCTCGATCGTCGGAACCTTCTCGTCCGCCACGATCTCGGTCTCGTGCTTGGTCATGATGCGTCCTCCGTGCGGTTCTGATTCTTGTTCTCGTCGTCGGCCATCCGGCCCAGCAGGGCGTCGAGGCGCTGGTAGCGCTCCTCGGCCTCCCTGCGATATCGCTCGATCCACTTCGACATCAGGTCGAACACCTCCGCGTCCAGGTGGACCGGTCGGCGCTGGGCGTCCTTGCTGCGGGTCACCAGGCCGGCCTCCTCCAGTACCTTCACGTGCTTGGAGATCGCCTGGAGGCTCATGTCGTAGGGCTCGGCCAGCTCGCCCACGGTTGCGTCCGCGCCGGCCAGTCGGGCCACCAGCTCGCGCCGGGTCGGGTCGGCCAAGGCCGCGAACGCCCGGTTGAGCCGCTCCGTGCTCTCATTCACCGGTCTTCCTCAACTAGTCGGTTGAATACCAAGCTAGGGCGCCTTCGTGTCGTTGTCAACCGAGCGGTTGAGAAAGCTCGTGGCCCCGTGTACTGGTTGCAATCGGTTCATGTCGGCGGTGCGGGGTCGAAGCGTTGCCTTGACGCTGAGGACAAGGTTTAACTTCGATCCCATGCGGATCGGTGAGCTGGCCAGACGTGTTGGCACGACGACGCGTGCGCTGAGGTTCTACGAGGCGCAGGGCCTGCTCGAAGCGCGGCGCACGGCGAACGGCTACCGGGAGTACGGCGAGGACGACGCCCGGCTCGTCAACGAGATCCGGGCGCTGCAAGCCGTCGGGTTCAGCCTCGACGACACCCGGCCGTTCGTCGAATGCCTGCGCGCGGGCAACGAGACCGGGGACTCGTGCGCCGATTCGATCGACGTCTACCAGCGGAAGCTGGCGGAGGTCGATGCCTGCCTCGAACAGCTCAACGCGGTGCGTACGAGCCTGCTCCGCAAGCTCGGCACGGCGCTGGCTAGGCACCCCGGGACGTGCGGCGTCGCCGACCGGAACCCCAGCGAAGCGAACGAATCAGAGGAGCACTGATGATGCCGGCCACCAGCCTTCCCGGCGCGGTTTCCGCGGTCACGGACGAAACCTTCGAACGGGACGTCCTCCGCCACGACAAGCCCGTCCTGGTGGACTTCTGGGCGAAGTGGTGCCCGCCCTGCCACATGATCGCGCCGGTGCTCGACGAGATCGCGCGCGAACGCGCCGGCTCGCTGACAATCCGAAAGATCAACACCGACGAGAACCCGCTCGTCGCAAGGGAATTCCAGATCATGTCCCTGCCGACGTTGATGCTCTTCCGCGATGGCCGGCCCGTGCACGCGGTCGTCGGCGCGCGGCCGAAGACGCAACTGCTGTCGGAACTGGACGCGGCCCTGCTCCGCTGAGCGAGTCCAGAGCGTCGGAAGCAACCTCGTTCGAGCTCGTGCGTCTGCTGCAAAGGAGGCACGAGCCGGACGGAGGGTTGGCCCATGCAGGCGGAGTCCGAACCGACGCCCGATGGAAACGCCACCGAGGTGCAGCGCCGGGACGTCGCGGTGGGGTGCGGCCTCGCCGCGATCCTCGCCCCGCTGCTGTCGCTGCTCGTGGTCCTGGTCGTCGCCGTCCCGGACGGCGAGGCGAGTGGTTTCGCCAATGGCATGTGGTTCTGGCTGGTCGCGACGATCGGCTGGCCGGTCCTGACCGCGGTGCTGGCCGTGCCGCTGGTCGTCCTGGTGCCGCGGAGCCTGGCCCAGGGCCGGCGGGACAGGGCCGCTCAGGCGGCCGACGGCACGCCGGCGGGCGAATGGAGCGCGAAGCAGCGACTCCTGGTCTTCGGCGCCGTCGCGGGGATGATGGTCCTGTTCGTCGTCGGCGTCTCGATCGGCGCGTGATCTCGTGTTTTCTGGCGTCGTTCGGGGAATTTCGGTTGACCGGGGTTCCTAGAATCATTGGGCATGGGGAGCAGTGAGACTCCGGTGCTCTGGGTGACCGGGCCGCCCGGGGCGGGGAAGTCGACGATCGGCTGGCGGCTGTTCACGCGCATCTCCGGGCAGGGCGGCAGCGTCGCCTACGTCGACATCGATCAGCTCGGCTTGATCGGGCCACCGCCCGGCGGTGGCGCGGCGAGCCACCGGATCAAGGCCGCCAACCTGCTGCGGGTGATCGCCGTGCTGCGGCAGCGCGGCGTGCAGCAGGTGATCGTGTCCGGCGTCGTGGACCCGGAGCTGGGCGTCGAACCGTTCTTCGCGGATAGCGCCGAGGCAGCCCACCTCGATCTCACGCTCGTGCGGCTGCATTGCGACCGGGAGGAACTGCGCAGCCGGTTCCTCGGGCGCGGATCGCCGGCGGGCATGCTGGCGGAGCTGTTCGAGGTGGTCGACCGGATCGACCGCGCGGCGATCGGCATCCCGCTGGACACGACCGGGCAGCGTCCCGACGAAACCGTCGATGCCTTGATGGGGCATTGCGTCGTCCGGCCCGCTCCGGTCCAGCCACCGGCCCCCGCTGATGGCGTGCTGCCGCCGATGCCGGTGGTCGTCGTGACGGGCGCGACCGCGGTGGGCAAGTCGACCGCCGCGTGGCGCGTGCTCCGCGACCTCTGGCAGCGCGGCGCGTCGACCGCGTACATCGACCTCGACCAGCTCGGATTCGTCCATCCCGGGCCGGATCCCGTTCTCCAGGCGGCCAATCTCGCGGCGCTGTGGCGCGGCTACCGGCAGGCCGGGGCGCAGTCGCTGCTGCTCGTGACCCGCGAGCCGGGCGCGGACCTCATGGGTGTCTTGGCGGCGGAACTCGTCACCGTCGTCCGGCTGGACGCCGATGACGCGACGCTGGAAGGCCGCATCCGGCGCCGGGCCGATGGCGAGTCGGCGCTGCTGGCGGGCGACGAACTCCGTGGTGCGCCGCCGGAAGTGCAGCGCCGGGTGGCGATCCGAGCGGCGGCGGAGGCGGAGCGGCTGCGAAGCTCCGGGGAACACCGGATGGTCCTCGACACCACGGGCCAGTCGTCCCAGGAGACCTCCGCAGCGCTGCTCGACATGCTGCGCCCGGCTCTCGGATCCCTGCTCCCAGAACGCGATCCGCGCTGATCCTTCGCCGGCGGCCGGTCCGGGGTTGCGCACTGGACAGCCCTGATGGACCTGCTCGACAACCCGCCGGAAGTGGCGGAGCTTCCCGAGGAGGTCTTCGCCGAACGCGCCCGACCGGGGCTTGGACCAGGGGCGTTTCGGCATCGGGGTGCGGGCACGTGAGGGCCGGCGATTTCGCGCGAAATCGCCGCCGGTGTCAGGCGTCGGGCGCCTTCGGGATGAGCCTTCCCGAAGGGATTCTGGAAGGACCCGGCGCGGCCGGTCTACTGTGGATCGCCGCGCCAGTGGGCCAGCCAGTTCTTCTTGGGCTTCGGGTGCTTGATGTCGTTGCCACCCATGAACGAGTAGGTGCGGATCCGGACGACCGGGGCGTTCGGCATCTCCGCGTCCTCGTCGACCTTGACCGAGTTGCCGCCCATGAAGTCCGTGGAGTCGACCACCACGCGCACGCCGCGCGGCACGATCACGTCGCTGCCGCCCATGATCGACACGAGCACGATCTCGATCTCCTGACCCGGCAGCGTCGCATCGCGCAGGTCGATCGTGGAGCCGCCCATCAGCGCGAAGTACCCGGACTTGCGGGGCACCCGCCAGCGGCCCTCGTAGTCGGAGCCGCCCATGATCGCGATCTTCCACTGGCGCTTGGTCTCGTCGGCGGGTTCGGCGGGCAGGTTCGACGGCGCGGCGGGCAGATCCGCCTCCAGCTCGGCGAGCTCGCCCCGCGTGACGGCCTGGTAGGCGGCGTCGACGCGGTCGGTGAACTCGGCCAGGGTCAGCCGTCCGGCCCCCACGGCCTCGGTGAGGCGCTGCGCGGTCTCGGCGCGTTCGGCGTCTGATGCGCGGAGGGACCGGTCGTCGCTCCCGTCTGTGCTGCTCATGCCAGCAGTCTAGAGCTCGAGTGGCCCCGCCACGTCCGGATACCAGACATTTCAGCATCCGAGTCCTATGTGGACCTCGTTGCTCGGGGGCATCCGTCGATCACGGCGCGGTACCCTGCTGGTTCGGCATCTCGTTCCGGCGCGTTTCGCAGTTTTCGACCGGGCAGCTGGGGGTTAGCTGGGGTGGACTTCTTCATCAGCCACGCGGGCCGGGACCGGGCGTGGGCGGAGTGGGTGGCCTGGCACCTGGTCGACGCCGGCTACACCGTCGAGCTCGACACCTGGGACTGGGTCGCCGGGGACAACTTCGTGACGAAGATGGCCGCCGCGCTCGACGGCGCCGAACGCGTCGTGGCCCTGTTCTCGCCCGCCTACTTCGAACCGCAGCGCTACACGACCGACGAGTGGGCCAGCGCTTTCGTGCACGACGAGGAGCAGCGTCCCAGGCTGTTGCCGCTGGTGGTGGAGGAGTGCGAGCCGCCGCAGCTGCTGCGCCCGCTGATCGCGCAGAAGCTCTTCGGGCTGGACGAGGACCAGGCCCGAAAGGCGTTGCTGGACGCGGCTCGCGGCCCGCAGCGCCCGGACGGGCGGCCGGAGTTCCCGCCCAGCGCGCAGGCCCGCGGCCAGGAGGCCGGATCCCGGCCGCGCGTTCCCGGGCACCCGCCGGCGGTGTGGAACGTGCCCGGGCGGAACTCGGACTTCACCGGCCGGGACGGCGTGCTGGTGCCGCTGCGGGAGCGGTTGCTCTCCGGAAAGAACACGCAGGTCCTGCACGGGATCGGCGGCGTCGGCAAGACGCAGCTGGCGATCGAGTACGCGCACGGCTTCGCCGCCGGGTACGACCTGGTGTGGTGGATCGACTCCGAGCGGACCGGCCTGATCAGCGAGCAGTTCGCGGCGCTGGCCGTCGCGGCGGGCCTGGTCGGCACGAACACCGACCACACCGCGGCGGAACTCGCGGTCCGCAAGTACTTCCGGGAGAAATCCCGCTGGTTGCTCGTCTTCGACAACGCCGAGGACCCGGGCGCCGTGCGGCCCTGGCTCTCCGGGGTAGCCGGGCACGTGCTGATCACCTCACGGAACCCGGCCTGGAACGAGATCGGGACGCGCACCGAGGTGCAGGAGTTTCAGCGGCAGGAGTCGATCGCGCTGCTGCGCTCCCGGCAACCCGGCCTCGCGGACGCCGAAGCCGACCGGCTCGCCGACGAGCTCGGCGACCTGCCGCTGGCGTTGGCGCAGGCAGGAGGCACGCTGGCGGAAACCGGCCTGTCGGTGCCGGAATACCTCCGGCTGCTGGCGAGCCGCACGAACGACGTGCTCAACGAGAAGCCGCCGAGCTCGTACCCGACGTCGCTGGCGGCTGCGGTGCGCGTGTCGATGGAGCGGCTGGCGGCGGATGAGCCCGCTGCGGTCGCGTTGCTCCAGGTGTGCGCGATGTTCGCGCCGGAGCCAATCCCGACCGACTGGCTGAGCAAACCCAAGGCTCGGTGAGGTCGACGAGGCATGCCGGTTGTGGAGGGAAACGTGGCAGCGGCGTCGTCGAGTGTTGGGTGAGGACCACCCTGGCACACTTATCGCGGCAGCTCACTACTGCAGAATCTTGATCAGAATGAATCGAGCAGCGCAAGCTCGACCATTGTTGGCCGATGTGCACAAGCGGCAGCAGAAGATCTTCGGGTCCGACAATCCGGACGTGCTGAGTACCTATTTGTCACTAGCAGTTGCGCTCTACAGAGTAGGAAAGGTCGGTCGGGCACGGCATGTGGCCGATAGCGTCATGGCCGGGTACCGGCGCAAGTTCGGAGAAGGTGCGGACCAGGTGCGGGATGCCGAGGAACAGCTGAAACCCATTCTCCGGGTCAAGTCTCGACCGTCGAAGCGGCGCTGATCTCCACGATCAGTGCGGTGCCAGCGCTCCCGCCACCCACAGCACGCCGAGGACGCACACGACGAGCGTGAAACCGCCTGCGTAGTGGCGGAATCGCGCTCGCCACGGCATCTGGCGAAGCACGATCATCACCGCCACCAGCGCCGTCAGGCCGACCGGCAGCAGCGCCCGCGCCGCCCGGTCGAACGACGTGAGCGGCAGGTACGTCTGGGCTCCGTAGAATGACAGGATCAGCGCCGGGAGCCCCAGGCCCGCGGCCGCCGCTGCGGCGAACAGGTTGAAGTTCTGCTGCGCTTCGGCGTCCTGCGCCACCGAGATCGTCGACATGCTGTCCTGCAACGAGTGCAGCCGCGCGGTTTCCTCCTCCAGCAGGCTGCTCATCGAACGGCAGTGCCGGATCGCGTTGTAGTGCATCCGGTCCAGGACCGGAGTTTCCGGGCCCGGCGGCTCGGCGGTCTCGCCGTGCCGGGGCGCCGACTCGTCGCGTCGCCAGAGGTCGTCGCGGATCGCCGCGCGCGCCTCGTCCCGGGCGCGGTTGAACGCGATCGACAGCTCGATGACCTCCGCGAGCAGCCGCCGCATCGGCTCCTGCTTGCGGTTGGCCAGCTGGTCGGCGAGCCGCCGTTCCAGCTCGTAGCGCAGCGCGCGGACCTTCGTGACCTCGTTGTGCGAGGACTCGGCCACCGCCTTGGCGAGGATGGCGGCCACGTCCTGCTCGTCGCCGTGCACCGGATGCGCAGGCTCGGTCAGCGAGGCGCCCAGCGCATCATCGAGCTGCGACCGCACGTCCTGCACCTGCGTCCAGCGATCGCGCTCCGACCACAGCGCCGTCACCAGGATCGTGACCGACGGTGCGGAGTCCGGCCGCACCGCGATGCGCATCCGGCCGGTGATCAGCTTGCGCGATCCGCGTTCGCCGATGAGCCGCAGCAGGGGAGCGGCGCGGTAGGCGGCGGTATCCGCTTGGCGGAAGGCGTCTTCTTCGTTCGGGAAACCGTGCTCTTCGGCGTGCTCGTAGCGGACCTTCGCCGACACGCCGAGCTCCGGCGCGTTCGCATCGCCCGTGAACAGGGGTAATTCCGCCTCCTGAGCACTCATGATCACATCCTAGGCGGCTCCCGCCCGCCGGTGTGGGGGACGGGCGACCCGGACGAGTCGGGAGCGAGCGGACCGCGGTTCGAGGCCGGATGATGGCCCGCGGGAGTCCGGACTGGGAGGCACCACAATGTTCGACATCACCAGGCAGGTCACCTCCGTGCAGCGCGTGGTCAGCCAGCACTCGGTCGTCGGTGGCGCGCAGGTCAGCGTGCTGCTGCGGCGCAACTACGTTGCCCCGATCGAGGAACTCTGGCGAGCCCTCACCGAACCGGACCTGTTGCGGCGCTGGTTCCTCCCGATCACCGGGGAGCTCCGGGAAGGCGGCCGCTACCAGTTCGAGGGGAACGCCGGCGGCCAGATCCTGCGTTGCGCGGCACCGCGCCTGGTGAAGATCACGTTCGGCGACGGCGTTCTGGAGCTGCGGCTCGCCGAGAGCGATGACGGCACCGGGCTCGAGATGATGCACTCGGTACCGATGGAGCCGATCAGCAGCGGCGCGGGCGCGTTGTTCGTCGGCCCCGGTTGGGACGTCGACCTGCTCGTCCTGGACCGGTACCTGCGGGGCGAGAACGTGCCGGGATGGGAGAACTCCGCTGCGGCGCAGGAGTTCTCCCGGCAGGCCATCAAGGCGTGGGCCGCCGCGACCGCGGATTCCGGCACGGCCGACGGCGACCAGATCGCCGCCGGGGTGGCCGCGGCGAGCGCCCGGTTCACGCCGGATCTGGACCAGACGACCGCCTGATCGCGAACGCCATCAGCGCCGCCGCGGCGCACAGCGCGGCGGCCCCGATCCAGACCGCGTCGTAGGAACCGAGCAGGTCCCGCGCCACGGCGCCGAAGTAGGCGATCATCCCGGCGCCCACCTGGTGCGCAGCGCTCACCCAGCCGAAGACGATCGCTCCGCCCGCCCCGAAGACCTGGCGGCACAGGGCGATCGTCGGCGGCACGGTGGCGACGTCGAGCAGCCCGAACAGGACGACGAAGCCGATCATGGCCGGCTGCACGGTCGGCCCGAACAGCGCGGGCAGCGCCAGCAGGGAAAGGCCGCGCAGCGCGTAGTAGCCGGCCAGGAGCAGCTGCGGGCTGAACCGGTCGGTGAGCCAGCCGGAACCGATCGTGCCGGCCACGTTCACCACGCCGACGACCGCGAGCAGTGAGGCCGCCATCGTGGTCGGCATGCCGTGATCGTGCGCGGCAGGGGCGAAGTGGGTCCACATGATCCCGTTGGTGGACGCCCCGCAGATCGCGAAAGTGCCCGCCAGCAGCCAGAACGGGCCGGTCCGCGCCGCGTCGAACAGCAGTCGCACCGCGCGCCGGGCCGCACCCGGCACCGGCTCCGGCTTCGCCTCGAAACCGTTGCGCCGTACGGGCGCAGGCCGAGATCGGCGGGGTGATCGCGCAGCACCGACCACGCCAGCGGCGCGGTGACCAGCGCGATCAGCGCGAGTCCCACGGTCGCCGAGCGCCACGTGAAGTGGTCGATGACCCAGGACATCACCGGCAGGAACGCGAACTGGCCGAAGACGCTGGCCGCGGTCAGCAGGCCGGTCACCAGGCCGCACCGGGCCACGAACCAGCGGTGCGTCACGGTCGCGGCGAACGCCATCGCCAGCGCGCCGCAACCGACGCCGACGAACAGCCCCCATCCCACGACCAGGTGCCAGGAATCGGAAACGACCGTGGTCAGCCCGGCGCCGGCGGCGATCAGCAGCAGCGCGGCCACGGCCACCCGGCGGATGCCGAAGCGGTCCATCAGCGCCGCGGAGAACGGCGCGGTCAGCCCGTAGAGCGCCATGTTCACCGAGACCGCGACGCCGATGGCGGCGCGCGACCAGCCGAATTCGTGGTGCAGCGGGGTGATGAGCAGCCCGGCGGTGGTGGCGCAGGCGCCCGCGCCGATGACCACCAGCGCGGTGACCGCGGCGACCCACCAGGCGCGGTGGATGCCCGTCCGGGTGGCTGTTTCGATCGTCATGCCCCGACCCTGCGCCGCCGCCCGCCGCGGAACGAGTGGCCTGATGGCCAACATGTGCAAGAATCGGGCCATGGCCGGTCGAGTAGCGGTGCTGGTCCGCCACGGCGTGATGCCGATGGAGCTGGGTCTGGTGCACCAACTGTTCGGGCGGGCGCTCTCGCCCGCCGGAGAACCCCTGTACGAGGTCGTGACCTGCGCACTCGTCCCCGGGATGGTGCGCACCGACGCGGACTTCCCGATCCACGTCGCGCACGGCCCCGAAGCGCTGGCCGAGGCGGACACCGTGATCGTCCCGGCGTCGCACGAGCCCGACGAGACCGAGACCGAAGGCCGGCTCGGCGCGGAGCTCGCCGCGGCGTTCGCGCTGATCCGGCCGGGCACCCGCATCGCATCGATCTGCACCGGGGTGTTCGTGCTGGCCGCGGCCGGGCTGCTCGACGGCCGCCGGGCGACGACGCACTGGCGGTCCTGCGACCAGTTCCGGCGGCTCTACCCGACGGTCCGGCTGGATCCCGACGTCCTCTACACCGACGACGGCGACGTGCTGACCTCGGCGGGCGAGGCGTCCGGGATCGACCTGTGTCTGCACATGATCCGGTGCGACCACGGCGCGGCGGTCGCCAACGAAGTGGCGCGGGCGACGGTGGTGCCGCCGCACCGCGACGGCGGGCAGGCCCAGTACATCCGGCGGCCGATGCCCGAACCGCAGTCCGCCTCGACCGCGCAGGCCCGGGCGTGGGCGCTGGAACACCTGGACCGGCCGCTGACGCTGCGCGAACTCGCCGCGCGGGAGTCGATGAGCGTGCGGACGTTCACCCGCCGCTTCCGCGACGAGGTCGGCGTCTCGCCGCTGCAGTGGCTCACCCAGCAGCGCATCGAGCGCGCCCGGCAGCTGCTGGAGGAGACCGACCTGTCCGTCGACCGGATCGCGGCGGACGCGGGTTTCGGCACCGCGGCCTCGCTCCGGCAGCACCTGCAGGCGACGCTCGGCGTGTCGCCCAGCGCCTACCGCGGCACCTTCCGGGGAACCCTTGCCGCCGTCCTCCCGCCTGGTTGAGGATCTGATGGTCAGACCACCGGGTCTGGTCGTCCACCTCGCGGGAGGAAACATCATGACGAATCGGCTCGCCAACCTCTTCCGGCTCGACGGGCGCAAGGCGGTCGTCGTCGGTGGTGGCAGCGGCCTCGGCCGGTCCAGCGCGGTGGCGCTGGCCGAGTTCGGCGCGCAGGTGATCGTCGCGGACGTGGATCCCGACGGCGCCGAGGGGACCGTGGAGGCGATCAAGAGCCTCGGCCACGAGGCGAGCCGGCGCGAGCTGGACGTGCGCGACGGCGCGCAGATCCAGCGGCTCGCGGAGGCCGAGGCGGACGCCGAGGTACTCGTCGTGACGCCCGGCATCAACGTTCGCAAGCGCCTGCTCGACACCGTCGACGAGGAGTTCGACCGCGTCGTGGACGTCAACCTGAAGGGCACCTACCGGCTGGTGCGGGACTTCGGCGCGCGGATGGCCGAGCGCGGCCGCGGCAGCATCATCACCTTCGCCAGCTTCCGAGCCGAGGTGGTCGAGCCGGGCCAGGGCATCTACGCCGCGACCAAGGCGGGCGTCGTGCAGCTCTCCCGCGCGCTGGCCGCGGAGCTGGGGCCGAAGGGCGTGCGGGTCAACGCGATCGCGCCCGGCCCGTTCGAGACGCCGCTGACCGAGCAGATCAAGTCCGACCAGACCTGGTACGGCGCGTACGCGGAGAAGACCGCGCTGAAGCGCTGGGCCGCCGCCGACGAAATCGCCGGAGCGGTGGTGTACCTGGCCTCGGACGCCGCGTCGTACGTCACGGGCAGCCTCCAGCTGGTGGAGGGCGGCTGGACGGCGATCGACGGCCGCTTCGAGCCCAACGTCTGATCAGCCGGCGACAGCGCAGGGTCGTGAGTGAATCATCCGGTAAGAACCGGAGTAACCGCTCACGAGCTGGTGCACGGGGTCGTGAGCGAGTTTTCCGGTAAGAACCGGAGTCAGCACTCACGACCCCCGCCGGGCCCGGCCGCTCAGGGCTTCTCGACCTCGGCGGCCAGGCCGCCGGTGATCCGCACCAGCTCGTCGAACGACGTCGGGAACATCGCGTGCTTCGCACCCGCGCCCGCCCACACCTCCGGGAAGTCGGCCAGCATCCGGTCCACCACCGTCCGGATCGGCCGCGGGTGCCCGACCGGGCCGACGCCGCCGACCGGCTGTCCGGTCACCTCCAGCACGAACTCCGGGGTCGCCCGGCGGATCTTGCGCACCCCGAGCAGCCGCGCGACGTGCTTGGTGTCCACCCGGTGCGCGCCGCTGGCGATGATCAGCAGCGGCTCGTCGTCGGCGGTGAAGATCAGGCTGTTCGCGATCGCGCCGAGCTCGCAGCCCAGCCGCTCCGCGGCCGCCGCCGCGGTCGGCAACTCCGCTTCGAACTCGACGACGGAACCGGCGGCGTCGAGATCGCGCAGGTGGGCGGTGAAGGTGTCGGTGGCATTGCTCATGCCGCGCAGGATTCCCCAGGCCGCCCGGCGGGAACAAGTCGTTTTACCCGGGCGGGTGCCGACGCCGGCACCCGCCCGGGCCGCCGTCAGCTCAGCAGCAGCGGGAGCCTGCTGACGCCGGTCATGTTGGGGCTGGGCAGGAACTCCGGGCCCTCGGCCGGATCGGTGCGCAGGTTCGGGAACCGGTCCAGCATGATGTTCAGCGCGATCCGGCCCTCCAGGCGGGCCAGCGGCGCGCCCAGGCAGAAGTGGATACCGCGGCCGAAGCCGATCTGCGGGTTCGGGTCCCGGCGGACGTCGAAGGCGTCCGGGTCGGTGAACTGCCGGGGGTCGCGGTTGGCGGCCGCGATCCACAGCATCAGCAGCTGGTCGGCCGGGATCACCGTGCCGCCGAGCTCGACCTCCCGGTTGGTCGCCCGGGACACCGCCGCGAACGGGCTGAAGTAGCGCAGCGACTCCTCGATCGCGGAGGGCACCAGCGACCGGTCCGCCCGCACCGCCGCGAGCTGGTCGGGGTGCGCGTCCAGGCACAGCACGGTGTTCCCGAGCAGCATGGTCGTGGTGATGTGCCCGGCGATCAGCAGCACCAGCCCGAAGTTGGCCACCTCGGTGTCGGTGAGCTGCGCGCCGTCCACCTCGGCCGCGACGAGCTTGCCCAGCAGGTCCTCGCGGGGCGTGCGCCGCCGCTCCCGCACGTGTCCGAGCAGGTACTCGGTCAGCTCCTGGACCTGCTCCATGGCCTTCGCCATGTACTCCTCCTGCTCCTTCGAGCGCTCCTTGAGGGAGAACTTGTTGGAGCTGGCGAGCATCGCGTCGACCCACTTCTTGAACAGGCCGCGGTCGCTGCTCGGCACGCCCAGCAGCTCCGCGATCACGATGACCGGCAGCGGGTAGGCCAGGTCCCGGACCAGCTCGGTCCGGTCGGACACGGCGTCGAGGAGCTCGTTGGTCAGCGCGGCGATCCGCGGCTCCAGGTCGGCGACGACCTTGGGCGTGAAGGCGTGGCTGACCAGCTTGCGGAGCTTGTGGTGCTCCGGCGGGTCCATCTGGACGAGGTTGCCCTCGTTGTTCCTGGCCAGCTCGGGCACCAGCCGCTGGGTGTCGGACGAGAAGGTGGCGGGGTCGCTGAGGGCTTGCAGGATTTCGGGGTATCCGTAGACGTTCCAGATCCCAGCCGCCGAATCGTGTTCGACCGGCTGCTCCGGTCGGACGCCGCGCAGCCAGAACTGCGCTTCGTTGATCCCCCAGGTGTCGGCGAGGGTCGTCATGTGTTGCCCCTTCCTGATGGACGAGCGCCGCCGATCAGGCGCGCTCGCTGGTTATCCCGGAGGTGTAGATCCACTTCCGGTAGTTCGCGTTGATCTCGTCGAAGAGCGCGCTGATCTCCGCTGCCGCCGCGGTCAGCGAGGAGCGGTCGGGTCCGTCGTCGGGCTCGAAGGCGCGGTGGATGGTCTGCGCCAGCGCCTCCGCCTTCGCCTGGTCGTCCAGGGCCTCGATGGCCGGGTTGAGGTTCTCCAGCAGGAAGAACCCGGTGACTGTGGCGTACAGCGAGAAGACCAGGTGCGGCACGTCGTCGCGCACCAGGCCGTACTTGGTGATCAGCTCGACGTAGCGGCCGGTGAACTCCTGGCCGCGGCTCTGCGCTTGGCCCTGCTTGAGGTTGCCGAGCAGCTCCGCGTCCCCGGTGACCAGCGCCCGCATCAGCGGCCGGCGCTGGGTGGCCAGGAACGAGGTCTGCATGAACCGGTGCGGCCGGACCTCTTCGGGATCGCGGCGCACGCGGTCGATGAGCTCGGCGGTCAGGCCCGCGGATTCGCGCAGGAACAGCGACTCGAACAGCCGCTCCTTGGTGCGCCAGTGCAGGTAGACGGTGCCCTTGCCGATGCCGGCCTGCCTGGCGATGTCCTCGATGGTCACCTTCCGGTAGCCCAGCCGAATCATCAGTTCCCCGGCCGCGTCGAGGATGCGGTCGGCGCGTTCGGTGGGCTGCGTCATGGGGCGTCTCCTGCCTTCGAGCTCGATCTGTTGACCAGATTTGAAATCTGGTCAACCGGTCATGAGGGCCACGATAGACCTCGCGGGGAAGATCGGGCAATGGCTCTCGGGACGACTTTGACGCGGTCTTGACGCATCACCCGGAAGCACCAACCCGTGCCTCCGCCGGGCGAACTCCGGCGCGCGCCGGCACCCGGGTGGGCTTAGGTTCGGCGGGCAGGCAGCACGCATACCGAAAGGGCTTTTCCGGCCGCTCCGAAGGGAGCACCATGGGATTCGGAGAGTTCAAGGGCCGCCTGCAAGATCTGGGCAAGGCGCACGGCGACAAGATCGAGCAGGGCTTGGACGAGGTGGCCGAAGCGGCGAAGGGAAAGTTCGGCCACGAGGACCAGATCGACAAGGCCGTCGAAAAGGGCAAGGAGTTCCTCGGCGGCGACGATCAGAGCCCCGGCGAGCAGCGCTAACGGAACATCGCCGCCCGACCCAAGCTGCCGAACGGGAAGAGGTGAGGGCCATCCCGCTCGCAGTGGTCGGAGCGGATCATGGAGAGGCCGCCCAACGCACAGGGCGGCCTCTCTTCGTGCCCAGCCCGGCACCTGGGCGAACGGCCCGAAGTCGATCCCCGTTTCAGGTGCGTCGGACCACGGCACGCCGGATGTTGGCGATTTCAATGAGGTTTTTCCAACCTCGATTTGCGTGGCGGTGCGGGTAGCGGAACCTCAGAGGCTCCCTGGTCTGTGGGTGCCCCTCCTGATGTATGTCCAATACACGGCGGAGGGGCCGTCCTCGCCGAGGGAACCCCGAAGGGGTGGGCACCGTGAACCCGCGGCGGCGCAAGTGTCGTAGGTGGGCTATGCGCCTGCGGCGCATGCGGCACCCCATCGACGTGCAGCTTTGCGGCTCGCGGCTGCGGGCTGACCAGGTTGAGAAAGGCTCATTGAAATCGCGGGAGCACGACGTCGGGAGCCTGACGTCAGGGGCCTTGCGTTGGGGTGTTACACCGGGATCTCCACCTCGGCGGTGGTCTCCGTGAGCGCTACTACTCGGCTGCCTCGCTCGCCGAGCTCTCGCAGGCGCTCCAGCGCCGTGTCGTTGAGCTGGACCGTTGCGCGCACTCGCTCGTTGATCGCGAGTTCGTCGAGCGTTCGGCGCGCTTCGTGGCCCGCGTCCACTGTGGATTTCAGGCCTCCGGTGGAGGCGAGGGAGCCGCGGGCCGCTCCGAGTCTGCCGAGAGCGTCGTCCACGGCGTCGAGCAGCGCGATCCGGTTGCCTTCCGTCATGGCCCGCACCAGCTCCGGCTCGCTGCCCGCGACCCGGGTGCCGTCGCGGAACGAGCCCGCCGCCAACGACAGCGCCAGCGGTCCGCCGTCGGCCCCGACCGCCGCGAGCACCGCCGCGAACACGTGCGGCAGGTGCGAGATGCGCGCGACCGCGAAGTCGTGCGAGGCCGCCGACGTCGGCACCACCTGCGCGCCGCAGTCGAGCGCGAGCCGGGCGGCCTCGGACCACGCGTCGAGAGTGGTGTCGTCCTCGATGGTCACGGCCCAGGCGGCCCCGGTGAACAGCTCGCCGGAACCCGCCGACCAGCCGGAACTCGACACCCCGGCCATCGGGTGACCGCCGGCGTAGCGGCCGGCGGGCAGCAGGCTGCGGACCTCGGCGTCGACCGGCTCCTTGACGCTCACCACGTCGGTCAGCCAGGCGCCGGGCGCGTGCTCGGCGACCTGCCGCAGCACCGCGCGCACGGCGGTCAGCGGCGTCGCGACGACCACGAGCGCCTCCTCCTCGGCGGCGCGGCGCAGGGCCGGTTCGACGTCGAGGACCTCGAAACCCTCGGCCCGGGCGCCGGCGGCGTCGGCTTCCGAGGTCGTGGTGCCCCAAGCGGGGCGTCCGGCGGTATTGGCGGCTCGCAGCACCGAGCCGCCGATGAGTCCCAGTCCGATCACGCACACGGCACGCATCGGTCCATCCTGCCCGAACTCTCCGTCGGTCACGTACCCGGTTGAGCGTGAATCAGTGCCCGGAAGGTTACGAGCGCGCAATAGTGCTTTCGGGTGGCGTTAGTACGCTCTACGGTGTCCTCATGACGGTGCAGGAGCCGGTCGCTGGCTTCGCCGTCGCCGTGGTGCGGGAGGACGGGCGATGGCGGTGCAGCACGATGGACCAAACGGTGCTGGCCGGCCTCGACGCCTCGATCACGGCGTTGCGCGAGCTGCGCTCCACCGGCGCGGTGTTCGGTATGTGCAATGTGGACGACGAGTTCTTCGTGCTGATCAGGCCGGTGCCCGGCGGCGTTGATCTGCTGCTGTCGGATGCGGCCGCGGCACTCGACTACGACATCGCGGCGGACGTCCTCGACCTGTTGCGCATCGACCCGCCCGATGAGGACGACGAAGAGGTCTGGCCGGAGGGCAACCTCGCGATCCTCTCCGATCTCGGGCTGCCCGAGGGCGAGCTGCTGGTGATCATCGAAGAGGTCGACCTCTACCCGGACGAGCAGCTGGAGATGATCGCCCAGCGCTGCGGCTTCGGGGACGACTTCGCGAAGGTGCTGGAGAAGCTGGAGCAGTGAGCACATCCGGTGTCCGCGCCGGCGACGCCGAGCTGGTGCGGGACGCGCTGCGGGTCGCCGCCGAAGCACCATCCACAGGGGACGTTCCGATCGGCGCGGTCGTGGTCGACCAGGCCGGGCGGGTCCTCGCGAGGGCGCACAACCAGCGCGAGGCGCTGCAAGACCCCACGGCGCACGCGGAGATCCTCGCGTTGCGCGCCGCTGCCGCCGTGCACGGCGACGGCTGGCGGCTGGAGGGCTGCACGCTGGCGGTCACCGTGGAGCCGTGCACGATGTGCGCGGGCGCATTGGTGCTGGCCAGGGTGGCCAGAGTGGTGTTCGGCGTGTGGGAACCGCGGACCGGCGCGGTGGGCTCGCTGTGGGACGTGGTGCGGGATCGCCGGCTCAACCACCGGCCGGAAGTCGTCGGCGGCGTGCTGGCCGACGAGTGCGCCGCGGTGCTGGAGGAGTTCTTCGCCGGGCACCGCGAGTAGCGTCAAGGTGTTGCAGATTTCGTCATATTCCACCGGTTTGGGGGGCCTGTCTTCGCCTCGATCACCCTTGCGGACTGTGACGATTGGTCGGTCCGCCTTCAACTAGGGCGAACTGATCGCGTTGCAGAGGGGTGACGTGGAGCCGAATGACGCAGTTCTGGCCGCGCGCATCGCGAACGGGGACACCGGTGCCTTCGAGCTGGTCGTGCGCCGGTACTCGGACGGGATACTCGGGATGTCGCTGCGGATGCTCGGAGACCGGGCCGAGGCCGAGGACGTGGTGCAAGACGTGTTCATGACGGCGTGGCGGCGGGCCGGTGAGCTCCTCGAGCCCGCCGCGCTGCGGACCTGGTTGTTCCAGATCGCGCGCCGACATTGCCTGATCGTGCTGCGCCGCAGACGGATACGCCGCACTGATCCCGTCGATGCGCTACCAGAGCACCGAGCCGCCGTGGGAGCCGCCACGGTGATCGCCGACCCGCAGCGAGCCGCGGAAGCGGGAGCGGGCGTGCTGGCGCTGCGGCACGCGCTCGCGGGCCTGCCGACCAAGCAGCGCGATGTCTGGGTCCTCGCGGAGGTCGACGGGCTGTCCTACTGCGAGATCGGCCAGCGTGTCGGCGCTGGTGAGCAGGCCGTTCGCGGCCGGCTGTCACGGGCCCGGGCCAGCCTCGCCGACAGGATGCGGGCCTGGCGGTGACCCCCTGTGCCGGGTCGGATCGGGGGACCGGTAGCCTAGTCGGCGGTAGCGTGTCCGAGCGGCCGAAGGAGCACGCCTCGAAAGCGTGTGAGGTTAACAGCCTCCGTGGGTTCGAATCCCACCGCTACCGCTCGACGAAGGGCCGGTCCTGATGGACCGGCCCTTCGTCTTTGTTCGGGAGCTGAGCCAGCCGGCGACTTCGGCGGCGACGACGCCAGGGGGCTGTGCGGCATCGGCCGTTTCGCGACTTCAGGGTCGACATCGTCTTCCGATCGACGTCTGAGGCATCCGACATAGTCGGTGAGCACTCACTAACCAGCAAGTTGGTGATCACCCACCAAGGTGTCAAGATCGAGCCCGGACCTGCACGGATGGCATGCCGTGGCGGGCGAGGAGAGCCCGATTGGCGGTTTCAGACGAAGATCGCGTACGCCCGCTCGACTGCGCGGTTGACGCGGGCCCGCAGCCGCGTGGCGGTCCTGCCGGAGGACCGGATCTTCGAGCCGTCCGGCGTCGCTTTGTTCATGTGATCGTGTGTCGCTCTTCGCTTCGGGCGGGTAGCTTCTCGTCGATCATGTCGCTTGGCGAGGGGAAGCCGAAGTGCGCGTCACGTCACTGCTTGCCGCCACCGGGGTGCTGCTGTCCATCGCACCCGCGGCGACCGCGGTAGCTCAGCAGCAGGCCCGGATCCACGACATCCAAGGCGCCACGCGGGTTTCGCCGCTGGTGGGCCGGCAGGTTACCGGGGTGCCGGGCGTCGTCACCGGGGTGCGCGGCTTCGGCCAGGCCCGCGGTTTCTGGTTCCAGGACACCGAGCCCGACGCGGACCCGCGCACCAGCGAGGGGCTGTTCGTGTTCACCGGCAACCAGACGCCGCAGGTCGCGGTCGGCGACGCGGTCGCGGTCGACGGGCGGGTCGTGGAGTACTACCCGGTGGCCTCGGGCGAGACGCCGGAGACCACGCCGAACCAGTCGGTCACCGAGCTCACCGGTGCGACCTGGCAGATCACCGGCAAGGGGAGCTTCCCGGCCGAGGCGGTCGGGCCGGAGACGGTCCCGGCGGAGTTCGCGCCGCAGGACGCCAACATCGACAAGCTCGACCTGGAGCCGCAGCGCTACGCGCTGGACTACTACGAGTCGCGCGAGGGCATGGTGCTGCGCGTGGACGACGCGCGCGTGGTCGGCCCGACCGACGCGTACCGCGCGCTGTGGATCACCAGCAAGCCCGAGCAGAACGCGAACGGCCGCGGCGGCACCACCTACACCGGCTACGACGAAGCGAACGCGGGCCGGCTCAAGGTCGAATCCCTCGCGGACGCGCCGTTCCCCGCCGCGAACGTCGGCGACCGGCTGCGCGGTGGCACCGAAGGGCCGCTGGACTACAGCCGGTTCGGCGGATACGTGCTGGAGGCCGCGCGGCTGGGCGAGCACGTGCCGGGCGGCCTGCAGCCGGAGACGACGCGGCCGCAGGGCCGCGGCGAGCTCGCGGTCGCCACGTACAACGTCGAGAACCTCGCCGCGGGCAGCGATCCGGCCAAGTTCGCCCGGCTCGCCGAAGGCGTCGTCGACGGGCTCGCGGCGCCGGACATCGTTGCGCTGGAAGAGGTCCAGGACAACTCCGGGCCGACCGACGACGGCGTGGTGGCCGCTGACGAGACGCTGCGGGCGTTCACCGACGCGATCGAGGCGGCGGGCGGGCCGCGCTACCAGTGGCGGCAGATCGACCCGCAGAACAACGCCGACGGCGGCCAGCCCGGCGGCAACATCCGGGTCGCCTTCCTGTACAACCCGGCTCGGGTGTCCTTTGTGGACCGCCCGGGTGGCGACGCGACGACGCCGGTGCACCCGGTGGAGAACGGCTCGCGGCTCGCGCTGAGCGCCTCGCCGGGGCGCATCGCCCCGGCCGACGAGGCGTGGCGGGACAGCCGGAAGCCGCTGGTGGGCGAGTTCCTGTTCCGCGGTCGGCAGGTGTTCGTGGTGGCCGACCACTTCGCCTCCAAGGGCGGCGACCAGCCGCTGCACGGCCGGTTCCAGCCGCCGGCGCGGGTCTCGGAGGAGCAGCGGGTGAAGCAGGCGCAGGCGGTGCGCGGCTTCGTCGACGAGGTGCGGGCGATCGACGACGAGGCCCGGATCGTGGTGCTCGGCGACCTCAACGACTACGGCTTCTCCCCGGCCCTGGCGCCGCTGACCGGGGCGCTGGTGCCGCTGGCCGACTCACTGCCGCCGGCCGAGCGCTACAGCTACGTCTACGAGGGCAACTCCCAGCAGCTGGACCACATCCTGGTGAGCCCGGCGATCACGGCGGAGTACGACGTGGTCCACATCAACGCCGAGTTCGCCGACCAGGCCAGCGACCACGACCCCCAGGTGGCCCGCCTGCGGTTCTGAGCGTCCGGCGGCCCGTGAGCGCTTTGTGCTGCCATAGCAACACAAAGCGCTTATGAGCTGTTCGGGCATACGTGTGCCGGGGATCCCACAGCGAGAAGGCGACAGCAACTCCCGCAGGGGGGCCGCTACCTGCACCGCCATGCAAAACGAGCCCGGAAATACGCTTCAGGGCCGGACGTTCTGGTTCAGGTGGAAGAGGTTCTCCGGGTCGTACGCCCGCTTCACCTGGACCAGCCGGCCGTAGTTGCCGCGGTAGTTCGCCTTGATCCGGCCTTGGTCGTCGCCGGCCATGAAGTTGACGTACCCGCCTTCCTCGGAGTGCGGCGCGGTCGCGGCGTAGTAGTCGCGCACCCAGGCGATGTTGGCGGCGTTGTCGGCCGGATCGGGCCACATCCCGGCGATCACCGTCGCGAAGTTCGCGTCCCGGTAGGCGAACGCCGTGGCATCCGGCGCGACCCGGTGGCAGGCGCCGTTGATCGGGTAGATGTGCACGGTCGAGTTCACCACCGGCACCCGCGGGCCGTGCTCGACGTGCGCGGCGATCATCTCGTCGGTCAGCTCGACGACAAAGTTGGCCTTCCAGTAGTGCTGGAGCCCCGGCGGGACGAGGACGTCGAAAGTCCCGTTGAGCAGCGGATAGGGCATCGGACCCAGATGCTCGGCGACGATCGGGGCGATGTCGCGCAGCGGCCGGACGGCGTCCGGTCCGGCATCGATGGGCCCGGCCCAGCACGCGACGATCGCGATCAGCGCGTCGCCGTGCCGGTCCTGCGGGATGAAGGGCAGCGGCGGGGCGATCTGGAAAGCGGGGAACATGCTGAGCCGCTCCGGGGCGTCGGCGATGATCTCGCGGTAGGCCCGCAGCACGTTCGGGATCTGGTCCAGCTCGAAGAAGATCAGGCCGCCGTAGATGTCGCGCACCGGGGTGAGCCGAAACTCGAACGACGTCACCACGCCGAAGTTGCCGCCCCCGCCGCGCAGCGCCCAGAACAGGTCGGCGTGCCGGTGCTCGTCGGCCACGACCAGCTCGCCGCCGGCGGTGACGACGTCGGCGGAGATCAGGTTGTCGCAGGTCAAACCCTGACCGCGGGCGAGGTGCCCGATGCCGCCGCCGAGCGTGAGCCCGCCGACGCCGGTGCTGGAGATGATGCCGCCGGTGGTGGCGAGCCCGAACGCGTGCGTCGCGGCGTCGACGTCGCCCCAGGTCGCGCCGCCCTCGGCCCGCACGGTCCGCGAACCCGGAACGACGCGCACGCCGCGCATCGGCGCCAGGTCGATCACGACCCCGTCGTCGCAGGTCCCGAAGCCAGGCACGCTGTGCCCACCGCCGCGCACGGCGAGGTCGAGCCCGTTCTCCCGCGCGTAGCCGACGGCGGCGGCGACGTCTCCGGCGTTGCGGCACTGCACAACGACTTGCGGGCGGCGGTCGATCATGGCGTTGTACACGCGGCGGGCCTGGTCGAACCCGGCATCGTCCCGGTCGATCACGGCCCCGCGAACCTGCTCCCGCAACTGCGCGACGGTAATCCCCACAACCGCAACGGTGCGGCGAACCCGCGCCAACGGACAGGGACGTACGGCCTGCGAGAACGCGAAAGAGCCCTGGCCGCGAATCCGCGGCCAGGGCTCTGACCAGCGGAGGATACGGGATTCGAACCCGTGAGGGCTATTAACCCAACACGATTTCCAATTCCGATGGCGCAGGTCAACACGGGTACCCAGCCGTACATCCGCGCTGGTCAGTGCCATTGCTGGAACAGTGGGGGGTGGTTGGTACGGGGGTGAACTGAGACGGAAACTGAGCCGATCACGGGAACGGCTGAGAGCGCGTGGACGCGCCGACGTGGCCCCCGTCTATGGCCCCTGCCGGTTCATGGCGTCTACGGCGAACTCAGCGCCTCATGAGAGGCACGCTGAGGCCCGCCGCTCGGCGATGGCTTCCGAGTCGGTTCGCTGGCTGATCGACGGCCTGCGGGCCACTGAACCGCACCGCTGTAGCCCTCTAGGTCTAGAGGTGCCTGCCTCTAGACCTAGAGGGCTCCCTAGACGCCCATCCTGGCCGTGACCAGCAACCTAGCGCCTAGAGGGCACGTCACGCCGAACCCCGGTTCGTCCGCCGGCGGGGGTATCACGGTGTCCCGCGAGCTGCCCCACTGTTCCAGCCTTCGGGTACTGACCGATTCACGTCAGCATGGGAGGATCAGCATTATGGCTACACAAGAGGGTGAATGGACCGTTCACGGCGAGCGGACCGTCTATGAAACCGAATGGGTTCGCGTCGGTCTGGCTGATATTTCACAGCCGTCCGGTGCTCGGTTCGAGCATCACACCGTGTGGTTTCCGCCGCCCGCTATGACCGTTCTAATTGATGATTCTGGCGAGAATGTCCTGATGGCCTGGCGGCATCGGTTTGCCCCCGACATCTGGAATTGGGAGCTGC
This sequence comes from Saccharopolyspora shandongensis, assembly GCF_900106995.1. Lineage (GTDB taxonomy): Bacteria > Actinomycetota > Actinomycetes > Mycobacteriales > Pseudonocardiaceae > Saccharopolyspora > Saccharopolyspora shandongensis. Next base: position 40,879 of record NZ_FNOK01000017.1, read on the forward strand.
CGGGTGGAATTATCGATGCAGGCGAGGATCCACGCGATACAGCCCTGCGGGAACTGGTCGAAGAGACTGGATACAGGCCGCGGTCGCTGGAGCCGATTGTCACGTTTGAGCCCGCAGTAGGGATGCTCAGGAATCCGAACCACGTATTCCTCGGTCGGGGCGCTGAATTGGTCGGCGACGCAACTGAGGTCAACGAGGGCAAGTTCGAATGGGTTCCGCTATCCGAAGTTCCAGGCCTGATCGCGCAGGGGAAAATCCAGAACTCGGGAACGCTAATCGGGCTACTTCACTATCTGGCCCTAAACGGGTAATGAGCTAGATCAGAAGCTTGGCGATTCGCGCCCGCTGCCGTGCCGAACCTGCGCTTCCTGCCAGTTCGGCCGCTCGCATCGCTTGCCGCCTGGAGCCCTCGGCATCACCGCGGCTGCGCAGCGCTAGGGCAAGGTCAACCCGCAGGCCCGTCTCGGCGCGCTTCGACGTGAGGGCCTGGCTGCCTTCCAGGGCGGCAGTCAGGTCGTTCACGGCTTCATCTGCGCCAAGCCGCGCCAGGCAGTGCCCACGCCACCGGGCAAGGTGCGTTCCGTTCAGCATGAGGTACGGCAGGTCAGGGTCGGTGTCGCCATCCGGGAGCACGTTGGCCGCCTGGTCCAACAGCTTGAGCGCCTGGTAGTGCTCACCGGTGGCCGCGAGGAACTCGGCCTCAGCAGCCGCGAGCCACGCCCGAAGACGCGGCGGAATGCGGCGTACGACGTCAGGAGTGTGGGCGTACTGCACCAGCTCCACCGCGTCGCTGGCCCGGCCGGCATCGAGCAGCGCGTAGGCCTGCTGCGCCGTCACATGCGCGAGGACTGCGGGACTTTCACCCTGCGCAGCAGCCAATTTCGCGACGTCGTGCAGGTTCCATGCCTTCGCTATATCGCCAGCATCCAATGTCTGCCACCCTGCCAGCGCTGCGCCTTCAGCAAGAGCGACTGCGGCCGACGTCGTGTGCTTACCCGGCAGCGCGGTACGAAGCAGGTTCTGCATGTGCTCCACGTGCGCGACGGTCTGCGGGATGATCGCCGCGCCGACCTTCCGGTCCATGTGCCGGTAGTGGTCGGTCTGCACTTCCAGCAGCTCTACGACCTCCGGATCAAGCCGCGCAACTTCGAGCACTGACGAGGGTTCCAGTAGCAACGGAGGCGGGGGCACTTCTACGAACCCGAGCGCGGCGGGCGGTGCCTCGAATACCTCGCACAGCTCATCGCGCCAGTCCACGGGGAGAACTCGGCCCTTCTCCCACTCCGTGTACATGCGCTTCAGGCTGTCTTCTTTCGGCGGCATCTTGCCGCGACGTCGGCGCGCTTCCCGAAGCTTGGCGCGAATCTCAGACTGCGACGCACCGCGGGTAAGGCGTGCCCGCTTCAGCGCCGTCATCTCCGCGTCGTCCACATCTCCCCCGCGTTTCCCCTGGTCACGAGCTGGTGAGCCGATGGACTCACCTTCGACTCACCAGGGACTCATCTCCCCATCTTCCCAAAGAAATCGGATTCTTGAGGCACGCCAGGGAAAACAGTCAACAAAGTGGACGGAGGAGCAGGCCATGGCAAAGAACTCGTTTCCGGTCATGCCGAAGGCAGGCGGGGGAGCGCTATCGAAGGCGTTTTGGGGCCTAGTGGTCGTGGCGCTCGTGGTGCTGGTTGTCAAGTACCCCAACGACGCCGCCGTGTTCGTGCACGGGATGTTCGGCGTGATCGGCGACGCCGTCGGGGGACTTGTCGAGTTCTTCCGGGGTGTCGCGAAGTGATGGCCGGCGGGCTAGCCGCGCAGCTTCCTCTCCACCTGCTCCAGGCGGCGGGTGACGTCGGCGAGCTTCGCGTAGAGGTCCGAGATGGCTTCGGCCTGGTCGGCTTCCGACTCAGCTTCGAGGGGCTGGGTTCGGACGAACGACCCCTGACCGTGCCGGATCACGATGAGCCCGTCGGATTGCAGATCACCGAATGCGCGTTTCACGGTCCCGACGGAGACCCCGTACTCCTCGGCGACGGCGCCATAGCTCGGCAGCTTGTCGCCTGGTCCGTAGGTGCCGTTGTCGATGTCGGTGCGGAGCCCTTCGAGGACCTGCCGGAACGGGGGCCTCGGGTCGTCATGACTGAGTTTCGGCATGTCAGAGAGGGTACCGCGAGTCACCTCAGTCAGTCATCAAAGACTCTGTTGACTCTGTTGTCTCAGTTTTGCTATCGTTTCTCTCGTGCCCCTGATTCCCCAGGGAGTCAGGGGCACGAGAAAGCCCCGACCGGTGCTGCAACACCAGCCGGGGCGCACATCGAAGGTTGGAGACCTGATGCGGTTCGAGGGTAGCGCGATCTACCGAGTCAAGGCAGTAGCCGAGATGTTCGACGTTTCGGTGAACACGATCTACCGGGCGATCGAGTCCGGTGAGCTGGACGCGCTGAAGCTGGGCACGGGCAAGGGCACGCTGCGGATCCCCGGTGGGGCGTTGAACGCCTACGTGGAGAAGTGCTCGCAGGCCGCCTACGAGGCGTTCGTGACCGGTGACGAGTCGGCCTCCGCCGACGACCAGGAGATCGGGGAGGTGGCCTGACATGCGGTTCAACAAGGACCAGGCGCAGGGCATGGTGGGCGAGAACCACGCGAAGTTCTTCCCGACGCACCGGGAGGGCAACGACACCCCGGTCGTGATGCAGGTCAGCATGAGTCTGCCGGTGTCGCTGGAGGACATCGAGGCGGTGCTGTGGATCGCGGTCAACGGCGGCATGACGTTGGACGAGCGGGAGCTCGGTGACGACGCGTTCGCACACGAGATGGTGCTGGAGACGTTCCTGCACGAGGGGTCCAACCGTGTGTACGAGGCCCGGTTGGACATCGAGGAGATCAAGCCCGGTGGCGGTGATTGGGCGCTGCTGATGATGGTGCGCAAGCGGGTCCGTGAGCTGTACGGGCGGCCGAGCGTGCCGACGCCGCGCCGCGAGCTGGCGGGGGCGTGAGATGGCGGCGCGATTGCGCGAGTTCCGCGCCGCACGGGGCTGGGCACAGCGGCAGCTGCTGGCCAGCCTCGTGGAGGCCGCCGGTCGCCGGGGTATCCGGATCCACTCGGCCGGGACGCTGCCGGGGCTGATCTCGGAGTGGGAACGCGGCCTGCGGGTGGTGTCGGTGACCTACCAGCAGCTGTTCAGCGACGTCTACGACGCGTCGGCCGAGGAGCTGGGCATCGCCGGGGAGTGGTCCCGGAATCACCCGGTGGTCACCCGCGCCGACATCGCCAACGCCACTCCGACCCCGCACGCGATCTCCAACCCGAAAGACCCGCTGATCGGCGGTCTGTCGGGCGCGGAGCGGATCGAGCTGGAAGGGGTGGCGTGATGTCGCGGGAGGCAGTGACCCGGCACGGCATGGTGACCGCGCTCTACGCCTGCCCCTTGACCCACGCCGAGCTCCAGGGCGCGGAGATCTCCGACCTGGCGCGCTTCATCGGGCACCTGCACCT
>NZ_FNOK01000017.1:45945-52878 GCF_900106995.1 Saccharopolyspora shandongensis
CTGATGGCCGCGACCGGGGTCTATCTCGGCGACGGGCCGCACATGCGGGCCGGGGACGACCGGCATCCGCTGCTGGTGTGGCCGATGGTCATCGGCCGGACGGGAGTCGGCAGGAAGGGTGCGGGCTGGTCGGCCGCGAAACGGCTGCTGCTGGCCACCGATCCGGACTTCGTGGACCGCAACATCCACTCCGGTTTGACCTCCGGTGAGGGTCTGACGCAGGCGTTCAACGAGGACGAGGCGGGCGCGACCGGCCCCGACGAGGGAGAGGAAGGCAAGGGCAAGAAGCGGGCGTCGCTGCTGCCGCCTGGTGACCGGAGGTTGCTGGCGTTCGAGACCGAGTGGGCCACCGTCATGGCCAGGATGAAGCGGGAGGGCAACACGCTTTCGGCGACGCTGCGGGCCGCGTGGGAGGGCGGGAACCTCTCCACCCTCGGTGTGAACGCGCGGATCGTGCGGGACACCCACGTTGGGATCCTGGCCCACATCACCCCGAAGGAGTTCCAGGCCAAGCTTTCGGCGTCGGACATGGCCGGGGGCACCTACAACCGGTTCCTGCCCGTGCTGGTCGCGCAGACCCAGTTCCTGCCCAGCAGCACCGGAGCTGACCCCGCGCTGTTGGACCGCCTGGCCGTGGACCTCCGCGCCCGCCTGGCCGCCGGTTCCCGCCTCGGGCAGCTCGGCCTGACCCGCGATGCCGCCGCGCTGTGGCAGCGGCTCTACGTCGAGTTCGGCGGCTACAGCGCCGACGACGGCCCGATCGAACAGTTCCTCTCCCGCGCCGCGCCGAACTGCCTGCGCGTGGCCGGGCTGCACGCCGCGCTCGACGGCGTGGAGCTGATCACCGTCGAGCACCTGGCCGCCGCTGCCGCGTTCGTCCGCTACGCCGTGGCCTCCGCCCGCGCCGTGTTCACCACCTCGAACCCCAAGCTGTCCAAGCTCGCCCGGTTCATCACCGACGCCGGACCGGCCGGGCGCACCCGAACCGAGATCAGCCAGCAGCACTTCCGGGGCAACGAGAACGCCGCCGACATCAAGGCATGGCTTGACCAGCTCGCCGTCGACGACGTGGTCACCAAGACGTTCCAGCGACCCGAGGGCAGGAAAGGAGGCCGCGCCACCGAGATCTACATAGCGAACGAACACTACGAACTTACGAACAATGCCCCTGACCAGGGCAAACGCTGAGAGCAAAGTTCGTTCGTACGAACTTTGCTCCACACGAAACCGCAGGTCAGAGCCAAAGTTCGTAACTTCGTCAACTTCGTACGGAACGGGGAGCATCGATGATCCGCAGCCAGCACACCAACCGCCCGGCCCGGCAGGGAATCGCCGAGGGAATCCGGCAGGGAGTCGCCGGGGAGGCAGGGAATTCTCCCTCTCGCGTTCCCTCGGCGATTCCCTCGGTACGACCTGCGCAAACGTCCCAGGAGGGAACGAGGGAGGGGAGGGAACGGGCCGCCGGAATCCCCCGGAAAACGGGTTCTGCGGGCGCCGCCGTCGATTCCCTCCCTGTGCCCCGGCAGCCGGAGGAGGAGCCGCGCGTGCTGCTCACCGTCGAGGCCGCCGCCCGCCGGTTGTCGGTGAGCCGGACGACGATGTTCCGGCTGCTGAAGTCCGGCGCCGTCGCCTCGGTGCGCATCGGCCACGCCCGCCGCGTCCCGGCCGAGGCCATCACCGCCTACGTCGAGCGCCTGGCCGCCGAACAGCACGCCGCCTGAGGCCCGTTCGACGGCCGCAGACCCAAGTGGATGGGCCAGTGAGTCCGGTCGAGGCAAGTGGATATTCACTTGCCATCCACTTCCGGCATTCACTGGGCGTGACCTGCGAAAACACCGTCCAAGTGAGTCAAGTGAATCCAGTGGATCGACCTCGCGAACCCCGCTCCACGCGGCACCTGCGGCCACTGGACGCCATCCACTCACTTGCTGGATCACGTGGTGGATCAGGGGGTGGGCCGCAGGCCGCCGGGTGGATTCCCACCCGGTCGTCCACCCGACACATCCACCACCCGCGACCAGGCCGAACCCGGCCAGGGGTGGGCGGGTGGCCAGGGTGGACCGCCGCAGAAACAACCACGCCCCTCGTTTGACGCGTGCTGGCCGGGCGTCGGCCATCCACCCACCCCGAAGCGGCCGGGACATGACCTGGCGCAGCACCCCAGGCAATGTCCCGGCGCTTTTCACTCCTCCAACACCCCTCGAAGGGAGACCGACCATGAACCCGCTGTTGGAGATCACTGGCCGCGTCCTGGCCGTGCTCGGAGTCATCGCGGTGCTCGTCATCGCCGCGGTGGCCGTGGTGATGTGGCGGGCCGTGCTGCCCGCGCTGGCCATCGCCGCGCTCGCGGTGGCGACCGGCATGGTGCGCACCCTCGCCCTGGCCGGATTCGCCGCGCTCGCCGGACTCCGCGCCGTCATGCTCGCGCTCGAACGCGCCGGCCGCGCCGTGCCCGCGCCTCGACTCCGCCGAATACGCCGGGACCGGTCGCTGGTGGCCGGTGCCGCCGGATGAGATCGGCCGCACCGGATGAGATCGCTACGGAAGAAACGGAAAAACGGAGAAAGCCTCTCGGTGCGCACCTTGACCTGCGGTTATGTGGTCGGTACTTCTTCCGGGGTGGCGTCGGAAGATGTACGGAAGAAGTCCGGCCCGGTCTTTTTCCGTAGTTCTTCCGACACAGCCGCGGAAGAAGTGCGGGTGGTGTTTGTGCTGGTCAGGGCGGGTTGTCGGGGTGTTCTTCCGTTTCTCCGTTTTTTCCGTAGGCCCCGGAATCCGGGGCACCGAGACGGGCGGCGAAGCTCATTCGGCACCGCTAGACCTAGCGGCCAGGACTGCTAGACCTAGCAGGGCCGCTAGCGACCCGAACCGCCGTCGACCAGCGGCCTAGCGTCTAGCAGCACGACGGGCGCCGGCGCCTACCCGACGCCAACCCGGGTGCTCGTCGACCCCGGCGCGGCGCTAGGCGGCAAGGGACCGAGTTAGGCCACCGAGGTCCCCGCAGACCCCGGGTTGGGAGCCAATCTCGAACGCTCCCAACGGGCGGCTAACTCGCCTAACTTTCTAACTTCCCACAGGTCAGAACCCACGCGAGGCGGGTCTAACCCCGGAGTTAGAAATCTAACCCGCCAACCCGGATCTAACTCCCGATCTAACCCAGCACGCCAAGGGCGTGGCGACCCCGCACGCCCGCAACCAGGAGGACAACCGATGCCACGCAAACGCCGCCCGGAAGGCACCCGGGCACCCAACGGAGCCAGCAGCATCTACCTCAGCGAGGCCGACGGCTACTGGCACGGTCGCGTCACCGTCGGAACCAAGGACGACGGACGTCCTGACCGACGACACGTCCAGGCCAAGACCGAGACCGAGGTCATCGAGAAGGTGCGCAAGCTCGAACGCGACCGGGACGAGGGGAAGGTGCGGCAGCCAGGGCGGGCCTGGACAGTCGAGAAGTGGCTGACCTACTGGGTCGAGAACATCGCCGCGGCGACTGTGCGGCCGACCACGATGGTCGGTTACCGCGCATCGGTCTACAAGCACCTGATCCCTGGCGTCGGGAAGCACCGGCTCGACCGGCTCCAGCCGGAACACCTCGAACGGCTCTACGCGCGAATGCAGCAGAGCGGGCTGAAGGCCGCAACGGCGCACCTTGCACACCGAACGGTGCGTGTGGCCCTGAACGAAGCCAAGAGGCGCAGGCACATCACCGAAAACCCCGCGAAGGTCGCGAAACCTCCCCGGGTGGAGGAAGAGGAAATCATCCCGTTCACAGTGGACGAAGCGCGCCGGATTCTCGATGCCGCTGCCGAAATGCGGAACGGCACACGATTCGTCATCGCGCTAACCCTCGGCTTGAGGCGAGGCGAGGCACTTGGCCTGAAGTGGTCCGACATGACGGTCACCTGGAAGCACGGTTGTCCAAAGAAAAGTGCGTGCCGAAAGGCGCACCGTGTCGAGAAGTGTGAGCAGCGACGGGGGAGCGGAACGCTCACTATTCGGCGAGCGATTCAGCAGCAAGTTTGGAAGCACGGCTGCCCCGACGTGAAGCCTTGCGGGCACCGGTATGGCGCGCACTGTCCGCAACGGCACAGCGGCGGAGTCGTTGCAACCGATGTGAAATCGCGAGCCGGGAGGCGAACGGTCGGACTTCCGCACCCGGTTGTTGAAGCACTCGAAGAACACCGAGGGCACCAGCAGGTTGAGCGCGAAACCGCGCGCAACGAATGGGAAGAGGGCGGCTGGGTCTTCACTAACCGGTGGGGCCGACCTGTTCATCCGACGGTCGATTTCGACGCCTGGAAAGCTCTCCTGCGCGCCGCGAACGTGCGTGACGCTCGACTGCACGACGCCCGCCACACGGCGGCGACCATGCTCCTGGTGCTGAAGGTTCCACTTCCGGCGGTCATGGAGATCATGGGCTGGTCGGAGGCGTCGATGGCCAAGCGGTACATGCACGTCCCGCACGAACTCGTGACCGCGATCGCCGACCAGGTGAGCGGCATGATGTGGCCCGACCCGGAGCCGGACGACGAGGACGACCAGGACGAGGCAGAGCCAGAGCTCACCGCCGACCAGGTGGCCGCGATCCGCAAGCTCGCCGTGGCTATGCCGGAGCACCTCCGGGCGCAGTTCGAGGCCATGCTTCCGGACGATGATGAGGACGGTGACCCGCCCGCCGGCGCCCTCGTTTCCGCGTAGCGCAGGGCGGGGCGACCCCCTGCTACCGGGGGCAACTGAGACGGAAATTGAGCCTGGACGCGAAAGAGCCCTGGCCGCGAATCCGCGGCCAGGGCTCTGACCAGCGGAGGATACGGGATTCGAACCCGTGAGGGCTATTAACCCAACACGATTTCCAATCGTGCGCCTTAGGCCGCTCGGCCAATCCTCCGTGCGGAAGCCTAGCAGGTGGGCTTCTGAGCAGCGGATACGGGTCATGACCTGGGGCGACGGGTGCCCGTTGGGATCTTTGGGCGGGGCTCGGGGCAACGCGATTCGAGGATCTGCAGCCATGGGGCGGCGGAGCGCTGCACGGTGCAGAGGCGTGAAGATCCAGCGCATGCCTGGACCGCGGAAATGCTCCTTATCCTCTTCGCCCTGGCGGTTGTCGGTGGCGTCGTCGCCTTGGTGGTTTTCTTGGTGCGAGGACGTTCCTGACGTAGGCGATCGTTCAGTGACGAGAGCGGAACCCCCGAACCTCGTTCGTCGCGCTGCCTGGCCAGCGGCGTGAAGGGGGCGGCTCCGCGGGGGTTCGAAGCGTCGGGGTACACTGTCCGTGGACCTCGTGCGGCGTCCATCCTGTGAACTCCCCCAGGGCCGGAAGGCAGCAAGGGTAAGCGGGCTCTGGCGGGTGCACGGGGTCCCCTTATTTTCTCTGGCGGGCCTCGCGCTCAGGCCGCGTTCGGGTTGTCGGGCTCACCGCGTAGGGTTTTGTCCGTGGCGCTCGCCCTATACCGCAAGTACAGGCCGGCGACCTTCGCTGAGGTCGTCGGGCAGGACCACGTCACCGATCCGTTGCGGACCGCGCTGGCCGCCGGCCGGGTGAACCACGCCTACCTGTTCTCCGGGCCGCGTGGTTGCGGCAAGACCTCCAGCGCCCGCATCCTCGCCCGCTCGCTGAACTGCGCGCAGGGCCCGACCCCCGACCCGTGCGGGGAATGCGACTCGTGCGTCGCGCTCGCGCCCGAAGGCGGCGGCAGCGTCGACGTCGTCGAGCTCGACGCGGCCAGCCACGGTGGCGTCGACGACACCCGCGAACTGCGCGACCGCGCCTTCTTCGCGCCCGCCCAGTCGCGGTACCGGATCTTCATCATCGACGAGGCCCACATGGTCACCACGCAGGGCTTCAACGCCCTGCTGAAGATCGTCGAGGAACCGCCGGAACACCTGATCTTCGTCTTCGCCACCACCGAGCCGGACAAGGTGCTCACCACCATCCGGTCCCGGACCCACCACTACCCGTTCCGGCTGATGCCGCCGGGCGTGATGCGCGACCTGGTCGAGCGGATCTGCCGCGACGAGGGCGTGCAGGTCGAGCCCACGGTGTTCCCGCTGGTGATCCGGGCCGGTGGCGGGTCCGCCCGAGACACGCTGAGCGTGCTCGACCAGCTGCTCGCCGGGGCGGGGCCCGACGGCGTCACCTACGAGCGCGCGGTGGCGCTGCTCGGGGTAACCGACGTCGCGCTGATCGACGACATGGTCGACGCGCTCGCGGCGGGCGACGGCGCCGCCGTGTACGGCACGGTCGACCGGTTGGTCGAGGCCGGGCACGATCCGCGCCGGTTCGGATCCGACCTGCTCGACCGGCTGCGCGACCTGGTGCTGCTCAACTCGGTGCCGGACGCCGCGCAGCGCGGACTGGTGGACGCCGCGGGCGACGAGCTCGCCCGGATGCGGACCCAGGCCGAACAGCTCGGCGCGGCAACGCTTTCCCGGTTCTCCGAGATCGTCCACACCGGACTTTCCGAGATGCGCGGAGCCACCGCGCCCCGGCTGCTGCTCGAACTGCTCTGCGCGCGGATGCTCCTGCCGACCGCATCGGACTCGGAAGTCGCGCTGCTGCAACGGCTTGAGCGCGTTGAGAGTCGCATGATCATCGCGCCGGGCGAGGGAGCTCCTGCGGCTCCGGTCGCTGCAGCTGCCGCCGCCGCGCCGGTGGCGGACGGCGACGCGCGGCCGAAGCGCGTCTTCCAGCGGCCGCACGAGCGCGCAGCGCAGGAGGCAGCCGCAGCGCAGCCGGAGGCGCCAGCGCGTCCGGAGCCCGCAGTGGCGGAGCCGCCAGTGCCGGCGGAGCGCCCGGCGACACCGCCGAAGGCGGCTGCCCCCGCGCCTGCGACGCCGCCTCCGGCGGCCGAGCAGGCCCCGCCACCAGCGGCGGAGCCGCGTCCGGCTGCCGCGCCAGCGGCTGCGGAGCCGCGCCCGGCCGTCGCGCCA
>NZ_FNOK01000017.1:52888-159442 GCF_900106995.1 Saccharopolyspora shandongensis
CGCCACCAGCGGCGGAGCCGCGTCCGGCTGCCGCGCCAGCGGCTGCGGAGCCGCGCCCGGCCGTCGCGCCAGCGGCTGCGGAGCCGCGTCCGGCTGCTGCGCCGGCGGCGGAGGCCGCCGCGCCGGCGCAGGCCGGGTTCGACGCGGCGAAGGTGCGGCAGGTGTGGGCCAAGGTGCTCCAGGCGGTCGCGACGCGGAACCGCCCGACGCAGGCGCTGCTGCTCAACGCCACGGTGCAGGACCTCAGCGGCGACAACACGGTGGTGCTGTCGATGCCCACTTCCGGGCTGGTCAAGCAGCTCGCCCAGCAGCGGCGGCTGGACTTCGTCCGGGACTCGCTGCGCGAGGTCGTCGGCGGCGAGTGGGAGATCCAGTGCGTCGAGGCCGGTGCCGCGCCGCCACCTGCGGCTCGTCCCGCCGCGCCCAAGCAACCCGTGCAACGGCGGTCGACCCAGCAGAGCGAGCCCGCCCCGGCGAACGGCCAGTCGGCGAATCCCCAGGCCGGCCCGGCGACCAACGGCCGGAGCCCAGCTCGCCCGCAGGCGGGTGCGCCCGCGCGCCAGGGCTCGGTGCCGCGTCCGCCGGAACCGGACGACATCCCGCCGCCGCCCGAACCGCCGGACGACGAGCCCCCGCCGCCGGACGACGTCCCGCCGCCTCCGGAGCCGGCCAAGCCGCCGAAGCCGGTCTCCGACGACGAGGAAGACCCGGAGGCGATGCTCGCCGAGTCCTCCCCGATGGATGCCAACGTCCAGGCGGGGCCGGACCGGGAAACGGCGGCGGTCGAGCTCTTCGAGCGGGAACTCGGCGCCCGCCGGATCGACGGCTGAGCTTTCGAAGCCCCCGGTTTCGCCCGGAACCGGGGGTTTCGCCGGCCGGGAGAAGGTTCCGAATCCAGGGCTCGTTTCAGCATTGCTCCGCCCGGCGGATCTCGAAGGACCTGACGCAGGTTGGCGTTTTCGCGCGAAAACGGCGCCTGACCCTCACACGGAGCGCCGTTTTCGCGCGAAAACGGCGCCCGGCGTCCCAGTCGGCCACGTTCCACGCGCGCCCGCGCACCGTTCTGAAACGACCCCTCGGGCGGGATCGGGAGTGCCGACCGCCCCGCTACCAACGCGGGGCCTCGCCACCGGCGAAGACGAACGCGGCGCAACCGCCGTTCCGGGTCGGTCAGGCTTGTTTCGCCAGGTGGCGGGCCAGGAACGCGAGGGCTCTCGGGTAGGCGTCGAGGCGGTTGGTGCGCTTGGCCAGGCCGTGGCCTTCGTCGTCGTACACCCGCAGCTCGCACTCCAGGCCGTTCGCCCGGACCGCAGTCGCGATCTGCCGGGCCTCCGACAGCGGCACCCTCGGGTCGTTCGCGCCGTGCAGCACGAACAGCGGCGCCGAGATGGACGCGACCTTGGTCAGCGGTGACGCCGAGTGCAGGAATTCCGCGTCGGCCGCGAGCGAGCCGTACTCGCGCTCGCGGTGCGCTCGCCGGTATGCGGCGGTGTTCTCCAGGAACGTGACCAGCGACGAGATCCCAACGATGTCGACCCCGGCCGCCCACCGCTCCGGCTGGAATGCCAGCCCGGCGAGCACCATGTAGCCGCCGTACGAGCCGCCCCACAGCGCCGCGCGCCCGGCGTCCAGCCCGATCGACGGCAGCCAGTCGTGCAGGTCGCCGAGGTCGGCCACCGATTCCAGCCGGTTGCGGCCGTCGTCGGCCGAGTACCAGCGCTTCCCGTAGCCGGTGGAACCGCGGACGTTCGGCACCAGCACGGTGTGCCCCTGCGCGACTAGGGCCTGGGCGATCGGGCTGAACGTCCGCACCGCCTGGCTCTCCGGGCCGCCGTGGACGATCAGCACCGCCGACCCGGCCAGTCGCGGATCGGCCTCGCGCGGGGCGAAGACGAAGCACGGCACCTGTTCGCCGTCGCGGGCCGGCACCCGGTGCGAACTCGGTTCGACCAGGCCGTCGAGCTGCGCCGCGGAACCGGTCAGCGACTCGCATTCGCCGGTCGCGGCGATCACCAGCAGCGCGTCGCCGGGGACCGCCGGGGCGCTGAACGACAGCGCGACCAACCGCGAATCCGGCGACCAGGTCGGGGCCGGCAGCGGGTACGAGCACCAGCCGTCGGCGGGTAATCGGATCGTCCGCAGGAGGTCGCCGGTGGCGGCGTCGTGCAGCGCCAGCCTGCTCGCGCCGTCGTCGTTCGCCTGCGCCAGCAGCGTCGAACCGTCCGGCGAGAGCCAGCCGGTGAGGTCGTGCTCGTCGGAGGTCACCAGCCAGTGCCGGGCGCCGGTGCGCGGGTCGATGCGCGCGATGCCGGCGCGGTCCCGGTCGGCGTCGGTGGTGACGGCCAGCCCGTCTGGCAGCCAGCCGATCTGGCCGTGCCTCGCCGGCTCGTCGCGCCCGGTCAGCGCCAGCACTTCGCGGGTCGCGGTGTCGACCAGGAGCAGCTGGTCGGACATCGCGCGGTCGGCGGGCACGGTCAGCGCCAGGTGGCGGCCGTCCGGCGAGGCCGTCGCCTCCAGGACCATGCCGCCCTGGTCGTAGGCGATCTCTTCCGCACCGGTCTCGACGTGGCGGATCACCACGTCGAAGTCCACGCCGTTGCGGCGATTGGTCGCGTAGACGATCCGGCCGGGCAGGACGTCGAGCAGCCGGTTCACGTGCGCCGGGTCGCGGACCAGCGGCTGCAGGTCGGGCAGCCGCGCCGGGCGGGCTCGCGGTTCGTCCAGGCGCAGCAGGGAAAGCTGGCCGCGCTCGTTGCCGTCGGTGTCGTGCTGGACGACCACGGCGCGTTCGCCGGGTAGGTAGCGGCCGGTGACCGCGCCCGGCAGGGCGGTCAGCGGGGTGCTCTCGCCGTCGGCGAGCTCGACGAGCTGGGTGGAACCGGATTCGTCGGAGCCCGCCAGGACCCGGCCGGTGGCGGCCACGTCGAAGGCCCGCCAGCTGGTCAGTTCGAGCAACCGCACGATGTCCGCCGCCATGCGATCACCCTGTCACGCTTCGCCCGCGCCGCCCAGGGGCGCGGACCGCCAGGCCGACCGGGCCGCGCATTCTCTAGGCTGGTGGCGTAGCCCGAATCGGGGTACGTGCACGCGCCAGCCGGAGGAGGATCACGGTGCAGCCAGGTGGGCAGCCAGACATGCAGCAGATCATGGAACAGGCGCAGAAGATGCAGCAGCAGCTGATGACTGCGCAGCAGGAGCTCGCCGCCGCGGAGGTCACCGGGAGCGCCGGTGGCGGCCTGGTCACGGCGACCGTCAGCGGTGCGGGCGAGCTGAAGGGGCTGTCGATCGACCCGAAGGCGGCCGACCCGGAGGACACCGAGACGCTGGCCGACCTGGTGGTCGCCGCGGTGCGCGACGCCAACCGGGCCGCGCAGGAGCTGCAGGCCGAGAAGATGGGCCCGCTCACCGGTGCGCTCGGCGGCGGTGGCTTCGGCGGTCTCAGCCTGCCGGGCATGTGATCGCGGTTTCGATCGGAACTGCGCACCGTCGTCGGCGGGGAGTGCAGTTTCAATTGAAACTGCGCCGAACCCCTGGAAACGAGCGATAAGTGTACGAAGGTCCCGTTCAGGATTTGATCGATGAGCTCGGCAGGCTGCCGGGCATCGGTCCGAAGAGCGCGCAGCGCATCGCCTTCCACCTGCTCGCGGCCGAGCCCGCGGACGTGACCCGGCTGCAGGAGGTCCTGCAGAAGGTCAAGGAAGGCGTGGTGTTCTGCGACGTCTGCGGCAACGTCTCGGAGGAGACGACCTGCCGCATCTGCCGGGACACCCGGCGAGACAAGACGCTGGTATGCGTCGTCGAGGAACCGAAGGACGTGCTGGCGATCGAGCGCACGCGCGAGTTCAAGGGGCGCTACCACGTGCTCGGCGGCGCGCTGGATCCGCTCTCCGGCGTGGGACCGGACCAGCTGCGGGTGCGCGAGCTGCTGGCCCGCATCGGGCAGGACGACATCGCCGAGGTGATCATCGCGACGGACCCGAACACCGAGGGCGAGGCGACCGCGACCTACCTGGTGCGGATGCTGCGCGACTTCCCCGGCCTCTCGGTCACGCGGCTGGCGTCCGGCCTGCCGATGGGCGGTGACCTGGAGTTCGCCGACGAGCTGACGCTCGGCCGGGCGCTATCCGGTCGCCGCGCGATGTAGCCGTCACGGGACGACGTTTTTTCGAGCTCGTGAGTGCTTCGAACCGCCTGAGCGGTTCGAGGCACTCACGAGTTTTTGCATCTGCTCGGTGCGGTGAACACCGGCCGCGAGCGGTACCGCCGGACGTGTCCGGTCGTCGCCAGAATCTGTCGTCGAAGCCAGAATTTTCCGCAGTTTTTACCGGTATTCCCGGGTTTATCGACGATTCTTCCCGGCCGTCTGAGCGGCTCAATACCCTCGCCCACCTGGGTGAATGCCCGATATATCGGGTTTTCCTTAGGCGCCCCTAAGTAGTGGGATCGTAACCTCAGGTACCCCAATGGACTCCTAATGCGAGTTAGTCTCACGGAACTCTGAGACCTGAGACACACCGAGGTGCTTCCATGAGTAGAGCTCCATCGCCGCGCCGCGGATCCGGCACGGGACGCCGTGTCGCCACCGCCGGCATCGCCATCGTCGCGGCGACCTCGCTGGCGGCCTGCGCGCAATCGCAGCGCGAGGCAGGCGGCGGCGGTGAAGGCGGCACGCTCACCTTCGGCGCGGCAGGCGCACCAGACCTGTTCGACCCCTTCTACGCCTCCGACGGCGAGACCTTCCGGGTCACCCGCCAGATCACCGAGGGCCTCGTCGGGTTCAAGCCGGGCTCGTCGGACGTCGAACCCGAGCTCGCCGACAGCTGGGAGCACAGCCCGGACGGCAAGACCTGGACCTTCAAGCTCCACCAGGGCGTGAAGTTCCACGACGGCACCGACTTCAACGGCGACGCGGTGTGCAAGAACTTCCAGCGCATGTTCAACCAGACCGGCGCCGGTCAGAACAACGCGCTGTCCTACTACTGGATCGAGAACTTCGGCGGGTTCGCCGACGGCAAGAGCCCGTCGCTGTACCAGTCGTGCGACGCACCGGACGCGACCACGGCCGTGGTCCACCTGACCCGCGCCAGCTCGAAGTTCCCGGACATCCTCGGGCTGCCGTCGTTCAGCATGCAGTCGCCGACCGCGATGGACCAGTACCAGGCCAACAACGTGCAGGCGCAGGGCGACAGCTTCGTGTACCCCGAGTACGCCAAGGCGCACCCCACCGGCACCGGCCCGTTCAAGTTCGCGTCCTACGACGAGAGCAACGGCACCATCAAGCTGGTCCGCAACGAGGAGTACTGGGGCGAGAAGGCCAAGCTCAACGAGCTGATCTTCCGCATCATCCCGGACGAGACGGCCCGCAAGCAGGAGCTGGAGTCGGGCGCCATCGACGGCTACGACTACCCCAACGCCGCCGACCTCAAGGCGCTGCGCGACGCAGGCAACAACGTCCAGGTCCGCGACCCGTTCAACATCATGTACCTGGGCATCACCCAGAAGAACAACCCGGCGCTGCAGAACCTGAAGGTGCGGCAGGCGCTGGCGTACGCGGTGGACCGGGAGACGCTGGTCAAGGCCAACATGCCGGAAGGCGCCACGGTGGCCACCCAGTTCTACCCGAAGACGGTGGACGGCTACGCCGACGACGTCCAGCAGTACCCGCACGACCCCGCGCGGGCCAAGCAGCTGCTCGCCGAGGCCGGCGTCCCGAACCTCGCGATCAACTTCTACTGGCCCACCGAGGTCACCCGGCCCTACATGCCGGACCCGCAGGGCATCTACAACGCCCTCGCCGAGGACCTGCGCGAGGCGGGCTTCACCATCAACCCGGTGAGCAAGCCGTGGAACGGCGGCTACATCGACGACGTGGACAACGCCAAGGCCGACATCTTCCTGCTCGGCTGGACCGGCGACTACAACACGCCGGACAACTTCATCGGCACCTTCTTCGGCACGCCGACCAACCGCTTCTACACGGCCGGTGCGCCGTGGGGCGAGGAGCTGGCGACGCAGCTGAAGGCCGCCGACAGCGAGCCGGACGAGGCCAAGCGGAACCAGATGTACCAGGACATCAACCGGAAGCTGATGTCCGAGTACCTGCCCGCCGTGCCGCTGTCGCACTCGCCGCCGGCGATCGTGACCAGCCCTCGGGTGCACGGCCTGCAGACCTCGCCGCTGACCGCCGAGGAGTTCGCGTCGGTGAGCGTCTCGGAGAAGTGAGTTGACGATTTCGCGCGAAACCGGCGCGGCTCCCGAACGGGAACCGTCGGTTTCGCGCGAAATCGCGCGCTCGCTGCCGGACTGACCAAACGGGGGTTTCGTGCTCCGCTTCACCATCCGGCGACTCGCGCAGCTGGCGCTGGTCGTCGTCGTGCTGTCCATGCTTCTGTTCGCCTGGCTGCGGATGCTGCCCGGCGGGCCGGTGTCGGCGTTGCTGGGGGACCGCGCCACGCCCGAGGCGCGCGTCAAGCTGGAGGCCGATCTCGGCCTGGACCAGCCCATCTTCGTGCAGTACTGGCGCTTTCTGGGCCGCGCCGTCACCGGCGACTTCGGCACGTCGACCGGCGTGCAGCGCGGTTCGCCGGCGCTGGAAGTGTTCCTGACCCGCTTCCCGGCCACGCTGGAGCTGTCGATCCTGGCGTTGCTGCTGGCGGTCGCGGTCGGCATCCCGCTGGGCTACCTGGCGGCCCGCAAGCGCGGCAGCTGGCTGGACAACGTGAGCATCACCTGGTCGCTGATCGGTGTTGCCGTGCCGGTGTTCTTCCTGGCGTTCCTGCTGAAGTTCGTGTTCGCCATCCAGCTCGGCGCGCTGCCCGCCTCCGGCCGCCAGGACGTCGGGCTGAACGGGACGCGGGTGACCGGCTTCTACATCCTCGACGGGCTGCTGACCCGCGAGTTCGACGCCGCGTGGAACTCGTTCGTGCACCTGATCCTGCCGGCCATCGCGCTGTCCACCATCCCGTTCGCGGTGATCTTCCGGATAACCCGGGCCGCCGTGCTGGACGTGATGGACGAGGACTACGTGCGCACCGCGCGGGCGAAGGGCCTGGCGGGCATGGTGATCCGGCGCCGCCACATCCTGCACAACGCGATGCTGCCGGTGGTGACCACGATCGGCCTGCAGACCGGCGCGCTGCTGGCCGGGGCGGTGCTGACCGAGCGGGTGTTCAACATCGCCGGGATCGGCCAGGCGGTGGCGATCGGCTTCCAGCGCAAGGACTTCCCGGTGCTGCAAGTGGTGATCCTGGCGTCCGCGATGGTGTACGTGCTGGTGAACCTGATAGTCGACCTCTCATATGCGTTGATCGACCCACGACTGCGGACACGGTGAGGTCATGGTGCTGAAAACGCAGCGCAAGGAACGGATCGACGCGCTGGCGGAGACGGCGTCGGACGCCGGGGTGAGCCTGGCCGCGTCGGCGTGGCGGCGGTTGCGGCGCAACCCGGTGTTCGTGGTCGGCGCGGTGATCATCACCGCGTTCGTGCTGTTGGCGCTGCTCGCGCCGCTGCTGGCCCCGCACGATCCGGCGCAACGCCTGCTGGAGCAGCAGGTTTCCCGCGCGGACAACACTATTCCGCCGCCGCAGGAGGGTTTCCCGCTGGGCGGCGACCAGTACGGCCGCGACCTGTTCTCCCGGCTGCTGCTGGGCTCCCAGCAGACGCTGCTGGTCGCCGTGCTGGCCACCGTGATCGGTCTCGGCGGCGGCCTGGTGCTCGGCCTGCTGGCCGGCGCGTTCGGCGGCTGGGTCGACTCGTTGGTCATGCGCGTCGCGGACGTGATGCTGTCGGTGCCGTCGCTGCTGCTGGCGGTGTCGATCGGCGCGTTGTTCGCGCAGCAGACGCAGTTCACCGTGATCCTGGCGGTGGCGATCGTGCAGGTGCCGATCTTCGGCCGGTTGCTGAGAGGCACGATGCTGGCGCAACGGGCGAGCGATCACGTGCTCGCGGCGCGGGCGCTCGGGGTGAAGGAGAGCGCGATCGTGTTCCGGCACATGCTGCCGAACGCGCTCGGCCCGGTCATCGTGCAGGCCACCCTGGTGCTCGCGGTGGCGATCATCGACGCGGCGGCGCTGTCCTTCCTGGGCCTGGGCGCGGCCGACGACTCGGTGCCGGAATGGGGCCAGATGCTCGGCGGCGCGCAGAACATCATCGATTCGCATCCGCAGCTGGCGTTCTGGCCGGCGGGCTGCATCATCCTGGTCGCGCTCGGGTTCACGCTGGTCGGCGAGTCCCTGCGGGACGCGCTCGACCCGAAGCGCCGGCGCTAAGGAGTGTTTCGAAAGTGGTTTGCGTAGCGGTGCGGGTGGCGGCCCCCCTGCGGGAGTTACGGTCGCCGCCTCGCTGTGGGATCCCCGACTTATGTATGCCCAATACGCGGCATCGGGGACTGGCCTCGCCGGGAGCCCTTCGGGCGGGCACAGTCTGAGAACCCGCGGCGGTGCAAGGTGAGTCCCGCACCGCAAGCGGCTACCGCCGCTTATGAAACAGACCCTAGAGGAGGTGGGGGAACGAATGGCACTGCTGGAAGTCCGCGACCTCTCGGTGGTGTTCGCCCGCAAGGGCGAGCCGCCGATGACCGCCGTGGACGGCATCTCCTTCGACGTCGAGCCGGGTCGCACGATCGGCCTGGTCGGCGAGTCCGGTTGCGGCAAGTCGGTCACCTCACTGGCGATCATGGGCCTGCTGCCGACCACCGGTGCCGAGGTGTCCGGGGCGATCAACTTCGACGGCACCGACCTGCTGCAGCTGTCCCGGCGCGAGCTGGATCAGCGCCGCGGCAGCGACCTGAGCATGGTGTTCCAGGACCCGCTGACCTCGCTGAACCCGGTGGTGCCGATCGGCCTGCAGGTGTCCGAGGTCATCGAGCGGCACCGCGGGCTGCCCCGCAAGGAGGCGATGCCGGAGGCCGAGGACCTGCTCCGGCGGGTGGGCATCCCGGACCCGCGGCGGCGGCTCAAGGAGTACCCGCACCAGCTCTCCGGCGGCATGCGGCAGCGCGCGCTGATCGCGATGGCGCTGGCCTGCAAGCCGCGGCTGCTCATCGCCGACGAGCCGACCACCGCGCTGGACGTGACGATCCAGGCGCAGATCCTGAGCCTGCTGGCGGAGCTGGTCGCCGAGACCGACACCGCGCTGATCATGATCACGCACGACCTCGGCGTGGTGGCGGGGCTCTGCGACGAGGTGAACGTGCTCTACGCGGGCCGGGTGGTGGAGCGGGCCGCGCGGCACGAGCTGTTCGCCCGGCCGCGGCACCCGTACACGGCGGGCCTGCTGGCGTCGATCCCGCGGCTGGATTCGCCGCGCGGCCAGCGTTTGTCGCCGATCAAGGGCTCGATCAGCGACAACATCCCGTGGGACGCGGGGTGCGCGTTCTGCCCGCGCTGCCCGAACGCGCAGGACGTGTGCGAGCAGCAGACGCCGGACGTGAGCATCGACGTCGGGGCGCGGCTGCTGCGCTGCCACAACCCGGTCCGCGAGGCGACGTCGAGCCCGGTGGAGGCGTCATGAGCGGGAGTTCTTTCGCAGGGCGCCGCGCAAGCCGATCGCACGAAATCGTGGAGTTGTCATGACGGAAACGCCGGAGAGCGGGGCGGCCTCGGCGGCCGGGGACGTGCTGATCGACATCGACCAGGTCAAGGTGCACTTCCCGATCAAGCGCGGCGTGGTGCTGGACCGCACGGTCGGCTACGTGTACGCCGTGGACGGCGTGTCGCTGACCATCCGGCGCGGCGAAACCTACGGCCTGGTCGGGGAATCCGGCTGCGGCAAGTCGACGCTGGGGCGCGCGGTGCTGCGGCTGGAGAAGCCCACCGGCGGCAAGGTGGTGTTCGACGGCGTCGACCTGTCCGGCATGAAGGGCGAGCCGCTGCGCCGGATGCGCCGCCGGATGCAGATGGTCTTCCAGGACCCGCTGTCCTCCCTGGACCCGCGGCAGTCGGTGCAGTCGCTGCTGGTCGAGGGCATGCGGGCGCACGGGATGGACAGCGGCCGGGAGGGCACGGACAAGCGGCTGCGCGAGCTGCTGTCGGCCGTGGGCCTGCCGTCGACGTCGCTGCGCAAGTACCCGCACGAGTTCTCCGGCGGCCAGCGGCAGCGCATCGGCATCGCCCGGGCGCTGTCGGTGGGGCCCGACCTGGTGGTTGCCGACGAGCCGGTGTCCGCGCTGGACGTCTCGGTGCAGGCGCAGGTGCTGAACCTGCTGGAGGACCTGCAGACCGAGTTCGGGCTGACGTACCTGGTGATCGCGCACGACCTGGCGGTGGTGCGGCACATCGCCGACCGGGTCGGGGTGATGTACCTGGGCGGCATCGTGGAGGAGTCCACATCGGACGATCTCTACGAGGAGCCGCTGCACCCGTACTCGAAGGCGCTGCTCTCGGCGGTGCCGGTGCCGGACCCGACGGTGGAGGACGAGCGGGAGCAGATCCTGCTCTCCGGCGACCTGCCCTCGCCGGCCGCGCCGCCGACCGGCTGCCGGTTCCACACCCGGTGTCCGTGGCGGCAGGCGACCCGGTGCGACACGGAGCGGCCGGAACTGCGCGAGCTCAAGCCGGGTCACCGGGTGGCGTGCCACTACGCGGAGGAGATCCGCGACGGCAGGCTGAAGCCACACGAGGTCGAGGCGGAGGCGGTGAACCCGGCGGACTTCGGCGACCTGGACATCACCTCGACCCCGGCCTGACCGCGGTCCAGTCGTGAGTGGCAATGACTGCTGGAGCTGCTGGAGCCACTCACGACGTTTGAAACCGGCGCGCTGATTTCGCGCGTTGTCCACCGCGCCCGGCGCGCGAGGCTCTAGGTTCACAAGATCGTCGGCGACCGGTGGAACGGAGGTAGTGGGTGAGGTACAGCAGCGCGCCGCGGTGCTCCGCGTGCGAGCACCGGGCGATCCTGGAGCGGGCGACCGCGGAGCGCCTGGTGGCGGAGTCGGGCGAGATCCTGGTGACCTACGACTGCCCGGAGGGCAACGGGGTACACCTCTGCAACCCGGACTTCGAAAAGGGCGAAGCCGTCCGCTGACGCCGGAACCCACCCGATTCCAGACGGAATCGGGAGCCACCGTGCCGGACCAGGCTGGGCTGGTGGGTCGCCCAATTTTAGGCAAAATTGGGAGCGTCTCTACGTCGGACCTGGCCGGGTGGGCTTGGGGAGGCTCCCAATTTTAGGCAAAATTGGGAGCCCTTGACTTACGGGCGCTGGACCGCGGACTCGGGCAGGACCAAGGGTGGCGCTTCGGGGGCCGGTGGTTTCCGGCGGGTCAGCTTGATGCTGCCCAGCAGCACTCCGCCCACCACCACGGCTCCCGCCGCGAGCTCGATCGGGTGCGGCCGCTCGCCCAGGACCAGCCACGCCGTCGTGAAGCCGACCACCGGCACCAGCAGCGAGAACGGCGCGACCATGCTGGCCGGGTAGCGCCCCATCAGCGTCGTCCACAGGCCCGATCCGATGATCGTCGCCAGCAGCGACGTGTACGCCAGCCCGGCGAGGGCGTACCAGCCGGTCGGCGAGTCGAACGCCGTCGCCAGCGCGTCCCAGCCCGCCGTCGGCCCCTCGACCACCGCCGACAGCGCGAACATCGGCAGCGGCGGCACGATGGCGATCCACAGCGTCAGGTGCAGCGGGTTCGGCGCGTTCGCCTTCCGGCCGCACAGGTTGCCCAGCGCCCACGAGAACGCGCCGCAGAGCGTGATCAGCAGCGGCAGCAGGGTGGCGCTCTGGGCGCGGTGCCAGCCGATCGCCACCATGCCGAGCACCGCGATGAGGATGCCGACGATCTGCACCGGCGTGATCCGCTCCCGCAGCAGCAGCGCGCCGAGCACCACGGTGAACGGCGCGGACGCCTGCTGCACCAGCGAGGCCAGCCCGGTCGGCATCCCGATGTTCATCGCCGTGAACAGGAACGCGAACTGCAGGGCGCCGAAGAACAGCCCGTACCCGATCAGCCATCGCCACGGCACTCGCGGGCGCGGCACGAACAGCAGCACCGGCAGCAGCACGGCGAAGCGGAGTCCGGCGAAGAAGAACGGTGGGAACTGGCCGAGCCCGTAGTCGAGTGCGATGAAGTTGACGCCCCAGAATACGACGACCACCACGGCCAGCAAGCGGTCTCGCGAGTTCACCATGCCAGCCTGCGGCCAGGCTCTGTGAAGAACAAGCAATACTATTTACAGCTAATGTGTACCATTCCTTCATGGATGTCCGCAGGCTGAGACTCCTGCGCGAACTCGCTGATCGCGGGACGGTCACCGCCGTCGCGAAGGCCCTGTCCTACACCCCGTCGGCGGTGTCGCAGCAGATCCGGGCGTTGCAGGCGCAGGTCGGCGTGCCGCTGACGGAACCGGCCGGTCGCGGGCTGCGCCTCACCGACGCCGGGCGGGCGCTGGCGGCTCGCGCCGACGAGGTGCTGGCCGCGCTGGACCGCGCCGAGGCCGAGCTGGACAGCTACCGGTCGACGCCGCGCGGCGTGGTGCGGCTCGCGATCTTCCCGTCCGGCGCGTTGCTGCTGCTGCCGGGCCTGCTCCGGCGGATGGCGGCGCATCCCAAGGTGCGGTTGGAGTGCCGCGACGTCGACATGACGCCGCCGGAGGTGCCGGCCCTGACCGCCGACTTCGACCTGGTGGTGGCGCACCGGGACGACCAGGCGCCGCCGTTCGAGGGCGCGCGCGTGGAGATCACCCCGCTGCTGCGGGAGCCCCTGGACGTCGCGCTGCCGCTGGGCCACGCGCTCGCGGACCGGGCGCGCATCGAGCCGGCGGAGCTGGTCGGCGAGCCGTGGCTGAGCGTGGACGTCGGCTTCCCGGTCGACGACGTGCTGCGCTCGCTGGCGGTCCGCACGGGCGTCCGGCCGGTGGTGGTGCAGAGGATCAACGACTTCCAGGTCACCAAGGCCCTGGTCGCCGACGGCCACGGCGTCGCGCTGCTGCCGAGGTACACAGTGGACTCTCCCCGGCTGGTCATGCGCCCGCTGGCCGGGGTCCGCGCGGGCCGGAACATCGAGGTGGTGTCCCGGAAGGGGGCGACGGAGCGCCCGGCGGTCCGCGTCGTGCTCGACACGCTCCTCGCCGAGGCGGCCACGGTCACCGGCGCCTAGCGCCCGGCAGCGCTGTTTTCGCGCGAAAGCGGCGTCTGGCAGGCGTGGCGAGGCGACGTTTTCGCGCGAAAACGGCGCGTCGAAGCCCGGCTACTCCGGGGCGTGTTCCCGGGCCCAGCGGCAGATCGCCGCGACCTCCTCGGCGTGGGCCGGGAGCGTGTCGTCGGCGATGCCGACGACCGGGATGTGGGCCTCGCGCGCCACGTCCGGCGGGCGGCGCAGGAAGCCCCTCTCGTGCACACCCGTGCTGCCCGGCCCCGGCGTTCCTTCGGCGAGGTGGCCGGTGGTGCGGCCGTACCGGGTGAGCACGCGGGGTTTGCGCAGGTCCCGGTCCGCACCGAACCACTGCTGGCTCAGCGGGAAGATCGCCGTCAGCGCGTCCCACCAGCCCTCGGTGGCGAGCACCAGCCCGGGGTGGCGGTGGTGCAGCTCGTCGGCGAGCCGGCGGTAGCCGTCGATCACCTCGTAGCGCGGGTCGTTGAACCAGTAGCCCAGGGTGTCCAGGAACGCCGCGTCGACGCCGAAGTCCCGCACCATCGCCGAGATCGACTCCACCAGGTGGGCGCGGAAATCCGGTTCGCCGGGGTTGAGGAAGACCTGATCGCCCTCGCCGACCCGGTCGCTGTCCCAGTCCGGCCGGTTCAGCAGTTCCACGTAGCGGTTGGTGTCGTTGCGCAGCGCCGCCCGCTCCCACGCCGGGTACTCGATCACGTTCGCGCCGTGCCCGCCGTACATCGGCATCAGCCGCACGCCGAGCTGCCGCGCGGTCTGCGCGAGCGCGGCGAAACCCGCTGCGCCGCCCAGGTCTTCGCCGGGCCGGTATCGCGGGTAGGCGTAGTAGTAGCGGCCTTCCCAGCCGGGCAGGTAGGCCAGCACGCGGCTCGGATCGATGTGCCGCGCGACGAATCGCAGCGCCTCGGCCATCTGTGCGAACGTGTTGAACACGTAGCCCGTCCAGTGCTGCCCGTGCAGCGTCACCACCAGCGCGGTCCGCCGCAGCCAGTCCGGCACGTCCGGGCGGGAGGACCACGGCACCAGGTTCTGCGAACCCTCCACAAAGGACATGTGCTCGTCCAGGTCGGCGTCGGCGCTGTGCCCGGTGGTGCCCAGCCGCAGCCGGATCGACGGCACCCGGCAGGTCGTCGAGCGCGCCGTCGCCGACGGCACGTGCACCAGCTCGGCGATCGGGCCCGGCGCGTACGGGGGCTGGTGGACGTGCAGGATCTTCCGCCGCACCAGCGGATCGCGGACGCTGAGCACGAGCCCGTTCGGCTCGTCCCCGGCCGCCACCCACGGCGTCGCCCAGTCCGAGCCCGGGTATTCCAGCTGGAACCGCTGGCCGTTGACGCCGTGCGCCCAGCCGCGCCCGGTGTTCGGCGTCCACCAGCCGGCCCGCAGCTGCTCCGGCGGCAGGCCGCGCAGCAGCAGCTTCACCGCCTTGATCGGCTCGTCGTGGCGGACGGTGATGGACCACTCCAGCACGCCGGCCGCGCGGGTCACCTCGACGTCGGCCTCGCCGGCCTCCACCTGGACTTGCTGGCCGAGCCGCGCGTACCGGTCGGCGTGCACGTGGACGCGGTCGCCTTCCCGGACGTGCGCCCGCTCGGCGTCGATGCCGTAGCCGTTGGTCGTGGTGAACACCTGCAGCGCCCACTCCACGCCGGCGGCGCCGGGCACGGGGAAGTAGGGGTCTCGGGGGTCGAAGCTCAGGTCGGTGTCGATGAGGGCCACGCCGGTGCCTCCGATCCCTCGGAGCCGCGCGACAGGTAGCCGGCGGCCTCGTCCAGCAGCGCTGCGAGGTCATCGGTTTCATCGGCAGTGAAGACGAGCGTCTCGCCCGGCGGCAGCACCACGGCGACCCGATCTCCGACGACCAGCACTGTCATGTTGCCCGAATCGACCGGTGTGGTGCACGGGATTCGCCAGCGGAGCTGTTCGGTCGGGTCCTCGGTCGGCCACATGTCCACCTCAACACTGCTGCACTTCGGTGCCTGACTGAACCTCGACGGCAGCCCGACATCAAGTCCGGTAGACCGATCGAGTGATGGAGGCGCGCAACGTCCGCGACGGCGCCGTTGGAAAAGACGATTTGTCTGAAATGGCGCAGCTGTTCGTGTCGGCCTCGAAGTTCACCGCGGGTTCTCGGGCGCAGAGCGGGTCTGGAAACAAAAAGGGAATGAACAGGGGGAGGGGCCGGCGTCCCCGACGTTTCCCCCGTCTCCGGCCCGTCTCCCCCTGCCCCTGTTCCCCAGGGGCGTCGCCTGGCATCTCGCGACGTCATCAATGGTGCCGACTCGGAGGAATGCGCAATACCATCTTTGGTCGAGTGTGTTCACCGGCTCGGACGCCGATTCTCGGCGTAGCGAAATACGACTTCCGGTGTATTCAGGGCGGCGGTTCGGCCCCGCCCGGCGGTTCGGCGAAGCCGTACTCGTGCCCCGCGACCTGGTACAACTCCGCGTACCGGGCCAGCCGGTCGCGATCCAGCCGGACCCCGATGCCCGGTCGGTCCGGCAGGCGCAGCCGACCACCCGGATAGCGCAGCGGTCCGTCCTCCACCACGTCGTCCGCGAGCAACCGGCCGTAGGACTGGTTGGCGCAGTGGAATCCCGGCGTGGCGGCGATCAGGTGGGCCGCGGCGCACGTCGCGATGCCCAGTTCGCCGAGGCTCTGCTTGACGACCGGGATGCCCGCCGCCTCGCCGATCCCGGCCGAGCGCTTCAGGTTCAGCAGGCCGCCGTCCAGCACGTTGTCCGCCGAGATCGCGTCCGCCGCGCCCTGCCTGATCACGTCCAGCTGGTCGTGCCGGGTGCGCGACGCCGCGTCGGCGAGCAGCGGCACGCCCGCGCGGGCGCGCAACCGGGCCATCTCCGGCAGGTTCCGGTCGGAGACCGGTTGCTCGGCGAACTCGATGTCGTAGGGCTCCAGCGCGCGCAGGGCGCGGAGCGCCGCGGCGGGCGACCACGCCCCGTCGGCGTCGATCCGCAGCGCGGCCCGGGCGCCGATGCCGTCGCGGACCGCGGCCACCCGTGCGACGTCGGTGGCCTGCTCGGCGGCGCCGACCTTGACGTAGAAGCTCTCGAAGCCCGCCGCGGCGCCCCGCACGGCCTGCTCCCGCATCCACTCCGGCGGGCCCGCCGGGACGTAGTGCAGGTATTCGACCTCCTCGCGCAGCGGGCCGCCGAAGAGGTTGACCAGCGGTTGGTCGCATGCCTTGCCGACGATGTCCCAGCAGGCCATGTCGATGGCGGCCGTCGCGGGGCCAGTGGTGCCCGCGTGGTGCGAGGTGCCGGTGACGTCGATCAGCTTCGCGATGCGCTCGATGCGGAACGGGTCCTCGCCGATGGCGAACCGCTCGACCCAGCGCAGCGCGGCGAGCACGACGTCGGCCGACGGGTACGCCGGGGCCTCGCCGAGGCCGGTGATGCCTTCGTCGGTGTCGATCTCGATCAGCACGCTGACCAGGCCGCGGCGGCTGCCGGAGGCCCATCTCTCGGTGGTGTCGAACGGCACGGCGACCGGGATGCTGCGGATGCCGATTATGCGCAAAACGCCCTCCCCCCAGGGCATCGCGGGCGGCGCCTCCCCCAGTCGCCCGCGATTGCTGTGTGGCTACCGTCACACCAACCGCTGCACTCCGCCAAAGATGCGCACGCCTTCTGCGTCGTCGATGACACCAATCCGGCCCGTGTACGTACCCTGGCCGATGGCGCCGGTCGTTTCGGCGACCGCGCGACGCGTTCTCGGACCGGAATGGACGTTCATGATCGAGTGGCTGGACACGATCCCCCCAGGGGTGATCTACCTGGTGGTCGGGCTGATCATCGGGCTGGAAAGCGTGGGGATTCCGCTGCCCGGCGAGATCATGCTCGTCAGCGCCGGGGTCGCGGCGTCGCAGGGCGTGGCCAATCCGGTGGTGCTCGGCATCGTCGCCGCGAGCGGCGCGATCATCGGCGACTCGGTCGGCTACGCGGTCGGGAAGCGCTACGGCCGCACGCTGCTGGGCTGGCTCGGTCGCAAGCTGCCGAAGCACTTCGGGCCGAAACCGGTGCGCCAGGCGGAACGCGCGTTCGACCGCTACGGCGCGTGGGCGGTGTTCGGCGGCCGGTTCGTGGCGCTGCTGCGCATCCTCGCCGGCCCGCTGGCCGGGATCCTGGGCATGCCGTACCGCAAGTTCCTGATCGCGAACGCCACGGGCGGCATCGCGTGGGCGGGCACGGTGACGACGCTGGCCTACATCTTCGGCGTGGTCGCCGGGCAGTGGTTCCACCGCTTCTCGTGGGTGGCGCTGCTGGTCACGGTGGTCTTGGGCTGGCTGATCGTGCGCTTCGTCCGCCGCCGCGCGGAGCGAGAAGACGAGGCGGAGCTGGAAGCAGCCGAGATCTCGGACGAAACCGAGGGCCCGGACGAAACCGGCGAATCGGCGAAGGCCGAAGGCTCGGAGCCCGAGACCGACGCCCCGGTGCGCTGACGCCGCTGGCCCACAGTTTCAATGAGCGTTTTTCATCCTGGTCGGCCCGCAGTCGCGGGTCGCAAAGGTGCACGTCGATGGGGTGTCGTATGCGCCGCAGGCGCATAGCCCACCTACGACACTTGCACCGCCGCGGGTTCTCAGAGGTTCCCTCGTCGAGGACGGCCCTGACGCCGTGTATTGGACATACATAAGTCAGGGCACCCACAGACCAGGGAGCCTCTGAGGTTCCGCCACCCGCACCGCCACGCAAATCGAGGTTGGAAAAACCTCAATTGAAACTGCGATCCGTCAACGAACGGCCCGTTCACCCCGCCAGACGGGGTGAACGGGCCGTTCGCGTTGCGTCGGTCAGCGGTTGGCGCGGTTCACCGCGGATACCACCGCGCGCAGCATCGCGGTGATCGTCGAGGTGTCGACGCCGACGCCCCAGAAGATCTCGTCGCCCACGGCGCACTCCAGGTACGCCGCGGCGCGCGCGTCGTCACCGGCGGTCAGCGCGTGCTCGTGGTAGTCCATGACCCGCACGTCGTAGCCGATGCTGCTCAGCGCGTCGACGAAGGCCGAGACCGGGCCGTTGCCGGTGCCGGTGATCTCCTGCTCCTCGCCGTCCACGACGACGGTGGCGGTGATGGACTCGTTGCCGTTCTCGCCCGCGGCGCGCTGCCGGACCAGCTTCAGCGGCGCGGTGCCCTCCAGGTACTCGCTGGAGAACGCCGACCACATCGCCGCCGGGCTGACCTCGCCGCCCTCGGAGTCGGTGCGCGCCTGCACGACCTTGGAGAACTCGATCTGCAGCTTGCGCGGCAGGTCCAGCTGGTGCTCGGTCTTCATGATGTAGGCGACGCCGCCCTTGCCGGACTGCGAGTTGACCCGGATCACGGCCTCGTAGGTGCGGCCCACGTCCTTCGGGTCGATCGGCAGGTACGGCACCTCCCACGGGTGCTCGTCCACCGGGGTGCCGGCCTGGTTCGCCGCGTCGTGCAGCGCGTCCAGGCCCTTGTTGATGGCGTCCTGGTGGCTGCCGGAGAAGGCGGTGTAGACCAGCTCGCCGCCCCACGGGTGCCGCTCCGCCACGGGCAGCTGGTTGCAGTGCTCGACGGTGCGCTTGACGTAGTCGATGTCGGAGAAGTCGATCTGCGGGTCGATTCCCTGGCTGAACAGGTTCATGCCCAGCGCCACCAGGTCGACGTTGCCGGTGCGCTCGCCGTTGCCGAACAGGCAGCCCTCGATGCGGTCCGCGCCGGCCTGGTAGCCCAGCTCGGCGGCGGCGATGCCGGTGCCGCGGTCGTTGTGCGGGTGCAGCGACAGGATCACCGAGTCGCGCCGGGCCAGGTTCCGGTGCATCCATTCGATGGAGTCGGCGTAGACGTTCGGGGTGGCCATCTCGACGGTGGCGGGCAGGTTCAGGATCACCGGCCGCTCCGGAGTGGGCTGCCAGATCTCGGTGACCGCGTCGCACACCTCGGCGGCGTAGGACAGCTCGGTGCCGGTGTAGGACTCCGGGGAGTACTGGAAGCGGAAGTCGGTGTCGGAGTACTTGCCGGCCAGCTCCAGGGTCATCTCGGCGGCCGAGGTGGCGATCTTCTTGATGCCCTCGCGCTCTTCGCGGAACACCACGCGGCGCTGCAGGATCGACGTCGAGTTGTAGATGTGCACGATCGCCTGCGGCGCGCCCTCCAGCGACTGGAAGGTCCGCTCGATCAGCTCGGGGCGGCACTGGGTGAGCACCTGGATGCGGACGTCGTCGGGGATCGCGCCGTCCTCGATGATCTCGCGGACGAAGTCGAAGTCGGTCTGGCTGGCGGCCGGGAAGCCGACCTCGATCTCCTTGAAGCCCATCTGCACCAGCAGGTCGAACATGCGGCGCTTGCGGGCCGGCGACATCGGGTCGATCAGCGCCTGGTTGCCGTCGCGCAGGTCGACCGCGCACCACAGCGGCGCCTTGGTGATCCGCTTGTCGGGCCAGGTCCGGTCGGGCACGGATACGTCCTCGACCAGCTCGTGGAAGGGGCGGTAGCGGTGGTAGGGCATCGAGCTGCCCAGCTGCGGGTTCCACGGCTGCTGGTCGGCGGGGGCGGGCCGGGACGGCTTCCGCACCTTGCCGCCGAAGGGCGCTTGCGAGTCGGGCGTGTTGGTGCTCATCCGAAAGGTTCTCCTGCTCAACTACCGGGTCTGGACCGACGACCGGCGCGTTCGAACCCCGCGACGAGGGGCCGGCCTAGGAGACCCCGTCGCGGCTTCGAAGCAGGAGAACGCGAGCCACGGAACTAGGCTAACCGCAGTAGTGGCCCGAAATGCAAGCACCCCTTCCACATCGTGGGAAGTGACACGTCACGATCTTCTCCCGCACGAGATCGAATCCGCCTGGCAGAGTGGTCGGTGGATCAACGGGAGGGTCGATGGCGGGGAAGAAGGGGCGATCCGGGGTCGCGACGCTGATCAACGGTGCGGGTTTCCTGCTCGCCGCGATGCTGGTGCTGCACATCTTGTTCGTGGTGACCGGCTTCCCGGCGGAGAACGGGCTGGCCAGGTCGGTGGCGCAGGCCGCCGAGCCGCTGGCGCTGTTCTTCCCCGGCTTGGTGCAGGCGCCGGCCGAGGTGCTGCAGGTGCTGCTCGACTACGGCCTGGCGGCGGTGTTCTGGGTGCTCGTGGGCGGGCTGCTGGCACGAATGTTCGGCTGACCAAGTCCGTCGTGCCACACTGGAGATCGTGGCGGATGACGTGAGCACGGATGCGCACGAGAACGGGGTGCGTCGCGCTGACCTGCGGCGGGCCCGGGCTCGGGTGGTCGGCGTGGTCAGCAAGGTGGTCCGCTGGGTCGGCAACGCGGGTGCCGCGCTGCTGGCGATCCACGCGGTGTTCGCCATCGGCGGCGCCAACCCGGACAACGGCATCACGAAGTTCGTGGCGACCTGGGCGAAGCCGCTGGCGCTGGGCTTCGAGGACCTGTTCATGCCGGACGACCCGCAGCTCGCGGTGGCGATCAACTACGGGATCGCGGCCCTGTTCTGGCTGATCGCCACGGCGATGGCGGTCCGCATCCTCCGTGCCATCGCCTGACAGTCCACTTCGGACATCTAGTTTTCTTTGCCGAAGGGCGGCTCGAAGGTGAGGATGCCTTGGGGCGTGACGTCGTCGACGCGCAGGAGCCGGGGGAGCAGGTCATCGCTGATCCCCGAGAGCTCGTCCTTGAGGCGCTTCGAAAGATCCCGTCGTGGGATTCGTGCAGCACCGCGTTGTCGGTGAGGTCCACCACGACCCGGACCCCCTTCTCGTCGTAGGTGCTGATCTTCGACTTGACGTTCTTCCCGAAATCGCTGACCACGGCGGCGAGGTTGGTCTTCCCGGTCACCTTCACGTGGTCGCCGAGGTTCGTCCGGCGGACGGACCGGGCGGGCATCGCCGAGGGCGGTGTTGGTGCCCGTCCTGCCCCTGCCGCTGCCCCGTCGTCCGAGCGCCGGTCGAATTCGCTGCTCCTCGGCCGGATGTGATCGAGCCCAAGCTGTGACGCCGGTGGCGTTCGGCGGTGCGACGGCTTCCGGCGCGTGACAATCGGGTGCAACCCAATGCCGCTCGGCGTGGAGCGCGTGTCCCCAAAGCACCGAAGGGATGTGCGTGTGACGATCCGAGCGCTCCCCGGCACCTTGCTGCCGCCCTGGCTGTTGCGGATGTTGCGGCCCGTGCCGATTCCGGCGGACTGGACCCGGGCGTGCGCGGCGAGCATCGGCGTGGGGCTTCCGCAGGTCGCGGGCCTGCTGACCGGCCGGATCGAGGAGGCCGTGCTCGCCTCGGTCGGCGCGCTGTGCGCGAGTTTCTCCGACCTGACCGGCTCCTACGGGTACCGGCTGCGCCGGGTGGGCTTGGCCGCGATCCTCGGCGCGCTCGGGTTCGCGGCCGGGGCCGCCGCGCCGGGCCCGTGGTGGGCGGCGGCGATCGTGCTCGCGGTCGCGGTGCCATCGGTGCTTTCCAGCAGGATGGGCGATCTCTGGTCATCCGGCGGCGCGCACATGCTGACGTTCTGCGTGGTCGCGACCGGTCAGCGTTCGGAGCTGCCGCTCGGCGCCCAGGTCTGGTGGTTCTTCGCCGGTGAGCTGCTGGTGGTCGCGATCATCGCCGCCACCTGGCCGTTCCGGGGCACGGCCCCGGCGCGGAACGCGGTCGCGGCGATTTTCGAGACCACGCTGCGCATGTTCGACTCACCGATCACGGCGAGGCAGGAGCTGACGAAGGCGCTCGACAATGCGCACGACGTGCTCGTGGGCGAAGGTTCGATGTCGCGCAGCCGCGTGCGCGACCGCCTCTACCTCGTCTACACCTACGCCACGCCGATCGTCGAAGCATCGGTTTCCCTTGCGCACAGCGGAAAGCAGCCGCCGGAGCGGGCTCGCGAAGCGCTGCGCGAGCTGGCGCGCTGCATGCGAACCGGCGACCTCCCGCCGCCCTACCGGCCCGGCGCCGACGACTCGCCGCTAGTGCGCGCCCTGGACCGGGGCATCGCGGACCTGGTCACCGCCTTCCGGCGCGCGAAGCTCCCGCGGGTTTCCGGCGATCACCGCGAGCGCTTCCGGCTGACCTTCGGCCGCTCCACCTGGGCGCAGGTGTGCCGGATGCTGCTGTGCCTGGCGCTCGCGGAGGGCATCGGGCTGGCGGCGGGCATGGCCGAGCCGTACTGGATCGCGCTGACGGTCGCGCTGGTGCTGAAGCCGAACTCGGGCTCGGTCTTCGCCCGCACCGTGCTGCGCGCGGTCGGCACCGTGATCGGCGTGCTCGTCGCCTCGGCGCTGCTCGCGCTCGTGCCGACCGGCTGGTGGCTGCTGCCGTTCATCGTCGCGCTGGCCGCGAAGCTGCCCGAGGCGCTCAGCAGGCATTACGGCCTGTTCACCGCGGTCATGACGGCGCTGGTCCTGCTGCAGATGAGCCAGAGCGCGCAGTTCTTCCCGGCGGCCCGGCTGGTGGACACGGTCATCGGCTGCGCGATCGTCCTGGCCGGCGGCCTCCTGTTGCGGCCGTTGCACCGGGGACCGGCGCTGCCGAGCCGGTTCGCGGACGCGGTGGAGGCGGTGTCGGAGTACGTGTCCCAGTCGCTCGCGGGAGTCCGCCACGGCCGCCCGGCTCTCCGCCGCCGCACCTACCGCCAGCTCGCGGACCTCAGGTCGGCACTGCAGCAGGAGCTGATGAACCCGACGACGGCGGCGGCGGCGGAGAGGTGGTGGCCTGCGGTGATCGTCCTGGAAAGAGTGGTGGACGCGGCCACGGAGAAGGCGGTCCGCAACGACCCGCAAGACCTCCAAGAGGCCCAACGCCTGGTGTCGACGATGCGCACCACGACCCGCCAACTCCGCACAACCCAGGTACCCCCGGCGGAACTGCGCGAAGAACTGGAGCGCATCTACACCGGCGTCGGCTCGTGAGCGCTTCGGAGAGCGCGGCCCCGAAGCGCTCGCCGGCCTCAGCCGTCGGTGCGGCTGAAGTGGAACGGGCAGTGCGTGCCGCCCAATCCGATGGTGGTGGCGCGCTCGAACCGAAAACCGTGCGCATCCGGGTCGATCGCGTCGATCCAGTTGCGGTCGAAGTCGCACATCGCCGGGGCGAGCTCCGGCGCGGAGTTGGCGACCAGCACGTCGTAGTAGAAGCAGCGGTGGATGTCCGCGTGGAAACGCCGATCGTCGTCGACGGGGTGGCGGAACTCGAAGCCCTCGCCGAACGATTGGTGTTCACGGGTTTTCGCGAGTTCCAACTGCCCGTCGGGTGCAGGTGGTCAGGTGGTGAGTGCGGCGATCGGGCGCACGCGGGTGGCGCGCAGGGTGGGGAGGACCGTGGCGGCGAGCGCGACCAGGAACGCGCCGCCGGCGATGGCCAGGTACATCCAGAGCGGGCCCGACGGGATCGGCGACCCGGTTTTGACGATGCTGTACGGAACCGCGGTCACCGCGGCCGCGATCGTGCCGAGCACGACCGCGATGCCGGCCGAGACCGTGCTCTCCACCGCCACCACGCCCAGCACCTGCGGCCTCGTCGAGGCCGTCAGGCGCAGCAGCCCGAACTCGCGGCGCCGGTTCCGGGTCGCGGCGATCAGCGTGTTCGTCACCGCGATCACGCAGAACATGATGATCATCGCCACGACGAGGTAGTTGGCGGCCGCGAACTGCGGCCCCATGTCGTTCGTCCGGCGCGCGGTGCCGAGCGTGCTGTCCTCCGTGCTCTGCATGTACAGCGTTCCGGTGGCGATCCCCACGAGCAGCACCAGCGGCCCGACCACTGTGCTCGCCCGGGCCGCGCGGGCGCTGAGGTTGCGCACCGCGAGCCTGCCCACGCTGCTCGGCACCCATGCCGCGGCACGACCCGCCGTTGCCACCACGGCAGGGCTCAACAGCGTCAGCCCGATCGCGATCCCGATGCACGCGGGTCCGGCCGCGGCCGCGAGCATCGGCCCGTTCGACATGAACAGCGTGCCGATACCGGCACCCAGGCCGACCGCCAGGAAACCGGTCGCCACGAGCAGTTTCGCGCGGGTGACAGGGGAACGCCCCGGACCGTCGGCGGACTCGGCGAGCGCGAGCACCGGCGCGACCCCGGCCGCCCTCCTGCCGACGATCGCGGCCGCCAACGCGGCGGACAGCAAGGAGACGGCGGCTCCCGCCGTCGGAGTTCGCCACGTCGTCACGAGTTCGATCCCCGCGCTCACGACGCCCGCGTCCACCACGCGGTCGAGGAGGAACGCGCCGAGCCAGACCCCGGGAAGCGCGCCGACCACCACGGCAGGCAGTGCGATGGCGATCGTTTCCGCGAGCACAGCGCGCCGCAGCTGCGCCGTGGAGGTGCCGATCGAACGCAGCAGCGCGAGTTCCCGCTCCCGTTGTTGGATCACCAGCGCAACGGCGGAAACCACGCCGAACGCCACGATCACGACGGTCCACCCACCCATGATCGCCGCCAGGATCGTCAGGGATTCCGCTTCGCCGGACGGATCGGCGAGCCCGGTTTCGGCCAGCGCGGCGAAGGCGGTGAGCAGCGCGGTCCCCGCGATGATCACGCCGGCGGAGGCGAGGTAGGAGCCGAGCCGGGCCCGCACGGTGCGCAGGGCGAGCCGCCACATCATCGCGCACCGCCGTTCGGCCGGGCCGCACCGAGCGTCGCCATCCGGGCCGCGACGGCGTCGGCGCTCGGCCGGTGCAGGGTGTCCACCACGCGGCCGTCGGCGAAGAACACCACGGCATCGGCGACCGAGGCGGCGATCGGGTCGTGGGTGACCATCACGATGGTCCGCCCGGCGTCGTCGACGGCATCCCGCAGCAGCCCGAGCACCTCGGCCGCGGATCGGCTGTCCAGCGCGCCGGTCGGCTCGTCGGCGAAGATCACCGCCGGTTCGCTCAGCAGCGCGCGGGCGATCGCGACCCGCTGCTGCTGGCCGCCGGAGAGCTTCGCGGGCCGCGCGTCCGCGTGGCCGCCGAGCCCGAGCCTGGCCAGCACGTCGCGGGCGGCGGAGTCCGCGACCCGCCGGGACGCGAGTTCGGCGGGGAGTGTGACGTTCTGCCGGACGGTCAGCGTCGGCACCAGGTTGTAGGCCTGGAAGATGAATCCCAGCCGGTCTCGGCGCAGCCGCGTCAGGGCGGCCTCGTCGAGCGACGTCAGCTCGGTGCCTTCGACGGACACGGAACCGGAGGTCGGCCGGTCCAGCCCGGCCGCGCAGTGCAGCAGCGTGCTCTTGCCCGAGCCGGACGGCCCCATGACGGCGGTGAGCGTGCGCCGGGGGAACGCGAACGTCACGCCGTCGAGCACGGTCGTGGTGGTGGCGCCGGTTCGATACGTCTTGACGACGTCGCGCAGCACCACGCTGTGGCGCACGGGCGGCCGCTGGGCCGGTTTGGCCGGGTACGGTGTACGAGTCATAAATACACCGTACTCGATCACATCCGAGAAATAGCGACAGGTCTTGAAATCCTCGGTTAACTAGGAAAAACAGCGAGCGACGTGCGCTAATCGACACGATATCGCCGTCGAGTATGCTTTCGTCACGAACATCGATCCGTGACGAAAAGGAGCGTGCGATGGGGAACTGCCTGGTGTGCGGGCGGGAGCTGCCGCCGCCCGGCCGCGGGCGCCCGCAGCAGTACTGCACGCGGGCCTGCCGCGCGCGGGCCTACCGCGAGCGCGTTGCGGAGAAGCAGCAGCAGGATTCCGGGCAGCCGGAAGAAGCGCCCGCGCTGACCGTGGAGCGCATCGTGGCGGCCGCGATCGCGCTGGCCGACCGGGACGGCGGTTCGGGGCTCTCGATGCGGCGCACGGCGGCCGAGCTGGGCGTCGGCGCGATGTCGTTGTACCGCTACGTCCCCGGCAAGGAGGAGCTCGGCGGGCTGATGATCGACGAGGTGTTCGGGCAGCGCCCGCTGCCGGAGCCGGGCCCGCCCGGCTGGCGGGCGAAGCTCGAACTGTCGGCGCAGCGCGAATGGGAGATCTACGTCGAACACCCCTGGGCGCCGCAGCTCTTCGCGCTCACGACCCGGCCGCCGGTCGCGCCGCGGATGATGGCCTACACCGACTGGCGGATGCGCGCCATCGACGGGCTCGGCCTCGACTTCGAGACGATGGTGCGGTTGGCGATCATGGTCTCGGTGCACACGCAGAGCGCGGCGCTCTCCCTGGCGCGCGAGAAGCACGCGAAGGATTCCCGGGAGCACTGGCTGGGCATGCGGAACGCGAAGCACCAGGCGGTCTTCGACGCGGGCCGGTTGACGATGATCGCCCGCTTCGGCGAGGAGTCCTTCCGCGCCTCGGAGCCGGCGAGCATCTTCGAGTTCGGCCTGCAGCGGCTCCTGGACGGGGTCGCCCAGCTGATCCCGGAGTAGCCGAATCCCGTTCGCAGGCAACGCTGTTCTCCTCCGCGGCCGAGCGCGATCGCGAAATCGGTCGCCGGGCGGGGTGGGCGCTGCTAGCTTGCGGCTGTGGATCTCTTCTCCCGCTCGTGGGCGGCGTTGCGCTCGGCCGTCGCCGAACTCTCCGACGAAGACTTCGCGCAGCCGTCCGGTTGCGCCGGCTGGCTCGTGCGAGACCTGGTGTGCCACCTGGTCATCGACGCCCAGGACGTCCTGATCACCCTCGTGACCCCGGCCGACGCGGAACCGACCCGCGACGCGGTGACCTACTGGGCGGTCTCCGGCACGCCGCCGACCGGCGACGACCCGCTGGATGCGCTGATCGTCCGGCTGGCCGCCGCCTACGAGCAGCCGGAGCTGCTGAAGTTCCACCTCGACGACGTCGGCTCCGCCGCCGGGCGAGCCGCCGAGCTCGCCGATCCGAACCTCGTGGTGAGCACCCAGGACATGGTGCTCACCGCGCGCGACTACCTCTCCGCGTACGTCCTGGAGTGGACCCTGCACCACCTCGACCTGATCGTGCACCTCCCGGACGCGGCGGGCCCGCCCGCCGGGGGCCTCGCCCGGACCCGCGAGATGCTGGAGGAGATCGCCGGGACGACGTTCCCCGCGTCGTTCTCCGCCGAGGACGCGCTGCTGATCGGCACGGGCCGCCGGAATCCCACCGACGCGGAGAAGGCCGAGCTGGGCGAGCTGGCCGCGAAGCTGCCGTTCGTCATCGGCTGATCAGTCCACCATTGACCGCAAGCCTCTGGGACTTCCCGAGTTTGCCCAAGCGGCCGTCTGGTGCGTCGATTTCGCGCGAAATCGACGTTCCCCGTGAGGGCGAGATGGCGATTTCGCGCGAAATCGCCGGAGCCTCTGATGCCTACCCGACTTCGTGGAGCGTCGCGTGGAGCTGCTCCGCCGCCTCCCAGGCGTCCACGTAGCGCAGCCACGACGGCGCGAAGCTCAGCTTGAGCAGGTCGCCCTCGGCGTAGTCCACCAGCACGTCGCGGTCGTACAGCGCCTCCGCGATCCGCTGGGCCCTGTCGTGGCGCAGGCTGATCTGCGCGCCGCGCTGCAGTCCCTCGCGCACCGGCACGACTTCGATCTGCGCGTCGGCGCAGAAGTCGTCCAGCCGCGTGAGGAAGACCTCCACCAGTCGCGCCGCCTTCGCGGCGAGCGCCGCCGGGGCCACACCGTCCAGGATGGACAGTCCCGATCGCAGCTCGGCGAGAGACAGGGAGCCCGCGAACCCGTCGCCCAGCGACGGCAGTGCGCCCGCTGAGGTGCAGGAGGTCCTCGGCGCCTCGTGGCGGTGCCGTTCGGCGACGAAGCAGTAGGCGGGCGCACCCGAGCCGCCGCCGAGGTAGCGGTCGCCGCTGCCGATGGCGAAATCGACGTCCCAGCCGCGCAGATCCACGTCCAGCGCGCCCGCCGAGCCGCTGAGCTCCCACAGCGCCAGCGCGCCCGCCCGGTGGATTTCGGCCGTGATGGCGGCCGCGTCGCGCACGCCTCCGGTCTGCGTGTCGGTGTGCGACACGGCGACCACCGCGACCTGGCCGGCAGGCAGCTCGGACAGGTCCGCACTGCTGCGGATCAGGTGCAGGCGACCGCCGATGAAGTCGGCCGCGGACCGGGCCAGCAGGCAGTCGGCGGGAAACCAGTCCCGGCCCACCGCGAGGATCGGCCGCCCGGGGCGCAGCCGCGCGGCCGCGAGCAGCGTGTTGAACAGGCTGATCGATGCCGTCTCGGCGACGGTGATCTCGCCGGCCTCGGCGCCGATCAGCGGCGCGAGCGATGCCGCCGCGAGCCGCGCTTCGCCGCGCCATTCGGATTCGCCGCACACGCGGCCGGTGTAGGACTGCCGGTGGTGCTCGACGAACCGGCGTAGCCGGTCGGGTGTGGTGCGCGGCAGCGGGCCGCCGCTGCTGCCGTCGAGGTGGATCAGGCCGGGCGGTAGGTCGTAGCGGGCACGCAGATCGGCGAGCTGGTCGGTCCGATCGAGCGCCTCTGCCGTCGGCCGGGTGGTGGTCCACACGAGTGAAGTCTTACCGCATGACCCAACGGTCCGTAACGGGTGAAGCGTTCAAGAGCCGAACATCAGTGGAAGTCGTGGTGCTCACGGCCCAGTGGCCTGCGCCGTTCAGGCGGGTGCGGCCGTGGTCGCGCCGATCACGAGCTCGACGGGCACCGATCGGTGCCGCGGCTCCGGTGGCCGCCCGTCGACCACGCCGAGCAGCGTGCGCACCGCTGAGGCGCCGGCGTCCTCGGTCGGGACGTGCAGCGTGGTCGCTTCCGGCACGGCGAGGCCGAATTCCGCGAGATCGTCGGCGCAGCACACGCTGAGCTGCTCCGGAACCTGCACGCCGAGCGTGGCCAGCCGGTACATCAGCCCCAGGAACAGCGCGCTGTTGTAGGCGACGGCGGCGGTGCACCCGCTCGCCACCAGCTCGTCGGCGATCCGGTTGCCCGCCTCGAAGGTCGGTGGCAGCGGGCCGAACGCGACGACCTCGTGCCCGGAGCCGTTGCGCAGGCCGTCGAGCCGGCGCGGGTCCGCCCACGAGCCGCGCGGCCCGCCGAGGTAGGCGATGCGGCGGTGGCCGAGCCCGGCGAGGTGCGCGCCCATCTCGTGCAGCCCGCCGGGCGTGTCGATGACGACCGACGGCACGCCGCGCGCCCGCCGGTCGACCAGCACCATCGGCACGTCCGGGAGGGTGAACAGCGAGGCCGGGCCGCGCGGGGCGATGGCCACGAAGCCGTCGACCCGGTCGCGCAGCCGGTCGATCAGGGTTCGTTCCCGCTCCGGCGATTCGTCGCTGACCACGACCAGCAGATCGTTGCCTGCCTCCTCGGCGGCGCGCTGCGCGCCCGCGATGATCGTCGCGTAGAACGGGTTCGTCAGGTCCGGGACGATCATGGCCAGCAGCCTGCTGCGCCCGGTGGCCAGCGCCTGGGCCGACGGGTGGTAGCGGAAGCCGAGCTCGATCGCCGCGTCGCGAACCCGCTGCCGGGTCCGCTCCGCGACCATCTCCGGCCGCACCAGCGCGCGCGACGCGGTCGCCACCGACACGCCGGCCTTGCGGGCCACGTCGGCCAGCCGCGCCATCGCGTCCTCCCTCACGTCTCTTTGACACCTTCATACCCTGCCGCTTATCGTCCCTGCAATCGCTTGCAATGCAAGCGCTTGCATCTTTCACCAGGGGAGATACCGCTGATGACCGACGTGAGATCGGGATCGAAGCTGGACGGCTGGTTCCGGTTGTCCGAACGCGGCAGCTCGGTGCGCACCGAACTGCTGGCCGGGCTGAGCATGTTCTTCGCGTCGGCCTACGCAGTGGTGGTGATCCCCGGCATGCTCGCCAAGGCCGGCGTGCCGCACGCCGCGGCCACCACCGGCACGATCCTGACGATCGTGCTGGCCACCGCCGCGGTCGGCTTCTTCGCCAACATGCCGTTCGTGCTCGCGCCCGGGCTCGGCGGAACCGCGCTGGTCGCGGCGACGCTGGTGCAGCAGCAGCACGTGCCGTACCCGGTCGCGATGGGCATGGTCTTCTGGTCCGGCGTGGCGATCCTCGCGCTGTCGCTGCTCGGGCTGCGCGGGCTGCTGGCCAAGGTCATCCCGCAGAACATCCGGCTGGCCATCGGCACCGCCATCGGGCTGTTCATCGTCTACATCGGCTTCAAGCTCTCCGGCATGCTCGAACCGGGCAAGAGCGGGCTGGAGATCGGCGACCTCAGCTCACCGGAACCGCTGCTCGCGCTCGGCGGCATCGTGCTGGTGGCCGCACTGCAGGCGCGCAAGGTGCCGGGCGCGTTCGTCATCGGCATCGTGGTGCTGACCCTGATCGGCATCCCGCTGGGCGTCACGGAGCTGCCGGACCACTGGTTCCAGGCGCCGGCCGGCGTCGGCCCGGTCGCGTTCCACATCGACGTCTGGGGCGCCCTGCGGCCGGAGTACCTGCAGTACCTGTTCGCGTTCTTCGCCTCGGAGCTGTTCTCCGCGACCGGCGTCGTCCTCGCGGTGACCGAGCGGATCGGGCTGACCGAGCGCGAGGGCCAGAAGTCGAACATCAACCGGACGTTCCTGGTCGACTCGGTCGCGATCACCGGCGGCTCGATGTTCGGCGCCCCGTCGGTGACCACCTACGCGGAGTCCGCGGCCGGTTCCGACGCCGGTGGCCGCACCGGGCTGACGTCGCTGACCACGGCGGGCCTGTTCCTGGTGCTGCTGCTGTTCACGCCGTTCGCCACGATGATCCCGTCGGCGGCGACCGCGCCGGTGCTGGTCGTGGTCGGGCTGAGCATGATGCGGGGCTTCAAGAAGGTCGACATGACCGACCTGACCGAGGCGATCCCGGCCGGGCTGCTGGTGGCGTGCACGATCTTCTGGGGGAACTTCGGCAACGGCATCGCGGCCGCCCTGACGGCGTACGTGCTGATCAAGGTGGTGGCGGGCAAGTTCCGGGACATCCACCTCGGCATGTGGATCATGCTGCCGATCCTGGTCCTCTTCTTCGCCACCTCCGCCCACTAGCGGGTCCCCCGGCGGTGTCGACCTCCCGCAGTTTCCATTGAAATCGGAGGTCCAGTTTCAATGAGCGTTTTTCATCCTGGTGAGCCCGCAGTCGCGGGGCGCAAAGGTGCACGTCGATGGGGTGTCGCATGCGCCGCAGGCGCATAGCCCACCTACGACACCTGCACCGCCGCGGGTTCACGGTGCCCACCCCTTTGGGGTTCCCTCGGCGAGGACGGCCCTGACGCCGTGTATTGGACATACATAAGTCAGGGCACCCACAGACCAGGGAGCCTCTGAGGTTCCGCTACCCGCACCGCCACGCAAACTGAGGTTGGAAAAACCTCAATGGAAACTGCGGACCATCGGCGTGTCGCACAAGACCTCGTCGGACGACCTGCCCACGACGAATCCTGAGGAGCCTTGCCTTGACCGACCTGCGGATCACTGGTGGACGCGTGGTCTCCACGTTCACCGGCGAGATCTTCGACGCCGACGTGCTGGTGACCGGCGAGGTGATCAGCGGCGTCGTGCCGCCCGGCGCCGGCCCGGAAGCCGCCGAGGTGATCGACGCCGGCGGCAGGCTGGTCGTCCCGGGGTTCATCGACGCCCACATGCACGTCGAGAGCTCGTTCGCGACGCCCGCGGCCTTCGCCCGGCTGACGCTGCCGCGCGGCACCACGACGG
Organism: Saccharopolyspora shandongensis; assembly: GCF_900106995.1. GTDB lineage: Bacteria > Actinomycetota > Actinomycetes > Mycobacteriales > Pseudonocardiaceae > Saccharopolyspora > Saccharopolyspora shandongensis. Next base: position 84,517 of record NZ_FNOK01000017.1, read on the forward strand.
TGCTCGCCGATCCGCACGAGATCGTCAACGTCGCGGGCAAGGCCGCGATGCGCTGGATGATCGAGGACGGCGAGCGCTGCCCGCAGACCCAGCTCTGGGGCGTGCCGTCGTGCGTGCCCGCGCTGGCGGGCATGGAGTACTCGGGCGCGCACCTGGATCCCGAGGACATCGACGAACTCCTCGGCTGGGACGGCGTTTCCGCCCTCGCCGAGGTGATGGACTACCGGGCCGTGGTGGCCGGTGACCAGCGGATGCACGACATCGTCCGGGTCGCTCGCGAGCGCGGCACGATCCTCGACGGGCACTGCCCGAACCTCTCCGGCGAGGAGCTCAGCAAGTACCTGGCCACCGGCATCGACTCCGACCACACCAAGAACGCCCCGGCGGTCGCGGTCGAGAAGGCGCGGCTGGGCATGACGGTGATGCTGCAGGAGAAGTGCCTGCTCCCGGAGGTCGTGTCGGCGCTGGCGTCGCTGCCGCAGCTGCCGCCGCTGTGCCTGGTGACCGATGACCTGGCGGCCGACCACATCGCCGCGAAGGGCCACCTGGACCACATTGGACGGACGGCGGTGGCGGCGGGCCTGGCGCCGCTGGACGCCCTGCGCGCCCTGACCTGGAACCCGGCCCAGCGCCTCCGCAAGTACGACCGCGGCGTGGTGGCGCCGTCGAAGCGCGCGGACCTGCTGCTGCTCGACGGCGAGCTGGCCGACTTCGCGGTGCACACGGTGATCGCCGGCGGCGCGGTGGTGGCCCGCGGCGGCGAGCCGACCTACCCGGCGCCGGACGTCACCGACCACCCCTTCGCCGGTTCCGTGCACATCGACGAGATCGCGCCGGACGAGTTCCGCTGGCGGCTCGACCTGCCGGACGGCCGGCACAAGTTCCGCGCGCTGAAGGTGAATCCGGTCGACACCTACACCGAGGCGGCCGAGGTGCGGCTCGACGTGCTCGACGGCGAAGTGCAGTGGGAGGGCCACGTCGCGCTGCTCTGGGTGCGAAACCGCCACGGCCGCACCAACACCTCGTGCGTCCCGGTCATCGGCATGTCCCTCGGCGACGGAGCCCTGACCACCACGTACGCCCACGACAGCCACAACTTCGTCACCCTCGGAACGACGCGGCGAGCCATGCGAGCCACCGCGGAAGCGGTGCTGGCCGACGACGGCGGCGTCGCGGTCGCCCACGCCGGAGGCGTGGCGGCGCGGCTGCCGCTGGCCGTCGGAGGCGTCATGTCGGCGGAGCCGACGGCGGAGATCGTGGCGGGCAGCCGCCGAGTGCGCGAAGCGCTCGAGGCGTGGGGTTGGCGGCACGCGAACCCGTTCATGAGCGTCTCGACGCTGACCCTCGCGGTCTCCCCGAGCGTCAAGATCACGGACCTCGGCCTGGTCGACGTCCTGGCGAGAGACTGGACCCCGCAGGTCCTCGATTGCTGCCACTGACACACGAATCCCGCCACCTCATCGCCGTCACCGTTGCCGGGTGCACCGTGACTTCGCGCCCGGCGATGGGCACGTCAGTTATCGCCGGATCGCGCCGTCGCGTTGGCCTGATCGATCTCGGCCATGTGCTCCTCCGCCCATTCCCGGAGCGCCGCCAGCGGCACTTCGAGCGAGCGGCCCAGGCCGGTGAGCCGGTAGTGGACCTTCGGCGGCACGGTCGGTTCCACGCGGCGGGCGACCAGGCCGTCGCGGGTGAGGCTCTGCAGCGTCGCGGACAGCATCTTCTGCGAGACGCCGGGCATTCGCCGCTGCAGCTCGGCGAAGCGCACTTCCTCGGGATCGGCGTCGGCGAGGACCTTGACCGCCATCGACGTCCACTTCGTGCCGATCCGGTCCAGCAGCCTGCGGGTGGGGCAGCCGGGATCGAAGAGATCGCCGCGGTTGCCCTTCGGGGCGGTCACCTGGAGCTCACCACCTGTCGTGGAAGTGCCGTCTTGGCACCTCGAGTGCCGTTACCTACGGTTCTGTAGTAACCAATGGTAACCACTCGTGGAGGTATCGTGCCCGACATCGTCCGGGTCCGGGCCAACGGCATCGACGTCAACGTGGCGGTGGCCGGCGCGGGCCCCGCCGTCCTGCTGCTGCACGGCTTTCCGCACACCTGGCGGCTCTGGTCCGAGGTGATCCCGCAGCTGGCGCCCCGCCACCGCGTCATCGCCCCGGACCTGCGGGGCCTCGGTGCCAGCACGAGAGCGGCCGACGGCTACGACGCGGGCACGCTCGCCGCCGACGCCGAGGCGCTGCTCGACGCGCTGGGGGAGCAGACGGCGGCAGTGGTCGGCATCGACGCGGGAACGCCGCCGGCTTTCCTGCTGGCCATGCGGCGACCCGAGCGGATTCGGCGGCTCGTGGTCATGGAGTCGCTGCTAGGCACGCTGCCCGGAGCCGAGGACTTCCTCGCGGGCGGTGCGCCGTGGTGGTTCGGTTTCCACTCGGTCCCCGGGCTCGCGGAAACCGTCCTGGCCGGGCACGAGGCGGAGTACGTCGACTGGTTCCTCAAGACGGGCACCCGCGGCCGCGGCATCCCGGGGGAGATCCGCGACGAGTTCGTCGCCGCCTACGCGGAAAGCGAAGCCCTGCGCTGCGCGTTCTCGATCTACCGAGAGATGCCCACCAGCGCGCGCCAGATCCGCGAATCGGTCGCGGCGGCCAGACTCAGCGTGCCGACCATGGCGATCGGCGCGCATCCGGTCGGCAGCGCCCTCGAACGCCAGCTGCGCCCGATCGCCGACGATCTCGTGGCGCACCTCGTCGAGGACTGCGGGCACATCATCCCGCTGGATCGCCCCCAAGCCCTGGCGTCGCTGCTGATCCCGTTCCTGGCTGGCGTTTAGGCTGGTCAGCGGCACGTGCAGAAAAAGTTGGAAAAAGTTGGTGCCCGGATGTCGAGGACCCGTCGTCGACTCCGACCAGAGGGTGACAGCGCGCCGACGGGGCGCGCGGGACGGGAAGGACACCCAAGATGAAGTACGTCGCGATGATCTACGGCAACCAGGCCAAGTGGGACTCCTACCCGGCCGAGAAGTGGCCCGAGGCGATCGCGAAGCAGGACGCGTTCAACAAGAGGTACCGCGAGACCGGCGAGCTGATCGGCGCCTACGGCCTCGCCGACGCGGCCAACGCCCAGCTCATCCGCCGCAAGGACGGCGCCCCGGTGGTCACCGACGGCCCGTACCTGGAGACCAAGGAGTACCTCGCCAGCTTCTACCTGCTCGACTGCGAATCCCTGGAGCGGGCGCAGGAGATCGCCGCCGACATGCCGTTCGCCGATGCGGAGCCGGTCGAGCTGTGGCCGGTGCTGCACGAGGCCGCGGGGGACATGTGAGCCACGGTGTTGAGGACCTGCTGCGCGAACTGGCGCCGCAGGTCCTCGGCTCGCTCGTCCGCCGATACGGCGCCTTCGATTCGTGCGAGGACGCCGTGCAGGAGGCGCTGATCGCGGCGGCCCTGCAGTGGCCGGACGCGGGCGTGCCGGAGAACCCGCGGGGCTGGCTGATCACCGTCGCCTCGCGGAAGCTGGTGGACCAGGTCCGCAGCGAGGCGGCACGCCGTCGCCGCGAGGAAGCCACGCGGCGGACAGCACGCCGGAGACCGACCAGGACGATTCCCTGGCCCTGCTGTTCCTGTGCTGCCATCCCGCGCTGTCCTCGGCGAGCCGGGTCGCGCTGACGCTGCGCGCGGTCGGCGGCTTGACGACGTCGCAGATCGCCGCCGCGTTCCTGGTGCCGGAGGCGACCATGGCGCAGCGGATCAGCCGGGCCAAGCAGGGCATCAAGGCCGCCGGCTCGACCCTCGCCATGCCGGCGGACGCCGACCGCGCCGAGCGGTTGGACGAGGTCCGGCACGTGCTGTACCTGATCTTCAACGAGGGCTACACAGCGACGGACGGCGCGGACCTGACGGCGCCGGAGCTGTCGACGGAGGCGATCCGCCTCGCCCGCCTGCTGCACCGCCTGGTGCCCGAAGACACCGAAACAGCGGGACTTCTCGCCCTGATGCTGCTCACCGACGCCCGCCGCCCGGCGCGAACCGATGAGCACGGCGAGTTGGTGCCGCTGGAGGAACAGGACCGCGGCCGCTGGAACCACCGGCTCATCGCCGAAGGCATCGAGCTGATCAGCCGAACCCTGCCGCGCGGCCAGGTCGGCCCGTACCAGCTCCAAGCGGCCATCGCGGCGGTGCACGACGAGGCGGAGAGCTCGGAGGACACGGACTGGCCGCAAATCCTGGTCCTCTACGAACTCCTGGAGGAAACCGGGCCGAACCCGGTGGTGACGCTCAACCGAGCGGTCGCGGTCGCGATGGTCCACGGCCCGGCGGCCGGGCTCGAACTGCTGGCGACGTTGGCGGAGGACAAGCGGATCGCCTGCCACCACCGGCTCTTCGCCACCCGCGCCCACCTGCTGGAACTCCTCGGCGAGAACGCCGCAGCAGCGGAGGCGTTCCGCGAAGCGGCCCGCCGAACGACGAGCGCACCCGAGCGCCGACACCTCGTGTCGCGTGCCCGCCGATTGGAAGGCCCGTGAGTACTTTGTGCTGCTATAGCAACACAAAGTACTCACGGCCTTGAGCAGCACCTCAGCGCTCGAACCGCCCATCCTTAACAGCAGCGACGAAGCTGGACCACTGCGAAGCATCCGCGACGAAGTACCCAGCCGACCGGTCCTTCGTGTCCCGCACAGCGGTACCACCAGGTAACGCGCCGATCTCGACGCAGGAGTCCGTGTTCTGGCTCCGGCTCGACGTTCGCCAGCCGGTCACAACGCGGCCTACTTCGACGCAGTCGCCGGTGTTCTGGCTGTAGCTCGACTTACGCCAGTTGATCACTCTCGTCATCGCTCGGCCTCCAAGTCTTTGCGGATTTCGGCGATGAGCTTCCTGGATCCCGCGTAGCTCAGCGCCGCCTTGAACACCATATCCGCTGCTTGGCGATAAATTTCTACGTCGTCTGGCTCATGCAGGTATAGCCCCGATCGGCGGTTTTCCAGCTGGACGACAGGTCGGGATTCCTCCGATTCGATCAGGATGAACAGGCCCTCCAGGGCGGGATGCCAGCCGCTGGCGAAGGGCACAACCCGCAGGTCCACGTTCTCCCGCTCCGACATGAGCAGCAAATGGTCCATCTGATCGGCCATTACGTTCGGCCCGCCAAGGACTTGCCGCAGAGCAGCTTCGCCGATCGCGACGGCGAGGCGTACCGGATTTTCCTGGCGCGTGATCGCCTCACGTCGTCCGGCACGAACGGCGATTCTGGTTTCGATCTCACCCAGCGGGACGCCGCCGCCGGTCATGATCGCTCGAACGTAGGCCGTGGTTTGGAGCAATCCCGGAATGAGCAGAGGCGCGGCTTGCGTGATGGCCGTTGCAGTTCGCTCAAATTCCAGGAGTGCGGCGAGTTGTTGACGTTGCTCGGGGAGACTGACGGCTAGCCAATGCGGAGCACTGGTATTCCGCGTCATGTCGACGATCTCGTCGTACCGTTCGCCTGTCACGCCAAGGGTTGTCAGAATCCGCGCTACATCAGCTGGTTTTGGGCAACGGTCGCCGGTTTCCCATCGGGAGAGAGTCCCGGGCGCGCACTCGATCTGGCTCGCAAAATGCCGCAGCTTCCAGCCTTGCTCTTCGCGTGCCGCGCGGAGCGCGGCGCCTAGGGCGCGCGCTTTGGGTGTCCGAGTGTTTCCAGGCATGCAACGAAGAATATGCCTCACAGTAGCGGTTGAGCATCACTCGAAGAGGTAGTTGCCGATCAAAGTTTCCGTTGGTTTTCTAGATTCCGGAAACAAAAAGTCAACGGCGTGGGGGTGCTGGATGTATTCGTTCCACTGGGTTCCTGCGGATGGGCAGCGGCATGCGAGCCTGGATTCCCGTCCGGGCGGCGGTTATCCGACCGGCATGCCGGTGTCGACGTTGTGCGAGCGGAACTTGCCGGCCGACAACTCGGATCTCGGCTGGCTGTGGTCCACCTGCGGCGACTGCAACGCAGAAGCGCACCGCATAGCCGGAACTCGCCCCGACGCCAACGGTTTCCAGTCGACGTCGCCGGGCCGTGGGCGCTGAGAACGCGGCCCTGGCGGTCCTGCTGCGGCGGGCCCAATGGCTGCTCGACGACCTCGCCTTCCAGGTCGGCGCAGGTCACCGCGATGCCGACGACTTCGAAGCCGTCGCCACCGTTCTTTCCGAGATCTCCCGACTGCTCCAGGAAAAGTCCCCGACCACCAACTCAGAAGGAACCGTCGAATGCTCGTAATGCTCCCGGTCATCGCCGTGATCGTCACCGCCCCGGCGCTCTTCTTCCTCGCCATGCACTGGAAGGCCGACCAGCCGCAGCATGCCGGAGGAGGCGAAGGAGCCCTGACGGTCTGGCAGCTGATCGCCAACGTCGAAGCCGAACGACAACAACGTTCGCAACCGGGCCGCCACCGCCTCCGCGAGCCGGCACCCGACGACGAACCCCAAAACTCCACATCGGACACCGAGATCTCCGCTCCACCACAGGAGATCCAGCAGAGAATCCTCGAAGCCCTCCACCGCCTCTGAACCCCTAGACCAAGGGCCCGGAAGCCGACGCGCCCCCGAACCCTCCGGCGCCGGGCCCCTGCGGGCCGGTCGGTGCGCCCCCTCCCCACGCACCGACCGGCCACCCCCGCTGAGGCGGCGGTTTCGCGCGAAACCGTCATTCTCCAGGCGTGCGCGCGCCGTTTTCGCGCGAAAACGTCGCCCCACAGGTACGACGAGGCCTAAAACGGCAATCGCTGATCGCGGGTCAGCAGATCGGCAGGCGGGCGCACTCGCGGCAGACCCGGGCCGACGTCGCCAGCACCGCGTGCGACGCGACCGTGAACCCGCCCGCGAGCAGGATCAGCGGCCACGCGGTCGCCAACGGCAAGGCGATGGCGAGCGCGATCCCGGCGAACGGCATGGCCACGCTGGCGGTGGTGCCCGCCCAGCCGACCAGCAGCGGAAGCCGGTCCGGCACGGGCAACCAGCGGGTGAGCGGCCCGGTCGCGGCCAGGGTCGCCGCCGCGAGCACCCCGGCGGCCGCCGCGACAGCGGTCAGCAGCTGGACCGCGTGCGGCAGCTGCCAGCCCTGGATGTGGCTGGCCGTCCAGATCGCGTACCAGCAGACGATCAGGAATCCGACGGTGACGATGAGCGCCCGGGCGGTGTGCCGGGTCTGGGCGATGGTGAGCTCTTGCTGGCAGCTCGGCGCAAGCTCGCTGGGCGTTCCGAACTCCCGCACCGCCTGCTCGACGGCCTGCCGGTACGGCAACCCTTCGGCGGTCTGCGCCGCCACCGCGTCCACCAGGCCGTCGCGGATCTCGCCGACCAGCCGGGACTTCGCCCGCGCCGGGCCGTGCAGGGCGGTCGTCAGCTCGGCGGCGTAGTCCTCGATCGGATCGGCGCTCATGCGGTGCCCCGGCTCGGGTTGAGGACCGCGCTGATCGTGGCCGTGAAGTCGTCCCAGGCCGTGCGCGCCTTGGCCAGGTTGCCCCGCCCAGCGTCGGTGAGCCGGTAGCAGCGGCGGCGCCGTTCGCCGATGGATTCCCAGCTGCTGCGCAGCAATCCGAGTCGCTCCAGCCGGTTCAGGGCCGGGTAGATCGTCCCGGTGCGCAGTTCCAGCGCGCCGCCGCTGCGCTGCTGGACCTCGGTGATGATCGCGTAGCCGTGCAGCGGTCCGTGCTCCAGCACGGCCAGCAGCAGCCCGTCCAGATGCCCTCGCACCGCATCGACCCTCATGAGTTGGCAGCCTACACAGTCGTGTATATATTGCCAATCAACATGTCGACAGACTACATATCTGGGGGTCTGCGGTGACCAAGCTGCTGCTGTCCATCCACGTCCTCGCGGCGATGCTGGTGATCGGGCCGATCACCGTGGCCGCCTCGATGTTCCCGCGGTACGCCAAGCAAGCACCCGACTCCGACCGCGCGGCCGGAATCGCCAAGCTGCTGCACCGGATCTGCCGCGGCTACGCCGTCGCGGGCATCGCGGTCCCGGTCTTCGGCCTCGCGACCGGCGCCCAGCTCGGCGTCCTCACCGACCCCTGGCTGATCATCTCGATCGTGCTGACGGCGATCGCCGCGGCCATCCTGGTGATGGCGATCCTCCCCGCCCAGCGGCGCATGCTCGGCGAGGCCGACGACCTGAACGCCACGGCGAAGCGCCTGGCGATGCTCACCGGCATCTTCAACGTGCTCTGGGTGATCGTCGTGGTGCTCATGATCGTCCGCCCCGGCTCGACGACGGGAGCGTGAAGCCCGTGCTGACGCTGCGAATCGCGGCCGGCGTCGAGGCGGCCTCGCTCGCGATCCTGCTGCTCAACGTGTTCACCGCGCACCTGGCCCCGATCACGTCGCTCGGCGGCCCGATCCACGGCATGGCCTACCTTGTCACAATCGCGGCGACCTTCCTCATCCCGGCCCCGCAGGCCGCCCGATGGCTCGCGATCATCCCGGGCATCGGCGGCCTCCTAGCCCTACGACGAATCTCCGTCGCCAACCAACCCTGACGGCACCGCGCCGCGTTCGCGCGAAACCAACGCGCCCCACGCCTGCCGGATGGCGATTTCGCGAAACCGACGTTCCGTGCGCGTGTCGGGTGGCGTTTTCGCGCGAAAACGGCGTTCCCCACGCGTGCCGGGTGGCGTTTTCGCGCGAAAACGGCGCCATCTCGCTCAGTCGAGTGTTGCGCGGTCGGCGTCGGGGAGCCAGTGGCGCGTGGCGTCGTAGTCGAGCCAGCCGCGTTGGGTCGTGGCTTCGTCGCAGGAGCGGCGGAGTGCGTCGAGGGAGCGGCTCGGGTTGCCCCGCCGCCAGAGCAAGGACCAGGCGTAAAGCGGCGTGGGGCGGGTGAGGGGAACTCGGCTCAGCGGTGTGTTCTCCGGCAGTGGGACGCCGCTGGGCAGGATCGCCACGCGCTCCGGTTCCGCGCGGATCTGGTCGAGGAAGTGGTCCAGGCCCAGGTTGACACTGGCCGCCACCGCATCGAGTCCGAAGTGGATGGTGAAGCGGTCGAGGAAGTCCAGGCGGTCCAGCGCGGCCGGGCACCAGATCGTGCTGCCGCGCAGGTCGGCGGGCCGGAGCTCCGCCGCGCCCGCCAGGGGATGGGCCGGGCCGACGATGGCGTCGACCGGTTCGAGGCGCACCACCTGGTGCTCGAACTCCTCGCCGAGCGGAGGAACCCGGCCGAACCCGGCGTCGATCTCGCCGCGCCCCAACGCCGTCGTCGCGGCCACCAGATCGCGGCTGAGCCCTAGCTCGGCGCCGAGAGCGTTCTCGACGACGAGCCCGATCGTGCGCATCGGGGCGTACAGATGGCCCCAGACGTCGACGCGCAGCGACCGCCGCTCGCGGCGGGCCTCGGTCACCGCGAAGCCGGCGGCGGCAAGGGCCTGCTGCGCTGGTTCGAGGAAGCGGCGTCCGGCTTCGGTCAGCGCCACGCTGTGCTTGTCGCGGTCGAACAGCCTGACGCCCAACTGGCGTTCCAACCTGGCGATCCGCTTCGACAGCGCCTGCTGGCTGATGAAGAGCTGCCCGGCGGCTCGCCCGAAGTGCGATTCCCGGGCGGCCGCGACGAACGCCCGAACCTGCGCCAGATCAAGATCCACGCCTTCACCTCGAACGACAACCACTGGTTGTCACAGCCTACGGATCGCTGTTGGACCGCCCCACCTCGGCCGGTGTCTGCTTGGGGCGCAGCAGAACTTCCCGACGGAGCCGACGTGCACACCTTCTTCGATCAGCCGGACCTCCTCCCCGGCTTCGCCGACGCCAACCGCCCGCGCGCCATCGCGGCGGGCATCGACCCGTTCCAGTACGACGCCGTGACCGTCGAGCTCACGTCGATCCGGGACTGGCCGACGGCGTTCGCCCGCGCCGGCCGCGAACACCTCGCCCGCGCCGAGCAAGCCGATGAGCAGGGCCTGAGCGCTTCGGCGTCGGAGGCCTACCGCGACGCCGCGCTGTGGTTCCACTTCGCCACGGTGCTGCCGAACCCGGACCTCGGCGCGCACGCCGCGGCCGCCAAGGCATCCGCCGACGCACAACGCCGCGCCGACCCGGCCGCCGAGCACATCACCGACCCCGACTTCGCCGGAATCCTGCGGCGCCCGACGGGTATCCGCGCGCCCGTCGTCGTGCTGATCCCGGGCATGAACTCCGGCAAGGTCGAGTTCATGCCGATCGCGGACAGCCTGCTCCGCCGCGGCGTCGCGGTTCTCGCCATCGACGGGCCAGGTCAAGGTGAGCTCGCGACGCGGAGCCACTGGGAGCCCGAGTACCAGAAGGTGGTCCACCGGGTGCTCGACGTCATCGAGGATCGGTCCGATGTGGACGGACAGCGGGTCGCCGCGATGGCGCTGAGCATGGGCGGCTACCTCGGCGCCCTCGCGGCAGCGCACGAACCGCGCATCCGCGCGCTGGTCAGCGTCAGCGGCCCCTCGGCCCTGCACTGGGACCAGCTGGCGCCCTACGTGACGGACACCTTCGCGCTGCGCACGGGCAGCGCCACGGCTGGCCGCGACTTCGCCCGCGGCATCAACGCCGCAGAGATCGCCCCGCGCATCGCCCAGCCGATGCGGGTCCTCGACGGCGGCCTCGACGTGATCCCGGGAGTCGCCAACGCCGAACCCCTGGCGCGCCACGCCCCGAACGCCGAGTACCTCCTGATCCCGGAGGGCAACCACCTGCTGGAGACCACCCGCTGGAAGTGGCTCCCCGACACGGCGGACTGGCTCGCCGACCACCTCCGCAAGTGACCTGCCAGAACACCGGAACGGTGAGCCCTCAGGCAGCGCGGGCACTTGCTCCGTGCGCCGTTTTCGCGCGAAACCGGCATTCCTCGTGCCTGTGGGTGGCGTTTTCGCGCGAAACCGGCGTACCGCGTGCCTGCGTGTGGTGATTTCGCGCGAAATCGCCGCGCGGCTTCAGCCCGGTGCCCGGTAGGACACGACGTCGCCGGGTTGGCAGTCGAGCTCGCGGCAGATGGCGGTGAGGGTGCTGAAGCGGATCGCCTTGGCGCGGTTGTTCTTCAGGATGGACAGGTTGGCGATCGTCACGTCGACGCGCGCGGCGAGCTCCGCGAGGGTCATGTCGCGCTCGGCGAGCAGCCGGTCCAGGTGGCACTCGATCCGGTGCGGTTCCTCCGGCGGCATCAGACCAGTCCTTCGGTATCGGCGCGCAGCCGGGCGCCGTTGCGGAACGCCACGGCGGCGGCCGCGACGAGCAGGCCCAGGAACAGCGAGGTCAGGTCGAACTCGGCGACGACGCGGATGGCGTTCTCCGCCGGCGTCCCGGCGGCCAGCAGATCCGTGGTGACCATGTCCGCCAGCGGAACCAGGAAACCCCGCAGCGGAAGGGCGATCGCGATGGCGAGCAGGCGCGGCGCGTTCCGAGGCGCGAAGAGGTCGCTGTCGCGGAACGTCCGGGCGACCTGGAGCAGGATCGAGAGGATCGCCACGAGCAGCAGGTTGCCGACGAGTTCGGGCAGGACGAGCAGCAGCCGGTCCGCGAAGCCGGGCGCGGCGAAGACCAGCTCGGCGTGGTCGGTTCCACGCAGCGCGACCGCGCCCGGGACGCCGGGAAGCTGCGCGGCATCGGCGAGCCGGACCTCGCGCGTGTCGACCGGCGGCAGCGGGCCGGTCACGCCGAGGACCGGGAAGAGGACGCCGAACAGGCCCACCAGCAGCAGCCCGAGCCCGATCGCGGCCTCCAGGGCCCGGCTGTCGGCCCGCGTCCACCAAGACGTGCTTCCCATGTGCGCCACCCTTCGGCCATATCGTTTCTCGATACTATCGAAAAACGATATGGCACGGGAAGGGTTCAGAACAGCGGCTCGCCCCAGGTGTCGGTGAAGACCAGCTCGGACAGCGGCTTGCGGATGCGCGGGCGGAGTTCCTTCTCCTGCAACCGCTCCGGCATGCCGTCCAAGGTGCCCAGACCGCCCACCGCGATCGCGATCATCGGCTCGAACTCGGCGGGCACGCCGAACTCGGCGCGCGCGGCGTCCCGGTCCATCCCGGCCATCTGGTGCGCGTAAAGACCCTCCGCGACGGCCTGCAGCACGAGGTTCTGGGCCGCCAGCGCCAGCCCGTACTCGCCGTAGGGCATCGGCTCGCCGTCCTCGTCGACCACCCGCGCGACGCCGATCGCCAGCGCCGCCGCGTTGCTGGTCCAGCCCTTGTTGCCGCGCGACAACGTGCCGTGGATCCGGTCGAAGGTCGCCTCGCCCCGGCGCGCCGCGATGAACCGCGCGGGCTGTGTGTTGCCCCACGACGGCGCCCACCTGGCCGCCTCGAACAACGCCGTGAACTGCCGGTCGCCGATCGCCGTGGCCGGGTCCAGCGCGCGCGGGCTCCACCGCTCGGCCAGCAGCGGGTGCAACGGCACCGACGTCTCGGCGGGCTTGCTCGCCGGAACCTCGGCGGTGTATTCCTCGGCAGTCACGGGCACCTCCTGGATCGCTGGTGGCGAGTCTGTCCGCCGCCCACGCCGATGTCCATCAGATCGCGTACTGCCACGCCGTCAGCGAGTAGGCGCCGAACCACGAGCCGAAGAACACCAGCAGCACCGCGGTGGTCACCGCCGTCGTCGTCCGGCGCCGCGCCAACCCGATCGCAACCGGGATGAGCAGCGGGAACGCGGGCAGCATCAGGCGGACCTTGGAGTACATCAAGCCGTCCGAGCCCAGGTCCAGCACCAGCACGGCGGCCGCGAACGCCACCAGCGGCCACGGCATCCGCTGCCGCACGCACAGCACCAGCAGCACCAGCGCGGCCAGCACGATCCACACCGTGAACGTCTCGAGCACCGACTTGTCCTTGGTCAGCGCCTCGATCATGAACTCGAACGTGGCCTTCCCGCCGTCGAACGCCGATGACCAGCCCCGCTGCTGGAGCGCGAAGTAACCGGTGAGGCTGTCCGTCTGGGCCCCCACCCAGCCGATGTAGGCCAGCATCCCGGCCGGCGCCAGCACGATCGCCAGCCACGGGCGCCAGGTGTCCCGGCGGCGCACGATCGCCACCAGCGCGGCCAGCCCGACCACCCCGATCAGCGCCGCGGCCGTCGGCCGCACCAACCCGGCACCGGCGCAGCACAGCCCGGCCAGCAGCCAGTTCCGCTCGACGACCCCGATCAGCGCCCAGATCGCCAACGCGCAGAACAACGCCTCGGAGTACGCCATCGACAGCACCACGGACATCGGGGCCGCCGCGAACAGCACGACCAGCAGCAACCCGGCGACCTGCGAGCCGCCGACCCGGCGCCCCAGCCGGGCCAGCCCGTACGCGGCCACCACGCCGCAGGCCAGGCTCGCGGTGATCGCCCCGCCGGTGACGCTGACGCCCGGGACCAGCGAAAACGCCGTGATCAACCACGGATAGCCGGGGAAGAACGCCATCGGCGTCTCGGGATAGCGGTTGCCGAAACCGTCGACCATGCTCGGGTCGACACCGGCGTACCCGTTCGCCGCGATCTCCAGGTACCAGTGGCCGTCCCAGGCCTGCAGGTTGTCGACCAACGCCTCGTCGTTCGCGGCCGACAGCCACGCCAGCACCAGCAGTCCGACCAGCCGGATTGCGAGGTAAACCACAGCAGGGGCGAAAGCGACGATCATCCGGCGCTGCCGAGGCGAGCCCCGGCGCAGCCACTCGGACAACCCCGAGTCCGGTTGTTTCCGCAGCGTAGCCGCGGTGTTTCCAACATCACTCAGAGGTGGATCGATCGCTCCTGGAGGGGTGGACAACCCGGTCCTCCGCTCTTGTCGACAATCGCGTCCCACAGGGTAGTGGCGGCATTTGGGATTGGGGTCGGGCGGTACCGGTTCGGTAGGCTAGTCCGGCAGCGGAGCGACCTGGTAGGAGGCCGTTTCGGCCCGGTGGGCCGACGCTGTCACCTGCCCGGTCGCGGGGCCCTCCGGCCCGCCACGCGGTGTGCCGGGGTGCTCCTTCGTCCACTCGGTGTCAGTGCGGGGACAACCCGCGCCCGGGACGGCCGCACGGTCGAGGAGGTTTGTTTCACGTGGCGCTCGTCGTCCAGAAGTACGGCGGTTCCTCACTCGAAAGTGCTGATCGCATCAAACGGGTAGCCGAACGCATCGTGGAGACCCGCAAGGCGGGCCACGACGTGGTCGTCGTGTGCTCTGCGATGGGCGACACCACCGATGAGCTGCTCGACCTCGCCAAGCAGGTCAACCCGGCTCCGCCGGAGCGGGAACTCGACATGCTGCTGACCGCCGGGGAGCGGATCTCCAACGCGCTCGTCGCGATGGCGATCGAGTCGCTCGGTGCGGAGGCGCGCTCGTTCTCCGGCTCCCAGGCCGGCGTGATCACGACCTCGGCGCACCAGAACGCGCGGATCATCGACGTCACCCCGGGCCGGGTGCAGGAGGCGCTGGAGCAGGGCCAGGTCGTCCTGATCGCCGGTTTCCAGGGCGTCTCCCAGGACACCAAGGACATCACGACGCTCGGCCGCGGCGGCTCGGACACCACGGCGGTCGCGGTGGCCGCCGCGATGAACGCCGACGTCTGCGAGATCTACACCGACGTCGACGGCGTGTACACGGCGGACCCGCGCATCGTGCCCGACGCCCAGCACCTCGAGCGGATCACCTACGAGGAGATGCTGGAGATGGCGGCGACCGGCGCGAAGGTGCTGCACCTGCGCGCCGTCGAGTACGCCCGCCGCTACGGCGTGCCGTTGCACGTCCGCTCTTCCTACTCACCCAAGCCCGGAACGATCGTGTCCGGCTCAGTGGAGGACCTTTCCGTGGAACAGGCGATGATCACCGGCGTCTCGCACGACCGGTCGGAGGCCAAGGTCACCGTGCGCGGTGTGCCCGACAACCCGGGTGTCGCGGGCCGGATCTTCCGCGTGGTCGCGGACGCCGAGATCGACATCGACATGGTGCTGCAGAACGTCTCCAGCACCTCTTCCGGCCTGACCGACATCACCTTCACGGTGGCGCGCAGCAACGGTGAGGTGGCCGTCACCGAGCTGGAGAAGATCAAGGACGAGGTCGGCTTCGAGCAGGTCGTCTACGACGACAAGGTCGGCAAGGTCTCGCTGGTCGGCGCCGGGATGCGGTCGCACCCGGGCGTCACCGCGACCTTCTGCGAGGCGCTGTCCAACGCCGGGGTGAACATCGACATCATCAACACCTCGGAGATCCGGATCTCGGTGCTGATCCGCGACACCCAGCTCGACGACGCGGTGCGCGCCCTGCACGACGCGTTCGAGCTCGGCAGCGACGAGGAAGCCGTCGTGTACGCGGGGAGTGGTCGCTGATGGCCCAGGAGAAGACACCGACGCTGGCAATCGTGGGTGCCACCGGCGCGGTCGGCACTGTCATGATCGACATCATCAACAACCGCGAGTCGGTGCCGTGGGGCGAGATCCGGTTGATCGCCTCGGCCCGGTCCGCGGGCAAGAAGATCACCGTGCGCGGCGAGGAGCTCACCGTCGTGGAGCTCGCGCCGGAGGCGTTCGACGGCGTGGACATCGCGCTGTTCGACGTGCCGGACGAGGTGTCCGCGCAGTGGGCGCCGGTGGCCGTCGAGCGCGGCGCCGTCGCGGTGGACAACTCCGGCGCGTTCCGGATGGACCCCGACGTGCCGCTGGTGGTGCCCGAGGTCAACGCGGAGAAGGCGCACGAGCGCCCGAAGGGGATCATCGCGAACCCCAACTGCACGACGCTGTCGATGATGGCCGCGCTGGGCGCGCTGCACCGCGAGTTCGGCCTCCGCGAACTGGTCGTCTCCTCCTACCAGGCCGCCTCCGGTGCTGGTCAGGAAGGCATCGACCGGCTGTACGCGGAGATCGCGGCGGTGGCGGGCAAGGGCGTCGGCCAGCGGGCCGGCGACGTCGCCGAGGCGCTGGCCGCGGCCGGGCTGCCGGAGGAGACGCCGTTCAAGGCGCCGCTGGCGCTCAACGTGGTGCCGTGGGCCGGTTCGCGCAAGGACGACGGCTGGACCTCTGAGGAGCTGAAGGTCCGCAACGAGTCCCGCAAGATCCTCGGCATCTCGGACCTGAAGGTCTCCGCGACCTGCGTCCGCGTGCCGGTGGTGACCACGCACTCGCTGGCGGTGCACGCCACCTTCGAGCGCGAGGTGACCGTCGAGCAGGCGCACCGCGTGTTCGAGGCGCAGCCGACGATCGTCCTGCAGGACGACCACGACAACGGCGTGTTCCCGACCCCGGCCGGCGTGGTCGGCGGCGACCCGACGTACGTGGGCCGGGTCCGGCAGGCGCTGGACTTCCCGAACACGCTGGACTTCTTCGTCTGCGGCGACAACCTCCGCAAGGGCGCGGCGCTCAACACCTACGAGATCGCCGAAACCCTCGCGAAGTAAGCCCCACGGGCTCGAAAAGGGCGCCTTCCCCCTGGTAGACGGGGGAGGGTGCCCTTTTGTGATATGAGTTCATTCGAACGTGTGTTTGTGCCCAATTCTCCTTGAAGGCCGGAACCGGCGTCCGCCACAGTGGGCCCATGAACATCATTTCCTGGCCCGATCACCTGTTGACCCTGGACGAATTCGTGGCGCTGCCGGAGGACAAGTCGGCCGCTGCGAACCCGCTGGAAGGAGCGTGGATCGGTGGCTGTGCGTATCGGGTTCGACGCGCTCGGCTCGTGTGCGCGCGGGGCCGCGACCTGAGCGGCTTGGTTGCGGCATCCGGCGGTTAGGTTGGGGGCATGAGTCATGCTCCGGTCGTCCTCGGAATCGATCTCGGTACCACCGCGACGAAGGTCGTCGCGGCGGGCAGCGACGCTCATGTGCTGCACCAGACCGAGCGCGGTTATCCGCTGCGCACCGAGGAGCCCGGAGAGGCGACGCAGGACGCCGTCCAGGTCCGGGACGCGGCGATCGCGGCGCTGGCCGAGTGCGTGGCCTGGGCGAAGGAGCACGGCCACCCGGTCGCGGCGCTGTCGTTCAGCACGTCGATGCACACGGTCGTCGGGCTCGACTCGGCCGGTGAGCCGGCCACGCCGTCGTTCAACTGGGCCGACACCCAGGCGGCCGAGGTGGCGGCGCGGCTGCGGTCAGACTGGGACGCCTCGTCGGCCCTGCACCGGGCCACGGGGACGCCGGTGCACACCCAGTCGGTCATGGTGAAGCTGGCTTGGTTGACCGGAAGTCGCCCGGACCTGACGCGTGACGTGGTGCGGTGGTGCGCGCTGAAGGACTTCGTCGTCGCCGACTTCGTGGGCGGGTTCGTCACCGAGTATTCGCTGAGCTCGGGCAGTGGCCTGCAGGACATGACGACGCTGCGGTGGCACGAGCCGGCGCTGGAGGTCGCGGGCATCCGTGCCGACCAGCTGCCGGAGATCCACGCGCCGACCGACACGCTGCCGCTGAAATCGCAGGTGGCCAAGGCCGTCGGCCTGCCGGAGGGGCTGCCGGTGGTGCTCGGCGGCGGGGACGGCCCGCTGGCGAACCTCGGCGTCGGGGCGGTCAGCCCCGGTGTCGCCGCGCTGTCGCTCGGCACCAGCGGGGCGCTGCGGGTGACGCGCGACCGGCCGGGCGTCGACGACCGGTGCCGGACGTTCAGCTATGCGATGGGCGACGGGCTCTGGGTGATCGGCGGTGCCGTGAGCAACGGCGCGGTGGTCGCGCAGTGGGCGTCGGAGGCCTTCGGAGTCGACGTCGCGGACCTGCTCGACGAGGCCGCCGTAGTGCCGGCGGGGGCGAACGGGCTGATGGCCCTGCCGTACCTGCTCGGCGAGCGGGCCCCGTGGTGGGAGCCGGGCCTGACCGGCTCGTTCGTCGGGCTGCGGCACTCGCACGGCCGCGCCGAGATGACGCGTGCCGTGGTGGAGGGCGTCGCGCAGCAGCTCGCGCTGGTGCGGGACGCGGTAGTCGATTCCGGGGCCGAGGTGCGTGCGGTGCGGGCCACCGGCGGCGGCTTTCGCAGTGCGTTGTGGGCCGATGCCATCTCCGCGGCGCTCGACATCGACCTGGAGCTGGCCGAGGGCAGCGGCGGTTCCGGGCTCGGCGCGGTGCTGCTGGGCTGGCGGGCGCTCGGCGAGTTCGACTCGCTGGAGCGCGCCGCCGAGCTGGTGACGCCGGAGGGCAAGGTCTCGCCGGACCCGGCGGCGGCCCGGGAGATGGAGCGCCGCCGACCGCTGGTGGAGCAGCTGCACGCGACGCTGCGCGACTTCGAGCTCTGAACCGGCTCCGGTCGGATACGCCGATCGGTTGAGCCAAGTGGTCGCAACCGGTGGGCCGGGTGCAGCAATCCAGGGTGCCGACCGGGTTCAATTCTGGTTCAGACCAATTTTTCGGTGGCATACTTGGCCTCGCTATGACCCTCAGTGCGGCCGAGAGCAACCACGCCACCAGCGCGGACGACCCGCGCGAGCGGTTGCGTGCCGCCGGACTCCGGGTCACCAAACCGCGACTCGCAGTGCTGCGGTGGCTGGTCGGTCATCCGCACGCGACGGCGGACCAGGTGGCGACAGCGGTGCGCCGGCAGCTGGGTTCGGTGTCCACACAGGCCGTCTACGACGTGCTCAATGCGTGCAGCAACGCCGGGCTGCTGCGGAGGATCGAGCCCGCCGGCCACCCGGCGCGCTTCGAGACCCGGACCGCCGACAACCACCACCACCTGGTGTGCCGCAACTGCGGCCGAACCGAGGACGTGGACTGCGTCCACGGCGAGGCCCCGTGCCTGACGCCGTCGTCCACGTCGGGCTACGAGGTGGACGAAGCGGAGGTCGTGTTCTGGGGCTACTGCCCGGACTGCCGATCCTCGGCGACCGCGCCCGAGGAGTCCGGCCGCCACGACGAGGAACGATCATGAACCCGGCATGACGTGCATCCCTGCGGCCAACGACGTCGTGAAGGCCCGGGAGCTCCGCCCGGATCCGAAACTCCGCATCCACTGAACTGGGGTGTTGCGACGACTCCTAGAACCCGAGCGGGTCCCATGCCTTCGCGTGTTCCGGTATCGCGGCGTCGTCCTCGACTTCGCCGTCCAGCGCTGGTGAGCTCATGAATGCTCTTCCCGATCAGGCCTCGTACGTCCTGTTCTCCGCACTGGGCCCGAATCGGGTCCACGGGTGATCTGACCGAGACGAGGATTCGGCTCGCACGCGGCGCTACGTGACTTGGGGTAATGGGCGCCCGCAGGGCCTGAGTGGGACGTGCAGGTGCGGGCGAGCAGGTGAGTCCGAGCACGGCGGGCCTATTTTCTTGACTAATTCCAGTTTTCTGATGGCATACTGGAACCCGTCATGACCCGCGGCGAGCGAGCTGGGCCGCACTGGCGATGAGATCGCCGCCGAGGTCAAGGGCCGACGACGTCGGCCCGCCGCTGCTGACTGCGGCAACCACCACGAGTGAAGACCCGGGAGCCCCCGTCTCCCGGGTCTTCGCCCATCCGGGCCGGTGATCGCGTCGGACCGCCCTGTCGCTCCAGGCGAAATCGGCCATCGCGGCCGACGCCATGACCAATCCACAATGGATGGTCATGAGCCGCGGGAGTGGGCCCTCGGGGGTCACCGAGGCTCAGGGGTGAACGCCTGCGCCGGCGTTGCCTGGCGCCGATGTGGTTCCCGAACCGCCTCGCGCCGATCAGGGGCGCTGGCGGACCTCGTCCACGAACGCGGTCTCGACTTCGGCCGAGAACGTCGAGCCGAGGTAGGCGTAGGTGGTGGGATCGAAGACCAGGATCTCCTCGCGGATGTTCTCGCCGTCGGGCTTCGGGAACGAGATGCCGACACCGGTCCTGCCGATCGCGTCCTTCGCGTCCTCGACCACGGAGATGCCGGGGACCTTGGTCGCAGCCTCGAACACGGCCGCTCTCGACTCCGGTCGCACGTACGACTCGGCGACGATGTCGCGGATCTCCTCGCCGATGAGCCACGCGCTGCCGGGGTCGGAGCTGCGCTCCTTCAGGTAGTCCAGCATTCCGGCGGCGTCGGTCGGCAGGACGTAGATGTGCCCGGGAACCGGCGAGCAGCATCCGGTCTCATCGATTGCGGGGGTGTAGGTCTTGCTGTCCCCGCAGCGGGGCACCTCCAGCTCGGTTTCCCCGCCGTACTGCACGATGAGGCCGTCGCGCGTCCCGTCCGCGGACAGCCACGTCTCGCGGATTCCGGCGGCGCTCTGGGACTTCGTGTAGACGAACTGATCGGGCCGCGGCGGGTGGTCGGGGAGATCCGGCGTCGCGGTGACCAGTGCCGATTCGGCGTTCGCCGTCGGGGTGCCCCTGTCGCTCTCCCCGAACGGAGCGAGAGTGAGCACGCCGGAGATCGCGGCGGCGAGACCAACCGCGACCGCGCCCGGCCACGCCAGTCGTCGCAGCGGTCGGCGCTGTCGCATCGCGGCGGGTGCGTCGCCCGCGGTGGTCCGGCGGTCGTGGGCCGGTTCGCCCGGAAGCTCCGTGGCGCGACCGGAATCGCGGATCGGCTGCGTCTCGTCGAACTTCGTCATGAACTGCTCCCAAAGAGGTCTGCGGGTCAACAGGTGTTTCGAGCACGGCGCAGGGTCTGCGCGACGTGCGTCGTGACCGGATTGACTTGGCAGGTCGCGACTCCGCCGGCCGAACCGGCGGCGAGTCCATCGACCGTCCTCCTCGATCCGATCAGGTACACCCCGTTATCCGCACGAAAGCGAAATCTGGTTCACGCCCGATGCGGCAGGCGGCATCGCGAGGGTGCAGTCGCCTGCGGCACGGGAAGACTTCGCGGCGGGTCGAGCGGAGCAGTTCGGAAGGCTCGCGGCCGGTCGTCCTGCGGTTCGAAGCGGCGAAAACGGGCGCTTACGCAATGTCCACAATGGATTTCGATCAGTCGCGGGCGTGGGCTCCTGGGGAGCTCTGGGGCTGGCCGGATTGCGGGTGGTGGTGCCGTTGCGGGTGTCCTTGCTGCGAGCGCTGGGGGCCCGGTTGCGAGTGAGCGCCACGCTGCGCCGAAGTGCCGTGCGCGCCAGTGGAACCCTGCTGGCCCGCCGAGCCGTGCTGACCAGAAGAGCTGTGCTGACCCGCAGAACTGTGCTGACCCGCCGAGCCGTGCTGCCCCGAAGAACCATGCTGACCGTGGGCGGAGTGCTGGCGTTGGGGATTCTGCTGTTGCGGGGTTTGCGGCTGCTGCGGGCCGTGGGTCTGGTGGAGGATCAGCCGTTCGCAGCTGCGCAGTACCGTGCGGACCGCATCGCGGTGCGGCCGGTCGTGCAGCGGATTGACCGCCTGCTCCCGCCAGCGCGACAGCGCCGCCGCCGCTTCGTCGGCCAGATCCACGGCCAGGGCCGTCTCCTCCCGGCCGAGCCGCGCGTGTGGCGCGCTGCCGGACGCTCCCAGCAGCCGCTTCGCTTCCGTCTGCAGCGGACGGGTGAACCGCACCTGCCCGGAATCCAGCGCCGACAGCAGCCGCAGCTCGTTCCACTCGTGCGCGTTCGCCAGCAGCCGCTCGAACTCGCCGCGCAACTGCTGCACGCCGGGTCGGGGATTCGCTCGAGACACCATGTCGACGGCCAGCAACGCCGACCGCGCGCGCAACGCGTCCTGCCGCTCCACGAACTGCTGGTGCACGGTCTCCTGCAGCAGGTTCAGGCCGCTCTCGTCGAGCAGTGCCGATTGCAGCTTCTTCCGCTCCGTCGCGCCGCTGCGGATCAGCGTCAACGCCCGCACGACGCCGTAGTGGCCGAACCGTTCGAGGAGGCGTTGCCGGGCCGGTCCCGGCGTCGATTCCATGGTGCTGTTGATGAATCGATCCGCCGAAAGCAGCAACGCGTCCTGGTCGTTCTGGGGGAGTCGCGCAACGTTGTGCAGCGCCATGAAGTCGTCGTCGGTCATCGTCGCCACGGCCTGTCCGAGCAGCCCTATCACCGGGATCAGGTGCTGTGCGAACGAACGCAGCGTGGGGTCGTTGCGGTAGCGGTCGGCGATCCGCTCGGCGGCCTCCAGCGCCTCCGTTCCGCCGCTGCCCGTCTCATCGGCGCGCGAGAACGCGACGATCGTGTTGATCGGCACGCACCGGGCGGTCTGCAACTCGTTGACGGACTGGAGGAACTGCAGGTCCGTCTGCCGCGGATACCGCGTCAGGTAAAGCACCGCGTCGGCCTCGGACAGGATCTGCGCGAGCGCTGAGCGGCCCGTCTCCTGCACCGCCGCGGACGCGACGCCGGGCGTTTCGATCAGCGTGATCGCCTGCAGTCCCGGTGTCGGCGACTCGATGACCAGCCGGGACACCTCATCCGGCCGCCAGTGCTGCAGGTCGCGGATGGTGCCGGTGTCCAAAGTGGTCACCGGCACGTTCTGCACCGCGCCGTGCGGCGTGTGCACCAGGATCTTCGGTTCCGGCCCGTACTGGTAGAAGGTGCTGACCTGGGTGCGCTCCTCGGCGTCGGTGGGCGCGAGCTCCGCGCCGACCAGCGCGTTGATCAGCGTCGACTTGCCCGCTTTCACCCGCCCGCTGACGGCGATGCGCAGCGGCTGGTCCAGCCTCTCCAGCCGGCCGCGCAGCCACGTCGAGGTGCGCGGATCGTCCCGGTAGAAGGTCATGGTGCGGATCAGCAGCGCCCGGGCGCGCTCCAGCAGGGGATCGCCGCTCATGCCGCGGTGATCCGGTTCTGCGTCAGCATCGTCGCGCGCCGCTGCAGCACCGCGAGTTCTTCCAGCTTCTGCCGGATCTCCCTGGCGCGCTGGTCGCGGTCGACCGCGCTGCGCTCCGCCGATCGCTTGATCTCCTGGATGGCCCGGCTGATCTCCATCTGGGCATCTTCGGTGATCTGCATGTAGTGCGAGTGCAGGCCCCGGTGGACGCCGCGGATGGCGTCCCGGGCCTCCTTGTTCACGTGGAAGATGACCTGCTCCACGTAGCGCTGCACGGCGGCCTTGGCCTCGGCCTGGCGGCGGCGCAGCCGCAGGTCCTTGTCCTCGCCGAGGCTCTTGAGGCCCAGCAGCACGCCCGCCGAGATCGACACCACGTTGATCAGCGGCAGGAACGCCGAGGTGATCAGGCCGAACATCAGCACGCCGCCGTAGGAACCGCGAAGACCGGTGAGGAACTGGTCGAAGCGCTTGTACTCCGAGCCCGGTGGCAGCTTCGGCTCGGGAACCTCGCCCAGCGGTTCCGGCTGGCGGAGCTCGGTCAGCGCGGGCAGGTCGCGGCCGTGCTCGGCGAGCATCTCCTTGGCGACCAGCTCGGCGAGCCGGGCCTGCCGGAGGTCCAACCACTCGAAGGTTTCGACGATCGCATCGGTGAGCCGCGCTTCGAGCCAGTCGAGGAACTCGTCCCAGACCACCAGCGGGTCCGCGGTTTCGAAGGCCTCGTTGACCTGGTGCAACACCGCCCAGCTGCGTTCCCGGAAGTCGAACTCGATGTCGGTGTACAGCTCGGAAATGCCGTCGTTGAGCGCCTTCTGCCAACGGGCGGAGACGCGCCGGAGGTCTTCGGCGCGGTGCTGCGCGCTCTCCAGCTCGATCAGGGTTTCGGCCGCGGTGCGCGGGTTCTGCGCCGCCAGCTCGGCGCGCAGCGCTTCGTTGACCTGGGTCAGCGCCTCGGAAACGTTGTGCGCCACCAGGCGTCGCGTCATGTTGTCGTGCGTGCCCGCCATCTCCTTGAGGAATTCCAGCAGCGGCGGGAATCCGGATTCGGCGTTGAGATTGGCGTCCCTGGCCTGCATCGCGTGCATCCGGATGTTGGCCGAAACCGGGAAGATCTTGGCCGCTATCCCGGCGTTGTCCAGGTGTTTCCGGTTGACCTCGAGGACTTTCCGCCAGTGCGGCGTGCGGTCGATCTTCGGCAGCACCAGCGCGACGTTCGGGCACAGCGCGGTGGCCTGCTTGAGGAACGACAGCTCGTTGGTGGTCAGTTCCTGGGTGGCGTCGGAGACCATCAGCAGCGCGTCGGCCTCGGCGACGACGGAGAGCGTGGTGTTGGTCAGCGACGAGGACACGCTGCCGACGCCGGGCGTGTCCATCAGCGCGAGGCCGTTCTGCAGCACGGCGCGGGGGATGCCGATCTCGCCGCGGGTGACCGGGCGGCCGTTCGCGATGGCGCGTTCCAGTTGCTCGCCGACCTGTTCTATCGGCACCGGCACGCGATCCAGGGCGGCCGGGCCGTTCGTCGGCTCGTGCTCGATGAGCAGGGCGGACGGTTCGTCGGCGTACCGGACGAGGGTGGGCACGACGGTGGTGACGTCGTCGCCGGAGGCGCACACGGACGCGTTCACGATGGCGTTGACCAGGGCACTCTTGCCCTGCTTCGATTCGCCGACGACCAGCACGAGCTGGGTCGGGTCGAGCACGCGGGTGCGGATTTGCCGCAGCCTTCCGTGCAGATCAGCGCGTTGCTGCTCGGCGCATTCCGCAGTCGCGCGATCGATCAGTTCCACCAACGCCGTCTCGATCACGGCGTCGATTGTGGCGTGCCGGGACGAATAGAGAAACCCAAACGGCTGAACTCACATCCCAGGCGTGCACTGGGAGTGCCAAAAGTGCAAGTTTTCCGAGCGAAAGGCGAAGAATGCCGGGATCCACGATTCCGCGGATCCCGGCATTCAGTTGCTCACTGCGTTCAGAGCACGCCGTCCAGCGGCAGGGCGCTGGTCACGGTGTCGAGAGCGCCACCGGCGACGTCGCCGACGACCGGCAGGTCCTGCGGGGCCGCCAGCGGCAGGGCGGCGGTCGCGTCGTCGATCGGCAGGGCGTGGACGACACCGGAGGTGTCGCCGCCGGCGATGCCGCCAACGGTGTCGACCGCGGTGTCGACGACGCCGCCGACGACCGGGACGTTGCCCAGG
This sequence comes from Saccharopolyspora shandongensis, assembly GCF_900106995.1. Classification (GTDB taxonomy): domain Bacteria; phylum Actinomycetota; class Actinomycetes; order Mycobacteriales; family Pseudonocardiaceae; genus Saccharopolyspora; species Saccharopolyspora shandongensis. The sequence goes on from NZ_FNOK01000017.1 coordinate 109,252, forward strand.
ACACCGGTCACGTTGTCGGTCACGTTGGTGATGTCGCCACCGGCGACGTTGGTGACCAGGTCGCCGGCGACCGGGATGTTGGTGGCGACCGAGGTGACGTCGCCGACCACGTTGCCCACGACCGGGGCGTTCGCGACGATCGAGGTGACGTCGCCGGAGGTCACGTTGGTGGTCACGTCGCCCAGCACGTTGGTGATGTTGCTGGCGATGTCGCCGACGACCGGGGCCTCGTTCACGACGTTGAGGACGTCGATGTTGGTCGAGTTGTCGACCACGTTGGTGACGTCGCCGTACACGGTGGTGGCGGCACCCGCGGTCAGGTCGACGCTGGTGTCGAAGACGTGCGTCGCGGTCTGGTTGACCTCGCTGACGGAGTTGCCCACCACGTTGGTGACGTCGCCCAGGGCGAGGCTGTCGCCGACCTGGCCGACGGTGTTGCCCACGACGCTGCCGATGATGTTGCCGTTGGCGATGTCGTTGCCGCTGGCGATGTCGTGGATGCTGATGAAGTTGTGCGAGTCCGTGTGGTTCTCACGCACGTCGATGTCGACGTTGTTCGACGGAGCCGGGGTCGCCGGAACGGCCGGGACGGACGGGATGGTGGGCTCGACGTCGCCGTTCTTACCGAAGTCTTCGGCGGGGGCGGGGTTCTTCAGCATGCTCAGGTCTTCCTGCTCGTTCGGATGTGCGGGATGCAGTTGGTTGATCGCGACGTATTGGGTGCTCGCAGCGAACTTCTCGACGCTGCTCTGGAGTGAGCGGTCGTACTCGGTCACGACCTCGACCGGCGCGTAGTCGAGGACCAGTGACGTGGCTTGAAGTACATCCGTCGCGGTCATGCCCCCGAGGCCGGCTTGATCCAGCGTGGCTTGCGGATCAGCGTCGAAGGCCGATCGGGCTGCCGGGTCGCTGACGAGGCGCGTGAGGAACTCGTGCAGCGTCGGCTCGCCCGACGGGCCGGTGGTGGAGTGCGTCCCCGGGCTGGGAGTGGAGGACTCGGCCGCGTGCTGAGGGTTCACCATCGTTGGGCCTCCCGATGCTCAGCGGTTACTCGGCTGGGTGTCCGGGTGAGGTTGCGTGGTCCCTCACTCCGCTGTTGATCACGTTAGGGCGACGGGGCCCCCTAGCCATCGGGTACGACTCCTAGTTATTTGAACCTCTATTAGGGGATCCAGTAGGTGGCTCGTTGGGGGGTAGGTTGGGGCATCTGGCACCTGTGCGTAACCGAGTACGCGTTAAATTGTGTCCACCCTGGGCCACGCGGGCATCGCTCGATGGTGGCCGATTCGGTAACACGAAGGGATTGCATGCCTTACGTCCTGGGCATTCATCTAGGCGCGACGGCGACCACGGCCGCCATCGCCCGCCGAGACGGCAGCCGGTGGTCGGCGGCCGTGCCGGTCCCGCTGGGGGCCGGGCCGGTGGTGCCGACGGTGCTGTGCAAGGTGCAGGACGGTTCGTTCGTGGCTGGTGAAGCCGCCCAGCGGCAGGAGATCACCCACCACGAATGGGTCGCCCGCGGCTTCACCGGGCGGCTCGGGGACGACCTGCCGCTGCTGGTGGGCAGCGAGTTCATCCCAGCGCAGCGGCTGGTCGCGTCGATGGTGGAGTGGGTGGCCGACGCGGTCGCCCACCGGCAGGGACATCCCGCCGAGCACATCGCCATCGCGCACAGCGCCACCTGGGGCCCGCACCGCACCCGGCTCGCCCACCAAGCACTGGCCCAGCTCGGGCTGACCGACGTGACGCTGGTGGCCGAACCGATGGCCGTCGCCCTGGACTACGCGGCCAAGCAACGGGTCGCCGAGCACGAGCCGATCGTCATCGCCAACGTCGGCGGCAGCGGCTTCGACGCGACGGTGCTGCGGCGGCGCGAGCGCGGGTTCGAGGTCGTCGGGTCGCCGCTGAACTCCGACCACCCCAGCGGCCAGGACCTGGACGACGAGATCTTCGCCGCCGTGCGCGCCGAGTTCGGCGACCGGCTGGACGCGCTGGACCTCGCCGATCTCAACCAGCGGGCCGCCCTCGCGCACCTGCGCGCGGAGTGCGTCCGGGCGAAGGAAGCGCTGTCGCACCAGCAAGGCGTGCAGCTGCGGGTGGAATTGCCCGGTGTGCGCACGGAATTCGCGTTGTCCCGTTCGCGGTACGAGCAGCTCGCCCGGCCGCACCTGGAGCGGGTTCCCGAGCTGATCCTGCAGGCGGTGCAGTCGGCCACGCTCTCGACGGACGACCTCGATTCCGTCGTGCTGGCGGGCGGAACCGCGCGCACGCCGCTGCTGAAGCAGCTGGTGGCCGAGCGGTTGCAGCTGCCGCCGCAGGTCGACGTCGCGCCCGAGCTGGCCGCGGCCGGCGGGGCGGCGCTGGCGGCGGTGCAGGTGCTTTCCACCGACACCGACCAGGGTTCGGTGGCCGAGACCAGCGTGCTGATGCGCATCGAGGGGTCCGAGGAGTCGTTCGACGACGACGCGGAACCGGTGGAGGCGCCGCGCCCGCCGGTCGACGTGGAGCCGCTGCCGCTGGAACCGCCGGACGAGGACCGGGCACGACGGATCAAGATCATTAAAATGTCGATCGCCGCCGTGTTGATCATCGGCGGACTGCTGCTCACCTTCTTCCTGCCCAACAACGCGCCGCTCGGCGGCGTCCTCAGCGCGATTCAACACATGCGCCAGTGACCCGGATGACAAGGACTCCAGGCGTGAACCACTCGACGACATCGCGTCCCGCCCTGCTGCCGGACGGGCACGCGGCCGGGCTGCGGTCGGTGATCGCCGCCGATCCGGCCGCGTCGCTCGTCGCCGGAATACAGGGTGCGGGCGGATACGGGAAGACGGCGCTGCTGGAGCAGCTCGCCCGCACCTACCACGACGCGGGGATCCCGGTGTTCGGCGCGAACGCGCTCGACCGGGCAGGCGAGGGTGCGGTGCTGGTCGACGATGCCCACCGGCTCGACGATGCGGTGCTCGGCGAGCTCCGCGAGGTCGCCCGGCGGCCCGGCACGCGGCTGGTCGTCGCCTACCGGCCGAGCCCGCGGCCCGCGGCGCTAGCGGAGCTGATCGGCGAACTCGGCGCCCCGGTGCTGCTCGCCGCGCTCGGACGGGACGAGATCGCGGCGCAGGCCGGAGCGGTCGCGCCGGAGTGGATCGGCTGGCTGCAGGCGCAAACCGGCGGCGTGCCGCGCTACGTGAGCAGGGTGCTCGCGGCGGCCGAGCCGGGCGCGGCGGAGCTGCCGCCGCGCGCGCTCGACCAGTTCCAGCACGACCTGGACCAGCTCGGCGAGGCCGGTCGGGAATGCGTGACGGCGATGGCGATCGGTGCGACCCCGCACCCGGATCTGCTCGCCGCGCTGCTCGACCTCGACCCGGCGGAGGTCGGCTCCGCGCTGCTCGCGGTGCGAGCCGCCGGTCTGGTCGGCGCCGACGACGTGCTGCTGCCGATCGTCCGGGCGGCGGCTCTGCGGCTGGCGCCGTGGGAACAGCGGCTCCGGGTGACCCGTCGCCTGGTCGAAATCCAACTGGCCCGCGGCGGTTCGGTGCTGCCGCTGGTCAGTCCGCTGCTCGGGGCCGACATCGCGTTGCTGCCGGAAGCGACCCTGGCCGCGGCGTTCGAGAAGGCGGGCGACGAGGCCCTGCGCGATGCCCCGCACCTGGCGCGGCCGCTGTTCGCCGCGGCGGTGTCGGCGGGGATTCCGGTGGTGTCGGTGGCCGCGCGGCAGGCGCGCGCCGCCGCCGTGGCCGGCGACCTCGACGAGGCGTTGCGCCTGGCGGATCAGGTGATCGTCGACGACGCGGTGCCGGACAGGGAACTCGGCGTGCAGGTCGCGGCGAGCGTCCTGGCGCACCGCGGGCTGCTGGAGCGTTCGGCCGAGTTGTGCCGGTGGTCGGTGGGGAAGCTGCGCTGGCCCGGCGACCGGGCGTTCGCCGCGCTGGGCCTGATCGGCTCCGGCCGGCTGGGCGAGGCCGACGAGCTGCTCAGCTCCTCCGACGACGCCGGACCGCCGACGTCGATGACCGGCGCCGCCGCGCAACTCGCCGCCGGAGTCCGGGAATCGGTCGTCGGCTCGGCCGCGACGGCACTGTCCACATTGGTGCGATCGGCGTCGCTTTCGGAGCCGGTGGGCCGCGGGGTCCTGGTGCCGGACAGCCCGGCGGCGATCGCCGCCCTGGTCGCGCTGCACTGCGGTGAGCTGGAGGTCGCGCAGTCCACGTTGGACAGGGCGATCGGTGCCGGTGCGGGCGGCCCGCTGCTGCACCACCGGCACCGGCTGCTGGCGGCGTGGCTGCCGCTCGTGCGCGGCGACACGGTGACGGCCCGCGTGAAGCTCCAGGCCGCGGCCGGTCCGGCGGCGCGCGACCGGCTGCTGGCCACCGCGATCGAGGCGGGCATCGCGAGCCGCGACAACGACATGGGAGCCCTCGCCGCCGCCCGCGGTCAGGCGAGGCAGGCCGTCGCCGAGCACTCCGTCGACCTGTTCGCCCTGCTGCCGCTGGGTGAACTCGTGGTCGCGGCGGCGCGACTGCGCGACCTCGACTGGATCGCGCCGTACCTGGCGGAGGCGCGCAGCCTGCTGGAACGGCTCGGCAATCCTCCACTGTGGACTTCGATGCTCACCTGGAAGCGCCTGCAGGCCGCGATCGTGCTGGAAGACCTGGACGACGCGCGGCAGCTCGCGGCCGACCTGGACGGCATGGCGCACCACAACCCGCTGGCTGCGGCGATGGCCGAAGCCGCCCGCGTGTGGCTGCGGATCCTCACCGGCCAGGTGGACCAGGACGAGGTGGAGCAGGCATCGCGAGGGCTGCACTCGGCCGGGCTGGCCTGGGACGGAGCGCGCCTGGCGGGCCAGGCGGCGATCCACACGAAGGACCGGCGCGCGATGCTCGCGCTGCTGGAATGCGCGCGGGCCCTGCAGGGCAAGCCGCCGCGGCCGCGGGCGGTGCGCGGCGGCGACACCGACCTGCTCAGCGAGCGGGAGAAGGAGGTCGCCGAGCTGGTGCTGGCGGGGCTGACCTACAAGCAGGTCGGCAAGCGCCTGTTCATCTCGGCGAAGACGGTGGAGCACCACATAAGCCGCATAAAGCAACGCCTGGGCTGCGCCAACCGGGAAGACCTCCTCAACCGCCTCCGCGAACTCCTCGGCCGCTGACGAGCCGGTCCGGATGATGCCCGTCGGGTGACGGCTTCGCGCGAAACCGGCGTTCTGCCCGCGTCGAGACGCCGTTTTCGCGCGAAAACGGCGTTCCCCACGCCTGCGAGGCGCCGTTTTCGCGTGTGTTTTCAGGGGGTGGGTGCAACACCAAGCGCTTGGGCTAGTGCTTCTGATGGTGTCATCCAGTTGAGGGTCTGGCGTGGGCGGGTGTTGAGTTGGTGGGCGATGTTGTCGAGGTCTTCTTGGGTGTAGGGGCGGAGGTCGGTGCCTTTGGGGAGGTAGTCGCGGGCGAGGCCGTTGGTGTTCTCGTTGGTGCCGCGTAGCCAGGGTTGGCCGGGTGGGCAGAAGTAGACCTGAACGCCGGTGTCGATGGTGAAGCGGGCGTGTTGGGACATTTCCTTGCCCTGGTCCCACGTCACCGATTTCCACATGTCCTGTATGGACAAGTGTTGTGGGAGGTCGACTGCGGATTTCCGTGGTGCGGCGGGGTTGAGCCGGTGGTGGTGGCGCAGGTCGTGGTCGAGGAGGGCGGGCAGTCGGGTGATGCCGTGGGCGAGGGCGTCGCGGACGGCCTCGGCGGTCTTGCCGTGGGGTAGGGCGATCAGCAGCAGGTAGCGGGAGTGGCGTTCGGCCAGGGTGACCACGGCACTGCCACGGGAGCCGAGGATGAGGTCGCCTTCCCAGTGGTCGGGCACGGCCCGGTCGGTGGCCTCCGGCGGGCGCTGCGACAGGGGCACCCGGTCGGGGATCTGGCCACGCCCGTTGGTGTTCTTCGCGGCCCGGGCCGCGGCCGCGCGGGGCCGCCGCAGGCGCTGCTTACGCCGCAGGTACTGGGCCAGCTCCGTCTTCAGAGTAGCTTTGGCCTGGACGAACAGGCTTTGGTAGATCGTTTCGTGGGACACCTGCATCTCCGGATCATTCGGGTAGTCCCGGCGGAGTGTGGCAGCGATCTGCTGCGGCGCCCACCGCTGCTCCAGCCCGTCGGCCACCACCGCGGCCAGCTGCGGGTTCCCGGCCAGCTTCGGCGTTTTCGGCCGCCTTGCCCGCTGCCACGCGGCCTGGTCGGCCTCGGCTGCCCGATACGCCTGGTGCCCGCCGTTGCGGGCGATCTCCCTCGAGATCACCGACACGTCCCGGCCCAGCTCGCGGGCGATCTCCCGCAGGAACTTCCCCGCCGAAAGCCCCCGGGAGATCTCCTCCCGCTCGGCGAAACTCAACGCCCTCACCGCCCGACGGCGTGGTGCGGGCGGGATCCCGCCCGACGGCACCACAATCCTGCTCACGGACTTGCGTGAAACCCCCAGCTCACGACTGATCTCCCGTTGCCCGAACCCCTCCTGCCACAGCCGCCACACCTCACCGCCATGCCGCTCGACCACCGACACCCGCAACACCTCCACCAAGATCATTTCAGAGATGTTGCACCGACCCCTTGAGACCAAGCGCGAAACCGGCGCCTTCACCCGATTAGTTGACAGGCGGCCCCGCTAACCGCATCCATCGGCGTCCACGGGTGCTCATAGGCCTGCCATCAGGCCTTCTGGAGTTCCAGTCCGGCCCGGAGGGTGCCGACGATCTCGAACAGCGCCTCCTGGAAGCGGCCGCCGATCGAGCGGAGGTTGGCGAAGCCGTGGATCAGGTCCGGGAACCGCCGCGCGATCACCGGCACCCCGGCCTCTGCCAGCCGCCGCGCGTACTCCTCGCCCTCGTCGCGCAGCGGGTCGAAGCCCGCCGTGACGACGTGCGCCGTCGGCAGCCCGCTGAGGTCCTCGGCGAGCAGCACCGACAGCCGCGGGTCGCGGCGGACGTCCTCCTCCGGCGCGTAGTGGTTCATGAACCAGTCCATGTCGCCGTCGGTGAGCAGGAATCCGTTGGCGAACAGCTCGCGCGACCGGCGCCGCGCGGTGGCGTCGACGGCGGGGTAGATCAGCAGCTGGAACACCGGCTTCGCCAGGCCGGACCGGGTGGCGTGCAGGGCGACCGAGGCGGCCAGGTTGCCGCCTGCGCTGTCTCCGCCGACCGCGATGGTGTCGGGGCTGGTGCCCAGCTCTGCGGCGTTCTCGACGACGAACCGGTAGGCGTCGATGGCGTCGTCCAGGGCGGCCGGGAACGGGAACTCCGGCGCGAGCCGGTAGTCCACCGACAGCACCCGGATGCCGGCGTGCTTGGCGAGGAACCGGCACAGGTCGTCGTGGCTGTCCAGGTCGCCGATGACCCAGCCGCCGCCGTGGAAGAAGACCAGCAGCGGACCCGGCTCGGAGAGCTCGCGCGGCCGGTACAGCCGCGCCGCCAGGTCGCCCGATGCGGTCGGGATCCGGCGGTCCGCCACCACCACGCCGGGCACCTGACCGGCGGTGATCTTGGTCGACCGCCGCATCCTGGCGCGGGCGATCTCGGGGGTGGCCGCCGACAGCTGCTCGTGACCGGCCAGCCGCATCAACTTGAGCAGCAGTTGAGCATCGAGCGCGAGTTCCTGGTCATCCAGTCGAATCGCACGTCCCGCGAGGAGCCGCCGCGCGGGCTTCGGGAGTGCGAAAACGCCGCGGACGACCGCGGCCTCCAACGTCGGCTGCACCAGTTCGAGGACCTTCGACATCGGCGTTGACCTCCCCGGAAGGCGACAAGTGGTGCTTGAGGTTACCCGCAGGTAGCTGTGGCCCGGGACACGGCCAGGTGGCTTTGACCTCCAGCGCGCTCGAAGTTCTAGCGTGGCGGGCAGCCCCGCTGGAGGGGGACAGACGCGGGCAGCGGGTGAAAGGATCGAACGCATGACGGTGACCGTGGTGGGAATCGGCGGATCGGTGCGGCCGGACTCGCAGTCCGAGCGGGTGCTGCACGCGGCGCTCGCCGGGGCTCGTGAGGCCGGGGCCAAGGTCCACGCGATCACCGGCAGCAGCCTGGTGATGCCGTTCTACGACCCGCAGCTGACCGAGCGCACCGACAACGCGCTGGAGCTGGTCGACGCCCTGCGCTCGGCGGACGGCGTCATCCTCGCCTCGCCGGGCTACCACGGGACGATCTCCGGGCTGATCAAGAACGCCCTGGACTACGCCGAGGACCTGCGCGGCGACGAACGCCCCTACCTGGACGGCCGCGCGGTGGGCTGCATCGGCATCGCCTACGGCTGGCAGGCGACGGTGACGACGCTGCAGGCGCTCCGCTCGGTGGTGCACGCCCTGCGCGGCTGGCCGACACCGCTGGGCGGCGCGGTGAACTCGGCCGAAACGCAGTTCGAGGCAGGCGGCGAGTGCGCCGACGAGAAGGTGGCGAACGTCCTGCGCACCATCGGCCACCAGGTCGTCGACTTCGCCAACCGCGCCTGACCCCTGCTGCTCCCGGCCGCCCGCACCACGCTCCGCCAGGCACGGAGGTCACCAGTTTCCATTGAGGTTTTTCCAACCTCGTTTTGCGTGGCGGTGCGGGTGGCGGAACCTCAGAGGCTCCCTGGTCTGTGGGTGCCCTGACTTATGTATGTCCAATACACGGCGTCAGGGCCGTCCTCGCCGAGGGAACCCCAAAGGGGTGGGCACCGTGAACCCGCGGCGGTGCAGGTGTCGTAGGTGGGTTATGCGCCTGCGGCGCATGCGACACCCCATCGACGTGCACCTTTGCGACCCGCGACTGCGGGCCGAGCAGGATGGAAAACGCTCATTGAAACTGATGAACCCAGTTTCAATTGAAACTGCCGTGGACTGATCTCACGGCTGGGCACGGGGCTTCGAAGTGCGAGGGCACCGCCGAGGCAGGACCCTCGAGAGGTCTGCTCGCGCTCGAGGAGGTGGCCCAGCCCATGGCCCAGAAGACCGTCAAGAAGGCCCCGATTTCCAGCCCGCTGGCCGACCAGGACCGGGAGATCACCGGCAAGGTGCTGCAGGGCACCCTGCTGGACCTCATCGACCTGCACCTGGTGGCGAAGCAGGCGCACTGGAACGTCGTCGGCAGGCTGTTCCACGACGTGCACCTCCACCTGGACGAACTGGTCACCACCGCGCGCGGCTTCGCCGACGACGTCGCCGAGCGCGCCGCCACCATCGGCGTCTCGCCCGACGGGCGTGCCGCGACCGTCGCCGACGGCTCCGGCGTGCCGAAGTTCGACTCGGACTGGCGCAGCGACCGCGAGGTGGTCGCGGCGATCGTGGCCGCGCTGGCGGAGCTGATCCGCCGGCTGCGGGCCCGCATCGACGAGACCGACAAGACCGACCTCGTCACCCAGGACCTGCTGATCGGCATCGCCGCGGAGCTCGAGAAGTCGCACTGGATGTGGCAGGCCCAGCTCGCCGAATAGCCGCGCGAAGGCCCGTGCGCCCCGACCGGTGCGCACGGGCCTTCAACGGCCCGCATCGCGGACCAGCAGCGCGAGCTGAACCCGGTTCGACAGGTTCAGCTTCGCCAGCGCCCGGCTGACGTGGACCTTCACCGTCCCCTCGCTCATCGCCAGCTCGGCCCCGACCTCGGCGTTCGACAGGCCCCTGGCCACCGCGCGCACCACGGCGCCCTCCCGCTCGGTCAGCGCCGCCAGCCGCTGCCGCGCCGCCGCGGCTCCCGGCGGTTCCAGCTCCGCGAAGGTGTCGATCAGCCGCTTGGTGATGCTCGGGGTGAGCATGGCGCTGCCTTCGGCGATGATCCGGACGGCGTTGGCCAGGTCGCGCGGCGAAGTGTCCTTGAGCAGGAATCCCGCCGCGCCGTTGCGCAGCGCGGTGTGCACGTAGTCGTCCAGGTCGAACGTCGTCAGCATGATCACCCTGGGCGGCGTCGGCGAACGCCGCAGCGCCCGCAGCGCGGTCAGCCCGTCCACGCCCGGCATGCGGACGTCCATCAGCACCACGTCCGGCCGGTGCTTCGCGACGGCGGTGATCGCTTCGCCGCCGTCGCCCGCCTCGCCGACCACCTCGATGTCCGCCGCCGGCTCCAGGATCATCCGCAGCCCGACCCGGACCAGCGCCTCGTCGTCGACCACCAGTACCCGGATCACGCGCGCTCCTCCAGCGGGAACCGGGCGGACACCGCGAACCCGCCGTCGGCGCTCGGTTCGGCCGCGAACGAGCCGTCGAGCAGCTCGACGCGTTCCCGCAGGCCGACGAGCCCCATGCCGCTGCCGGGCAGCGGCTCGACCAGTGTCCGCGGCGCTTCGTTGATCACGTCGACCTCCAGAACCGAGTCCAGGTAACGCAATTCGACATCGGTGCGAGCCGTTCCGGCGTGCTTGTGGACGTTGGTGAGCGCCTCCTGCACCACCCGGTACACGGCCTGCTCCACCAGGGCGGGCAGCGGCTGCGGTGCCCCTTCGTCGTGCCGGTGCACCGGGATGCCGGCTTCCCGGGACCGATCGAGCAGGCCGTCGAGGTCCACCAGCGTCGGCTGCGGCCCGAGGCGGGCGTCCGAGGTCGCGCTCTTGAGGACGCCGATGGAATCCCTGAGCTGCGCCAAGGCTTCCCGGCCGGTGGTGCGGATGAGCTCGGCGGTCGCGGCGGTGCCCGGGTCCGCGGCGTTGACCTCCAGCCCGCCCGCGTGCAGCACCATCAGCGACACCCGGTGGGCGACGGCGTCGTGCATGTCCCGGGCGATTCGCGCCCGCTCCTGCATCCGCGCCTGCTCCGCGCGGGCGGCCTGCTCGCGCTCCAGCTGAACGCTGCGCTCGCGGAGGCCCTCCAGCACGTCGTGGCGGGAGCGGTTCCACAGGCCGAGCACGAATGGCAGCGCGACGAACAAGCCGACGCCGCCGAGAGCGGACAGCATGTCGCCCAGTGCCAGATCCGCTCGCCCGAAGGCCAGGCCGATCGCCGTCGGCAGGAGCACCGCCGCGCTCGCCACCGCGAAGCAGCCGATCAGCCACCGCGTTTCACGGATCGTGCGGGCGGCGAGGTACGAGCCGACGCACAGCGCTACCCAGGCCGATATCAGCAGCCAGGCCCCCAGCCCGATCGCGATCGTCGGCCAGGGCGTGCGCGGCAGCAGCAGAACGCAGATCACCGATGCGGCCGCCAGCACGGCGGACAGCAGGACGCCGAAGATCGGCGGCGCGCCGGAAATCGCTAGCTGGTAAGGGATCGGGCCGCCGCTGACCGGCACGAACGTCCCCGCCGCGACCACCGCCGCCAGCAGCACCACTTGCATGCGCTTCGCCACACCACGACCGTAGCCGGGCCGGTTCGCTGCGGCGTCCCACCGAAGTTCAGGCCTGGCGTAACCAAAGTTAGCGCCGGTCGTGGCCTTTCCGGTGACGCGCGGGAGCGGCCCGGGCGCGCACGATGCCGTGCCATGACATCGAAATCGGCCGTCCGGGCAACGGGCCTGGCGAAGCACTACGGCGCGGGAGGTTCCCGGGTGACCGCGCTCGCGGGCATCGACGTGGCGTTCCGGCACGGCGAGCTCACCGCGATCATGGGCCCGTCCGGCTCCGGCAAGTCGACCCTGCTGCACTGCGTCGCGGGCCTGGACGAGCCCGACGAGGGCCGGGTGTGGATCGGCGACACCGAACTCACCGGCCTGCGCGACGACGCGCTGACCATGCTCCGCCGGGACCGCGTGGGATTCGTGTTCCAGGCCTACAACCTGCTGCCCGCGCTCACCGCGCTGGAGAACATCACGCTGCCGTTCGACCTCGCGGGTCGCAAGCCCGACCGGGACGTGCTGCGGAAGGTCGTCGAGGCGGTCGACTTGCAGGACCGGCTGCACCACCGGCCCAGCCAGCTCTCCGGCGGCCAGCAGCAGCGAGTGGCGTGCGCACGAGCCCTGGTCATCCGGCCCGAGGTGGTCTTCGCCGACGAGCCGACCGGCGCCCTGGATTCAGCGACCGCCGCGGAGCTGCTCGGGTTCCTGCGCCGCAGCGTCGACGAGCTCGGGCAGGCCGTCGTGCTGGTGACCCACGAACCGAGCGTCGCCGCGCACGCCGACCGCGTGCTGTTCCTCAAGGACGGCCGGATCGTGGACGAGATCTCCGCGCCGACGTCCGACAGCGTGCTGGAGCGCATGAAGTCGATGGAGAGGACCGCATCCCGATGCTGAGGACCATGCTGCGCGACCTGCTCGCGCACCGGGCGCGGCTGGCGATGGCGCTGTTCGCCATCGCGCTCGGCGTGGCCGCGACGGTCGGGAGCTGGGTGGTCACCGATTCCATCGCGGCCACCCTCGCCGCCCGCGAAATCCGTCACGACGTCGGCGTTTCCGTGCAAAGCCCCAGCAAGGAGCCGGTGCTCGCGACCGCGGACCGGGACCGGCTGGCCGCGGTGCCGGGGGTGGCGCGCGCCGAGGGGGTGATCGTCGGCCGGGCGGGGATCGTCGGCCGCGACGGCAAGCTCGTCCAGACCGGCACGGTCCTGGACCGGGCGGGCACGAACTGGAGCGGCGGCGAGCGCTTCGAGCTAGTGGCGGGCCGCCCGCCCGCCGGGCCGGGGCAGGTCGCGTTGAACGCGTCGGAGGCGCGGACCGCCGGGCTCGCCGTGGGCGATACCGGGCGAATCCTGCTGTCCGAGGGGAAGGTCGACGAGGCCGAGGTGACCGGGCTGTTCGGCTATCGCCAACTAGGTCCGGAGTCCATAGTGGACTCCAATGATCCCTCGGATGCGGTGCCGGTCGTGGCCTACGACCCAGCGACCGCGGCGAGCCTGCTCGGCGACCGCTTCCACCGCATCGAGCTGACCGGCGCGGATCCCGGAGCGATCGAGAACGCCGTGCGCGCACTGGTCCCCGACGACCTCCACGTGACGACCGGCCGCGCCCTGGCCGACGCGCTCGCCGAGCAGTCGGCCGCCGACGTGCAGGACCTCCGGGTGACGATGCTGCCGTTCGCGGCGGTCGTGCTGCTGGTCGGCATGTTCGTCATCGCCAACACCTTCGCGGTGCTGGTGACCCAGCGGACCCGCCAGTTCGCCCTGCTGCGCGCCGTCGGCGCCCGGAAGCGGCAGGTCAGGGTGGGAATCGCCGCCGAAGCTGTGGCGCTCGGCGTGGCGGGCGGCACGATCGGCACGCTGGCCGGGGTGGCGATCGCCCCGCCGCTGCTCTCGGCGCTGCGCCCGGACGACGAAGTCGCGTTCACCGTCAGCCCGTTCGCCGTCCTGCTCGGCTACGCCGTCGCAGTGCTGGTGACGGTGCTGGCCGCCAACGGCTCCGCGCGGCGCGCGGCCGCCGTGCCGCCCGTCGCGGCGCTGCGCCTGGACGCGGTCGTGCCGCGAGGGGTCAAGCGCAGCAGGAACTTCCTCGGTCTCGGCTGCCTCCTCGTCGCCGCCGGGCTGATCGCCGCCACGGCGGATCCCAGCTCGTCGAACGCCGCGCGGATCATCGCGCTGGTGGGCGCGGTAATCGGCGTGATCGGGGTGATCGTGCTCGCGCCGCAGCTCGCGGAGTTGGTGCTGCGCCCGCTCGCGCGGACCTTCGCGAGGTCGGGGCCTGCCACGCGGCTCGGGCTGCGCAACGCGGCGGGCGATCCGCGGCGCACCGCGGGCACGGCGACGGCGATCACCATCGGATTGGCCCTGGTGTGCTCGTTCGCGACGATCAGCTCGACGTTCGCCACACTGATCGCCTCGACGACCCGCGCGAACCTGCCGGACCGGACGACGGTCCTGCAGTCCGCCGCCGGCGGCGAATCCGCGCTCAGCCCGGCCGAGCTGCGCAAGGCCGCCGGCCTGCCGGGCGTCACCGAGGTGGCGGGGAGCCGCGACGTGCTCATCAAGCTCGCGTACCCGGGCGGCGAGACAGTGCGGCGGATCTCGGCGATCGAACCCGCCGCCCTGGGCACGGTGCTCACGCCGAAGCTGATCGCGGGCAGCACGGATCTCTCGCGCGGCGTGGTCGTTTCGCAGAACCAGGCCGACATGCTGGGCCTGCGGATGAACGACGAGGTCACCCTGGAACTGGACGCCAAGACCTCGGTCACGCAGCGCGTGGTGGGCGTCTACGACGCGACGGAACTGGGGGCGAGCCTCTTCCTGGACGTCGGCCTGGCGCCCGAATCCCTGCGCAAGCAGGTCACGACGGTGTACGCCGCCGGGCCCGATCCCGCCGCCGCGCGGCAGAGCATCGAGGACGCCTTCCACGACCGGCCGGACGTGACCATCGGCGACCGGGAGTCGATGGTCCGGGAGGGCGTCGACCAGCAGGCGTTCGCCTTCGCCCTGATGTACGCCATGTTCGGCGTCGCGATCGTCATCGCGGTGTTCGGCGTCGTGAACACGCTGATGCTCTCGGTCGCGGAGCGCACCCGCGAGATCGGCGTGTTCCGCGCGGTGGGCGCGACGCGGCTGCTGGTGCGCCGGACGATCCGGGTGGAGAGCGCGGTGGTGTCGATCTTCGGCGCGCTGCTCGGGGTGCTGGTGGGCGTCCCGGTGGGGGCGGTGATGCAGCACGCGATGTTCGGCCAGCGCCTGTGGGACTTCACGATGCCGACCGAGGTCATCGCGGCGTCCCTGGTGGCGATCGCGATCTGCGCGGTGCTGGCGGCGATGTGGCCGGCCCGCCGAGCGGCCAGGACCGACGTCCTGACAGCGATAGCCACGGAGTGACCCCAAGGTCCAGCTGGGCCTCGTGAGTGTTTTGGAGCGCGATGACACTCCAAAACACTCACGACCTCGCCGCGCGGTCCTGACACTTCCGGGTGGAGGTGGCGTTTTCGCGCGAAAACGGCGCCGCCACGCGTGCGAAACGCCGGTTTCGCGCGAAAACGGCGCACCTCATGTCACGAACCCCGAGCAGGGCTGGCGCGGTGACCTCCCCCATCCCGGTGACCGGGCGCGACATGCCCCGACACACACGTGCCCGGTCTCCGGTTCTTCGCGACGGGTCAGACTCGGCGGGCTCGCTCGTACTGCTTCGGCCAGATGTTGTCCGCGTGCAGCGCGTCGGCCGCGCGCAGCGGCCAGTGCGGGTCGCGCAGGAGTTCGCGGCCGAGCAGGACCGCGTCCGCCGACCCCGACGAGACGATCTCTTCCGCCTGCTCCGGCGAGGTGATCAGGCCGACCGCCGCCGTCGGGACGTTCGCCTCCGCGCGGATCTGCCGGGCGAATCGCACCTGGTAGCCCGCGCCGATCGGGATGTCCGCCTTCGGCACCGCGCCGCCGGTCGACGCGTCGACGAGGTCCACCCCGCGCTCCGCCAGCAGCCCGGCCAGCCGGACCGAGTCCTCGCCGGTCCAGCCGCCCTCGGCCCAGTCGGTCGCCGAGAGGCGGGCGAGCAGCGGCCGGTCCGCGGGCCAGGCCGCGCGCACCGCGTCGGTGATCTCCAGCAGCACCCGCACGCGGTTCTCGAAGTCGCCGCCGTAGCGGTCGGTCCGGTCGTTGACCAGCGGCGAGTAGAACTGGTGCGCCAGGTAGCCGTGCGCGAAGTGCAGCTCGATCACGTCGAAGTCCGCCGCCTCGGCCCGGCGCGCGGCCGCGGCGAACTGCTCGGGCAGCTCGGCGATCTCGGCCTCGGTCAGCGCGCGCGGCGCGGGCAGGTTGCCGAAGGCGTTGCCGGTCGAGCTGACCGTCTCCCAGCCGCCCTCGGACGCCGGCACCGCATTGCTGCCTTCCCACGGCGGGGTCGTGGACGCCTTGCGCCCGGCGTGCGCGAGCTGCACACCGGTCGCCGCGCCCTGCGCGTGCAGGAAGTCGTTGATCCGCCGCCACGCCGCGACCTGGTCGTCGTTCCACAGCCCGGTGTCCCCAGGGCTGATCCGGCCTTCCGGGACCACCGCGGTCGCCTCGGTGATGATCAGTCCGGCCCCGCCGGTGGCGAACTGGCCGAGGTGCACCAGGTGCCAGTCGCCGGGCAGGCCGTCGACGGCCGAGTACTGGCACATCGGCGCGACCCACACGCGGTTGCGGACGACGACGTCGCGAAGCTTGATCGGTTCGAAGAGATGACTCACGACCAGCTCCGACGCCCTGGCGGAACGAGGTATTCCGAGGCTCCGGCCATCTCACAATCCGGGCGCTCAGAGCGAGCGCAGCAGATCCTCGAAGGCGGCCTCGACGCGGTCGGTGTCGCCGGTGGCGAGCAGGTCGAGCAGCAGGCCGCGCAGCGCCGCGAGAGCCAGCGTCGCCTCGGCGTCGGAGCCGCCGAGCGCCTGTCGGAGCCGGGGCAACCACTCGCGGACGCTCGCCTCGCCGAAGCCGTCCCAGGCGCCGCCGTGGGCGTGCAGCGAGCGGGCGTAGCTCTCGAAGAAGAACCGGATGATGTTGTGGTGCGCCGGATCGCTGAGCCACCGCCACAGGGCGCGCAGCACCTCGGTCGGGTCCGAGCAGTCGCCGATGGTGTCGGCGAGGAGCTGGAGCTGGATGTCGCGGGCGTGCCGGTGCACCTCCCGCACCAGCTCTTCCTTGGAGCCGAAGAAGTACAGCAGCATCCGTGGGCTGGAGCCGACCGCCGCTGCCAGCGGCCGCAGCGACACCTCGGAGAGCCCGTGCGTCGCGGAGTAGTCCAGGAGTTTCGCGAGCAGTTCGCCGCGGCGGCCGTCGTCCCGCTGGGTCATCGTCGCCCTCTGTTCCGCTGCTGGTCAGGCTGCTAGCCTACGAGTGAAACGACTGTTTCAGTCTACTGGAGTCGCGCATGTCGCCCAAGATCAGCATCCGGATCGGCCCGCGCCCCGGCGACCTGGGCACCGTGCTCGCCATGCACGGCGAGCTCTACGCGCGGGAGCACGACTTCGACGAGCGCTTCGAGGCGCACGTCGCGCACGGTCTCGCGACCTTCGCCGCCGCCTTGGGCGAAGCCCGGGACGAGCCGGGCGCCGAACCCGGCTGGCTGTGGGTCGCCGAGTGCGGCAGCGACGTCGTAGGCACCGTCGCGCTGACCGACGAAGGCGACGGCGTCGCGCAGCTCCGCTGGTTCCTGGTCGATCCGGCCGCGCGGGGTGCCGGGGTCGGCCGGAAGTTGTTGCACGCCGTGCTCGATCACGCGCGCGGCCGAGGCTTCGAGCGGGTGAAGCTGTGGACGGTCGACTCGCTGGAATCGGCCGCCAGGCTGTACCGGGAAGCGGGATTCCGCTGCACCGAGCGAAATCCCGTCCGGCAGTGGGGTCAGCGGCTCGACGAGCTGCGGTACGACCTCGAACTGGGGTGACGGCATGCGGACCGAAAGCTGGCTGCGCGCGCTTGTCGAGCACGTGCGGACGATGAACGACCTGTACGACCGCTATCTGTTGGCCTGGCCACCGCAACCGGAGCCGCTGCACTGGGTCCGCCGTGGCGGCACCTGGATCCTCCGCGGCGAGGTGCTCCCCGGGCAACGCCCCGACTGACCCGCAGCGGCCCACGCTCCCGGCTGATCAGCCCAGGTCGGGCTCCGAGCGGAGCTCGATCGAGTCGCCGGGCCGGTGCAGCTCCAGCACGACGAGCTCGTTCTCCCCGGCCCTCCACAATGGACTCGGTGCGTAGAGCGTGCGCTGCGGGCCGATCGACCAGTAGCGGCCGAGCAGGAAACCGTTCAGCCACACCATGCCCTTCTCCCAGCCGGGCAGCGCCAGGAAGCCGTCGGCGGGCTCGCCGATCCGCAGCACCGCCCGGTGGAAGGCGGGACCACTCGCGGCGCCGGGCCGGAACCGCAGGCCGGACAGGTCGTCCAGCGGCAGCGGCCGGATCTCCCAGCCGAACAGGGCCTGCGAGCCGTGCAGGACGCGGTCGGTGATGCCCTTGGGATCGTTGAGCCGATGCCCGTAGTTGATCCGGCCCCCGGTGTCGACGAGCAGGTCCAGCTGCACCGACTCGCGCGGCACCGGCACCTCCACCGAACCCTTCGGATCGTTGCGGTCGAGCATGCCGAGCAGCTCGCCATCGGCGAAGACCAGCGCCCGGTCGGCCAACCCTCGCACCCGGAGCCCGGCCGTCTCGCGCGGCCCCTGCACGCGCGTCCGGTAGTGGATCAGCCCGTACGGCTGGCCCAGCGCCTCCATGTGCACCGGCGCGGGCCGGTGGATCGGCTTGCTGAGCGCGTCGAGGGACTCCAGCAGCCCGACCGCCGCGTTCGGTCGCACGCGCTGCGCCGGTAGCCGCGGTGGCAGCGCGGGCAACGGCTCGTCCGGAACCTGCGCGTGGCGTGCGATGACCTCGCGGATCCGGTGGAACTTCGCGGTCAGCTCGCCGGCCTCGCCGATCGGCGCGTCGTAGTCGTAGCTGGTGATCGTGGACTGGTAGGTGCCGTTCTCGTCGTCGAAGTTCGCGCCCGCCCACCAACCGAAGTTCGTGCTGCCGACCGCCATGTACAGCGACACGGATGCCCCGGCGGCCAACATCTTCTCGACGTCAGCGGCCGTCTTGACCGGGTCGGTGGTGTGGTGCGGCTTGCCCCACTGGTCGAACCAGCCGTCCCAGAACTCCGTGCACCACAACGGTCCCTTCGGCTGGTACCGGCGCAGCGCCGCGAACGGCTCGGTGGGGTCGCCGTCGAAGTTCACGGTAGCGAGCACGTCCGGCAGGTTCCCGCCGCGCAGCATCCACTCCGACGGCCCGTTCGAGCAGAACAGCAGGCTGTCGATCCCGTTGCCGCGCATGGTGTTCCGCAGGTGGTCCAGGTGCGCCTGGTCGTTGCCGTAGCTGCCGTACTCGTTTTCCACCTGGAACGCGATCACCGGGCCGCCGCGCGTCGCCTGCAACGGCGCCAGCCGCGGCAGCAGCTCGCCGAACCACTCGTCGACCAGGTCGCGGTAGGCGGGCTCGTCGCAGCGCAGCGGCAGATCCGGGTCGGCCAGCAGCCAGGCGGGCAGCCCGCCGAAGTCCCACTCCGCGCAGATGTACGGGCCCGGCCGAATGGCGACCTTGAGCCCCACCTCGGCGGCGGTCTCGACGAACCGGACGAGGTCGCGCCAGCCGGTGAAGTCGACCGCGCCGCGCCGCGGCTCGTGGAAGTTCCAGGCCACGTAGGTGTCCACGGTGTTCAGGCCGAGCGCGCGCATCCGGGCGAGCCGGTCGCGCCAGTGGTCGGGATGGGTGCGGAAGTAGTGCATCTCGCCGGCGATGATCTGGAACGGCTCGCCGTCGAGCAGGAACTCGTCGCCGCGCACGGTCAGCCCGGACCGCTGCCGGGCCTGCGCGACGACCCGGTTGGTGCCGACGACCATGCCGCTGCCCAAGACGACGCCGCCGAGCGCGATCGAGCCAAGGAATCCCCGCCGGTTAACGCTTCCCATCGCCACCTCTTTTTTCGATATTGCGCGAAATGACCTAGATTTTTGCAACTTCGAGCATCAATGGGCCAGGGATGTAGCCTGATCGGACTAGCAGCCTCGGGCCGGAAGTCTCTGGCGATCTGTCCCCGCGAGTGCCCATGCTGCGGACATGACGTCGGGCGACGCCGTCCGCTCTGCCACCGTGTGCCATTACAAGCGAGCCGGGGTGGCACCGCCGATCGAGATGATCGAGCGGTTCCGGGTGCTGACCGGGAAGCGGGCCGCCGGGCGGGTGCTGGACATCGGCGCGTTCCTCATCGAAGACCTGTTGGTCTACCGCCACATCTGCTACCTCGCGATGCTCGCCGCCAAACCGGAGCTGCGCGGCGAGCGACCGGACCTGGGGCCCGAGTTCGTCGACGGCGATCCGGCGGACCTGCCGTTCCCGGACGGCGCCTTCGACGTGGTGGTCTGCCGGTTCGCCTTGTGCTGCACGGCGAAACCGCAGACGGCGCTGAGCGAGATCGGCCGGGTGCTGCGGCCGGTCGGCCAACTGCTGTTCCTCGAACACACCCGGGCGCCCGGCGTCGTGGGGCAGGCGCAGGACCGGGCGCAGGAGATGCTGCGCGGCTGCCGGCGCTGCCGCCTCAACGTCGAGGTGATGCCGCAGCTCTACCGGGCGGGCTTAGTGGTGCGCCGCGCCGACTGGTACTGGCCGTCCGCACACGTGCGCGCGCCGCTGGTGCAGGGCATCGCCACCCGAC
The DNA here is from genome assembly GCF_900106995.1 of Saccharopolyspora shandongensis. Classification (GTDB taxonomy): domain Bacteria; phylum Actinomycetota; class Actinomycetes; order Mycobacteriales; family Pseudonocardiaceae; genus Saccharopolyspora; species Saccharopolyspora shandongensis. The sequence continues at coordinate 129,242 of NZ_FNOK01000017.1, forward strand.
CGGACCCGCAGTACGAGCGCGAACTCGCGTGGCTGCGCAATCCGATTCGCAGACCAGGAGATCCGCCGTGGCCAGGAAGATAGCGGACTGCCGCAAGTACCCGAGCGAGATCAACTGCTCGCTCACCATCAGCGGCGAGGAGGAAGAGGTGCTGCGTGCCGCCACCGAACACGCGGTGACGGTGCACCGGCACGAGGACACCCCGGAGCTGCGCGAGCAGATCCGGGAACTGCTGGTGGACGAGACCCCGGCCGGTGAGCCGGACGGCATGAACTTCGTGCAGCTCATCGAGTTCAAGACCGGCAAGCGGGACCAGCTCGACGAGCTGCTGGACGAATGGGAGGAGGCCACCGGCGGCAAGCGGACGGCGAAGCGAGCGCTGCTCACCCAGGACCACGAGCACCCGGGCAGCTACTACGAACTCGTCGAATTCCCGTCCTACGAAGAGGCGATGCGCAATTCGCGCCTACCGGAAACGGATGCGCTGTCCCGCAAGATGCGGGACCTCTGCGACGAGGCGCCGACCTTCCACAACCTCGACGTGGTCCGGGCCGAACGACTCTGACCCGAACCCCACGTCACCAGACGAACCCCGCCGACCATCCCACCCGCGGAACCCGAGTCCCGTTCCGGTGCAGTTTCAATTGAGGTTTTTCCAACCTCAGTTTGCGTGCCGGTGCGGGTGGCGGAACCTCAGAGGCTCCCTGGTCTGTGGGTGCCCCTCCTGATGTATGTCCAATACATCAGGAGGGGCCGTCCTCGCCAGGAAGCCTCTGAGAACCCGCGGCGGTGCAAGTGTCGTAGGTGGGTTATGCGCCAGCGGCGCATGCGGCACCCCATCGACGTGCAGCTTTGCGACCCGCGGCTGCGGGCCGACCAGGATGGAAAACCCTCAATTGAAACTGCGCCCCAGGTTTCCGCTGGAACCGGATCCCCAGTCCCAATGGAAACTTGGGGACCTCCGAGACCCGGGGAGCAGTGGGGGTGGGATGGCCAGGGGGGAGGGGTCAGCCCTGGCCGATGGCGCGGCGGGCGAAGTGGATCTCCGCCGCCACCTGGCGCAGCGTCTCCGACACCACCAGCGAACCGTGCCCGGCGTCGTAGCGGTAGAACTCGAACGGGATCTCCCGCGGCCCCAGCCGGTCCAGGTAGTTCAGGATCTGCTGGATCGGGCAGCGCGGATCGTTGTCCCCGGCCAGCACCAGCACCGGCGCCCGAACCTCGTCCACGTAGGTGATCGGCGAAGCCTTCTCGTAGATCTCCGGGACGTCCTCCGGCGACCCGCCGAACAGCGCCCGGTCGTAGGCCCGCAGCGGCTCCATCTCGTCGGCGTACGCCGACACGTAGTCGGCCACCGGCACCCCGGCGACGCCGCCCGCCCACCGCTCCGGCTGCGTGCCCAGCGCCAGCAGCGTCAGGTAGCCGCCCCACGACGCGCCCGCGACGACGCTCAGCGCCGGCGTGGTCAGGCCCGCGTCGATCGCCCAGTCGTGCACCCGCGCGACGTCGGCCAGCTCGGTCAGGCCCGGGCGGCCCTCGATGGCGTCCCGCCACGCCGAGCCGTACCCGGTCGAGCCCCGGTAGTTGATCTCCACGACCGCGAACCCGGCGTCCAGCCAGGCCGCCCGGTAGGCGGAGAACCGGTCCTCGTCGGCCGCGTGCGGGCCGCCGTGCAGGTTGAACACCGTCGGCAGCGGCCCGTCTCCGGCGTCGGCCGGGCGCGCCACCAGCGCGTGCACGGTCTCGTTCGGCCCGTACGGGACCTCCACGAAGACGTCGGTGACGGCCTCCGAGCCCGGCGGGCGCTCACCGGGCGGCGTCAGCAGCACCCGGTCGTCGCCGTCCCGCGAGACCGTGCGCACCAGCGACGGCGTCGCCGCCGACGACCACACGTACTCCACCGAGTGGTCCGGGCGCACCGACGCCCCGGCCACCGTGCCCGGCTGGGTCGGCAGCTCGGTGAGGCTGTCCGCGGCCAGGTCGTAGCGGTGCATCGTGGTCCGCGCGTGGTGGGTGTGCGCGATCAGCAGCGCCTTGCCGTCCGGGTACCAGTCCGCGGAGACCTCGCCGGGCAGGTCGAGCTTGATCTCGGTCTCGGTGTCCTCGGCGACGTCCCAGACCAGCAGCTCCTCCTTGCCGCGCCGCTCGTGCAGCACCAGCAGCCGCGGGTCGCCGGTGACCGGCGCGAACGCCAGCGCGTCCAGGCCCTTGCCCGGGCCGTCCCACTTCTCGGCGACCTCGGAACCGTCGACGCGCAGCACCCGCAGCGCGGGGTGGCGGCTGTCGCCGTGCTCGGAGTGCGAGATCACGACAATCGACTCGTCCCAGGACATCGCGGACAGCCCGCCGTCCTGCTCGTGCTCGTAGAGCACCTCCGGCCGCCCGCCGTCGCGCGCCACCCACACCGTCACGCCGTCGTCGGTGGACATCCCGATGCCGATCACCGACGAACCGAGCTCCAGCCCCGCCGGGTACCCGGGATGCGTGCCCGGCAGGGCGGGCCGGGACTCACCGGTGGCGAAGGGCTCGACGACCCAGCTGCCGAACTCGTCGCCGTCGGTGTCGTCGAACCACCAGATCTGCTCGCCGTCGGCGGACAACGTCCCGTGGAAAGTCCCCTGTGGACGGTCGGTGACCTGGCGGTGCTTGTCCGCGTCGCGGTCCCAGGTGTAGATCTCCCAGGTGCCGCTGAAGTTCGACACGTACAGGCTGCGTTGCGGGGCGTCCCGCGCCCAGTCGGGTAGCGACACGCGGGGCGCGCTGAACCGGGCCCGCCAGCGGGCCTCCCGATCCGGGTCGTCGAACAGCGTCTTGGGGATCTTCGCCTCGGGGTAGGTGCTCACGCCCCGATACTGCCCGATGGAGCGGCCGACTGCGGAGCAGGCAGGCGGCTCAGCGCCGGACCTCGAAGAAGAAGCAGCCGAACTCCACCGCCCGCACGTGCACCAGCGCGACCTCCGGGTCCATCAGGAGATCGTCGGCGGTGCGCTCGGAGAGCTCGGTGTTGTTGTCGAGCAGGCAGCCGCCGAGGATGTGGCCGTCCTCGGAGTAGGTGCGCAGCACGCGGCGGCTGCCGCGCAGTTCCTCGGGCCACTCCGGCGAAGCCGGGCCGTCGCAGGATTCGGCGTGGATGAACACGGGCCCGACCTCTTCGTAAGCGCCCGGCTCGGCCCCTGTCTCCCGAGCCCAACGCCGCAGCGGCGAGTAGGAGACGAGCGCGATCCGCTCGCCGGGCTGGGCGCGCCGCAGGCAGCAGCGCAGCGGAGCGCCGTCCTTCGCGTCTTCGATGCGGACGGAAAGTTCGCGCCCGGCGTCGTCGAGCTTGCGGAGTTCGTCGAGCACGTCAGGTTCGATGGGCAACACGCGGAAGGTCATGCCTCGATGGTCATCGCGTCCCGAGGCGGAGTCTGGCGGGAAACGGTCGCCTCACTGAGAACGCCGCCGTTCTGGCAGCGCGGACGGGTCGGTGGCCACGCCGCGCAGGCGGTTCAGGATGGCGTTGGCCGCCTTGTCGTAGCAGGTGATCTCGTCGTGCAGGACGGACTCGGCGTTGGCCATCTCCAGGAACGCGGCGAGCTCGAAGACCAGCTGCGGCACCTCGGCGTCGGCCGCCATCTCGCCCGACTGCTGCGCGTCCCGCGCGACCTGTTCGAGGAAGGCGAACCAGCCGGTGCGAGCCTCGGCGAAGATCTTGGTGGCCGCGCGGACCTGACCTGGGGTGATGCCACCACTCGGCAGGTGCTGGGGTGCACGGCAGTGAAGTCGGTCAAAGGCGAACGGTCAACCGATTTCTCCTTCTGGAACGAGAAGCCAGGCCGCGTGGCCAGGAAGGAAGACCGATGAACGCCAGGACGCCTCTCCGGCTGCACGGAATCCGACCGGGAACACGCTGAGCCTTTCCTGGACTGGATCGGCAGCGGACCCGGCATCACGCGCGCAAGTCCAGGCGGCTGCTGCGCACCGAGTGCGTGGTCGCCGCCCGCTGACGATCGGGTGAGTGAGGCGAGTGGCCCGCCTGGCGATCAGCGCCCAGGCTTTCTCCGGAAGGCCCCGTGGAGGGGGAACTCCGATCAGGACTTCATCCTGCCCGCCGGTGGGACCGCTCAGCTCCCGATGCCCTCCGGCAATACGCTCAAGGAATTCCGGGAGCGTGTTGTTCACCCGGTGACGGTCAGCCCATGCCCTGGTCGATGACCTGCTGCGGCCCTCGGCGTGGACGAACCGTGGGGTGCCAACCACAGGTCAACGCAGCGGCAAGCCGCCAGAACCCTTAGCTCACGATCCGACACGGATGTTCCTCAGGCCCCAGGCCGAAGGGGAGACGATTCCAGGATCTTCTCCCAAGACGGGGTTCTGAACATAGCGAAAGGGCCTGGTCGGAACCTCTTGCGAAGTTCCGACCAGGCCCTTTCACCTGTCGGGGTGGCGGGATTTGAACCCACGACCTCTTCGACCCGAACGAAGCGCGCTCCCAAGCTGCGCCACACCCCGATCTTCCAGCGGTGAACATCTCGGGTGCTCGTTCAACCGCTGGATCATAGTCTAGCGGATGCTTTCACCCGCTCCGAACGGGGTCCTCTTATCGATGTTGTTGCTGGTAGGGACCGGTTTTGCGGTCCGGGGCAGCAGCGTCAGCAAGGTCGCCTCCGGCGGGCACGCGAAACGCACCGGCGCGTACGGCGAGGTGCCCAGCCCGGCCGACACGTGCAGGTGCATGTGCTCGCCCCAGGTTGACGCGCCGCGCGCCCGTGACCGGTCCAGCTCGCAGTTGGTCACCAGCGCCCCGTAGCCCGGCAGCCGCAGCTGCCCGCCGTGGGTGTGGCCCGCCATCACCAGGTCGTAGCCGTCCTCGGCGAACGAGTCCAGCACCCGCGGCTCGGGGGAGTGCGTCACGCCCAGCCGCAGGTGGGCGTCGGACGGCACCGGGCCGGCGATCAGGTCGTAGCGGTCCAGGTGCAGGTGCGGGTCGTCGAGCCCGGCCAGGTGGATCCGCATCCCGGCGACCTCGATCTCGTGCCTGCGGTGCGTCGCGTCCAGCCAGCCGCGCTCGGTCATCGCCGCCCGCAGGTCGCGCCACGGCAGCGGCTCCCCGTGGATCCGCTTCGCCTTCCGCGACGGCACCAGGTAGCGGGCCGGGTTCTTCTTGGTCGGCCCGTAGTAGTCGTTGCTGCCGAAGACGAACACGCCGGGCTTGTCCAGCAGCGGGCCCATCGCGCGCAGCGCGGCGGGCACCGCCTGCGGGTGCGCCAGGTTGTCGCCGGTGTTGACCACCAGATCCGGGTCCAGCTCGGCGAGCTCGGACACCCACCGCTGCTTGGACCGCTGGTTCGGGGTCATGTGCAGGTCGGAGATGTGCAGGACGCGAAGCGGTGCCGCGTCCTCGGAGAGCACCGGCAGCGTCGCCTGCCGGAGCGTCCAGTGGCGCCGTTCGATCGCGGCCGAGTAGGTGACCGCGGCGGCGCCGAGGGCGCCCGTGCTGAGCAGAATCCGCCCGAACTTGTTCACCTCACCAACCCTACGACGACACCGCCCCGGGCGGCTTGCGGCCTGACGCCGGGCGGCCCGGCGCGCAGCGGGATAATCACCCCATGGCCGAGCTCAAGGACAAGCTGCGGGCGGACCTCTCCGCCGCGATGAAGCAACGCGACACCGTCGTCACCGGGGTCCTGCGGATGGCGCTGGCCGCCGTCGGCAAGGAGGAGGTCGCGGGCAAGCAGGCGCGCGAGCTCACCGACGAAGAGGTGCAGCGCGTGCTGAACAAGGAGGCGAAGAAGCGCGACGAGGCCGCCGAGGCGTTCCGCGGCGCCGGTCGCGCGGAGCAGGCCGACGCCGAGGTCGGCGAGGCCGAGATCCTGCGGGGCTACCTGCCGCAGCCGCTCGGCGACGACGAGCTGGCGCAGATCGTGCGGGACGCGGTCGCGGAGGTCGAGGGCGAGCTCGGCGAGCGTCCGGGCATGAAGCAGATGGGCCAGGTCATGAAGGCGGCGAACGCCAAGGTGGCGGGCCGTGCGGAAGGTGGCAAGGTCGCGGCGCTGGTCAAGGCCCAGCTGGCCGGCTGAAACCGTCGCGATGCCGCGCCACCGCTGGCGCGTCGGTACGAGGTCGACGGGCGGCGGCTGTTCCCGCACCGCTCGGGCACTGCGGAGGTCGCTCGCCAATAGGGCGAGCAGCCGAGGGCCGGTGATCTCCCGGCCCCGGAAGGCAACCCGGGACAACAGGGTCAACTCCGCGATCACCGAAACGGGCTAGCCAGCCGCAAAACCCCCGAAGTGCGGGCGAGCGTCAGTCGCCCGCGGCGTCGCGGCGCCAGTAGGCGAGGGCGTAGAGGCGGCGCCGGTCCAGGCCGAGTTCCCGCTGGCAGTGCTCGCGGAGTTGGTGCACCACGTCGGCCTCCGCGCCGATCCACACGTGCGGGTCCGGGCCCAGCTCGGCGGACCGCAGCGCATCCACGAGCAGCGTGCTCTCGGTCGCCGGGACGCCGTCGCGGTGCAGCCAGTGCCAGCTGACGTCGGCGGCGGAACCGAGCGACTGCTCCTCCGCGGCATCGGCGACCTCGGCGAACACCTGCACGAGGGCCTCGGCGGGCAACTCCTCCAGGATCGCCGCGATCGCCGGCAGCGCCGTCTCGTCGCCGACCAGCACCAGCGGATCGGCATCCGGCTGCGGCCGGTACGCGGGGCTGGGGCCGACGGTGACGATCTGCTCGCCCGGCGCGGCCTGCGTCGCCCACGTGCTGCCCGGCCCGTCGTGGTCGTGCACGACGAAGTCGATCGCCAGCTCCTGTCGCTGCGGGTCGAACCAGCGGACGGTGTAGGTGCGCTGCCGGGGCTGCTGCTCGCGGGGCAGCGCGAACACCTCGGCGCGGGTCCGGCCCAGCGGCATCGGCTGGCCGGGCTGCGGCAGGCACAGCTTGATGCGCTGGTCGCTGCCGTTGCTGACGAAGTCCGAGAGCTCCGAGCCGCCGAGCGTGACGCGCACCATCCGAGGCGTGATGCGCTCGGTCGCCCGCACGTCCAGCAACCGGTATCGGGATCGCGCGCGCCTGGTGCTCGCCTGCGTGTTCGTCACGCCTCCGAGTCTAAGAACCGCCGCCCCGGCCGATCGCGCGACCGCAGTTTCAATCGAGGTTTTTCCAACCTCGTTTTGCGTGGCGGTGCGGGTGGCGGAACCTCAGAGGCTCCCTGGTCTGTGGGTGCCCTGACTTATGTATGTCCAATACACGGCGTCAGGGCCGTTCTCGCCAGGAAGCCTCTGAGAACCCGCGGCGGTGCAAGTGTCGTAGGTGGGTTATGCGCCTGCGGCGCATGCGACACCCCATCGACGTGCACCTTTGCGACCCGCGACTGCGGGCCGACCAGGATGAAAAACGCTCAATTGAAACTGGAGTTCCCGCCGGTGATCCGCAAGTTCCCTTGAAATCGAAGGTCCAATCTCAATGGAACTCGCGGCCGGACCGGTCGGTCACGGCGGGAAGATGCCCGGCGGCAGCACGGGTTGGTCCGGCTGCTGCGGTGGCCGGTCGCCCGGTGGCTGCGGCGGTGGTTGCTGCGGCGCGCCGGGCGGCGGCCTCTCCGGCGACGGCGGTGGCACGTACCCGGTGCTCACCGAGATCGTCACGAGCTCGCCCGGCAGCGCGAAGCCGCGGGGCGTCTGGCTGGTCACCGTGCCCTGCTTGCGCGTGCTGCTCACCGAGCGCTCCTGGACCTGGTAGCCCGCCTTCTGCAGCGTTTCGGAGGCCCGCGTGCGGTCCATGCCGACGACGTTGGGCACCTGGAACTCGTCGCCGCCGTTCTCGTACCGGCTGGTCGTCGGCGGCAGCGGCACCACGGGCAGGCCCTCGTGGATGACCTTCATCGCGTCGAAGAAGGTCCGCGCCGGCACCTTGCCGCCGTAGATGTTCCCGCCGTTGACCCCGCACAACCGCGGCGGGTCGGAGTCGCAGATGCCCTGCGGCGAGGTTCCGTCGCTGAAGGTCAGCACCGCGCCCGCGAACTGCGGGGTGGCGCCCAGGAACCCGGCCGACTGGTGGGCCTCGGTGGTACCGGTCTTCGAGGCCAGCGGGCGGTTCCAGCCGGCGCCGTTGGCCGCCGCGTAGGCGGTGCCGCCCGGCTGGTCGTCGCGGCTCATCCCGACGGCCATCGCGTTCGCCAGGCCCTCGTCCACGGCCTGTTCGCACGGGTCCTCGGTGATCGACATCGGGTTGCCGTTGCGGTCCAGGATCTGCTCGATCGGCGTCGGCGGGCACCACACGCCGCCGCTCATGAGCGTGGCGGCGACGTTGCTGAGCTCCAGCGGGCTGGTCGGCGCGTAGCCGAGCGTGAAGGCGCCGATGTTGCGCTGCTTGACCTGGTCGGCCTGGGAGAGCCCGTTGGCGCCGCCGGGTGCCAGCGGATCGCCGCCCGCGGTGTGGCTGAGCAGCGTCTCGCGCATCCCGAGCCGGGTCGCCATGTCCACCGTCTGCGCGAGCCCGACGCGTTCCTGCAGCGCCACGAAACCGGTGTTCGGCGACGTCGCCAACGCCATCTGCAGGGTGCGCGGGCCGGGCCGCACGCCTTCGGCGTTGCCGACGGTGTAGGGCGCGGTGCCGTTCTTGTACACCGACGACGTGTAGGAACCCGGCGCCTGGATGGTGTTGTAGATGCCCATCCCCTTCTCCAGCGCCGCCGCCGAGGTGAACACCTTGTAGATCGAGCCCGCGCCGAACTTGACCACGCCGCTGGGCAGCGCGTACGCGGTCTGGCCCTTGGACGCGTCGAGCCCGAAGTCGCGGTTGGCGACCAGCGCGCGGACCCGGTGCTTGTCCTTGCCCGGCTCCACCACGCTCATCACGTTGGCGATGCCCTTGGTCGTCTTCGGCACGCCGCGCTCGGCGGCGGCCTTCGCCGCGTCGGTGGCGCGCGGGTCGAGGGTGGTGCGGATGGTGTAGCCGCCGCGCTTGAGCTGCTCTTCGGTGAACCCGGCGCGTTCCAGGTAGTCGATCACGTACTTGCAGAAGAAGCCGTCCGACGGCCCGGCGCCGACGCAGCCGTTGGGCGGGCTGTTCAGCGGCTGCACGAGGCCGAGCGGCGAGTTGCGGGCCTCCTCCGCGGCCTGCGGCGTGATCCGGCGCTGGTCCTCCATCGCCTTGATCACCAGGTTGCGGCGGTTGAGCGCTTCGCCGGGGTTGTTCTGCGGGTTCAGCGCGCTCGGGCTGTTGACCATGCCGGCCAGCAGCGCGGCCTGCGCGATGGTCAGCTGGTCGGGAGTGGTGTCGAAGTAGGTGCGCGAGGCGGCCGCGATCCCGTACGCCTGGTTCCCGTAGGGCACCACGTTGAGGTACCGGGCGAGCACGTCCTCCTTGCTGAGCTGCTTCTCCAGCTGCAGCGCGATCCGGATCTCGCGGAGTTTCCGCGCCGGGGTCTGCTCGATGGCCTTGGCCTGCTTGACCGGGTCGTCGCCGGCGACGACGTGGACCATGTAGTTCTTCACGTACTGCTGGGTCAGCGTCGAGCCGCCCTGGGCGATCGCGCCGGACATCTGGTTGGTCACCGCGGCGCGGATGGTGCCCGCCCAGTCGACGCCGTGGTGGTCGAAGAACCGCCGGTCCTCGATCGCCACGATCGCCGCCTTCATGGTGTCGGCGATCTGGTCCGGCTGGGCCGGTGTCCGGTTCTGGTCGAATAGGTACGCGATGGGCAACCCATCCCGGTCTGTGACGGTCGTCACAAGAGGCGGTTCCTTGGTCATCAGGTCGGTGGAGATGCTGTTGACCGCGTCGCTGGCGCGGTTGGAGACCACTCCGAGTGATCCCGCCGCCGGGAACAACAGGCCGGCCACCAGGACTCCGGCCAGCACACACAGGCCGAACAACTTCAACAAGCCGTCTCGGACACGCACTTTGCCAGCCTAAAACGGGGTTGCTTCGTGACGGAGTGTTACGGCGTAGATCCGCCCGATGTGATGAGCAAGAAAGATAACGGAGCGACAACCGTTGGTTGGTTGTGGAACCAGCGGGCTCTACAGTCCGTCTACGTCCAGCGACAGCACTGTTGTGGTTGAAGCAGTTCTGAGCACAACATCCGGTGCCGGGGGGCTCCGGACGAAAACGGTCGCCGACGATCCAGTGAGGAGCTGGGGGAACTCTATGTTCGAGCAGGGGGACTGGCGGGTAAACGCCGCATGCCGTGACCAGAATCCGGACCAATTGTTCGTCCGGGGTGCCGAGCAGCGCAAGGCGCGAATGGTCTGCTTCGGCTGCCCGGTCCGTACCGAGTGCCTCAGTGAGGCACTAGACAACAAGATCGAATTCGGTGTGTGGGGCGGAATGACGGAGCGGGAGCGGCGTGCGTTGTTGCGGCGCCGGCCCGACGTCCGGAACTGGCGGGAATTGCTGGAAGCCGCCCGGCAGGATTACGCCGATATCACCGAGTATCAAGTGAGCTAGTCCGTTCGAGGTCGGTTCGGTCAATTCGCCACGGCGGATTGGCCGAACCGACTTTTGCTATTCACCGGCCAGTCGCCGGCCGATCTCCCGGAGTCCGGCCAGGTCGTGCACGTCCGACGGCAGCGCCGGGACGCCGATCAGCGACACCTCCGGATGCGCCCGGGTGAACCGGGCGAGCATCCGCTTCTCCCGCTCGGCCACCGCGACGCGGTCGGCGTGCACCCGCAGCACCGCCGCGGCCAGCGGCGCCGAGCCGGCCTGCTCCACCTCCTCGGCGGCGGTGGCCGCCCGGGGACCGGCGAGCCCGGCGAGCACCGGGTGGGTGCGGTTGGCGACCAGGCCGACCAGCGGCATCCCCTCCCCGGCCAGCCGCTCCACGAAGTAGGCGGCCTCCCGCAGCGCGTCCGGTTCCGGCGCGGCGACCACCAGGAACGCGGTGCCAGGGGAGCGCAGCAGCCGGTAGGTCTGGTCGGCGCGCTCCCGGAACCCGCCGAAGGTCGAGTCGAAGGCCTGCACGAACGCGGCGGCATCGGCCAGCAGCTGCCCGCCGATCACGGTCGACACCGCCTTCGCGAACATCCCGAACCCTGCGCCGACGATCTTGCGCAGGCCCTTGCCGCCGACCCGTGCCGGGCTGGACAGCATCTTGATCAGGCGCCCGTCGAGCACCGTCGACAGCCGCTGCGGCGCGTCCAGGAAGTCCAGCGCCGACCGGCTCGGCGGCGTGTCCACCACGATCAGGTCCCAGGTGCCGGTGGCGGAGAGCTGGCCGAGCTTCTCCATCGCCATGTACTCCTGCGTGCCGGAGAACGACGTGGAGATCGTTTGGTAGAAGGGGTTGTTCAGGATCTGCTCGGCGCGTTCCCGGCCGGCGTGCGCGAGCACCATGTCGTCGAAGGTGCGGCGCATGTCCAGCATCATCGCGTTGAGGTCGCCGGCCGGTTCGAAGTCCTCCAGCACGACCTGCTTGGGCTGGTTGCTGAGTTCCCGCAGGCCGAGCGCCTGGGCCAGCCGCTTGGCGGGGTCGATGGTGAGCACCACGGTCTTGCGGCCGCGCTCGGCGGCGCGCACCGCGAGGGCCGCCGCCGTGGTCGTCTTGCCCACGCCGCCGGAGCCGCAGCAGACGACGATGTTCGTGTTCGGGTCGTCCAGCAACGCGTCGACGTCGATCTGCGCGGGGCGCAGCGGTTCGCTCATCGTGGGCTCCGGATGCCGTGTTCGTAGAGTATCTCGGCGAGTTCGTAGAGCTCGGCGACGTCGATCCCGGTGAGGTCGGGCAGCGAGACGGTCGGCAGGTCGGTGTCGGCGAGCTGCGCGCGGGCGTCGTCCTCGGTCTGCGTCCGGATGGCGTGCTCGACCGCCTCGTGCACCAGCCCGTCCAGCGTCTCGTCGTCGACTTGGAGCCCGGCGGTGGCCAGCCCGGCGCGCACCCGCTCCGCGTCCACCCGGCCGCTCGCGGCCGCGGCGACCGAGCGGGCCGGCAGCCGGTTGGGCCGGACGCGGTTGCACACCACGCCGCCCGGTCGCAGGTCGGCCGCGTCGAGTTCGGCGACCGCCTCCAGGGTTTCCCGCACCGGCAGCTCCTCCAGCAGCGTCACCAGGTGCACGGCGGTGTCGCTGGAGTGCAGCAGGCGCACCACGCCGTCGCTGTGGTCGCGGATCGGCCCGACCTTGGCGAGGTCGGCCATCGCGCGGGTGACGTCGAGGAACTTGACCACCCGGCCGGTCGGTGGCGCGTCGACCACGACCGCGTCGTAGACGTAGCGGCCGCGCTCGTCGGTCCGGCCGACGCATTCCTTGATCTTCCCGGTGAACAGCACGTCGCGAAGGCCCGGCGCGAGCGTGGTGGCGAACTCGATCGCGCCCATCTTGCGCAGCGTGCGGCCGGCGAAGCCGAGGTTGTAGAACATCGACAGGTACTCCAGCAGCGCCGCCTCGGCGTCGATGGCCAGCGCGCGGAGCTCGCCGCCGCCGGGCGCCGCGGCGATCCACTCCTCGGCGTAGGGCAGCGGCGCGGTGTCGAAGAGCTGGGCGATGCCCTGCCTGCCCTCCACCTCGATCAGCAGCACCTTGTGACCGCCGGTGGCCAGGGCGAGGGCCAACGCGGCGGCGACGGTGGTCTTGCCGGTGCCGCCTTTGCCGCTGACGACGTGCAGTCGGGCGTGATTCAGTTCCCCGTCCCAGTCGGTCACACGATCAGCGTAAGTGCCGCGTTCCCCGGATGTCTGCCGACCGCGTACTCCCGCCACGCCGCGGGATCGGCGCCGATCAGCGCAGGGCGTGCTCCGCCAGGTCGCGGACGCCCGCGCGCAGCCGCTCCCAGCTGTAGTCCGCCTCCCGCAGGGTGAAGTTGAGGTCCGCGTCGACCGCTGCCAGCAGCGCGTGCGCGAGGTGCTCCGGATCCGCTGCCGCGCCGCAGTGGAGGGTCAGGTGCCGGTGCCAGAACCGGTAGGAACCGATGCGGTACCGGGCGCCCTGCGCGGCGGTTTCCGAGAGCCGGACCAGTTCCAGGTGCTCGGCCAGGTAGTCGACGTAGGCGTCGAGGAAGGCCAGCACGCGTTCCGCATCGGCAGCGCCGGGCCCGAGCGGCGGCGGTCCGGTGAGCACCGCGTCCTGGAGCGCTCGTTCCCGCTCGTCGAGCAGCGCGGCCACCAGCCCGGACTTGTCACCGAAGCGGCGGAACACCGTGCCCTTGCCGACTCCCGCGGCCTGCGCGACCGCGTCCATCGTCACGCCGTCCACGCCGTGCTCGGCGAACAGGCCGGCGGCGGCGGACAGCACGCGCTGCCGGTTGCGGGCGGCGTCGGCGCGCTCCTGCGGTGGTCGGCTCGCGATCTGGTGCAGCTCGTCGGTCGCATCGTTCACGGCGGCAATCGTACTCGACAACCGGACCGTGGTCCGGTAACTTCAGCGACGTAACCGGACCGTGGTCCGGATAAATCGAGGAGGTTGTCATGACCGAGCTGATCAGCAGGGACGAGCTCAAGCGGGGGATCGACGCCGGGGAGGTGACGGTCGTCGACGCGCTCGGCGGGTCCTACTACGAGCAGCAGCACCTGCCCGGAGCCATCGCGCTGACCGAGGACCACGTTGCGGCGAAGGCGGGCGAGCTGCTGCCGGACAAGGACGCCGCCATCGCCGTCTACTGCTCGAACGCCGCCTGCGGCAACAGCCAGGCCGTCGCCACGAGGTTGGAGCGGCTCGGCTACACCGGCGTCCGCAAGTACCGCGAAGGCATCCAGGACTGGGTCGAGGCGGGTTTGCCCGTCAAGACCGGAGCGTGAGCGCGGCGGCGCGGAGGGCGGATGGGCCGGTCTCCTAAGCTGCACGCATGCAGAAGTGGGAGTACGCGACGGTTCCACTGTTGATCCACGCGACCAAGCAGATCCTCGACCAGTGGGGCGAGGACGGCTGGGAGCTGGTCTCCGTCCTGCCCGGCCCGACCGGCGAGCAGATGGTGGCCTACCTGAAGCGACCGAAGGGGGCCTGACATGGGTCGATGGACGGATCGTCTCGCGGAACTGGGCGTCCCGCTGCCGGAGGTGGTGCCGCCGGTCGCGGCCTACGTGCCCGCGGTGCGCACCGGCTCGCTGGTCTACACGTCCGGCCAGGTGCCGATGGTCGCCGGCAAGCCCGCCGGGATCGGCAAGGTCGGCGCGGAGATCAGCGCCGAAGAGGCCAAGCAGCACGCCGCGATCTGCGCGCTCAACGCGCTCGCCGCGGTGGACGCGCTGGTCGGCCTGGACTCGGTGGTGCGGATCGTCAAGGTCGTCGGGTTCGTGGCCTCGGCAGAGGGCTTCACCGGGCAGCCCGGGGTGATCAACGGCGCGTCGGAGCTGCTGGGCGAGATCTTCGGCGAGGCCGGGCAGCACGCCCGCTCGGCGGTGGGCGTCGCCGAACTGCCGCTCGGCGTCCCGGTCGAGGTGGAGCTGATCGTCGAGGTCGAATAGGCGGAGTGCGGCCGAATGGCCGTCCGCTACGTCATTTGCGCGGCGTTGCCCGATTTCGGGTGACGCCGCGTTTCGTACACGTCACGGCGGGTCGTCGGCGAATACCGCCGGCCCCGATTTCGGCGGCTCGGACGCGCGGCGCCGCCTTCGACCAGTACGCTGCGATCATCTCCTGCTCGGGTTCGTCAGATCTGGCGTAACCCGAATAGGGGTAGATCGATTCCAGTGTGTCGCGAAAAGACCGTTCAAGGGCTTGATTGATCCGGTTATCGCGGCCAAAGTTCACCTGGACGGGTGTAGCTGGTCGGGGGGGCGGCGAGCGACACCCGCGTCGATGGAGTACGAGCCTTGGGAGGGGCCGACGTGGCGGTGCGCGAAACCGATCTGCTGTGCCACGAACTACTTCTCCGGCTCGCCGGCCGACTGCCCGACCGGCACCTGTGGCGCTTCCGCGACTGGCTGGCCGGAGACGCCGCCGACGTGGTCGCGAGGATGTTGCCGGGCACGCTCGTCCGGGAGCGCATCGCGCTCGACGACGCCGAACACCAGCTGCTGGCCAACGCGCTGGCCCCGCTGGGCGCCGACCCCGCGATGGTCAACGCCGTCCTCCCGGCCGACCCGGCCGAAGCCCCGCACTACACCTTCAGCGGCGAACGGCCGACGGACAGCGTCGGCGACTCCGCGGTGCTGGTGCTCGGTGCCACGCTGCGCGGCCGCCCCGGCGTCCGCGAGGTGCGCAGCAGCTGGCGGCGCACCGACGGCGTCGCGGCGAAGCTGGTCGTGCTGGTGACCGCGTCCGCCGACGTCGTCGGCCTGACCGGGGAGATCCAGCGCGTTCTGCGGGCGCTCGGCGAACCCGAACCCTGCGTCGAGGTGCTCCCGCCCGACCTGGAACCCGCCGCGTACCACCACGCCGCGCTCGCCGAGTCGGTGCTGGTGTGCACGGGGGCCGAAGAACTCGCCGGCCGCCGCGGTTGAGCGGCCGACATCCTGAAGGAGGCGTGCGTGGTGGACGTGGCTGAGGGGGCCGGGCCGGTGGACCGGCTGCACAACCTCTTGCTGGCCATGACGGGCCGGGTGGACGACGACGGGATCAACTCGGCCCGCGAACTGCTCGGCATCGGCCAGCCGGGCGCCGCCGCCGAATACCTCACCGGCTGCCTGCTGGCCGGCCGCATCCCGGTGAACGCCAGCGAGCAGTACCACCTGCGCCGGATCCTCGACGAGACCCGCTCGACGCAGGTCCTCGCGGACCGGGTGAACGTGGTCGACTCGGTGCCGGCCGACGAGCACCGGTTCGGCGAACCGGCCGAGGACGACGGAGACCTGCTGGCGGCGCTCGCGCCGGTCGCGGCGCGCCTCCAGGGCGTGCGCGGGCTGTGGTGCGCCACGCGGACGACGCCGGCGGGCGCCAGCTACGGCGCGGTGCCCCGGCGCATCCTGCTCGCCGAGGTCAGCCCGGACGGCTCCACCACGGCGGTGGCCTACCAGCTGATCGAAGCCCTGCGCCGGGCCGGCATCAACTGCTCCGTCGACGTCTTCGACAGCGGCGCCGAGCTGCCCGAATACCACCGGGACGCCCTCGCGGCCGCGCACCGCGTCCACCTCGACGCGCCGTCCGCGCCGCCCGCGGAGCGCCCCGCCGCCCGGGAAGAGCGCCCCGCCGCCCGGGAAGAGCGTCCGGCCGCTCGCGAGGAGCGTCCGGCCGAGCGTCCCGCAGAGCAGCCGCGCCGGGTCGTGGAGGAGCGGCCGGCGGAGCCGGAGCGCTCGATCCCGCAGCCGGCGCGGCCGGTGAGCCGGCCGGAGCCCGAACCGGCGCTGGCGCAAGCCGCCGAGGCGCAGGCCGAGGCGAGCGCCATGCGGGTGCCGCCGGCGGTCGACGCGAAGCTGACCGACCGGGAGCGCAACCTGCTGCGCAAGCTGCACGAAGAGCTCGCGCAGCGCGAGCAGGACCGGTCCGGCTCGCGGCGGCAGAACGGGGCGAGCAACGGCGAGGAGGGCTGGACGTCCACCATGCCGGGCGGCACCGGTGGTTTCCCGCCGATCGGCGCGGCCCCGGTCAACAACCAGGCCTACACGCCCCAGCAACAGCGCTCCTAGCCCACCGCCAGGAGCGCCGTTTCGTCCTGAGAGGATGGCGCGAACGGCCCGTTGACCTCGTCCATCGAGGCGAACGGTCCGTTCACCCCAGCCTGGCCAGGACGTCGGCGAGGATCTGCTGCAGGTGCAGGCCCCGGCGGACGTCGCAGGGGTGCTCCGTGCGCTCCTCGCGGATCATCACCAGGAGGTCGTCGAGCATCCGGGCGTAGCACTCGCGCGCGGCCGTCCGGCGGCCGAGCAGCGGCGCCTGGCCGTGCTCGCCGTACACCGCGAAGTCGACCATCGCCGGCTGCACCGGCATCCGCAGCGACAGGGTCAACGTGCTGGTCAGGTCGCCGGCGTGGCCGAACACGAGCTGCCAGAGGCCGTCGCTGCTGCGGTGCGCGAAGTGCACCTGCTCGATCTCGCCGAGCGCCGCGTCGAGCAGGTCGATCGCGTGCGGCCCCGCGTCGATCAGCGCGCCGTCCTGCTCCTGGCGCCACTCCGACGCGGCGTAGTCGCCCGCCAGCAGCCCGCCCGCGAGCCACCGCCCCGTGCCGCCCTGCACACCGTCGAGCCCGCGCACTCCGGCCAGCCACTCCTGCACTTCCGGCGCGAACCGGCGGGTGAGCATCAGCAGCGCGGCCACCCCGGCCTCGTCCACCGCCTCGACGATCTCGCGGGCACCAGCCGGATCAGCGGCCAGCGGCTTCTCCAGCACCAGGTGCTTGCCCGCGCGAGCCGCTCGCGGCGCGAGCTCGGCCTGCACCGCGGGCGGTACCGCGAAGGCCACCGCATCGACCGATTCGAGCAGCTCGTCGAAGCCGTCGACGACGGCCGCGTCGTACGGCTCGGCGAAGGTCTTGGCCGCGTCCGGTCGTCGCGCCCACACCGCCGCCAACCGCGTTCCCGGGTGCGCGGACAGGCCGGGCCCGTGCACCCGGTGCGCCCAGGGACCCGCTCCGACCACGCCGACTCGCAGTGCTTCGTCCATGCCGCAATGGTGCCGTTGATCCATCGCGGTTACAGCAGTTGGGGGTCCGAACGCGACGGGCGGGTGACCGGGGCGCTGCGCTCTCCGTGCGAAAAATCAATTCTGGAATCACCTTCTAGTGGTTTTCCGGCATAGGGTGACCCGCATGGTGCAACTGCCCGAAGATCGCGTCCTGCCAACGGGATTCGTGTCCGATGAGCTCCCCACGCAGCCGGCCGCGCCCAAGGACGCGGCCACCGTGATGCTGCTCCGGGAGGGCGCGGCGGGCCCGGAGGTGTTCCTGCAGCGCAGGGTGAAGGGCATGGCGTTCGCCGGCGGCATGACGGTGTTCCCCGGCGGCGGCGTCGATCAACGCGACGCGGACGCGTCGGTGGCGTGGACCGGACCCGACGCGGACTGGTGGGCCGACCGGTTCGGCTGCACGCCGGACGTGGCCCGCGCCCTGGTGTGCGCGGCCGTGCGCGAGACGTTCGAGGAATCCGGTGTGCTGCTTGCCGGTCCGGACCCGACGGCGGTGGTCGGCGACACGAGCCACTACGCCGGGGCCCGCGCCGCGCTGGTCTCCCGCGAGATGTCGCTGGCGAAGTTCCTCGCCGACGAGGGGCTGGTGCTGCGCGCCGACCTGCTGAGGCCGTGGGCGAACTGGGTGACGCCCGAGCGCGAGCCACGCCGCTACGACACGCGGTTCTTCCTCGCCGCGATGCCCGCCGGTCAGCGGGCCGACGCGGTCACCTCGGAGGCGTCCGAGGCGTACTGGTCCACCCCGCAGCAGGCGCTGGCGGACTTCGAGGCGGGCCGCTGCCACCTGCTCCCGCCGACCCGCGTCACGCTCGGCGAGCTCGCCGAGTGCGGCAGTCTGCCCGCGGCGCTGGCCGTGGAGCGCACCCTCGGCAAGGTCATGCCGAAGCTGGTGCGCCGCAATGACCGGTGGTATGCGGTGCTGCCGGGCGAGCCCGGATTCGAGGAGGCGAAGTGATGGAGCACCCGGCCTACGGAACGTTGCGCCAGGTCACCCCGTACGCGTCGGTGCTGCTCGCGCACAACCCGTCGCCGATGACGCTGGAGGGCACCAACACCTGGGTGGTGCGAGCCCCGGGCGCGGGCGACTGCGTGGTGATCGACCCGGGCCCGGACGACGCCGAACACGTGCGCCGAGTCGCCGACCAGGGCCCGGTGTCGCTGGTGCTGCTCACGCACCACCACGGCGACCACACCGACGGCGTCGAGCAGTTCGTCGAGCTCACCGGGGCACCGGTGCGCGCGCTCGACCCGGCGCTGTGCCGGGGCGCGGAGGCGTTCCGCGACGGCGAGATCATCAAGGCCGGCGGCGCGGAGCTCCGCGTGGTCGCCACGGCGGGCCACACGGCCGACTCGGTGTGCTTCGTCGCCGACCACGACGAACCGGCCGTGTTCACCGGCGACAGCATCCTGGGCCGGGGCACGACGGTCGTGGCGCAACCGGACGGCCACCTCGGCTCCTACCTCGCGTCGCTGCGCCTGCTCGCCGACCTGCCGCCGGGCCTGCGGGTGCTGCCCGGCCACGGCCCGGAGCTGCCCGACGCCCAGGAGATCGCGATTGCCTACCTGAAGCACCGCGAACAGCGCCTCGACCAGGTCCGCGCGGCAGTCCGCGACCACGGCCCGGAGGTCACGCCGCGCCAGGTGGTGGAGGTCGTCTACGCGGACGTCGACCGGTCGGTCTGGCCCGCGGCGGAGTGGACCGTCCAAGCCCAACTCGCCTACCTGCGAGAACGGGGCGAGCTCCGGGATTGACCGTCAGGTCCGCTTGGGCATCAGCACGTAGTGCAGTTCGGCGCCGGACGGGTCCGGCTCCGCGCCGGTGATCACCGTCGAACGGCGGTTGCCCGCACGGAGGCCGATGCGGACGGTCTGCGCGCCGAACGCCTGCAGCGCATCCGAGAGGTATCGGGGCTGGTAGGCGGTGGTGATGCGATCGCCGCTGGTGGTGGCCTTGATCGCCTCCTCGGCGTCGCCGAACTGCTGGTCCGCCGCGCGCACGCGCACCTCGGCGTCGCCGACTTCCAGCAGGACCGTGCCCTGCGCCCCGGCGAACGGCGTCACCCGGCGGACGGCCCCGGCGAGGTCGGCGGCCGCGACGTCGACGGTGCCGTCGAAGGCGTCGGCGAGGTGGCGCGCCTCGCTCGGGAACGGCGCGTCCAGCACGGTGCTGCTGACTTCGGCCGCCGGCCAGCTCATGCCGACCCGGTCCGCGTCGGCGTGCAGCACGATCTCGGCGTCGTCGGCCTGCTTGGCGATCTCGGCGAGCAGGTTCGCCGGGACCAGCACGTCGAGCTCGGCCACCTCGGACCGCCACGGCGCGCTCGCCACGGCCATCCGGAACCGGTCGGTCCCGACGAACACCAGCCGCTCGCCGAGCTGCCTGACGTGCACGCCGGTGAACACCGGCAACGCGTCGTCGCGCGACGCGGTGGACGCCGCGACGGCGGCCAGCGGCAGGAAGTCGGCGTCGAGCACGCCGACGCGCGGCGGAGCCTCGCGGACGCCGGGGTGGGACAGCAGGTCGAGCAAGGGGAGCGCGAAGCGCGCGTTCGGAGTGCGCAGCGCGAGCTTGCGGCCCTCGACGACGAGCCGGACTTCGGGGCTGTCGATGTTGCGCAGCGTCTCGGCGAAGGGGCGGGCGGGCACGAGCACGCGGCCTTCGGCGTGCGTCCGCGCCCCGCGGCTGAGCCGGATGCTGCGCTCCCGGTCGGTGCCCGCGAGCACGACGCCATCCGCGGTGGCTTCGAGAACGATGCCGCTGAGCACCGGGTCGAGCACCCGCCCGGGTAGCAGGCGAACGAGATCGTTGGCGGCGTGCGCGAGCGTCCGGGTCGGCGCCGTGAGGTCGAGTTCCATGCGCGCAAGCTAGCCAGCCGCACCGACAACCCGACCCGCACAACGTTTCCGCAGGTGATGGCTCGTGAGTGCTTTGGAGCGCCACAGCACCCCAAAGCACTCACGAGATCTGAAACGTCAGTTGCCGGCGAGGGAGAGGTCGGCGCGGGAGGTGGCCGGGACCAGGGTGCCGCGGCGCAGCCAGAGGATGCCGGCGACGACGACGCCGACCGCGCTCGCGGTCAGGAACGAGGCCGTCGGGCCGCTGATCTCGACCAGCTGCCCGCTGATGGACTGGCCGATGGCCGCGCCCAGCGTCACCGAGGTGACCACCCAGCCGAACGCCTCGGTGGCGGTGCCCGCGGGCGCCGCGATCTCGATCGCCACCGAGTGCGCGGTGGACTGCGGCGTGATCAGGCTGCCCGCAACCAGCAGCGCCAGGCACAGGCCCCACAGCGTCGACGGTACGGCCAGCAGCGTCAGCAGCACGGCGAAGCCGAACAGCAGCGCGGGCAGCCGCAGGTGCATCGGCCGCGGCCAGGGCCGCAGTCCGTAGGCGACGCCGACGATCACCGAGCTGACCGACAGCAGGCTCAGCAGCAGGCCACCGGCCGTCGGGTGGCCCGCTGCCACCGCGGCCGCGGGCACGCCGACCTCGACGAAGCCGATCAGGATGCCGAAGCCCAGCGCGGCCAGCGCCACGGTCCGCATCCCCGGGCTGGCGATCGCCCCCAGCAGGCTCCCGCCGGCATCGGGCGTGGGCTCCGGGCGGTGGCTGCGCGCGGCGCGGGTGGAGGCGAAGCCGACGCTGCCGACGACCATGCACGCGGCACCGACGACGACCCCGGTCCCCGGCCACGGCATCGCGACCATGAGCCCGGCCAGGCCCGGCCCGAGGATGAAGAAGACCTCCATGCTGATCGCCTCGTACGAGTAGGCCGCGTCCCGCGCCGGGCCGGGCGGCAGCAGCCGCCCCCACAGCGCCCGCGAAGCCGGGCCCACCATCGGCTCGCTGATCCCGACCAGGAACGCCAGCGCGGTCATCAGCGCCACCGGGGCGTGCAGCTCGATGACCACCACCTCGATGGTCACCAGCGCCGCGAACACGCCGGACATCACGTACAGCGGGATGGTCGGTCCCACCCGGTCCATCACCCGGCCCTGCGCGACCGAGCCGCAGGCGACGCCGATCAGCGCGCCCGCCGACACCAGTCCGGCCGCCGCGAACGACCCGGTCTGGCGCTGCACGTACAGCATCAGGGCGAGGCCGACCATCGCGATCGGCAGGCGGCCGAGCAACGAGGTGATGACGGGCCCGCGGGCGCCGGGGGCGGTCAGGGCGGTGCGGTAGTCGGTGAGGGACATGGATTGGGACACGCGAACCAGTATTCCAATTTTGGTACGACAGTACCAACTCGGTTTCGGGTAATCCGCCTCACGCGAGCCAGGAAAGGACCTTCTACCCGGTTCGCCCGGCGCCGAAACAGGGCACACTCAAATTAGAGCGGCTACGCAATCCGGGTGAACTCTGCAACCGGCGTGGGCGCAGCCGCGTCCTGGAAGGTGAGAGGGGTTGCTGGTGGCATCGGCCGTCCAGCATCTTCGACAAGAGGACTTTCCTCTGGTGCCAAGGATTCGGGGCCGACGCATCGGAGGATCGGGGGAGCGTGGTTGGTCGTCGGGGGACGAACCACGCACATGTGAAGGGGCTGGAGCGCCGCGTCGGGGGCGGCGCCCAGCCCCTTCACATGCGCCCGGAGCAGGCGCGGGCGTCAGAAGCCGCCACCGCCCCCACCGGCGTCACCGCCACCGCTGAAGCCGCCACCCCCGCTGTCGCCGCCGAAGCCGCTCCCGCTGTCGCCGCTGAAGCCGCTTTCACCGCTTACGCCGCTCCCGCTGCTGCCGTAATCGCTGCTCGCGTCGACGTAGCTCGCGGAGGTGACGGTCGCGCCGGAAGAACGACGAGGCCCACCGTCCTTGCCCGACGTGGAGGCGATGATCACCGCCATGACCAGTCCGGCGCCCGCGGCCACGGCGAGCAGGACCAATGCTTGGATCAAGGCCGGTTCCACCTCTTCGATCCCCTCAGTTCGGTCCGGTCCCCGGTCCGAGGTGGGACGCGCGGCGCCACCTCTGGGTTGCGACCCGGACACGAAAAGTGAAGGAATCTCAGTCGCCACCGCCGCCGCCGGAGTCGCCACCTCCGCCGGAGTCGCCACCCCCACCGGAGTCGCTGCCGCCGCCGGAGTCCCAGCCGCCGCCAGAGTCGTGCCCCCAACCCGAGTCGCCGTGGTGGTGATGGTGGTGGTGTGAGGTGCCGCCGGAATCGACGTAGCCGCTGCTGCTCGTCGAGCTGAGCCGCCGGCGCGCGGCGTAGTCGCGGTTGCGCTGCATGCGCGCGCGGCGCCGCGAGGGCCGGCGTTTGATCCGGTCCCGGATGATCGCGATCCCCAGGAGCAGCAGCATCGCCGCCCCGACGTAGCCGATCCAGTGCATGTCGCCCCCAACTCGTCGGTCAACCGATCAAGGTTTACACGGGGCAGGTGTCCGGTGGGTTGCTTTCGGACACGAAAAAACGCGCGTCGACTGAGGGGCCCGGGAACGAACCCGGGCCCGTCGGCCGACGCGCGTCAGTTCGCGGCGTCGCTGTCGTCAGCGGGCGCGGCGGGCCAACCGCTCCGGGTCGAGGATGAGCACGCTCTTGCCCTCGAGCCGCAGCCAACCGCGGTGCGCGAAGTCCGCCAGCGCCTTGTTCACGGTCTCCCGCGATGCGCCGACGTACTGCGCGATCTCTTCCTGCGTCAGGTCGTGGGTGACCCGCAGCAGGCCGGCCTCCTGGCTGCCGAATCGCTGCGCGAGCTGCAGCAGCGCCTTGGCGACCCGGCCCGGCACGTCGGTGAAGATGAGGTCGGCCAGCATGCCGTTGGTCCGGCGCAGCCTACGGGCGACCACGCGCAGCAGCTGCTCGGCGATCTCCGGGCGAGTGGCGATCCACTGCCGCAGCGCCGTGCGGTCCATGCTCAGCGCGCGGACCTCGGTGACGGTGGTCGCCGTCGAGGTGCGCGGCCCCGGATCGAAGATGGACAGCTCGCCGAACATGTCCGACGGGCCCATGATCGCCAGCAGGTTCTCCCTGCCGTCCGGCGACTTGCGTCCGAGCTTCACCTTGCCGGACTGAATGATGTAAAGCCGGTCTCCCGGCTCGCCCTCGGCGAAGATCACGTGTCCTCGCGGGAACTCGACCGGTTCCAGCGACTGGGCCAGTGCCTCTGCCGCGGCCGGCTCAACGCCCTGGAAGATGCCGGCCCGGGCCAGTGTCTCGTCCACCTCGTCCCTCCATGTTGAGACGCGGCGGCTGTCTGTGGTGCCGGACCCGCGAGTGCGAATCTAGCGGTGTGCCGCCGATCACTACCAGTTAAATTCTAAGACTGGTCGCGGGAACGGCGAGTACGCAGCCTACCGGCGCGTCCCACCCTGCGAAGCTGGAACAACTCCAGCGCGCGTCCAATACCTTGCCGGAACAACGCACGCACCTCGTCGGGGCGAGCGTTCTCCAGCAGCTCCTCCACCTCGTTCTCCTGCACCGCTACGTGCCGCAGGCGGGCCTCCACGCGCTCCATGAAGAGGGTGAAGAACATGATCACGAGCGGCACGACGATGACGAACCAGGCAGCCATCATGATTTAAATCCTCGCTCATACCTTCGGGGCTGGTGCAACCGGGGTCGGGTTCCCGGCGAGCGTGACGATGCGGCCACCTTTCGTGACGATCGATTCGCATGATCCGGTGGGGTGCCCGGACCGTGTCGCAGCGCAGCCTATCCGGGCGCGCAAGACCCCCGGCGCCCGACACACCCCGGTGAGTCGGGCACCGTGCCGGTGCGGCCGCTTCCGGAAGCGATCGGATCCGTAGTCTGGTGGGGTGTCAGACCTGGCTCGGAACAAGCGCAAGAAGGCCGCCGCCGGCTCGGGCGGTGAGACCCGGTTGCGGCTGGTCCGGCGGGCTCGCCGGATGCTGCGGGCGCTGGCCGACGCGTACCCGGACGCGCACTGCGAGCTGGACTTCGAGACGCCCCTGGAACTGGCGGTCGCCACGATCCTGTCCGCCCAGTGCACCGACAAGCGGGTCAACGAGGTCACCCCGGCCCTGTTCCGGCGGTACCCGACGGCCGCCGCCTACGCCGGGGCGGACCGCACCGAGCTGGAGGAGATGATCCGCTCCACCGGCTTCTACCGGAACAAGGCCGCGTCGCTGATGGGCCTGGGCGCGGCGCTGGTGGAGAAGTACGACGGCGAGGTGCCGCGGAAGCTGGAGCAGCTGGTCAAGCTGCCGGGCATCGGCCGCAAGACGGCCAACGTGATCCTCGGCAACGCCTTCGACGTCCCGGGCATCACGGTGGACACCCACTTCGGTCGGCTGGTCCGGCGCTGGGGCTGGACCGCGGAGGAGGACCCGGTCAAGGTCGAGCACGCCATCGGTGAGCTGATCCCGCGCAAGGAGTGGACGATGCTCTCGCACCGGGTGATCTTCCACGGCCGCCGCGTCTGCCACGCCCGCAAGCCCGCCTGCGGCGCCTGCCTGCTGGCCAAGGACTGCCCGTCGTACGGGCTGGGCCCGACCGAACCCGCCCCGGCGGCCAAGCTGGTCCGCGGCCCGGAGACGCCGCGGCTGCTGGCGCTGGCCGGGGTCGTCGACGAGGTCCCGGAGAGCACCGTCGAACAGGCCGCGGCGAAGGAGCCGGTGGCGTGAACCTGCGCGCCTACGGCAACGAGATCCGCTGGACGATCGTGGTGGTCGTGCTCGCCGTGGTGGGCGTGATCGCGCTCTGGCCGCGCGGAGCCGACCAGCAGCAGGAGCAGACCGCCGCGCCCACTCCGCCGCCGGCGGCCCGCGCGATCGACCCCGCGCAGCGAGCGGCGGCGGCGCTCCAGCCCTGCCCGGCGGCCGAAGGCGGCCCGGCGGAGCTGGCCGGGATCACCGGCAGCTGCCTGGCCGACGGGCGGCCCGCCGACGTGGGCTCCGCCGTCGCGGGTGGCCCGACGCTGATCAACCTCTGGGCGACGTGGTGCGCGCCCTGCCGCACCGAGCTGCCCGCGCTGCAGGCCTACGCCGAGCAGCCGGGCGCGATCCGGGTGCTGGGCGTCCAAGTGCAGAGCGATCCGGCGGACGGTCTTGACCTTCTGACCCAGCTGGGCGTTCACTTCCCCAACGTGCATGACGGGGACAACCGCATCAGAGCCGCGCTGAAGGCGCCGAACGTGCTGCCGATCAGCTACGTGGTGACCGCCTCCGGCGAGGTGCGCCGCATCGATCCGCCGGTCGCGTTCAAGAGCCCGGAGGAGATCCGCGCCGCCGTCGACCGGACCTTGGGGAGCGCCAGGTGAACCGGCGTACGGGCCCGCTGGTCGACCCGGCGGAGCTGCCCGACTGGCTGCGCGGCCTGGTCGAGCGGTCCGCCGACCTCGATCCGGGGCACTTCGGCTGGCCGCGTGAGAACCCGCCTGCGGAGGCCCGCCCGGCCGCGGTGCTGGTGCTCTTCGGCGAGGGCGCCGACGGCCCGGACGTGCTGCTGCTGCGCCGCGCCGACGGGCTGAGCTCGCATCCCGGCCAGGTTGCTTTCCCGGGTGGCTCGCTCGACGATGTCGATCGCGGGCCGGTCGACGCCGCGCTGCGGGAAGCCGTCGAGGAGGTGGGGTTGCGGCCGGAGGGCGTCCGCCCGGTGGCGACGCTGCCGGAACTGCACGTGGCGCACAGCGGTTTCCGGGTGACCCCGGTGCTGGCGCACTGGGCCGAGCCGTCCCCGGTCTCGCCGGTGGATCCCGGCGAGACGGCGGCGGTGGCCCGGGTGCCGATCTCCTGGCTCACCGATCCGGCGAACCGGCTGCGGGTGGAGCTGACCGGTCGGCACGCGAGCCCGGCGTTCCTGGTGCCCGGGATGCTGGTGTGGGGTTTCACCGGCGGCCTGCTGTCGGGGCTGCTGGACCTGGCCGGCTGGTCTCGTCGATGGAACCGCTCCGACGTGCGAGAACTCGACGAGGCGTGGCGGGCCGCGGAGGAGGCTGAGGACATCGGCTTCGGGCGTTCGTGAACGGTTTGAGAACCTGTTCTCGTCTGCCAGCACGCGCGGGATCGCTTCGAGGCCGGGTTGTGGGACCGTGGGGCGCCGCCGATCGTCGGCGAGATTGAGGTGAGCGGGTGAACTGGGTCGACCTGCTGGTGGTGCTGCTGGCGCTGCTCGCCGCGGTGTCGGGGGCTCGCAGCGGCCTGGTCACCGCGCTGTTCTCGTTCCTGGGCGTGTTCGTCGGCGCGGTGGTGGGACTCAAGGTCGCGCCGCTGATCCTGGACCGCCTGGACAGCCCGGTCGCCCGCCTCGCCTTCGGCGTCGGGATCGTGGTGCTGCTGGTCGCCTTCGGCGAGACCTTCGGCATGTGGGCCGGCCGGGAGCTGCGGGACCGGATCACCTCCCCGAAGCTGACCGGCGTGGACAACGCGCTGGGCGCGGTCCTGCAGTTCGTCGCGGTGCTCGTGGTGGCGTGGCTGATCGCGCTGCCGTTCACGTCGGCGTCGGCGATGCCCGGCCTGGCGGCCGCGATAAGCCGGTCGAAGGTGCTGACCGCGGTGAACTCGGTGATGCCCGCCTCGGCCAAGGCGCTGCCCGACGATCTGCGCGAAATGCTCGGGGTGTCCGGTTTTCCGCAGGCGCTGGAGCCCTTCTCGGAGACCCCGGTCGCGGAGATCGCGCCGCCGGATCCGGCGCTGGCCAACAGCCAGGCGGTGCGCAACGCGCGGACCAGCGTGGTGAAGGTCCGGGGCCGGGCCACGTCCTGCGCGCGGGCACTGGAGGGCACCGGTTTCGTGATCTCGCCGCACCGGGTGATGACGAACGCGCACGTGGTCGCGGGTACCGACCGGGTGGCGATCGAGATCGGTCGCGGCGAGTTCGACGCGAAGGTCGTGCTCTACAAGCCGGACGTGGACGTCGCGATCCTGGCGGTGCCGGATCTGGACGCGGACGCGATGACCTTCGTGCCGGGACCGGTCAGCCCGGGCAGCGACGTGATCGCCCTGGGCTACCCGCTGGACGGGCCCTACACGGCGTCGGCGGGCCGCATCCGGGAGCGGATCAGGTTGCGCGGCCCGGACATCTACGACGCGAACACCGTGGTCCGCGACGTCTACACGGTGCGCGGCCGGGTACAGAGCGGGAACTCCGGCGGGCCGCTGATCGACCCGTCCGGCAAGGTCGTGGGCGTGGTCTTCGGCGCGGCGGTGGACGACCCGGAAACGGGCTTCGCGCTCACGGCGGAGGAAGTGGCGGACGAGGTGACGGCGGCGCCGAAGTTGACCACGGAGGTCGACACCGGCCCCTGCACCAGCTGATCCGCGGGTCCCTCGGGACCTCCGGCTTGCGCCGATTTCGACATCGGCACCGCGGCATCGAAGGGCGGCAGCCCGCGCCTCATCCGGAGCGGCCGGAGTGGACGGTCAAGGCTCCGTGATCAGCGGAAGCGTCAGGACGCGGCCGGGGTTTCCTCGTCGTGGTGGCGCTTGGCGATCTTCGTGGTGTCCTTGAGCGTTTCGATGGTGCGCTTCGGCGCCTTGATCTTGCGCACCCGCGTGTAGCCGAGCAGCGCCAGCAGGCCCGCGACCAGCAGCATCACCAGGAACACGATGCCGAAGGCCGCCCAGCGCCACAGGCCGAGCTGGGCCAGCCCCTCGGCCAGCGTGAAGAACAGGAAGAACAGGCTGAAGCCGAGCACGGTCAGCGCGAGGATGAAGTAGACGCTGCCCTTGACGGCCTTCTTGACCTCACCGGCGAGCTCGGTCTTGGCCAGCTCGACCTCGGACCTGACCAAAGTGGACAGGTGCGTCGTGGCATCGCGCACCAACGCTCCGATGGACTGCCCGTCGGGAGCAGTGCCCTCTTCGGACAGCGGGATGGACGTGACCGCGGTCCACCCCGCACCGTCACGGCTGCCGTTGGTGCTCTTCTGGGCGCTGTTCACGTGCCCCATCGTGCCACGCGCGATCAGCACGCCACCGGGCGACTCGCGGTGCGTTACCCGCGAGTGACCCGCGGCGCCAGGTGTTCCGCAGTTTCAATTGAAACCTCGTGCCGGACCTCGGGCCCGCAGTTTCAATTGAAACTGCGGTCTCCCGGGGCTGGGCGTGGAGTTCAGGCGTCGTCGGTGCCGTCGCCGTTCTTGATCTTGCGGCCGCGGCGCAGCAGCACCGCCGCTGCCAGCAGCGATGCGATGGCGGAGGCGATCAGCACCGCGGCCTTGGCCCGTTCCGCGGCCACGCCGGTCAGCGACAGGTCGGCGATCAGCAGGCTGACCGTGAAGCCGACGCCGCCGAGCATCGCCAGCGCCGCCATGTCGCGCCAATGCACCGATTCAGGCTTCGCGCCGATGCCCAGCTTCACCGCGAGGAAGGAGCTGCCGAAGATGCCGATCAGCTTGCCGACCACCAGGCCGACGATCACCGCGATCGCGACCCGGTCCTCGCGGATCGCGGCCAGCGACTCGCCGTCCACGGGCACGCCGGCGGCGAAGAACGCGAACACCGGCACGATCAGCCCGGCCGACCAGGGCTGCAGCCGGTGCTCCAGGCGCATCGCCGGCGAAGCCGGCTCGTACGGGTCGCGCCGGACGCGGGTGAGCAGCCCGAGCGCCACGCCGGCGATCGTCGCGTGGATGCCGCTGGTGTGCACCGCGATCCAGGTGGCCACGGCCAGCGGCACGTACAGCCACGGCGTGGTGACCCGCTTGCGCTGCAGGTACCAGTAGACGACGCAGAGCACGACCGCCGCGATCAGCGCGAGCACGCTGAGCCCGTCGGTGAACAGCACGGCGATCACGACGATCGCGCCGAGGTCGTCGACGACGGCGAGGCTGAGCAGGAACACCCGCGCCGCGGTGGGCATCCAGGAGCCGGTCAGCGACAGCACGCCCAGGGCGAAGGCGATGTCGGTCGCGACCGGGATCGCCCACGCGGCGTGCGCGCCGGGAGCGCCGTGGCCGATCGCGAAGGCGAGCGCCGCGGGCACGATCATGCCGCCGATCGCGGCGATCACGGGCAGCAGAGCGCTCTTGACGTTGGAGAGCTCGCCGACCACGAGCTCGCGCTTGAGCTCCAGCCCGGCGACGAAGAAGAAGATCGCGAGCAGGCCGTCCTTGGCCCAGTCGCCGACGGACAGGCTCAGGTGCAGGAACTGCGGCCCGATCTCGAAATCGCGGACCGCGTGGTAGAGCCCGGCCGCAGGGGAGTTCGCCAGCAGCAGCGCGAGTGCGGTCGCGGCCAGCAGGACCAGGCCGCCGACGGTTTCGGTCCGCAGGTAGGCGCCGAAGTCGAAGGTTCGAGCCGACTTGGCGGACTGGTGGCGGGCGGCTTTCGACACTGGCGGCTCCGATCGCGGATAGCACGAACTGCGACGCCGACCAGTCTTCCCGGCACACCTTTGTCGGGATCCTAACATCCGCGGCGCGCGTGGTTGTCGGCGCAATCAAGATCGAGGCGGGGTTTTCCCAGGTCAAGGCGCCGCATGCGAATCGAAGAGCCCGTCGGGAACAGCAGGGCGCCCTCCGTGCGGGAGGGCGCCCCTGGTGCGTCGGACGTGTCGATCAGTCGTCGCTGGACTTGTTCAGGCCCTTGGAGATCAGCGACATGACGGACGAGTCGGCGAGCGTGGTGACGTCGCCGACCTCGCGGTTCTCCGCGATGTCGCGCAGCAACCGCCGCATGATCTTGCCGGAGCGGGTCTTGGGCAGCTCGGGCACGACCATGATCTGGCGGGGCTTGGCGATCGGGCCGATCTCGTGGGAGACGTGCTCGCGCAGCTCCTTGAGTGCGGCCTCGCCGCTGGCGGAGTCGTCGATGCCGCCGCGCAGGATCACGAA
>NZ_FNOK01000060.1 GCF_900106995.1 Saccharopolyspora shandongensis
CGCAACCTGGCCCTGACCCATTTCATGGCGTCCTACGGCAACATGCGCAACCCGGTGGCGACCGTGCTCGACCAGTACGTCCGGCAGTGTGCGATCGAGATGAGCTGCCGCGACCTGGCCCTGGCGGGGCGGTTCCTCGCCGCGCGCGGTGTCCGCCGCGACGGTTCGGAGCTGGTCACCTGCAGGCAGGCCAAGCGGATCAACGCGATCATGCTCACCTGCGGGACCTACGACGCCGCCGGCGATTTCGCCTACCGGGTCGGCATCCCGGGCAAGAGCGGGGTCGGTGGCGGGATCCTCGCGATCGTGCCGGGCCGGTGCGCGATCGCGGTGTGGAGCCCGGGGCTGGACAAGCGCGGCAACTCCGTGGCCGGTGTGGCCGCATGTGATGCCAGCTTCGATGATGCACGCGAGTCCGTGACCCGCCCCATCGCCGCGCTCTTGTCAAGTCGCTAATACCTATTAGTCCTGTTGGACAAACATAGACCAGGGGCTTGATCCACGTGGCATGTGTCATACAGTCTCGGTGCCTGATCCGCGTTTTCGACGGGGAGGTACTGCAGTGGCAGCGGGGCTCAGCATGCGACACGCGGGCATCGCCCGGATCGCGACCACAGAAGATTTCTCCATCCTTGCCTGCACGAGGGTGGCTGCAGCGGCCCGTCCAATCCGGACCGGGATTCACCTGTGATCACCACGTCCGACGGTGTCCGCCTTGAGGCTGTGTGGCATCAGGGCGGTGCGGATACTGTGGTACTGGCACACGGAATCACCGCCGACCTCGGAGAGCAAGGACTGTTCCCGATTCTGGCGGATCGGCTTGCGGCTGCGGGGTTCTCGGTGCTGCGGTTCTCATTCCGTGGGCACGGCCGCAGCGAGGGCAGGCCACGCGACATGACGATCGCGGGAGAGCGGTTGGATTTGCAGGCGGCCGTGGAGTCGGCGGGGCACCCGGTGTCGGTGGTGGCGTCGAGCTTCGGCGCGGTGAGCACCACGCTCTCCTTGGGCGAGTTGCCCATCGACTCGGTGGTGCTGTGGCAGCCGGTGCTCGATCTACGCCGGACTTTCCTGCAACCGGAGCTGCCGCGCGGGCGGCAGCTCTACGGCGACTTGACTTCCTTGCAGCAGCAGGGTTTCCTTGACATCGAGGGACGGTTCGAACTGGGCGCGCAGCTCTTCGAAGAATTCGCGGAGCTCGACCCGAGAGCTGCCTTTCTCGCGAGCGGCATACCCGCGCTCGTCGTGCATGGCGATGCGGATGAGCACGTCTCCTACGAGGTGGCCCATGAAGTGGCAGCCCGGCGGCTGCGCACGGACTGGCACCGCGTTCAAGGCGGCGGACATGGCTTCCGGGACACGGGGAGCGAAGTCATCGACGTGACAGTGTCGTGGCTTCTCGGCCAGGCTGC
Source organism: Saccharopolyspora shandongensis (assembly GCF_900106995.1). Taxonomy (GTDB): domain Bacteria; phylum Actinomycetota; class Actinomycetes; order Mycobacteriales; family Pseudonocardiaceae; genus Saccharopolyspora; species Saccharopolyspora shandongensis. The sequence continues at coordinate 1,410 of NZ_FNOK01000060.1, forward strand.
CCAGTAAGAAGCGGAACCTGACCGGCAACTCCGCATGACGAACCTGTCGTCAAGCGAAGTTGCCCGCCGTGCGGGCTGCGGTCAACCGCGGGCCATGGCGATAACGCCGGACAGCCGCTCCCCGGCCTCGTAGATCATGTACGGCACTCCCCTGTCTGTCCCGAAGGCCGGCGCGGCCGCGCGGCCGTTTTCCGGCGCGGTGGAACGCGAGTCGTAGAAGACACCGAGGTGGTTGCGCCGGGAGAAGTCGTTGCCGACCTCCGTGATGAGGATGTTGCCGCCGCTCTCCTTGTCGCTGTTGTAGACGACGTACGTGCTGCCGTTCTTGTGCAGCAAGTGCGGGCCGCCGACGTTGACCGCGCCGACCTTGGCGTGGTCGATCAGCGGCTCGTGGTCGAAGGTCCAGTTGCGGCCCTCGGGCGACCAGCCCCAGCAGATGTCGCGGTGGTTGGCGGTGGTGTTGCGCATGAAGACCATCACGTAGCGGGCACCCCGGGAGGGCAGGTGGTGGCGGAAGACCCTGGCGTAGGAGGTCTCGGTGGTGCCCGCGGGCATCATCGAGGTGGTCAGCACGGCTTTGTCATAGGTGAAGTGGATGCCGTCTTTCGAGCGTGCGAGGCGAGTCGTGTTGTTGTCGCCGTGGAAGTACAGCCACATCTCCCGGGCCTCGCGGTGCCACAGCACGTGCGGGGACGAGACGTGCTTGACGCTGTAGTGCGGCTGCCACTCGTTGGCGACGATCGGGTTGTGCGGGTACTCGGTGAACGGGCCCTCCAGCGAATCACCATAGGCCAGGCAGATGCCACCAGGCGCGTCGTGTGGGGCGTAATAGAGGTAGTAGCGGCCGATCGTGCTGCTCAGCCGGTCGTAGACGCCGCGGACGCAGGGGAAGATGATTTCGCCGGTGGGGTTGTACTTGAGCTGCTCCGGTTTGAGAAGGGTACGCACGTAGCGGTAGTCGGGGAAGCCGCCGGGGGCGGCGGATGCGGGCAGGGCACTGCCAACTGCGAGCAGGGCACCGCCCGCCGTCGCGGTGCGCAGGAACCTACGGCGGTCAAGTTCCATGAAGGACACTCCATTTCGGACGGTGGGTCAGAGGTAGGTGGCGGCAGTGACGCACAAGCCGCCGAGCGCGACGCACCACACGTAGGGCAGGGTGCGCAGCATCACCCGCTGCGGGCTGACGCCGGAGTACTGCGCCGCCCACACCGTCTGGGTGCTCGTCGGGTCGGAAACGCCGAAAACCTGATTGTACGAGGCGGTCAGGCCCAGCACGGCGACCGCCGGGTAGATGCCCGCCGCGATCAGCACACCCGCGATCCCGGCGCCGAGGCCGAAGACGTTGAGCGGCCCCCGGTACAGGCACAGCGGCACCAGCAGTGTGAAGACCAGCACGAAGACGACCGGGTGCCCCGGGGCGACGGCCCCGACCAGCGGGTTGAGCGCCTCGATCGCGCCGGGCAGCTTGACCGCCGCAAGCAGGATGCCGATGGCGACGAACAGCACGATGGGTGGAGCAGCGACCTCGAAGGCGGCGTAGAGCGTGCGCAGCATCCGCTGGTTCATCTCGGCTGGTCTTGTCGTCGTCATCAACGCGTAGAGCACACCGGCGAGCATCGACGGGATGATCGCGAGGTCGAAGCCGAGCGCCAGGACCAGCGGGATGGCAGGGGCGAGTAGCGCGTACCAGGGCGCGTCGCCCATGCGGCGGGCACGCCCGCGCCCACGGCGCTCCGGCCGGGCCACGCCCGAGGTCAGCGACCAGGAGTGCTCCACCCCCTTGCGCCGGGTCTCCACGAGCACGAACAGAACTGCGAATAGCAGGGCGAAGGGGAACAGCCTGACCATGAAGCTGCGCACGGTGTCGATCGGCAGTTCCAGGGCGGTGGAGAAGAACTGCCAGACCGGCAGCTCGAACGGCACGCCGGCGGCGATCCCCATGAGGATGGTCCCGGCCGCGGTCGTCTTGGGCACCCCTACGGCGATCATCGCGGGGATTCCGACGATGCCCGCCATCATCGCGGCGGGAGCCGAGCCGGTGACCGTACCGACGAGCGCGGAGACGGCCAGCACTCCGAGCGCGACGATGGTCGGGCGGTCGCCGCCGAACTCGACGATCTTGCGGACGAGGGTCGCGGCGATGCCGGTCTCCTCCATAAGCTTGCCCAGCCACGAGCCGATCAGCACGGCGAGCATGGTGGACGCCAGCGCCACCGAGCCCTTCTGGAGCACGGTGTCGACGATGCTGTCGTCACCGGTGAACGGGGCGCCCGCCGCGACCGCGATGGCCACCCCGAGCAGGACGAGGGCGAAAGCGGTGGGCAGCTTGCGGGCGAGCATCAGCCCGACGCCGGCGAGCATGAGCACGAGGATGACGACTCCCATGTGGGCTTCAGTCCTCTCCGAAGGCCAGGACCGCGCCGGTCAGCGCGGCGGTGAGCAGGATCGGGGTCCGGCCCAGGCCGACGACGGCGCCGGCGTACCCGTGCGCGGCGACCTCGTCGGCACCCGCGACGTGGCCGAGGATGCGGAAGCGGCCGAGGCGCAGGGAGATGTGTCCCAGGCGGTGGCGGAGCGCTCGGCGGACTCCGGTGTCGTGCAGGCGCGCGTGCGCCTCTTCGTGGGCCAGCGCGGTCGCGCGCAGCGAGCCGGGTGGGAACCACCCCTGCCAGCCGAGGAACGCGGCCAGGTCCTCGCCGAGGGCGAGCGCGTCGACGTAAAGCTCCACAGTAGACACCGGACGGGACCGGTAGCGGGCCATCAGACCGCGGTTCAGCCCGCCGTCGCGCTCGAGGACCCTGGGCGGGTCGGCCGGACCGGCGGCGCCGGACCGGGCGAGTTCGGCACCGTACCCGGTGGACACCTCCGCCCAGCGGGCCAGCAGGGCCGAGTCGCGCGCCTCGTGGGTGGGAGTGCCGGCCAGCAGCCGGGCGGCGAGTTCGACGTCGGTGAACGCCGCCAGCCGCTCGCACTCCGCGGACAGCGAATCCCGGCGTGCGGCGGGCAGATCGGTCAGGCGGCGGGACGGGCCGGTCATGAGCGTGCCTCCAGCACCGCCACCACCGGCTCGTCGGCCGTGCGCGAGCGCAGCTCGCTGCGGGCCAGGGCCAGCAGCGGCCCCGCCTCGAGCACGCCGGACAGATCGGCGATCCGCGAGCCGAGCAGCAGGCGCAGCGACGGTGCTCGGACACCGCCATCCCCGTAGGTCGTGGTCTCGCGGATCAGCTCCGCCAGCAGCTCCGGCGCCTGCCCCACGGTAGTCGTGGCAACACGGGCGTTGGCGGCGTGCAGGCGCACGACGCCGTCGGCGTCGAGGACGCGCACTGGGTGGTGCGGTTTGCGGAAGCGGCGACGTTGCAAGGTTCCGTAGACGGTGTGGGCGTCGGTGGCGGCAAGCACCTCGACCTTCTGCGGATCAGTCTTGAGGCTGGCCGCGGCGACGGAGAGGAGTTCGCTGTCGTCTGCGCGGCGGGCGCGGTCCTGAGTGCGCAGTTCGGTGGCGCCGGTGGCGATGGCCCGCACGGTGCTGGTCTGCGGGTCGACGGTCACCTCCACTTCGACCGCGCCGGGTGCGGCCCCCTGCGCGACGACGGCCGCTTCGGCTTCGTTGCGCACGCCGAGGATGTGTTCCTGGGTGGCGCCGGGGATGATCCGTTCGATCTGCTCCCGGACCAGCGCGAGAGCCACACCGACCGGGCTGATCACTTCGTTGTGCTTGGCGATCCGGCCGGTCAGCCCGGTGCTGGCGGCCAGGTGCGGGGTGACGGCGGCCGCGCCCCCTCCCCCACCGACGAGGACGGCGGTGTCGCGGTCGAGGCGGTAGTCGCGGACCACCGCGTCCACGACGGTTTGAACCTGCTTTACCCCCGCATCCAAGACCCGCATCGCGGCACCCGCCACGTCGGTGTCCAGTGCCTCGGCAAGCGGTGCCAACGCGGTGTGAGCCACCTCCGGTTCGCACGCGGCGAAGTCGCCTTCCGGGACCCGGCCGAGCGCGTTGGCCGCGCAGGTCATGGTGATGGCGAAGCGTCCGCCCGCGGCTTCGAGGACCGCGTAGTCGCCCGGGTCGCCGTCCAACGGGCTGATGGCGACGAGCTTCGCGCCCCGCAAGTCCGCCGGATTCGCATAGCAGGCGTACGGCAACCCGGCGATGTGGGCGCTGCGCGGCCCGACAGCGCGCACCCCGCCACCGGCGAGCCGCACCATCGAGCCGCCGCCGACACCGACGGTGCGCACGTCCAATGCGGACAGGTACGAGGATTTGCCCAGGATGGTGGCGTGCCGGACCGCGACCTTGCCGCGGCGGACGACGCTGATGTCGGTGGACGTGCCGCCTGTTTCCAGGAACACGCCATCGCTGACCCGCTCCCGCATCAGCGCGCCGGCGACTCCGGCGGCGGGGCCCGACAGCACGGTCAGCAGCGGACGCCGTCGCATCTCCTCCAGCGACATCACCCCGCCGTCGCAACGCATCACCATCAGCGGGGCGGTCATCCCGGACGCGGCGATGCTCGAGTCGACCAGGTCCGCGGTGGCCAGCATCTTCGGCAGGATGGCCGCGTTGACCACAGCGGTGCGGGTGCGCTTGCGCAGCCCGTACAGCGACGTGATCTCGTTCGCGGCGGTCATGGGCAGCCCGTAGGAGCCCGCGACCGCCAGCACCGCCTGTTCGCCGTCGGGCAGGTCGACGCTGAACGGCTCGCTGGCGACCAGCACTTCGGCTCCGGCGGCGGTGACCTGCTCGACGGCGGTGCGGACCCCCGCGGGATCGTCGGGATCCCGGACGTGCGCGTAGTGCAACGGCAGCCGTTTGCCCGGGGCGAGTTCGAGATCTCCGAGGGCGGCGAGGCGCTTGGTGGAGACCGCGCCCGGGCCGGTGCCGATGCCGAGCAGCCCGACCGGGGCCACATCGCCCTCGAGCAGGGCGTTAGTCGCCTGAGTGGTGCCGTGCGCGAGGAAAGCGACGTCCTCGGGGAGGCAGCCGACGTCTTCGAGCAGCCGATTCAGCGCCGCCACGATGCCGTGCGCGACGCCGTCGGGATGGTGGTGGGTGGTGGGAACCTTGACCTGGGCGACGAGCGCCAGCGTGGCCGAGTCGACCGCCACGGCGTCGGTGAAGGTTCCACCCACATCGATGCCGACGCGGATGCGGTGCCGGGTCATAGGGACACCTCCTTGTGTCGTACGCAGGTCGAGCGAATGACGTGGGTGGGTGCTTCCGGGCGGGAAAGAACTGTCCCGACCGGTCTTCTCAGTAGCCGCGAACGTCGGGCCAGTGCCGCTGGACACCTGCCCGGTCGAGCACGCGGGCGAACTCCGCGAACCTCTTCTCGTCCTCCTGCACCTGGTGCGGCCGCACGCCCTCGTCCAGGCAGTGCGCGGCGAGCGCGCCCGCGACCTCGCCGACGTTCCACTCCACGGGGTGCAGGCGGTAGCAGCCGTTGGTGATGTGCGTGGTGCCGATGTTCTTGCCTGCGGGCAGCAAATTGGTGGTGCGGCGCGGCAGCAACGCACCCAGCGGGATCTCGAACGGCACCGACCCGATGTCGATGTAGTTGTCGCCGCCGGTGGACGGGTGCAGGTCGATGCGGTAGCCACCGATACCGACGGAGTCGGCGTGGCGGGTGCCGCCGTAGGGGCCGACCAGCTCGATGGCGACGTCGCGCTCGGTAACGGTGGTGACGGCCTTGATGCGGCGGGATTCGCGGATGTAGGCGGCCTTGGCCAGACCGTCTGCGGTGCCGGTGACGTCGGGCCGGAGCTTCAGGCCGGGGAAACCCGTTCCCCCGTCGGGACGCGGCGCCTCGGTCTGCAACCAGTACAGGACGGAAAGGGACAACTGCCGGGCGTCGGCGAGCGCCTGCCGGGCGGTCTCCTCGCCGGCCCCGAGCAGCGGCTTGAGCCAGTAGTCGTTGAGCGGCCAGTTGACCAGGGTGATGTCGGAGTCGAAGGCGCCGGGCCGGTGCAAGTTGCGGGCGAGGATGCGCCGGAATGCCCAGAGCTCCTTGTCTCCCGCGTCCGCGCTCTGGTCGGCGTCGACGTCGAGCGGATCGTCGTCCGGGTTCGGCTGGAACGTGCGCGGCACGGCTTCGAGGGTGCGCGGGTCCGGGGCGAGGAAGCCGATCAGCGGACCGGGCCAGAAGTCCGGCCGGTAGGAGCGCCAGAAGTCGTAGTTGGCGGGCCGGTCGATGATGTGGTCCTCGCCTTCGTAATGCGAGAGCGCGAAGCAGATGGTGATGCCCTGCTGGTTGAGGGGATCGGCGATCTCGGGGGCGTGCGGCTCGACGTGTTCGCTGCGCGCCTCGGCGCCGATCGCGTGCTCGACACCGGCCAGCTCCAGCAGATCGCCGGTCTCGGTGGCGTCGATGATGTACGGTGCCGCGATGGTGTGGCGGGTGCCGTCACGGACGTCCTCGACGGTGACTGCCCGGACCACGTCACCTTCGGTCTCGGCGGCGACGGGCCGATGCTCGGTGAGCACGGTCAGCCGCCCGGCGGCGCGGTGCGGCGCGAGCATCGCCTCGATCACGGCTAGCGCGACGCGCGGCTCGTGGCAGAGCTTGCTGACCCGCCCGGCACCGGGGTTGAGGCGCACCAGGTCCCTGGCCTGCGCCCGCAGCGGGTACCACTGGCGGTAGTGGGCGCGGATGCCCTCCCGCAGCGCCCGGTAGGAGGCGGTGACGCCGAACTGCTCGACCCACGGGTGTTCGTCGGGCGGCACGGCCTGGGCGGTGAGCTGGCCACCGACCCAGTCGGTCTCCTCGGTCAGCACGACGGTGCGCCCCGCCCGGCAGGCGGCCAGGGCGGCGGCCACGCCGCCGAGCCCGCCTCCCACGATCAGGACTTCGGTCTCCCCTGGGGTGGAGATGGGGGTGGGCATGTGGTGCGGCCTCCTCGGGATGTGTCGGATGTTGTTGCGGCTCAGGGACGCCCGGGCGCCGGGCCGGCGGTGCGCCCCGGCCGGAAGGTGCACGCCACCAGCGGCTCGGCGGCCTCCTCGCCGGCCAGCAGCGCGGTGGCCATCCGAACCGCGGCCGATCCGAGCTCGGCCCGGGGAACGTCGAAGCCGGTGGGCTGCGGCCGTCCGGCGAGGTCGGCCGGCGGAGAACCGAGCAATGCCAGGGATACTTCGCCCGGCACGTCGAGCCCGGCACCGTTGACGGCCGCGAGCAACTGCCGCCACGCGGCGCCCGTGTCGGTCTCCTCGGCGACGAACGCGGTGACTCCCTCGGCAACCCGGGCGCGCACCCAGGCCGGCGTGATGTCGGCGCCGGGGCGGGCGGTGCGCACGACCGCCGCGCCGTTCGGACCGCCCAGCTCGGCGAGCGCCATGCGGAATCCGCGCTCGCGATCGGCGGAGGCCGGAGCGTCATCGGACTCGCGGACCAGCACGATCCGCCGGTGCCCGAGACCGGCCAGGTGGCGCACGACCTCGGCGCTGGCGCTGACGTAGTCGACGCCCACCCAAGCCAGGCCCTCGAGCTCGTCACGGCGTCCGATGTGCACGGCCGGGAAGTTGTCGTCCACCAAGCGGCGCAGTTCGCCTTCCGGGATGTGCCGGCCGAGGAAGAGGCAGCCGTCGGCCATCCGCACCCGTTGCAGCGCGCCGGGCGCGACGGTTTGCGCGGGCCCCGAGCTGGAGCCGGTGAACAGCACCAGGTCGTAGCCCCGGGCCACCGCCTCCCGCTCCACACCGACCAGGATCGGGTAGTACGAGTGCTCGACGTCGACCGGGAAGGTCGCGGTGAAGCTGAAGACGCCGAGCAGGTTGTTGCGAGCCCTGGCCATCCGCCGGGCCGCCGGGTCGGGCACGTAACCGAGTTCGCGGGCGGCGGCGAGCACCCGGGCCCGGGTGTCCTCGTGCAGCGCGATGCCCTGCTTGTTGCCGCCGAGCACCAACGACACCGTCGTCTGCGATACCCCGGCCAGTCGGGCGACCTCCGCCTGCCTCGGCCGTCCCCGGCGCCCTGGTGTGGATGCTCTTCCCACCATGGTCACTCCTGACTAATACGCATTAGCCGACTGCGTCGAACGATCTGGCTGCGAATGCGGATTGACGAGCACACTGCCGCCGGGTCCACGGCGCCGTCAAGGGCCGTCGACGACTAATATCCAGCTAATTTCGGGAACTCCGGTGGGCGGCGGTCCGACGCGGCCAGGTGGCCGAGTGGCCGGGCAGCTGGGGCCGGGCGGACGCGGATCTCATCGGAAGGCAGGACCGCTGCCGCGCAAGCTCGCCTGCCTGTGCTTTCGTGGCGCGCCAGCGAGCTCTCCCCATGGTCGGGCCGACAGGATTCCCGGTAATGTCCACAAGAGACATTGATCCGCGAAAATCCCGAAACCGCGGGACAAACCTGCGCAGCGCGCCGCCGTTCGGCGCGTTGCCCGTTTCTACCGCGAACACCGTCCAGGCGTCTGCGCGAGAGTGCACCGGTGTTCCGGCCTTACCGGACGGGCTGCTGAACGCCGGCGTTGCGCGAGATGTCCGGGTAGTCGTTGTCGGCCAGCGTCGGCAGGCGCGTCCAACCCCATCGCGTCTCCTGCGAAACGCGCAGGTCGTAGCGGCCCACCGGGAGCTGGTAGCGGACCACGAACACGTTCCCCCACGGCAGTCGGGGCGGTCCGCCGGGCAGTTCCGCGGCCAACCGGGTCTGCGTCCACTCCCGGGTCGCCTGCATCCAGGCGCCGCCCCACTCCAGGTAGCTGATGTTGTCCAGCCACTCCGGCGGCAGCCCTTCGTCGGCGGTCAGCCGCACCTCCGGCGTGTCCGTGACACCGTCGCGGATGCCGACCTGGTCGACGCAGGGCCACAACGGCGCGTTGATGTGGTTCGCCAGCACCGGCCGGCCGCGGGTGAGCTCGGTGATCGGGCGCGATTCGGTCGTCTTCGGTTCCGCGACGGCCAACCACGACCGCGCCCCGGTCACCTGGTCGGTCGCGACGACCCGCACCGACTGCGCGCCCGCCGGGATCGGCGTCGCGAGCTGCTGCCATTCCCGCAACGCGGATCGGCGCAACTCCGGGTGCAGCTGCTGCGCGACGACACCGCCAGGACCCGCGAACTCGACTTCCAGGCCCTGGCCCGCGAGCAGCCCGGCCACCGGCACCGTCACGTGCGTGCCCGGGCCGGACAGCGGGTACCAGCCGGTGACCAGTCGGCCGACGCCCGGCGTCGTCCCGTCCGGACGATCGGTGTTCCAGATCGTCACCGGCTCCGGCCACGGGCCGGCCGGCAGCACGTTGCCGACCTGGAAATCACCGGCGAGTTCCGGGGCGCTCGGTGCGCCGAGCCGTCCGGACGGCAGCTGAACCCGGACATCGCTGGCCAGGCCGCAGCCGTCGCCGAACAAGGTTTGCGCGCCGGAGCGGGCGATCGTCCACCCCGGCGACTGCCCGATCGGCGCGTAGCAGAACAACGCGACCAGCAGCAGCACCGAGCCGATCGACGCAACGCCCAACACCGCGCGGTCCGGGCCCACGCGCACCGGCTCGCCACGTCGACGACGCCACTTCGCCCACGAGTACGCCACCACCGCGATGCCGATCCACAGCAGCGGATTGCGCAGGTAGAGCGGGCCGAAGTGCGGTTCTAGGTCGTTGGTCTGCGAATCCCGGTTGAGGTGTTCGCCGAACCGCTGCCCGGCGTCGGAGAACGGGATCCACCAGTTGTCCCCGGCGAAGCTCAGCGAAACCGCACCGATGATCAGCACCAGGCTCGCACCCGCGACCACCGGCCCGGCGCGACGCGGCAACGGCGAGCGCAGCAGCGCCGCCGCCAGCAGCACCGTCGGCGCGGCGGCCACCGCGTGGAAGTGGCTCACCCACTTGGTCGGGCTGAACGCGATCAGCACCAGCGCGATCGCGGTGGTGACCGCGCTGGTGATCAGCAGGCGGCGGATCGGATCCCGGCCCATGCCGCCGCGTCCGCTGGCCAACGCGACCACGCCGACGATCGCCAACGTCAGCAGCACCGGTAACCGCCGCGCCCATCCGGCCGTGTTCAGCAGCGTTTTGTAGTGCTCGAACTCCTCGTACCAGAGGAAGGACAGGTAGTACCAGCGGTGGACGTCGGTCGCTTCGAGGACATCGCCCAAGCTCGCGTCGGCGAAACCCACCGGCACGACAACGGTTGCCGAAGCCGCCGCCAGCAATACCGCGGCGATGCGCCCCGACCAGGACTGCCGGCGCAGCCAGCGCAGCAGCCACGGCACGCTCAGCACCAGCGGAGCGGCAGCGACCAGGCCGGACGGCGAGGCAGTCATCGCCAGCGCCGCGAACATCGTCGCCACCGCCAACGCGCCGATCGAATGCCGCAGGTGGGCGGCCTCCGCGAAGAGCAGCGCCGCCGCCGCGCAGACCACGATCACCGGTTCCGGGCGCAGCGACATGCCGTAGGACAAGAACCAGACCAGGTGCGCGACCAGCAACGCCCAGGGCACCGCGCGGAGGTTGGCCGCACGTCCGAGCAGCGTGGCGAAGACGATGCGCAGCAGCACCCAGGTCGCGAGCCCGCAGAACATCGGGACCAGGCGCATCCACCAGAGCGACCAGCCGCCGAGCTCGCCCCACCACTGCAGCAGGTACTGGCTCGACGCGAACGGGTTCTCCGTCGCGTTGAACATGTAGACGAAGTTGCCGACGTAGCCGGATTCGCCCGCGTTGCGGGCCATCATCAGGTACCAGCCGTCGTCCATGTTGACCGGCCCGAGCAGCACCCACGCCGCGGCGACCAGCACCATCACCGCGTCGGCGGCGGCGAAGCGGGGGATCGTCAGGACGCTCATCGACTGCCGGCCCCGCCACCGCCGCCACGCGAGCACCAGCAGCGCGACCAGGCACGCCGCGTGCGCCAGCAGGAGCGCGATTTTCAAGGCGCTGGGCGAGGATTCGTAGCGCGCGTCGGCGTGCAGCGCGACTTCGAGGCCGTCGACCGAGCCGGTGGTGGACAGCTCGGAGACCTGCGGTGGCAGCAGGTCCGGCCGGTCCACCAGGAGCGCGCCGTCCCGGGAGACGCGGATTCCGGCGGCGTCGGCGACCACCTGGTACTCGCACGTCGCGCGCAGCGGATCGGCGAGGATCTCACTGCCGTCGACCAGGAATCGCGCTTGCCCTGCCCGCGCGGCCACTTCCAGGCCGGGGTTGCCCGGGGCGTGCGTGCGCAACGCCGCTGCGGTGCTGGTGCGCAGCGTTTCGCACGGGATCGTGGCGGTGAAGTCCAGCGGCCGGTACGGCGACAGCGGCAACACCGTCGACGGCGTCGCGTCACCGGTCCGCGGCCAGGTGACCAGCGGCGCATCAGCCTTCACCGGCGCGAGCACGGCGAGCACTCCGAGCAAGAGCGTCAATCCGGCCAACGCGGCGAGCCGGCGATTGCCGCGCGGGGCGCGGTCGTGCGGGTTCGACGGAACGTCTCCCAAGCCCTGCCTCACTCTTCGTGATCAAAAGGTAACGGGAGACCGCCCTTTTGGCCGTAGTTCTCCGTGCGCCGATCTGCAGCATGATCGGCGCCAGTCGACAGCGAACAACGAAACCGCAAGGGCTGCACGCAGATCAGCAGAACTGCCCTCGCGTGCACCCGTGCCTCGAGTGACCGGGCAAGAACGCGCCTGGTCCCGCGCTGTGACTTCGAGAAGCGCTCCCCGAGCCGGTCCGGGGAGCGCTTCAGTGAAACGTCAAGATCGTGATGTCGGCGTGAAGTGGGCCCGATCCACGCAAGCCACGCGCGGTGTGCCACCGGATCGGCGCAGTGCCGGCCGAGACCCGCAATTTCCGGGAAGCCTCCGACCGCGCGACCCACCAGAGCCGCCGGTGTCATCGTGCTCCGCTGATCACGCGGCACCGAAGCCGTTGACATGTCCTTCTCCTCGCTCAGGTCCCCTCGCGCCGCGATGCCGTGAGCACCCCCGCGGCCTTCCCACGCCTCCGCCCGGCTCGGGGTTGCCCCAGGCTCGCTAATTGCCCGAACAGGCGATTCGCCTAGCTCAAAGGGGAAATTTGAACCGGGCAGCACGGGACGTGCGTCACAAACCCTTGACATGGCGCAGGATTTGCCGACTCCGACATTCCTCGGGCCAGGCAACGCGAAGCCGCACATTCCGGAAACCCGGTCGCGCAGCCAGTTCGGCAATGCATCGTGGGCGGCGCACCGTCTGGCCGGTGTCAATTCGAGCCAGGGCAGTCGGCACCTGCCATCGACTCGTAGAGCCAGTCTCCCTGCTCGCCGCAGCAAGCCGCAGTCGAGAGCCAGGCCCTGTCGCTAGACCCGCATCGACATGCGCGTAACGCACTGTCGGTGCTTGCAGGTCGTTTCAGAATGATGTTGGCAGTTGACGCTAGCAGATCAAACCAAATTCCAGCTGGAGGAATCCGAGATGGATATCGGCTCGTCTTTCGCAGCGGACTCCACTCCTAGTCTCATTCACAAGCGACATGGATATGAATAAACCAGCAACCACAGGACAAACCGTCGACACTAGCTGTCGTCCAGCGCATTTCAACGCAGCCTAGGAAAAATCGATCAACCTACTTTCCTTCCGATGACGGCATAAAACCGAGGCTTGCGGGGACAGTTCGATTCCCCCTCCTGTCGCTGCCACAACGAATTTCGCATCGTGATCGAGCACGAGGTTCGGTCGCGCTCCCCACCTCGCGTTACAGGCTCCGATCCACTATGGACTCTCATGTATCGGGCTGGTGGAGAACGACTCCAAGATCGCGTTGCCGTGGCCGACGCCGTTCGACGCTGTCCGCCCCAGCTCACGAAGCAGACCGCCCCACCAGAAAAGCAAATCGGGGGTTGCCGCCCCAGCATTGGTACTGCTAGCTTTCCGCTCGGCACCAGTCCGGGAGTGATTGACGCCGGGTCCGTGGTCGAGGATTCGACCTCCGGAGCGGGACGGCTTCTTCCGCCGTCACCCCTCCACTCCCGGCCTCTTGCGAGGAGGCCTGTTTTGGCTCCGCTCACTGCCGAATCTCCTGACCAGCTGTGCGACGACAAGGTCCTGCTGGACCTGTGGCACCCGATGGGGGCCATCGAGACGATGCCCCGAAACCGCGTGTGGCACGACCAGCTCCTCGGCCATCCCCTGACAACAGGTCGCGCCCCTGACGGCACGCTCTGGGTGTGGAAGCGGGCGGCGAACGATCCTCCAGTCGGGCCGTGGCCCGCTGACGGACCACCCGAGGCGACTTTGCCGGTGCTCGAGCGGTACGGCTACCTGTGGACGTCGTTCGGTGCGCCTCGACCGCTGTTCCACATCCGTGAAGCCGAAGAGAACGACCGACGCCTGCTGCACGCGTGTTCGGTCACGTTGCGCACATCGGCGCCGCGCAGCATCGAGAACTTCCTCGACATGGGGCACTTTCCGTTCATCCACACCGCCGTGCTGGGTGAGGAGCCGCATACGGAGGTCAAGGACTACAACGTCGAAGCCTCGGTCGCCGACCAGGAGATCCTCGCGACCGAGTGCGTCTTCTACCAGCCGCAGGCCGCGGCAAACAGCTCCGGTGGGGCGGAGGTCGACTACGAGTACCGGGTGCCGCACCCGCACTGCTCGGTGCTGTACAAGTCGAGCGCGATTCATCAGGAGCGGTTCGACGTCATCGCCCTCTTCGTGCAGGCGCTCGACCAGGAGCACATCCGCGCCCACATGTGGCTGTGCCTGCTGGACGACGATCAGCCCGACTGGGCGCTGCGCCGCTTCCAGGTGTCGATATTCGGGCAGGACAAGCCCATCCTGGAAAATCAGCTGCCACGTCGGCTGCCGCTGGATCCCAGGGCGGAGACGCCGATTCGCGCCGACAAATCCTCCGTTGCCTACCGCAGATGGCTCGGCCAGTTGGGTGTTCGCTACGGCGTCATCCGGGGAGCCGCCTGATGCGCGGGGACTTGCTGCTGCGCGCGGCCGACGCGTGGTACCCGGTCGCGTCCGAGAGCGACCTCGTCCACCGGCATGTGTTCCAAGGTCAGCTGCTCGGACAGGAGCTGGCCATCTGGCGGGCCGACGACGACCACGTCAACGTGTGGGAGAACCGCTGCCTGCACCGCGGTGTGCGGTTGTCGATCGCGGTCAACGACGGGCGCGAGCTGAAATGCCAGTACCACGGCTGGCGGTACGCCAATCGCACCGCGGCCTGCACGTACATCCCAGCCCACCCCGCCGACGCGCCGGCGCGGACGATCTGCAATCGCACGTACCCGGTCCGGGCTCGCGGCGGGATGATCTGGACCACCGTCGGTCAACCGGTCGATGAGCCGCCCGAACTCGACCCGGGTCTGGTGCTGCGACCGATGCCGGTGTGCGCACCGCCCGGCGACGTGGTGACCCTGCTCCTGGAGCAGCCACCGGCCCCGTTGAACGCTGAGCCACCGACAGCGAGACAGCGCGGTGATTTCGGTGTCGAGTTGCCGGGACTGGGCTTCTTCGTGGTGCAGCCGGTGGACGCCGGCCGGGCGATCGTCCGGGGCGTGCTGGACAGCCCTGCACCTGCGGATGAGCGATTGCGAGTCCTTCGGCAGTTCGATGATGCCCTGGCGCAGTTGCGGGACATCGCCGAGGAACGGGCGGCGCACGAGCCTGCACCGCAGCCGCTGCCGCCGCGCTATGAACCGGTACCGGCACATTTGGCTTCGTTGCCGGAGAACGGCGACCGACGCGACCTGCCGACCCGGGTTCGGGTGGTCAGGGCGTGGGAGGCGGGGGCCGGTGTCCGCGGCCTGGAGTTGGGGCCGATGGACGAGCATCCGCTGCCCAGCGGTCAGGCGGGCGCCCACCTCGACGTCGCCCTGCCCGGAGGATTGGTGCGGCAGTACTCGTTGGTCAACGGACCTGGCGAGACCGACCACTACGTCATCGGGGTGAAGCGCACCCAGGACTCGGCAGGCGGGTCGGTGGCGCTCCACGAACGCGTGCGCGAGGGCGACGTGCTCGCGGTGTCACTGCCCCGCAACTGCTTTCCCCTGCGGCAAGACCGCGAACGCACTCTCTTGGTCGCCGGGGGTATCGGCATCACTCCCTTGCTGGCGATGGCGCAGACGCTCGAACACCAAAGGTTGCAGTACGAGCTGCACTACTTCGTCGCGGACGAAGCGGACGTGGCCTTCGCCGAACGTCTGGCCGCACTCGGCAGCGTCCGCGTCGTCACCGGCCTGGATCCGGCCGCGACGGAGGCCGAGCTGGAACGACTCCTCGCCACCGCGGACGACGACAGCCAGGTCTACTTCTGCGGTCCTCCTCCGATGCTCGACGTCGCGCGGGATGCCGCGAAGCGGAACGGCTGGTCGCGCGACGCCGTGCACTTCGAGTACTTCCGCAACGACCAGGCGATCGACGACAGCAGCCGCTTCGAGGTCGTCCTCGCGCGCTCGGTCATGAACCTCGCGGTCGAACCCGGGCGCAGCATCCTCGAAACCGTGCGGGACGCCGGAGTCGTGGTGCCCTCGTCGTGCGGACAGGGCGCGTGCGGCACCTGCCGGGTCGCCGTGATCGACGGCCGACCGGACCACCAAGACGTCTACCTCGACGACGAGGAGCGGGCGGCAGGCGACTCCGTCATCACCTGCGTCTCCCGTTCGCTAACTCCCCGGCTGACTCTCGATCTGTGAGGAGTCCTCGATGATCACCATCTACGACGACGAGACGTCAGCGGAGTGCTACCAAGTGCGAGCGATGCTGGGAGTCCTGGGAAAGGACTTCCGCTCGGTGGCACTGGAGGAGTATCCCGACATCGCCCCGGACGGCCGGCCGGCCATCGTCCTCGTCGACGAGCACTTCAGCCCCGCCGCCGTCGTGCACGACCCCACGGCGGCCCTCCTGTACCTGGGACGGGTGCACGACCGCGAAGGCAGCCTGATGCCGACGGACGATCCGGCGCACCTCGCCGCCGTCCTGGACTGGCTGGCGTTCGGGCGCTCTCTCACGGTCTCCGCGGGAGCGGCCCGGCGGCACGAGGCTTTCGGTGAGCCGTTGGACCTGCCGGCGGCCCAACGAGAGGCCCACCGGTTGCTGCGGACGATGGACCGCCACCTGTGGTTCGGCGAGCAGCAGGGCCGGTACTTCCTGGCCGGCGCGTTCTCCCTCGGCGACATCGCTTGTTTCGGCGACGTGGCCCTCAGCGAGGAAGGCGGTGTCTCCCGCCAGGACTACCCCGCGGTCCGGCGCTGGTGCGACCGCGTCAAACGCGTGCCGGGTTTCCCCTTGATGTCCGGGATCTTCCCCGCTGCTGCTGGTCGTGCGGCATGAGTGCCGACGGTCCGACCCGGCGGGACGCCGTCGACGAGGTTCCGCCGGCCGGGAAGCTCGTCATCTACGGATTCCAGCACGTGCTGGCGTTCTTCGCCGGTGGCGCGATCGTCATCCCGATCCTGCTGGCATCGTCGCTCGGCCTGACCAGCGGTCAGCTCGTGCACCTCATCAACGCCGCTCTGCTGACGTGCGGGATCGCCACCATCGTCCAGTCGGTGGGTTTCTGGAAGGTAGGAGTACGTCTTCCCCTGCTGCAGGGCGTGGCGTTCGTCGCCGTGTCACCCATGATCGCCATCTCGCTGGACGCGGGCGGCGGTGCGGAAGGGCTTCGGACGGTCTACGGCGCCATCATCGTGTGCGGTCTGATCACCTTCGCGATCGCGCCGCTCTTCGCCCGGGTCGTGCGCTACTTCCCGCCCGTCGTGACAGGCTCGGTCATCACCATCATCGGCCTGGCCCTGCTCCCGGTGGCCGCGGTGAGCGCGGCGGGAGGCGATGGCCCCTCGTTCGATCCGGGCAACGGCCGGAACATGGCCTACGCTCTCGGCACGCTCGCCATCATCGTGCTCCTGCACAAGGTGTCACGCGGATTCCTGGCCACGATCGGAGTCCTGCTCGGGCTCGCGATCGGCACGACCGCGGCCTGGTTGCTCGGCGACACCGACTTCAGCGAGGTCGGCCGTGCCGACTGGATAGGGCTGTCGACCCCCTTCCAGTTCGGCATCCCCCAGCTGTCCCTCGGGCCGATCATCTCGATGATGATCGTCATGTTGATCACCGCGGTCGAAACCACCGGCGCGGTGTTCGCCGTCTCGGAGATCCTCGACAGGCGCGTCCGCGGTGACGACATAGCCCGCGCGATGCGGGCGGACGGCCTCTCCGTAGCCGTCGGCGGCGTCCTGAACTCGTTCCCCTACACCTGCTTCAGCGAGAACGTGGGCCTGGTGCGCATCACCGGGGTGACGAGCCGCTGGGTGATCAGCGTCGCGGGCGTCTTCATGATGTTGCTGGGCCTGGTACCGAAGTTCGCCGCCATCGTCACCTCCATTCCCGCCCCGGTACTGGGTGGCGCCTCCCTGGCCATGTTCGCCATGGTGTCGGTCGTCGGGTTCCAGATCCTGTCCCGCGTCGACTTCCACGACCACCGCAACTCGTTGATCGTCGCGGCCAGCATCGGGATCGCGATGTACGTCACCGCGGTGCCCGACGTGAAGCAAGCCGTCCCGGAATGGGCGCAGATCTTCGTCGGCAGCGGCATCACCCTCGGAGCCGTCACGGCTATCGGGCTGAACCTGGTCCTGCACCACTTGGGCCCGCAACGCAGACGCCCGGCCCCAGATCCGCCGAGCGCACCGCGCCTATCCCTGGAACACATCAACGACATGACTCGCGAGGAGTTCAGGACGAGTTTCGCGGCGCTGTTCCAAGGCCCGGCCCAAGCGATCGACCGCGCCTGCGAACTGCGCCCCTTCGCGAACGCGACCGACCTGCGAGCCGCCCTGCAGGAGGCCTACTTCAGCTCCAGCAACGACGAACTGCAGCGACTGCTCGCGTGCTACCCCGATCTCGGTGGGCCCTCGGTGGCCGGCGAAATGTCCACACGCGACCGCTCAACGGCCGGCCTGGACCAACTCCCCAGACATGAACAGGTTCGGCTCGACGAACTCGCCCGTGCCTACCGGGAGCGCTTCGGCTTCCCACTCGTCATGTGCCTGCGCGACCAATCCCACCTCAAAGCGGTGCTGGACCGCGGACAGCAACGACTGCACAACACCCTGGCTCAGGAACGCCACACCGCCGTGCTGGAGGTCGCCCGAATCGCCGACCACCGGCTCAGCGACCTGGTGGCCGAGGCGAACCCCGATCGCCGATACCCGAACTGAACGCCGGGATCGCCCCGGTGGACGCAAATATCGGCCGACGTGCCACACGAGACTTTCCGCGGCACAGAACCACCACCGGCGTTAGCCGCGCTCAGGCACCCGGGGCGCGGTAGTCGACCGTCTTCCGCGCAGCCTCGTCGAGGTCCTCTGGACTAAGGAGCGGCACCACCCTGGACATCACGGCCCCGGCCGCCCGCACCGCCATGGCCATGGCAGCCATGGAGGCGTCGTCGGGCATGTCGACGACGATGTGGAAATCGTCGGCGCCGAACGCGAAATACATCGACTCGAGCTTTCCGCCGCACGACCCGGCGACCCTGTCAACAGCCTCCCGCCGCCCGGTTCCGCCCTCGGCGAGCACCCCCTTCGTCCCCTCGGCCGTGTAGTTGCCCAGCACCAAGTACTTCGGCATGTCACTCCCCCCACTTCACCTTGCAGACACCCGCAACCGCGGTTCTGCTCCCACCCTCGGGCACCAGAGCAAGCCGTGCCAATCGAAGCGCAGCTCGGCAACCGACAACCCGAAACCGGCACCGCCCCGTCTCCGAAGATGGGCCCGACAGCGCCCCAGGATCCACGCACACGTGGTCACATCCCCACCACGGCAACCGGGTTGGCGGTAGAGCCTTACGTCATCCGCGCTGAAGTCAATGTATTGACCTGGCCGGACTCTTCGAGGATTAATTTCAATTAACACTGAACCGATTGCTCATGTTGAACCAATGCCGACACAAGGACGGCGAGGCCACCGGTGGCAACTGCGGCCCTGCAAGATTGATCGAGTCCAACAGAAGAACACCATCGGAGAGAAGAACATGGCAGCGTCGCAACGCCCCACCTCCCGCCGCGCTTTTCTCAGCGCGGTCGCACTCCTACCGGTGGCTGGATGCGCTCAAAGCACGCCGACGGCAACCCCGCCCGCAAACCCCACCACCCCACCGACGACGTCCACGTCCGCTCCCCCGCCGACCGACGGCGATCTCCTCGCGCTGGAGCGAAAGTTCGACGCACGCCTCGGGGTTTACGCCCTCGCCACCGGCACCGGCACCGCCATCGCCCACCGGGCCGACGAGCGGTTCGCGTTCTGCTCGACGTTCAAGGCGCTGGCGTCGGCGGCCGTCCTGCACCGCAACCCACTGTCCTATCTGGACACCCTCGTCACCTACACCGAAGCCGACCTCATGAAGAGCGCGAGGATCACCAGGGAGCACCTGACCACCGGGATGACGATCCGCCAGCTGTGCGACGCCGCAGTGCGCTTCAGCGACGGCACCGCCGGCAACCTCCTGCTCCGCGACCTCGGCGGCCCGGCCGAACTGACGGCGTACACGCGAAGCCTTGGCGACGCGGTCACCAGGATGGACCGGTTCGAACCGATGATCACCGAAGCCACCCCCGGCGACCCCCGCGACACCACGTCTCCCCGCGCGATCGGCACCGACTTCCACCGCATCGTGCTGGGCGACGCCCTGCCGACCGACAAGCGCGCCTTCCTCCGCGACCTGCTGGAACGCAACGTCACCGGCGCCAAGCGCATCCGAGCCGGTCTGCCATCGGGCTGGGCGGCGGCCGACAAGACGGGGACGGGCGACTACGGCACGGCCAACGACATCGCGGTCGTGTGGCCCCCGAACGGCGAGCCGCTCATCATCTCCATCATGTCCAGCAAGGCCACGAAGGACGCCGAGTACGACGAGGCCCTCCTCGCCGAGGCGACCGCCAACGTCGTGGCGAGGCTCGCCTGACGGAGACGTTGAGCCCGCACCACGTGCCGGCCACGAGGGAACAAACGAACGAGGTCCGCCCACACCGTCTCGTCTCACGTCCCAGCGAGGCGCTGGCTGATCGTGTTCGTCTGAGGCTCGGTGAACGAAATGCTATTGGCGACCTTCCCGAGGATGCCGAGGAACCGGGGCCAGTCATCCACATGTTCGGTCGACAACGCGAGCGTGACGAGATGCCGCCCGTCTGGGTGCAGGAAAAACACTTGCGCCTGGCGTACGCGGTGAGTACTCGCCGCCGCTGTCCCGCGCAAGGGTGCCGGAAGCTTCAACCGCACTTCTTCGCCGATCGCCAATGCCTCACCCGCCGGGTACTCGAGGACGCGAACTTCCCGAGCGCGGCCAGGTTCTCGCAGTGCACTGGCAAGAACGGACAGCGGGCGCCGGGTCGGAAGCCTGGCGTCCTTCAGCATGATGCTCAGCTGCGCGATGCTGATCCCGGAAGGGGACGCATCCGACCGGGCGAGGCAGTTACCCACGTAGATCGAACCTTGGCCGATCAGCTGCGAGAGCATGATTTCCTGGCGCAGCACCATGTCGAGTCGTTGCTCGGCCGTGGCTGTCAGCAGCACAGCGGTGAGTGCGTCGTAGGTCCTCTTGATGCGCTCCGCGGGAGCTTCGGCGAGGTCGATGTGCTGGAACTGCTCGGGGACGGAGAACCAGAGCGGTGCGCCCGTGCCCGGTTTCGTCGTCGTGACGTGCATCGTGGTTCCTCATTTGGCGGGTGCGTTACCGAGTGCGTTGACCAGGGCCGACAAGAAACCGTCTTTGTCCTTGCCGGACTTCACCTCGTCATCGTTGTCAAACAGCCCGATAACGTTATTCGCCTGCAACGACACCGCGGCACTCGACAGCGCTCCATTCGAAATCATGGAGTAGACCTTGTCCGTGATCTCATCGGTATTGGCGATGCCAGTATTCTTCTCGAAGAAGTTCTTAACGATTCCGGGAGCGGTCTCGGGGATCTTTGCCGCTTCGTCCGCGAACGCCTGCCATCCTTTAAAGCTCGCGCCGATCGCGCCGAAGCCGGGGATAACGCCGAGGACATCGCCGCCGACAGAGATCCACGATGCCGGATCGTCGAACTTGTCGTTGATCACCATGTCACCGCCGTGCGCGCCGAGGGCGACCAGGCCGGTCACAACCATGACCGACGCGGCTGGAATAGTGCAGGGCGGGTAGAGCACCAGGTAGCCGCTGACCGCCGACACCAGTCCCGCGATGTCGCCAAGATCGCCGATGTGGTCGTCGAACCACTCCCCGGGGTTGCTGAAGAGCTCGTCGAAGGATTCGAAAAAGGCCTTGGCCGGGGCTTTCTCCGCCGCCTCCCGCAAGGCCTTCGCGCAGATGCGGCCATCATCTTCCCAGAGTTCCTGGAGATTCTCCGCTTTCCCGCGGACCGCATTGAGCGCATCCCACGCCTCGGCTCGGATCTCTTCCGGCTTGCCGGCCGTCCCCTCGTAGGTTTCCCGTGCCTTCTTCGCCTGCGCTTCGAGTTTCGCAGCGGCGGCCTGGTGCTCCTGCAACCTGGTGGACCACGTCGAGAGCGCTTTGCCTGCTGCTTCCAGGGAAGAATGCGCGTCACCGATGTACTTCGGCAGCTCACCCAACTCCTCGGCGAACGCCTTCGCCGCCTGGCCTTGCCAGACATCCTGCTGGGACTGCACGGCCTTCAGCGCCTCGTGCGCTTCCTTGGCGTACCCGGCCGCATCCGTGGCCTGTTCGGCGAGTTCACGCACCGCCGCAACATCCCCACGGGCCGGGTCGAAGCCCAATGCCGGGAACCTACGTTCTGCTGCCATCCCGGGGCTACTTCTTCCTGGTCATGGCCGCCACGTCAGCGGCCATCTTCTGGAGATCCTTGCTGATGGCGGTGTCCAGCTCGGCGTACGACTGCTTGGCGTCCGCGACCGCACTCGTGATCTTCTCGACGGTCTCCTTGATCTTGTCCAAGCCTTCCTTCCAGTCCGTGCGAAAGTCGGCACATGCCTCGTCCAGGACAGTCGGCCCGATAGCCCCGAGCCCCGCGTCCTGGATGCGCTTGGTCGCCTGATCAACGTTGTCCACGGTGCGTTCGAGGTTCTTGCGGAGCGCATCAAGCCCCCCGAGATCAACTTTGAAGTCGGTCATCACCGCTCCTGCCTGATGCTGGACTCCCGCTTGCAAGGCCTCGTACGGACTGCGGCCTTGCCTGATACCGCTCGGCACGGATACCAGACGCCGTGGCGATTCCGGCTAGGTTACCGATCTTGAAAATCCCGCAACAAGCTAGCCGGGCGAGTCGCACCTCACCCGTCACGGCCGCTGTGTCGCACCGCAGGACGAACCGGCGCGGTTCGCTGTCGTCCAGCTACGCCGCATCCGCGTGGGCGTGGCGCGGAGAGGGACCATTGGGGCGTGGCCTGACGCCGAAGACCAGGATGAAAGAGGCTCATTCCGCCAGGCCGGTCAGTACAGTTCGATCACCAGCTTGTCGCTCAGCGCTCGGGAGACGCACAGGGCCATCTGGTCGCCGGCGGCCTTGTCCGCGGCGGATAGGCAGTTGTCGCGGTGGTCGGGCTCGCCGTCGAGCACCCCGGACACGCAGGAGCCGCAGATTCCCTCTTCGCAGGACTTCGCCACCTCGACACCGCTCTCCGTCAGGACCGAGAGGATCGACCGGTCGGCCGGGATCTCGAAGACCTCACCGGTGTCGAGTTCAACGGTGAACGGCGCGTCGGCGCTGGTGTCGACCTCGGTGGCGGTGAAGTGCTCGACGTGGACGTGGTCCGCGCCGACGGCCGGGGCGAACACGTCGGTCACCTGGTCCATGAATCCCTGCGGCCCGCAGGTGTAGACGTGCGCGGACGGGGCGAGTTTCGCCGCGACGTCGGCGAGCAGGGCCGGTTGTTCGGTGCGGGGAACGCCGAAGTGCAGGCGCACGTGGTCGCGGAATCCGGCGCGGTGTTCGAGCAGGTCGGCGAAGGCGGCTTCGCCGCGGCTGCGGGCGAAGTAGTGCAGCTCGAACGCGGCACCGGCGCGGTGCAGTTCGTAGGCCATGCTCAGCAGCGGGGTCACGCCGATCCCGCCGGCGACGAGGACGTGCTCGCCCGCGCCGTCGGCGAGGGCCAGCAGGTTCCGCGGCCGCCCGATCTCGAGGTGGTCGCCGACGGCCACCGCGTGGAGCGCCGCCGAGCCACCTCTCGACTCGGGTTCCCGCTTCACCGCGATGAGCACGGACTGCCGGTCGTCGGGCGGACCGCACAGGGAGTACTGCCGCAACACCCCGGTCGGGCCGGTGACGTCGACGTGCGCGCCCGCCCGGTGCGGGCCGAACGGGGCGCCGTCCGCGCGGACCAGCCGCAGTGCGCGGATGCCGGTGGCCTCGTCGGTGACCTCCGCCACCCGGACCCGGACGTTCATCATCGCGACTCCCCTCTCAACGCAGGTAGAGGCCGCCGTTGGCGTCCCAGCAGGCGCCGGTGACCGATGCGGCGTCCGGCGAGACGAGCAACGCCACCATCCGAGCGATGAACGCCGGGTCGCCGAGCCGGCCGACCGGGACGCTCTTCGCGAAGGAGTCGAGGGCGTCCTCGCCGACGATGGACCGCACCATCGGGCTGTCCTGCGGCCCGGGGGACACGGCGTTGACCGTCACCCCTCGGGGCGCGAGTTCCCGGGCGAAGACCTTGGTCGCCGACATGATCGCGCCCTTGGACGAGGCGTAGTGGCCGCCGGTCGCGGTTCCGCCGTTCTGCCCGGCCAGCGAGGCCATGTTGACGATCCTGCCGTAGCCCTGGTCCGCGAAGTGGGCGCCGAAGACCTGGCAGGCGGTGAAGGTGCCGGTGAAGTTGACGGCCATGACGGCGTCGAGCTCCTCGGGCGTGATCTCCAGCAGCGGGGTCGCCTGCGTGCGGGCGGCGTTGTTGACCAGGACCTGCACCCCGCCGAAATCGGTCACCACGTCGGCGAGCAGCCGCTGCAGGGCGGCCCGGTCGCGCACGTCGACGAGGTACCCGCGCGCGGTGGCGCCGGTGCTGTCCAGCTCCGCGGTCAATGCCGCGGCATCGTCCACATCGGCCACTGCGACGCGGTAGCCCTCCGCGTGCAAGCGGCGGACGATGAACTCGCCCAACCCGCCTGCCCCGCCGGTCACCACGGCGACCTGCGCATCCGGGGCGCTCACAGCAGGAATCCCGCGGCAGGCACGGCGTCTTCGCTGTCCACGAGGCGGACGACCTTCTGCACGATGCGGTCCTCGCCCGTGGGCGAGAGCCGGATCCGGTGGACCAGGTCGCCGGCCCAGATGTCGTGGTGACCGCGCTTGTAGGCGATGAGGATCTGCGCCGACCGCAGCACGACCTCGTCGTCGGAGACCGACTCGGGCACGAAGCGGGACACGGTGCGCACCGTGCGGGCGGCGTCGACCGCCGCGATCGCGTAGCCCTCGATCATGCGGGTCACGCGCATCTGCCGCATGCGCGCGTCGTCGTAGACCATGTTGAGCGAGTCGGCGAAGTCCTCGGTCTGCGGATCGATCGGGATGATGTAGTGGCCGTCCTCGGTGTAGAGGCCGTTCCAGGTGACGTAGTCCTTGCGGTCGAGCAGTTCGGCCTCGCGCCAGACCAGCTCGATCGACCGGACGACCCTGGGGTCGGTCGTCGAGATCGGGGTCCGGGATTCCGTCGCGGTCGCGTCAGTCATCGCCCATCATCTCCTTCCACTTGCCGTAGGCCGCGCGCATCCCGGTCTCGTCGGTGACGTGGGCGGTCGGCCAGCCTTCCGGACTGGTCGTCTCGCGGCCGAGCCCGCGGTTGACCATGATCGGCATCTCGGGTGCGCCCTGCGCCCCGCGCTGGACCCGGTCCCACCCCTCGGCGTCGTCGGGGGTGCCGAACCCGAACGGGCCCTGGAAGTGCTCGTGGATGCGCAGGCGCTCGCGGTTGACGGCCTCGACCTCGGGCGGGCCGTCCGGGCCGATCGCGACGTGCTCGATCCAGGTCTCGTCGACCGCGACGGGGCGCAACACCCGGAAGAACGCCGACGACATCGACACGTTCGGGAAGAGGTTGAGGTTGAAACCGGTGCCGTGCATGGCGCGGACCAGCTTGCGCACCTGCGCCGGGTCGAGGGTCTTCGACAACTCCTGGACGAGGTCGTCGAACCGGCCCTGGAGCGGCTCGGTGCCGTCGTCGGCATCGAGATCCGAGTGCTCGGGCACCATCTGCATGACGCTGTGCCCGTTGCCGAGATCGTGGGTGATCGCGGCGGGATCGGTCATGAACGACATCATGTCCGCGGTCTCGGCGTCGACGGAGGCCATCCAGGACCGGTGCACGATCGGGAAGTGGTAGCCGTCGGTGGTGTTCTCCAGCTGGATCTTCCAGTTGCCGCGGAACTTGAACCGGTGCTTGCCCAGCACCTTGATCGGGTAACCGCCACCCTGCTTCATGAACAAGTCGATCCAGGCCCTGGCGTCGCCGAGGAATTCCGCCAGCGGCTCGGCGGCATCGTTGAACGTCGCGAACACCAGCCCGCCGTAGGACTCGGTGCGCAGCGTCTTCAGCGACAACTCGGCCTTGTCGACGACGCCCTCGTAGCCGTCGGGGTACGGGATTCCGCGCAGCTTCCCGTTAAGGCCGTAGGACCAGGCGTGGTAGGGGCAGGTGAAGCCGTTGGCCTTGCCGCTGGGCTTCTCGCAGATGCTGGCACCGCGGTGGCGGCAGCGGTTGAGCAGGGTGCGCAGTTCGCCCTTGCGGTCGCGGGTGACGATCACCGGCTGCTTGCCGACGTGTGTCGATTTGAAGGTGCCCGGCCCGGGCAGCTCGCTCTCGTGCGCGACCCACACCCAGGTGCGTTCGAAGATCCGGGTCAGCTCCTGGTCGAAGATGTCCGGGTCGGTGTAGAGGCGGCCGGCGACCCGGTCCCCGGCGACCAGCTCGGCGGGGGCGGTGGCGTTGTCGGTCATCGGGTTCTCCCTGTTCAGTCGGGAAGCTCGACGTCGTCGCGGACGGTCAGCGGGCGGCCCATCCGGGCCTCCACGTGGGCGAAGCGCCACAACTTGGCGCGATCGCCGGCGACCGGCGTGGTGCGGAAGAGGTTGCAGGCGGCCTTGACCGTCTCCTGCGAGTCGACGTCGGCGAGGATGTAGCAGGTCCACGGCCAACCCGACGACGGCCCGACCACGTGCGCGTCGTCGTCGATGTCGCCGATGAAGTCCACCCCGGGCAGCGCCTTGAGCTGGTCCATCATCGAGACGAACGCCTGCCAGACGTCACCGGCCTCGATGCCGTCGGTGGGCAGGTCGAAGAAGTTCTGGTTGATGCCGATGCAGAACAGCACGCGGAGCGGCTGCGCGGTCATGCGGGTCTCCTTCGTCGTGGGGTGGGTCAGCGGAAACCGGGTGTGGTCGGCGGCATTCCCATGAGGACCGCGCCGGCCGCGTCGTACATCGCGGGGCCGAGGAAGGCGTGCTGCTTCGGGACGAGGGCGTCGCCGTGCAGCAGCTGCAGCGGATGTGCGCTGTGGATCGGCGCGGTGCCGGAGATCTCCAGCAGCCGGCCGACGACGTCGGACGAGGTCTTCGCGAGGTGCGCGGAGGCGAGCCGCAGCCGCGCGTTCTGCTCGTCGGTGGCTTCGTCACCGGCGACGACGGCATCCCAGACCTCGTGGCTGAGCTCGTAGAACCACGCCCTGGCCGAGTGCAACGCCGCCTCCGCCCCGGCGATCTCGGCGCGGTAGTAGGCGCGGTCGGCCAGTTTCGGGGCGCCGGTGACCCCGGCGTACCCGGCGCCGACCTCCTCGGCGTAGTCGAGCGCGGCGCGGGCGACGCCGGCGCCGACGACGGCGAGGACCTGTGCGGCGTAAGCGATCGTCGGGTAGCGGTAGAGCGGTTCGTCCACAGTGGGCCGTCCGCCGCGGATGAAGGTCCACTCGCGCGGCACCTCGACGTCGCGGACCACCAGATCGAAGGATCCGGTGCCGCGCATGCCGACGACGTCCCAGTCCTGGACGATCTCGACCTGCTCGGGGCGCAGCAGCGCGGTCCGCGGCTTGCCGCCGGTGGATTCGTCGCCCGGGATGCCCACGCCGAGGACGTCCGCCCCCATGCAGCCGCTGGCGAACTTCCAGCGCCCGTCGACCCGGAAGCCGGTTTCGGTCGGCGCGGCGGGCTGCACCGGGAAGAGGCCGCCCGCGAACGCCAGGTCCGGGCCGTCCCGGTACAGCTCGGCCTGCGTCGCGACGGGCAGCGCCGCGAGGTAGACGAGCGCGGACCCGAAGCTGGCGACCCAGCCGGTGGAACCGTCCACGACCGAGATCCGCTCGATCCGCGCCAGGAAATCCGCGGGCGCGAGCGGCTCACCGCCGAACCTCGTCGGGGTGGCGGCGCGGTAGAGCCCGAGCTGCTTGAGCCGGGCGATGAAGTCCTTCGACACGTAGCGCTGCTCGCGGAACTCGGTTCTCCGATCGGCGAGTTCTGCGAGCACGTCCTCGAAGGTGACACCGTTCCCCGCCGGCACATCGGCATCGGGGCGAATCTGTTGGGTGTTCACCATCTCAGCTCCCTCGTAGTTGCTGGATGGCTCCCGACGTTACGAACGCGCCCGCCACCGCGAAAGTGGTATTGCCTCTGCCTCCGTAGGGGATTCCTTCAGTGCGGGACCGGGCGCACCGCCCTTACGCTGGCTCGATGCAGGTCGATCCCCGCGTGCCCGAGCTGACGGCGCAGGACTTCGTGGCGATGGTGAACGCCACCCGGATGTGCGTGCTCGTGCACGACGCCGCGAGCAAGGACATCCTCTGGGCCAACCCCGCCGCGTGCGAGATGCTCGAGTGGAGCGTCGCCGAGCTGCGCCCGCTCAAGGCCGACGACATGAGCAGCTCGGCGCAGCAGTACGACCGGGTGATCGGCCGCGCCTGGCTGCAGGAGGCCGTCGACAAGGGCGCGAGCCGGATCGAATGGCACTACCGCGCGAAGTCGGGCCGGGTGATCCCGACCGACGCGGTGGCCGTCCGGGTCGAGCTGGACCGCGGCCCCGCGGTGCTGGTGCAGTTCCGCGACATCGAACGCGAGCAGGAGATCGAGCGCGAGCTGCGCCTGACCACGTCCTGGGTGGACGCGCTCGCCCACCACACGTCGACCGTCGCGCTGATGCTCGACTCCACCGGCACGATCCGGTTCGCCACCAACACGGCGGTTCCGCTCATCGGCGCGACCGCCGGCGAACCGCTCGGCCCGCTGACCGACTACGCCCGCCTGCGGCTGCACGGCCGGGTGTCCACATGGGACGAAGTGCGGGACCGGGCCGATCCGGTCACGGCGGTGCAGCTGGAAGTCCCCGATGGCCCGGGCCGGGAACCCGTCTGGCTGGAAGGCAGCCTGGAGCGGCTGCAGGAAACCGGCGGCGACGCCCTGCTGATGATCCTGCACGACGTCTCCGAACGGGTCCACGGGCAGGTGCGCCGGGAACGGGAGATGCAGCGGGAGAACTACCTCGCGCGCTACACCGCGATGGGCGACATGGCGATGGCCATCGCGCACGAACTCGGCCAGCCGCTGGCCGCGGCGGCCAACTTCCTGGCCGGTGCGCGCGCCGCGGCGCAGACCGACTCGCGCGTCGGGTACGGCATCGACAACGCGGTGCGGCAGATCGAGCGCGCCGCCACCATCGTCGGCTCGGTGCGCGCGTTCGTCGGCCATCTCGAACACGTGCAGCAGGTCGCCGACCTCGACGACATCGTCGAGGAATGCCTGTACTTCATCCGGCTGCGCGCGGACCCGGTGGGCGTCGACGTGCGGGTGGACCGCGGCCCGCAGCCGGTGCGCGTCCAGTGCGAGCGGGTGCTGACCGGCCAGGTGGTGCTCAACCTGTGCTTCAACGCGATCGACGAGATGGCGGTCTGCTCCCCGCAACGCAGACGGCTGACCATCACCACCCGGGTCGAAGGCGGTGCCGGCGTGCTCACCGTCGACGACCAGGGCCGGGGGCTGCCCCACGATCCGTTCGCGCAGACGTTCACCGCCAAGGAGCACGGCAGCGGCATCGGGCTGGCCCTGAGCTACCGGATCATCACCCGCCAGCACGGCACCATCTGGAGCGAAGGACGCGCCGAAGGCGGCTCCCGGTTCGGCTTCACCCTCCCGCTCGCCGAATGACGCCCGGTCGTAGGGGAAATCCTCAGCGGGGCGCGGGGAAGTCTCGATTCCCGCGCACCGGCCGCGTCCGTACCGTCGGAACGGTGCCGGTACCGGCAGTGCTCAATCCGCGTCCTGCGACAGGAGGAATCGTGCCCGAGCTGACCCCGGTCCAACGCGAGTTCCGCGCCGCGATGGCGAACCTATCGGCCGCCGTCAACGTCGTCACCACCGACGGGGCCCACGGGCTCGCCGGGATGACCGTCAGCGCGGCCTGTTCGGTGACCGACTCACCGCCGACCGTCCTCGTGTGCGTCAACCGGTCGAGCCGGTCCCACGACGTCCTGGTCGCCAACGGCCGCATCTGCGTCAACGTGCTCGGCGCCGAACAGGAGGAGCTGGCGATGCACTTCGCCGGCGCCACGAAGGTGCCGACCGCGCAGCGGTTCACCGAGGACTGCTGGGACCTGGACTCCGAGGGAGTCCCGGTCCTGCGCGACTCGCCCGCCTCGATCATCGGCCGGATCATCGCCGAGCAGACCCAGGGCTCGCACTCGGTGATGTTCGTCGAGGTCGACAAGGTGCTGACCCGGGAGGACAGCGGCGCCCTGGTCTACTTCCAGCGCCGGTTCCACAGCCTGGCCGCACCGTCGCTGAGCGCCTGAGCACTTGTCCGACGAACTCGCTTCGCGCGACGGTGCAAGTGGCGGAACCTCAGCGCCCGCCTGGCTGTGGGATCTCCTCCTGACGTATGTCCGATACGCGGCGTCGGAGCTGTCCCCGCCAGACGAACGCCGAGAACCCGCGGCGGTGCAAGTTGCTTAGGTGGGCTAAGCGGCTACACCGCTTCAAGAACCCAAACCAAACCGGGACGAATACACGCGCTGAAACCCGTCCGGACAAGGAGATCGCCGCATGCCCACCCCATCTGACGCCGAACCCACGCGGATGACCCTGACCTGCTACAACGACACCCACGGCTACGGCTGGCGGCACGTCGACCTGTTCGTCCACGACGCCAGGGGCCGCGAGCTGAACTGGGTCCACTGGGAGGTCGCGGAGGACGGGCCCGACGCGGCCGACGCGGTCACCGCCGAGGTGGAGCCGCTGCTGCGGCGGACTTCGGAGTGGCGGCACGGGGTCAGCGCCGGCGGCATGGACTTCTGGGTCGCCGACGCCGCTTGGGGGCAGCCGTGAACCGCGCGTACTGGCAGCCGTGGTCGCTGCGCGAGCTCGTCGACGCCCTGGCCGCCGGCACGACCACGCCCGCCGAAGCGCTCCGGCGCTCCCGCGGGCGGATCGCCGAGACCGACGCCGAGCTGCGGGCGTGGGTCGAGCTCGCTCCCGGCACCGATCCCACCAGCGACGGGCCGCTCGGCGGGGTTCCGCTCGCGGTCAAGGACATCATCGACGTCGCCGGGCTACCGACCCGGTGCGGATCGCAGCTGCGCGCCGATGCGGTGGCCGCCGAGGCCGATGCGGCGATCGTGACCGCGTGGCGGCGGGCCGGCGCGGTCCCGGTCGGCAAGGCGGTCACCACCGAGTTCGCCTACTTCGCGCCCGGCCCGACCCGCAACCCGGCGGCGCCCGACCACACGCCGGGCGGATCGTCCAGCGGCTCGGCCGCGGCGGTCGCCGCAGGGCAGGTGCCGCTGGCCCTGGGATCGCAGACCGCGGGTTCGGTCACCCGGCCCGCCGCGTTCTGCGGTGTCGCATCGCTGGTGCTCGGCCACGGCCGGTTCCCCGTCGACGGGGTCACCGGGCTGAGCCCGAGCCTGGACAGCCACGGCGTCCTGGCCGCGGGCGTGTCCGACCTCGCGCTGGCCTGGTCCGCGCTGGCCGGCGATCCCGATCCCGGCCTGGAGGCGGGCCGACCGCCGCGGCTGCTGCTCTGGACCGCACGACAGCTCGGCGTCGAACCGCGGATGACGACCGCGCTGACCAGCGCCTGCAGCAGGTTGCGCGCCGCCGGCGCGGTGATCGACGAGTTCCCGGAGGAGCAGCTGGCCGCGCAGGTGACCGCTGCGCATCCGGTGATCATGGCCTACGAGGCCGCGCGGGAACGAGCGGCGGAGCTTGCGGTGGCCCCGCAGCTGAGCCCGCAACTGGCGACACTGCTGAAAACCGGTGCGGCCTCGTCGCAACACGATTACGAGGCGGCCCTCCGCACCGCGGCCGAAGCAGGCACGCGGCTGGCGGAACTGCTGGCCGACTACGACGCCGTGCTGGGCCCCGCCGCCCTCGGCCCGGCCCCCGCTGGGCTGGCGGCCACCGGAGACCCGGTGTTGAGCCGCGCCTGGCAGGCACTCGGATTGCCTGCGGTGTGCGTGCCGGGAATGCGCACCGACGCGGGACTGCCGCTCGGCCTCCAGCTCGTGGGTGCGAGGCGGCGCGAAGCCGAGCTCCTGGCGGTCGGCTGCTGGGTCGAAGCGGCGCTGCTCGGCTGACCGCGCACCGCCGGTCCTTGACCCAAGGGGTCGTTTCAGGATGCGGGTGCGGGCACGTGTGAGACGTGAGGGCCGCGGCACTCTCGGGGCGAGGTAGCCCTGAACCATTCTGAAACGACCCCTGACGCGGGTGGTGCCCTTCTCGCGAGAGTTCGGCATTCGCGAAAAAGGGCACCACCTGCGCCAACGGCGCGTTGTTCAGACCTCCACGCGGTGGAGGAGGATGTCGCGGACGAGGGCGCCGAGGCTGTCGGCGTCCGCCTTCGCCTTGATCCTGGCCCGGTGCACGTCCACGGTCTTGACGCTGGTGCCCAGCTTGCCCGCGATGACCTGGCTGGGCAGTCCCTCGATGACCAGGCGCAGCACCTCCCGCTCCCGCGGGGTCAGCGCCTGCAGCCGGGTGGCGACGGCCCGGCGGTCGGCGTGCTCGGCGAACCGGTGGCGGGCCTCGTCCAGCTGCGCCTGCACCAGTTCCACCATCCGCTGCGGCTGGTAGGGCTTCTCCAGGAAGTCGACCGCGCCGCGGGTGACGGCGCGGACCGACATCGGGATGTCCCCGTGGGCGGAGCAGAACACCACCGGCGCGGGGTAGTCCATGTCGAGCAGCCGCTCCTGCAGCTGGAACCCGCTGATCCCCGGCATCCGCACGTCGACGATGACCACGGCCACCTCGCCGGGGTCGAACTCCGCCAGGAACGTGGTGGCATCGGGGTAGGTCAGCG
Organism: Saccharopolyspora shandongensis; assembly: GCF_900106995.1. Taxonomy (GTDB): domain Bacteria; phylum Actinomycetota; class Actinomycetes; order Mycobacteriales; family Pseudonocardiaceae; genus Saccharopolyspora; species Saccharopolyspora shandongensis. The sequence goes on from NZ_FNOK01000060.1 coordinate 33,602, forward strand.
CCTGCACCCCGATGCTCTCCAGCAGGAACACCAGCGACTGCCGCAGATCGGCGTCGTCGTCGACGATGTGTACCACTGGTTCCGCTCCCACCGGCTCCTCCGAAGTCACCGCGCCTGCCTCCCTCCGCATCGCCACCACCTGCCCGCCTACGGCCTCATCAGCACCGACGCGGTCGGGTGGTCGCTGACCCAGTCCGCGGCCAGCGGTGCGATGAACACATTCTCGGTGCGCGTGCGTGTGATCTTCCAGGTACCGCCCTCCTTTCGGAAGGCGTTGTTGAGCCGGCTGGAGCGCAGCAGCGCCTTACCGTCGGAGAACAGCCAGGGCTGCACGTGGATCCACTGCCCGGTCGCCTCGGCGCCGTCGACCCGGATCTGCTCCGAGGTGAGGTAGTGCGCGTTCAGCAGCAGCGCCGGATCACGCTTCTGACCCCAGAACGCCTCGAAGTGCGCGCGGATCGCGGCGGCACCCTCCGCTCGGCCGAACTGGCCGTCGTAGTACTCGCCCACGCCCTCCCAGACGGCGTCGTCGGTGTAGAGCCGCATGATCAGGTCGATGCGGTGGTCGTCGTCGCGGACGCCGAACTCCGGGCAGGGCGTGTCGCACAGGAACATGTAGCGGGCCTGGACCCGGCGGATCTCGGCCTCGGCTTCCAGGACCTCGACCCGGCGGGCCAGCTCGGCGACGGTCTTCTCCAGCTCCATCGTGTTCACCTCACAGGATGTCGGGTCCGGCCGCGGCGCAACCGCCGTCGCGGACGTGCGAGAACGGCTGCGCCTCCCGGCCGGGGCCCGTGTTGAATCGGATCAGATGCCGGTCAGCCGCCGGTGGCGGGTCTCGCCGGCGACGACCATCGAGATCAGGGTCAGCGCGAGCATCGCGAGGACGAAGGCCGCCACCGGGAGCACCGAACCCGTGGCCGCGAGTAGCGAGACGCCGACGATCGGGGTCGGGGAACCGCCGACGATGCCCGCCAGCTGGTAACCGACCGAGGCACCGGTGTAGCGCCCCGACGTCGGGAACAGCTCTGCGAAGAAGGCGGCGAGCCCGCCGGTGATGATCCCGTCCAGCAGCACGCCGACGCTCAGGGCCACCGCGATAGGCGAGGGCGGGTCGCCCATCGCGAGCCAGCCGAGGCTGAGCGGGATCCACACCGCGGCACCCAGCGCGGGGCGGGCGCTGCGCGCCGACAGGCACGGATGTTGTCTCGGACATCGCATCTCCAGCGCGTACATCGCACTTCGCAGTGCGGATTCGGCACAGCACAAGCGGCGGCACACCGGAGGTCCGCCACCGGAACCCGGTAGTTCACAGTGGACTGGCCAGCGATGCGACGTGGCTGCCGGAACCGCGCGGGTACGACCTGCTCCAACTTGGTCGCGGCGAATTCTTGGCTGCCCGCACGGTACTTCGAAGGGCGGGTCGAACGGCCGCGAAGTGCATAGTGCACGAACCGACCTGCATAGCGGAAGCCCACGATCCCACAAATCGCGAAAAACCCTGCCAGGAGCTAGAACCAACTTCGGCCCGCTGACGGTTCCACACGAATACGGGCTTCAGTGGGCCGCGCGCGGAGTTCCCGGGCCAACGCGACGACGGCGAGACGAGCCGTCGACACAGTCTCGGTGCCCAGGCGTCGAGCAGGCCCCGTACCTGCTGATCGGCGCGGCCACCGCGTGCGCACCGGCCTCGCCGCACGATCGCCCACTCCCGCTCGCGCATCGCGATCACAGCAGGTCAGGGGCCTTCGTACCCTGGCGGAGTGCGGCAAGCGCCCGTCCGGAGCTCCCTTCGACCACCGCCCGAACTGAAGAAATCCCCTACGCCCGCAGGGGCTCTACCAATTCCGCAGCAGCGGACCGGCCCCTAACCTCGGCAATCACCCAGTCAGCGGCGACGCGAGATCGAGGAGGCCGACGCTCGATGCCCAACGGCGCTCCGTTCCACAGTGGATTCTCCTACCGCGCTGCGCGATCACGGCACAGCGGCGTCTTCGAACCGAACACGCCACCGACCGAGGGATTCGCATGAAGATCACCAGGGTTGAGGCGATCCCGTTCGCCATCCCGTACCGCAAGCCGCTGAAGTTCGCCTCCGGAGAAGTGGCCGCCGCGGAGCACGTGCTGATCCGCGTGCACACCGAGGACGGCGTCGTCGGCGCGGCCGAGGCTCCGCCGCGACCGTTCACCTACGGCGAGACGCAGGCCGGGATCGTCGCCGTCGTCGAATCGGTCTTCGCACCGCAGATCACCGGGCTCCGCCTGGCGGAACGCGAAGTCGTCCGGGCGCGCCTCGGCCGCACCGTCGGCAACCCCACCGCAAAAGCCGCCATCGACATGGCGATCTGGGATGCCTTCGGCAAGACCGTCGGGCTTCCCGTCACCGATCTGCTCGGCGGCTACACCGACCGCCTCGGGGTCAGCCACATGCTCGGCTTCGACGAGCCGGCGAAGATGGTGGCCGAGGCCGAGCGGATGGTGGCGACCTACGGCATCCGCACCTTCAAGGTCAAGGTCGGCCGCCGCCCGATCGACCTCGACATCGCCGTGGTGCGCGCCCTGCGCGAGGAGTTCGGCGACACCGTGGAGCTGTACGTCGACGGCAACCGCGGCTGGACCCCGTCGGAGTCCATGCGGGCGATGCGCCGGCTCGCCGACCTCGACCTGCTCTTCGCCGAGGAGCTCTGCCCGGCCGACGACGTGCTCGGCAGGCGCTGGCTGGTCGGCCACCTGGACGTGCCGTTCATCGCCGACGAGTCCGCGGTGACCCCGGCCGACATCACCCGCGAGGTCCTCGGCGGCTCTGCCACCGCGATCAGCATCAAGACGGCCCGCACCGGGTTCACCGGCTCGCAGCGCGCGCACCACCTGGCCGAGGGACTCGGCATCGAGGTCGTCATGGGCAACCAGATCGACGGTCAGCTCGGCACCGCCTGCACGATCGCCTTCGGCGCGGCGCACCAGCGGACCTCGCACCGCGCGGCGGAGCTCTCCAACTTCCTGGACATGACCGACGACCTGCTCACCGATCCCCTTCAGATCCGGGACGGCGAGTTGCGGGTCCGCCCCGGTGCCGGGATCGGAGTCGAGATCGATCCGGACAAGCTCGCCCGCTACCGCCAGGACTAGGCCGGGCCGCAGGACACATGGAGGAACCAGATGAGCACCGCTGACGAAACCGCCACCGCAGCCGCGTCCGGAGCAGCCGCGACCGAACGATTCCACCACGACAAGTCGCCGTACGACGCGGTCAAGGACACCCCGAAGGAACGGGTCGACCTGCTCGCGCGCGCGGTCCTCGACGCGATCCACGAGACCATCCGCAAGCACGAGGTCACCTACGACGAGTACAACGCGTTGAAGGCGTGGCTGATCCAGGTCGGCGCGGACGGCGAATGGCCGCTGTTCCTGGACGTGTGGGTCGAGCACGTGGTCGAGGACGTGGCCACCGCCGATCGCCAGGGCAGCAAGGGCTCGATCGAAGGCCCGTACTACGTCCCGGACGCCCCCGAACGCGGCGCGGACGCCGACCTGCCGATGCGCGACGGGGAGCAGGGCACCCCGCTGCTGTGGGAGGGCGGCATCACCTCGACCGACGGCACCCCGCTGGCCGGGACCGTGGAGTTGTGGCACGCCGACGCCGACGGCTACTACAGCCAGTTCGCCCCGGGCATCCCGGAGTGGAACCTGCGCGGCACCTTCACGACCGGCCCGGACGGGAAGTTCCGGATCCGCACGATCCAACCGGCGCCCTACCAGATCCCCACCGACGGAGCCTGCGGCAGGCTGATCTCCGCCGCCGGCTGGCACGCGTGGCGCCCCGCGCACCTGCACGTGAAGGTCTCCGCGCCCGGTCACGAACAGCTCATCGCGCAGCTGTACTTCCCCGGCGACCCGCACAACGACGACGACATCGCGAGCGCGGTGAAGCCGGAGCTGATCCTGTCGCCGGTCGTCCAGGACGACGGCAGCGCCAGGATCGACTACGGCTTCGCGCTCGACCGGCGGGAGGACTGACCATGCTGTTCCAGGTGCGGATGGACGTGTGCCTGCCCCACGACCTCGACCCGAAGACCCGGTCCGAGATCGTGGCCGAGGAGAAGCAGTACGCCCAGGAGCTGCAGCGCGCCGGGAAGTGGCCGCACATCTGGCGCATCGTCGGCGAGTACGCCAACATCTCGGTCTTCGACGTCGAGTCCAACGACGAACTGCACGCCCTGCTCTCGGGCCTACCGCTGTTCCCCTACATGGACATCCACGTCACGCCACTGGCGACGCACCCGTCCGACATCAACGCCTGACAGCACGGTAAGGGCTGTCCACATAGGACTCGTGAGGTTGGCTTGCCGCGCAAGCCCACCTCACGAGTCCGTTCAGCTGCCGCGAGGTTGGACCGGGGATCAGGCTGGTACCGGCTCGGCGCACGACTCGATCACATCGTCGACGATCTCCGCCAGATCCGGGAGGGCCATCATCTGCCGCCGTACCGCGGACACCGCAGCGCGGTACCGCGTTTCGGTGAGAACCTCGAAAACCGCATCCCGGACCTGCGAAGGGGTCGCGGCGAACCGATCGAGCAGAAGGCCCATGCCGCGCGCGGCCATTTCCCTTCCGTTGAGCGACTGGTCGGCGAACCACGGAAGCATCACCATCGGCGTTTCGGCCTCGATCGCTTCTCGTGATCCACCGAACCCGCAATGCGTGACGAACACGTCGGCGCGCCGGAGCACGAGCGTTTGAGGCGCGTATTCCACCACGCGGACATGGCGAGGCTGTGGGAGGTATTGGGAAACATTGCCGCGTCCGACCGCGACGACAACAGCGCCGTCGAAATCCGCCAGGGCTTCGAGAACGCTCTGGTTCGCCCGGCGGAAACCGGCCGCCATGCCGGGCGCGCAGTTTCCGGAACTCCCGAGCATCACGTAGACCAAGGGGGTGTCGCGCGGCAGCTCGCGCACCCAGCGCGGGAGCTCTTCGCGGGCCTGCCTGGGGTTCTCGTGCCGGTAGGACCGGACCGCCGGAATGGGCAGATCCGCGAGGAGGAGTTCGCGCGGCGCGGGGGTGAGCACCCCGTGGTCCAGGCTGCTCGGTGTCCGGGGTTCGGGGCCGAGGCCGAGTGCCGAGCGGTGTTCGGTCAGCCTCGGACGGATGTGATCAGCGTGATGATCCCAGACGTTTCGCAGCAGGCCGTTGTCGGCGGCGAGGTTCCGGATTCCCAGCGCCAGAGCCAGAAGCGGTCCCGCCCACTCCGCGCAGTCGTTGATGACGACGTCGGGGGCCCAGTGCATCGCGTGTTCCAGCAGGTCCTCGAACATCGGCAGCACGCACCGCCCGGCCAGGACCTCGCCGTAAAGCATCCGGCAGAAGGCTTCGTTGCCATCCCGGACCAAGGCCGACGTCAGCCGCCGCTCGACGTCCGGATCCGCGGTCCAGTCGAGCCCGGCCGGAAGGTGCGGGATGCCGTACGACCTGGTCACGAGGCGCTCCATCGACGCCGCTGTCGCCAGCCGCACGTCGTGCCCGCGCCTCAGCAGCGCTCGCGCCAACGGTTCGTGCGGCCGGATGTGGGCCGGTAGGGCCAGTGACGTGAACAGAATTCTCAGCGGTCTCCCCGTGACCGCCCGCGATCCGGAGCCGGCCGTTCCCGGCAGCGGAACGACAGGCGGAAGATGCGCGACGGACGCCGGACTCCCGTCTGCCGAGTTCATGCGTTATCAGCGCAGAACACGCACTGTCCTTCCGTGTGTGGCTCGTCGCCAGGACCTGGCCGCGATCGAGCGAGGTACCTGCGAACGTTCCTACCGGCTTCGGAGGACTGGCGCGTACCAGCGAACTGCGGTGCTGCCTGAACGTTTCGGGAGCTTGCCTCTTCGGCCATCGCCGATGGCTCGGGAGAACTGTGCCGTCGAGCGGATGCGCTCAACCTGATTCACCGGGGACAAGAAAGGATCAGTGCTTTCATCGCGCGCCGTTCGGGGCGAATGGGCTGCTGATACTGATCGGCAACGAGCCATTCATCGAATGTCCGCACGATGACTGGAACAACGGGGGCATCAACGACTTCTACGAGGCCATCGCCGAGCACGTCATCGACTAGCGTGCCGCGCATTGTCCGGACCCAGCCGAGCGTTTCGCCACGCGATTCGTCACCACCGACTCGCCGCGGCGCTGCGACGGCACCCTCACGTGGCGACGCTCACAGCTCGTCCGGAGTGGACACCAGCGAGCTGACTCGCAGGTTCTCCACGGCGAACCGCACCTCGTCGTCACCGACGATGTAGACCGGCTGGAGCTCGGACATGTCCGGCAGCGAGGCCTGGAACCCACTGAGAACATGAGCATCCGGATCACTGCTGTCGGCCAGGATCATGCCGATGCCGAAGTACGCGCTCTCACCCGGCTCAAGAGTGAACTCCTCGGGCGCTTCGGGAAGCCGCACGTCCTCGACCGGCAGCTCCTCGATCGGCGAGTCACTCATGTCCACGCCCTTGAGATTGGGCACGCCACCGTTGATCGTGCAGGTCTTGTCCGACCGGTTCCCGTACGTCACGATGAAACTACCGGGCTCGCCCTCCACAGGCGCTGCGGAGGCGAGGAAATCGGCTTCCGAGCAGTTCGACGTGCCGATGTCCCCACCACCCCCACCGGAAGCCAAACCAGCGTTGGCCACGCCACGCTCGGGCGCCTGCGAAGGCTGCAGCGCGACAGCGGCTCCACAGCCGGTGATCAGCAGCGCCCCACCCAGAATACCGGTGATGGCCGTCGTCATACGGTGACGCTTGAGCATAGCACTCCCCTTTTCCCCAGGCGCATCAACGGTTTCTCACCGCTGTGTCATCAGGAAAGACGCACCACACCAACCGAGGTTGCGTCCACCACCCGGCTTCGGCCGCATTCGATCAACCTTGCCCGAAAGGGCAACGAACCCCCGATTGAATGGACACATCCTGGGAAGCGGACGCCGCCGCGGTCCAGCCGCTTGAATAGGCGAACACCCGCGGCACAGCGGCGCTCTTCTCAGCCGCAGCCGTCCTTCGCGAACGGCGCACACACGCCGATTCGTGGAGCCCACGGCCGTTCCTCATAGCAGAACAGACTTTCCGCCAGGGCGTCACTACCGCACGATGGAAGGTGCTACCGGCAGTCCGCGGCAAGGCTCAGCAGCCCGCGCCCAGACGACCCGGGGAGCCCGATGCCCAGAGGAGCAAGACCAGTGCAGTTCTATCTCGACGGCTACCAGCCCGGAGACCCGTTCGTCGCCGACCCCCACCCGTCCCTGGCCGACCGTCCGAGCGGCCTGCCGGACACGGCCGACGTTCTGATCATCGGCTGCGGCCCGGCCGGGCTGGTCCTGGCGGCCCAGCTCGCCGAGTTCCCCGAGATCCACACCGTGATCGTCGACCGGCGGGACGGACCGCTCGAGGTCGGCCAAGCCGACGGCGTGGCGTGCCGCACGGTGGAGATGTTCGAGGCGTTCGGCCTGGCCGACCAGCTCATCCACGAGGGCTACCAGGTCAACGAGGTGACCTTCTGGCGACCGGACCCCCAGGACGGCACCTCGATCGTCCGAACCGGACGCATCGACGACGTCGAGGACGGCATCTCCGAGATGCCGCACATGATCGTCAACCAGGCGCGGATGCTGGCCTATCTGCGCGACCACATGCGCCGCTCCGCCTCCCGCGCCGAACCCGTCTACGGGCTGCACGCCACCGACGTGCGGATCGACACCGACGCCGAGTACCCGGTCACGGTCACGCTTGAGCACGTCAAGGACTTCCAGCCGACCGGAGAGAGCTCGACCATCCGCGCCCGGTACGTCGTCGGTTGCGACGGCTCGCGCAGCGGCACCCGGGAAGCCATCGGCCGCCGCCTCCAGGGCGACACGGCCAACCAATCGTGGGGCGTGCTGGACGTCCTCGCCGTCACCGACTTCCCCGACATCCGGCTCAAGTCCGCCATCCACTCCGAACAGGGCAGCATCCTGGTCATCCCGCGCGAAGGCGGCTACCTGGTCCGGCTCTACATCGAGCTCGACAACGACCGTGACGCCGAGATGCTCCGCGAACGCAGCGCGACCCCGGAGAAGCTCACCGCGGTCGCCAACCGGATCCTGCACCCCTACACCCTCGACGTGAAGCACGTCGGGTGGTGGGCGGTCTACGAGATCGGCCAGCGCCTCTGCGATCGCTTCGACGACGTCCCCGACGCCGAGACCGAGACCCGCCGGCCTCGCGTCTTCATCGCCGGCGACGCCTGCCACACCCACAGCGCGAAGGCCGGGCAGGGCATGAACGTCTCGATGGCCGACGCCTGGAACCTCGGGTGGAAGCTCGGCACCGTGCTCCGCGGGACCTCGCGGCCCGAGGTGCTGAGCACCTACTCGGCGGAACGGCAGAAGGTCGCCCAGCAGCTCATCGACTTCGACCGCGAATTCGCCGCGGCGTTCAGCGCCCGACCCGACAGCGAGGAGGGCGCCGACCCGGCGCGGTTCCAGCACTACTTCCGCGAGCAGGGCCGGTTCACCGCCGGGGTGGCGGTCCGCTACGAGCCCTCCATCCTCACCGCGGCACCGACCCACCAGCACCTGGCGGAGGGCTTCCCGATCGGGATGCGGTTCCACTCCGCGCCGGTCATCCGGCTGGCCGACGCCAAGCCGATGCACCTCGGCCACGCGGCCCGGGCCGACGGCGCCTGGCGCCTCTACGCGTTCGCCGACCGGGCCCATCCGGGCGGCCCCGATTCCCGGCTGCGGGAACTGGCCGGGTTCCTGGCCTCGGAAGGCTCACCGATCGCCCGGTTCACCCCGCCCGGCGCCGACCCCGACTCGGTGATCGACGTCCGGGCCGTCCTCCAGCAGGGACATCGCGACGTCACCGTCGATGACCTGCCGCGGGTCCTCCTCCCCCGCAAGGGATCGTTCGAGCTCATCGACTACGAGAAGGTCTTCTGCCCCGATCCGGCTACCGACATCTTCGATCTGCGCGGCCTGGACCGGGAACGAGGAGCTCTCGTGGTCGTCCGACCGGACCAGTACGTCGCGAACGTCCTCCCCCTCGACGCCCACCACGAGCTCGTCGACTTCCTCGCCGGCGCACTGGTCGAGGCCGGGACGCCCACCACCTAGGCCGACAGCGACGACGGGCAGGCGAGCAGATCGCCGGAGCCAGTGTTGCAATCCGGCTCCGGCCCCGGGGTCGGAGCCGGAGCCGGAGCCGCCCCGCCAGCGCACGGCTCGCGGCAGCCGGCTACCTGAAACTGCTCGATGCGGCTCCCGGCCGCATCAAGCGCCGCGCTGTCTCTCCCGACCCACAAGTCACGTCTGTCCCTCGGAGAGCCCACAAATCCTCATCGGATCATCATTCGCGCGCGTAGACCTCCGTACCACCGACGTAGGTGGCCCGGACTGCGATCTTCGAGATCTGGTCGTGGGGCACCTCGAGCGGGTCATCTTCGAGCACCACGAAATCGGCGAGCTGACCGACGACCAGTGAGCCCTTCAGCCCTTCCTCACCGGTGCTGGCCGCTGATCCAGTTGTGTAGACCGACAACGCCTCGGCCGGCGAGACCCGCTGCCCCGCTCCGACAACCGATCCGTCCCAGCCGGTCCGCGTGACCATGCTCTGCAGCGCCAGGAGGGGTTCCACCGGACCACACGGATAGTCGGACGAACCAGCGACGGTGATGCCGGCGTCCAGGAAGGAGCGGTGGGCGAACATCCGCTCCACCCGGGACTCGCCGTACCAATCGATCAAGCGCCCGCCATGCTGGTGAACGTAGTTGCCGAACGGCACAGCGATCGCAGACAGGGCCCGGATCCGGCCGAGGATATCGTCGTCCACCATGCTGCAGTGCTCGATGCGGTGCCGCAGACCAGGTTTGGGCACTTCCCGGTGGGCGCATTCGAGTTCGTCGAGCACGAGCCGGATCGCCCTGTCTCCGTTGGCGTGGACGCAGACCCGGTTGCCGTCGCCGTGCACCGCCCGGACGATGTCGGCGAGTTCCTCCCGCGTGAGCACCTGGATGCCGTGGCCGCCAGTGCCGTGGTGCGGCTCGTCGACCAGGCACGTCCGGCCGCCGACCGCGCCATCGGCGAAGGTCTTGACACCGACGAAACGAAGCCCGGCGTCCCCGAAGCCCGAACGAAGGCCGAGCCGGCGCAAGGTGTCGTAGTGCTCCGCGGCCAGGAGGAACCCGACCCTCATCGTCAGCAGCCCCTGCTCCCGCGCCGCGGCGAAGAGGCGGATGTCGTCTGGCCCCACGAGTGCGTCGCACACCGATGTCACGCCGGCCGCGTGCCAGCGGCGCACCACGCGTCCAAGCGCCTCGACACGGTCGTCGAACCGAGACTGCGGTACGACTGGACCTCCCGCCGAATTGACGTGACCGTAGGCGAATTCGTTCAACGCGCGTTCGTAGAGGACGCCATCGAGCCGCCCGGCCGCGTCCCGGCCGTACTCGCCACCGCTCGGAGGTAGCGACTCATCGGTGATGCCGCCCGCGGCCAGCGCTGCCGAGTTGACCACACCCCAGTGACAGGCGACGTGCAACACGATCGCCGGGACATCGCCCGTGACCGCGTCCAGGTCCCAACGGGTAAGCCGGCGCCCCTCGGCCATCCGCGCATCGTCGTAGCCGAAGGCGCGGACCCAGCCGTCCACCGGTTCGCTCCTCGCAGCGGCTCCGACCTTCGCGGTCAGCTCCGCGAGGGAGGACACCTCCGCGGGGGACACGTCGACCTGGAGCTCGTTGTCGGCGGCCATCGACAGGTGCACGTGCGCGTCGTTGAAGCCAGGGGTGACAACTGCGTCGCCCAGGTCCACGAGCCGCGCGAGAGGCAGCGACCGCCGAAGGTCGTCCGCATCGCCCACCGCAACGATTCTGTCCCCGAGCACCGCGACCGCGTCAGCGGATGGGGAGGACGGCGTGATGACCCGACGCGCGCGGAAGATGCGCGGCTCGGCTGACGAATGCATGCGATTCCTTCCAGGTTTTCGATGTTGAGAAAGCTGGGGCCGCGCCTCACGTCCACTGGCGCGCGTACTGGTTCACCCGGGGTGAATGCCGCACCGAGTCTCACGCGGGCGCATCGCTGGCGCGAAGGTCCGAGTTGTCCGGCAGATCCGCAACGCCTTGGGACTTCGCGATCCTGCGGCCCAGCGCGGCCACGCACACCAAGGTCAAGACGATCAGCCCGACGTGGTAGGCGACGACCAGGCCGATCCCGCCGCTGGAGAGCAGGGATTGTGCGATCAGCGGGACCGAGCCGCCGATCACCGTTGCGGAAAGCTGGTAGGCCAACGAGATTCCGGTGTATCGGACCCTGGCGGGGAAGGCCTGCGTGAGGAATCCGGCGAGGACGGCGAAGTAGGCCGGCGCGACGATGTTGATGAGGACGATGCCGAGGACGATCTTGCTCCCGTCACCCGTGCTGACGAGCAGGTAGAAGACCGGGGTGAGGAGGGCGCTCGCCACCAGAGCCACGATCATGAACCGCGTGGCGCCGACGCGGTGCGCGATCAGCGCTGCCACCGGTTGCGCAACGAACTGGATGATGGTGCCCACCAGCAGGGCCGACAGGATCGTCGCCCGGGGCACGCCGAGCTCGGTCGTGGTCCAAGCGATCGTGAACGCGTTCAGGAAGTACGCTGCGCCGATCCCGATAGCCGATGCCCCGATTCCCAACAGGACTGCACCCGGGGCCGTCCGCAGCACTTCTGCCGCCGGCGCCTTGACGATCTCGCCGCGTTGCTTGGTCGCCAAGAACTCCGGCGACTCGGCCACTGTCAGCCTGATCACCAGGCCCACTACCAGCAGGACCGCAGACACGAGGAACGGAACACGCCACCCCCAGGCCGCGAAGTCCTCAGCCGACAGCCGGCTCACGCCCAGGAAGACCAGGGTCGCCATCAGGCCACCCGCCGGCGAGCCCTGCTGGGCGAAGGCACCGAAGAGGATTCGACGGCTCGGTGGCGCGTGCTCAGCCGCGATCAGCACAGCTCCTCCCCATTCACCGCCCAGCGCCAGGCCCTGCACCAATCGGAGCAGGATGAGGAGGGCCGGGGCAGCCATCCCGATCGAGGCATAGCTGGGCACCAGACCGATGGCGGTACTGGAGACGCCCATGAGGACCAGCGTGGTGACGAGCGTCTTCTTGCGGCCGATCCGATCGCCGAGATGTCCGAAGACCACACCTCCCAGCGGCCGGGCCAGGAAACCCGTCCAGAAGGTCGCGAAAGACGCGAGCAGACCGGCTACCGGTGACGCCGTGGGAAAGAAGACCTCCCCGAACACGAGCGCCGCAGCGGTTCCGAAGATGAAGAAGTCGTACCACTCGATCGCGGTGCCGATGAACGATCCGAGGCCCGCCCGGCGGGCTGCGCGGAGATCAGAAGAACTTGACATGCCGTCTCCTCGACGACGGGAGCGTTGAGGCCCTGATGTGCCCTCACTCGGTGACCGGAACGGGATCTGATTCTGAGCGCATGTGGCATATGCCGTCTAATGCCCGTTACCATCGCTGCCCATACCTCGGAGGCATGGTGGAGATCAGAGTTCTGCGTTACTTCCTGGCAGTGGTCGACCAAGGCTCGATCACGGCGGCCGCGCGCGATGTCCGAATCGCACAGCCCTCGCTCTCCCGCCAACTGCGCAACCTCGAGCGCAGCCTGGGAGTGGAACTCTTCTCGCGCACGCCGGGGCCGCGAAAGCTCACCTTCGCCGGGGAGCGCTTCCTGCCCCTCGCCCGTGACCTGGTGGCCCGGGCCGACCGCACGCTGGGCGCGGTCAGGACCATGACCCAAGGGCATGGCATGCCGTTGATCGTCGCCGCACCCCCGACCACGATCGCCGACTTCCTGGCGCCCTACCTCGCCGACCGAGGCGCCGCCTCTTCAATTCGCGACATCCTCGAACGCGACGCGCGCAGCGTGTACGACGTCGTTGCGCGCGGAGATGCCGACCTCGGCATCGCGCCCATCCCGCCACCCGGATCGATGGAATCCCGCGTCGTGGGTCACGCCCCCGTGCTCGCGCTGGTGCCACCGACCCACCGGCTGGCGCGAATCGGCGAAGTCGAGCTGACCGATCTCGTCCACGAGCAATTGATCCTGATGCATCCCGTCAATGCGGGTCGGCTGGCGCTCGACGCGGCTGCCGCACGCGAGGGTCTGGTCTACAACGAGCCGCGAGTCGTCTCGACAACCGTCGTGGCCCGCGCCTTGGCAGCCTCGGGCCACGGGATCGCCGTGCTCACCGACAAAGCGATCTTCGGACTCACCCCGGTCGCCATCCGGGCAGGCGAGAGCCTGCTCTCCGTGACCCTGTACGCCGGCTGGGACAGGACCCACTGGGCCGGCGCACAGGTGGCCGCACTCGTCGACTCGGTCTCCCGGTTCCACCGAGAAGTGCTTGCGCGCACCCACCTCTTCGAGAACGCACCGGGCGACCGCTCGGAGTAACAGCCCGAGGTTGCCGCTACCGCGAGGCCTTCCCTCGGCGTGCCGTCGCCTCGCTGACGATTCCGTTCCACCCGACGAGACGCTGGTAGTGCGTGCTCCGTCATGAGCCGGTGATACTTCGCAGCCTGGGCGGGGTCGATGCGGCTGGCTCGCTCAGCGGATGAATCGACCCGGTCTGTCATTTGATCGTGGCAACAAGGGTGCGGCGCCAGCTTCCTCCGGCCGCGGATCTACCGGGTGCGGATCGAGCCGGCCGTGGCGTTCTGTACAGGTGCGCGCATCAGGAGGCGCGCGGCGTCTCGAGCTTGGTGCGCTGGTTCGGGGGTGCCGGAGATCGCCGCGGTGGTGATCGCTCCTTCGGCGAGCAGCGCGAGGTGCTCTGCTAGCTCGACGGGCCGGCCAGCTGCCGTCACCAGTCCGGCGAGGTAGTCGCGGAAGGCCTTCTTGTGGTGTCGGGCCTGCTCGGCGACGTCGGCCGAGACCGCGCCCAGCTCGCCGAAGGAGTTGATGAAGGCACACCCGCGGTAGTCCGGTTCGGAGAACCACTTGTACAGCCAGTCGAACACCGAGAGGATCCGCTCGTCGGGAGATGCCCCCTCGTCGACGTGGTCGGCGAGGGCTCGGCGCCACCGCGAATCGCGCTGCTTCAGGAACTCCAGCACGAGCGCCTCCTTGGACGGGAACAGCTGGTAGAGACGCTTGAGCGACACCCCGGAGGCATTGCGCACCGCATCCATCCCGACCGCCTGGATGCCCCGTGCGTAGAACAGCCCCTCGGCCGCCTCCAGCACCTGCTCCCTTGCCATGTCCTGATCCAGCATCTATGCCCCCTTGCGTGGAGAACCACCGTTCTCTACGCTATCAGACATAGCGAGAACGGTCGTTCTCCCTGCTGTCCCCAGGCTCGCCGGACATGCGGTGAGTCCAGAGTTCGAAGGAATCGACATGACCGACACGACCCGCCCTCCGGTGCCGCCGTTCACCCGGGAGACCGCCATCGAAAAGGTTCGGCTGGCCGAGGACGCCTGGAACACCCGCGACCCCCAGAAGGTGTCGCTGGGCTACACCGCGGACTCCCGCTGGCGCAACCGCTCGGAGTACGCCACCGGCCGAGACGAGATCGTCGCCTTGCTGACCCGCAAGTGGAACACCGAGCTCGACTACCGGCTGATCAAGGAGCTGTGGGCGTACGACGGCAACCGCATCGCCGTGCGCTTCGCCTACGAACACCGCGACGACGCCGGCAACTGGTACCGCTCCTACGGCAATGAGAACTGGGAGTACGACGAGCACGGCTTGATGCACACCCGCCACGCCTCCATCAACACCCTCCCGATCGCCGAATCCGAGCGCAAGTACTTCTGGCCGCTGGGCCGCCGCCCCGACGACCACCCCGGCCTCAGCGACTTCGGCTTCTGAGGACGCCTTCCCGGCAACCACCTGTCGACCAGAATCATCGCCCCCGGTGTCCAGCGCTTGATCGGGTCATTGATCACGAGCTGGCCGGCGCAGCTCCAAACCGGCCACATCGCCCGCGGTGGAGGGCCGGGCGCGACGCCGCGCCCGGCCCTCCACCGCGGGCGATCAGGCGCGGGCGAAGTCGGGCACCAGGTCCTCGTACTTGATCTGGCCTTCCTTGGCAGATCCGGATGTTGCTTGGCGTAGTCCTCGCGGACAACGATCGCATCCACTTGCTGCTTGCTGAGGACGTCCGGCACATCGCCGGCACCGAATCCCTTCGGGGCGGTGCACCGTCTCACCCGGTTGCTCGGCTGGATCGTCTCGTCTCAGCGAGTTCGCGGCGCATCTTGAGGTGCTCACGCGGCATCCCGACGGCCTCTCCGCCGATGAACTCGTCGCCGTCGTACCGCCACACCGCGAATCGGCCGGTGCTCACATCGCCGATGAGCTCTGAGCGGTCTGCGGACCGCCCAGGCATGCCGGTGATCTGCACCTTGACACCGGCTTGATCTGTCCAGAACCACGGCACCGGGTCGTACCCGGGGCGAGTGCCGAGAAGGGCTTTCGCCAGGTACTGCGCGGAATCCGTGGCATGTTGCACGCTGGTGAGGCGGCACGAGCGCGAACCGGCCGGGAACCTGATGCAATCGCCGACCGCACTGATCCGCGGGTCCGATGTGGTCAGGTGCTCGTCGACGATGATCCCGTCCGCTGTGTCGAGGCCCGCGCGCTCGGCGAGGTCCACTCGCGGCTGCGACCCGATGCCGACGGCCACGACGTCCGCGTCGACGCGGGCACCGGAGCTGGTCGTGGCCCACCGCACGTCACCGTTCGCGTCGAACCCGAACGACGTGATCGTCTCGCCGAATCGGAACTTGACCCCCGACTCGGCGTGCCGACCGGCGAGGAAGTCGGCGACGAGCGGAGGAAGCATGTGGCCGAGCACGCGAGTCGCCTGCTCGACCACGGTCACCTCGCAACCGAGTTCACTCGCGACGGTGGCGACCTCCAGCCCGATGAATCCGCCGCCGATCAGGAGCATCGACCGCGCACCGCCGAGCCGTTCATGCAACCGGCAGGAGTCACTCCAGCCGTGGACGGTGAACACGTTCCCGGCCGACGACAACTCATCGAGCGTTCTGGGACGCGAACCGGTTGCGAGCACCAGATGGTCGTAGGGAACCTCCACTCCGGACTCGAGAACGACGAGCCCGTGGTCGCGATCGATTCCTCGCGTCGGGTCTCCGCACAGCAACCGCACGCCGATGCTGTCGTAGTGCTCTGCCTGGTGAAACACGATGTGTGCGGGATGAGGATCCTTGAGAAAGGCCTTCGACAGCGGCGGACGTTGGTAGGGCAGATGATCCTCGCCGCCGATCAGCGTCACGTCGCCATCATGACCAGAACGGCGAAGTGCACTGACCACGTGCACACCCGCTTGTCCCGCACCCACCACAACCAGCCGTCCGACCGGCCGGGAAACCGACTCGCCCGACATCGCAGCTCAGTCCTCCGCGAGCTCGATCGCCGCTGTCGGGCAGGCGGCGATCGCCTCCTCGATCTCCGGTTTCGCCGTCGCGGCCGGGTTCTCCTGCAACAGCAGGATAATTCCGTCGTCATCCTGATCGAAGACCGCTGGTGCCGCCAGGACGCACTGCCCCGAACCACAGCACCTGTCGGGGTAGACCTTTACCTTCATTCGTTGCTCCTCAGAGGAAATCCTTCTTCAACGGCGGGTTTCTCAGCTGCCGTCGGGTGGTCCAGATATGCCTTCACGGGCGTCTCCGCTTCCAAGGCGATGATGAGGAACCCCCTCGTATCCGCCGGATCGATCACGTCTTCCACTCCGTAGACCCACGACGTCGCGAACAGACCGGTCTCGCGGAAGCTCCCCTCATCGAAGAGGCGAGCAACCCGATAGCGCGCGTTCAGCTCGCCCTTTTCGGCGCGCGCGGCGAGCTTGCGCTCCCCACCCGTGGCGAGTGCCTGCGCGCTGTGGGCGAGGTGCTCTTCGCGATGATCGCGTGTCAGCTGGATCGGATCCTTTCGCATCGGCCGCTTCAGCCGCCGAGATCGGCCATCTGTCCCGGGTTCGGTCGAGCGGCGTGAGATGCCCGTTTGCGGAACTCGAGGACGACCTGGGCCGCGCGCGCCGCGTCCTCGACCGAGCCGTACACGGGCAGACCGGCACTCCTCGCCAGCTGGACGTAGCTGCGGATGAGCTCATCGACGTCCGACTTGCCATCGCCCTTGAGCACCAGGTAGTGCAGTGACGCCAGGCCCGTCTCGGCGCGCACTCGTCCGATGCTGCCGATGATCGCTGCGGTCACGTCGCCGTGCGTCTGGCTGAGGTTGCGATGGATGATCCCGACATTCAGATGGGTGATCACCACCGCCGGCGTCATCGCGTCGAGGACGATCGAAAGAATGTCACCGGCGACGGCGCCACCGTTCACACCAAGAGTGGGCGCCGGGGTGTCGATCGGGTTGAACAGTCCATTTCCGGGCGGTAGGCCCAGTCCCTCGATCTTCGCGACCGTGTCCGGCGACAGCACCGGTACGCGAAGTCCGTGGTGGGCAAGGGAATCCGCGGCCAGGACACTGGCTCCCCCACCGTTGCCGAACAGCACTCCGTCGCTGTTGGTGTACGGCTGCGTCAGGTCGGCTGTGTCGAAGGCGAGCAGGACGTTGACGAACTCATCGAGCGAATCGGTCAGGACCATGCCGGCCTGCCGAGCGACGGCGGGCCACAGCCGGTGATTCCCGGCCAACGCGCCGGTGTGGCTGGACGCAGCCCGAGAGCCCTCGGACGTCCGGCCGCCGGCAAGCAACACGATCGGCTTGACGCAGCTGTGTTCGGCCAGCAGGTCGAGCACACTGCGGGCGTGCCCGAGCGACTCCAGGTAGAGTCCGATCACACTGACTTCCTGCGCTCCCAGCAGGAAGTCGACGATCTCCGCAGGTCCCAGGTCGGCGGCGTTGCCGATGCTGGTCAGGCTGTGGAAGGCGAGCCCCCGCGCGGCGCCAAGGCGCAGGATGTCGACGCTCAGGCCACCGCTTTGCGATACCACTGCGACCCCACCGGGCTCGAGCGGCGCTTCCGGCACGAAGCTGAACCCCCCGCTGGAACTATGCGTGCCGAGGCAGTTCGGCCCGATGAGCCGCGTCTTCTGCGCCCGCATCGCCTCGACGAGCTGCCGTTCCATTTCGGCGCCATCGGGGACCTCGCCGAACCCGCTGCTGATCACCTGGGCAAAGCGCAACTGTCCCGCCGGCGCCTGGAGGGCTTCAGCGACCGCACCAGAAGGTAGCGCGACGAAGGCGTAGTCGACCACGTCCCGGACATCGGCCATGGTGCGGGCCGCCGGAATGCCCTCGATCGCCTCCGCAGTCGGGTGGATCGGCACGATCCGCCCGGTGTAACCGCCTGCGCGAAGCCCCCGGATGTACCGATTCGCACCGTTCGTGCCCTTGGCGCTCGCGCCGAGGACGGCGATCGTCTGCGGTTGGTACAGGGCGGAGAGATCATCGTTCGGCGCGACGGCGGACCGGTGCTCGGCACTCACCGAGCCGAGGACGAACCGCGCATCGACTGCGACAGCGCCGGCGGGGTTGACGATGACGGGATTCAGGTCGAGCTCGACCACTTCTGGCGGCAGAGCGGCCAGCAGCCCGTCGGGCCCTGCGAGTCTTTCCACGAGCGTCACGAGCGCGTCGAGATCGGCAGGCTCGGCACCGCGCGCACCCTGCAGGATCGGCAGGCCCCGCAGTTCGTCGAGCATCGCCGTGATCTGATCGGTCCGAAGGGGCGCCACCCCGAACGCCACATCGGCCAGGACTTCGACGAAGACGCCGCCCAAGCCGAGCATCACCACCCAGCCGACACCAGGCGTTCGCACCGCGCCTACGACGACTTCGTGGCCGGGATCAGCTTTCTCCTCGACCAGGAAGCGGTCGACCTGGTGCCCCTGCTCGGCGAGAGCAGCCGACATCAGCTGAGCAGCTTCGGCCACTTCGGCAGCACTCAGACCGACACGCACGCCGCCCGCGTCCGACTTGTGCACCAGGGTCGGTGACACGGCCTTCAGCACCAGCGGGCCGCTGATATCCGAGGCCGCCTTGACCGCGTCGCGATCCGCCGTTCCCGCCGGGACCGGGATTCCGAAGTGCTGGAGCACCTGCTTGCCCTCGGGCTCAGGTAGAACTCGATGTCCGGCCGCAACGCTCTGCCCGATGATCGAACGCCACGAACTCGGCGATTGATGATCCACGCGGTTGGTCTCCGTTTCTTCCCATGCACCGATGCCCGCCCACGCGACAGCGATCGACGGGGTCTTGGCGGCGATTGACGGGGTCCTGGCGAGGAGTCTGCACAACGACGCGCCACGCGGGTAGAAGGAAAACCCTGCACCTGTGATGCCGGATGGCTACCGGCCGGCCACCGGCGGACGCGCCTGGCCACCCAGGCCGACTTCAGCCTTCATTCGTGATAGACGGGAAGAATCACCGCTGTAGGCATTGTGACCTACCAGACATCCCACTGGGTGCGGAGAATCGTCGCAACTCGTCGTCCCAGGTCACAAGGCAGGAGTCGGACCGAGTAGGCAACGGGCGCCAGGAGCTCTCGCCGGTGCCGCACGAGAACCGACGGCCGAATGACGTCCATTTCGACTGAGGTTTTTCCAACCTCGTTCTGCGTAGCGGTGCGGGTGGCGGAACCTCAGCGCCCGCCTGGCTGTGGGTGCCCTGACTTATGTATGCCAATACACGGCGTCAGGGCCGTCCTCGCCGGAGGAACCCCAGAGGGGTGGGCTCCGTGAACCCGCGGCGGTGCCAGTTGCGAGGGTGGGCCCGAAAGCGCCTGACGGCGCTTGGCGACGGCACGCACTCAGGCGCAGGTCAGACGCCGCAGCTGCGGTACCCGACCAGGATGAAAAACCCTCACTAGGAGAGACGGTGGAAAGCCAGATGCACGAAGACAATTCAGCTGAGGCGGATGCCGCTGAGGCCTGTCCGCACCTTCGCCAACTGAGCTTCACGCCGCCGGCTGATCGACCGCTGGACGATCCGGAGTACTTCGGCGAGCTGCGCCGTTGCCCGGTCGGTGAGATCGGTCTCGGGCCCGACATGAAGGCCTGGATGTTCACGAAGTTCGACGATGTGAAGGCCGTCCTGGGCGACACCCGGTTCAGCGCGAACCCGACGACCCCGGGTTTCCCCGTCCGCGGCCTGCCCGGAGGGGGTCATCCGATCTCGGTGAACGGCATGCTGCGCGTGGATGCCCCGTTGCACACGAAGTTGCGGCGGGTCGTCACCAGGTACTTCACCCCGAAGGCCGTCGAGGGATACCGCCGGCGGGTCACCGAGATCATCGACGAACACCTCGAACGTCTCCCCGACCTGCCGCAGCCGCTCGACCTGGTCTCCGAATTCGCGCTGTCCATCCCCACGACCGTCATCACCGATCTGCTCGGCATCCCGATCGAGACCGCGCCGCGGTTCCACGAACTGACCGATCACATGACGAACCTGGTGCTTCCCCTCGACGAGATGCACGAGGTTGTCGAGGAGTTCGCCGAGCTGAGCCTCCAAATCGCCGACCAGAAGGCGAAGAACCCCGGCGACGACATGTTGACCAAGATCCTCGAGGAGCAAGAAGCGGTCGGCGGGCTGACCCGCATCCAGCTCGCCTCGCTCGTGACGAGCCTGATCGTCGGCGGGCACGACACGACCGCCAACATGATCGGGCTATCGGTGCTGACCCTGCTCAAGCGACCCGACCAGCTCGCGCTGCTGCGAAACGGCGAACGGGACTGGGACGTCGCCGTCGAAGAACTCCTGCGCGTCCTGTCCGTCGCCCGCATGGGTCCACGTCGCGCCGCTATGGAAGACATCGACGTCAACGGCCACGTCGTCCGCGCGGGCGAAGGCGTCATCGCCTCGATCTGGTCGGCCAACCACGACGAGTCGTATTTCGAGCGCACGCGCTGGGCCGATTTCGCGATCCCGGAAACCAAACCCCAGCACATGGCGTTCAGCTTCGGCTCGCACCAATGCCTCGGCCAGAGCCTCGCCCGCCTCGAACTGGCCATCGCAGTGCCGAAGATCTTCGAACGCTACCCCGAGATGGAACTCGTCGACCCCGCTCTCGCGAACCTCTCCTACCGCGAGGACCGCGCCTTCTTCGGTCTCAAGGAGCTTCTCGTCACGCTCTAGCGTGCACGGATCCGAAGCGCCAGTGACGATGACGACTCGGCCGGCGAAATCGAACATGACCTGCTCCCTCGAATCGTGGTGCGCACAGGCCCGCCGGGTGAGCCGCCCAGGGCAATGGGCCGCTGTCTGTCAGGGTGATAGCCGCATGCGCGACTACGACGTCTTGACACCGCGATCGCGGCTCAAGCAGACTTCCGGAACCTTGTTGTCGAGAATGCGATCGCGATTCACTCTGGTTCAATCGGCGAAGAAGAAAGGTCCCGGTTATCCGCCTGATCCACGGGGCTTCGCACCGAAGAATCCGAGGGCCGCAATGGAGCGGTTCGCGCCAGTTGCGAAGTTCCGCCGTCGATTGATGGGATTCACCAATTCAGGAGGTTGCCGGTGGGAACACCAGCAGTCGAGGAAAACCGGTCCACCCAGGATCTGGGAATCGAGTTCGACCACGTCGACCACAGCTTCATCCACGACAATCGTGCCGTGCTCGTGCTGAAGGATTTCAGCCTGAACATCGAGCCGGCGGAATTCGCGAGCGACGATGACTGAGCACTTCACCGCCGCCGACGGCGCTCGGCTGGCCTACCGCATCGTCGGCGACGGTGCCGAGAACATCGTGCTCGTGCACTCGCTCGCCCTCGACGGATCGTGGTTCGAGCCCTTGGCCGAGCAGCTGGGTGCGGAGTTCCGGTGCGTGATCCCCGATGTCCGCGGGCACGGCTGCAGCGAAGGACAGCCTGATCAGATCAGCCTTGCGCGATTCGCCGACGACATCACGCAGCTACTTGATCACCTAGCGGTACATCGAGCCAGCGTCCTGGGAATCTCGCTGGGCGGGATGGTCGCCCAAGCGTTCGCCGCCCGTCATCCGCAGCGCGTGGACAAGGTCGTCCTCATCGCCACGGCGGGCTCGTTCAACGACGCAGCGCGAGAAGGCAACGCTGCGCGCGCACAGGCCGCCTTGGCACCGAACGGCATCGCCGCCATGGCGGACGCGACCCTCGGCCGTTGGTTCGGCGATCAGCCGCAGCACGATGAATCGATCTCCGCGCTCGCGGCGCGGGCGCGCGAGCAGTACCTCGGTTCCGACCCCCAGGTGCACGCCGCGACCCTGACTTCGATGACCGCCGTCGGCGACTTCCAGGTTCCACCGGACCTGCCGACGCTGGTCATCGGCGGCCAGGAGGACGTGAGCACGCCTCGCACGGTGGTCGAGCAACTCGCTGCCGGCATTCCGCAGGCGCGGCTGGCTTTCGTGCCCGGCGGACACCTCACGGCATTCACCCACCCAACCCCGGTCGCCGCCATGCTCACCGAGTTCTTGGCGCAACGCGATCCAGAAGTGGCGAATTGACCCGCGTCGCAGCACCCGAAGGATCAGGCATGGAACAGTCCTCCGCCAGCGAACCGACTATCGATGACCTCCGGCGATGCATTCATGCTGCCGAAACGCCGGCCCTCCTCATGCTGGTCGCGCACCTCACCGATGACGCGGAGGTCCTGCGGCCGGACTGGCGTCCGAAACCCGAGCTGCTGCCCGCGGGCGGCCTCACCCCTGACGTCGAGTCGCAGATTCGCGCTCTGTGCCTCGAGAAGCTCGAGCCGCTGCTACCGACGATGGGCACCTGGCCGCAGCGCCCCAGTCCCGCCGTGCTGACGGCCATCAGCGACTGGGCGTTGGGCAGCACCGACGAGAAGAACGTGCCGCTGCTGCACGCGGCATTCGTGCCCCCCGGCGTCGATGAGCGCGCCCCTCGGTGGACCAAGGACGACATCGCTGCCGACCGGTCGATGCGGGTAGCGATCATCGGCGCCGGTCTTTCGGGCCTGATGGCCGGTCTGCGCATGAAGCAGGCGGGCATCGACTTCACCATCATCGAGAAGGGCGACGACCTCGGCGGCACCTGGTACGAGAACACGTACCCGGACTGCCGGATCGACGTCCACAGCTACATCTACACGTACTCGTTCTACCCGTACGACTGGCCGTCCTACTTCTGCCGCCAGGACGTGATCTTCGACTACTTGCGGTCGTTCGCCGAGGAGCACGGTCTGGTCGACCACATCGTCCTCAACACCGAAGTCACCGCCGCGAACTGGGACGACGAATCGCAGCTCTGGACCGTGGAGACGATCGACGATCACGGCGGCGAACGCGCCGACGAGTACGACATCGTCGTATCGGCGGTCGGTCAGCTCAACCGGCCGCTCATCCCGGCGATCGAAGGCCTCGATACCTTCGCCGGCCCGGCTTTCCACACCGCGCAATGGGACCATTCCGTCGACTTCGCGGGAAAGCGGGTCGCTCTCATCGGCACCGGCGCCAGCGGAGTGCAAGTCGGCCCGGCTCTGGCGCGCCAGGCCGACGAACTGGTCATCTTCCAGCGCACCGCACCATTCCTGCAGCCCACTCCCGAGCTGCGCCGCGATCTTCCAGAGGAAGAACGATGGCTGCTGCGCAACATCCCGCTGTACCGGTCGTACTACCGCTTCTCCATCTTCCTGCCCCGAGCGATCGGCAGGCTTGCCGCCGCGACGATCGACCCGGACTATCCGCCGACCGAGCGCGCCGTATCGGCGGTCAACGAGCAGTTGCGCGTCCTGCTGACCGACTACCTGCTCGGCCAGGTGGAGGACCGGCCGGATCTGGCGGAGAAGATCATCCCCGATTATCCGCCTGGCGCCAAGCGGATCATCCGCGACGACGGGACCTGGATCGAGACCCTCAAGCGCGACAACGTCCAGCTCGTCGCGGATGGCGTCGAGCGGGTGGACGAAACCGGGGTCTGGACCGCTGACGGCGAGCACATCCCGGTCGACGTGATCGTATTCGCCACCGGTTTCAAGGCGTCCGACTTCCTCATGCCTATGAAGGTGACCGGCAGGGGCGGCAAGGACCTGCACGAGACCTGGGGTATCGACGCATGCGCCTACTTCGGCATTGCGGTTCCTGATTTTCCCAACATGTTCTGCCTCTACGGCCCGAACACCGGCCTGCTGCTGCACGGCAACGTCGTCTTCTTCCTCGAGTGCCAGACCGTGTACCTGCTCAGCGCGATCAAGACGCTGCTGGAAACCGGACACCGCGCGATGTCGCTGCGCCACGACGTCTTCGAGGAGTACCAGGAGGAAGTCACCGAGGAGAGCGGCAAGCGCGTCTGGGGATGGTCGAAGACCCACAGCTGGTACCAGAACGCCGAAGGCCGTTCCACGATCATGTGGCCGCTGACCGCCCACCGGTACGTCGAGGGAACTCGAGCGGCCGAACCCGAGCACTACGAGCTGACCTGACGGGCAATCCGCCGATGCGCCACAGCCGGCCGGTTTCGCGGGTCGAACGGCGTCCCCGCAGCACCGCAGCCCTCTTCGCAGAAGGAGATCGACATTGATCACGGGACCGATGTTCAGTGACCCGCACTCCCCGATGGGCGCAACCGAGATCGATCACGACCGGCTGTTCCGGCTCGATGGAAACGCGTACGTCGTTCTCGGCGCGGGCGCCGGCATCGGCGAACACGTCTCACGCACGCTGGCTTCCCGGGGCGCCCGGCTCCTGTGCGTCGACATCGCCGAGGACCTGGTGAACCGACTCGCCGACGAGCTCGGGGCCGAGCGCATCGTCGCGGACGTGTCGACCGAAGAGGGGGCTCGGGCGGTCGCCGACCACGCCAGGTCGGCATTCCCCACGCTCAGCGGCTTCGTCGATGTCATCGGCCAGATGACGCGCAAACCGCTCCCCGAGTTCACGCTCGAAGACTGGGAGAAGGACTTCCGGGTGAACCTCACCCATGCCTTCCTCGCGGGGCAGCACCTGGCGCCGCTCGTCGCGGACGGCGGTGGCGGTTCGATCGTCTTCGTCTCGAGTCTCAGCGGTTCTCGTGCCGGAAAGTACGCTGCCGGCTACGGTCCGGCCAAGGCCGCTCTCGAGCTGTGGGTCAAGCAGCTCGCGGAAGAGCACGGTGCCGCCGGCGTGCGGGTGAACGCGGTCGCACCAGGGTTGTTCTTGTCCCCCAGAGTCGTGGCGGCGGACACCGACGGGATCATGGCCAAGCAGTACGGGGCGAATACGATGCTCGGCCGTCTCGGACAGCCGTACGAGGTCGCTGCGACCGTGGCGTTCCTGTTGACGCCGGCGGGCGGGTACATCACCGGGAGCACGATCGCGATCGACGGCGGCACCGGTGCTGCCGACCCGATGGGTCTGTGACTTCGGACTGCGGTCGCTGCCGGGTTTCGTCCAGAAGACGTTCGCCGGGCGCCGGCAGCGACGAATCCACTTTCATATCAACATAATTACTTTACTACCACGCGTTCGAATGCGTGGTACCATCCCCGTCCGACAGTGCTGTCGGACGGCGTCCAGACCACGCCGCGCGGACGAGCGGGGTGATCGGTGCGGTTCGAGCAACTTCGATACCTGGAAGCGGCACTGCGCACGGGTTCGTTCCGGCAGGCAGCGAGAGAACTCGGTGTCTCGCAGCCGACGATCACCAGCCAGGTACAGCGTCTCGAAGAGGATCTCGGACTCGTTCTCGTGCGCCGGGGAGCCCAAGGTGTACGTCCAACGGACGCGGCTGAGCGAATCCTGCCGCACGCGATGGCGGCGATTCGGATCGAAGATCTACTACGCCAGGAAGCCAGCGTCATCGACGGTTTGCGCGCCGGCACTGTTCGGCTCGCAACGGTGTCGACCGGCAGCATGCTCGTGCTACCCGATGTTGTCCGGCGGATGCACACCGAACACCCGAACATTCGCTTCGAGGTCACCGAAGGCGGGACCTACGACGTCCGCGAAGGGCTCACCAGCGGGCAATACGACATGGGCCTGCTGATTCGGCTCGACGAGCCGGATGAAATCGACGAGGACGATCAGCTGCACTACACCGATCTGGTCTCAGGGCGCCTCGTCCTCTGCGTTCCGGACGCCCACCCGCTGGCCAGCGCCGAGACGTTCGACGTCAACGACCTCAGCGGCGAGCCCCTCATCACCTACAAGAAGGGCAGCATTCTCCGGGCGGCATTCGACAGAATGCTCAAGGGCGTCGATGCTCGCTTCATCTACCTCACGGACGGCGCGGAAACGGTCCAGCGCATGGTGCGCGCGGGCGTTGGCATCTCGATCGCGAACACGTTGGCAACCTCGACCGTCAGCGGCAACGGTGTCACGCTGATCCCGATCCGCGAGCCGTGGGCCAAGACGACACTTTCAGTCGCAGTTCGATCTGGAGAGCTGCGCGGACCGATCGTCCAGTTGATTCTGCGTGAAATCCGGGAGATCGTGCACGAAAAGACCGGTGATCCGTTCACCGGGCAGAAAAACGTGCGATCCGAACTCGCGGATCCGGGAGCGGCGCTGCAATTCTCGAAGTAGCCGGGATCGACCATGCGGCGGATCGCTGAGCACGCGACACCGACGCGAGCCACCGGTCACGACACCGACCCGTATCGCATCGAGCTGGAATGGTGATAGCCAACGGTGTCTAGCACGGAGACTCGACCATCCATACAGTCGGCGCCATGAAGGCGGCGCACATCTCCAAGCTCAATGGCCCCGACGCAGTTGAGATCGTTGACGTCGAGGCGCCAGAACCCAATGCCGGCCAGGTGCTCATCGAGGTGCATGCCGCCGGTGTCTCGTTCCCCGAGGTGCTGCAGACACGCGGCCGGTACCAGGTGAAGCCGGACCTCCCGTTCATTCCCGGCGCCGAGGTCGGTGGTGTCGTCATCCAAGCACCCCCGAACACCGGCCTCAAACCCGGTGACCGGGTAGCCGCCCTGTCATTCCTCGGCGGATTCGCGGAATACACGGTCGCGGATCCCGAAACCACCTTCAAGATCCCGGACAACATGTCCTTCGAGCAAGCCGCGGCCGTACCGTTCAACTACCTCACCGCACACTTCGCCCTGCAGCCACGCGGCCGACTGACCGAAGGCGAATCCGTGCTCGTCCACGGCGCCGCCGGCGGAATCGGAACGGCCTCCATCCAGACGGCCAAGGCATTCGGAGCCGGCCAGGTCATCGCGGTCACCTCGACCGACGAAAAAGGCCGCACCGCAATCGATGCCGGCGCCGACGAATACGTACTGGCAGACGGATTCAAAGACCCGGTCAAAGAACACACCAAGGG
>NZ_FNOK01000016.1 GCF_900106995.1 Saccharopolyspora shandongensis
ATCCGCCAGCTCGACCGCAAGATCCACCTCATCGCCGACCGTCACCCCGTGCACCGGGCGAGACTGCTCAAAGACTGGCTGGCCCGCCACCACGACCGGATCGAGATGCATTTCCTGCCCGGATACTGCCCCGAACTCAACCCCGTCGAACTGCTCAACGGTGACATCAAACATCACGTGACCGCAACGACAAGCCCTCGCACCAAGTCCGAGCTGGCCGCAGCGACACGCACCCACCTGCGCCGTCGCCAGAACCAGCCCGACCACGTGCGTGCCTTGTTCGGCAAGGAAGAAGTCCGCTACGCCGCCGACTAGACACGCCACAATTGCCCTACCCCCCAATAAGTCAGGGCACCCACAGCCAGGCGGGCGCTGTAACTCCCGCAGGGGGGCCGCTACCGGCACCGCCACGCAGAACGAGGTTGGAAAAACCTCAATGAAATCGCGGACCTTCTTCGGTTCGTCAGGTGCCGACCGGGTGCCAGACGGTCTTGACCTCCGTGAACGCCCGGAGGCGCTGGAGGTCGGGCTCGCGGGCCCAGTCCGGCTCGCCGCGCACCGGTAGGACCCGCTTGACCGTGTCCGCCGCGGCCCGCGCGAGTTCGGTGCGCAGCTCCGCCGGGGCGCCCGTCGGGTCCAGGGCGTTGACGTCGGCGTGGGCGGCGAGCCAGGGCGCGAGTTCGGCCGCCTGGCCGGTCAGGACGTTGACCACCCCGCCGGGCACGTCGGAGGTCGCCAGCACCTCGGCGAAGGTCACGGCGGGCAGCGGCCGGTCCGCGCTGGCCACCACGACGCAGGTGTTGCCCGCCGCGATCACCGGGGCCACGACGCTGACCAGGCCGAGCAGCGCGGAATCCTGCGGCGCGAGCACGCCGACCACGCCGGTGGGCTCCGGGACGCTGAACGAGAAGTACGGTCCGGCAACGGGATTCGCGGCGCCGAGCACCATCGAGATCTTGTCCGTCCAGCCCGCGTACCAGACCATCCGGTCCACCGCTTGATCCACTGTGGACAAGGCTTGGTCGTGGGACAGGCCCTCCGCGGCGACGATCTCGGCGGCGAACTGCTCGCGCCGGCCCTCCATCACCTCGGCGATGCGGAACAGCACCTGGCCGCGGTTGTAGGCCGTCGCGCCCGACCAACTGCCGAAGGCCTTGCGGGCCGCCGCGACCGCGTCGCGGACGTCCTTGCGGGAAGCCTGCGCGGCGTTGGCGAGGAACGCGCCCTGCCCGTCGTGCACCGGGTACACCCGGCCCGACTCCGAGCGCGGGAACGAGCCACCGATGTAGAGCTTGTACGTCTTGGCCACGGCTAGCCGCTCCGGGGTGCGGTTGTCAGACATCGAGGTACGCCTCCAAACCGGCGCGGCCGCCTTCGCGTCCGAAGCCGGATTCCTGGTAGCCGCCGAACGGGGCGGTCGGGTCGAACCGGTTGAAGGTGTTCGCCCACACCACGCCGGCCCGCAGCTGCTGCGCGGCCCACAGGATCCGCGAGCCCTTCTCGGTCCAGATCCCGGCCGACAGGCCGTACGGCGTGTTGTTGGCCTTGGCGATGGCCTCCGCCGGGGTGCGGAAGGTGAGCATCGAGAGCACCGGCCCGAAGATCTCCTCGCGCGCGATCCGCATCGATTGGTGGACGCCCGAGAAGACCGTGGGGGAGAAGAAGAATCCCTTCTCCGGCAGCGGGCACGGGCTGGTCCAGCGCTCGGCGCCCTCGGCGTCGCCGCTGGCGGCCAGCTCGGTGATCTTGCTCAGCTGCTCGGCGGAGTTGATCGCGCCGACGTCGGTGTTCTTGTCCAGCGGATCGCCCACCCGCAGCGTCCGCACCCGGATCCGCAGCTTCTCGAGGAGCTCGTCGGCGATCGACTCCTGCACCAGCAGCCGCGAGCCCGCGCAGCAGACGTGGCCCTGGTTGAAGAAGATCCCGTTCACGATGCCCTCGACGGCCTGGTCCAGCGGCGCGTCGTCGAAGACGATGTTCGCGGCCTTGCCGCCGAGCTCCAGCGTCAGCTTCTTGCCGGACCCGGCCACGCTGCGCTGGATCTGCTTGCCGACCTCGGTGGAGCCGGTGAACGCGACCTTGTCGACGCCGGGATGCGCGACCAGCGCGGCGCCGATGTCACCGGCGCCCGGCAGGATGTTCACCACGCCCGGCGGGAGCCCGGCCTGCTGGCAGATCTCGGCGAACACCAGGGCCGTCAGCGGCGTGGTCTCCGCGGGCTTGAGCACCACGGTGTTGCCGCAGGCCAGCGCCGGGGCGATCTTCCAGGCCAGCATGAGCAGCGGGAAGTTCCACGGGATGACCTGGCCGGCGACGCCGAGCGGCCGCGGGTCAGGGCCGTAGCCGGCGTAGCCGAGCTTGTCGGCCCAGCCGGCGTGGTGGAAGAAGTGCGCGGCCGCGGTCGGGATGTCGGCGTCCCGCGACTCCTTGATCGGCTTGCCGTTGTCCAGCGATTCCAGCACCGCGAGCTCGCGGGCGCGTTCCTGGATCAGCCGGGCGATGCGGAACAGGTACTTCGCGCGTTCGCGGCCCGGCATCGTCGACCAGGTCCGCTCGAAAGCCCGCCGCGCCGCCCGCACCGCGATGTCCACATCGGACTCCGAGGCGCTGGAGACCTCGGCCAGCAGTTCCTCGGTCGCCGGGTTGATGCTCTTCAGCGGCTCGCCGCCGCCGTCGACGAACTCGCCGTCGACGAACATCCGGTAGCTGGGCTTGAGGTTTGCGATCTCCCGCGACTCCGGCGCCGGTGCGTACTCCCACGGGCTATCGATCATCAGTCCACCGCCACGTAATCGGGGCCGCTGTAGTGGCCGTCGAGCTGGGTGCGCCGCTGCATCAACAGGTCGTTGAGCAGGCTGGACGCGCCGAATCGGAACAGTTTCGGGGTGAGCCACTCCGGGCCCGCCACCTCATGCACGGCCACCAGGTAGCGGATCGCGTCCTTGGTGTTGCGGATGCCGCCCGCGGGCTTGACGCCGCGCAGCTCGCCGGTGGAATCCCGCCAGTCGCGGACCGCCTGGAGCATCAGGTGCGTCAACGGCAGCGTCGCGGCCTGGGGAACCTTCCCCGTGGAGGTCTTGATGAAGTCGCCGCCCGCGAGCAGCGCGAGCCAGGACGCGCGGCGCACGTTGTCGTAGGTGGCGAGCTCGCCGGTCTCCAGGATGACCTTCAGGTGCGCGTCGCCGCAGGCCGCCTTGACCGCCTGGATCTCCTCGAAGACCTGCCCGTAGCGGCCCGAGAGGAAGGCGCCGCGGTCGATCACCATGTCGATCTCGTCGGCGCCCGCGGCCACCGCGTACTCCACGTCGGCGAGCTTCACCGGCAGCGCGGAGCGGCCGGACGGGAACGCCGTCGCCACCGAGGCGACCTGGACGCCGGTGCCGTCGAGGGCCCGGACCGCGGTGGCGGCCATGTCGGAGTAGACGCAGACCGCCGCGACCTGCGGCGTGTCCGGTCGCTCCGGGTCGGGGTGGCGGGCCTTGGCGCACAACGCGCGGACCTTGCCGTCGGTGTCGGCGCCCTCCAGCGTCGTCAGGTCGATCATCGAGATCGCGGTGTCGATCGCCCAGCGCTTCGCGGCCTTCTTGATGCTCCGCGTCGCGAGGCCGGCGGCCCGCTGCTCCAACCCGACCTGGTCGACGCCGGGCAGGCCGTGCAGGAACCGGCGCAACGACCGGTCGTCCCGGATGGCATCGGCGAGCTCGGACGCGGTGAGCTTGGACAAGGGCGGCGACTGTGCCATGCCCGGAGTCTAAGCGCTGAGCCCGAGCCCACGCCGCGACTGGAATGATCACGCCAACCCGCTGCGGACCTGGGCCCTCACGGAGAACAGGCGGACTTCGCGTCGACCTGGGCCGGGCCGACGGCGTAGTCGTCGGGCTTCACGCCGGGGAAGTGCGTGTCGAAGTCGCGCTTCCAGTCGGTGCTGCTGACGTAGTTCTTGATGATCCCCATGATCTCGAGGCATTCGGCCCGGTGATTCTTGGGGATCGCGATCCCGTAGTACCCCTCCGGTCCGAATTCGGCCGCGAGCAGCGAGAACTCACCCTCGGACTTGCGGACGAAGCCCTCCAGGATGATCTTGTCCGTCATCACCGCTTTGACCTTGTGCTGCCTCAGCATGTCTATGCAGCCGCCGAAGCTCGGCGCCGTCTGCGGCTTCTGGTCGTTCAGCTCCTGCTCGATCAGATCCACCGAGGTCGTGCCGTCGGCCGTGCACACGTCGGCTCCGGAGAAGGAATGCACCTCGTCGGGTCCGTCGTAGTCGGAACGGACCATGATGCCGCTCCTCGATCGGAGGTAGGGGCCGACCATGTCGACCTCGGCTCGGCGCGGATCGGTCATCGAGTAGCTGGCGATGACCACGTTCATCTCCCCCGTTTGCAGCTTTTTCTCGCGCGTAGCGGAGGTGATGTGCTGAAAACTGGCGTCTCGATCGAAGTGCCGCGCGATCGTCCACGCGATTTGGATTTCGAAGCCATCGGGGGTGTTCGGATCCTGCGTGGGCCCGGCGAGACCGGGCTGGTCCGCCTTGACGCCGAACCTCGCGAATTTCGGATCCTGGAACAGATCGGAAGATCCGGAGCATCCCGCGACCAGCAGGAGCAAGGACAAGAGTGAAATCGCTCGTGCTTTCATCGGTTCCCCCTCAGTTGTGCAGTTCGGCGCTGGCCACGTGGACTTGCACTCGGCATTCCTGCCGGGCGTGCATCGTCACCGCGCCGTGAATTTCACGAGCATCGTGGACGGGTACGGTCGCGCTTTCCCCCGGCGGCAGCCGGATCGCGACGGGCTGGCTGTCCAGCTTGAGCGAGATCCCGGTGTCCGGGTCGGTGCGGCAATCCTGGATGCGGCTGCTCGTGGGCGCATCCGTGATTCCGAAGCCGATGGTCAGGTTGTCGCGGGACTCGTCGGTTGTGATGGTGAAGGTCGCCGCCTGGTCGTTCACCAGCTCGGTCGTTCCTTCGGGAGTCCCATCGAAGCGCACATTCGCGGTCACGTTCACGCTGCGCAGGTTGTCGTAGAGCACGTATCCGAGGGCTCCCGCCGCCACGACCAGGAATGCCGAAGCCAGCGCTATCCAGACCGAGTTCCTGCTTTCGGACGGGCTTGCGATCAGGGCGATGGTGCTGACCACCAGGCTGAGGATGGTGGCGATTTCCGGGCCGCTCTGAACCGCGAACAGCCACGCGCCGAAACCGAAGACGCACAGAAAGAACAGGAACGTCCAGAAGAATCTCCTGGACGCTATTTTCTTCAATTTTTCCAAGTTCGGCACGGCATCAACCCCCATGTGCGTTGCCGAGTCGATCTTGCTGCTGTTGAGTTGTCAACCGTCCCCCAGGAGTCGTCGGGACCGGCCGGATGGAATATTCCATCCGGCTGGCCTTCTTCGATCACGCTGACATGACCGGTGAACGAAGGTGAGCACGATCTTGTTCCGCGCGTCGAAGCATTGCGGCGAGCGGCGCGAAAAGATCGACCAACGGCCGAAAAGTCGCCCGCTTGGCCTAATCGACCCGGCTGTTCATCGAATCCGCAAAGGGCCAGCGGAAAGAAGGAGCCCGCCGATCACCTGCGATGGTCGGCGGGCCAGGCGGGGAGCTGTGATCACGACCGTCGGCTCGGCGTGCTTTGCCCGGTTGTTGGTGGCTCGGCTTTACTGGGTTCGGAAGGGGCGAGGTGGGGAACATGCTGATCGGGGAGCTGGCGCGGATCAGCGGCGTCAGTGCGCGGTTGCTGCGGTACTACGAGGCCCAGGGACTGTTGGAGGCCCGGCGTGGCTCGAACGGCTACCGCGAGTACGACGAGGAATCGGTGGTCGTCGTGCGGCAGATTCGCGCGCTGCTGGATGCGGGGTTGTCCACCGAGGTGATCCGCGCGGTGCTGCCGTGCGTCCGCGGCGAACTGCCGGAGTTCGAATGGTGCGTGGACGTGCGGGCCATCATGGACCGGGAGCTGGCGATCGCCGAGGAGCGGATCGCCGAGATGCAGCGCAGTCGCAGCAACCTCGCCGGTTACCTGGCGCAGTCCTGAGCCGGGACGGGTGCCGTCCCGGCTCACGGCGTGACGAGCGGTTCGGCTTGGTAGGCGCGGTGCAGCAGCTCCAGGAAGACCGGTGCTCCGGGCATCGGCACGGAGTCGATCCCGTGCACCGCAACACCCGGCGTCCAGGAGTTCATGACCACGGCCCCGGACAGCTCCGGCAGGTCCTCGGGCCTGATCTCCGCGGTGCGCTGGGGGACGCCGAGGCGTTCCAGCTGCCTGCGGACGATGCCCATCGTGGTCCCGCCCAGCATCTTCGCCTCGGGCCACACCACCGCGTCGCCGTCCCAGAAGGCCAGGTTCCAGATCGACGCCTCGCTGAGCCGGCCCCGGCGGTCGACGAAGGCCGCGTCGTCGAAGCCCCGCTCCACGGCTTGCCGCAGGTAGTAGGTCTTGGCCACCTCGCCCACGTGCTTCACCTCCGGGAGCTCCCCGCTCGTGCTCGACCGTCGCCAGCGTCAGCGGGCCCGCGGGGCCGTCGGTGGCCGGGGAGGTGCGGATCAGGACCTCGGGCGTCGCCTCGGGCCCGGCCACGGTGAACTCGCCCGCCGGCGAATACACGGTGACGAGCAACGAGAGGTCGGCCGGGGCGCCGTCCAGGGCCGCTCGCAGGTAGGACCGCACCTGATCATCGGGCAGCACCTGGCCGAACATCGTCAGCGAGGCGTTCCGCAGCCGCTCCAGGTGCAGGTCGAGGCCCCGCACCCCGCTGCCGCGGATCTGCATGGCGGTCATGTGGGCGAAGCCCGCGAACGCGAGCGGCGTCAGCTCCGCAGCGTTGGCCGGGCGGCCATTGCGGTGCACGACGAAAGAGTTCACGGGTCGCTCCAAGGATCGCGGGATCGGACTTGGCGGCGGTTTCGCCGACCGCCCCGTCCGGGCTTGGAAGCGACGCTAGGGCTTGACACCGGTTGGAAGGTCAACCCGCGGTGTGGTGGATCACAGCGCGGGTTCCGACGCGCAATTCCAATGAGGTTTTTCCAACCTCGTTTTGCGTGGCGGTGCGGGTGGCGGAACCTCAGCGTCCGCCTGGGCTGTGGGTGCCCAACCTGATGTATGTCCGATGCACGGCGGTTGGGCCGTCCTCGCCAGGCGAACGCTGAGAACCCGCGGCGGTGCGAGCTGCGTGGGTGGGCTATGCGCCTGCGGCGCATGCGACCGCTTCCGGGATACGGCCCGTTAGCCATCGCGGCTGCGGTCACCAGCCAAGATGAAAGACGCTCAATGGAAATTGGAGGTCCAATTTCCAATTGAAATTGCGGGAGTTTGTCCACAGGTACCGGCGTGTTGACGTCCGACACGCCGACGATCCGCAAGTTTCAATTGAAACTGCCTCCCCTGCGCCGGGGTGAGGCGGCGCGGGGGAGGCGATGTCGCTGGAGCACGGTCTGATCCGGGCGGGATCACCTGCGGTGGCCGTTGAGGCGGGCTCGCCGGGCCAGGGCCGGTTGGCGATTCCGCGCCGGGGACACCGGGCGCTCCCCTCGGGACGGTGCCGCCACTCCCGCCGGTTGCTGGCGGTCCCACGGGAGCAGTTGCTTGGAGCCCGTGCGGTCGGCCAGCCGCAGCGACTCCGCCGAGGTGATCCACTCCTCCGCCGGCTCCGCGACCTCCAGCAGCAGCGCCTCGAACTCGGAGCGGGTCGTCTCCAGGATGTGCGGCGCCGCCAGCCAGCGCAGCACGTTCCGCCCGGTCACCGCCATCCGCTGCCGCGGTGAGGTGACCAGCTTCTCGTCGAAGTAGCGGATCAGCACCTCGTCCACCACGTCCCAGGCGTTGGCCGCGCCGAAGAGGTCCTTGACGTCCTCGGAGTTGAGGATGCGGAAGCACTCGTCCATCAGCTGCATGACCTCGACCCGCAGCACGTTCAGGTGACCGTAGGAGGTGAACTTCAGGTTGTTGCGCAGGTCCAGCCCGCTGCGCCGCACCACGGCCATGCTGCCGAAGGCCATGTCGTGGGCCCGTTCCCGGATGACGTCGGAAATCCGCTTGTCCCGCCAGAACAGCGCGACCTGGTTGTTGAACTGCGTGAACAGCCGGTGGAAGTCGGTGTTCGGCCGGGAGTTCGCCGAGCCCAGCCCGCGCCCGTAGCCGAGCACCCGCCGGTAGGCGTTGATCCGGTCGCGCTTGGTGTAGCGGAGCACGTCGCGCCGGTCGAACCGGTACAGCCCGAACGCGCCCGGCCCGTCGGAGAGCCGGATCGCGCCGCGCTCGAACAGCTCCCGCAGCTTCTGCACGACGCGCGGCACGCCGATCCGCTCGTGCTGGTACAGGTAGTACAGGTCGGCGACGGCGAGGATGCGTTCGGACGCGATGGTCTCGTCGTAGGCCTCGACGCCGTGCGGCATGCGGGTCGCGCCGAGGTCGTCGGCCGCCTCACCGCCGATGCCGACCAGCTGCGCGAGGCCGCCGTCGGGCGACTTCGGCTCGTTCTTAGCCTCGACCTCGACGGCGAAGAGCATGTCGTCGATCTGCTTCAGGATCGCCTCGCCGACCTGCGGGTCGCTGCCCAGCTCGTTCGACAGGTTGCCGGCGACCTGTCTGCGCAGCGCGGCGACCCGGTCGAACAGTTCCCGGTATTGCTTTTCGGTGGCCATCATTCCTCCGTGCGGGGCGCGGGCGGGCCGCTATTCCGGCCGCGGGGCGGGCTTGGGCTCGGGACGCTTGCGCGGGCTGCGCCGCTTGGCTGCGAGGTCGGGCGACGCCTCGACCGTGGCAGCGGGTGCTCCCGGCACGGGTGCCGCGCTCGGCGGGAAAGGCCCGGGTGGCGGCGGCTCGGGCGCCGGTCCTGGTGGCGGTGAATCCGGTGGCTTGGGCCCGGAGCCGGGCGGCGGGGTCGGTGGTCCCGGCGGGTCGGCCGGTTTCGCGCCGTGCCGGATCGGCCGCGCGACGCGCACGATCTCCTGCAGGTGGTCGTGCAGCTCGTCGACCGCGCGCTGCACCCGGGAGCTGAAGAATCCCGGCGGCAGCGTCGCCCGGTAGTTGCCCGGCACGTCCTGCTCGTCGCCGTCGCCGCGCCGCGGCAGGTTGCCGACGAGCCGCTCCAGTCGCTCCGCGACCTGCAGGAACGCGCTGTCCACGCCGTCCTTGCCCGCGACCTCGATCAGCTTGCGGCCCTCGAAGCAGGTGAACTCGTACGTCCAGCGCAACAACCCGCCGAGCGACATCGAGCCGCCGTCCGGATCGGGGATGCGCAGCACCTCGCGGTCGCCCCGGTGGATGCTCACCGAGCTCAGCGCCGCGACCAGCTCCTCGGTCTGCACCGCGGCGGCCGACATCAGCTGCGACAGCGCCACGACGGCCGGGCCGAAGAACGGCGCCTGTCCGGTTTCCGGCTGGGCGAACGGGTCGATCCGGCCGCGGGCGTCCAGCCAGCCGCGGTACAGCGACAGCACCCAGTCGACCAGCGTGATGAACGAGGTCTGGATCCGCTCCTCTTCGATGGTGTTGACCAGCCCGCCGATCAGCCCGAACTCGTTGCGCAGCTCCCCGAGGTGCCCGCGCACCAGGTCCGGGTCCACCGCGGACGCCGGATTCCCCAGCAGTAGCAAGAAGAGCTGGTCCACGCGCGGCACCCGCAGCAGCGGGCTCTCCAGCTCCTTGCGGATCTCCTCCAGCTCGTGGCGCACCAGGCTGCGGAAGCCCTCGCCGTTCTCCGGATCCACGCCCGGCCGCAGCGGCTTCAGCGAGTCGAGCAGCGCGGTCGCGTCCTTGATCGCGCTGCGCGCCCGCGCGGCCAGCGATGCCTGCCCGCCGGTGACCGCGCCCAGGTCGGCCTGGATGGCGTAGCCGCGCGGCGTCCAGTTCGCCTCGGTGTGCCCCTCGACGCGCTTGAGCTCGAAGCTCCCGGTCAGCGCGGCGGTGAAGCCCTTGGTGTCGCCGTTGCGCCACTTCCACCCGAGCACGTCGCTGATCGCTTTGGCCGCGATGTCGCCGGGACGCTCGCAGCACGGCGATTCGTGCCGCGTGACCAGCGGATATGCGCTGTCTATGTCATGGGCGGGCGGTAGCGCGGCGCCCCGATCCTCGTTGACGCGGTCGTCGTAGATGGTCATCGCCTGCCCTCGCAGTTCCCCTCGATGCCGAACCGCACCGCGAGTTCGGCTGCCTCGCGCCAGCACCGCAACATGGTGTCCTCCGTGCTGCGCAACGAATCCACGCATCCGTCCACACCGGACCGGATGCTGTGCGCCCAACCGAGCCACTGCGGGCCCCGCCCGCGCACGGCGCGCATGAGTTCGGCGGTCGCGTGGTGGCACCGGAACTCGTCGTCGAGCCGCCGCTGCGTCTGCCGCAGCGCCAACGCTGTGGCGTGCAGGGCTTCGCCGTCCGGCCGGCCGCGGACCGCGATCAGCGCCGGTTGCAGCTCGGCGCTGCCGTCGATGACGACCTCGGCGAGCCGGTCCGACACGGCTGGGCTCTCGCCGCTGGGGCGGTCCTCGATCACGCTGACCTCCAGCGCCCGCCACGCGGCCGCGAGCTGCCGGAGTTCCCGCGCCAGCAACGGGAATTCGTCGCGCAAGGTCACCGCGCTCGCCTCCCCAGTTCTTCCATGAAGAACCGCACCAGCCGCTGCGGCGGTGCCATCCGCTGTTCGAGCGCGTGCCGGACGGCGCCGATCAGGAAGCGTTCCGGCACCACGCCGGGCGACACGCCGTCGGCCAGCCGCCCGGCGGCCTCCTCGATCATCCGCTGTTCCTTGGGCTCGAACCGCTCCACCTTCGCCAGGCTCCGGTTGCCCAGCGAGGGGAACGACGTGAAGCACATCGCGTCCACCACCGCGGGGATC
Source organism: Saccharopolyspora shandongensis (assembly GCF_900106995.1). GTDB lineage: Bacteria > Actinomycetota > Actinomycetes > Mycobacteriales > Pseudonocardiaceae > Saccharopolyspora > Saccharopolyspora shandongensis. Next base: position 10,835 of record NZ_FNOK01000016.1, read on the forward strand.
GCCCGGTTCGCGGTCGCCAGCAGCGTCGGCGGCGCGTCGATGAGCTTCGGCCGCGGGTACAGGGCGTGCCAGGCGCGCTCGTACGCCTCGGCGCGGCGCGGGAATCCCATCCGCCGAAGCAGCTCGGTGGACAGCTTTCCCCGTAGGTAGGGCACCGGATGTACGGCGTGGCGGCTGAACCGCATCGACTTCGCCGGTGTCCGGCCGATCACGTCGAACAGCGACCCCACGATCTGCGGACCGCCGAGCAGCAGCGCGGACATGTCGGCGAAGGTCTCCCGGTTCCACCGCACCCAGATCGACACCACCGCCTTCGGCACCCCGGCCTCGGTGAGCCGTGCCGCGACCTGCAGCGGGATCGCCCGCGCCAGCCCGAGGTCGTTCTGCAGGTTGTGGCTGACCTCGTGCAGCACCGCGCCGAGGGTCCACGGGTTGACCAGCCGGTGGAACGGCAGCTGGATCAGCGGGAACGGGTTGACCCGGTTGCTGATCCGCCGCAGCGGGATGCCGCGACGCGACGTCGCCGGGCCGTGGCTGGGTTCCAGGTAGCAGAACGGCGGTGGGGTCGGGATCGAGCGCCAGCGCCCGATCCCCAGGTAGGCGTACTGGTAGCAGTCCAGGGCGATGCGGTCGGCCGCCACCAGCCACGGCGCGAACCGGCTCTGCCGCTGGTTGAACAGTTCCAGGTAGAAATCCCAGATCCGCTCGGTCTCCTTCACCCAGCGCTGCGCCCGCGTCTTCGTGCGCAGCACGTCCTGCAGCCGCTCCGGACTCGGGTGGGCGAACGCCGCCTCGGCGGCGCGGCGGGCGTCCCGGGTCGCCGAGCGGAGCGATTTGCGCAGCGTGTTCATGGTGTCGTTGACCGCGACCAGGTGAGCACGGCTCGGCCCGGTCGCCGGATCGCCGAACTCTTCCCAACCGAACGGGCGCAGCGCGTCGAGGTGCCGTTCAACGTTCGTTCCCTGGGTTCGCACCCAGTTACGGAGTTCCCGGTTCGACGCGGATGTCTGCTGCGGCGCCGGCCGCGAGCGAGACGCGACCAGCCGCAGCTCAGCCGCGGCGCCCATTGATTCTGCCGCCCTGCAGATCGCGGCGTGCGGCTGCCGTCGGCTGCGCCCTACGCCGATCGCTCGCGGTCCGGTAGCCGTTCCGCCTGGCCGGACGCATGCGGGGCTCGTCATCGGGGTATTCGAACAGGCTGCTGGCGAAGTCGCCGAGCGGCTTCAGCAGGGCGCCGGCGGCTCCGCTGATGAGCGCGTTGGAAACCGCACCCGGCATCAGCGTCAGCGGGCCCTGCTTCCGCCGCTTCCCGGTGTACTTCTTGGGACGTCCGGGCTGCCGGACCGTGGTGGTTCGCTTCTTCTGGGCACCACGGCGTTTGCGCTGGACGCTAGCGCGGCGGGAGGCGTTGGCGTTCCTGCGCCGGGCCAAGTTGGTGTTCCTCGGGCGGCGCCGCGCCCCCGTGTACTTCCGCTTCTTGAGGGGTCCCTGGGAGCGAGGCTTGCGCTTGAGCCGCTGCGCGACCTTCTTGAGCAACATCGGCATCTTGCGGATCTTGCGCCGGGCCTTGCCCTTCCAGAGCCTCCGCCCGATCTTGCCGATGCCGCGCCTCAGCATCGGCGCCGCCTTGCGGATCATCGGTGCCAGCATGGGCAGCCCGCGCGCGGCCAGCCCGACCAGCGGCGCGAGGAAGCCTTCGACCTCGTCCTCGGTTTCAGCCTGCTCGGCCTGGAAAGCGAGGTTGGCCATCAGCTCGGCGTCGGGGTAGACCCGGCGCGCCGGGTTGGCGAAACCCTCGTCCTCGTACTCCGCCTCGAACTCGAACTCGCCCTCCAACTCCCGGACGAGCGCCTCGAACTCCTCCTCGTACTCGTCTTCGTCCTCGAATTCGTCTTCGTCTTCGAGCTCGTCCTCCAGCTCTTGGATCAGGGCTTCGAGCTCGTCCTCGAACTCGGCGTCGAGCTCGTCCTCCAGCTCGTCTTCGAGCTCGTCTTCGTCTTCGTCTTCGTACTCGTCCTCGAACTCGTCTTCGTCTTCCAGCTCGTGGGCGAGGCCTTCGAGCTCGTCCTCGAATTCGTCCTCGAACTCGAACTCGTCCTCCAGCTCGCGGCCTAGCTCGTCCTCCAGCTCGCCGTCGACGGCTCGGTAGCGACTCATGGCGGATCCTCCTGTCCTGCACCGCGTCCGGCGGCTCTTTCCGTCGAGCCGGCCGTCGGTGAGCGCGTGCGAACAGTCCAGGGCAACCGGCATTCGGGTGGTAGTCGCACGTTCAAGCGCCCGCCGTCCGCCCTAGATGATCCGGGTGTCACACGAACCGACGATGCGCGAACAGACGATGTTGGTTTTGCTGGTATGCGCCGCGGCGAAGACCGTGACCGGCTCGCGAAGGGGGAGCGAGCCGATGGCGGGATGGTGCGACCCGCCGACCCGCATTCGGGACTGGGGAGGCCGGTACATGCCGAATGACTCGATCGCCACATCCGTTCCGCACGCCCGCAGAGGACTTCCCGAGCGGGAATCGCCGTGGCGGGGCCAGGAGAGGCTCGGCGCCGACCCCGGCTCGGACGAGCTGGTGCAGCACCTGGTGCAGGCCCTGGTGCGCCGGGTCGGCGAGCTCGCCGGACCGCACCGGGTGGCCCGGAAACCCCTGCTCGACATGACGGAACTCGGCATGCGGTGCCTGCTCGTGCCGGTCGCACCGAAGGTCGACGAGGTGCTCAGCCCGCGCGAGCGCGAGATCGCGCGGATGGTGGGTCTCGGTTACACCAACCGATCGATCGCGGGGGTGCTGGAGATCAGCCTGTACACGGTTTCCGCCCACATGCGACGGATCTTCACCAAACTCGACGTGGGTTCGCGCGCCGCGATGGTAGCCGCGCTCTCCGACAATCCCGACCTCTACGTCGCGGACTAGTCGAAAATTCGCGCAGGAATCCTCTTTTTGCTCCGAATGCGTCCGTTCGAGTGATCAAGTGCGCCTACGCTCGTGATCGTTCAACGGTTCATCACGAGGAGAACCTGTGCTCAAACGCCCGTTACTCGTCGCGGCCTCGGCCGCGCTCGTGCTCTCGTCCCTCGCCGGCGCGCAAACCGCGTTCGCGGGGCCGACCGGTCCCACCTGGGAACCATGTGGCGACCGGCAGGGGGAGTGCACCACCGTCGAGGTGCCGATCGACTGGAACAACCCAGACGGCGCGAAGACGAACATCGCGATCGGCCGGTTGGCCGCGACCGAGCCGCAGAACCGGATCGGCGTGCTGTTCGTGGCGCCGGGCGGTCCGGGCGGCTCCGGCATCGACAGCTACATCGAAGGCGCGAACAAGCTGCAGGACGGCGAGCTGCGCAAGCGGTTCGACATCGTCAGCTGGGACCAGCGCGGCGTGAAGCGCAGCAACGAAGTCCGGTGCAGCAGCGACCTGCTCGCACAAGCGCCCAAGGACTTCCCCGCGAACGAGCAGGACTACCAGGACCTGCTGGCGTACAACGCGAAGCTGGGTGCGGACTGCCGCAAGAACACCGGGCCGGTGTTCGACTTCGTCGACACCACCAGCGCGGTCCGGGACCTGGACGCGATCCGCGCGGCGCTCGGTGAGGAGCAGCTGAGCTTCTACGGCGCGTCGTACGGCACGCAGGTCGGGCAGCAGTACGCGGAGCTGTTCCCGAACCGGGTCCGGGCGATGACGATCGACTCGAACATGGACCACAGCATGAAGTCCGGCGGCCGGTACATCGAAACGGCCAGCGAAGACCTGGAAGGCTCGTTCAACACCTTCGCCGACTGGTGCGAGCGGACCGCGAACTGCCCGCTGAACGGCCAGGACGTCCGCGCGGTGTGGGACGACGTGCACGCCAAGGCCGAAGCCGGAACCCTGATGGACCCGGCGACCGGCACCGCGCTGAGCGCGAGCTCGCTGCGCGGCGAGTTGATGAACGCCATGTACCGGCCGGAGGAGTATTGGTACCCGCTGGCGGACCGGATGAAGGCGCTGTCCGAAGGCAACCCGACGGTCAGCGCGCTGGCCGCGCCGGAGGAGCTGGTGCAGAACTCCTACCAGGCGATTTGGTGCGATGATTGGAGCTGGAAGGTCCGCGACTTCGCGGAGCTGGAGCGCTACCGGGAGCAGGCGGAGAAGGTCGCGCCGCACACGAAGCTGTCGCCGTTCTGGAGCGACGTGACGTCGTGCCTGGGCTGGCCCGCGGAGGTCAGCAACCCGCAGCACGAGCTGTCGATCAACGGCGCGCCGCCGATCCTGATCGTGAAGGGCAAGTACGACGTGGCGACGCCGACGGCTTGGAACCTCGCGGTGGCGGACCAGATCGACAACTCGGTCCTGCTGGAGCACGACGGCATCGGCCACGGCCAGTACTACCGCAACGCCTGCATCGCGGGCCACGTCGAGAAGTACCTGACGACGCTGGAAACCCCGGCCCCGGGCACGCGCTGCGAGGCCGTCTACCCGACGCAACCGCCGGTGGCCGCGACTTCGGCGGGCGGCCCGGCCGTCCGTCCGGTCCACGCGGCCTGATCTGAGGCATTTCACTCGTGAGCGGTGGTGGTCGTGCCAGCGACCAGCACCGCTCACGAGCTTTTCGGCCGCAGTTTCGGGGCACCCCCAGCCGAGTAGCGTGGTCGAGGGCGTCGCACTCCTGGTGGGGCAACCAGATGGGGAGGTTTCGTTGTTTCAGTTGCCTCGGGCGTTGTTGTGGGATCACAACGCGCACTTCCACCCGTGGTTGTTGCGGCAGGTTCCGCAGCGGTGTTCGCGGGTGCTCGACGTCGGGTGCGGGACCGGCGCATTGGTTCGGCGGCTCGTCGAGCGCGCGGATTTCGTTGACGGCCTGGACGTTTCGGCCGAGATGATCGATCAGGCCTCGGCCAGGACGTCCGCGACGAACGTGCGGTGGCTTCGCGGCGACGTGCTGGATGCCGACCTGCATCCCGAGGGCTACGACGCGGTGACGGCCGTGTCGAGCCTGCACCACATGCCGCTGCGCCCCGGCCTGACCCGGCTCGCTTCGCTGCTCCGTCCGGGCGGAGTGCTCGCCGTCATCGGTCTCTACCGGGAGGAGTCCGCGGCCGACTTCGCCATGGCAGCGGCCAGCTTCCCCGCGAACGCCGCCGTCGGCGCGTACCTGGCCACGCGCGGCCGCGCGGGCAAACCGCACGACGAAGGCATGCCGGTCCAGGATGCGAATGCGACCTTCGCGGAAATTCGGGACGCGGCAGGGGAAGTCCTCCCCGGGGCCCAGGTGCGCCGCCATCTCTTCTGGCGTCATTCCCTGCTGTGGCGCAAGCCCGGCGGTCGGTGATCGACGCAGCTCACGGCTGCCCGTTGTCGTGCGCGGGGCCGTGTCCAGGCACGGTTGTGAGTGTTGAAGCCGGTTCTTACCGGCTTCAACACTCACGACATCTGATCAGGCGCTTTGCCGCAGCGCGGAGAGAAACCCGGCCCACTGGAGCCGGCTGAAGGTGAGGGTGCCGCCGGTGCGGTCCTTGGTGTCGCGGACTCCGACCACTCCCGGCGTCACCGCCACCTCGACGCATGAGGCGTTGCTCGCGCTGTAGCTGGACTTGCGCCAAGTCTTCGGGGTCGAGCTCATGCATGCCACCTTAATGTGGCATCACAACGATCTGAAGATACTCCGGATGAGTTGGAGAGAATCTTCCCTGCTCAGTGCTGCTTTCGCTGCCTCGGCATGGGCAAGTGCGTACTCGCGGACCGTCAGCGAATCCGTGATCAGATTCGTCGAGGTCACAGTCTCTTGCCAGAGCAGCGTTGGCAGCCGCCCGCTCGGAAACGTCATGATGTGGAAGGCGGACCCGCCCATCGCGTGATGTCCGGTCGCTTCGAAGGGCACGACTAGAACTTCCAGGGTGTCTTGTAGCTCGTCCACCAAGTCGGCAAGGTGTTCAAGCTGCGCCTTGAGAACCGCGGCTCCGCCTACTTGCTGGCGGAGTACGGCTTCGCTCATGACTGCGGAGATGCGAAGCGGGTCTTCGCCGCGCAGTCGGCGTTGCCGAGTGAGTCGGGCTTTGATTCGCCGTTCAGCTTCGGCCAATCGGACATTGGGACTGCCTGATTCGATAACGGCTCGCGCGTAGTCTTCGGTCTGCAGCAGGCCATTCATCAGGCCGCTGTCGTAGGTGTGCAGGCTTTCGGCTCCGTGCTCGTATCCGAAGAATCGGAGCAGCTCATCGCTGAAGATCGCCGAGTAGCTGTTCCACCACCCTCGTTGACTGGCGTCGTCTCGTAGCGCCCGAAGCTCGTCGGCTTCCTCTTCGCTGAACTCGTACGACTCGATCACAGCGCTCATACGATCCGAAGACAGGTTCTTCTTGCCCTTCTCGACTTCGGACAAGTACGCGCCGGTGATCCCGATGTACTTGGCGGCGGCGATGCCGCTGAGGCCTGCCTCCTCACGTTTCTCCTTCAGCCGCAGGCCCAACGCCCAGTTGGCGACTGTTGGTGAGCTCGGTGCCATCGGGTCCTCCGCCGGTTTCGACTACACGTCCGAGTGGACGAGCTGGCTAATTAGCGAACAAGTCTCTACCTTGATCTCAGGCGGTAACGATAGCAATACGGACTGTTACTGCCCGACGGTGGCTCCGGTCTCGCCCCCCGAACCCCCGGGCCGGGGTCACCGTCTCTCCGACAACGGTTGGGAGGCAACGTGTTCGAGCTGTTCCAGCGGCGGGGCTTGGTCGCCTACTGGCGGCCTTTCGGCGGCATCCGGCACGGCCTGTACCCGGACCAGCCGCCGCAGCCCGGTCAAAGGCGGGAAACCCTGTGCGGGATGACCTTGACTGTCGGCGAGCCCACCGAGGTCGAATGGCTCGCACCCACCTGCGAATCCTGTTGGGACGAAGCGCGATCCCGCCGCGATGCGCAAGCCGGCGAGGAGAATGCGTCGTGATTCTCCTGAATCTGATCCAGAACCCGGTCGGATACCTCGCTGTGCTCGGAGCTTTCGCCGTCGTGGCAGGAGCTCTCGCGGTGATGCCGATACGCGGCGGCACCGGTCAGCACGCCGGTGCCGGGCCGGGCGAGGTGATGGTGTGGCAGCTCAGCGAGGCGCTGGAAGCCGAACGCACCGCCCGCATCGCCGCAGTCTCAGTTGAAACTGCGGACGATCCGCTGGAGGAGGAGATCCGGTGGCCGGAGGAGCCGGTGGCGGAGTACGTCGGCCGCCACCGGCTCTGGTGGGACATCGACGTGCACCCCCAGCCGCCTATCGACATCTGGCTGGGGTCACGTTTCCCCTGGTCAGGTCCCGTGCGCACTTTCTGCTGCCACAGCAACACGAAGTACGCACGGGCACCTAGTGGCGGAAGGGGCCGCTGATCTCGTAGGTGTAGCCGTCGGAGAACTCGCCGGACGGGCCGTACTGCGAGGAGAAGTACATCCGGTCGCCGGCCGGGTTGAACGCCGGTCCGGTCAGGCTGGAGGAATCCTGGCCGGTCATCCGCAGCATCGGGGCCACCACGTCGTCCGGGGTGATGATGCAGATCTCCAGGTTGTCGCCGTCTTCGGCGACGTAGAGGTCACCGAAGGAGCTGCCGGTCAGGTTGTCGACGGCGCCGAGTTCGCCGTCGCCGTCGTAGGCGAGACCGAAGGTGTCGTCGGCGACGTTGAACTGCCACACCCGGCTGTCGCCCGTCGTGGTGAACCAGCACCTGTCGGAGGCGTAGTAGCAGCCCTCGCCGCCGTCGAAGTGCTTCGCCTCGGAGACCTGTTCGCGCGTCGGGGTGTCACCTTCGGAAGGCGTCGGCTCCGGAACCTCCACCCACGACGCCTTGCCCGACGTTCCATCCCCGGCGACCAGGACCTCCAAAAGCCCGCCCGCGCCCAGATCTCCCCATTTGTTCGGGCGGAACCGGTAGAAGCAGCCGTCCGGCTCGTCCTCGGTCAGGTAGATTACCTTCCGGACCGGGTCGCAGGCCGCGGCCTCGTGGTTGAAGCTGCCCATCGCGTCCCGGCGCACCGCCTCCTTGACACCCCAGGGGTCGGTCTCGAACACGTACCCGTAGCTGACCTCTTCGCAGGAAAGCCAGGTGTTCCAAGGGGTTGCGCCGCCCGAGCAGTTGCGCCGCGTGTCCTCCAGGATCCGATAGGCGTCGGTGACGTTGCCGCCGGAGTCGAACTTGATCGCCCCGACGCCGCCGCCCGGCTCGACTTCGGAGTTGGACACGTAGATCCAGCCGTCACCGTCGACGAAACAAGCACCGCCGTCGGGCGCGTCGTGCCAGGTGTAGGAGGTGCCCTTCACCTTGTCGCTGGAGTGCGCGACGACGCGGCTGGTGAATCCTTCGGGCAGTTCGAGCCCGTTGTCATCAGCGGGAAGCAGTGGCCCGTAAGGGCTTTCGGCGATCCGCCGGACGGGCCCGCCCACGGCGGCCCCGGTCCACAACCCGCCGGTGAAGGCCGCAACACCGCCACCGATCACGGCAGCACGGAGAAAAGAACGACGCCGCACAACGACTCCTTTCAACGACCCGTCGGCGGCGGACCCCCATCGTGTCGGAACCGATCGGGCGCCAACTACCGCTGTTCGGGGGCAAATCCGCGAGCTTGTGGCTCACCGGCCGGTCATCCCGCCGACCGCGGGATGACCGGCCGGTGAGCCGGGTCAGTGGCGGAACGGGCCGGTGATCTCGTAGGTGATGCCGCCGGAGGAGGAGCCGGAAGTGCCGCGCTGCGAGGAGAAGTACAGCCGGTCGCCGGCCGGGTTGAACGCGGGCCCGCACAGCTCGGACTCGTCCTGGCCGTTCACCCGCACCACCGGCGCCACCACGTCGTCGGGCGTGATGATGCAGATCTCCATGTTGTCGCCGTCCTCGGCCACGTAGAGATCGCCGAACGAAGTGCCGGTCACGTTGTCGACGCCGCCGAGTTCGCCGTCGCCGTCGTAGGCGAGTTCGAAGGTGTCGTCGGCGGCGTTGAACTGCCAGACCTGGTTCTCGCCCTTGGCGGTGAACCAGCACTTGTCGGCGGCGTAGTAGCAGCCTTCGCCGCCGTCGAAGTGCTTCGCGTCGGCGACCTGCTCGCGGGTCGGGGTGTCGCCGTCGTCGGGCGTCGGCGTGGGAACCTCCGCCCAGGTGGCCTTGCCCGACGTTCCGTCTCCGGCGACCAGCACCTCCAGCAGCCCGCCGGCGCCGAGGTCGCCCCAGTTGTCCGGGCGGAACCGGTAGAAGCAGCCGTCCGGCTCGTCCTCGGTCAGGTAGATGACCTTGCGCACCGGGTCGCAGGCCGCGGCCTCGTGGTTGAAACTGCCCATCGCGTCCCGCCGCACCGCGTCCTTCGCGCCCCACGGATCGGTCTCGAACACGTACCCGTAGCCGACTTCCTCGCAGGAGAGCCAGGTGTTCCACGGTGTCGCCCCACCGGCGCAGTTGCGCCGCGTGTCGTCCAGGATGCGGTAGGCGTCGGCGATGCCGCCGCCGGAGTCGAACCGGACCGCGCCGACGCCGCCGCCCGGCTCGATCTCGGAGTTGGACACGTAGATCCAGCCGTCGCCGTCGACGAAGCAAGCACCGCCGTCCGGCGCGTCGTGCCAGGTGTAAGAGGTGCCTTCGACCTTCTCGCCGGACTGCGCGACGAGGCGGCTGGTGAATCCTTCGGGCAGTTCGATCCCGTTGTCATCGGCGGGAAGCAGCGGCCCGTAAGGGCTATCGGCCACCCGGCGGATCGGCCCGCCCACGGCGGCCCCGGTCCACAGCCCGCCGGAGAAGGCGGCAACACCGCCACCGATCACGGCAGCGCGGAGAAAAGAACGACGCCGCACAACGACTCCCTTCAGTCCGTCGGCGGCGGATCCCCATCCTGCCGGAGCCGGCCGGACGCCAACTACCGCCGTTCGGTCCCACCGCGGGCACTCCGCGCACGGCCCTCGTTCGGGTGACGCCCAGCCGTGTCTTGTGGCCTCCGGAGCGGGGTAATCCCTGGTCGGCAGCCAGATGGAATTCGCGCGTCTTCCACTCGGAGGTGGTCAACGATGAAGGCAGTCGTGTACCAGGAGCCCTACTCGGTCGCGATCAACGAGGTGGACCGGCCGACGATCCAGCACCCCAACGACGTGATCGTGCGGATCACCTCGACCGCCATCTGCGGCTCCGACCTGCACATGTACGAGGGCCGGACCGCCGCCGAACCGGGCATCGTGTTCGGGCACGAGAACATGGGCATCATCGAGGAGACCGGCTCCGGCGTCGCCGGCCTGAACCGCGGCGACCGGGTCGTGATGCCGTTCAACGTGGCCTGCGGGTTCTGCAAGAACTGCATGGCGGGCAACACCGGCTTCTGCCTGACCGTCAATCCCGGCTTCGCGGGCGGCGCCTACGGCTACGTCGCGATGGGGCCCTACACCGGCGGGCAGGCCGAGTACCTGAGGGTGCCGTTCGCCGACTTCAACTGCCTGAAGCTCCCGGCCGACGGCAGCCACGAAGCCGACTTCGTGCTGCTGGCCGACATCTTCCCGACCGGCTACCACGGCTGCGAGCTCGCGCAGGTCTCGCCGGGCGAGAGCGTCGTCGTGTACGGGGCGGGACCGGTCGGGCTGATGGCCGCCTACTCGGCGCTGCTGCGCGGTGCGGCGCGGGTGTTCTGCGTCGACCGGGTGCCGGAGCGGCTGGCCAAGGCGGAGGAGATCGGGGCGATCCCGATCGACTTCTCCGCGGGCGATCCGGTCGAGATGATCAAGGAGCAGACCGGCGGCGAGGGCACCGACAAGGGCGTCGACGCGGTCGGCTACCAGGCGCAGGTGGGCGACGGTTCCAAGGAGGAACCGGCCATCGTGCTGAACTCGCTGATCGAGACGGTGCGCCCGACCGGACGGCTGGGCGTGCCCGGCCTGTACGTGCCGTCCGATCCCGGTGGGCCCAGCGAGGAGGCGAAGAAGGGGATGCTGCTCGTCTCGGTCGGCCGGATGTTCGAGAAGGGCCAGGTCATCGGCACCGGTCAGTGCAACGTGAAGCGCTACAACCGGCAGCTGCGCGACATGATCATCGCGGGCCGGGCCAAGCCCAGCTTCGTCGTCTCGCACGAGCTGTCCCTGTCCGAGGCGCCGGACGCCTACCGCAAGTTCGACCAGCGGATCGAGGGTTACACCAAGGTCGTCCTGCACCCGTGAGCCCCAGGGGTCGTGAGTGGCTGTGGTCGCCATGACGACCACAGCCACTCACGACCCGGACGCGCCGCAGATGCCGTCGAGGCCGGTGCGCAGCATGTCGAAGGCGCACTCGGCGGCCGCGACGGCCTCCGGGTGGAGCTCGTCGGGGGAGTGGCCGTCGGCGACCTGGCGGACGTTCTCCTCGGCGAGCACTCGGAGCGCGGTGACCACTTGGTGCGCCGCGATGCGGGTCGGGATGCCCGCGGGCGCGCCTGCTTCGACGAGCGCGTCCGCCAGCGCCTCGGCCCTCCTTTCGGCGAAACCGAGCAAGCGCGCCGACAGGCTGGGCGTGCCGCCGATCAACCGGTGGAGGCCCTGGGCTTCCGGGCTGTCGTTCAGGCCGGTGATCGGGTCGCGCGCGGCGAGCGCCGCCAGGTAGTGCCGCCGCAGCGCGGCGAGCGGATCTTCGCCCGCCGCCCGCTCCCGGACCACGGCCGCCGCTTCGCCCTCGTGGTCGGCGATGCGGTGCAGCACCAGGTCTTCCTTGGCCGGGAAGTACTTGAACAGGGTCGGTTTCGACACCTCGGCCCGCGCGGCGACATCGGCGCAGGACACCGCGTCGAAACCGGATTCGAGGAACATCGCGATCGCCGCGTCCGCGATCGCGGTGCGGGTCCGCTGCTTCTTCCGCTCCCGGAGTCCGAGTTCTGCCACGTAGCCGAGGCTACCACGGTCCCTGACTTGGTTAATTTTTTAACTGGGTTAAGCTTTCCGCTCCGGAACCGATTGGAGCACGAGAATGCGCATCGGCGTAGCCCTGCCCACCGACCACACGTCGCTCTCCGGCGAAGCGAACTCCGTGGACGCCCTCATCGACCAGGTGAAGGAGCTCGCCGTCGCCGGGCTGGCGTCGGCCTGGTTCACTCAGCGGTTCGACCACGACGCGATCACGATGGCCGCGCTCGCCGCGCGCGAAGTCCCGGGCATCGACGTCGGCACCGCCGTCGTACCGATCTACCCGCGGCACCCGATCGCCCTCTCGATGCAGGCCCAGACGGCGCAGGCCGCCGGCCACGGCCGCTTCGCGCTCGGCGTCGGGCTGTCGATCAAGTCGTTCGTCGAGCAGACCTACGGGATCGCCCCGCATCCCAGGGTCCGGCACCTGCGCGAATACCTCGCGGCGCTGCGCGAGCTACTCGAATCGGGCTCGGTGGATCTGAGTGGGGAAACGCTGGTCGCCAGAACGACGCTCCCCGCGAGCGTGCCCGGAGCCCGGCCGCGCGTGCCGGTGCTGGTGGCGGCGGCCGGTGATCTGACCCTGCGCGCCGCGGCCGAACTCGCCGACGGCGCGCTGCCGATCCTGTCCGGGCCGCGGACGCTGGCCGAGTACACCGTCCCGACCCTCCGCCGCTACGCCGAAGCCGCCGGGCGGCCGGAGCCCAGGATCGCCGTGATCGTCTCCGGCGTCGTGACCTCCGACGTGGCGGGCGCCCGGGCCCGCGCCGAGCAGAACATGGCCTACTACGGGACCGTTCCGTCCTACCGTGCGGCGCTGGACCGCGAGGGGATCGACAACCCCGCCGACCTGGTCGCGATCGGGGACGAGGAGTCGATCGCGAAGCAGGCGGCCGAGTACTTCGAGGCGGGCGCGACCGAGCTCATCTACACCCAGACCGCGATCGGTTCCGCGGCCGACGAGCGCCGGACCTGGAAGCTCCTCGGCGAGCTGGCCGCGAACCACGCTCCGAGCTGACGACGGGTGTGCAGTTTCAATTGAAACTGCACACCCGCGCGGCGTTCAGCGGTCGAGGATCGTGCGGAGCGCCTTCTCCAGGTCGGCGGCGGTGCCGGAACCCCGGCTGCGCCAGGCGATGAAGCGGTCCGGGCGGACCAGCACGGCCCCGTCCGCGCCGACCCCGTACGGCCCGGTCCAGTCGCCGGTCACGTCGCCGCCGATCAGCCGAGGCTCCAGCCGGACCCCGAGGCCGGCGGCGACCTCCTCGGCGGCATCGACCCACGCAGTCGACCCGGTCAGCAGCACGAAACCCCGGCCGAACAGGTCGATCGTCGACACCTCTCCGTCCGGAGTGGACAGTCGGACGTGCGGGGCGCGTGAACCCGGGCGGCCCGTCGGGCGGGTCGCGTCCTCCAGGAGCTCGCCCTCATCGCCGGGCTCCCGGACGACCGCGCCGTTGTGCCGGTAGCCGAACAGCAGCACGGCCGGGTCCTCGATCGGCAGCGCGTCGCCTTCCCGGGCCAGATCGGGCCGGTTGCGCACGATGGCGTTCCGGTACTGGTTCTCCGCGATCAGCTCGCCCACCGGCCGCCGCTCCGCGTCGTGGCTGTCGAGCAGCCCCGGCCCGGCCTCGCCGCGGAGCACCGCCGCGAGCTTCCACGCCAGGTAGAAGCCGTCCATCACGGCGGTGTTGCCGCCCATCCCGCCGTGCGGCGGCATGGTGTGCGCGGCGTCGCCGACCAGGTGCACCCGGCCGTCGCTGAACCGGTCGGCCACCTGCATGGTCGTCACCGTGCTGTCGGTCGCCAGGATCTCGGCGTCGAGCTCGGGCACGCCGGCGGCCAGCCGGATCTGCGCCAGGCTGCGCTCCTCGGTGAAGTCCGCCGGCTCCTCGTGCGCCGGGTCGTAGCCGACGCCGACCACGAACTGGTCCGGGTGATCGGTGCTGACCAGCACGCCGTTGCCGCCGGAGAGCTCCGGGTTCTGCAGGTAGTACATGACCTGGCGGTCGCCGACGACGGCCGACAGGTCGGCGCGGACCTGCCAGTGGATCGAGTGCCCGAGGGCGCCCCGGCCGTGGGCGCCGATGCCGAGCCGCTCGCGGATCGGGCTGCGGTGGCCGTCGGCGGCGACCAGGTAGTCGGCGTGCACCTCGCGGGTTCCGGTGGCGTCGGCGAGCACCGCGCGGACGCCGTTCTCGTCCTGCTCGAAGGATTCCAACCGGGTGGAGAAGCGGATCTCGGTGCCCAGTTCGCGAGCCCGCTCGGCCAGGATGCGCTCCGCGCTCGCCTGGCTGGCGTCGGCCGCCCCCGCCGGCGTCAGGTGGTCGAGCGGCTGGAAGGTGTCGTGCAGGATCTCGCGGAACACCGGGCCGTTCGCGCTTTGCGCGATGCGCAGCAGGAATCCCTGGCTCTTTGGCGACGCATCGAGCATGGCGGATTCGAGGCCGGCGAGGCGGAGCGCCTCCATCGCGTGGTGCTGCTGACCGCGCGCCTTCGGGTGGGTGGAGGTGCCCGCGTGGCGCTCCACCACCAGTGACGGCGTGCCGTGCAGGCCCAGGAAAACGGCGGTGGACAGGCCGGACAGGCCCGCGCCGACGATCAGGACCGGAGTTCGTTCGGACATCGGTGACCCCTCTTCGCGAACGATGTTCGTGACTTACGAACGCTGTTCTACTCGCGAACGGTGTTCGAGTCAAGTACGGTGTTCGAAGCACCGATCGAGGAAGTGGTGAGCGATGTCCGTGCCCGTTCCGCCCTGGCAGCAGCGCGCCGCGCGCGACCGGCCGACGAAACGGCCGCTGAGCCTGGAGCTGATCGTGCGCACCGCGCTCGAACTGCTCGACAGCGAAGGCCTGGACGCCGTGAGCATGCGGAAGGTCGCGCAGCGGCTCGGCACCGGCGCGGCCTCGCTCTACGCCTACGTCCGCAACAAGGACGAGCTGCACGAGCTGATGCTCGACCTCGTGATCGGCGAGATCCGGGTGCCGGAGCTCGACCCGGAGAAGTGGCAGGAGACGCTCAAGGACCTGATCCGCCAGCAGGTCGAGGTGCTCACGGCCCACCCGGGCATCGCCCAGGTCGTGATGCGCACCCCGGCGCCGGCCGGGCCGAACGCGCTGATCGTCTCCGAAGCGATGATGGCCATCCTCCGCACGGCCGGATTCTCCGATCGCGTGGTGGCGTTCTCCGTCGACACCCTCGCCCTGTTCGCGACGGCGGTCGCCATGGAGCGCAGCGCGGACTTCGGTCTCAGCGACGCGGAGCGGGGCGAGCGGATGGAGATGATCGGCCGGTACTTCGCGGAGCTCCCGGCGGACCGGTTCCCGACGATCGTCGGAATTCTCCCGGCGCTGATGTCCGGCGACGAAGACGAGCGCTTCGAGTTCGGCCTCGACATCCTGATCCGGGGCATCGCCGCCCACGCCACCGACTCTGTCTGACGCGGTTTGAATGAGGTTTTTTCATCCTCGTTGTGCGTGGCGGTGCGGGTGGCGGAACCTCAGCGTCCGCCTGGCTGTGGGTGCCCTCCATGCACGGTGGTTGGGCCGTCCTCGCCAGGCGAACGCTGAGAAGCCGCGGCGGTGCGAGCTGCGTGGGTGGGCTATGCGACTGCTTTCGGGACATGGCCCGTTAGTTGTCGCGGCTGCGGTCACCAGCCAAGACGAAAAACGGTCAATGGAAATCGAAGAAGTTGTCCACATCCCGATGTGTCGGGTCACGACACACCGGTGACTGTGGACAATCCGCGCGTTCCATGGAGC
Organism: Saccharopolyspora shandongensis; assembly: GCF_900106995.1. Taxonomy (GTDB): domain Bacteria; phylum Actinomycetota; class Actinomycetes; order Mycobacteriales; family Pseudonocardiaceae; genus Saccharopolyspora; species Saccharopolyspora shandongensis. Next base: position 26,440 of record NZ_FNOK01000016.1, read on the forward strand.
GTTTTTCATCCTGGTCGGCCCGCAGCCGCGGGTCGCAAAGGTGCACGTCGATGGGGTGTCGCATGCGCCGCAGGCGCATAGCCCACCTACGACACTTGCACCGCCGCGGGTTCTCAGAGGCTTCCTGGCGAGGACGGCCCCTCCGCCGTGTATTGGACATACATCAGGAGGGGCACCCACAGACCAGGGAGCCTCTGAGGTTCCGCTACCCGCACCGCCACGCAGAACGAGGTTGGAAAAACCTCATGGAAATCGAACCTTCGATTTCCGTGGAACTCGCGGTCGGAGACCGCGGGCCGACGCTCGGGGATGGGGCCGGTGCGACCGGCGACACGTTGTTGAGCAGCGGCAACGTGCATCGCGATGCGGGCGGTTACTGTTCTCGGTCATGGACGTTCGGGTCGTGGACCACCCCCTCGTGAAGGCAAGGCTGTCCACAATGCGCGATGCGCGCACCAACAGCGCCGCGTTCCGCGCCGCGCTGCAAGAGCTCACGCTGATGCTGATCTACGAGGCGACGCGGGACGCCGAGGTCGCGGTGGAGCCGATCCACACCCCGGTGGCGCGCACCAACGGCTACCGGCTGGCGAACCCGCCGCTGCTGGTGCCCGTGCTGCGGGCCGGTCTCGGCATGGCCGACCAGGCGCACCGGCTGATCCCGGAGGCGCAGATGGGCTTCGTCGGCCTGGCCCGGGACGAGGAGACGCTGCAGCCCACGCCCTACCTGGAGTCGCTGCCCGCCGACCTGTCCGACCGCCCGGTGCTGGTGCTGGACCCGATGCTGGCCACCGGCGGCTCGATGGTGCACACGATCAGCCTGCTGACCGATCGCGGCGCCACCGACGTCACGGCGATCTGCACGCTGGCCGCCCCGGAGGGCGTGCGCCGGCTGGAGGAGTCCGGCCTGCCGGTGCGAGTGGTGACCGCGAGCGTGGACGAGCGCCTCAACGAGTCGGGATTCATCGTCCCCGGCCTCGGCGACGCGGGAGACCGCGAGTACGGCGCGGTGTAGCTCCACCGGAGCCGGACGCCCAATTCGGCACGATCTTCGCCGGGTCGCAGCGGGGAAATTCCCAATTTTGCCTGAAATCGGGACGCCCGCCGCAGCCCGGCGCGTCGTCTTGGCCACCGGTTCTACCTGGACATGCACGGGGTGCGCGGGCGCCCCGGCGGCGCCTCGGGCGGTTGCGCGAGCCGCCGGCAGCAGCGTTATTGGGCCGAACAGGCGCTACCTGGTCTAGACCTGACCCGAATATGGTCTATACCACATTGAGCGATCCCCCCGATGACGCAGGAGTCGCCATGTCCGCTCGACGACGCAGCTTCCCGTTCCGATTGCCCGTGCTGCTCGCCTCGATCCTCGCCCTGGGGCTGCCCGCGCTGGCCGCCCCGGCCGGGGCCTCCGACAGCCCGGCCGCCCCCCAACCTCAGGCCGCCGCCCGCAAGGTCGGCTACTTCACCCAGTGGTCGATCTACGACCGCAACTACTTCGTCAAGAACCTCGACACCTCCGGTGCCGCCGGTCAGCTGACCCACCTCAACTACGCCTTCGGCAACCTCGACGCCGGCGGCAAGTGCTTCCAGGTCAACCAGGCCGGCGAAGGCGACGCCTGGGCCGACTACCAGCGCCGCTTCACCGCCGAGCAGACCGTCAACGGCACGGCCGACGCCTACGACCAGCCGCTGGCGGGCAACCTCAACCAGCTCAAGCAGCTCAAGGCGAAGTACCCCGGGCTGAAGGTCTACATCTCCTTCGGCGGCTGGACCTGGTCGAAGAACTTCCACGCGGCCGCGGCGACCCCCGAATCCCGCGCCGCGCACGTCAAGTCCTGCATCGACATGTGGATGCGCGGCAACCTGCCGAAGATCGGCGAGCCGCAGGGCGGGGACGGCGTCGCCGCGGGCATCTTCGACGGCGTCGACCTCGACTGGGAGTGGCCCGCCTCCGAGGGCGGCCCCGGCAACGTCGTCGACCCGGCCGACAAGCAGAACTACACCGCGCTGCTGCAGGAATGGCGCACCCAGCTCAACGCCGCCGGCCAGGAGCTCGGCAAGACCTACGACATCAGCGCGTTCCTGCCCGCCGACCCGAAGAAGATCGAGGCGGGCTACGAGGTGCCGAAGGTCTTCGACCTGCTCACCTTCGGCACGATCCAGGGCTACGACCTGCACGGCGCCTACGAGCCGACGACGAACCACCAGTCGGCGATCTACAGCCCGGAGGGCGACCCGTCGCCGGAGAAGTGGAGCATCGACCAGACGATCAACGCCTGGCGCACCGCCGGGGCGCCGAACGACAAGATGGTGCTCGGCGTGCCGTTCTACGGCCGCGGCTGGACCGGCGTGCCGAACCAGAACAACGGCCTGTTCCAGAGCTCGACCGGTCCCGCCCCGGCCAAGTACGAGGCCGGCATCGAGGACTACAAGCTGATCAAGGCCAAGGCCGGTTCGTCCGCAGTGCATCGCGACGAGAAGGCCGGGCACGCCTGGATCTACGACGGATCCACGTTCTGGACCTTCGACGACGCGACCGAGATCACCCGCAAGGTCGAGTACCTAAAGCAGCAGGGCCTCGGCGGCGCGATGGTGTGGTCGATGGACGGTGACACGCCCGAAGGCGAGCTGATGACCGCCATCCACAAGGCCCTCGGCTGAAGGATTCCCCGAAGCAGTCGTGGGCGGTCATGGCCGCCAGTCAAGACCGCCCACGACGCGCTGGCCCCGAGGAAACTCCCCCCGTCGCTCGGGGTCAGCGCCTCCAACCCGCAAAACCGTTGCGCAGCGCCCGCTCATAGCGGGCGCTGCCTTCGTCTTCGGCCGGTGCCGAACCGCTCAGCTCCAGCGAGACCAGGCCGTGCACCAGCGCCCACGCGGCGAAGACGACCTCCGCCGGATCGGCGTCGATCAGCTCCCCGGTCTCGATGCCCTTGGTGATCGTCTCCCGCAGCGGCTCGATGCTGCGCAGCGCCTGCTCCCACGCCTGCTCGTCGGGCGTGAAGTCGGGCACGGCGTGCCCGAACATGATCGAGTAGAAGTGCCGGTTGGCCAGCGCGCTGTTCCGGTAGGCGTGGCCCAGCGCGGTCATGTCCTGCTCCGTGTCGCCGGTGCGCGACACCCGCTCCATCCGGTCGCACAGCCGCTGGAAGCCCTCCACGTACAGCTCACGGACCAGCCCCGGCTTGCCGCCGAACAGCGAGTACACCGCGGTGGTGGAGGTGCCCACGTCCGCGGCGAGGCGCCGCAGGCTCAGCCCGTCCGGGCCGTGCGCGGACAGCAGCTCGCCGGCCCGGTCCAGCAGGCGGGTGCGGAGGGCTTCGTCGTGCGCTCGCGGTCTCGCCATTGACCGAAAGTAGCGCCTTTGTCGGGTGGTATCAGCGCGATACCATCTACCGCATGGCCATGACCCTGCGTCTGACCGAGGAAGAGAACCGGCGGCTCGCCGAGCTGGCGGCGACCGAGGGGCGGTCCAAGCAGGAGGTCGTGCGCAGTGCGCTGGCCGAACGCTGGGCGCGCCAGCAGAAGGAACAGCAGCTGGACGACGTGATGCAGCGCGTTCTGCCGCGATACCGGGGATTGTTGGACAAGCTCGGCCCTTCATGATCGACTATTGAGCGGTGACCGTATATCTCGACACGTCCGATCTGCTCCTGCTCGCGACCGCGGTATCCGACGGTGACCTGCTGGTGCGGGACAGCGGACTGCTTGACGCGGCGGCGTACCGGCCGCGCGCGAAGGTCCTCGGGGTGCCGGCGTACGAGACGCTGTGGCTGAAGTCGGCGGCGCTGCTGGATTCGATCGTGCGCACCCGGCCGCTGGCCGGCGGCAACTGGCGGCTGGCCTGGGTGGCAGCGGTGGCGATGTGCGACGTGAACGGCTGGTGGGTGGAGGCCGACGACGACGAGGCGCTGGTGCTGGTCCGCGAGGTCGGCCGCGACCAGCGGGAGCTCCCCGAGGTGGCTGATCACCTGGAGCGCTGGGCCAAGCCCAAGATCTGACCCGGTCGCGTCGCAAACCCTTGGTGTGCGGTGAGGTTCGCGGCGGTGGGCCCGGAACGGCGATGGCCCGCCCGGGAGCCCGGGCGGGCCATCGCGCTCAATTCGTTCGGTCTTCGGCCGAGGTCAGGTGTTCTGGCACTTGCTCGCGGTGGTCGGCCGACCACGCGGGAGTGCCGCTACCAGGCCCTAGCCGACGGCTCCGCTCTCGAGCTTCCTCATGGCAATCGGTGCGCCTGCCAGGTCCTCTTCGTTGCAGAGCAGCTTGAGGTCGTAGTAGGGCGAACCTTCGCGATCGTCGTAGTCCAGGTGGACTGCGATGACATCGATGGGTTCACCCAGCCAGTTCTGGGCCTCGCGAAGCCATTGGGCGGACCGCTCCAGGGCGGCTGGTAGGTCGTCGTCGCGGAACTCGACAGGTCGGTACGGAACGCCCTGAACCTGATCCTGCGGACCGGAGGGCTGTGGGAGATCCACGGAGACGCCGGAGTCGTCGAGTTCGAGTCGGATCGCTTCCTCACTCACTGTCGCAGGGTAACCCCTCCGGCGGTCCAAATGCTGCCGGAGGGCCTGCTCAGTTCCCTCGGATCGGGCTGCTGAGCTGGCCGGACTAGTCGGCCGATTACGATGCGCAAGGTGCGGGGCGCCCTGGGCATTGCACGTTGATGAGGGAAGGCGGGCTTTGCCCAGGGCGCCCCGTTGCCGTCAAGGGGCGCGCCCCGACGACACGATCAGGTTACTCCGGTCGTGTCGACCAAGATCAACTGGGGTTGGTCGCGGAGCGCGCCGTTTTCGCGCGAAAACGTCACATCCCACGCGTGGCGAGCGCCGTTTTCGCGCGAAAACGGCGCTCGCGAGGCCGCCGTCGCCGCGGCGGATCGCCGTTCAGGGCATCAGCCCGGCCGCGACGGTCGCACCGAGCTCCCAGCAGGCCTCCAGCGCGTCCTTGTCGGGCTGGCCGAGCACGGTGACCGGTTCCGCGACCTGCTGCCACGACAGGCCGGTCGTGATCGACCGGATCGCGCGCAGCGCGCCCTCCACGCCCTCGTTGCCGTGCACGTAGCAGCCGTACGGCCGGCCGATCGTCGAATCCAGGCACGGGTAGTAGATCGTGTCGAAGAAGTGCTTGAGCGCGCCGCTGATGTAGCCGAGGTTCGCCGGCGTGCCGAGCAGGTAACCGTCGGCTTCCAGGACGTCGCTGGCCGTGGCGCTCAACGCCGGTCGCCGCACCACTTCGACGCCTTCGATCTCGTCGGTCGTGGCGCCCGCGACGACCTTCTCGAACATCGCCTGCATGCCCGGCGACGGCGTGTGGTGCACGATCAGCAGCCTCGGCATCGTCAGTCCTCCCGCACCAGGTCGGAAACCGCCTGCTTCAGCGCGTCGAGCCGGTCCGCGGCCCGCTGCTTCGCCGCCGCCAGCGGGAGTTCGCCGGCGTGCTCGACGACCTGCAGGTAGCACTTGAGCTTGGGTTCGGTGCCGGACGGGCGGATGACGACCCGGAGCCCGCCCGCACCGGTGATCACCAGCGCATCGGTGTCCGGCAACAGGTCCTCGACGTCCACAGTGGTCGCCGCGAGGCTGGTCGGCGGCCGCTCGCGGAGCCGCGCCATGATGCGCGGGATCACGCTGAGGTCCGCGACTCGCACGGAAACCTGGCCGGTCTGGTGCACGCCGTGCTTCGCGGACAGCGCGTCGAGCAGCTCCGGCAGGCCGCTCCCGGACGCCTTCAGGGTGGCGGCCAGGTCGCTGCCCAGGACGGCGGTGGAGATGCCGTCCTTGTCGCGCACGGCATCCGGGTCGACGCAGTGCCCGAGCGCCTCCTCGTAGGCGTAGACCAGGCCGGTTCCGGCGCCGTCGCCGGCGCGCACGAGCCACTTGAAGCCGGTCAGCGTCTCGTCGTAGCGGACGCCGAACTCGGCGGCGATCGAGCGCAGCATGGTCGCGGACACGATCGTCGTCGCCACCAGCGGATCGGCCGATTTATCCACAGTGGACAGGATGTGCTGGGCGAGCAGGACGCCGGTCTCGTCGCCGCGCAGCATCCGCCAGGCGCCGTCCTCCCGGACGCCGAGCGCGCACCGGTCGGCGTCCGGGTCGAGCGCGATCGCGAGGTCCGCGCCGACCTCGGCGGCCAGCGCCAGCAGCTCGTCGGTCGCCCCCGGTTCCTCCGGGTTCGGGAAGCCGACGGTGGGGAAGTCCGGGTCCGGCTTCTCTTGGGAAGCAACGAGATGCACGTCGTCGAAACCGGCGCGATGCAGCGCCTGCCGGAGCGTCTGCGCGCCGACGCCGTGCAACGCGGTCGCCGCGATCCGCAGCGTTCGCGCGCCGCCGCGCGGCAGCGTCGCCACCCGCGCCAGGTAGGCGTCCAGGGCGGAGTCGAGGATCGACCAGCTTTCCTTACGCGGCACCGCGTTCGCCGCCGGAGCCGCGGCGATCGCCGCCTCGATCTCGGTGTCGACGGGGCTCACCAGGTGGATGCCGCCCCGCAGGTACAGCTTGTACCCGTTGTCCTGCGGCGGATTGTGCGAAGCGGTGATCTGGATGCCCGCGACGGCGTCCAGCGCGCGTGCGGCGTGTGCCAGCACCGGCGTCGGCAGCGGCTCGGGCAGCATCCGCACGTCGAAACCGGCGGCCGCCAGCACCCCGGCGGCGTCGGTGGCGAAGTCCTCCGAGCCGTGCCGCGCATCGCGGCCGACCACGACGACACCGCCGCCGTGACCACGCTCGGTCAACCAGGCCGCCACACCGGCGGTGGTGCGCACGACCACGGCGCGGTTCATCCCGTTCGAGCCCGCGCGCACCGCCGCGCGCAGGCCGGCGGTACCGAACTGCGGCATGCCGGACATCCGGTCCGCGAGCTCCGGGTCGTCGGCATCGAGCAGCAGCTGCAGCTCGGCTTGGGTCCGAGGGTCCACGTCGCCGGCGATCCACTGCCGGGCGGCCTCGCGCAGCTGCGCGTCGAGCGTCACTTCGCCTCCTGAGCTCCGTCGCGTCGTGCGCGATTTTGGTCGCTGCAGCAACCAAAACCACTCACGACCACCATCATCACGCCGACTTCAGCACCCGGCCACGCGCGAGGCAAGAGCGCCGCTCACGCCGCCTCGACGAGGGACCGCAGCAGCTTGCCCATCCGGCTGGCCGAGGCGCGACCGGCTTCCAGGACCTCCTGGTGGTTCAGCGGTTGCCCGCTCAACCCGGCGGCCAGGTTCGTCACCAGCGACAGCCCGAACACCTCGGCGCCATCGGCGCGGGCCGCGATGGCCTCCAGCACGGTCGACATCCCGACCAGGTCGACGCCGAGCCCGCGCAGCATCCGGATCTCCGCCGGCGTCTCGAAGTGCGGGCCCGGCAGGCCGGCGTACACGCCTTCCTCCAGCGAGGAATCGATGCCGCGGGCCAGTTCCCGCAGCCGCGGCGAGTACAGGTCGGTGAGGTCCACGAAGTTCGCGCCGACCAGCGGCGACCGCGCGGTCATGTTGACGTGGTCGCTGATCAGCACCGGCTGACCGACCTGCATGCCCTCGCGCAAACCGCCGGCGGCGTTAGTGAGCACGACCGTCCGGCAGCCGGCGGCGATCGCGGTCCGCACGCCGTGCGCCACCGGATCGATGCCCTTGCCCTCGTACAGGTGCGTCCGCCCGAGCATGACCATCGCGCGCTTGTCGCCCACCTGCAACGACCAGATCTTGCCGCTGTGCCCGATCGCGCCCGGCGCGGCGAAGCCCGGCAGGTCGGACATGCTCAGCTCGGCGGTCGGCCGGCCGATCTCCTCGGCGGCGGGTTGCCAGCCGGAACCGAGCACGACGACCAGGTCGTGGCGGTCGGTGCCGGTGATCTCGGCGAGCTTGGCGGCGGCCGCCTGCGCGGCGGCGGAAGGATCGGAAGCAGTCGTAGACGTCACGCCCGCGCAGCTTAGTCCGTACCAGGCCAGGACGAAGCTCGTTCAACGGCACTCCGTGCCCTGCAGCGCTCAGCTGGTCTGCAGGCTCCCCTGCACCTGGTCGAGGATTTGCGCGCCGATCTCCGGGTGGCCGCCCGGCACCGTCACCCGCACGATCCACAGGTCGTTGCCGTGGCGGCTCAGCTCCGCCGAGGTGCTGAGCTGTCGCTTCGGGTTCAGCTGGCTGAACTTGGACTTCTCGACCGTCGTGTACATCAGCCGCTCCCGGTCGCTTCCGTCGGGGGAACTGGAGTTGACGGTCACCTGGAGATCCTGGTCCGCGCCGGACTTCCGCATCTCCTGCTCGTAGTCCGACATCTCGTAGCCGACGTCGAAGAAGTTGCCGTAGCGCTGGACGGCGATCTCGGTGGTGCCGTCCGGGGACACGAAGGACACGACCGCGCTGTTGGCGAAGTCGTTGCGCTCGCTGAGGAACAGCCGCCAACCGGGATCACTCGGAGCCATGATGCTGAACTCGCCACCGGTCGGCGCGGCGGTGTGCTTCGCGACGTTGCTGTGCTCGGACAGGTTCAGCTGCACGTCTGCCGGTGTGGGCTCGACGGCGTTCGCGGCGGCGCCTGGCAGCACCGGCTTGTCCGCGATCAGCCGGGACGCGGCGAAGCCGCCGGCCAGTGCGGCGGCGAAGAGCACGACCGCGGCGACGCCGAGCGCGATTGCCGCGAGCGGCGAGCTGCGGCGCGGCTGCGGTGGCGGTTCCTTCAACGCGAACGGCGGCATACCGGGATTGCTGGCCAGGGGAGCCGAACCCTGCGCCGGCGCAGGCGCAGGCTTCGGTGCCGGTGGGGGCGACGACACCTGATGCCGCACCTTCACCGTCGCCGCGTCCGGGTCGAGCAGCATCGAGAAGGGGCGGACGCCGGGCTCGGGCAGCAGGTGCTGGATCCGGCGGCGCGCCTCGGTCAGCGGCATCCGCTGCGACGGGTCCTTGACCATCAGGCCGCGGACGATGTCGCCGATCGGGCCGGGCCGGGTGGCCACCGGCACGGGGCCGCGCACCACCTCGGTCACGGTGGCCAGCGGGTCGTTGCTGACGTCGTAGGGCGTGCGCCCCTCGGCCGCGGCGAACATCGTCGCGCCGAGCCCCCACAGGTCGGCGGCGGCGGTCACGCCCTGGCCCGCGGCGACCTCCGGGGCGATGAACGCCGGGGTGCCGAGCAGGATGCCGGTGCTGGTGAGGGTGTGCTCGGCGATGTTGCGGGAGATCCCGAAGTCGCTGACCTTGATCCGGCCGTCGTCGCCGATCAGCACGTTGCCGGGCTTGACGTCGCGGTGCACGATGCCCGCCCGGTGCGCGGCGTCCAATCCGGAGGCGACGCCGTCGGCGATCACCGCGAGCTGGTGGTCGTCGAGCGCACCGTGCTTGCTGAGGACCGCGGCGAGGCTCTGCGACGGTACGAGCTCCATGACCACGAACGGTTCGCCGTTCTCGCGCGCCACGTCGTAGAGCGTCACGACGTTGGGATGCGACAGGACGGCGATGGCGCGAGCCTCCCGGAGCGCGCGCTCGCGCAACTCGGCGGCCTCCGCGTCCGGCATCCCCGGCGGGAGCTTGACCTCCTTGACCGCCACCTGCCGCCGCAGCAGCTCGTCCGTGCCGGACCAAACGGTGCCCATCGCACCGCCGCCGAGCTTTCCGTCCAAGCGGTACCGGTTCCCGATCAACCGCCCGGCGCCGGCCTGGGTATCGGGGTCGTAGCTATCCGTGGGCACGACCATATTTTCCATGGTCGACTACCCGGCATTGGCAGAACCGGCCAGTATCGTTGCCCAGCTGCGATGAATGCCGATCCCACCGGGACGATCACCAGGGATATCCGTGCATCGGCGTTACGAAAAGTGAACAATCCCACGCCGACGGTCGTCCCGGCAGCACCCCCGATGCCGCCAAAGGCCATTTCGTCGCAACGAAAAACGACCTCCCATCGGCCAATATGCCGTCTGGCGCTGACTGGCTCGAACTCGTGCGTTTCGGATAAGTTGGGCTCCGATCGGACCTCGCTGTACATCGGTGGCCCGAGCCTTCCTCAAGCCGATACGCGCAGCGGTTGCACTGCCGCGACGTCGATCGTCGCGGTGCGGCTGCGTTAACGGTGACGAACAATCCCGGTGATCGGGAGTCGGCGGGTCCGGGTGACCACGACCAGTCGTCGTCGAGGAGGTGCCCTTGCTCGCGTTCGTCATCGTGCACCTGCTGGTTGCTCTGGCGCTCCCGTTCCTCGCCCGGCGCAGCACCCGAGCCGCGTTCCTGACCGCGGCCGTCCCACCGGCCGCAGCGCTGGTCTGGGTGCTGGCGCAGGCGCAACCGGTGCTGACCGGACAGGTGATCACCGAGACGGTCGCGTGGGCACCGCTGATCGGGCTGGAGCTCAGCTTCCGGCTCGACGCGCTCGGGATGCTGATGACGGTGCTGGTCGCCGGCATCGGCTCGCTGGTGCTGATCTACTCCGACTCGTACTTCAGCCGCGGCGGGGGCGACGCGCGGCGGTCCGCGCCGCTGCTGCTGGCGTTCGCCGGCGCGATGCTGGGGCTGGTCTTCGCCGACGACCTGATCACCGTCTACGTCTTCTGGGAACTGACCACGATCTGCTCGTTCCTGCTGGTCGGACAGGCCGGGATCAGCCGCGAGTCGCGGCGGTCCGCGCTGCAGGCCCTGATGATCACCAGCCTGGGCGGGCTGGTGATGCTGCTGGGCTTCGTCGTGCTCGGCGAGTCCGCGGGCACCTACCGGATCTCCGAGCTGATCGCGAACCCGCCCGGCGGCACGCCGGTCGCGGTGGCCGCGGTGCTGATCCTGGTCGGTGCGTTCACCAAGTCCGCGCAGGTGCCGTTCCACAACTGGCTGCCCGCCGCGATGGTGGCGCCGACGCCGATCAGTGCGTACCTGCACGCCGCGTCGATGGTCAAGGCCGGTGTGTTCCTGGTGGCCCGGCTGGGGCCGGTGTTCGCGGGCGTGCCGCAGTGGTGGCTGCCGACCGTGGTGTTCGGCCTGGCCACCATGCTGATGGGCGGCTGGCGGGCGCTGCACGAGTACGACCTGAAGAAGCTGCTCGCCTACGGCACGGTCAGCCAGCTCGGCTTCCTGATGGTGCTGCTCGGCACCGGCACCTACACCGCGGCGGTCGCCGGGACCTCGATGCTGCTCGCCCACGGCCTGTTCAAAGCGACGTTGTTCCTGGTCGTCGGCATCATCGACCACCAGACCGGCACCCGCGACATCCGGGAGCTGTCCGGGCTGGGCCGCCGGATGCCGTGGCTGGCGGTGATCGCGACCCTCGGCGCGGCGTCGATGGCAGGACTGCCGCCGATGCTCGGCTTCGTCGGCAAGGAGGCGGCGTTCAGTGCCTACCTCGACGGCACCGGCCCGGAACCGCTGGTGGACGCGGTGCTGGTGGTCGGCTCGATGCTGACCGTCGCCTACAGCCTGCGGCTGCTGTGGGGCGCCTTCGCGGACAAGCGCGACATCGCGTCGACCGAGGCGAAACCGGCCGGCCCCGAGGCACTGCTGCCCGCCGCACTGCCCGCCGCCGCGGGCGTCTTCCTGGGCCTCAGCTACTCGGTCGTCGACAGCCTGACCAGCGCTTACGCCAGCGCCTTCCCAGTGGACGCCGACCCGTACCACCTGGGGATCTGGCACGGCTGGACGCTGCCGCTGCTGCTGTCGGCGGTCGCCGTGACCGGCGGTGTCGCGCTGCACCTCGGGCGCACCCGCCTCACCGCGCTGCGCAGCCGGCTGCCGCGGCCGCTGGACGCCCAGCGCGGGTACGAGCGGATCATGGCGCTGCTGGAGCGGGTCGCGGTCGGCGTCACCGGGCGCCTGCAGGTCGGTTCGCTGCCGACCTACCTCGGCATCATCCTGCTGACCGTGCTGGCGATCCCCGGCTCGGCGCTGGTGGTGCGGGCCAGCGTGCCGGAAGACCTGCGCGCCTACGACAACCTCCTGCAGCTGCCGCTGGCGATCGTGGTGATCGTCGCGGCGGTCGCCGTGCTGCGCTCGCGGCGGCGGTTGACCGCGGTGCTGCTGGTCGGCGTCGTCGGCTACTGCATCGGCGGGCTGTTCATCGTGGACGGTGGCCCGGACCTGGCGCTGGCGCAGTTCCTCGTCGAAACGCTGACGCTGGTGGCGTTCGTGTTCGTGCTGCGCCGGTTGCCGGTGCGATTCACGCAGACCGAAACCCCGACCACGAAGGCGCTGCGGGTGCCCAAGGCGATCATCGCGGGTGCGGCCGGCGTGTTCATCTCGCTGGCCGCGGTCATCTTCAGCGCGGCCCGCCAGGCGCCCCCGGAGGCCAGCGCCGAGTTCATCGCGAACTCCGAGAAGGGCGCCGGCGCGACCAACGTGGTCAACGCGATCATCGTCGACTTCCGCGCTTTCGACACCGTCGGCGAGATCGCGGTGCTCGCGGTCGCCGCGACCGGCGTCGCCAGCCTGATCCTGGCCTCCCGGCACGAACGCCGGAAACGCAGCACCCGCGCGGCGACCATGCCGCGGATCAAGACCCCGACCCTGGCCAAGCAGCAGGAGGAGGTGCGCGAATGACCTCGCCGACGAAGCCGAAACCGGCCTGGACGACCTGGGACGCCCCGAGCGAGCGCTGGCTGCTCTCCGGTTTCCCCCGCGAGGGGATGCAGCGGACCGTGCTGCTGGAGCTGGCGTCCCGGATCATCTTCCCGACGGTGCTGGTGCTGTCGATCTACCTGCTGTTCGCCGGGCACGACCGGGCGGGCGGCGGGTTCAGCGGAGGCCTGGTCGCCGGGCAGGCGTTCGTGTTGCGCTACCTGGCCGGTGGCCGGATGGACGACAGCGCCATCGTCTCGATGCGCCCGCCGGTGCTCATCGGCATCGGCCTGACCATCGCGACCACCTCCGCGTTCCTGCCGCTGCTGTTCGGCGGGCAGATCCTGGAGACCGCGATCTACAAGTTCGCGGTGCCGCTGCTCGGCGAGATCAAGTTCGTCACCAGCGTGCTGCTGGACACCGGGGTGTACGTCCTGATCGTCGGCGTCGTGCTGGACCTGCTGCGCACCCTGGGCGCCGGCATCGAAGCCGACGTCGAGGCGGCGGCCAGGGGGCAGCGATGACGATCAACCTGACCATGGCGCTCGTGCTCGCAGTGCTGTACTCGGTCGGCTTCTACCTGCTGATGCAGCGCTCGCTGATGCGGATCCTGCTGGGCATCGTGATCCTCGGCCACGGCTCGAACCTGCTGCTGCAGACCGCCGGCGGCCCGCCCGCCGGCGCCGCGATGATCGGCACCACGCCGCTGGACGAGATGGCGGATCCGCTGCCGCAGGCGATGGCGCTCACCGCGATCGTGATCACCTTCGCGCTGACCACCTTCCTGCTGGCGCTGGCGTACCGGTCCTGGACGCTGCTCGGCCACGATGAGGTCCGCGACGACGTGGAGGACCGGCGCATCCAGCGGATGGAACGCCGCCTGGCGGAATCCGAAGACGACAGCACCGAGGAACTGGCGAAGGAGGCCGCTCAGTGACGGTCCTGGTGGCCCTGCCCGTTCTGCTTCCGCTGGCCGCTGCCGGACTGTCGTTGGCGCTGGGCCGGTTCGCCGACATCCAGCGCGCGCTCGGGCTCATCGTCCTCGGCGGGATCATCGCCGATGCCGCGGTGCTGCTGTACGTCGCGGACCGCTACGGCCCGGTGGTGCTGCAGATGGGCGCCTGGTCGGCGCCGTTCGGCATCACCCTGGTCGCGGACCGGCTCTCGGCGCTGCTGCTGGTGGTCTCGTCGGTGGTCACGTTCGCGGTGCTGATCTACTCGATCGGTCAGCGCATCACCGACTACGGCAGGCAGCGCTCCAGCACCACGTTCCACCCGATGTACCTGATGCTGTGCGCGGGCGTGTCGCTGGCGTACCTCACCGGCGACCTGTTCAACCTGTTCGTCGCCTTCGAGATCATGCTGAGCTCGTCGTACGTGCTGATCACCCGGCGCACGACGGCCACCCGCATCCGCGCGGGCATGACCTACACGATCGTCAGCCTGGCGTCGTCGCTGCTGTTCATCACGATGATCGCGCTGGTGTACGCCTCCACCGGCACGGTCAACCTGGCCGACCTCGGCGAGAAGGTGCACCAACTGCCGGACGGGCTGCAGATCGCGCTCGCGCTGCTGGTGGTGATCGTCTTCGGCGTGAAGGCGGCGATGGTGCCGCTGCACTTCTGGCTGCCGGACAGCTACCCGACGGCGCCCGCGCCGGTCACCGCGGTGTTCGCCGGCCTGCTGACCAAGGTCGGCATCTACGCGCTGATCCGCACCCAGACGCTGGTCTTCAGCCATTCCGAGAGCTGGAACCTGATGCTGGGCATCGCGCTGATCACCATGATCGTCGGCGCGCTGGGCGCGCTGGCCCAGAACGACCTCAACCGGCTGATGTCCTTCCTGCTGGTCAGCCACATCGGGTACATGCTGTTCGGCCTCGGCGTCTACGACGTCATCGGGCTGACCGGGGTGATCCTCTACGTGGTGCACCACATCACCGTGCAGGCCACGTTGTTCCTGGTCAGCGGTTTGATCACGCGGCACACCGGCACGGTGGCGCTGACCAGGATGGGCGGGCTGGCCAAGGCCGCACCGCTGATCGCGGTGCTGTTCGCGCTGCCCGCGCTGAGCCTGGCCGGGGTGCCGCCGTTCTCCGGCTTCGTCGCCAAGCTGGCGCTGCTGCAGGCCGGTGTCGGCGCGGGCACCTGGATGGCCTACGTGGTCACCGGCGGCGCGGTGCTGACCAGCCTGCTCACCCTGTACGCGATGGCGCGGGTGTGGACCCGGGCGTTCTGGGGTCAGGTCAAGGCGCCGGAGCCGGACCCGGATCCCACCGACGAGCTGGTCGTCGGCACGGCCACGTCGAACCGCCCGATGGTCGTCGCGACCGGCGTGCTGGTGGCGGCGAGCGTGGTGATCGCCCTGGTCGCGGGGCCGCTGGCGGACGTCAGCGGCCGGGCGGCGACGGACCTGATGCACGGCGAGACCTATCGGACCGCGGTGCTGGGAGGTGCTGCCGGTGAGTGAGCAGGCGATCGGCCGCAGGCGACGGCTGCTGCAGCGGCTGCCGCTGGTGGCCTGGCTGACCCTGGTCTGGGTGATGCTGTGGGGCACCTTCGACCTGGGCACGCTGTTCTTCGGCTTGGTGGTGGCGCTGCTGGTGTCCACCATGTTCCCGCTGCCACCGATCAACACCAACATCGTGGTGCGCCCGCTGCGGCTGCTGCTGCTCGCCGCCTACCTCGCGTGGGACCTGGTGAGCTCCACGGCGCGGGTGTCCTGGCAGGCGTTGCGGTACGGGCCGAACGCGAAGTCGGGCATCGTCGCGGTCACGCTGCAGACCGACTCCGACCACATCACCGCGATGGTCGCCAATGCGGTGTCGCTGGCGCCCGGCAAGTTCGTCCTGCAGATCGACCGGGTCAACCGGATCTGCTACGTCTACGCGCTCGGCATGCGGGCCGAAGACGTCGAGTCGGTGCGGCGCGAGGTGCTGACCCTGGAGCGGCGGGTGGTGCAGGCGGTCGGCTCGGCGAACGAGGTGGCGCTGGTGAGCGGACAGGAGGGGTGAACATGGCCTGGGTCTTCGCGGTCACCTTCGGCCTGCTGTGCGTGGCCGGCCTGCTGGTGGTCGTCCGGCTGCTGCGCGGCCGCACCACCCTGGACCGGATCGTGGCGGTCGACGTGTTCGTCACCCTGATCGTCGCCGCGACCTGCGTCGGCATGGGCTGGCTGGGCGACGGCTCGAACATCGCGTTGCTGGCCGCGTTCGCGCTGCTCGCGTTCATCGGTTCGATCAGCGCGGCGCGGTTGATCGAGAAGAAGGAGCCGTACCGATGAGCTGGTTGGACGTGTTCTCCGCGGTGTGCCTGATCGGCGGCGCGTTGTCCTGCCTGCTCGGGGCGATCGGATTGCTGAGCTTCCCGGACGTGACGGCGCGGCTGCAGGCGGCGACCAAGCCGCAGACCCTCGGGCTGATCCTGATCCTGATCGGCACCGCGGTGCAGCTCGACTTCGTCTACGCCTCGGGGCTGATCCTGGTCGGCCTGTTCCAGATGCTCACTGCGCCGGTGCTGGCACAGCTCGTGGGCCGGGCGGCGTACCGTGCGGACAGCGTCGACCGGGATTCCCTGGTGGTGGACGAGCTCGGCGATCGCATCGAGCGGGAGCGCCGGGTTCGCTGATCCGTTCGGCACTAAGCCGATCCGGCACAAGTCGCGCATGGCTGGTCACTCTCGGCGTCTAATATGATCAAATGGACCTGCACGAGTGACCACGCAAGAGTTACCGCTGACGTGTGATTGACGAACGCGGCGTAGGAGGGTGTGGAGCCATCATGTGGCGGACCGGCCGCGTGTTAGCTGGCCTTGCGATCGCGTTGTTCCTCTTATTGGCGCCGCCCGCGCTGGCGACGGGCGAGACCCCACCGTCCGGCACCCCGGTCGTCGTGCTCGCCCAGGATCCGGGCCAGCCGCCGGCGCCGCCCGCGCCGCCACCGGCCTACGACAAGCAGCGCCTCGCCATCGGCGCCACCGGAGTGGTGTTGATCGCACTGGTGCTGTTATCCCGCAAGGCGCGCAAGAAGCCGGTCTTGTTCGTCACGTGGAAGAAGAAGTAGTCGGCGATAAAACCGGCAGGGTGGTCGGTTTTTACGAGATTATTTCGGTGGCAATTCTCGCCATGGACTAGACCTGACGCCGAACCTGTGGGATTTTCACAACTGACTGAGTGCGCGGACCGCATCCCCCGCCTGGGTAGCGATGGGTCCAGCGCGCCTGCGACGGGGTAGTAGCCCCCCACTGACGTGGGCCGGCACCGGGAAGCCCCCCGACCGGTGCCGGCCCACACCCTTTCCTGGTACGGCCTGCACGGCACGCGCTCCTCGTCTTCCGGATGCGATCACGCTGCGGTGCCGTGATGTCGGGTTCGTCGCCCGGTTTATCAATCGAAAGTGTGAGAAATAGGTTAGTCGGCTGCGGTCGATCTCCAATTTCTTCGGTTCTGCCGAATCCGAACCACCCGTTCGTCGCAGTGTGACGACCGGTGGGCTCCCGGCCTCGCGCCAGGCCCGCGCCGACGATCCGGATGATGCAGGATGGGGCGCAAATGAGTACCGCTCCACACCCCGCCGCCGATCGTTCTGCCGCGGCGCGTGCCCACTGCCGCGACCGGGTGCAACACCACGAAGCGGAGCTGGTCGAGCTCTCCCGGAGCATCCACGCCGAGCCGGAGCTCGCGTTCGCCGAACACCGCAGCGCCGCCAAGGTCGCGGACCTGCTCGCCCGGCACGGCTTCGCCGTCCGAACCCCGGTCGCCGACCTGGACACCGCGCTCGTGGCCGAATCGGGCAGCGGTGAACTGGTGGTCGGCATCTGCGCGGAGTACGACGCGCTGCCGGAGGTCGGCCACGCCTGCGGGCACAACGTCATCGCCGCGGCCGGCGTCGGTGCCGCGCTCGCACTGGCGGGGATCGCCGACGACCTCGGCATCACGGTGCGGCTGATCGGCACCCCGGCCGAGGAGACCGGCGGCGGCAAGGTGCTGATGCTGGAGCGCGGCGTCTTCGACGACGTCGCGATGGCGATGATGGTGCACCCCGGACCGGAAGAGGTCTGCCGGCCGACCTCGCTGGCCATCGCCGATCTCGAGGTCCGCTACACCGGCCGCGCGGCGCACGCCGCCGCGGCCCCGCAACTCGGCCGCAACGCCGCCGACGCGCTGACGGTCGCGCAGGTCGCCATCGGCCTGCTCCGCCAGCACCTCGAGCCCCGGCAAATGGTGCACGGTATCGTTACCGCAGGTGGCGCGGCGCCGAACATCGTTCCAGCGCACACCGCGGCGGTCTATAACCTGCGTGCAGCCGAAGCGCGCTCCCTGCAGCGCCTGGAGAACCGTATTCGGGCCTGTTTCGAGGCGGGCGCGACGGCGACCGGATGTGAGCACGAAGTCGTGCAGATCTCTCCGGTGTACGCGGAGCTGAACCCCGATGGCTGGCTGTCGGAGGTGTACGGCCGCGCGATCACCGAGCTCGGGCGCGAACCGCTCGACCGGGGCGATGAGCAGGGCCCGGTAATCGGCAGCACCGACATGGGCAACGTGACCCAGGCCTTGCCCGCGATCCATCCGATGATCGCGGTGGACTGCGGCGACGCGGTCAACCACCAGGCGGAATTCGCCGCGGCCTGCGCAACGCCGGCCGCGGATCGCGCGGTGCTCGACGCAGCGTTGGCGATGGCCTGGACAGGAGTGGCCGCTGCTTTGGACGGCGCGCAACGCGATCGCCTGCTGGCGGCCGCGCGCGACCGGTCGGCTCGGAGCTCGTCGGAACAGATCTGCACGTCGGGAGGCGTGGCGTGACCGTGGTGGATTCTCGTGGCCCGGACCCGGGTCAGTCCCCGAACGGCAGTTCGGCGGTGGAAGACGTGGATTGGGAAGCGGCGGAGCGTTCCGCCGTGGCCCAGGGAACTCTCGTGGCGGCAGGTGCGGACGGGCCGAGTGCGCCCATCGGCAGCACCATGTCCAGCGTGGGGTCCGGTGCGGAATCCGCCGTGGTCGACCTCGGCGCTGGTCGTGGACCATCCTGGCTGGATGCCTGGCTGGACACCAACGCGCATCGAGTGGTGGCCTGGCGGCGGCACATCCACGCCTACCCGGAGCTCTCCCGCGCGGAGCACGAGACCACCGCGTTCCTCGCCGAGCAGCTCACCCGAGCGGGCTTGCGCCCGCGGATGCTGCCGGTGGGCACCGGCCTGGTCTGCGACATCGGGGAGGCGCGGCCCGGCCAGCGCACCGTGGCGCTGCGGGCGGACATCGACGCGCTGCCGCTGAGCGAAACCACCGGACTGCCCTACGCCTCCACAGTGGACGGTGTCGCGCACGCCTGCGGGCACGACGCGCACACCACGGTCGCGCTGGGCGCCGCGCTGGCGCTGGCCGCCGCGCCGAGCCTGCCCGGCCGGGTGCGGATGGTCTTCCAGCCGGCCGAAGAGGTGATGCCCGGTGGAGCCCTGGACGTGCTGGCCGCCGGTGCCCTCGACGACGTGGACCGGATCTTCGGGCTGCACTGCGACCCGCGGCTGCTGGTGGGACAGGTCGGAACCCGGGTCGGGGCGATCACGTCGGCGGCCGACCTGCTGGAGCTCCGGCTGACCTCGCCGGGCGGGCACACCTCGCGCCCGCACCTGACCGCGGACCTGGTGCACGCGCTGGGCACCGTCATCACGGGCCTGCCGACGTTGCTGTCGCGCCGCGTCGACCCGCGCACCGGAACCGTCCTGACCTGGGGCGCGGTGCACGCGGGCGAGGCGCCGAACGCCATTCCGCAGGACGGCGTGCTGACCGGGACGTTGCGCACAGGTGACCGCGACACCTGGGCCAAGCTGGAACCGTTGGTGCACGAGCTCGTGCACAACCTGCTGGCGCCGCTGGGCGTCGGGTTCGACCTGCAGCACCGCCGCGGCGTGCCACCGGTGGTGAACGACGCGGAGAGCACCGAGCTGCTGCGGGCCGGGATCGCCGCCGGCGTCGGCGAAGACGCCCTGGCCAGCACCCCGCAGTCGTCCGGTGGCGAGGACTTCGGCTGGTACCTGGAGCACGTGCCGGGCTCGTTCGCGAGGCTGGGCGTCCACTCCGGGGTGGGTCGGGTCAAGGACCTGCACCAGCCGACGTTCGCGCTGGACGAGCGGGCACTGTTCGTGGGCATCCGAGCGATGGTGAACACCGCCCTGATCAGCCTGGAGCGCTGAGGTCGAGGCCGTCCGGCGGGCACTGTCCGCCGGACGGCCGCAGCGCCGGATCAGCACCCTCCTGCACGTGGTTCGCTGAGTCCACCCGAACGAGGTGTATCCGCTCGCCGCTGTATCTGTTCGCGGGGTTCCCGCCTCTTTAATGGCATGACCGCGAACATCATCTCCCCCGAAATGCGGCCGCCGGTGGCCGTCGAACCCGACGTGCCGGGCGGCTGGCCGCAGTCCTCGCTGCACGGTGCCATGACCCGCCGCGACGCGGAGCGGGCGCTCGGTCGCGCGGAGGTTGCGACCGGACTCGCCGAAGGCGACTGGGTGGAGCCTTGGTACGGGGTCATCGTCCCGGTCACCCGCGTCCACGATCCGCTGACCCGAGCGGCGGCCGCGTTGCTGCGCGCCGGACCGCACGCCGTGCTGTCCGGCGCTACCGCGGTGGCGATGCACGGGTGCGATTTCGCCGCCGACGGCGTGGTGCACGTGACCATTCCCTACGACCGCGAGCTCCGGTCCCAGCCGGATCTCGTCATCCACCAGGCCTGGGTCAGGGAGTGCGACGTCGTCGAGCTCGACGGGCTGCGCACCCAGGCGCTGGACGTCGCCATCTGCGAACTGCTGTGCACCGGCGAGCAGCGGTCGGCGCTGGACTGCCTGGAGCAGGCGCTCGCCCAGCTCGGCGAAGCCGCCGAGCGCTTCCGGGCGTTGGTCGCCGAGCGGCTCGCCCGGCGCAGGGATCGCCGGGGCACCCGGCGAGCCACGGCCCTGCTCCAACTCGCGTGGTCCAGGCCTCGCGGCGTGCTGGTCGGAGGTGTGTGATGAGCAGCCGAACGTCAGTCCGCGCGCCGGAACCAACCGGCGGCCTGGGCGGCTTCGCGCACCTCGACGAACCGGGCGTATGCGTCGTCGTACAGCGCGCGGTTGCTCTCGGTCGGCCGCAGCGGTTCCGACGTGCCGACCAGCTCGCGGGCGACGTCGGTGATGTCGCGTCCCGCCAGCAATGCGTGCGCGGTCACCGCCGCGCCCCGCGCCCCGGCCTGCTCGTCGGTGGTGCGAACGACCGGCAGGCCGGTGACGTCCGCGATCACCTGGCGCCACAACGGGTTCGCCGATCCGCCGCCGGTGAGCCGCAGCTCGGTGGGCTGCGCGGTGCTGGCGACCAGGCAGTCCCGGATCACCATGGCCAGCCCCTCCAGGCAGGCCCGCGCGATCTCGGCGGGGCCGTGCTCCAGGCTCAGGCCCTGCAGGCTCCCGCGCGCGGCCGGGTCGTAGAAGGGCGCGCGCTCTCCGCCGAGCGAGAGGTAGGGCAGCATCAGCAGGTCCTTGCTGCCCGGCTCGGCCTGTTCGGCGAGCTCGGTGAGGTTCTCCGGGTTGGGCAGGCCGAGCATCCGGCAGGCCCATTCGACGACCTCGGTCCCGGCGAGCGTGGCGCTGGCGAGCATCCAGCGGCCGGGCATCGGGGTGCGCAGCGACATGCCGACGGGAGCGCGCTCCAACCGGGGCTCGTCGCTGATCACCTCGGTGCAGATCGTGGTGCCGAGGATGGTGCAGGCCTGCCCGGGCTCGGTCACGCCCGCGCCGATCGCGGTGGAGATCACGTCGTAGGCGCCCAGCACGACCGGCGTGCCTTCCGGAACGCCCAGCCGCTCGGCCGCGGACCGCTGCAGCGGAGCGATCCGCTGCGCGCCGTCCACGGCGTCGGGCAGCAGCCGCTGCGCCCAGTCCAGGCCGAGTTCGCTGAGCACCGCGTCGGAGTAGCGGCCGGTCCGGGCGTCGAGGAACGGGTTGGAGGCCTCGGAGACGTCCCAGGCGAGGCGGCCGGTGAGGCAGTTGAACAGCCAGCCGCCGCAGGTGAGCACCTTCGCGGCGGTAGCGATCCGGTCCGGCTGGTGCTCGGCGAGCCAGCTGAGCTGAGCGTGCGGCAGCCCGGCGAAGCCGACCGAGCCGTTGATCTTGAACAGCTCGGCGAGCAGTCCGGAGTCGGCCCAGTTCGCGGCGATCGCCGAGGCGCGCACGTCGTTCCAGAGCAGCGCGGGACCGGTCGGTCGGCCGGCCTCGTCGACGAGCCAGCAGCCGTCGCCCTGCGCGGTGATCGCCAGCGCGGCGACCTCGGCGCCGAGTTCGCGGACGAGTTCGGCGACGGTGTCCGCGACGGCCGACCAGACCTCGGGCATGTCCTGCTCGGCCCAGCCGGGCCGGGGGCGTTCGACGCGGGTCGGGCGGCGGACGACCGCGAGCTCGGTGCCGTCCGAGGCGTAGGCGACGCTCTTCACCACCGAGGTGCCGGCGTCGATGCCGATGGTGATCACGGGCGTGTCCTCCTGATCCCCCCTGCGTGGTCGACCCGGTCGGCTCGACCCGAGAACATCACAACATTTGGTGTTAAAAATTTCAAGATAGGTGTTATGTTTGCGATGGGATGTGACACCAAGGTCCCGGTTGCGGACCACGACCGGAAGGACGCCACGTGCCGCCTCAACCCCACCCCGGTTCGGAGAACGACCGCATCGAGCTCGTGCTGCTCGACGTCGGCGGCCCCATCTACGACGACAAGGCCTACCGCGACGCGCTGCTGCGCGCCGCGCGAGAACTGGCGGCCGAAGACGGCCGGAGCGTCGACGAAGCCGAGTTCCAGCAGGTCTACGACGAACGCCGCCAAGCCCAGGGCGGGTCCCTGCGCACCGCGGTCGCCGAGCGGTTCCTGACCGCGCAGGACCGGCAGCGGCTGTCCGACCGCGCCGAGCGCTACTGGGAGTACCTGCCGTCGGCACTGCACGCCGACGTGCTCCCGACGCTGCGCGAGCTCGCCGGTCGTTACAAACTCGCGGTCGTGGCGAACCAGCGAGCGGTCGTCGTGGACGCGCTCCGCCGGGACGGCGTTGCCGACTTCATCGACATCTGGGCGGTTTCGGAGGTCGTCGGCGCGGAGAAGCCGGACCCGCGGATCTTCCAGCACGCCCTGCGGGAAGCCGGCGTCGAGCCGAAGAACGCGGTGCACGTCGGCAACCGGCTCGACACCGACGTGCGCGGCGCGCACCAGGTCGGGCTGCGCACGGTTTGGGTCGTGCGCGGCGAGGCGCCGCCGGAGCCCACGCCCGAGCAGCTCGCCGAGCCCGATGTGGCGGTGTTCTCGCTGGCCGAGCTGCCCACCGCGTTGGAACGCCTGCAGGGGGCCGAATGAGCGAACAACTCTCGAAAGCGCTGGAGGCTTGCCGATGACAGAGCTCGTCGCGGGCGTCGACGTCGCGACCGCCAACGTCCGGGTGCAGATCCACGATCCGGCGGGCCCGGTGATCGCCGCGGCGTCCCGGCGGTTGCCGCAGCCGGTGCGATCACCGGGCGGACGCTCCGAGCAGGACGCGACCACCTGGTGGCCCGCGGTGCGCGACAGCCTTGCCGAGTGCACGGCCGCATTGGGTTCGCGCAGCAGCGAAATCCGATCGCTGGCGATCTCGGCGACGTCGGGCACCGTCGTTCCGGTCGACGGTGACGGCGAGCCGCTCACGGCAGCGCTGATGTACGACGACCGCCGTGCCGATGCGGAAGCCAAGATCGCCGCCGAGGTGGGTGCGAGCCGCTGGCGGCGCACCGGCATCACGCCGTCGGCGGGCTCCGGCCTGGCCCGGATCGGTTGGCTGGCGCGGCACCTCCCGGACGGCACGGCGCGGGTGTGCCACACGCCCGACGTCATCGCCTGGAAGCTTGTCGGGCATCCGGTCGCCACCGATTCCAGCCACGCGCTGAAGAGCGGCTACGACGCCGTCGACGGCGAGTGGGCCAATGAGGCGTTCGAGGCCTTGGACGTGCCGGGCGGGCTGCTCCCGGAGGTCGTGCGTCCGACGGCGGTGCTGGGCACCGTCGATGCGAACGCCGCGGCGCTGACCGGACTCCCGGTCGGCTGCGAGGTGCGTGCCGGGATGACCGACGGCTGCGCCGGGCAGCTGGCCTGCGGAGCGGTCGACGTCGGGCAGTTCGTGACGGTCCTCGGCACCACGCTGGTGCTCAAGGGAGTGTCCAAGGAGCTCGTGCACGATCCGGCCGGCGCGGTGTACAGCCACCTGCACCCGGACGGGATGTGGCTGCCCGGCGGCGCGGCGAACATCGGCGGCTCGGCGCTGTCCGATGTGGACCCGGCCGAGCTGTCGAGCCTGGACGCGGCGGCGACCGAGCGCGGACCGGCGAGCGTGGTCGGCTACCCGCTGCGCGGCGAGGGGGAGCGGTTCCCGTTCCTCGCCGCGAACGCCACGCGGTTCACGCTCGGCACGCCCGCGGACCGGGTCGACGAGTACCGCTCCCGCCTCGAAGGCGTCGCCTTCTGCGAGCGGCTCGCGCTGGAGCGGCTGGCCGAGCTCGGTGCGCCGGCAGAAGGCGCCGTGCGCACCGCCGGCGGCGGAGCCCGCAGCATCGCCTGGTGCCAGATCAGGGCATCGGTGCTGGAGAAGCCGGTGCTGCGCGTCCAAGGCGCGGGTACGGCGTTGGGTGCGGCGCTGCTGGCGGCCAGCGGTTCGATCTACCCGAACCTGAGCTCTGCGGCGGCGGCGATGGTGCCCGGTGGCGAGCTCGTCGAGCCGGTGCGGGCAGAAGTGCGGCAGCTGGGCGACAGCTACCGGCGCTTCGTCGACGAGCTCCGCGCCCGGGGCTGGGGCTCCGCGTCCTGATCAGGAGCCGGAGAGGGCTTCCGCGACCGTGAGGCTGTCCTCGTAGACGGCGTAGCGCGTGATCAGGCCGTCCTCGATGACGAGGTGCAGCGCGCACAGCGCGGTGTACGGCTTGCCGGTGGCCTTCACCGTCTGGCGGATGTCACCGAGCACGACCGCCTCGTTGCCGTCCACGAGGATCCGCGGTGCGGATCCGCCGGCCTCGCCGGGCACGTGGAACTCGGCGATCGCGCGGAAGTGGTCGGCGACGTCGGCCCGGGTCGAGCGGGGCCGGATCCAGGGCACCGCCGGATGACCGCCGGCCGGCCAGTCCAGCACCCAGTCGACCTGCTCGGCGAACAGCTCGGCGATCCGGTCCGCATCGCCTTCTCCGAGCCGGCGGAGGAATTCCTTCGCAATGGCACGGGTTAGCGCGCTTCCGCGTGCAATCGGTTCGGGGAACTGGTAGTCGGACCGGATCCGCTCGTCCTCGTCGACCTGCGCTGGGCCGAGCCCCACGAGACGACCCGGATCGTGCAGCCGTACGGGCTGGTCCTGAAAGCGGCCACTGGTACCTCGTGGCCGGTGCGGCCGAACGGATCCGTTCCTACCGCATCTCCTGGATCGTCGACCTGCACGTCCTCGACGAGCGCTTCACCCGGTCGGGTTCGACCTGGCTGCCTACTGGCAGGCCTACCTGGAGCAATTCGATGCGCGACGGCATCGGGGCGAGGCGATCATCAGGCTTTCCCCGCAGGTCCTCGACCGGTTGCCGCACCTGGTGGAGCCGGCCGTGGCGCAAGCGGTACGACGAACCGCAGGAACCCCCGATGCCGACGGCTGGACCCGGGTGACGATCCCCATCGAGTCCGCCGACCAAGCCCTCCCGGAGCTGCTCAAACTCGGTGCCGACGCGGAAGTCCTCGCTCCCGCCGAGCTCCGGGAGCGGCTCACCAGGACGCTCGACGCCCTGAACCGCATCTACGGCACGGCATGACGCGGGTGATCAACCTTCGGCGACTTCCAGTGCCACGCCCGCCGCCCGCAACTCGTCGCGCAGCGGTGCCGGGGTACCCGCGTCGACCACGACGACGTCGAACTCGGTCAGCGGCGCCAGCTCGTGCACGGCGCGCCGGTCGAACTTGGAGTGGTCCAGCAGCAGCACGCGCTTGCCGGTGGTCTCCATGAGGGCGCGCTTGACCTGGATGGTCTCCTGCGAGCGGTGCAGGCAGTGCCCGTCGACGACCGCGGTGGTCGACATGAACAGCACGTCGGAGCGCATCGTGCGGGCCATCCCCGCGGTGTGCAGGCCGAGGAACGCGTCGTAGGACGGCTGGTAGTCGCCGCCGAGCCCGATCAGGTGCAGCCCCGGTTCGCCGCTGAGCAGGTTGATCACGGACAGGAAGTTCGTCACGACGGTCAGCGGACCCAGCGGCGCCAATCGCTCCGCGACCGCGAGCGCGCTGGTGCTGTCGTCGAGAGCGACGACCTGACCAGGGGAAACGTGTCGAATGGCGTGCTTCGCGATGCGTGCTTTCTCGTCGGCCGCGTCGGCGATCCGAGCCCGCACCGAGGTCTCCAGCAGCGCGGTCGGAGTCGACGTCGCACCGCCGCGAACCTTGCGCAGCCAGCCCTGCTGTTCGAGGACGTCCAGGTCGCGGTGGATGGTCATCCCGCTGACCCCGTGCTCGGCGGCCAGTGCCTCGATGCGGACGAACCCGCTGGCCAGCACTTCCTGGCGGATCTGCTCGCGCCGGTCCTGCTGGTTGACCGGCGTGCCGGCGTCGGCCATGGACTCCCTCACCTCGCGTGTGCAACCAGAGTGATTATCACACGAGAGACGTGATATTCGGTCCGGATGTCACGCCGGGTTCACGGGCCGACGTTGTGGCACGGGCGTTTGCGCAGCTTCTCGACGTAGTCCTCGGGAGCACCGGCCGCTTCGGCCGCATCGGCCATCACGCCGAGATAGCGCGCCGACGGCAGCCCGCCTTCGTAGGCGTCCAGCACGTACAGCCAGGCCAGCGCCGATCCGTCCAGCGTCTGCACCCGCAGCCGCAGCTTCTTGTGCATGCCGAGCTCGGCGCCTTCCCAGTTGTCGAGCTGCTGCTCGTCTTCCGGGCTGACGTCGTAGAGCACCGTGAAAACCTGGGAGCCCGGCTGCTCGACGATCGTGGCGAGGGCCCCTTCCCAGCCGTAGTCCTCGCCGCCGAAGGTCAGCCGCCAGTCCACCAGCCAGCCCGTTCCCGCCAGCGGGGAATGCGGGGCGCGCTTCATCATCTGGGCCGGGTCCATGTTGGACCCGTACGCGGCGTACAGAGGCACGCCCAACAGGGTAGCGATCGACAGCCCGGGTGGCGGAGCGGACTACGTCACGAATGTGGGTGGGGTCCCGGCCTGGAACGCCGGGGGGTGGCCTGCGCCACGGTGGTCAACTCGCGCGGCACCACCCGAAATGCCTGGACTCGTCGCAGCGTACGGTGAGTTCGGCGCCCACAAGGCAGGCGGACCGAGGAGGAGCGCGAAGTGACCCGCATCGTGATCATGGGAGGCGGCCCCGCGGGCTACGAGGCGGCGCTGGTCGCGGCTTCGAACGGGGCGGATGTCACGCTGGTCGAGCCGGAGGGCCTCGGCGGCGCGTGCGTGCTCTACGACTGCGTCCCGTCGAAGACCTTCATCGCCTCCGCCGGCGCGCGCTCCGCGTTCCGCGACGCCCGCGAGCTGGGCATCCGCACCAAGACCGAGGACTCCGACGTCGACGTCGCGGTGGTGCACGGCCGGGTCAAGGGCCTGGCGCTCGCGCAGTCCGCCGACATCCGCTCCCGGGTCCGCCGCGAGGGCGTGAAGATCCTGCCGGGCCGCGCGCGGTTCACCAACCCGACCAAGGGCATGGCCGTCCACCACATCGGGGTCGACCTGGCCGACGGCAGCTTCGAGGAGCTGTCCGCCGACGTCGTGCTGATCGCCACCGGCGCCACGCCCCGGATCCTCAAGGACGCCGAGCCCGACGGGGAGCGGATCCTGACCTGGCGGCAGCTCTACGACCTGCCCGAACTGCCCGAGCACCTGGCCGTGATCGGCTCCGGTGTGACCGGCGTGGAGTTCGCCTCCGCCTACACCGAGATGGGCGTCAAGGTCACCATGATCTCCAGCCGCGACCGGGTGCTGCCGCACGAGGACGCGGACGCCGCGGCGGTGCTGGAAGAGGTGTTCGCCGAGCGCGGCACCGAGGTCGTCAAGCACGCCCGGGCCGAGAAGGTGGAGCGCACCGACTCCGGGGTGCTGATCCACCTCGCCGACGGGCGGCAGGTCGAGGCCAGCCACGCGCTGATGACCGTCGGCTCGGTGCCCAACACCACCGACATCGGCCTGGAGCGGGTGGGGATCGAGCCCGACCGCGGCGGCTACATCCCGGTCGACCGGGTGTCGCGGACCTGCGTGCCCGGCGTCTACGCGGCCGGCGACTGCACCGGTCTGCTGCTGCTGGCCTCGGTGGCGGGCATGCAGGGCCGCATCGCGATGTGGCACGCGCTCGGTGAGGGCGTCACGCCGATCAAGCTCAAGACCGTCGCGGCGAACGTCTTCACGCACCCGGAGATCGCCACGGTCGGCATCAGCCAGCAGGCGATCGATTCCGGGGAGGTGCCGGCGCGGACCGTGACGATGCCGCTGGCGACCAACCCGCGGGCGAAGATGGAGGGCCTGCGGCGCGGCTTCCTCAAGGTCTTCTGCCGCCCGCAGACCGGCGTGGTGGTGGGCGGCGTCGTGGTGGCGCCGAACGCCAGCGAGCTGATCCTGCCGATCGCGCTCGCGGTGCAGAACCAGGTGACCGTCGACAACCTGGCGAACACCTTCTCGGTGTACCCGTCGCTGTCGGGTTCGCTGACCGAGGCCGGCCGCCTGCTGATGCGCCACGACGACCTGGACTGATCCGCGCCGACCCGTCGGCTCGAACGCTGGCGCGAGCCTCGCGAGGCGGTGCACCGTGTTACCGACCGTCTGGCCGCGCCCACTGGTGGAGGCGGCCGGCGGATCGGGCTGAGAGGGGCGTGCGCGACATGGCAGACCTGCCGGTGCTGATCTACGACGGGGACTGCGGATTCTGCACGCGCAGCGTGCGGCTCGCGGAGCGGCTGCCGGTGCGCATGCGCATCCTGCCTTGGCAGGAGGCGGATCTCGCCGCACTGCGGACCACATCGGACCGAGCCCGGCACGAGGTGCTGTGGGTGGACAGGTCGGGCCGCGTGTTCGGCGGCGCGGCCGCGGTCGCGGAGCTGCTCAAGAACTGCCGCACGCCGTGGCCGGTGCTCGGCCTGTTCATGTCCGCCCCGGTGCTGCGGCTGCTGGCGGAGTGGGCTTACCGGTGGGTCGCGGCGAACCGCTATCGGCTGCCCGGCGCCACCCCGGCCTGCCAGCTGCCGCCTGCTGAGCGCCCTGGCCATTCGGACCGTTCCTGACCGCCACCGGCCTCGGCCAAAAGTACTAGAAGCACTGCCTCCTTCCTGGCCGATCGGTTGAGCCGGGCTGCCAATTCGGCTGAGCCGCCGACCCCTCGCGACGCAATAGCTTTGAAGTCGTTCGGGGGTTCGGAGTGGCCCGCCCTCCGCTTCAGGGGATCGGCGGAGGGCGTGGCCGCGAATCAAATTGGTGCGTCTTGGGCACCAACTCGGTGGAAAGGCCAGGTGGCTCGAGATGTACGGCAAGGCATTCGCTCCGGAGTACCAGGGGAAGCTTCGGGAGATGTCGGTGAACGCGGCCCTCGGGGATGTGCTGGCGGCAGCGTTGGAGCGCGAGTCCCAGGCCGCGGAGGAGGGCGTCGGCCTGGCGCTCGCCCAAGCGCGGCTGGCGGTCGCGGAGGCGTACCGGCGCCTCGGCAGGCTCGACGAAGCGGATGCGGCGTGGCGGGCGAGCTACCGGACGGCCCGCAGCGCGGGGGAGCGGGGCGCGATGGCGTGGGCGCTGTGGAGCGGCGGCACCCTGGCCCGGCAGCGGGGGCAGATGGCCGCCGCGGTGCGCTGGCTCAGCTACGCGCGGGATCTCGCGAAGCAGTCCGGCGAAGTGATCGCGTACGGCTACTCGGTCGCCGGGATCGCCGAAACGCTGCGGATCCGCGGGGACTACGAGGAAGCACGCGAGCTGCACGTGCAGCTGCTGGCCGAGGCCCGCAAGCGGGGCGAGTGCCGGCACACGGTGTGGGCGCTGGAGGGCCTGGCCCAGCTCGACCGCAATGCGGGCGACCTGGACGCCGCGTGGGAGCGGTTCGCGGAGGCCTCCGAGATCGCGGAGGAAGGCGGGGACGAGCGCGGCCTGGCCTGGGCGCTGCGGGGGATGGCGGACGTCGTGTCGTTGCGCGGGGAGCACGACGAGGCGCTGCAGCTGTTGTCGCGAGCCGAGAAGATCTGCCGCCGGATGGACCTGGTCAGTGCGCTGGCCTACAACCGCAAGATGCGCGGCAACGTCCTCTTCCGCGCGTCCTGGCACGGGGAGGCCGCACGCACGTACCGGGACGCGAAGCAGATGTTCCAGTCCATCAACGAACCGCGCGGTGCCGCACTGGCCGAGCTGGGCTTGTTGAAGAGCCTCGACAAGCTGGGGCGGCCGCGTCCCGCCACCGAGCGCGACCTGTGCGCCTTGCGGGACCGGTTGGACAGCCGGGAACTGCGGCACACCAGGCGAATGGTGGAGGAGGCGATCAGCGAAATGGTAGAGGTCGCCGCCTGAGCAAGGGCACATCCGCTCGCCGGCCTAGACCGACGTTGTCGCGTCCTTCCGGTGCGGGGTCTGGGAACGAAAGCTGTGGCCTAGTTCCCGGCCGAGCCCGAAGTAGTGGCGGAAGTTGTAGATCAGGGGGCTCCACGCTGTCGGGTCGATGTGGTCCGTGCCACCGACGACGATGCGCGGATCGCAGTGCACCCGCAGCACCCGCGCCTCGATGATGCGGAAGCTTCCGGTGGCATCGGCTCGAACCCGTGTCGCGCGGGCCTCCAGTTGAACCGGGCACTCGGCGACGCGGGGCGGGCGCACCAGGTTCGAAGGCTCCGGGCGCAGCCCGGCGGCCCCGAACTTGTCCGGTTCGAAGCGGAACACGCCTCGCTTCTGGTCCGGAACCGGGTTCCGGCCGGTCAGGGGCGCGAGGCGTTCAACCGCGGGCCACTGCTCGGGCGAGGGGAAGTTGATCACGAGATCGGGGCGAGCCTCGAGATTGGCCGCGGTGTGGGAGCTGCCGCCCATCCCGAGGACCATCACGTCGCCGAGGGCCCAGGCGGACGACATCGGCGCGAGGTTCGCGGTGCCGTCGGCGTTCTCGGTCGACAGCAACGCCACCGGCGTTCCGAAGTACAGGACGCTCGGCGCGATGGTCACGTGATCGACATCGGCACCGCGGCTGGTCCGGAAGTCGTTGCTGGACGATGTGGTTTCCATGGAGAGAACGGTAAGGAGGTGTTGCTTCGGCGTGGAGCGAAGTGTTGTGGACTACGCCGTGAGTTGCTTCGTCGTCGCGCGAAGTCCGGCGCCGGCGTTGCCGGTGATCGGCTCCCCATGGCCGAAGCAGGCGACCTCGGTGTCGAGTTCCGCGAGGCGGTGGAACGACTCGATGGTTCGCGCGCGATCGACGTTGAATGTGCCGAGCATCAGCCGACCGACGTTGGCGATGGTGTCTCCGGTGAAGAGAATCCGGCTCCTTGACAAGTAAACAGCGATGCTTCCACCGGTGTGCCCCGGGATGGAGAGCACCTGTGCACCGCCGCCGAAGTCCAGCACGTCGCCGTCGGCGAGCTCCTGGTCGACGGGGCAGGGCGGCGGCGACGGGAGAGTCGGAGCGATGCTCTCGAAGAGGGGACGTTCCCAGTCGAGCAGCACCGGATCGGCCTGCTTCCGCTCACCACGTACGACGGGTGCGTCCGCGCTGTGGGCCAGCACGGGTGCGCCGGTCGCGGTGCGGAGTTCGGCAGCGGAACCGGTGTGGTCCTCGTGCCCGTGGGTGATGACGATCCGGTCGAGCTCGGCGTTCAGTTCGGCCAGTAGCCCCGTGATGGCCGGGCTGGATCCGGCGATACCGGTGTCGATGAGGGTTGCCGAGCGGCCCTCGCGCAACAGGTACGCCTGTCCGAACTCGAGCCGCAGGAAGTACAGGTTCGGCACTATCTCGGTCACGTCCATGCCGGCAACCTAAGCCACTTCCCGGCCGCCCCTTCCGGTTTTCGTTGCAGGCGAACAGGTTTGACGCGCGGCCGGAGACCCAGCACCCGGGCCGCGAAAATCGGCGCGACATCCGCTGAGGCGCTCCGTTATGCTCGGCGCATGGCCTACGAGCAGTACTACCTCTGATCAGGACGCCGCGATGGCGGCGGCCCCCGGGCGGCTACACCGCCCGATCTTTCCGCACTTCGGTGCGCATCATTCCCAGTCCGGGAATCCACCGCTCGCACATTCCGAGCGCTGACCGCTGATGTTCTGCCGTCCGCGTTCAGGTGTTCGGTGCGAGGCGGTTGCATGCGACCGGTGCGGCGATCCGATTGCCTTTCACGCTCCTCGCTGGGGCGAGGGCGTTTCTGACCAGGAGTAGAACCAGATGGCCGACACGGCTCAGAACAGCTACCGCACCAGGCCCGCGCACATCGCGTTCATGTCGATGCCGGCGCACGGGCACGTGAACCCGGGCCTCGGGCTGGTCGCCGAACTGGTGGCCCGCGGGCACCGCGTCACGTACGCGACGACCGACGACTTCGCGCCACAGGTGGCGGAGGCCGGCGCGACGCCGGTCCGCTACACCTCGACGCTGCCGGGATCGTCGGCGGATGCGCAGGAATGGCCGGAGGAACAGGTCGCGGCCCAGGAGATGTTCCTCGAAGAGATGATGGCCGTGGTGCCGCAGCTCGAACAGGCGTACGCGGCCGACCGGCCGGACCTCATCGTGTACGACGTCGCGGGCTTCCAGGCGCTCGTACTGTCGGAGAAGTGGCAGGTGCCCCGCCTCCAGTTGTCGCCGACCCACGTGTACTTCGAGGGCATCGAGGAGACCTTCGGCATCGAGTTCTCGCCGGAGGCCCTCGCGGTGCAGGCGAAGTACGACGAGTACTTCGCCCAGCAGGGCACCGAGCTGGTCTTCCGCGACGTGGAGAAGTCGAACCGCTGCGTCGTGACCATTCCCCGCTCCTTCCAGTACTTCGGGGAACGGGTCTCGGACTCCTACACCTTCGTGGGGCCGATGCTGACTGAGCGCGCGTTCCAGGACGATTGGCAGGCGCCGGACTCCCGTCCGGTGCTCGTGATCTCCCTGGGTTCGGCCTACAACAACCGGGTGGAGTTCTACCGCAAGTGCCTGCGTGCGTTCGCCGATCTCGACTGGCACGTGGTGATGTCGGTGGGGCGGTCGACCGATCCGGCGGAACTCGGTGAGATCCCGCCGAACTTCGATGTGCGGCAATGGATTCCGCAGTTGCGGGTGTTGTCGCAGGCCAGCGCGTTCATCACGCACGCGGGCATGGGCGGCACGATGGAGGGCCTGTACCACGAGGTGCCGCTGATCGCGGTTCCGCAGGCGGCCGACCAGTTCATGAATGCGGCCCGGATCGGAGAACTCCAGCTGGGCACGCAGGTCGATTGCGAGTCGGTGACCCCGGAGCAGCTGCGGGCCGCTTTGGAGCAGGTTACGTCGAGCGAGGTGATCCGGCTGCGGTTGAAGGAGATGCGGCGGGAGATCCTGGAATCCGGCGGCCTGCGACGGGCCGCTGAAATCGTCGAGTCCCTGCTCTGACGAAAGCGGTCGAGGTGGGCTGCCGAGCAATCGGGCAGCCCATCATCCGCCGCCGGGCTGATGCCGCGTTCCACGAGCGCCGAAGCCCGCTCTCGGTGTCGGCCCGGCCGAGCAAGCTCGCAATGCCGCAACACGGTCACAACGGACTTCCGGCGGCCTGGCCCTCCGGCGAGTGGCCCACCCACGGGTGAAACCGGAGACCGACCCTCCTCGCCGAACAGGTACCGCACGCCGGGCGCGAAGTGAATCTTGGAATTCGCTGTTCCGGTAGCTATACCTGAGGGCACGCGTTGCCGGGAGGAGCGCGGACGTGCCTGAGGCGAGGTGGACGTGATGGCTGGGACGATCAGGGGGATTCGGACCTACGACATCCGGTTCCCCACCTCCCGCGAGCTGGACGGTTCGGACGCGATGAATCCGGACCCGGACTACTCGGCGTCCTACGTCGTGATCGACACCGATGCGGACGACGAGGTCGAGGGGCACGGCTTCGCCTTCACCATCGGCCGCGGCAACGACGTGCAGACCGCCGCGATCAAAGCCCTGGAACCGGCCCTGGCCGGCCGGGACCTCCAGCACACTCTGGACGATCTCGGCGGCATGTGGCGAGACCTGGTGCACGATTCCCAGCTGCGCTGGCTGGGCCCGGAGAAGGGCGTGGTGCACATGGCGATCGCCGCCGTGATCAATGCGCTCTGGGACCTGAAGGCCAAGAGGGCCGGCAAGCCGCTGTGGCAGCTGCTCGCCGAGTCGACGCCGGAACAGCTGGTCGACCTCGTCGACTTCCGCTACCTGAGCGATGCCCTGACCCCGGATGAAGCGCTGGACATCCTGCGCCGGGCCGAACCGGGGCGCGCCGCCCGGGCGGCGGAGCTCCGCGACGGCGGCTACCCGGCGTACACCACGACGCCGGGGTGGCTCGGGTATTCCGACGAGAAGTTGCGCAGGCTCTGCCGGGAGGCGGTCGACCTGGGGTTCCGGCAGCTGAAGCTCAAGGTCGGCGCAGACCTCGCGGACGACGTCCGCCGGATGCGGATCGCCCGCGAGGAGGTCGGCCCGGACATCCGTATCGCCGTCGACGCCAACCAGCGCTGGGACGTGGGGACCGCGATCGACTGGATCCGGGAACTCGCGCCGTTCGACCCGTGGTGGGTGGAGGAGCCGACCAGCCCGGACGACGTGCTCGGCCACGCGGCCATCGCGCAGGCGATCGCGCCGGTCCGGGTCGCCACCGGCGAGCACGTGGCGAACCGGGTGGTGTTCAAGCAGATGTTGCAGGCGAACGCCCTGTCCTACCTGCAACTGGACGCCGCACGGGTGGCCGGTGTCAACGAGAACGTGGCGATCCTGTTGCTCGCGGCGAAGTTCGGGGTGCCGGTGTGCCCGCACGCGGGCGGGGTGGGCCTGTGCGAGCTGGTGCAGCACCTGGCCATGTTCGACTTCGTCGCGGTGTCGGGGTCGATGGAGGATCGGGTCATCGAGTACGTCGATCACCTGCACGAGCACTTCGTCGATCCGGTGACGATCCGCGGCGGCAACTACCTGGCACCCGACCGCCCCGGGTTCTCCGCACAGCTGCGACCGGAAACGCTGGTCGAGTACGCGTATCCCGACGGCCCGGTGTGGACGTCGAACGGGAGGGGACGGATGCATGAGTGAATTCGCCGGACGGACCGCCGTCGTCACCGGGGCCGGTTCGGGCATCGGGCTGGCGGTCGCCACCGAGCTGGCCGCGCGCGGAGCCGCCGTCGCCGCCCTGGACCTCGATCCGTCCGGCACGCCGGCGGACGTGCTGGGGTTGCGCTGCGACGTGACGGACGAGGAGTCGGTGTCCGCCGCCGTCGAAGAGGTGGTGCAGCGGCTCGGCGGCGTGGACGTCCTGGTCAACAACGCCGGAATCGGTGCTCAGGGCACCGTTGAGACCAACGCCTACGACGAGTGGAACAAGGTCTTCGACGTCAACGTCCTGGGCATCGTGCGCACGACCCGGGCGTGCCTGCCGCACCTGCGCCGGTCCTCGGCCGCGGCGATCGTGAACACCTGCTCGATCGCGGCCACCGCAGGACTGCCCAACCGGGCGCTCTACAGCGCGAGCAAGGGGGCGGTGCTGTCGCTGACCATGGCGATGGCCGCCGACCACGTGACGGAGGGAATCCGCGTCAACTGCGTCAATCCAGGCACCGTCGACACTCCGTGGGTGCGCCGACTGCTCGAGGCGGCCGACGACCCGGAGGCGGAGCTGCGCGCGTTGCAGGCCCGCCAGCCCAGCGGGCGGCTCGTGTCGGCGGCCGAGGTGGCGGGGGCCGTTACCTACCTCGCCGGTCCGGCGGCCGGGGCGACCACCGGCACGGCGCTCGCCGTGGACGGCGGAATGCAGGGCCTGCGCCTGCGGAAGAGCTGAGAGGAAGCCGGAGATGCAGCGAATCGCCCTGCACACCAAGCTGAAACCCGGCAAGGAAGCGGAGTACGAGCAGGTGCACGCGGTGATCCCGGCGGAGCTGGATGCGGCCCTCCGCGCCGCGGGCGTGCACAGCTGGCGGATCTGGCGCGACGGCCAGGACTTGTTCCACGTGGTGGAGGTCGAGGACTACCAGGCGATGCGGCATGCGCTGCGCGACCATCCGGCGAACGTCGCCTGGCAGGCCACGATGTCCGAGCTGCTGGCCGTCGAGGACGACTACTCGGGCACCGACACCGGCCTGCCGCAGGTGTGGGAGCTGCCCGGGAGTGGGGGCGCATGAAGTCCGTTCGGCTGGGCGGATCGGCGGTTGCGGTCTCGGCGCTCGGATTCGGCGGCGCGGTGATCGGCAACCTCTACCGCGCGGTGGACGAGGACACCGCGTTCGGAGCGGTGGATGCGGCGTGGAACGCGGGCATCCGCTTCTTCGACACCGCCCCGCACTACGGGCTCGGGCTCGCCGAGCGACGACTCGGCCGGGCCCTCGCCGGGCGGCCGCGGGACGAGTTGGTCGTGTCGACCAAGGTCGGCCGGCTGCTCGTACCCGATCCACGCGGCTCGGCGCGGCGGGACGACGCGGGCTTCGACGTTCCCGCAGACCACCGGAGGGTGTGGGACTTCAGCGCGGACGGGGTGCGGCGTTCGCTGGATGCCAGCCTGCACCGGCTCGGCTTGGACCGGATCGACGTCGTGCTGATCCACGACCCGGACGACCACTGGGAACAGGCCGTCGGCGAGGCGTACCCGGCCCTGCACGAGCTCCGATCGCAGGGCGTGATCGGCGCGGTCGGGGTCGGCATGAACCAGTGGCGGATGCTGGAGCGGTTCGCCGCCGAAACCGACGTCGACGCGGTTCTGCTGGCGGGCCGGTACACCTTGCTCGAGCAGTCCGCAGTGGACACCATGTTGCCGACGTGCCTCCGGCGCAACGTATCGGTGCTCGCGGCCGGTGTCTTCAACGGCGGGGTACTGGCCACCGACGAGCCAGGCCCGGAAGCGATGTACGACTACGCCCCGGCCGCGCCGGAGGTGCGGGCGCGCGTGACGCGGATGGCCGAGGTGATCCACCGGCACGGCGCGAGCGTGCCGCAGGTGGCGATGGCTTTCGTCGCTTCGCATCCGGCCGTCGCGAGCGTCGTGGTGGGCGCTCGATCCGCGGCGGAGGTCCGGGGCAACGCCGAACTGTTCGGTCGCGCGATCCCGGCCGAGCTCTGGGGCGACCTGATCGCGGAGGGCCTGCTACGTCCCGACTCGGTGCTTCCGGTCTGACCCGGTTGTCGGGTTATTCAGTTGACCTCGAGCGCGGTGGAGGTCCTAGCTTGGGAAGTGATCATCGAACGCTCTGAGGGGATTTCTTCATGACCGTGTTGGTAACCGGCGCGACGGGGAACGTCGGACGGCGCCTGGTGGATCGCCTGCTGGCTGCCGGGACGCAGGTGCGGGCGTTGACCAGGCGCCCGGAAGCGGCCGGGCTACCGGGTGATGTCGAGGTGCTCCGGGGCGACCTCGCCGATGCGGATGCGCTGGCGACGGCGCTGGCCGGGGTCGACGGCGTGTTCCTGTTCCCGGTGCCCGAAGGGATCGAGGCGTTCGTCGAGCGGGCGAAGGCGGCCGGTGTCCGACGTGTCGTTGTGTTGTCGTCGAAGGCGGTGGAGTTCGCCGACGGCAACGCGATCGGCGAGCGGCACCGGGTGATCGAGGAAGCCGTGGAAGCGGGCGGCTTCGAGTGGACGTTCCTGCGGCCCGGCGCGTTCGCGACCAACACCCTGGCCTGGGCCGACTCGATCCGCGCCGAAGGAGTCGTCCGCG
The DNA here is from genome assembly GCF_900106995.1 of Saccharopolyspora shandongensis. GTDB lineage: Bacteria > Actinomycetota > Actinomycetes > Mycobacteriales > Pseudonocardiaceae > Saccharopolyspora > Saccharopolyspora shandongensis. The sequence goes on from NZ_FNOK01000016.1 coordinate 63,794, forward strand.
AGCCGTTCGTCGATGCCCAGCAGACGCCGATCCACGAGGACGACATCGCGGCGGTGGCGGAGACCGCACTGCTGGAGGACGGGCACGCCGGAGCGGTCTACGCGCTGAGCGGGCCGGAGGCGCTCACGGTGCGCGAGCAGGTGCAGGCGATCAGCGCCGCGATCGGCCGCGAGGTCGGGCTTGAGGAGCAGACGCTGGAGCAGGCCCGTGCGCACATGGTCGCCGAAGGCATGCCGGAAGCCATCGCCGACGTGCTGCTCTCCTACGGGGAGCGGAACGTGGAGAACGCGGAGCCGCCGGTGCGGACGGTCGAGCAGGTGACCGGGCGCCCGGCGCGCACGTTCGCCCAGTGGGCCGTCGACCACGCGGACGACTTCCGTTGATGCGGAAAGGAAAACCGGTCGCCGATGGTGTCCCGGAACGCCTAATCTCTTGATATGACGATTGTTTCGGTTCCGTACCACCTCGACGAGCGGTTGCCGGAGCCTGGCCTTCCGCTGCCGTCCGACGCCACGACGGTGGAGATACCCCTGCCGGACGGCGACGTGTGGCAGCGTCTCGGCGCGCTGTACTCCGTTGCCGTTGACGAGGTTGCTCGGGTGGCCGGCCGAGGCGAGGTGCCGACCGTGGTCTCGGGGGACTGCATGGTGTCGCTCGCCGTTCTCGCCGGACTGCAGCGGGCGGGAACCGACGCGGCGATCGTCTGGTTCGACGCGCACGGCGACGTGCAGACCGTCGAGACCACGGAATCCGGCTACGTGGGCGGGATGCCGCTGCGGATCGCGGTGGGCTACCGCCCCGAGCTGATCGCGGACCGGCTCGGGCTCCGCCCGCTGCCGGAGAACCGTGCGCTGCTGGTGGACGCCCGGGACCTGGACGATTCGGAGGCCGAGTACCTGGCGACCTCGGACATCGCGCGGTGCGAGGTCGATGAGATCACCGAGGCCGTCCTGCCGGACGGGCCGCTGCTCCTGCACATCGACCTGGACGTGATCGACGCCGCCGAGTTTCCCGGCATGAGCTTCCCGGTCGGCGGTGGGCCGACGCGGTCGGCGGTGCTCACCGCGATCCGGCGGATCCTGTCCACCGGGAGGGTCCGGGCATTCGACGTCGCCTGCACCTGGCGGCCCGATGAGCAACACGGCGAAGCCAGGGCGCGAATCCTGGCAGACCTGGTGGCGGCGAGCGAAGCGCCGCACTAGGTATTCCGCCGGAACGGCAACGATCTTCGTCCGGGCGCGGCCGGCCGCACCCGGGAGAGCCACACCGCCATGCCGCGACGCGTCGCCCCTCGACCGGCGCGCGGCGGTGCCATGAGCCGGGTGGTGCGTTCGGCACGCACCACCCGGCCGCAAACCCAGCCGGCAGGGCATGGGGCATCGGCCCGGATTTGGCCCGTAGGCCGTTGATTTCTCACTCCAGGTGTTCGGTCGTGCACGGTCTGCTTATCGGCCATTTGGCCCCGGAGTGGGATTCGTCACTTGGCCCGGATATGCTGTTTTCCCAGCGGAGAAGGGCAATCGGGAATCACGCGCGCCTTTCTCGGATTTGCTGCCAGGCGTGGCGTGATCACTCAACGGTTCCGGACGCCGCACGGGAATGTGGCACCGTCTATGCGAGCACAGCGATGCGCACGCAGACGTGAGGAGGAAGATGAACAGCAGGAAAGCGTCCGCGCTGGCCGTGGCGGCTCTGGTTGCGGGCGGCGTGCTGACCGGCGGCGTGGCAACCGCACAGGCCGCGGGCGGCAGCCCGAGCCCTTGCCGGGCGAGCGCCAAGGCGTGCGTGAGCCTGTCGACCAACCAGGCCTGGCTCCAGAAGGACGGAACCACCAGCTACGGCCCGGTGCCGATCACCAGCGGCAAGCCGGGGTCGGAGACCCCGACGGGCATCCACCGGGTGCAGTGGAAGGACGCCGACCACCGCAGCACGGAGTTCAACAACGCGCCGATGCCGAACTCCGTGTTCTTCACCAAGACCGGAATCGCGTTCCACGAGGGCAGCCTCCAGGCCAAGTCCAACGGCTGCGTGCACCTGTCGACGACGGCGGCCAAGCGGTTCTTCGACTCCCTGAACCCGGGCGACGAGGTCCAGGTAGTCCCCTGACGCGGCCTGCATTCGCAGCACGCCGCCGGGCGGACATCCTCAAACGTCCATTGTGGATGAAAGGTGTCGCCGCCAACGGAAGCGCGTGCAGGTTTCCGCCGCCGGTCCGAAGATTCGAGCAGCGGCGGTTCGGTCCCGATCCACGGGCGCCGACTCGACCAGCTCGTCCTGCGGCTCAGAGTGATCGGTGGTCACCTCGGCGGAGCCCGCTTCCCGGTGCGGCTCTCCAGCAAGAATCAGCTGAATGCACTGGGACGCGGGCGTTCCTGAAGCTCCGCACTACGGGTGGCCGCTTCGTGCGCTTGCAGGAGCGCCCACCGAACCTTCCTTCGCCCTTTCGCATGATCTCCGACCGCCGAAGCGCACTACGCCTACCGGAAGTCCAACAACTGGGCTCCGAAGGACATGCTCGCGAAGAACGCCTGCTACCAGGGCAGAGCGCCCGGTTTCGCAGAGGGCGCGGTCAGCTCGACCGCCGTCACCGGCCCTGGCTGGAGAGCTTCGGGTGCACGCGCGTGATCGCGGGTACGCCCTATGATCCACTGGGGCGCCGGAAGTCGTGTACCAATCGGCCCGCTTCCCGCGTACTCGACGAATTTGAGGAGTTTCGGTGACGGACCTCGCGGACTCGATCGAATCGATGGAGCAGCTCGCCGTGGTCTGGCGCGCCATGGTGCTCGACCGGGATCCGGGTGCCGATGTGCGAGATCTTCCGGGCATCGCCATTCGCTGGGCCGACTGCCGGTTCCTCTTCTGGAACTGCATCACGTTGACCGAAGTCGGCGCGGACGCGGGACACGTCGGGCAACGCCTGGGCCAGGCAGCGGACATCATGCGCTCGAAGCAGCATCCGGGTTTCCTGTGGATCTTCGAGGACCTCCTCGCCGACGATGCCCGCGCGACGCTGAGCGAAGCAGCCGAGCGAGCCGGGTTGGAGCACGCCTTCCCCGGCACCGGCATGGCCGGCGACCTGCTCCCCATCCCCGAGCCCAGCCACCCCGACCTGACCTTCGTGCGCGTGACCACCGACGAACAGCTGCGCACCTACGCAGACCTCAACTCCCGCGCCTACGGATTCCCCTTGGAGGACGGCCGAGACGGGCTCGTCGGGTCCACGCTGTGGAAGAACCAGGCGCACGCCTACCTGGGCCTGCGCGACGGCGTGCCGGTGACGTGCGCTGCGGCCGTGGAAGCAGCAGGCCGCCTCTTCGTCGTCCTCGTCGCCACCGCCCCGGAGTGGGAGCGCAAGGGATACGGCGAGGCGGTCACGCGGAAGGCGCTGTACGAGGGTGGCCAGGCCACCGGACTGACCCGCGCCACCCTGCACGCGACCGCCGCCGGGGCACCTGTGTACCCGAGGATCGGCTTCAACCCGAATTCGCCGATGCACTTCTACAGCCTGAAGAACTGATCCCACCCGCGGTGCGAAGCCGCGTCTTGCGTCCCGGGCATGTGCACCCCGCCGGCTCGGGCCGCGCACCTGATTACGACGGTCGATAGGGAAGGTCGATGCTCGTCCGCCGCGCCTACATCCCCGAAGCGCAACGCCCCGAGTCGTTCGGCACCTGGCCGTACACGGTGCCGTGCGTCGCCGAACTCGCCGAGCGCGGCCTGACCTTCACCGCGCCGGTGACCATGCTCGTCGGTGAGAACGGGTCCGGGAAGTCGACGTTGGTCGAGGCGATCGCGGAGGGCTTCAAGCTCGACTCGCACGGCGGACGGGCCGGCCGCAAGTACGTCAACGACCGGCCCAAGACCCCGCTCGGGGACGTGCTCAAGCTGGAGACCACCCCGATCGGCAGCCGGATGCTGACCGGACCGAGGTCGCGGCGCAAGGGCTTCTTCCTGCGCGCCGAGACCGCGTTCGGGCTGCTGAACACCGTGAGCGGCGTGTACGGCTATTGGGATGAGGACACCTCGACCATGTCCCACGGCGAGGGATTCCTGACGGTGTTCGGGGCGATGTTCCGGGACCGCGGGTTCTACGTCATGGACGAGCCCGAGGCCGCGCTGTCCTTCGAGTCCTGCCTGAAGCTGGTCGGGTTGATGCACGAGCTCGGCAGCTCCGGCGCGCAGATCATCTGCGCGACGCACTCGCCGATCCTGGCCGCCACGCCCGGTGCGGACATCATCGAAGTGGGCGAGCACGGAACCCGCCGCGTGAAGTGGAACGAGCTCGACCTGGTCGACCACTGGCGCCGATACCTGGCAGACCCCGGCCTCTACCTGCGGCACATCACCGAATGAACCAACACCATCAAGGCCATCCGCGCTATAGATGGGGTTACCGCATGACGGCTGTGTCGCGATTGCAGTGCACAGGCACGAGGACTCCGACCAGAGGTTTGGCGATGCGATCCCGTTGACCTGCCCCCCGCTCCGAGCGTGCGCGGAGGCCGGGTCGATCAGGCGAGCAGGCCGGCTCCGGTGTCCGGGCCGCTTGCATTGCCGATTCCGACAGTGGAAAGGGGCATGAATGACTGGCTACGACGGTGAAGTCTGGGATCCATTCGGCACGTTGCGCCACGCGTTGTGGATCGGCGGCGGGCAATGGGCGGGCAAGTCCACCGTCGCGCGACTCCTGGCCGTCCAATACGGTCTTACCGCCTATCACTACGACTACCACGACGCTCGTGCCCACAACGATCGCCGGATCGCCCGCCGCATCGAACTTGGTGAGCCGTCCGCCGAGCCCGACCCGGACACCGTGTGGGTCCACCCCACTCCCGAGGACATGGCCGCCCAGACCCTGGCCGGATTCCCGATCCGATTCGAGTGGGCTCTGGACGACCTGCGGGCACTCGTCTCAGGACGTCCGATCATCGCCGAAGGATGGGGACTGCGGCCCGAGCTCGTCGCACCCATCACCGACTCACCGCGCCGGATGGTCGTCATGGTGCCCACGCGGGAGTTCCGCCAGCATCAACTGCGCGCACTACCTCGGGCCGCAGCCTTCGGGCAGCAGGTCAGCGACCCCACCCGAGCGCAGCAGAACCGGCTCGCCCGGGACCGCCTCGTTGCTGACGAAGCTGTCCGCACGGCGCGGCGACTCGGCATCCGCGTGATCGAGGTCGACGGCTCCCGCGACGCCGAAGCCGTTGCCAACAGCATCGCGGACCACTTCGCCCCTTACCTCCCGCCGCCCGAGCCGGTGCATTCCTGATCACCCGTGCGATCCCATAACAGCGACGGCGTGACCTGCACCAAGCTGATCCGCAAGGTGCCGGTCACGCCGCTGTGCTGCTCGCCCGAAAGCGCCTGACCTACGGCCGGGAAGGGCTCACTCGACCCAGTCGAAGGTCTTGGTGACAGCTTTCTCCCACTGGCGGTACTGCTTCTCGCGGAGTTCCGCCGGCATCGTCGGGTCCCACTGCTTGTCCTTGGCCCAGTTCGAGCGGATGTCCTCCTCGCTGGACCAGAAGCCGACCGCGAGGCCCGCCGCGTAGGCCGCGCCGAGCGCCGTGGTCTCGGCGACCACCGGGCGGATCACCGGGACACCGAGGATGTCGGCCTGGAACTGCATCAGCAGTTCGTTCTGCACCATGCCGCCGTCGACCTTCAGCGACTTCAGCGGGACGCCGGAGTCGGCGTTCATCGCCTCGATCACCTCGCGGGTCTGGAACGCCGTCGCTTCCAGCACCGCGCGGGCCAGGTGGCCGCGGTTGACATAGCGGGTGAGCCCGACGATCGCGCCGCGCGCGTCGGAACGCCAGTGCGGGGCGAACAGCCCGGAGAACGCGGGCACGAAGTACGCGCCGCCGTTGTCGTCGACGGAGCGCGCGAGCTGCTCGATCTCCGGGGCCGTGCCGATGATGCCCAGGTTGTCCCGCAGCCACTGCACCAAGGAGCCGGTGACGGCGATGGAACCTTCCAGGCAGTAGACCGTTTCGCGGCTGCCGATCTTGTAGCCGACCGTGGTCAGCAGGCCGTTCTCGCTGATCACGCGCTCCGTGCCGGTGTTGAGCAGCACGAAGTTGCCGGTGCCGTAGGTGTTCTTGGCTTCGCCGGGCGACAGGCACGCCTGCCCGAAGGTGGCGGCCTGCTGGTCGCCGAGGATGCCGGAGATCGGGATCCCCCCGAACACGCCGCGCTCCCGGAACTTGCCGTACACCTCCGACGAGGACCGGATCTCGGGCAGCATCGCCATCGGCACGCCGATCTCGGCGCAGATGTCGGCGTCCCACTCGAGCCGTTCCAGGTCCATCAGCAGCGTGCGGGACGCGTTGGTCGGGTCGGTGATGTGCAGGCCGCCGTCCGGGCCACCGGTGCTGTTCCACAGCACCCAGGTGTCCATGTTGCCGAACAGCAGCTCGCCCTTCTCGGCACGCTCCCGGGCACCGTCCACATTGTCCAGGATCCACTTCACCTTGGGGCCGGAGAAGTAGGTGGCCAGCGGCAGACCGGTCTTGCTCTGGTACCGGCCCTGGCCGCCCTCGCCGGCGGCCAGCTCGCCGACGATCTCGTCGGTGCGCGTGTCCTGCCAGACGATCGCGTTGTAGACCGGTTTGCCGGTGGCCTTCTCCCACACCACGGTGGTTTCCCGCTGGTTGGTGATGCCGCAGGCCGCGATGTCGGAGGCCACCAGGTCGACCTTGGCCAGCGCGCCCGCGCAGACCTGCCGGGTGTTGGCCCAGATCTCGTTCGGGTCGTGCTCGACCCAGCCCGCCTTCGGGAAGATCTGCCGGTGTTCAATCTGGTCGACCGAAACGACCCGACCGGAGTGGTCGAAGATCATGCACCGCGTCGAGGTTGTTCCCTGGTCGATTGCGGCGACGTACGAGGACATCTCGTTCTACCTTCCTAAGTGGATCGTTCGGTCAGCTGATGGGGAGGGCCAGGGCCAGCAGACCGGCCAGCACACCGCCGATGATCGGGCCCACGATCGGAATCCAGGAGTAGCCCCAGTCGGCCGAGCCCTTGCCGCGGATCGGCAGGATCGCGTAGGCGATGCGCGGCCCGAGGTCGCGAGCCGGGTTGATGGCGTACCCGGTCGGCCCGCCGAGCGAGTTGCCGATGCCGATCACGATGAAGGCGACCGCGGCGTAGCCGAGCGCGGAGTTGCCGAACGACGGCACACCGGGAGTTTCACCGACACCGGCCTGCGGGCTCAGGATGATCCAGAAGACCAGGACGAACGTGCCGATGATCTCGGTGACGAGGTTCCACGGAGCGTTGGGCACGGTCGGGCTGGTGGAGAAGATGCCGAGCGTGTTGGCCGGGTCGTCGTGGGTGTCGAACTGCAGCTTGTAGGCGGCCCAGCACAGGATCGCGCCCAGCGTGCCGCCGACGAGTTGCGCGGCGATGTAGATCGGGACCTCGGACCACGGCGTCTGGCCGTTCACCGCGAGCCCGAGGGTCACCGCCGGGTTGATGTGCGCGTTGCTCGGCGCCGCGACGCTCGCGCCGGCGAAAACCGCGAAGCCCCAACCAAAGTTGACGAGCAGGAAACCGCCTTCGTAGCCGCGGTTCTTGCGCAGCACGGTGTTTGCGACGACACCGCAACCTAGCAGGGTGAGAACAGCCGTCCCCATCATCTCCCAGAGGAAGATCTCACCAAAGCTCATGCTGCCGTTCCCCTCTTAATGCCGCCATTGGCAAAGGCGGGTTCAGTGACTGTCCGAGATGGAATGAGTCGGGACGGTACTGCCGCATAGCAACACGTGTCCATGCCTGCCGCCACTCGTGGCAACAGGTTGGTCTGAACCGCCTAGTCCCGCGTCTCGGCTGGTAGTAGCGGATGCCCGAACCGTCGATCGGTGATCTTGATCGACCGGTGGCGCGGGCCCGGTGGACGGCCCGCGACGGGGGCGTACCCCGGGCATCGTTGCGCATGGCAAGTCACATTAGACTTGTGAAAACAAACGTTGCAAGACGGTTCCGATGGTGTTTTTATCGAACTAGGTGATGACACCGCGTAGGCTCGGCCGTCGCGCCAGGCTGGTGACAGCCGCGCACCGGTCGGTCGGAGCGCGATGACCAGGGATTTTGGAGGACGACGATGTCCGCTCGACGCCCGTCCGGGAAGCAGCAGGACCGGCGGCGCAAGATCACCGAGCTGGTCATGGCGGAAGGCACCATGCGGATCGACGACCTCGTCGAGACCGTCGGCGCCAGCGCGATGACGGTCTACCGCGATCTCGCCGATCTCGAGTCCCAGGGCTTGGTGCATCGCAACCGCGGCTATGTCTCGGCGGCCTCATCACTGCTCTACGAGGCCGCGTCGGAATACCGCTTGCAGCAGAACACCGCGGAGAAGGAGGAGATCGCGCAGGCCGCGGCGGAACTGATCGAGCCGGGGCAGGCGCTGGTGCTCGACGACTCGACGACCGGCGTGTACCTGGCCCGGCTGCTGCCGGAGCGCGCTCCGCTGACCGTCGTCACCAACCACCGCGGGGTGTTCGGCGAACTGGCCGGCGCGTCGGGCATCAGCCTGATCTGCGTTGGCGGCGATTACCTTCCGTGGGCCGACGCGTTCGTCGGCGGGATGGCTCTGGACGCGCTGCGGAATTTGCGCGTCGACCTGGCGATCATGTCGGTCTCCGCCGTGACCGATGGGATTTGCTGCTACCCGCAACAAGAAATGGTGCAGATCAAGAAAGCCATGCTGGCCTCGGCGCGGCGTCGCGTGCTCTACGTCGATCACACCAAGTTCCGGCGGCGGGCGCTGCACGCGGTCGCTCCGGTCGAGGACTTCGACGTCGTGATCGTGGATTCGCAGACGACGAGCGCCGACATCGAGGTGCTGCGCGACCGCGGCGCGCGGGTCGAGCAGGCGGGAAATACGCGGAGTGCCGTGCCGAGCACGAAGGGTGCTGGTCGGGCATGATGACCGTCGCTGGACGGACTGGTGCCGAGTCCGGTTCCGCGTCGGCGAGGTGCTCAGCGGTGGGACGCGATTCGAGCGAGGAGGACGCCTGGTGTCCAAGGACAAAATCGAAATCGACAACCGGTTGAAGGGCACGTTGGGCCCGGCGGACCGGGTGGAGAACTGGCGTCGGCTCGGTTCCGACGAGTTCGACGTGGTGGTGATCGGCGGTGGCGTGGTCGGCGCGGGCGCGGCGCTGGACGCGGCGACCCGCGGGCTGCGGGTGGCGCTGGTCGAGGCGCGCGACCTGGCGGCCGGCACCTCCAGCCGTTCCAGCAAGTTGTTCCACGGCGGACTCCGCTACCTGGAGCAGCTGGAGTTCTCGCTGGTCCGCGAGGCACTCCGGGAGCGCGAGCTGATGCTCACCCGGCTCGCGCCGCACCTGGTGAAGCCGGTTCCCTTCCTGTACCCGCTGACCCACCGGATCTGGGAGCGCCCCTACACCGCCGCGGGCCTGTTCCTCTACGACACGATGGGCGGCGCCCGCTCCGTGCCGGGGCAGAAGCACCTTTCCCGCGCGGGCGCGCTGCGGATGGTGCCGGCGCTGAAGCGCAACGCGATGATCGGCGGGATCCGCTACTACGACGCCCAGGCCGACGACGCCCGGCACACCATGACGGTGGCCCGCACCGCCGCCCGCTACGGCGCCGTGATCACGACGTCCACCCAGGTCACCGGTTTCCTCAGGGAGGCCGACCGGGTCGCCGGCGTCCGGGTGCGCGACGTGGAGTCCGGTGACGAGGTCGAGGTCCGCGCGCAGGCCGTGATCAACGCGACCGGCGTCTGGACCGACGAGCTGCAGAAGCTCTCCGGCGGGCGCGGGCGTTTCCGGGTCCGCTCCAGCAAGGGCGTGCACATCGTGGTGCCCCGCGACCGGATCGTCGCCGAGGCCGGCATGATCCTGCGCACCGAGAAGTCGGTGCTGTTCGTCATCCCGTGGGGCAACCACTGGATCGTCGGCACCACCGACACCGACTGGCACCTCGACCTGGCGCACCCGGCGGCCACCAAGGCCGACATCGACTACCTGCTGGAACACGTCAACTCGGTGCTGGCGACGCCGCTGACCCACGACGACATCGAAGGCGTGTACGCGGGACTGCGGCCGCTGCTGGCCGGTGAGAGCGAGGAAACCTCGAAGCTGTCCCGGGAACACGCGGTCGCGCGCGTCGCGCCCGGGCTGGTGGCGATCGCCGGCGGCAAGTACACGACGTACCGGGTCATGGCGGCCGACGCCGTCGACGCCATCGCGCCGGACATCACCGGGCGGATGGCTTCGTCGATCACCGACCGGGTCCCGCTGCTCGGCGCCGACGGGTACCACGCGCTGGTCAACCAGGCCGATCAGCTGGCCGCCGCGCACGGCTTGCACCCGTACCGAATCCGGCACCTGCTGGACCGCTTCGGCTCGGAGATCCACGACGTGCTCGCCCTCGGCGACGACCGGCCCGAGCTGCTCAAGCCGATCCCGGCGGCGCCGAACTACCTGCAGGCCGAGGTGGTTTACGCGTGCAGCCACGAAGGCGCGCTGCACCTGGAGGACGTGCTGACCCGGCGGACCCGGATCTCCATCGAGTACGCGCACCGCGGCGTCGACTGCGCGGAACCGGTCGCTCGGCTGATGGCGGAGGTCCTCGGCTGGGACGACGCGCGCGTCGCCCGCGAGGTCGAGGTCTACGCGAAGCGGGTCGAGGCGGAGCGGGATTCGCAGACGCAGCCCGACGACCAGGCGGCCGACGCGAAGCGCTCGGCGGCACCGGAAGCACGCGAGCGCATCATCGAACCGGTGGTGTGAGGGCGTATTCGGCTCGGTGAGTCCCTTGGGGTGCTTGGCATCCCGAGGGACTCACCGAGGTTTTTCCAACCTCAATTTGCGTGGCAGTGCGGGTAGCGGAACCTCAGACGCTCCCTGGACTGTGGGTGCCCCTCCTTATGTATGTCCAATACGCGGCGGAGGGGCCGTCCTCGCCGAGGGAGCCCCGGAGGGGTGGGCACCGTGAACCCGCGGCGGTGCCGGTTGCGGGGGTGGGCCTGAAAGCGCCTCCGGCGCTTGGCGGCAGCGTGCGCGGTAACGGCATGTCGGATGTCGCAGGCACAGTCGCTCCAGGATGAAAAAGACTCACTGGTTTTCGGACACCTCGGCGAGCAGTTCCTCGACGTGGCCGACCAGGCGCCGGGTGTCGGCCGGTGCGACGGTGCTCCACACGTCGCCGGACGGAGATTCCCGCCGCAGCTGGGCATAACGGCCGTGCGCGGTGTCGAAGAATCCGATGACGTGGTCGGCGCGGATGCGGCGGCCGTACCGGTCCCGGGCCGCGGTGCCGAACTGCCCGCGCGCTTCGACCCCGGCCACCATGCTCATCAGCGTTTCGGCGTCGTCCGGGCGGATTCCACGCCGCTGCAACGCGTTGTGCAGCCGCTCGACGTTGTCGCCCGCCTCCTCGGCGGCGCCATCGAGATCGCTGCTGGGCACGGACACCGAACGGCCCGGGCCGGGCGGCAGCGTCGGCAGCACCGAAACCGCTTCGCGCGGCAGCCCGGTCGCCGCCGCGGCCCGCAGGCTCAGCGCGTCCTGGTCCTTGACGACCAGCACCGCTCGTTCGGCTTCGGCGTCGGACGCCGCGAGCACCCGCACGCTGCGTCCCATCCAGATCCGCCCGTCGACCTCGCGGCAGGGACGCGCCAGCAGCCGCAACATCCATTCGAGCTCGGGATCGAGGTCCGCCGGGCGGCCGAGGTCGCGGGCGCCCAGCGACCGCCACGCCGATTCCACCAGCTTCGCGCGCTCGGAGTGGGTGCGCCCGGGCGATGGGACCTTCAACACCAGCGGCATGGTGTCCAACCCGATGTGCTCCGTGAGCACGTCGAGCTCCAGCGCCGACAGGGTCAGCTGCCGGCCGGTGTCGGTGACCGTCATTGTCCGGGCTCGCCGCCGATCACCGGGCGGGACAGGGTCTGCGGTTCGTCGAAGAACCCGCCCGGGCGGCCGACCTGCTCGGTCACCTTCCGGTCCACCGCCTCGTCGCGGTTGTTGCGGCCGCGCTTGCCGGCCGCACGGCCGTCACCGCCGCGCACCGGCCCACCGCCGCTTCCCGGCCGTCCCGACCGCTGTTCGGGGAGACGGCTGGAAAGCGTCGGCTGAGTCGTCGCGATCCGCGTCGCGGGCGCGGGCGTGGCGCCCCAGCTGATGGTCACGTTCTGCTGCCCGCCCGGGGCCCCGGAACCGCCGCTGACCGGCGCGTCGACCACCACCTGCGGCGGCTGGGTGAACGATGCCAGCGACGTGGTGTTGGCCTGCGTCGACGCCTCGTACGTGCGCATCACGTCGAAGGCCCGCTGCTCGGCGGCGTTCTGCCTGGCCTCCTGCAGCTCGTAGTCGGTCTGCCCGCCGAAGAGGTGCGTCAGCAGCGTTTCCGCGGTGCTCGGCTCCTCGGAGGTCACCTGCACCGGCGGCGGCATGTCCTGACGGGCCTTGCTGATGAACTCGGCCTGCTGCTCGGCGCGTTCCCGCATCACGGAGGTGGCCTGCTGGGCTTGGGCCGCCCAGTTGCCCAGCGGACGCACGCCGCCGTGCGCGCTGTCCGCGGCGATGCCCTGCCAGCCCGCCATCGCCGACGACAGGGCGGACGCCAGCCCGGCGTCGATGTCGCCGAGCGCGCGGGCGAGTTCGCTCCAGCGGCGCACGCTGTCGATCGAGCCGTTCGCGCCGGGACCCTCGTGGATCTGCGCGAACAGCTCGGGGTGGCGGTATCCCTGCCAACGGTGGTCGCTCATCGGATCAGCAACCTCCGCCGATGCCGTACGCGCTGTCACCGTCGATCCGCTCGTACTGGCGGTTGGCGAGCCGCAGCGACTCGGCGGCCGCCTGCAGCTGGTCGCGGTAGCCGCACAGCGCGGTCAGCGCGTCCTCGCCGCCGCCGACGGAGCGCCGGTTGAATTCCTCGGCGGCGTCGGCGCTGATCGGATCGCCGGCCCAGGGCCGGATGCGCAGTTCGGTGATGGCGTGCTCGATCTGCAGGCCGACCGCGTCCAGCGATTCCTGCAGCGCGTTCACCAGCCTCGGGATGGAGGCTGGCTCGACTTGCACCGAGCCACCCGACATCCCGGGCAGGGCGCTGGTCGAGCTGTCGCCCCACGGAGCAGTGAGCGGCACGTTTTCCCCTCCCACAGGTAAGGGCCTGGTCAGCGGGTGCAGGGCCCTTGTGCCTGAACGCCCGGGCGGATGTAGGGCGGCGGGGCCCTGGCCGGGTGTTTGCGGGCACCTGGCGTTGCGGGGGCCCGAGCGATCAAGCTACTAAACGTCCGCCGAACACTGTAGTCAGCAAACATCACGCTGGGGAGTGCTCCAAACGCGGTGAGTATCGCCCATTCGGTTGCAGAGCGTGAAAATCGCAGGACATGGGGCGGTTTTGAGGGCCTCGAAGCGGCCCGAAGACGTGATGTTGCCGACCCGAGCGGAGGAGCCGACGGCTACCGGGGCGATGTCTGCCGGGGCTTGGTCGTCTGGGTCGGCTTTTCCGGGGCGGCCAGGCTCGCGAGGGCGTCCTCGGCGACCCGCTGGGCGCCGGCGCAGAGCTGGTCGACCGGCGGCGGCGGTTGGCCGCCGTCGTCGCGGTAGAGCACGTCGAGGTGCTGGAGCTCGGCGACGTCCACCGCGACGTTGCAGGACAGGTCCAGGCCCGGGGTCTTGATCACCAGCGCGGGGAAGCCGCCGATCACCACCGGCGAGGCCTCCACCTGCGCGGTGTCGTCGGTCCACACCCCCATGCTCTCGGTGGTGATCAGCGCCAGCCGGGCGCCGACCTTGGCCGTGGTGTTGCGGTAGCTGCAGGTCGCCGCGTCGCCGAAGCCAGCCTCGGAACCCGGCAGCGGCTCCCGGTCGAAGCCGAGCTGGTTGCGCTGGTCGTCGGTGAGCAGCTCGCACGGGTCCACGCCGTCGAGGGCGAGCTCGAACGGGCGCGGCGGCAACGGCGGGGGAGCGCTCGTCGTGGGCAGCGGCGGCGGCAGCGGAGCCCTGGTGTCCGACGTCGGCTCCGACTGCCACAGGCCGCACCCGGCGAGGGTGAGCGAACCGGCGGCGAGCAACGCGCTCAGCCGCCACGCCCCGGTGATCCGCGAGCTGTGCATGGCCTCACCGTAACGAAACGTGGCCGGTCGTGACGGAGGGCGGCGATCAGCGTCGCCAGGAGAACCAGAGGACGGCGATCAGGGGAAGCAGCAGGACCAGGGCCAACTGACGCGCGACCACCAGCAGGAAGACGACCACGACGACGGCGCAGACGGCCAGCACGATCTTCCCGGTCGCCGGTGGCGCAGCGGCGCGGATCGCCGGGGCGACCGGGCGCGGCGGCTCGCTGGGCCGCGGCTCGGGCAGGTCGTCGAACAGCGGGGTCAGCTCGGAGCGGAACCGGGCGGCCGCGACCAGGCGGCAGCGCTCGTCGTACTCGGTGACGTCGAGGCGCCCGGCGGAGAAGTGCTCGCCGAGCAGCCGCATGGCGTTCTCCCGCTCGGGGTCGCCGATCCGGAGGTCCTTGCCCCGTCGACCGTTGTCCACGCCTCCATCCTACGTTCGGCGGACCTCCGGTCGGGGCGGTCGGCACCGGATTCCGGGCCAGGTGAAAACTCCCCCAACAACGCGGGAATCCGGCGTTCAACGAGGTGAACGCCGGATTCCCGGTGCTGCTGCGTCAGGCCTTGACCAGGTTGCTCTCGTCGTTGACTAGCAGGGTGCTCGGCTTGGCGAGGACCTCGTCGTCGAGCAGGCCCTCGCTGCGGGCGACCACGACCGGGACCACGATCTGGCCCGCGACGTTGGTGGCGGTGCGCGCCATGTCCATGATCGGGTCGACCGCGTAGGCGATGGCGATGCCGGTGGCCACGACCTCCGGCGGGAAGCCCAGCGCGCCGACGGTCAACGTCAGCATGGTGAACCAGCCGGTGACGCCGGCCGTGGCGATCGAGCCGAGGACCGCGACGGCGATGATCGTCAGGTACTGCACCGGGCCGAGCTGGATGCCGAAGAGGTTCGCGATGAACATCGAGCCGACGGCCGGGTAGATCGCGGCGCAGCCGTCCATCTTGGTGGTGGTGGCCAGCGGCACCGCGAAGTTCGCGTAGGACGCAGGCACGCCGAGGTCCTGGGCGGTCTGCCGGGTCAGCGGCAGGCTGGCCCCGGAGGACCGGGAGACGAACGCGAACTGCAGCACGTTCCAGGACTTGGCGAAGAACTTGACCGGGCTGACCTTGGCCACGAGCGCCAGCAGCAGCGGGTACACCGCGAACAGCACCAGCGCGCAGGCCACGTAGGTCGAGCCGATCAGCTTCAGCAGCGGCACGAAGAACTCGTTGCCGTAGGTGGCGACCGCGTTGCCGATCAGGCCGAGGGTGCCCAGCGGGGCGAGCCGGATGATCCAGCCGAGCACGCGCTGGATGACCTCGAAGGCGGCCTTGTTGAAGTCGACGAACGGCGCGGCCTTCTCGCCCAGGCTGTAGGTGGCGGCACCGATGATCAGCGCCACGAACACGACCTGCAGCGTCTCGCCCTCGGCGAACGCGCTGATCAGGTTGCTCGGCACCAGCCCGGTGATCAGGTCCAGCCAGGAGCCTTGCGTCTTCTCGCCGATGGAGGCCAGCTTGTCCGGGTCGGGCTCGATGACCAGGCCCTTGCCGGGCTGGAACAGCCAGCCGATCAGCAGGCCGATCACCACGGCGATCAGCGAGGTGATGCCGAACCACAGGGCCGTCTTGCCGCCCAGCCGGGCCGCGGTCCGGCCGCCGCCGACGCTGCGCAGGCTGTTGATGCCCACCACGATCGCCGTGAAGATCAGCGGCAGCACGGTGAAGGTGAGCAGCTTGGTGAAGGTGCTGCCGATGGTCTTCAGCGTGGTGACGAGCCATTCCGCGTCGGTTTGCTTGGCGACCCAGCCGAGCAGCGCGCCCAGCACGAGGGAGGCGATCACCGCGGCGGCGAAGACCTTGGGGTTGAAGCGCAGGCGTGATCGGCCGGCGGAGGTGGACACAGGGATCTCCCGAGGTGTCGAAGGAAGGATTCGGAGGTGGCGGCGGTTCCGGGCTCGTTCGCGCAGCGGCGCTGGACTCGCGCTGTGCGCGTGGTCGTCAGGAGGCGGTTTCGCTTGCCGGGGGCAGCCGCTATCGCGGCGCCGAGCGTCCGATCAAAGACAGACGGAGCTGGCCTGCCGTCGCAGATCGACGTGCAGGCGCGAAGTCAGGTACAGCCGTCGGAGGGTTCCCATCGCGAACATTTGTAACCAGGCGCGCGGCGAAACCCATCCGTGGGTAACCGAATTGTGTTCGTATTCACTCAGATGCGGGGATCTGGTGTCACTTGGTGATCGGCGTGTTCCACAACGTCACGATGCTGACGCCGATCTCGGCCAGCAGCTTGCGGGTCAGCGGCAGGCTGATGCCGAGCACGCTCGACGGGTCGCCGTCGACGCCTTCGATGAACCAGCCGCCGAAGCCTTCGAGCGTGAACCCGCCCGCCACGTGCAGCGGCTCGCCGGTCGCCAGGTAGGCGTCGAGCTCGGCGTCGGTGGGTGTGCCGAACCGCACGGTGGTGCTCAGGTGCCCCTGCGTGCGCGCGCTGACCTCGCCGTCCTGCAGCCGGACGACGGCGTGCCCGGTCAGCAGCTGCCCGTCGTTCCCGGCGTTGTGCGCCCACCGCTTCGCGGCGGCCTCGCGGGTGCCGGGCTTGCCGACGATCTCGCCGTCCGCCATCAGCAGCATCGAGTCGCACCCGACGATCACGGCGTCCGGTTGGGCCGCGGCGATGTCGGCGACCACGGCCTCGGCCTTCGCCTGCGCCAGCGCGGTGACCAGCGCGGCCGGGCTGGGGTCGGGCAGGGCGGCGGCGACCGCGTCCTCGTCGACGCCGGAGACCTGCACCAGCGGCTCGATCCCGGCGGAGCGGAGCACGGACAGGCGGGCGGGCGATGCAGAGGCAAGCACGAAGCGCACGCCCCGATGTTAGTGCCGCGCCGCGACGCGTCGGCCCCGCGTCCGGGGGCGCTGGCGATTTCGCGCGAAATCGCCGCCTGCCAGCGAGGCGGAACGTGATCGAATCGTCTACATAGGACTATGGGTGGTGTGCCGGGGCCGTGGGGCTTGGCATGGCGGCCCGGAAGCCCCACGGCCCCGTCAGGTCAGTCGCGGTTGAGCTGGACCTCCGGCCGCGCCGGGACGCGGTCCGGGCGGACCTGCGGCGGCTTGTTCGCCGCCGCGTCGACTCTGGCGGAGGTCACGGCCGGCAGGCCGCCGACGACCGGCAGGGTCACCGAGGTCTGCGCCAGGTCCAGCCCGATCTGGCCGGGCTGCCGGGGCGCGACGATGAACGCGCTGTCCGTGCCGCCGATGATCAGCGCCAGCTGGTGGCCGGCCGGGACCACGTGATCGGTGGTGGCCAGGCGGAACGTCATGGCGTACCGCTTGCCCGGTTCCAGCGGCCGCTCCGCCGAAAGCGACTCGTGGTTGGCCAGATCGGCCCAGCCGCGCGCGATGATCTCGAAGTCCACGTCGGTGGTGGTGGCCTCGGTGTCCTTGTAGCAGGCGTCGTCGCCGGGACGGCTCTCGCCCCAGCACGATTCCGTCTGCAGCGTGCGGATTCCCTCGCCCTGGCCCAGGTAGTCCCGGGTGGTCGCGGGGCCGTAGTCGACGAGCATCGCGGACAGGTGCGCCGTCGGCGTGCTCGGCACCGCCGTCACGGTGACCGACCCGGTCCCGGCCAGGCGCAGGTCGCCGCTGAGCGGGGCGGTGCTGAACAGCGTGCGAGCGGGCGACTGCTGATCGGGCCGGGCGGCCCAGTCGTACTCGTCCAACGAGGGATCGTCGGTGAACGACGCCGTCCCGCCGGGCGCAGGTTCCGTGCCGAGCCCGTCCTCGCGCGGGTGCAGCGTCGTGGCCTGCGCCTGCTCGCCGGACCAGCCCGGCTCGTCGGCCCAGGTGTCGGGGGCGCGTTCGATGCTGGCGGCCGGTTCCTCGGTGATCCCGTTGTCGATGCCGAGCAGCCAGCGGTCGAACCAGCGGTGCAGGGTGTCGACCCACTCGGCGCGGCGGAAGTCGAACGGGTCGACGTGCCCGGTCTGGCTCAGCCACAGCTTGCGCGGCACGTCCTTGGCGGCCAGCGCGTCCCACCATGGCCCGAACTGAACGGTCTTGACGTTCAGGTCGCCGAGGCCGTGCACGGCGAAGACGCTCGCGGTGACCCGGTCCGCGGTCGGCACGTAGTCCCGCTCGGTCCACAGTGGAGTCGCATCGCCGTTGGTCGGGGCGCCGGCGACCAGTTCCTGCTTGACCTGGTGGCAGTCGGGGCGGCCGCCTTCCTCGACGTTCTGGGCGAGGCCGACCGGGTCGAACCCGAAGGACACGCCGTCGGAGCGGTAGTAGTCGTACCAGGAGCTGATCGCGCCGATCGGGACGATGGTGCGCAGGCCCTCGACCCCGGTGGCGGCGACGCCGTTGGCGATCGTGCCGTCGTAGGACTTGCCGATCATGCCGACGTCGCCGGTGGACCAGCCGGCGCCGACCGGGTTCCCGCCGGTCGCCGCGTCGAAGCCGGTCGCGCGGCCGTTCAGCCAGTCGATCACGGCCTTCGCGGAGGTGATGTCCGACGGCCCGCCGACGTCCACGCAGCCCTCGGAGCGGTTGGTGCCCGCGAGGTCGACGAGCACGGTCGCGTATCCGCGCGGCACGAAGTAGTTGTCGTAGAACAGCGGGAAGCCGAGCGGCCGCCCCTGGTCGTCGTAGGTCTTGAACTCGTTCTCGTTGCCCCGGCCGCAGCACGAGTAGTACGGGCTGGCGTCCATGATCACCGGCACCGGCTGATCGGTCCCGGCCGGCCGCGCGATGTCGGCGGCGACCCGGTCGATCACACCGTCACCGTCGCCGTCCAGCCCGGTCTCGACCCACACGGTCTCCCGCACGGGCTCGGCCGCGAAGACGGGCTGGCTCCGCCCGTCGCGCACCTGCTCCGCGACGGCGACCGGTGCGGCACCGGCCAGCACCAACGCCGCGCACGGCAACGCCCACCAGCGAATTCTCCCCACAGCGTCCACCTCCGAGAAGATCTCGAGGGCGAAGCCTAGGGTCCAAGATCAATCCTGGGCACAGCCGAAAGTGGGGAGCGCCTCACCGGCGCTCGACGGATCCCAAGATCGAATCTGCGGCAGAAACCGGGGAATCGCCCGCGCCTCGCGCCGAAGCAGATCGGCCATCGTCGGGTCGGTCCAGTTGCGGCTTAGGCTGACGTCGTGGGTGTTCCGGTTTTGTTGGACGGTCCGCGGTTGCGGGCCAGGTTGGTAGACGACGGGCCTTATGCCGCGCTGGACGTGGTGGTGAGCACCGGGTCGACCAACACCGATCTGATGGCCGCCGCCGGGCGCGGTGCCGCCGATCGGACCGTGCTCATCGCTGAGGAGCAGCTGTCCGGGCGCGGGCGGATGAATCGGCAGTGGACCTCGCCGCGCGGGCACGGGCTGTTCGTCAGCGTGCTGCTGCGCCCCGAGGTGCCGCCTACCGCGATCAGCTGGTTGCCGCTGATCGCGGGGGTCGCCCTGGCCGAGACTGTCGAGCGCACGACCGGCGTGCGCGCCACGCTGAAGTGGCCGAACGACCTGCTGCTCGGCGACGGCGACGAGTGGTCGAAGGGCGCCGGGATCCTGGGTGAGGCGGTGACCGGGCCCGATGGCGTGGCCATCGTGCTCGGCATGGGCATCAACGTGTTCCAGAAGCGCGAGGACCTGCCGCGCGGCGCCGGCGGCCTGCCCGCGACGTCGTTGGCGGCCGAGGGCGCGGACGTCGACCGCGAGGAGTTCGCAGTGGCGTTGCTCACGGCGTTCGCCGAGGTCGACGACCGGTGGCGGGCGGCGGACGGCGACGTGGTGGCGAGCGGCCTGCTGGACCGGTACCGGCGGTTGTGCGGCACCCTCGGGCAGCAGGTTCGCGTCGAACTCGGCGATGACCAGTTGCGCGGCGTCGCGACCGACATCGACGAGACCGGGCGGATCGTCGTCCGCACGCCCGACGGCCGGACCACCGCGGTGTCCGCGGGTGACGTGGTCCACCTGCGACGGGCGTGACCGGCGGTCGCGTGACCGGACGGACCCAGCCGGTAACGTGATCGGCGACCTGCGAAGAGGCTGAGGAGGGATCCGGTGGCCTACCCAGACGGCCTGCTCGGCGCGGACGAGCACGTGGTCGTGCACAAGCACCCGCACTGGAAGATGCTGATCGTCCCGGTGCTGGTGCTGTTCGTGGTGGTCGGCGGGGGTTCCTACCTGGCGGCGCTGGCCGCCCCCACCGACTGGCACGTGCCGGTCTGGATCGGGCTCGCCGTCGTCGGCGCGGTCCTCGTCGTCTGGTTCACGCTCTCCCCGCTGGTGCGCTGGCGGACCACGCACTTCGTGGTCACCACGCACCGGCTGATGGTGCGCGAGGGCGTGTTCACCCGCAGCGGCATCGACATCCCGATGTCCCGGATCAACTCGGTGCGGTTCCGGCACGGCCTGCTGGACCGGATACTCGGCTGCGGCACCCTGGTCGTCGAATCCGCCTCGGACGAGCCGCTGGAGTTCGACGACATCCCGCAGGTGGAGCGGGTGCACACCTTGCTGTACCGCGAGGTCAACGACGACCCGCGGGACGACCGGGACTACCGCGCCAGGGAGGGCTACTGATGGGGCCGCGTGAACTGGGACTGCCGATGCAGGTGGCCTCGCCGGAACCGGGCGAGCTGCCGGCCGAGGTGACGATCTGGGAGGTTGGCGCCCGCGACGGGCTGCAGAACGAGAAGGAGGTCGTCCCGCTCGACGTCAAGCTGGAGTTCCTGCAGCGGATGGCCGACGCGGGGCTGGGCGTGCTGGAGGCCACCAGCTTCGTCCGCCCGGAGTGGGTGCCGCAGCTGGCCGACGCCGCCGAGCTGCTGGCGGGCCTGCAGCAGGTGCCGGGCGTGCGGTACCCCGTGCTGGTGCCGAACTCGCGGGGCCTGGACCGGGCGCTGGAGTCGGGCGTGCGGGACATCGCGATCTTCGCGGCGGCGACCGAGACGTTCACCCGGCGCAACCTCAACCGCGGCCTGGACGAGCAGTTCGCGATGTTCGACCCGGTGGTGCAGCGCGCGGTCGGCGAGGGCCTGGCGGTGCGCGGCTACGTCTCGATGTGCTTCGGCGACCCGTGGGAGGGCGCCGTGCCGGTCGAGCAGGTCGTCGCGGTGGGCAAGCGGTTGCTGGAGATGGGCTGCTGGCAGCTGTCGCTCGGCGACACCATCGGCGTGGCGACGCCCGGGCACGTCGAGTCGCTGCTGCGCGCGTTCGTCGCGGCCGGGATCGGTGTGGACCGGCTCGCGGTGCACTTCCACGACACCTACGGCCAGGCGCTCGCCAACACCTACGCGGCGCTCCGGAACGGCGTGTCCACAGTGGATTCCTCGGCCGGTGGGCTGGGCGGCTGCCCGTACGCCAAGTCGGCCACCGGCAACCTCGCCACCGAGGACCTGGTGTGGATGCTCGACGGCCTGGGCCTCAAGCACGGCGTCGACCTCGGCAAACTGGTGGAGACCAGCGTGTGGATGGCCGAGCGGCTCGGCCGGCCGAGCCCGTCGCGGGTGGTCAAGGCGCTGGGTGCCGCCGAGGCATCGGGTTCGTGAGCGCGCCCTCCGCGGCGCTGCACGTGGTGCGTAGTCGCCCGGTGCTGACCTGGCGCTGCGCTCGGCCGTGGCTGGCGATCTCGTCCGCCGCTCGCGGCGGCGGGATCGGCCCGCGGTCGTGGGTGCTGAACGCGACGGTGGTGACCGACTACGACAACCCGGATCCGGCCGCGCACGTCGACGAGATGGCCGCCGAACTCGGGCTCTCCGGTGACGGCGTCGGGTTGCTCACGGCGGTCGACGTGCGGCACGAGGTGACGGCGGTCGACGGCGGGGTGCGCGCGAGCGTGACCACCGGGGTGGGCTGCCCGATCTGGGCGGCGGCCCGCGAAGAAGCGGTGACGTCCTGGAAGCCGGGCACGATCAACGCGGTGTGCTGGTCGCCCGTGCGGCTCAGCGAGGCGGCGCTGGTGAACGCGGTCGCGACGGTCGCGGAGGCCAAGGCGCAAGCCCTGCTGGAATCGGGTGTCGCGGGAACCGGCACGGTCACCGACGCGACGGTGGTGCTCTGCCCGGTGGACGGCGAAGCCGAGAGCTACGGCGGCCCGCGCTCCCGCATCGGGGCGGGGCTGGCGCGCGCGGTGCACGCGGCGGTCACGGCGGGCCTGCGCGTCCAGAACCCGCGCCACGGCGAAGATCCCGATTTTGCCTAAAATCGGGATCCGCCCTGGCGCCGCGCCATGCGGTGGGTGACCTTCCGATTTTGCCTAAAATTGGAAACTTCTCTGGTGCCGCATTGTGCGGTGGGTTCCCGATTTTGCCTAAAATTGGGCGGTCGTGATCAGGCCTCGTCGCGGGTGCCGAACATCCCCACGAAGGTGAAGCGCAGGACGCGCTGGTCGCCCCGGTCCGCCGTCCCGGTGATCTCCACCAGGCCCAGGTTCGGCTTGCTCTGCGACCGGCGCTGGCTGTTGACCTCCATCTTCAGCCGCAGGACGTCGTCGGGGAACACCGGCGCGAGCCAGGCCAGCTCGTTGCCACCGGGGGAGCCCTGCGAGGTCGAGTCCGCCAACACGTTGTCGACGTAGCCGCGCATCCACAGCGATGCCGTGAACCAGCCCGACGCGCACAGCCCGCCGAGCACGGAGTCGCGACCCGCTTCCTCGTCGAGGTGGAACGGCTGCGGGTCGAAGCGCTCGGCGAAGGCCAGCATCTCGGCTCGGTCGACCTTCACCTCGCCGAGGTCGAAAACCCGGCCCGGCGTGAGGTCTTCGTAAGCGATCTTGCCCATCGCCCCATCGTCGCAGCGGGCCCCGGGAATCCGCGCCGAGGGGTGCTCGCGGATCGTGATCGGCCTTTCCGGGGCGGATCGGACATTCCGGTGCCGCTGGTCGGCCGGGCGGAAATTCCCGGGGCCGACATGGAACCATCAGCGCAGCGGCGTGCGTCCAAGTCGCGACGTGCAGTCTGCGGGTCGCCGGCCCGCGGACGACCGCTTTGCCGTTGCCGACCGGATGTGGGCGCCGTGCGCCCGCGACGGATCCGCCAGCGAACAGGAGGGGAGCGGCCGTGTCGACCGACCACCGTGCCCAGGTAGAAGAGCTGATGGCGGACTACCGGCGAAGTCAGGACCGGCTCGCCGAGACGCACCGGGACCTGTCCGCGATCGCGGAAACCGCTCGCTCCCAGGACGGCAGCGTGCAGGTCGTGGTCGGCCCGCAGGGCGAGCTGCGCGAGGTGGTGCTCGCCGACGACGTCTACGAGCGGCAGCGCCCGGCCCAGCTCGCGGCGCTCATCGTGCAGCTGGCCGCCGCGGCGGCGCAGGCCGCGTCGCGCCGGGCCGCGGACGTGCTCGCCGAGGTGCTGCCCGCCGGTGCCGATCCGGAGCTGCTGCTGGGCGGACACGCCGAGATCCCGGCGGATCCGGCACCGCGCAACGAACCGCGGCGCATCGACGACAATGTCGATGAAGACGAGGACTTCTCGGACGCGAGCTGGTTGCGGCAGGGCCCTGCGGGACGGAAGTGGTGACGATGAGCGGCTTCCGGAGTGACATCGGGCAGCTGACCAAGCACGCAGGCGACTTCGACGGCCTCGCGGGGGAGGCTCGGCGCATCGCCGACACCCTGCGCCAGGCGCTGGATGCGGCCGGTGACTGCTGGGGCGGCGACGACATCGGCGAGAACTTCGCCCGCACCCACTGCGACCGGGCCGACCAGGCGCTGGACGGTCTCGGCGCGTTGTCCGGGCAGCTGGGCGAGATGGGCGCGAAGTTCGCCGCGACCGCCGCGACGACGGAGCGGGCCGACACCGGCGGCGCCGAGGAGCTCGGCCGGCTTGTCGGGCGGGGGTGACCTGCGGATGGGCATAGAACTTCCCGCGGAACTCCGGGATGTCGCGGCGCGCGCGGGCGCGAAGTGGCCGGAGGCCGACGAGGACAAGATGCGCGAGTCGGCGTCGGCTTGGCGTGACGCGGCGAAGTCGATCGACGCGCTCGCCGGGGCCGCCGACGGCACCGCGCAGGGCGCGCTCGGCGCGATCGACGGCGAGGCGGCCCAGGCGGCTCGCCGCGACTGGGACAAGCTCGCCGCAGGAGACGGGGTTCTGCCCGCGTCGGCGCAGCAGTGCCGGGCCGCTGCAGAACGCTTGGACCACGCGGCCGAGCAGGTCGGCGCGGCGAAAGTGCAGCTGGTGCGGGAACTGGTGACGCTGGCGAAGCAGACCGATGCGGCGGAGCAAGCGGCCGCGGCGGGGCATCCGCAGGCTCTGGCGGCGCTGGATTCGGCGGTGAACGGCGCTGCGGCGAACGTGGCGCAGGTGCACAGCACGCTGACCTCGGCGGTCGACGTGGACAGCGGCGTGCTGGTGGATTCGGGCGGTTCGAGCGGCCTGCTGTCGACGGCCGGCGGCGCCCTGCAATCCGGCGCCGACCTCGCATCATCCACTGTGGACAGCGTCGCGCCCGGCGGGGCGACGGGTGTCGTCGACGATCTCGGCAAGACCGCGCACGAGACCGTCGGTGGTGTCGGCCGAGCGGCGCACGAGACCGTCGGTGGTGCCGGGGAAGGCGTTGAACGTGGGGCGCACGAGGCTGTCGGCGACGTTGGCCGGGCAGCTCGCGAGGTCGCCGGTGAAGTCGGGGGCGTGGGTGACGGCATCGGCCGGCCCGCGCAGGAAACCGTTGGGGGTGTGGCGGCAGGTGCGCACGGCGCTGTCGAAGAGGTGGCACGAACCGCAGGTCCTTGGCAGGGCGATGCCGAGCACACCGGGCCGGTCAAGGTCGATCCCGGCGGCTGGGCGCCCGGCCTCGCCGACGTCGGCACCGGCCCGATCCCGGTGATCGGCGACTCCGCCCGCCCGGGCTGGACGCCCGACGGCGGCGACCCCGCTTCCAGCACCGCGCCGCACGCCGTGCACTCCGCCTGGGCTTCGCCACAGGCTCCGCAGGCCCCGCCGCTACCCGGCGCGGCTGCGCCGCCGCAGGGCTTCGCCCCGCCGCCTCCGGCGGCGCCGGGCGGCCACTTCGTGGCCCAGCCCGGTGTGCCCGGCGCTCCACCGCCGTCCGCTGCTCCGCCTCCGGCGGCCGCAGCGCGTCCTCCGATGCCGCCGGCCGCTCCGCGCGGCCCGGTGGCCTTCGGCGGTCCTGCTCCGCAAGCCCCGCCTGCTCAGCAGGCTCCGGTGAACCAGCCGATGCAGCGCGCTCCGCTGCGCCCGCTGCCGGCTCCGGCGCAACCGCCGGTTCCGGTGCCGCAGGAGGCTCCGCAGCGGCCGTTGCGGCAGGCCAGTCGGAATGCGGACGTGGTGGCGTTCGTGCTGCACCAGTTCCCGATCGGTTACATGCCGGTCGCGGCGAGCAAGGCCAGCAGGCAGTTGCCCGTTCCGGAGGTGGCCGAGGAAGGCAGGCCGGGCCTGAACTTCCCGCCGCAGGACCACCCGCAGTCCCACCTGGTCGACGACAGCGATGCGCTGGGGCGGGTGCGAGCGGCCGAGGCGTATGCGGCAGCGCGGCGCTATCGGGACGAGCGCAGGGAGTCCGAGCAGCTGCCCGCGGAGCTCGCGGTGGGCCACGAGCCGTTCGGCGAGCTCAGCGAGCAGGAGTGGCAGCGCGAGTTCCTGCGGCGCGACGGCGAGTTCGCGTGGCCGCCCGCGGAGCGGTTCCCGGCGGGCGGCGTGGAACCGGCGGAGCCGGTGGTGCTGGAGCCGGACACGGTGCTGGACTGCCTGGGCAGCGGCGATGGGCGGATTCTGTTCGCCGCGGCAACACCTTTCGCGCAGCGTTCGCTGCCCGCCGCCTACGACGAGCGCGACTACCGGCGGTATCGGGTCATGCGCCCGTTGCCGGTGTGGCAGGCGGTTGCGGCACCGTGGTTCGCGCAGCCCGGCGGTGGGATGCGCTTCCGCGCGACCTATTCGCTCGCTGACCTGGTCGGGCTCGGCTACCTGGTGGAGTTGACCAAGGCGCGGGAGATCGCCGAGGCGGCGACGCTGCGCATCGCGCGCGAGGAGACGGAGGAGGCCGGCGAAGTCGTGCTGTCGCCGCTCCGGATCACTCGCGAGTCCGGCGATCCGGAACCCGAGGAAGCCGCGCCGGCCTCGCTGGCGGACCGGGACGAATCCGAGGCGAAGGTGGCGCCGACGGTGCGGATCGTGCGCGACGGGGAAACGACTGACGGCGGGACGACGCAGGAGGCCGCGAAGTGAACACCGAGTCCGTGCTCGGCTGGTTGGTGGCGATGGGCGTCCCGGAGGAGCTGGTGTCCCTCGGGGTCGAGGCCGACGACGCCTGGTGCCTGATCCGCGACGAGGTCGACGGGGCACCGGCCTGGGAGGTCTTCTGGCGGGAGCAGGGCAACCGCTACGACTGGGCCCGCTTCAGCAACGAGCAGGTGGCGTGCTTCTACCTGTTCGGGCGGCTGACCTGGACCCAGGCGTTGCGCGGCGTCGTCGGGCCGGTGGATGTGACGAGCACGCCGCCGAAGGGCACCCCGGCGCATCGGGCGTGAGCCCGGAGCGCATCCGTATCGAGCTGTGATCCCTGGTGAGTAGTGCTACCGATGCTGAATGGGTGGTGCGCCCCCCAGACTTGGGATCATGTCGCAACCACAGCCAGGCGAAGCGCTCCAGTTGGTCGCAGGCGAGTTGCAAGCCATCGGCCAGCGACTGACGTACTTGGGCAACATGGTGCAGGCGCAGCTGCAAGCGCCGCAGCAGTTCCCGCACTACCAGGCCGCTCCTGCGCCGCAGCAGCACCAACCTGCGCCGCCGCAGCAACCGGCCGTCGCGCAGCATCAAGTCGCGCCTGATCAGCAAGACGCTGCCGCCCAGCCGACCGGGCACGAAGCGGGATTCGATGCCGCGCAGCAGCAGATGGGTGCGCCGTATCCGCAGCCTTATCCGGGGCTGTCGCAGATTCCGGAGCCGAGCTCGCAGCGCACTGGCACGGGTCTGGAGCCGAGCCGCGTCCTGGCCTGGGTCGGTGCCGGGGTGACCTTGCTCGGCGTGGTCTTCCTGCTGGTCCTCGCGGTGCAGCAGGACTGGCTGGGGCCGGGCGCGAGGGTCGCCGGTGGCGCGGTGCTCGCCGCGCTGCTCGTCGCGGCCGGGTGGTGGATGCACCGCCGGTCCGCGCCCGATCAGCCGGGCGCAGCGGGCCGGATCGCCGGATTCGCCCTGGCCACAACGGGTTTCGGCGCGTTGTTCGTGGACGTGGTCGCGGCCACCGCGCTTTACGACTACCTGTCGGTGCCCGCCGGGCTCGGCGTAGGCCTCGTGGTCAGCGTCGCGGGCCTGGCGCTCGCGGACCGCTGGCGCGCGCAGCCGCTGGCCCTCGGCGTCGTGCTCAGCTCGGCGATCTGTGCGCCGCTGATCACGTGGTCGGTGGATTCGCTGCTGGTGAGCTTCCTGGTGTTGCTGCAGGTCGCGGCGACTCCGGTGCAGGTTCGACGGGGCTGGGCTGGCCTCGCGCTGGCGGCCGGAATTCCCACGGTGCTGGCCACTCTGGCGGCGAGCGTGCGCGGCATGTGGGTCAACGACACCACGCTCGTGGCCACGATCTTCGTCGCCGCGGTGCTGGGCGTGGCGGTCGCGGCGATCACCGCCGTCGCCCGCCCGGCCTCGGACTGGACGGCGATCGGCCTGCTCGTCGCCGCGCCGACGCCGACGTTCCTGGCCGGGCCGCTGATGCTGGAGCGCCCCGCGGCGGGCACGATCGGCGGCGGAATGGTCGTGCTGCTGCTGGCGATCTGGGCCATCGGGCGGTTCACGCCTGCGTTCCGGAGCCGGTTGTCGACGAGGTTCGTCACGGCGGTCGGCGGGATGGCCGCCGTCGCGGCGGTGCAGACGACGCTGGTCTTCCTGGATTCGTCGAGCTGGGGAACGGCGCTGCTGTGCGAGGCGCTGCTGCTGAGCGTCGGCGCGTTCGTGCTGCGCAGCGCGGGAGTGCTGCTCGGTGCGACGTTCTACGCGGCCTTCGGCTTCCTGCTGACGTTCATCTACGAACTGCCGATCACCGTGCTGCTCTGGTACCACGGGGGCACCGGAGTCCGCGGCCTGCTGGCCGGCCTGCTGATCGCGCTGGTGGCGCTGGCCCTGCCGGTCACGGCGGTGCGCATCGGAAAGCTGGCGGAGCTGCCGGAATCGTTGCTGCCGTGGGCGGTCTCGGGAATGGCGCTGCTGTACGGAACGGCGAGCGCGACGATGGCCGCGTGCCTGCTGGTGCAGGACGCGCGGGCGGGATTCCTGACCGGGCACATCCTGATCACGCTGAGCTGGGTGGTGGCGGCGATCGCGCTGCTGCTGCGCGGAGTCCGGGTGAAGTACCTGCGAATCGCGGGCATGGTGCTGATCGCGGTGTCGCTGGCGAAGCTGGTGCTGTTCGACCTGGCGACGCTGGACGGCGTGGCCCGGGTGATCGCCTTCCTCTGCGCGGGCCTGATCCTCCTGGCGGCGGGCTCGGCCTACGCCCGCCTCCTGACCAAGACCAACCCGACGGGCTGAACGGTCCGCATCCGCAGGCAAGGGCTCGTGAGTACTTTGTGTCGCCATAGCAGCACAAAGTGCTCACGGCCCCTGACCAGGCCGGACGCGTGCCGCACCGGTTCGTGAGCGATTACTCCGGTAAGAACCGGAGTCAGCACTCACGACCAACTCAACGCTCGTAGCGGTCGACTTTGACAGCGGATAAGAAGCTGAGCCAGCGTCGGGCGTCGAAGGCGAGGATGCCGCCATCGGGGTTCTTGGAATCCCGCACTGCTGCCGCATCGGAGGACAGCGCCACCTCGACGCAGTTGTGTACCGAGCCGCTGTGGCTGCTCTTGCGCCATTGCCGTTCATTCATCGCCGAGCCTTCCCACTATGTCCTTGATCAAGCAGGTCGACTCTTGCTCGTCCAACGCGCAGTCGTCCAGCCCTTGGCAGGCTTTCATGAAAGGTTCTACGTCGGCAGGCTCCGTCAGGGCGACCGCGAAGTAGCGGGCCTCCACGAAGACGTGTGCGCTGCCGTCTGGCAGCCCGTACAGCGAGAACGACCCATCCAGCGCGGGGTGCGGCATGGAACTCAGCGGCACGATGCGCAGCGAAACATTGCTTCTGCGTTGCAGCACAATCAGATGCTCAAGCTGTTCGCGCATGATCCGGGCATCGTTCATGGTGCGCAGCAGGGCCGCCTCGTCGAGGAAGAACCTGACCTCGGGAGCCTCTGGCCGGGACAGAACTGCCTGCCGTCCCAACCGCGCAGCTACGCGGTTCTCCAGATCTTGGCCGGGAAGTTTCGACATGGACATGAGCAACCGTGCGTACTCGGCCGTCTGCGCCAATCCTGGGATCAGCGCGTTCTCCACGCCGACGATCGCAGAAGCCTCTTGTTCGAGGACCAGCATGGTCGCCTGCTGATCCGCCACCCTGGAGGCCAGTTCGAACCAGGCGGACTTGGCGCTCTTCCCGGCCCGGTCGATGAGAAGCACTTTCTGTTCCCCGGTTACACCGTAGAGAGCGCACAGCGCTGTCACCTCGTCGCGGTTCGGTGCTCGTTGTCCCAGCTCGGTCCTGTTCACCGACGAAGGGGATATGCCTAGTGGGGCGGCCACCGATCGAGTGGTCATTCCGGCCTTTTCCCTGAGTTTCCGCAGTTGCACACCGAGTCCGACCTGAGACGTGCGCGGATTCTCGCTCATGTGATGACCTTCCGTTTGATGTGTCACGGCGTCCCGAGGATGAGACGAAGCGGCCGACCGGAATGCTCTGACCTGCAATGTCCCTGATTCGATGAAACAAGATTAGCTTCGTAGCTTTGCCTTTCGAAGACGCTGAACAGCACTTACTTCGAAAGAAGGATGATCATGCTGGCGGATCCGTACCGGGGTGAGACGCAAGAGGTCTACTGGATCGTGGGGATCGGGTTCGCGCAGCGGCATGCGACGCCGGTTCGGCCGGGCGCTCAGCCCGGCGGGGAGTGGATTCCTTCGCTGTGCGAGGTGTGGATGCGGGTTCCGTTCGCCACGATCGCGGGCCGCACTCCGCGCTCCGCCGCCATCACCGAGCGGTGTCCACAGTGCACTGATGTCATCGATGAGCGCGGCTATTCCGGTCGGAACTGGGATTTCTGATGGGTGGCACGATGATTCACGAGCTCACTTGGGCCGCCGTGCAACACACCCTCGTCGTCGGTGCGGGGCCGCTGCTGCTGGCGCTCTGCTACGTAGCCGCCGGATACGTGCGGAGCTGCTCTGGGCAGCACGCCGGTGCTGGGCAAGGCGCGACGACGGTGCGTCAGATCCAGAACTCGCTTGCTGCGGAGGCGGAAAGCCGTTTCGCGCAGGAGTACATCGGAAGACATCGGCTGCGCGAGCAGTTGCATGGTCGTGAGCGGCAACGGTCGCCATAGCGACCACCTCCACGCACGACACAGACCGGATCGGCGCGCCTCCCCGACCCCAGCGCCGATCCTTCCGGTGGCCGGGCGCAGATGCCCCCGACCCCTCGCGTCCGGCCGCCGGAGCCTACTTCTGCAGCAGTCGCAGGGCTTTCTCGTGCAGGTGGCCGTTGGTGGATAGCGCGCTTCCGCTGTCGTAGCGGGGTTCTCCGGACAGGTCCGTGAACCTGCCGCCCGCTTCTTCCACCAGGACCTGGGCCGCCGCCACGTCCCACGGGTTGACGATCGGTTCCGCGGCGATGTCGATCACGCCCTCCGCGACCAGACAGTGGTGCCAGAAGTCGCCGAACGCCCGGTTCTCCCAGCAGGCGTCGATCAGCCGCAGGTAGGACTCCCGCGAGTGGTACTCCACCCAGGTGCCGAGGTGGGTCGTCGACACGTACGCGTCGGCGGGGTCGCGCACCCCGGACACCCCGATCCGCTCCGGCTCCGCGTCACCGGTGCGGCACCAGGCACCCGTCCCGGCCGCCGCCCACCAGCGCTTCCCGAGCGCCGGCGCGCTGATCACGCCGACCACCGGACGACCGCCGTCGACCAGCGCGATGAGCGTCGCCCACACCGGGATGCCGCGCAGGAAGTTCTTCGTGCCGTCGATCGGATCGAGCACCCACGCCCGGCCTTCGCCAGCGGTGCCGCCCCGTTCCTCGCCGGCCACCACGTCGTCCGGGCGCTGCGCGGCGAGCACCTCGCGCACCGCGTCCTCCACCGCGAGGTCCGCGTCGGTGACCGGCGTGCGGTCGGGTTTGCGGTCCACGCTCAGGTCCCGGGCCCGGAACCGGGCGCCGGTGATCCCGTCCGCGACGTCGGCGAGGTGCAGTGCGAGATCGAGATCGCTGGTCACGCCAGGAACCCTAGCCCGCCTCCCCGGGCGATCCGGAAAGGGCTCGCGACCAGCCGGGTCCGGCGAATCGCCCATGACGCCGGACGTGATCACCCGGGCCCTCTAGGCTGGAGTGCGTGAGCGTGGTGCTGCTGGCAGAAGACGACCCGGCCATCGCTGTGCCGCTGTCCCGGGCGTTGCAGCGTGAGGGTTATTCGGTGCAGGTGATCGAGGACGGCCCATCGACGCTGCAAGCCGCGGCTTCCGGTGGGATCGATCTCCTGGTGCTGGACCTCGGGCTGCCGGAGATGGACGGCCTGGAGGTGTGCCGACGGCTGCGGGCGCAGGGCCGCGGCCTCCCGGTGCTGATGCTCACCGCGCGCACCGACGAGGTCGACTTCGTCGTCGGCCTCGACGCGGGAGCCGACGACTACGTCGCCAAGCCCTTCCGGCTCGCCGAGCTGATGGCCCGGATCCGCGCGCTCCTGCGCCGCGGCGCCCCGGAGACCCTGGAGGCCTCCGGCGTCCGGCTCGACCTGACCGCCCGCCGGGTGCTGGTCAACGAGCACGAGGTGCAGTTGGCGAACAAGGAGTACGAACTGCTGCGGGTGCTGATGCAGCACGCGGGTCAGGTGGTGACCCGCGAGGAAATACTGGAAGAGGTCTGGCCGGAGTCCGACCGGAAGGGCAGCAAGACGCTGGACATGCACATCTCGTGGCTGCGCCGGAAGCTCAGCGACAGCAACGGGCGGCTCGACGAGACCCGGATCGCCACGGTGCGCGGCGTCGGGTTCCGCTTCAACGCGGACTGATCCGCGATGCGCCGCCGAATCCTGCAGGCCACGCTGCTCGCCGTCGCGGTGACCGCGGTCGTCCTCGGCCTGCCGCTGGGGTTCAGCGCGCTGAAGCTCGTCCAGGACCTCACCGCGGGCGACCTGTCCACCCGCGCCCAGCAGATCGCGACGCTGCTCGACGAGCAGATCGCCTCGCAGCGCGCGATCGACCTCAACGCCGCCCGGCTGGCGGTGCCCGACGGCGCCCGGCTCATCGTGCGCACGCAGGCGCACGACTACACCTACGGCCCGGATCCCGGGGAGAAACCGCTGGTGGAGAGCGTGCCGATGGTGCAGAGCGGCACGGTCACCATCGCCGCGCCGAGCGGCCCGGTGCGCACTCAGCAACTGCAGGTGGCGGGCCTGGTGCTGATGTTGGTGGTGCTCTCGGCGGGCACCGGGATGATCGTCGCGACCCTCACCGCCCGGCGGCTCTCGGACCCGTTGAAGCACGTCGCGGCCCGCGCGGCCCGGCTCGGCGCCGGTGACTTCCGCGCCGACCCGCAGCGGCACCAGGTCCCGGAACTCGATCGCGTCGCCGACGCGCTGGATGCCTCCGGCGCGGCGCTGTCGCAGCTGGTGCAGCGCGAACGCGACCTCGTCGGCGACGTCTCGCACCAGCTGCGCAGCAGGCTCACCGCGTTGCACCTGCGGCTGGAGGCCCTCGCCGCGACGGACGACCCGGAGATCACCGAGGAGGCCAACGCCGCCCTTGAACAGGCCGAACGCCTCTCCGGCGTGCTCGACGACCTGCTCGCGGCAGCCACCGCGGCCCGATCTCGGGACGCCGAACCGCTGGACGTGTCGAGCCTGCTCACCGATGTCGCGGGGGAGTGGCGGGATCCGTTGAAGGCCGAGGGGCGGACGCTGCGGTTGAAGGTGTCGGAAGGCGTGCTCGCCCGAGCCACGCCCACGCGGCTGCGGGAGGCGATCGGCGTGCTGCTCGACAACGCGCTCCGGCACGGCGAGGGAACCGTGACGCTGGCGGCGCGGCAGGGTGCCGGGACCGTGGTCGTGGAGGTCGGCGACTCCGGCCACGGCGTGCCGGACGCGCTGGTGCCGTACGTCTTCGAGCGCGGTTTCTCCGGGCGCGGTTCGACCGGCGTCGGCTTGGCGCTGGCACGCGCGTTGGTCGAGGCCGACGGCGGCCGCCTGGAGCTGAGCCAGGCGCGCCCGGCGATGTTCGAGGTGTACCTGCCGATCGCCCGCGCCGACGACATCCTCGGCGTCTCCTGGAACCGCGAGTCCACCCCGCGCTGATCGCCGCTCGGGTTACGTTTTAGCTGGTCACGGCCCGTGTGTGGGTTGTGCTGCTATGGCGACACAAAACGCACACGGCTCCGGACCTGCGGAAACGCGGTGTCAGGGGGTGGAGATGCGGTCGCGGGGCGCGGCGCGGCCGTCGGGCTGCTCGGCGGGGAAGACCCACTTGCGGAACGCCCACCACCGGAACGCCATACCCACCAGCAACCCGATGATCTGACCCGACGTGAAGTCGGCGATCTCCTCCACCAACCGGCTGGTGAAGGGCGTCTGCAGGTGCAGCAGGTACCGCGAGATCCACAGCGGCGCCGAGTACATCCCGACCGCGATGCCGCTGATCACGAAGTACAGAGTTGCCTCGTGGTGCGGCCGCCGGCCGCCGCGGGTGCGGAACGACCACTCCCGGTTCAGCACGTACGACACGATCGTCGCGGCCAGCACCGCGATCACCTTCGAGGTGACCGGCTTCGGCGACAGGATCGTCAGCTTCAGCGTGTAGAAGATGCCCGTGTCGATGAAGAACGTGATCGCGCCGACGATCCCGAACTTCAACAGCTCGCGATGCCGGATCGCGAGAGACCGGCACGGCTGCGGGATGCGAGCGAGTACCGAATCGACAGCGGACACAACTTCGAGTCTACGGAGCTGCTCCGACCGGGCGAGCCCAGTCGCCGAATTACCTCGGTCAGTGCGGCTGTGACGTTGACCCCGTCGTCGAACTGCTCGGCGGTGCCGAACTGCTCGTGGGCGGCGTCGTGCTGCTGGTCGGCGGCGTCGACGTGGTCGGTGGCGTCGTGGCCGGCGGTGTGGTGGTCGGTGGCGTGGTGGTCGTCGAGCTGCTCGGCGGCGCGGTCGTCGTCGGAACGGGCGCATCCGGCAGCGACGGGTTCACCGACGGCCACGGCAACCAGCAGTGCGGCGGGCGCTGGTCCCATTCCCACGGCGGCCGATCGCCCCAGCCCGGCCACGGGCATTCCGGCGTGGTGCTGGTGGTCGGCGGTTCGGGTTCGGGCGGCGTCGGCAGCCACGGGAACCAGAGCCGCACGGTCACCGGGTCGCTGTCGTCGGCCGACCCCAGCGCCGCGGCCACCGGGATGGTCACCTCGCGGATGATCCAGCCGTCCTCCGGGACCGGACCGGTCGTCGCCGGCGAGAGCAGGCCCACCGGCCGCGGGAGCTCTGGCCGCGGGAATCCCGGCAGCGCGGTCACCCACGCCTCGCTGTGGAAGGACTTGCCGGGCGCCAGCTCGGCGGCGCACCGGATCCGGCCCGGTTCGAGGTCGCACATCGGCGACAGCCCGGTCGCCTCCACGCCCGGCGGCAGCTCGGCCACGGCCTCGGCGCGCCCGGTGCTGGTCCCGGTGTTGCGCACGTCGATCGCGATCCGGCTGCACAGCCAGGGCAGGTTGCCCAGGGTGTCGTGGCCGTCGCAGAGCCGCAGCCCGCCCGCGTTCCAGGAGGAGCTCCGGACGTCCACGCCGTCGACCGGCGTCGGCGGCTGGATCACGACCGGGACCATCGGCAGTCGCAGCTGGATCTCGATGCCCGCGCTGATGCTCGCGGTGATCTCGCCGCCGGTCGCGGACTCGTCGGCCTGGATGCGGTAGTCGAAGACGAAGGACTCGCCGGGCCGCAGGCCGCGATCGGTGGTGCAGGTGATCGAGCCGGAGCCGT
This sequence comes from Saccharopolyspora shandongensis, assembly GCF_900106995.1. Taxonomy (GTDB): domain Bacteria; phylum Actinomycetota; class Actinomycetes; order Mycobacteriales; family Pseudonocardiaceae; genus Saccharopolyspora; species Saccharopolyspora shandongensis. The sequence goes on from NZ_FNOK01000016.1 coordinate 98,879, forward strand.
TCGTGCAGCTCACCAAGGGTGCGTCCGGGGCCGGCGCGCGAACCGGGATCGACGACGCGACCCGGCTCTGCGGGCTCGTCGAGGCGGGCCCGGACCGGATGGCGTTCGGCAGCTGCGCGGACACGCCCGGCGGCAGCTTCAGCGTGGAGATGACCGGCTCGGACGGTCCGGAGCCGCTGTTGTTCACCGTGATCGGCAACGCGACCGGATCGCCGCCGGCGATCAGTCGGATCGGCTCGGCCGGCCCCGAAGCGTTCAGCACCGGCGTCGCCGCAGGCGGAGCCGGTGGTGGTGGCGCGGGTGCCGGCCGCGAGGTGGGCGGCTGGGGCGTCGGAGCCGGTGGCTTAGCCGCCGGAGGCTCCGGAGCCGGAACCGGTGGCGGCTGGGCGGCGGCCGGCGGCGGCGCAGCCTGCGCGACCGGCACGGACTGGTCGGTGCCGGAGGCCAAGGCGAGGGCGACGGCCGCGGCCAGCACCGCCGTCGCAGCCCCGGCGGTGACCGCCTGACGCGCCCCGGCGCTGGCGGCACCCGCCGCACCGGAGGCGCTGCCTGCGGCGACTGCCGCACCGGCGGCCGCTCCGCTGGAGGACGAGAGGGCGAGGTAGCCGGTGACCGACCCGCCGAGCACCAGCGGCGCGATGATGACGCGCAGCGCACCGTTGACGTCGGCGAGCTCCGCGGCCAGCGCGCGGCAGCGGTCGCAGCCGTCGAGATGCGTCTCGACCTGGGCGGTTTCGCGTTTGGACAGCCCGCCCCTGGTCCACGCGCCGAGCCGGTCGACCGCGGCCCGGCACTGCTCGACGCCCGCCTCGGCAGCGTCCAGCTGCGCGAGGTGAACCTGCAGGTAGGCCTGGCGGAGCCCTTCGCGAGCCCGGTAGGCGAGCGCGGAAACGCCGTTGGGCGTCAGGCCGAGCAGCGGCGCCACCTGCGCCGGCGTCTGGCCTTCGATCTCGATGTGCCACAGCACGGTCTGCCAGCGCTCCGGCAGCCGGGTGAACGCCTGCGCGGCGAGCGTGCGCTCCAGCCCGGCGACCGCGGTGTCGGTGAACGGCACGCTCACGTCGGCGCCGGACACCTCCGCGACGTCGTCGGCGAGCTGCACCTTGCGTTCGCGGCGGGTCCGGTCGTACGCGGTGTGCCGCAGGGCGGTCAGCAGGTAGGCGCGGAAGGCGGTGTTCGGGCCGCGCCCGCCGCGAAGCGTGTCGAGCACCTTCGCGAAGGCCTCGGAGACCAGGTCGTCGGCCTCGGCCGGGGACTTCGCGACCTGCCGCGCCATGTTGTACGCCGCGCCGACGTGCCGCTCGTACAGCTGCGCGTAGGCCGCGGACGAGCCGCTGCGGACCTCTTCCAGCAGCTCGGTGTCGCTGGGCCCTTGCACTTCCGCCGGTACTGTCGCCACGCCGCACCTTCCTCCCCGCAGGGACGTTCGCCGATTCCCGTTCGTTGTAGGGAGTCGTCTACGGCCGATGTCTGACGTGTCAAAGCTGAAGATTATTGTGATCTAGATCTTATTGCCCGCGCCATCTACTCCACCGTCATGGGCGACGAATTGCCCCGTCCCGTTGACGAGGTGTTGAAAAGGAGGGGCGTTGAGCATGAGGGAGTGGCCGCTTAGGTGTGACGCGACGACGGTGGATGGGCGTCGCCGTGCACTGCGATCCCGCTGGCGAACCGCCAGCCTCGCCGCGGGTTGGCCGTTTCCGAGCGATTGGGAATCGGAGGCGGTGGACGCGGTGTGCGCGGCGGTCGTGGCGAGGGACAGCCTGGCGGAATCGCTGGCCGATCTCGGCGCGTCCCGGGCAGAGGCGGGCGTCGGGCTCGCCGGGACGTTGCAGGACCTCGCCGCGCTGCACGCGGTGTCGTCCGGCTGGCACGACGGGCTGGTGTCCGCCGACCCGGACGCGGTGCCGGCCGCGATGGTGCGCGCCGCCGCGCTGGGCTGGTCCGACGTGGTGGCCCGGATCTCGGTCGGGCGGGAGGTGGAGGACCCGCTCACGGGCCTGACCACCGCCGGCTACCTGCGCACCCGGCTGCACGAGGTGTACCGGGCGGCCCGCGCCGAGGGGCGCCCGGCCGGGAACGGGCACGTGCTGGTCACCGTCTCGCTCGGCGCCACCGGCGACGACTACCCCCGGATGATGGCGATGGTGCTGATCGCCGACGCGCTGCGGACCGTGTTCGACGGCGGGGAGACGACGTCGCTGCTGCGGTCCGCGACGGCGGTGGTGCTGGCGCAGCGCGACCGGCTGCTGCCCGCCCGCTGCATCCAGGCGCGCTGGACGATCCAGCACCGCCTGGCGGCGGATCCGGCCCTGCGCGGCTGCGGCCCGGTGCTCCTGCGCGAGGACGTCCTGCCGGACGGTCACGACGAGGCGTGCCAGCTGCTGGCGTCCCTGTGACCGCAGTTTCGACCGAAAGTCTCCGGTCGCCCGGGACGCCGGTGTCCTCCAGTTTCAATTGAAACTGGAGGACCGATTTCCGCGCGCCTCCGCGCTGTGAGGTGGGTCGCGTCGGGAGGTCCCGGCGCTGGTGCGGGCCGGTCGCCGCTCTAGGCTGACGGCGTGGACCACCGCACCGGAACCCCAGTCGTCGGCATGATCGGTGGCGGGCAGCTCGCGAGGATGACCCACCAGGCCGCGATCCCGTTGGGGCAGTCGCTGAAGGTGCTGGCTACCTCGGCGGACGACGCCGCGGCACTCGTTGCGCCGAACGTGGAGATCGGCCACCACGCCGACCTCGAGGCGCTGAAGAACTTCGCGCAGGGGTGCGACGTGGTCACCTTCGACCACGAGCACGTGCCCGGCGAGCACCTCCGCGCGCTGGCCGCGTCCGGTGTCTCCGTGCAGCCCGGGCCGGATGCCCTGCTGCACGCGCAGGACAAGCTCGTGATGCGCCGCAAGCTCGCCGAACTCGGCCTCCCGGTGCCGCCGTTCGCCGAGGTCACCTCGGCCGGCGACGTGCTCAAGTTCGGCGCGGAGCACGGCTGGCCGTGCGTGCTGAAGACCGCCCGCGGCGGTTACGACGGGCGCGGCGTGTGGGTGCTCGACACCCCGGACGGCGCCAAGCGCACCGTCACCGAGCTGCTGGAGAGCGGTTCGCAGCTGCTCGTCGAGCAGTGCGTGCCGCTGCGCCGGGAGCTCGCCGCGCTGGTCGCGCGCTCGCCGTTCGGGCAGGGCGCGGCGTGGCCGCTGGTGGAGACGGTGCAGGAGGACGGCATCTGCGTGCAGGTGCTCGCCCCGGCCCCCGACGCCTCGCCGGAGCTGATCGAGCAGGCCCAGGACCTCGCCCTGAAGATCGCCGAGTCGCTCGACGTGACCGGCGTGCTCGCGGTCGAGCTGTTCGAGACCACCAACGGCCTGGTGATCAACGAGCTGGCGATGCGCCCGCACAACTCCGGGCACTGGACCATCGAGGGCTCCCGCACCTCGCAGTTCGAGCAGCACCTGCGGGCAGTGCTCGACTACCCGCTGGGCAGCACCGAACCGACCGCGCCGGCCGTGGTGATGGCCAACCTGCTGGGCTCGCCGACCGAGCCGAAGATGGGCGTGGACGAGCGGCTGCACCACCTGTTCGCCCGCTACCCGCACGCGAAGGTCCACCTGTACGGCAAGAGCGAGCGCCCGGGGCGCAAGCTCGGCCACATCACCGTGCTCGGCGACCGGATGGATGAGGTTCGGGAGCAGGCGCGGCTGGCCGCGCACTGGCTGTCGCACGCCGAGTGGCTCGACGGCCACGAGATCCACTGACACAGCACCCGCACGACGCAGCGAAGCGAGAGGTCCGAGCGTGGCAGGCGAGAATCCACTGGTCGGTTTGATCATGGGCAGCGACTCCGACTGGCCGGTGATGCAGGCCGCGGCCGACGCGCTCACCGAGTTCGACGTGCCGTTCGAGGCCGGCGTCTACTCCGCGCACCGCACGCCGCAGCGGATGCTCGACTACGCTCGCACCGCGGTCGACCGCGGCATCCGGGTGATCATCGCCGGGGCGGGCGGCGCGGCGCACCTGCCGGGCATGGTCGCCTCGGCGACGGTGCTGCCGGTGATCGGCGTCCCGGTGCCCCTGAAGTACCTCGACGGCATGGACTCGCTGCTGTCGATCGTGCAGATGCCGGCCGGTGTGCCGGTGGCGACGGTGTCGGTGGGCGGCGCGCGCAACGCGGGCCTGCTCGCGGTCCGGACGCTGGCGGCGGACTCCGGCGAGCTGGGCGCCCGGCTGCGCGCGGACATGGCCAAGTTCCAGGCGGACCTGGAGACGATGGTCCTCGACAAGCACGCTGCCCTCCAGCAGAAGGCCCACGGCTGACGGGTTTGATCTCTTTTCCTTGAAGCGGCGCAGCCGCTTGGCCCACCCTCGCAACTCGCACCGCCGCGGGTTCTCAGGCTGGGCGCCCTTCGGGGCTACTGGGCGAGGCCAGTCCCCGAAGCCGCGTATTGGTCATACGCAAGTCGGGGATCCCGGAGTCCAGACGGCGGCCGTAACTCCCGCAGGGGGCCGCCACCCGCACCGCCACGCAAAACGAGCCTGGAAATGGTTGTTTCAGCCGAGTTGGTTGACCATCACCGCCTCGTGGGCGTTGCCGATCGGGCCGCGCTCGTCGTACAGGCGGGCGCTGGCCACGCCGATGCCGGTGGGCTGCACGTCCCGCCGGATCTCCATGCCGAGCCATTCGCCTTCGAACGGCCGGTGCAGGTAGAGCGTGATGTCGGTGTTGATCCACGGCCCGAAGATCGGCCCGACCGGGCTGGCCGCGCTGATGCAGTCGACGAGCACCGCGACGTGACCGAGCTGGCTCAGCGGCTCGCCGGGCAGCAGCGGTAGCGGCATCCGCATCCACGCCCGGCTGGTGCCGGTCGCGCTCTGGTCCGCCACCCACCGCACCTGCACCACGTCGTGCACGCCCCAGCGCAGGCCGAGTTCCGGCGGCAGCAGGTGACCGTCGGCGATCCCGTCCGGGCCGGGGAACGGCACCGCCTCGTCGGGCCCCGGTCCGTCCACATCGGAATGGCGCAGCAGCTGGGCGGTGGCGTGCGCGACGTCCTTGTCGCCGGCGGTGAGGGTCGCCTCGACGACGTGCAGCCGCTTTCCGGTCCGAAGTGGACGGACGGCTGCGGCGAGCGGGGTGCGGGGCACCGGCCGCATCAGGTCGACGGTGAGCCGGGCGACGAACAGGTCGGGGTCGTTGGTGTGCCGCTCGACGGCGCGGGCGAGCAGCCCGGCGACCGGGCCGCCGCCGGTCAGCTCGCCCCACGGGTTGCCCGCCGCTTCGCTGGGGACGAACAGCTCGCCGTCGAGGTGGAAAAGGGCCTGGTTGTCGCGCATTCCCCGATGTTACCCGTCGGTAGTAACGAGGTGGTACTGGTCGTTTGCCAGTTTTCTGGCGAGTTGTCGCGGAATGGTTCCACACTGCGGGACGCGTGTGAGCATCTTCTCGACGGGGATAATTGTTTGAAGCTTCATGTACATTTTTGGTGACGCCGCCAGATACCGACTTCGAAAGGTTTCCCCATGCAGCACAGCCTTCGTGACGTGACGATCCTGGTCGCGCGCCTCGTCGTGGGTGCGACGTTCCTCGCGCACGCCTACCAGAAGTGGGTGCTCTACGGAATTGACAACGTCGTCGCTTCGTTCGGCAAGATGGGCCTGCCCGCGGTCGCGGCGTGGTTCACCGCGCTGGTCGAGCTTTTCGGTGGCCTCGGACTGATCCTGGGTGTGCTGATGCCGGTCGCCGGTACCCTGCTCGCGGCGGTCATGGTGGGCGCGCTGTTCACCGCGCACCTCAGCGGCGGGTTCTTCCTGTCGGACGGCGGCTTCGAGTACGTGCTGGTGCTCGCGGCGGCCAGCCTCGCGCTGGGCTTCAGCGGCTCGCGCTTCACGCTCACCGGCCTGTTCTCCGGCAAGTCCGCGGGTAGCCGCGAGAAGGCAGTGGCCTGATCAAAGGCGAAGGGCGCCTCCGGTCATCCTGGCTGGAGGCGCCCTTCGTGCGTCGGGCCGCCGGTTATGCGGTCAGGTCGACGGTGATGCGCTCGTCGGCGCGGCGCTGGTCCAGCTTCTGCGGGTCGGGATTGGTGCAGTGCACCAGGGACGCCCGCGCGGACAGCACGGTGAGCAGGCCGTCCACGACCCCGCCCGGCAGTTGCCATTCCAATGTGGACAGAACGCGGTCGTCGCGGCCGATGCGCAGGGCCTCGGCGCGCCGCCGGGCCTCGGCCAGCAGGTCCTCGACCGACAGGTTCAGCAGCGCCGGGTCGTCGCCACCGACCGGCGACAGCGGGCTGAAGTCGTCGCCGTGCACGCGGATGTCCGACACGTAGTCGGCGACGCCGCCCGGCAGGCCGCGCACCGGCGCGCCGAGCGCGTCCAGGCCCACGGCGGCGATGGTGTGCGCGCCCTTGCCGCTGTCCAGGTCGGATGCCGGGACGAACGCCACCTCGGCGCCCTGCGGGTCGTCGGTGATGTGCGCCCCGCACCACCAGGCGCCCAGCAGCACCCCGACGGTCTGCCAGTGCGCGGGCAGCGCCACCAGCACCGGCGCGCCCGGCTCCAGGTCGAGCTCGTCGACCAGCCAGTTCGCCGTCTTCGCCGCCCAGTTCGCGGTGGTCGCGCGGGACAGCTCGATGCGTGCCCCGGTGGCGTCGTCGTAGTGCGTGATCAGCGGTTTCGGCGCTCCGCCGGCCAGCAGCGGACCGAGCAGTGCCTGGGTAACGCTCATGCCGCGAGCCTAAGGGGTGGTGGCAAACTCGTATTGCGTGGCGGTCCCCTGCGCGAGGTGCGGTCCCCGACTCGTGTACGACCAATACGCGGCGCTGGGGACTGACCGCGCCTAGTAGCCCTGAGCCTGAGAACCCGCGGCGGTGCGAGCCGAGTCCCACCCCGCATTCCGAACGGACCTCCAGCGTCACGGTTCGAGGTCGAAGCCGCGGAGCTGTCCCCGGCCGGCGATGCCGAGCTTCGGGAACACCTTGTGCAGGTGGTATCCGACGGTCCGGTGGCTGATGAACAACCGCGCGGCGATCTCGCGATTGCTCAGCCCCCGGGCGGCGAGCGCGGCGACTTCGCGCTCCTGCGCGGTCAGCGCCGCGACGTCGCCGCGAGGTGCCGACCCGCCGCACGCGCGCAGCTCGCCGCGGGCGCGCTCCGCCCATTGCCGCGCTCCCAGGCTCTCGAACAGGTCGATGCCGACCCGCAGCTCGGCGCGGGCTTCCGCGGGCCGCCGTTCGCGGCGCAACCACTGGCCGTGCAGGAGCGAACCGCGGGCCCGCTCGAACGGGAAGTCGTCGACGTCCGATGTGGACAGTCGGTAGTGCTGCTCCGAATCCTCGGCCAGCGCCCGGCAGCGGTGCAGAACCGCTTGCAACCACGACGGATTCGACGGATCGATCGAGATCTCGGCGATTCGCTCCACTCGTCCGGCCCGGACATGAGCCTCGACGGCGTCGGCGGCGGCCAGCCGGGCGATGTGCTCGTGGGCCGTCGGCAGGCCCGGCGCGGACAGCGCGGCCAACCGGTCGCTCGCCTGCTCGACATCGCCGGATGCCAGCTCCGATACCGCCAATGCCCAGGTCGCCTGCGCGGCGGCGAGGTTGTTGTGCACCGGCGTGGCGCGCTCCAGGGCGAGTCGCGCGTGCCGTCGGCAGCCCGAGGCATCACCACGCCAGGCTGCTAGCAGCGCGAGTTGGGACAGGAAATCGGCCTCGCGCGGCTGCTGACCGGTGTCGCGAGCCAGGTGGAGGCCCTCCTCGGCGTGCTCGGCGGCGTCCGCCCACAACCCGAGTCGGCACTCCAGCTCCACCAGCCACGGCAGCGCGATCGCCGAGATGGCCAGCATGCCCGTGGTGCGCAGCTGCTCGTGGGCGGCAAGCCCGAATTCCCTGGCCGCCCAAGGGTCCCGGCCGAACCGGTTGAGCAGCATCGGCAGCAGCCAGCGGTGCGCGCCCGAACGGCGGACCGACTCGGGCGCGGCCTCGAACACCTCCCACGGCTCGGCGTCGACGACCCGCAGTTCCAGCACGTCCGCGAGCCACCGGCCGTAGTCCCGGAACCCGGGCAGGTCGGCCACCTGCCGGGCCAGTCGGCGGGCGTCGCCGAGCCGGTCGGCGTGCAGCGCCGCGTCGGCGGCCAGGAAGAACAGCTCCCCGGCCTGGTCGGGCAGGTGGGCTGCCCGCGCGTGGCGGCGCAGGAAGTGCAGGGCCATGACCTGATCGCTGCTGTAGAGCTCGACGAGGCCGCGGGTGCGCACCTGCGTCGGGGTGTTCCCGCTGATCCGCGACAACAGCGTGCGTGCCAGCCCGGCGTGACCGGACTTCCAGGCGACGTGCGCCGCCGCCGCGGTCCGGCGCTCCTGATCGGCCTCGGCCGGGCTCAACCGGGCCGCGTGCAGCAGGACCGAAGCGGTCGCGGCAAGACCGCCGCGCGCTTCCGCGTCGTGCGCGTCGGTTTCGAGCTCGGCGGCGAGCGCCTCGTCCGGCCCGGCCGTCGCCAGGCAGCGGTGCCAGCGGGCGCGAGGCGGATCGGTGGCGGCCAGGGCGGCGGCGATCCGCCGGTGCGCCCGGCCGATCTGGCTGCTGGTCGCCGACGAGTAGGTCGCCGCGCGGGCCAGCGGATGCGCGAAGCGCAGGCGTCCGCCGGAGACCTCGACGAGCCCGGCCTGCTCCGCCGGATCGAGCGGGCCGCCGAGACTCTCGACCAGGTCGAGGCGCCCGGTGTCGTCGGCCGCGGCGATCAACAGTGCCGCTTGCGTCTCCGTCGGGAGCGCCTGGAGCTGCGCGGTGAACGCGGCTCGCAGCGCCGAGTCGACCGGCACGGTTCCGGAGAGCGCGTCGAGCGCCAGCCGGCCCCGGTCCGCGCTGCGCCCCAGCGTGGTCAGCGCGAGCGGGTTCCCGGCGGTGGCGGCGACGAGCCGGTCGCGGGTCGGCCCGTCGACGGGCGTGCCGAGCTCGTCGAGCAGCCGCGCCGCGTTTTCACCGTCCAGCCCGGAAAGCCGCAGTTCGGCGAGCCCGGCGCTGTCCACCGCGCGCGGAGCGGGATCGCGCACCGCGAAGAGCATGCCGATCGGCCGGTCCGCCAGCCGCCGCGCGGCGAACAGCAGCGCGGTCATCGAGGCGCGGTCGACATCGTGCGCATCGTCCACGACGACCAGCACCGGAGTCCGTTCGGCGAGCCGGTTCAGCAGCCCCAGCACGGCGGCGCAGACCAGCCGGTCCGTCGTCTCGCCGGATGCCGTGCCCAGGGCCCGGCGCAGCGCATCCGCCTGCGGCTCGGGCAGCCCGCCGATCTCGTCCAGCGCCGGGAGGAGGAGCTGGTGCAGTCCGCTGAACGCGATCTCGACCTCGGATTCCACCCCGCTCGCGCGGAGCACCCGGCCCGGCGCGCCGGATACGACCTCGGCCAGCAGCGTGCTCTTGCCGATTCCGGCTTCGCCGCGGATCACCAGCGCGCCGCCGGTCGCGACGCCACTTACCACGCGCAGTTCCTCGTCCCGGCCGATCACACCACCAGCTTAGGAACCGCTCGCGCGGGAGCGGTCACGACGGAATGCCGGGCGGCATCCGCATCTTGCCGCCCCGGCTCGGCCCGCCGCCGACCTCGACCGACGAGCCCGTCATGTAGCCGAAGTCGTCGCCGGCCATCGCCAGCACCGCCCGCGCGATCTCCTCCGGCGCGGCCATCCGTTCCAGGGCGCTGACGTTGAGCGGCCCCCACGCGTCCCGGAACGCCGGCCACACCGCGTCCGGGATGCCCGGCGGCCGGACGAACGCGGTGTCCGTGGTGCCGGGCAGGATCGCGTTGACCCGGATGCCCCGCGTGCCGTAGTCCAGCGACGCGGCCTGCACGATGCCCTCGATCGCGCGTTTGCTCGCGGTGTAAGCGGTTCCGCCCGGACGCGTCGAACCGGAGGATGTGCAGATGATCACGCCGCCGCCGCGGGCGAGCAGGTGCGGCACCTCGTACTTGATCGACAGGAAGACGCCGCGCTCGTTGGTCAGGTGCACGTCGTCGAAGTCCTCCGGCCGCATCTCGTGCAGCGGCGCGGTCTTCGTGATGCCGGCGTTGTTGAACGCGATGTCCAGCCCGCCGAAGCGGCGCGCGGTCTCGTCGACGAAGTGCTGCAGCTGCTCGGGAATCCGCACATCGGCGGGCAGGTAGACGGCGTCGCCCCCGGACGCGCGGATCTCCGCCTCGACCTGCCTGCCCAGCTCGGTGCGCCGCCCGCAGAACGACACCCGGGCGCCCTCGGCGGCGAAGGCCAGCGCGGTGGCCCGCCCGATGCCGGACGTCCCGCCGGTGATCAGCACGGCCTTGCCGGCGAACCGCCCGCTGGGCGCGGCGGCGGGAGCGGGCCGGGTGGCGGGCCCGGCGAGGTAGGCGGGCAGCGCCGAGCCGGTCACGGTGCCGACGGCGCCCACCGCGGCTCCGGCGGTGGCGATGCCGAGCAGCGCGCGGCGGCTCCGCCGTGCCGGTCGGGTGGTGGTTTCCTCTTCGGGGACAGGGGAATTCGTCATGATGCCGGTGCTGGACCTTTCCGGGAAGCGATGTCGCCACCAGCTTCCCGGCGGAGCCCGCCGCCGCCATCTGTCAGAACGACCAGTCCCCACGCGCGGGACAGTGCTCCTCGCAGCGGCCAGCCGGGAGTCCGCTGAGCGCGTCGGTTTCGCGCGAAATCGCCACCACGCACCGCATTCGGAGGAATCCGGTGCCCGAGGTCAGTTGACGCAGGGGATCCCGCCGTCGGAGGTGATCGGCTGCTGGGCGTGCGCCGTGCCGTCCAGGCGCAGCCGGGCCGCCGGCGCCAGGCGCGGCGGGTCCGCGCTGGTCAGCTGCTCGAAGAAGCCCTGCGCCGCAGCCGGATCCACGTTGATGATGTACTGCCCGCGGTCGTCGCGGGCGCCCGAGTCGGACACCGGCAGCGTCACGAACGTGACCCGCCCGGCGGCCAGTTCCTGCATCTGCTGCACGAAACCCAGCGGGTCCCAGCCCTCGTCGAGCACCACCGCGCGGCGGGTCGCCTGCACCAGGTCGTTGATCATCCCCGGGTCGGTGAGGGTGCCGGTGGACAGCACCTTGTTCGCCAGCCCGGCCATGAACACCTGCTGGCGCACGATCCGGTCCAGGTCGCCGCGCGGCAGGCCGTGCCGCTGCCGGACGAACGCCAGCGCGTCGCCGCCGCTGATGGTGTGCCGCCCGGCGGCGAAATCGGCGCCGGAGTCCTTGTCGCTGGTGGCCTGCTGCAGGCAGACGTCGACGCCGCCGACTGCCTCGGTGAGCTCGAAGAACCCGACCAGGTTGAGCTCGGCGTAGTGGTCGATGCGCACCCCGGTGAGGCCCTGCACGGTCTGCACCAGCGCGCGCTGCCCGGCGAGCCGCGCGGCGTGCTCGATCTCCGCCTCCGGCACGCCGTCACCCCGAAGTTTCTCCGCGGTGGCGCTCTTCGCCAGCCCGTAGACGGCGTTGATCTTCTCCGGCCGGCTGCCCGGCACATCGGTGTAGGTGTCGCGCGGGATGGAAACCGCGGTCGGCTGCGCGGTGTTGTGCGGGATCCGGATCACCACGAGGCTGTCGGTGTTCAGGCCGCCGACGGCCTCGGTGCGCAGCTGCTTCAGCACGCTTTCCGGCAGCGGGTTGCCCTGCGCGTCGGTGCGGCTGTCGCTGCCGACCAGCAGCACGTCCGTCGCGCCGTCGTCGGCGGGCGGCCCCGGCGGCGCGTCCGCGAGCACCTTGGCGGAGCTGACGTCGCTGAGCCGGTCCACCACGATCCAGCCGATGGCGGTGAGGGCGAGCACGACGGCCGAAACCAGCGCGAGGAGGCTGCGCCCGGCGATGCGGATCCCGGTCCGCTGCGGGCCGATCGGCTCCGCCGCTGCCGGTTCCCGTTCCGGTTCGCCCACGTCGTTCCCCCAACCCGTTGCGTGCCGACGACCAAGGTTAACCGCCTTGGGAACCCGCGAGCGGCTGCCCGGCGGTTAACCTCGGCCGAAACCTCGTCGGTGAGACGCGCTCACCTCGCCGGCGTGACGCCGGTCATCGGATGCAGGGCACGTCGTCCGCGGTGATCGCGGGCGCGTCGTCGGTCACCGGCTGGGCCAGGAGCGGACCGGCCTGGCTCAGCTTGTCGAGTTGGACGGTCTGCACCGGCGCGAAGTTCTGCGTGCCCGGGCCCTTGTAGTCCTTGCCCAGGTAGACCTCGACGCTGCCGGCCTTGACGCTGGAGCGCACCTCCGTCGGCACGCCGCCGAGGGCGTCCGACACCTGCTTCGCGGCGGCCTCCTCGCCGGTCGCGAAGTAGATGACCGAGCGGTCCATGGTGCCGGCGTTGGAGCTGCCGCCGGCCTTGAAGCCCTGCCGGGAGATCTCTTCGAGCACCCGTGCGGCCAACCCGCTGACCCCGGAGGCGTTGTAGACGCTGACCGAGGTCGCGGACCGGGCCTGCATCGCGACCTGCTTCTGCTGGCGTTCGGTCGGCGACAGCAGCAGATCCGCGGCGAACTGCCGGACCTCGGGGATCTTGATCGTGACGTCTTCCGAGCCGGACGAGCCGACGAGGTGCACCGGGGCGGTGAAGAACTGCACGTTCCCGCCCGCGATGCCCTGCATCTGCTGGGCGAAGCCGAGCACGTCGTTGGCCAGCGCGGGGTCGAGGATGACCGACTTCTGGATGGCGTTGACCAGTTCGGTCAGCTTCGCCGGGTTGGTCAGCGTGCCGGTGGACATGACCTTGCGGGCGAGCGCGGACACGAAGACCTGCTGGCGCCTGCCGCGGTCGAGCTCGTTGATCAGGCCCTTCCGCTGGCGGACGAAGGCCAGCGCGTCGGCGCCCTGGATCGTCTGCCTGCCCGCGTGGAAGTCCGCGCCGGAGTCCTTGTCCTTGGTGTCCTCGAGCAGGCAGACCTCGACGCCACCGATTGCATTGGTGACGTCGTAGAAGCCGAGCAGGTTGACCTCGGCGTAGTGGTCGATGCTGACGCCGGTGATGTCCTCGATGGTCTTCAGCAGCAGCTGCTTGCCGGCCAGCCGGGACTTGTCCTCCAGCTCCTTCGGGTCGGTGATGCCGTCCTTCTTCAGCTTCGCCATCTCGGCGTGCTTGCCGCGGTTCATGGTCTCGGTGAGCTTGGTCTTGCCGTCTCCGAGACCGACGTCGACGAGGGTGTCGCGGGGGAAGGAGATCGCGCTGGCGCTCTGCCCGCCGTTGGGGATGCGGACCAGGATCATCGCGTCGGTGAGGTCACCGCCGTCGTAGCTGGTGCGCAGCTCGCGCAGCACGTTGTCGGGCAGCGGATTGCCGAAGGCGTCGTTGCGGCTGTCGTTGCCGATCAGCAGGATGTCGGTGGCGCCGTCCGGGGCGCTCAAGCCCTTGCGGATGACATCGGCGGTGGAGGTACCGCCGGCCCCGGGCCGGAACATGGCCCAGCCGAATCCGGTGGTGCTCAGCACCAGCACGGACAGCAGCGCGAACAGCACCCGGCCGAAGTTCCGCGCGCCCCGGCGGTCTCGCCGCCGCTGCCAGACGTCGCCTTCCGGGGGGACCTCCGCGTTACCCGAACGGGCGGATGAACGGCGTCGGTCATCACTCTGCGCTGCTCTGCGGCCGGGGCCGCCGGGCGGCGGGGCAGCGCCACCGCGCCGCCCGCCCGACGGGGCGCCGCCGGATCCCGGCCGGCCCTGTCCGCCGGGGCCGCGGGGCGGCACGGATCTGCCGGGCTGGCCCTGCGGGCCACCTGGCCACCTCGGCCGGTCCTCCACGCCGAATCCTCCTTGGCCTATCGGCGAGCGTTACACGTTGGCGAAGTGATTTTGCTCGTGTTCCGGTTGCAGGCTAGCGGTGAACCTGGGGCGGATGGGCAGGTCCCAGTAACAGGGGTGATATCCCTCATAGGGGTTAGGCGAGTTTGTGACGCTGAGTAGCGCGGGAACCTGCCTCGTAGCGCGCCGTGTCATGCCAGACTGCGGACGCGGGCCCGCTGCGGGCCGCGGAAAACCCGGCGAGGAAGGGCGCAATGCGGATTCTGGTCACCGGTGGGGCCGGCTTCATCGGCTCGCACTACGTTCGGCAGCTCCTCAGCGGCGCGTATCCCGCGTTCTCCGATGCCGACGTGATCGTGCTCGACAAGCTCACCTACGCGGGCAACGAGGCGAACCTGGCACCGGTCGCGGACAACCCGCGGCTGAAGTTCGTCCGCGGCGACATCTGCGATCGCGAGCTGGTCGGCGGCCTGCTGACCGACGTGGACGTGGTCGTGCACTTCGCCGCCGAAACCCACGTGGACCGGTCGATCACCGGCTCGGACGCCTTCGTGCTCACCAATGTCGTCGGCACGAACGTGCTGCTGCAGGCCGCGCTCGACGCCGGCGTCGGCAAGTTCGTGCACGTGTCCACCGACGAGGTCTACGGCTCCATCGACGAAGGCTCCTGGCCCGAGGACCACGCGCTGGAGCCGAATTCGCCGTACTCGGCGGCGAAGGCGGGCTCGGACCTGCTGGCCCGCGCCTACCACCGCACGCACGGCCTGCCGGTGTGCATCACCCGCTGCTCTAACAACTACGGGCCGTACCAGTTCCCGGAGAAGGTGCTGCCGCTGTTCATCACGAACCTGATGGACGGCACCCAGGTGCCGCTCTACGGCGACGGGCTCAACGTGCGCGACTGGCTGCACGTCGGCGACCACTGCCGGGGAATCCAGCTGGTGGCCGAATCCGGGCGGCCGGGCGAGATCTACAACATCGGCGGCGGCACCGAGCTGACCAACAAGGAGCTGACCGAGCGGCTGCTGGCCGAACTCGACGTGGACTGGTCGATGGTGCGGCCGGTGGCGGACCGCAAGGGCCACGACCGCCGCTACTCGGTGGACCACGGCAAGATCGTCCGCGAACTGGGGTACGAGCCGCAGGTCGACTTCGCGACCGGGCTGCGCGAGACGGTCCGCTGGTACCAGGAGAACCGCGACTGGTGGGAGCCGCTGAAGGCCCGCTCGGAGGCGGCGAAGTGAGCCGCCTCGCAGTGCTGGTCCCGGGCGGCCACGGCCAGCTCGGTTCGGAGCTGGCCCGCATCCTCGGCACGCGGTCCGGCGCGCTGGTGCATGCGCCCGGCTCCAAGGAACTGGACATCACCGACGCCGAGGAGGTCGCCGACGCGGTGGGTTCGTTCGCGGAGGCGGCGAAGGACGCGGAGCTGGAACCGGTGGTGATCAACGCCGCGGCCTACACGGGAGTGGACGCGGCCGAGTCCGACCCGGATCGCGCGGCCCGGATCAACGCCGAAGGCGCCGCCGACCTGGCGAAGGCCTGCCGGACCAGCGGCCTGCCACTGCTGCACGTGTCGACGGATTACGTGTTCCCGGGCGACGGGACCCGGCCGTACGAGCCGGCGGATCCGACCGGGCCGCGCTCGGTGTACGGGCGCACGAAGCTCGAAGGCGAGCAGGCGGTGCTGGAATCCGGCGCGCGGGCCTGGGTGGTGCGCACGGCGTGGGTGTACGGCGCGCGCGGCGGGAACTTCGTGAAGACGATGATCCGCCTGTCCGGCGAGCGGGACTCGCTGTCCGTTGTGGACGATCAGATCGGCTCGCCGACCTGGGCGGCGGACCTGGCTAACGGCCTGCTGGAACTGGCCGAGCAGGTCGCCGAGCGCCGGGACCCGAAGCAGAAGGTGTTGCACTGCACCAATTCGGGCCAGGCGAGCTGGTTCGAGTTCGCCCGGGCGATCTTCGCGGAACTGGGCGCGGACGAGAACCGGGTGAACCCGTGCACGACGGCGGACTTCCCGCTCCCGGCGCCCCGGCCGGCCTACTCGGTCCTGTCCGACGCGGCCTGGCGAGAGGCGGGCCTGACCCCGATGCGCCCCTGGCGAGAAGCCCTGGCGGCGGCCTTCGAAGCGGACGGCGAAGCCCTCAGGGGAAGGTGACGTCACCTGAGCCGGTGAAGCCGACCCCGAAAGGCCGTTCCAGCCCCATAACGGCTGGTGCGAGGCCGGGACGACGTGCATAATAGGCACTGCCGAGCCCCGTGGGGGCGAGGAAGGAAGGCCAGGTGACCCGGGGTATTACTGGGAGCCTGGCCTGACGTCTTTCTAGCTTCAGCAGCCTGTGTCGATTTCTACGTCGTACACGTGATCGGCCAGCATGTCGCGGTACTCGGAGCGACCGAGACGTGCGGCGCGGCAAATGCCTGCGATGGCGTCAGCGGCCCAAAGAAGGGGCTCGACAGCGCCCGAACAATGATCGACGTGAAATCGTGCCCTTGTCGGGAGAAGGCTTTGCCTGGCTGCGGTCACGGTTCGCACGTCGCGTCGGTTGAGGTTCGCAGACCGGGCCTCGAGCAGCAGAGTGTCAACCCCGAATCCGTGTAGCTCGACGACGAGGCTCGTCAGGCACTTGGCGCGAGCCCTTTCCTGCTTCTGGATAGGTACGGGCGAGCCGATGACGACGACATGCATTCCGTCGAGATCGGCCAGCTTCTTGACTATGCGCAATTGCTCGACGGGGCCCATGTCGTACCAATGGAGCTTTCGGTGCTTGCCGCGGAGTGCTAACAACGCTTCACAAGCATCGGCAAGGGTTGAGGGTTCAAAGACGACGCCTGTGAGCACGTAGAAGCCGTGCTCCGGATGTTCCCGGAAGGACTCGTCGCCGTATGCAACAGGCACGAGGGATCACGGTAACGGGCCGGTCGAATTCTCTTTCGAGCGATACGGGATCTTCTGATGATCGCCTGATGCGGTGGTTTTCCCAATTTTAGGCAAAATTGGGAGTTCGGCAGCCTTCGCGGCGGGCATGATGGCGGCGCCTGATCCCGTGGGGTGACGGAAGGAAGGCCAGGTGGCCCGGGGCATTACCGGGAGCCTGGCCTGACGCTTTTCCGGGGCGTGTTCAGGCCATTGCGCGTTGGTAGGCCGTGATCGTGGTTTCCGCGCAGGCTCGCCAGGTGAAGGTTTTGGCTCGGGCGCGGGCGTTTTCCGCGTTCGGCGGGTTGGTCAGGGCTCGGTGCAGGGCTTCGCCGAGGGCCGTCGGGTCGCCGTGGGGCGCGAGGATCGCTTGGCCCGCCGTGACTTCGCGGAGGGCCGGGATGTCCGAGCACACCACCGGGGTTCCGCAGGCCATGGCTTCCAGCGCCGGTAGGCCGAATCCCTCGTCGCGCGAAGGCAATACGAGCGCGGCGGCACCGGCCACCAGGCGGCGCAGGTGCTCGTCGGGGAGGTAGCCGGTGCGGATCACGCCGTCCCGGTCGCCCGGCTCGCCGGGGCCCGCGATGACCAGCGGGGGCAGGTCGGGGCCGTGCGCTTCGAGCAGTGTCGGCAGCCCCTTGCGGGGACCTTCGGCGCCGACGAACAGCAGGTACTCCGACGGCAGTCCATAGTGGACCTTCAGTTCGGGGTCCGCGGGTGCCGCGGAGAACCACTCGGGATCGACGCCGAGCGGAGTCACCACGACCTTCTCCCGCGGCACGTCGAGCCGCGCGCTGACGGCGTCGGCCATCGCCGCCGTCGGTGTGCACACCACCCGCGCCCGCCGCGCGGAACTCCGCACGAGATCGGGCAAGTCGGGTTCGGCCAGCGACGGATCATCCAGGAACGCCAGGTCGTGCACCGTCACCACGCCGCCCGCCCGGATCGACGGCGGCAGCACGAAGTTCGTGCCGTGCACCACCTGCGCCGGCCCGGCGAGCAGCTCGACGGGCGGGAAAGCTCCGCGCTGCCAGAGCTTCCGCAGCACCCGCGCCGGAATCGGCGGCCCGACCGCACGTGTTCCGTCCGGCGCCAGCGAACGCAGCTCCCGCCAGCCCCGGGTGGTGAACCCGATCAGCCGGACGTCCACCAGAGCCGCGAGCTCGCCGACCAGGGACGCGGTGTAGCGCCCGATTCCGGTGCGCCGGCCGAGCAGTGGCGTGCCGTCCAGCAGGACGCGCAGTTCAGCGCCCACGGAACCGCTCGCCGGCGATCCGCCGGAGCCGCCCGGTCGCCCGCTTCGCGACCTCCAGCGGGCCGCCCGCGTCGAGGTACTCGCGCAGCAGCGCGATGTCGCGGCGCGCCGTCTCGACGCGGTTCAGCTGCGGGCTGCGCACGAGCGGCGCGCTCGCCTTGAGCCGGTCGGCGGCCGGGCGCGGGTCGCGGCAGAACTCGGTCAGCGGCGCCAGCACGGATTCCCAGGTGAACCGCTCGCGGACCGGGGCGATGCGGCGGCGGCACTCGGCGGCGAACTCCTCGTCGTAGAGCACCTTCTCCAGCGCCGCGGCCAGCGCGTCCGGATCCTCGGCCGGGACCACGACGCCGATGTCCTCCTCGCGCACCAGGTCGGCGAACGAGTCGCCGTCGGTGGTCACCACCGGCAGCCCGGACCACAGGTAGTCCAGCACGCGGGTGCGGAACGCGAACGTCGTCTCCACGTGCTCGAAGTGCGTGGTGACGCCGCAGTCCGCGTCGAGCAGGTAGTTCTGCCGCTCGCCGTAGGGCACCCACGTCTCGTTGAAGAACACGAACTTGTCGGTCAGCCCGAGCCGGCCGGCCAGGCCGCGGGTCTGCCCGGCCATGCCCATCTCCGGCACGTCCGGGTTCGGGTGCTTCATGCCGAGGAAGAACAGCCGGACGTCGTCGTGCTGGTCGGAAAGCCGGTGCACCGCGTGCAGCAGCGTCAGCGGGTCGAACCAGCTGTAGACGCCGCCGGCCCACAGCACCACCTTGTCCTCGGCGGCGATGCCGGACCGGTTGCCCTTGATCGCCGGGCCGGTGCGGCGCGGCGCCACCGACGGCAGGCCGAACGGCACGACCGACAGCAGCGAGCGGACAGTCGGGTCGTTGTCGTACAGGCCCGGGGTCAGGCGGCCCAGCGAGGCGAGGTGGCCCAGCCAGAAGTGCCGCTGCCGCTCCGAGGCGCAGAGGAAGAAGTCGCCGCGCTGCAGCTGGGCGTTGAGCACCTTGGTGACTCCGGCCAGGTCCTTCGCGCGGCGCTCGTCGTCGGTGTCGCGACCCTGCTCCAGCAGTTCCAGGTGCATCGGGTCGTAGACGTCGCAGACCACGATCTTGGTGGACTCGACCTTCTTGAGCGCCGGCACCATCTCCAGCACGTGGCCCTGCAACACCACGACGTCCGCCCAGTCGACGTGGGCGGAGAGCTCGCGCGGTTTCGCCGCGACCACGGCGAAGCGGGACTCCGGCGGGCTGACGAGTGCGTTGACGCTGACCAGCCGAACCTCGTGCTCCGCGGAGAGCACCTCGGCCATGTGCCACGCGCGGATCGCCGGGCCGGCCATCCGCTCGGTGACCGCGTCGCCGGTGATCACCACGACCTTCCGGGGGCGGCCGAAGACCTCGTCCAACCCGAACGCCTCGACCAGCGCGTCGTGCGCGGCGAGGTAGCGCGGCAGCGGGTAGGCGGGCTCCATCGCCTTGCGCATCAACGGCACCAGGTCGGCGTCGGTGCGCACCCGCGCCCGCTGCTCCTCCTCTCGGGACTCCTTCAGCGACGGCAGCAGCTCGACGAACTGGTCGATCGCCAGCATCCCGGCCAGCGCGGACCGGTCGATCGGAACCGGGCTGTCGTCCTCGCTGTCGCCGCGCCGGGTGATCTCCAGCTGGGTCGGGTCGATCTCGCCGCGCGCGGTGGCCCGCCGCACGGCCAGCGCCATCGCGGCGGGCAGCGCCTTCGCCAGCGTCTCGTCGGAGACGTTCTTGTACAGCGCGGCGAGCGCGTTGCGCTCCAACAGGTAGTGCTCACGGGCGGAGGACACCTCGGCCATCGAGGCGTGGTGGCGGTGGAACGTCAGCGAACCCGGTTCGTAGCGGACCCGCCAGCCGCGCAGGTTCAGCCGCCAGCCGAGGTCGACGTCCTCGTAGAACATGAAGAAGCGCTCGTCGAAGCCGTCGAGCGCGGCGAACAGCTCGGCCCGCACGAACAGCGCCGAACCGGTGCCGAACAGCACGTCCCGGGCCGCGTCGTGCGAGCCGTCGTCGACCTCGCCCGCGTGCCGCTTGTAGCCCATCCCGAACCAGGTCAGCCCGCCGTCGACGAAGTCGATGTGGCGGCCCTCCCAGTCCAGGACCTTGCTGGCGACCGCGCCCACCGTCGGCTCCGACCGCAGCACGGCGACGGCCGCGCGCACCCATGCGCGATCCGGTTTGGCGTCGTTGTTGAGGAAGGCCAGCACCTGGCCGGTGGCGCTGCGGGCGGCGAGGTTGCACCCGCCGGCGAAACCGAGGTTGGTGTCCGACTCGATCAGCCGCACCTCCGGAGCGGCGGCGCGGATCCGCTCGGCGCTGCCATCGCCGGAGGCGTTGTCGACGCAGATCACCTCCAGCCGGTCGGCCGGGTAGTCGAGCTCGTCGCGGAGCGCGCGCAGGCAGGTGATGGTGTCGTCCGCGCCGCGGTAGTTGACCACGATCACCGACACGACGGGCAGGTTGCTGTCGGACAATTCAGCCACGCCCTAAAGCGTGCACCATCCCCAGGCGCAGCCTGCGGGGTGTTCGCGAAAACGCGGCCATCCCGACACCTGGCCGCCCGGGGCGAAGCGAACCCGCCTCGTGAGGTGAACGGACCGTTCGCCTCGCACGGCGACTCGGTGGCGCTCGCACGATGAGTTTGATCAGAGCTGGTCCGGCGTCCGGTGAGATCAGGACATGCCGGGGCGTGTCGGCGCGTGTCGGTGTGTTGTGTGGTGTGAACGGCCTGTTTACTCCGTCTAGCGAGGTGAACGGGCCGTTCGCTCGTCGGCTGGTGACGGTGCCGGGTTCAGGCTCCTGCCCAGGTGTTCCAGACCTCGCGCCGCGGAACCCGCGCCGTACGGCCGATCTGTCGCCGGGCGCGGAACGCCGCCGGTAGACCGGCGGCGACCTCGGCCAGCACGCGGAGCCGCAAGGCGACGCGGAAGTTCGCCGCGTCAGGAACGGAACGAGCCCCGGTCGCCCGGCGCAACGGCAGGGCGAGGGTGATCACCGCGAAGCGGGCGAGCTCCCGCGCCGCGACCGGAGCGGGAGCACAGCGAAGCAGGGTGAGCAGGCGATTCCGCTCGTTCCAGCGGTGGAAAAGCGCCGAACCCGGCAGCGTCGTCGCGCCGTGCAGGTGCGAGGCGGTGGCGTCGGCAGCCGGGACGATCCGGTGCCCCGCGAGGCGCAGCCGCCACGCGGTGTCGGTGTCCTCGTAGTAGCAGAAGAAGTGAGCCGGAACACCCCCGACGGAACGGAGGTGGGCGGTGCGCAGCAGCGCCGCCCCGCCGCAGAAGCCGAACACGCCGCCGGAGGCATCAGGCGCGTCAGCGCCGTGGCCGTCGGCCGTGAGGCGCACGCCGGCGGACTGCACCCGGCCGTCCGGCGTGCGGAGCACGGAGGACGCGGCGGCGGCGGAGCCGTCCGCGTCGAGCGCGGCTTCGAGCGCCGCGAGCCAGCCGGAGGCGGGCGCAGCGTCGTCGTTGAGCCACGCGACGAAAGGAGTGTGGATTCGGTCGAGCGCAGCGGCGATCCCACCGGCGTAGCCGGTGTTGCGGCGTAGCCGCAGGACCTCCGGGGCCGACGGGTGGGCGGCGATCAGGCCGGCCGTGCCGTCGTCGGAGGCGTTGTCGACCACGAGTGTCCGATGTGGACGATCCTGGGCCGCCAGCGCGTCCAGGCACGCCTCGATGTGGTCCCGCCCTCGCCAGGTCACCACGACAACGGTGCTGCGCACCCGTTCCGATGCCGTCACGCCCGAAGACGTTACGCACCAGCGATCCGGTGTCCGCCGCTGGTCGCGCAAAATCGCGACGGTCGAGTCCTCGTGAAAACACCCGATGCTCACGGAGTGGTGGGCAAAAGATACGGAGCGTCGTCGTCCCGGGTCGGTGCGATTGCGCCCCGCCCGAGATAGGACTCCGGCCGTGAGGTGGCGTGGGAAGCTGGGCGGGTGCCCGAGCTAGTCACGATCGCCGAGCAGCTGCTCGCGCCGGTTCCCGGCGGAACCGGCCGCTACACGCGGGAACTGCTGCGCGCGATGGCCGAAACCGCGCCCAGCGGGTGGGAGCTGAGCAGCGTGATCAGCCGCGGCGGCGATCCCGAGGCCGCGCGGGTTCCCGGCGTGCTCGGGCCTCGGGTGCTGCCGCTGCCGCGTCGCGCGCTGATCGCGGCCTGGGAACGCGGCGTCCCGTTCTGGCCGGGCGGTGACTCGGTGCACGCCATGACGCCGCTCGCGCCGCCCGCGAAGCGCGGGCGCGGCCTGGTGGTGACGGTGCACGACACGGTTCCGTGGACGCATCCGGAAACCCTGACGCCGCGCGGGGTTTCCTGGCACCGACGGGCGATCGCCAGGGCCGCGCGGCACGCCGACGCGCTGGTCGTGCCGACCGCCGTCGTGGCCGCCGATCTCGCGAAGCGCGTCCCGGTCAGCGCGCGGCTCGAGGTCATCGGCGAAGGCGTCACGCCGTCGCTGCTGGCCGAACCCGACCCGGCCATCGCCGCACGGCTGGCGCTGCCCGAGAAGTACGTGCTGGCGATAGGCACGATCGAGCCGCGCAAGGGCTACGAGCACCTGGTGCGGGCGATGGCCGAGCCCGCTGCCGCGGATGTGCCGCTGCTGATCGTCGGCCGCCGCGGCTGGGGCGATGTCGACGTGCTGCGGATCGCCGCCGACTGCGGCACAGAGCACGTGCGGGTGCTGGAGTCGGTGTCCGACGCCGAACTCGCGGCGCTGCTGCGGAACGCGACGGCGCTGGCCGCGCCGAGCCTCGCGGAAGGCTTCGGCCTCCCGCTCGTCGAGGCGATGGCGCTCGGCGTGCCGATCGTGCACTCCGACGCACCGGCTCTCGTGGAGGTCGCGGGCGGGGCAGGAGTGACGGTGCCGCGGGCCGACCCGGCCGCGCTCGCCGCCGCCCTGCGCGAGGTCGTCGACGAGCCCGAGCGCCGGGCCGCGCTGATCGCCGCGGGTTCTCGACGGGTCGCGGATTTCACCTGGTCGCAAGCGGCGCGGCAGGTCTGGCGGCAGCACCTCGACATCGCCACCCGATCCGGGGATCCCGGCGGCGCGGATTAGGACCCGCACCGGGCATAGCAGGGCAGAACACATTTTCGCCGACTCGACGCAGGTTCACCCATCCGCACCGTAATCTGCTCTGGTGCACAGAGGCGATCCGCACATCCTCATCGACGCCACCGCAGTACCAGCGGATCGAGGCGGTGTCGGCCGATACGTCGACTCCCTGCTGGCTGCCCTGGACGCGGACGGCGCCCGGCTCACGGTCGCCTGCCAGCTCCGCGACGCGGAGATGTACGCGGCCATCGCCCTGCACACCGACGTGGTGCCCGCCACCGAGGCCGTCGCCACCCGCACGGCCCGGCTGACCTGGGAGCAGACGACCCTGCCGCTGCTGGTGCGCCGGCTCGGGATCGACGTGCTGCACTCGCCGCACTACACGACGCCGCTGGCCAACCCGGCCGCATCGGTGGTCACGCTGCACGACGCGACGTTCTTCACCAACCCCGCGGTGCACTCGCCGGTCAAGGCCAGGTTCTTCCGCGCGTGGACGCGCACCGCGCTGCGCCGCGCGACGCTGTGCATCGTGCCGAGCAAGGCGACCGCGGCCGAGCTGGCCCGCTCCGTCGGCGCCGACCGCGCCCGGATGCCGGTCATGTACCACGGCGTCGACCCGGACCGGTTCCACCCGCCGACCCCGGAGGAGATCCAGGCGGTGCGCGAGCGGCTGAGCCTGCACGACCAGCCTTACGTCGCCTTCCTCGGCGCGCTGGAGCCGCGCAAGAACGTGCCCGCGCTGATCCGCGGCTTCACGATCGCCTGCCAGGGTCGCGCCGACTCGCCCGCGCTGGTGCTGGCCGGTCAGCCGGGCTGGGACACCCGCGTGGAACGGGCGCTGGAGGCCGTGCCGCACCGGATCCGGGTGATCCGGGCCGGCTACCTGCCGTTCGAGCAGCTGGCCGGGTTCCTCGGCGGCGCGCACCTGGTCGCCTACCCGAGCATCGGCGAGGGCTTCGGCTTACCCGTGCTGGAGGCGATGGCCTGCGGCGCCGCGGTGCTCACCACGCGGCGGCTGAGCCTCCCGGAGGTCGGCGGCGACGCCGTCGCCTACTGCGGGGTGGGAGCGGGCGAGATCGCCAACGGCCTGACCGAACTGCTGGACGACCCGGCCCGCCGCGCCGCGCTCGCCGCGGCGGCCCAGCGCCGGGCGAAGGAGTTCACCTGGGCGGCCTGCGCGACCCAGCACCGCGAGGCCTTCGCCAGGGCCCACCACATCCACCTCCGAACCCGCTGACCAGGAACCTGTCTCCGGACTCGTTCTGCGGGGCGGTGCGGATCCGCGGCACGCACATGTCCAATACGTCGTGGAGGGCTTTCCTGGGAGACCTCCGGAGGAGCGGGCACCGTGAATCGGCGACGGTGCCGGTTGCGCAGGTGGGCTGAGCGGCTACGCCGCTTCAAGATCGAAGTCCGCGGCGGCTGAGCCGGCGTCATCCGTACCCGCGGGCGCTGAGCAGCGGAAACGGGCCGTCCGCCGGCTCGGTGGCGGTGTTCTCCGCCGGAAATCCGATCGGGTGCCTGTCCGGTCGGCGCCGTTCGGCAGAATTGTCGGCGTGACCGACGCGCGCACCTACGGCGATGAAGTCGCCGTTGTCACCGTGACCTACTCCCCGGGCGAGACCCTGGAGCAGTTCCTCGACACCTTGACCAAGGCGACGGAGCGCCCGGTCCGGGTGATCCTCGCCGACAACACCTCCACCGACGGCGTGCCCGAACGGGCAGCCGCGGAGCGCGCGAATGTCGACTTCGTGCCCACCGGTGGCAACCTCGGCTACGGTGGCGCGGCCAACCGCGGCGTCGCCGAGCTCGGCGACGAATTCGGCTGGGTCGTCGTCGCCAACCCGGACCTGGAGTGGCAGCCGGGCTCGCTCGACGAACTGCTGGATGCGGCCAAGCGCTGGCCGCGCGGCGGATCGTTCGGCCCGCTGATCAAGGAGCCCACCGGCGAGGTCTACCCGTCGGCGCGGCTGCTGCCGTCGATCGGCCGCGGCGCCGGGCACGCGGTGTTCGCCAAGATCTGGCCGAAGAACCCGTGGTCCCGCGCGTACCACCAGTCCGAGACGACGATCACCGAGCGGCCCGCCGGTTGGCTGTCCGGCTCCTGCCTGCTGCTGCGCCGCGAGGCCTTCGACTCCATCGACGGCTTCGACCCGCGCTACTTCATGTACTTCGAAGACGTCGACCTCGGCGACCGGCTCGGGAAGAAGGGCTGGCTGAACGTCTACGTGCCGAGCGCGGAGATCATGCACATCGGCGGGCACTCCACGGCGGGCGCCTCCAAGCGGATGCTCGTCGAGCACCACCGCAGCGCCTACCGCTACCTCGCGGACCGCTACCCGGGGCCGGCCTGGGCACCGCTGCGCCTCGCCCTGCGCGCAGCGCTGACCGCCCGCGCCCGCATCGCTACCCGCTGACGACTGCCTCCGGAGTGGCTGGCGTGGCGGTGCGGGCTTGCAAACCGGTCCTAGTGCTGGGGGTAGTGCTGGCCGGCCTGCGAACCGAGCGGCCCGAACTCGTGCGGGGCGCGGTGCGCCTGGTACGGGTTCGGCGGCAGATTCTGCTGGCCCTGCTCGTAATCCTCGGTCGGCCAGCCACCGTGCTGCGGCTCCTGCCGCTGCGGCTGCTGCCGGGGGTGACCGCCGGGCAGCACCTGCGTGGTGTCCGCCGGGTCGGCCTGGCTGACGACATCGCGCGGGATGCGCACGGTGCTCGCGGCATCCATCGGCGAGGTGGCATTGTCGGGGGTGACGACGAACGCGCCGCGTGCCCGCGCGCGAGCAAGTGCTTCGTCGGCTCGGAGGCGCGGGTCCATGGGGATGCCCTCTCAGTCGTTCGCAGTCGGTGGTCCGCGTTGGCGGGCGTCGGACTGGGCACGGCCGCTGCGGGCGGGCCCAGTGCTCATTATGCCGTTGGCCCTGCCAGAGTATTCCCCCCAATGGGTTTTCGTCACTGAAGTGCATCAGGTAGAGGAGGATCAACGCCGATGTCCGCGGATGCGCAGGACCCGGCCGCGTCGCCGACGGCGGAAGCGGTCGTGCTGGTAGGTGGTCGGGGCGTGCGGCTGCGGCCGTTGACCTTGTCGGCGCCCAAGCCGATGCTGCCGACCGCCGGGGTCCCGTTCCTGAGCCACCTGCTGTCCCGGATCCGGGCTGCCGGCATCGAGCACGTGGTGCTCGGCACGTCCTACAAGGCGGAGGTGTTCGCCGAGCACTTCGGCGACGGATCCGAACTCGGCCTGCGGCTGGAGTACGTCGTCGAGCCGGAACCGCTGGACACCGCCGGCGCGATCCGCAACGTCGCGGACCGGCTCAGCGCCGACGACGTGCTGGTGTTCAACGGCGACATCCTCTCCGGGGTGGATCTCACGGATCTGCTCGAAACGCACCGCAGCGCCGCGGCGGACGTGACGCTGCACCTGGTGAAGGTCGCCGATCCGCGCCGCTTCGGCTGCGTGCCCACCGACGCGGACGGGCGGGTCACGGCGTTCCTGGAGAAGACCGAGAACCCACCGGTCGACCAGATCAACGCGGGCTGCTACGTGTTCCGGCGCGAGGTGATCGACACGATCCCGGCGGGCCGTCCGGTGTCGGTGGAGCGCGAGACGTTCCCGGAACTGCTCGCCTCCGGCGCGCGGGTGCAGGGCCACGTCGACACCTCGTACTGGCTGGACATGGGAACCCCGGAGGCGTTCATCCGGGCGTCCGCGGACCTGGTCCTCGGCGTGGCGCCGTCGAACGCGCTGCCCGGCGAGCGCGGCGAAGCGCTGGTGCTGGACGGCGCGGAGGTCGCCGCGGACGCGGAGGTCTGCGGGGGCAGTGCGATCGGCGCGGGCAGCACGGTGGAATCCGGTGCGCGCGTAGCGGAATCGGTGCTCTTCGAAGGCGTGCGCATCGAGCGGAACGCGGTGGTCGAGCGGTGCGTGATCGGCAACGACGCGACGATCGGCGCGGGCGCCGTGCTGCGTGACGCGATCATCGGTGACGGCGCGCGGATCGGCGCCGACTGCGAGCTGCTGGGCGGGGTGCGGGTGTGGCCCGGCGTCGAGCTGCCGGCCGGCGGCGTCCGCTTCTCCGCGGACTGAGCGGGCGTACCGTCGGGGGGACATGAGCGATGCCCTGACCCGAACCTGGCGCCCGTCGCATCCGCTGGACCTGCCGCGAGTGCTGGCCCCGCTGCGCCGGGGGAGCGGTGATCCGGCCACGCGCGTGGACGCGTCGGGTGAGGTGTGGTGGGCCACCACGACACCGGTCGGCCCGACGACGCTGCGGTTGCAGAAGGACCATGCCGGAACGGTGACCGCAACGGCGTGGGGGCAGGGCGCGAGCTTCGTGCTGGACAACGTGCCGGACCTGCTCGGCGCTTCCGACGACGACAGCGGTTTCGTCGCGGTGCACGACGTCGTGGAGCGCGGTCGGCGCGCATCGCGGGGCGTGCGGTTGTGCGCATCGGGCCGGGTCTGGGACGTCCTGGTCGCCGCGGTGCTGGAGCAGAAGGTCACCAACCGGGAGGCGTGGCGGTCCTGGCGGGAGCTCTGCCGGCGCTTCGGCAGCCGCGCCCCGGGACCGGTCGAGGGGCTCTGGGCGGCACCGGATCCGTTGCAGCTGCGTCAGATCCGGGACTGGGAGTGGCATCGGGCGGGCATCGACGGAGCCCGGCGCCGCACGCTGCTCGCCGCCGCATCCGTGGCCGGGCGGCTGGAACGGGCCGTCGAGCTGCGCGGTGTCGCGGGGCGGGAGCTGCTGCAGAAGGTGCCCGGCATCGGCCCGTGGACGGCGGCCGAGGTCGCGCAGCGAGCCTGGGGCGACCCGGACGCGGTCAGCGTCGGCGACTTCCACCTGCCGACGATCGTCGGCACGGCGCTGGTCGGCCGCCCCCTGGACGACGAGGGAATGCTCGAAGCCCTGGCCCCGTACGAGGGCCACCGCCACCGCGCGGTCCGCTACCTCGGCGCGGCGGGCGTCCAACGCCCCCGGTTCGCCCCGAGAATGCCGGTCCGCAACTACCGCACCATGTGACGGCTTCCGTTCACGCCTCGCCGGGTTCGATCCGGTTGGTGGGTCGCCGATAGCGAGGAAATCGTCGAGGAGTGCGGATCAGCCGATTGCTCTCGACCTCTTCGAGTGAAAGTCGATCAAGTCGTGCCACAAGAACGCATTGCGATGCAATGCGTCGTGTTCTACTCTGGCGGTGCGTGAAATTGTCTGGACGGAGCAATCCGAGGAGCACATAGCCCGGCACTGCGTAGGGCCGAGCGAAGTGGAGGAGGTCGTGTACAGCCGGCCGCAGTGGGTGGTTCCCCGGCCCGACGAGGTGGAGCTGCTGTTCGGCCGCACCCACGCTGGTCGCTATCTGCTAGTCGTACTGTCCGACGGGATGGACGGACGTTGGTATGTGGTGACGGCACGCGAAATGACCCACAGAGAGCGCCGCACCTTCCGGCGTAAGGGAAGGTAAGAGACATGGCGAAGTTGGACGAGCTCGCTCAGTACTACGACACCCACGACATGAGTGCCGAAATGGATTCCGGCCATTGGGAAACCGAGCCGGCCCCGCCGGATCCGATGATCACTACCTCGCTGCGGTTGCCGAAGTCCCTGCTGGATCGAGTGCGGGCGCGGGCCGCCGAGGAGGACATGAAGACTACGGCGTGGATCCGCGTGCTGATCGAGTCGGCGTTGTCCGAAGCTGGCCGGAACAACATCGAAGAGCGCGTGCGGCGGCTGGAAGCCGCAGTTTTCAGGGAATCCGCTTAATCACCTGCGGGCGCGGGCGGCGGCCATCAGGGGTCCGATGTCGGAGCCTTCGGGGAGGGCGTCCAGCGGCCACCAGCGCAGGTCCAGGGACTCGTCGCTGCGGGCCGGCTCGGCCCCTTCCGGGGCCCGCACGATGAACCGCACGTCGAAGTGGCGGGTCGGCTTGCCCAGCGAGCAGGTGATCGGGTGCACGTCCAGGTGCACCGGCTCCGGCTCCACGACCAGACCGTCCACACCGGACTCCTCGGTCGCCTCGCGCAGCGCGGCCCCCGCCAGCGACGTGTCGGCCGGCTCGCAGTGGCCGCCGAGCTGCAACCACATCCCCACCCGGGGGTGCAGCGTGAGCAGCACGTTCTCGCCCGCCGCGTCGAGCAGCACGGCCGACGCGGTCACGTGGCCCGGTTCGCACGCCCGCAGGCAGGCGTCCGCGCGGGCGTCCAGCAAGGTCAGGAAGGCGTGGCGCAAGGCGTCCTGCTGCGGATCGGCCGGTCGCCAATCGCCGAGGACGCGCAGCGCGTCCGCGTGCGGCCCGCTCACAGCTCCACCAATCCGCCGTCGAGCTCCCGCGGTTCCCGCGGCCCGCCGACCGCCTCCGCGGGATGGCCGACCGCCACCGCGCCCAGCGGCTCCCACGAGTCGGGCAGGTCCAGCGCCGCCCGGACGACCTCCGGGCAGAACAGCGTCGAGGACACCCAGCACGAGCCGAGCTCCTCGGCCGCCAACGCCACCAGCAGGCCCTGCACCGCCGCGCCGCCCGCGACGGTGAACATCTGCCGCTCCGCGTCGGCGCGAAGCTCGTCGGGGTAGGCGTGCGCGCCCTCGCGGGCCAGGAACGGCAGCACCAGCTCCGGCGCGGCGTAGAGCAGGTCACCGCGGCCGACCCGGCGCTGCGCGGCCTCCTCGGAGAGCCCGTCGGCGCGCAGGTCGGTCAGCCAGGCGGAGCGCATCGCGTCCAGCAGCTTCGTCCGAAGTGGACGATCGCGCAGCCAGACGAACCGGACCGGCCGGGTGTGGTGCGGCGCGGGAGCGGTCAGCGCGGCGCCGACCGCGCGGCGCACCGCGTCGGCGTCGACCGGGCCGTCCGCGAACGCCCGCACCGAGCGGCGCATCAGCACCGCCTCGCGGCGGCCCTGCGCCAGCGCCTCGGCGGTGCCCAGCCGGAACAGGTCTTCCTCGACGGGCCGCGTCAGGTCGCGGGCGGTCGACCCGTCGTCGGCGGTCGTCAGCCCGCGCACCACGGCGACCGGGACCGAGCCCAGCTTGCCCTTGACCAGGTCGGCCGCCCCGGCGATCTCGTCGGCCACCGCGACCTCGGTCACCGCCAGCTCGTTGCCCTGCGAATCGGTGGTGCCCGCGTAGCGGTGCAGCACCCGCAGGCCCGCGGAGCCGATCGCCACGTCGGTCTGGCCGACCCGCCAGGCGCGGCCCATCGTGTCGGTCACCACCACGGCGACCTGCACGCCGAGCCGCTCGGCGAGCCCGGCCCGCAGCTTGCGCGCGGACGCGTCCGGGTCGTCCGGCAGCAGCGCGATCTGGTCCAGCGCCACGTTCGAGGCGTCGACGCCCGAGGCCGCCTGCACGATGCCCAGCTTGTTCTGGGTGATCATGAACCGCTCGCGGCGCGCCAGCACGTGGGTGGCCTCGGCCAGCACCAGTTCGCGGCGAAGCTTCTCGCGCAGCTCCGGGTCGCGCGGCGTGGTCACCATGCGGCCCTCGACCTTCGACACCACCTTGCTGGTGACGACCACGACGTCGCCGTCGCTGAGCCAGGGCGCGGCGGCCGCGATCGACGCGGCCAGGTCGTCGCCCGGGCCGAACTCGGGCAGCCCACCCACCGCGAACAGCTGCAACCCGCCCGCGGCCGCGTGATCCTTCATCGCCCCTCCCGGGCCAGGTCGAAGGCCGCCTGCGCCATCGCGGCGGTGGCGTCCACATCGGACATCAGCAGCGGCACGGCGCGAACCCGCACCCCGGGCACGTCGGCGCTGTCGCCGGTGTGCACCAGCCAGCCGTCCAGGATGCCCTCGGCGTCCTGCCGGGAGCCGTAGTGCCGGCCGACCGCCTCGGCGGTGCTGTCCACCCCGATCGCGGTCAGGCAGGCGTCCGCCATGCCGCGCAGCGGCCGGCCGCCGATGATCGGCGACAGCCCCACCACGGGCGCGGACGTCTTCCGCAGCGCGGCGCGGAAGCCCGGCACCGCGAGCAGGGTCCCGATGCTGACCACCGGGTTCGACGGCGCCAGCAGCACCACGTCGGCCTGCTCGATCGCGTCCAGCACGGCCGGCGTCGGCTTCGCCTCGTCCGCGCCCACCGGCACGATCGCGTGCGCCTTCGGCTCCGCGCGGTACCGCACCCACCACTCCTGGAAGTGCACCGCCCGCTGGTCGCCCTGCTCCGGATCGTCGATCGCGACGTGCGTCTCGACCCGGTCGTCGGTGACCGGCAGCAGCCGCACGCCCGGGCGCCACCGGTCGCACAGCGCCTCGGTCACCGCCGACAGCGAGTAGCCCGCGCGCAGCATCCGGGACCGCACCAGGTGGGTGGCGATGTCGCGGTCGCCGAGCCCGAACCAGGTCGGTTCGGCGCCGTAGGCCGCCAGCTCCTCCTTGACCGACCAGGTCTCGTCGACCCGGCCCCACCCCTTCTCGGTGTCGATGCCGTCGCCGAGCGTGTACATGCAGGTGTCGAGGTCCGGGCAGACCCGCAACCCGTGCATCCACACGTCGTCGCCCACGTTGACCACCGCGGTGATCTCGTGCTCGGACTGCTGCTGCGGTTCGCCGATCGCGGGCAGTCCCAACGCCGCTTTGACCCCGAGCAGGAAACGCGCGCCGCCGACCCCGCCGACCAGAACTACGACCTTCACGGCCCCGATCCTCGCACGCCCGCCCACGAGCCCGGGCGTGAACCTGATGACGGTCCAGCAGGCGGACGCATCACAGGAAACCGAAGATGCTGCGGAACATGCCCTGCCCCAGGTAGCTGTGCAGCGTGTCGCCGCCGACGAGGTCGAAGACGAAGTAGGCGAGCCCGAAGAACGCCTGGCCGACGTACGGCACCCCGATCAGCAGCAGGAACAGCACCAGCGGCGCCCACGGCCGCGCCTTCTCGCCGAACCGCCGGGCCGGGGCGGACAGCCACGGCTCGATCGCACCGTACCCGTCCAGGCCGGGGATCGGCAGGATGTTCAGCACGAACGCGATCACCTGCAGGAAGGCCAGGTAGGACAGCCCGGCCGCCAGCCCAGTCGGCATCGGCACGATCGCGACGGCGGTGCTGATCAGCAGGCCCAGCACCAGGTTCATCAGCGGCCCGGCCAGCGACACCATCGACTCGGTGCGCCGGGACCGCAGCGCGTGGTGGTTGATCCACACCGCGCCGCCCGGCAGCGGGATGCCGCCGAGTGCCACGAAGATCAGCGGCAGCACGATACTCAGGACGGGATCGGTGTAGCGCCGGGGATCCAGCGTCAGGTAGCCCTTGGCGCGCACCGACCAGTCGCCGCCGCGGAACGCGGTGATCGCGTGTCCGAACTCGTGCAGGCACAACGAAGTCGCCCAGCCGCCGAGCACGATCAGCACCACGCCCCCGACCCGGGCGGCGTTGTTCTCGAGCGTGGCGAGCACGCCGCCCAGCACGGTCAGCCCGACCAGGCCGAGGAACAGGGGACTCACTCGAACCGCGGAGTTGCTCACGCTCCCAGTGTCCACGAAAGACTCACGGGCCGTCCCCGGCACGGCCGGTCGCGCGGTGGTATCCATGATCATGGGGGCCTGCCGGTGCTGCATGCGGAGTACCCGGCGATGCGCCGAACGCGCTCATCAGGCGGCTTGCGCGGGTTGTCCCCCTACGGAAGGTCTCCGCTTGACCGCAAGGAGCTACACGGGTGTAATCACAGCAGTGTCATTCGTCGCTGAAATGATCGTTCCTCGGGTGGAAGCCGGTTGGATGGTCGCAGGCGGCGGCCGATCAGGTACGGGAGACCTGGTCGGGCACGGGTCGATCGAAGCGCCGCCGGCGGTGAGAGGCGGGTGGTGCGGTCGATCGGCGACGGCGCCGCCGCCGTCGAAGCGCGGGGCTCCCGGCCAACGGGGGCCGGGCGACCTGCGATCCGGAGTGCGTCCTGTTCCGGCCCTGGGGAGGGCCGGCGGGAACGGGAGAAATCGGGGGAAACCAAACGATGTGGGAATCAGGAGATAGCCGCCTCGCGGAGCGTGGGGACGCCACCGCGGCGGAACTCGACGTCCTGGCCGAGCTGTTCGAGATGGGCGACGACGAACAGGAATGGCAGGAGCGCGCGCTGTGCGCCCAGACCGACCCGGAGGCGTTCTTCCCGGAGAAGGGCGGCTCGACACGGGAGGCGAAGCGCATCTGCGCGGGCTGCGAGGTGCGCTCCGAATGCCTGGAGTACGCGTTGCAGCACGACGAGCGCTTCGGCATCTGGGGCGGTCTGTCCGAACGGGAGCGCCGCAAGCTCAAGCGCCGCGTGGTCTGATCGGCCGGAGTTCGTTTCGAGGGGTTTTCTTCCGCTCCTGGTGCATTACCGTTCAGCGGTAGTGGATCAGGTTAGCGGGAGGGCACTTTGGTCGCGCCGGTGCTGGCGGTGTTGGTCTGTCACGACGGCGAATCGTGGCTGCCGGAGGTTCTCGCAGCGCTGGGCGACCTGACGGAGAAGCCGCGGCACGTGGTGGCCGTCGACACCGGCTCGACCGATCGCACCGCGGAACTCCTGGCGCGGGCGCGCGGGAATCGAGTCGTCGACGACGTGCTCACGATGCCGCGTGACACCCGGTTCGGCGCCGCCGTCGCGGAAGCCCTGGCGCACGCGACCAAGCAGCGAGCCGATCCGGGCCGCTGGTTGTGGCTGCTGCACGACGATTCCGCACCTGAGCCGGAATGCCTGGAACGCTTGCTGCGCGCCGCCGAGGAGGATTCGGCTGCGGCGCTGCTCGGCCCGCTCGGGTTGGACTGGGCGGATCCCCGGCTGGTGGTGGACGCGGGCCTGAGCACCGATGCCGCCGGGAACCGGCAGACCGGCATCGGACCGTCCGAACTGGACCCGGAACTCGTCGGCGAAACGCCCCCGGCGTCCGGTGTGCTGGCGGTGACCACGGCCGGTGCGTTGGTGCGGCGCGATGTCTTCGAGCAGCTCGGCGGTTTCGACGCGGATCTCGGCGGCAGCGCGGACGTCGACCTGGGCTGGCGGATCAACCTGGACGGGCACGGCGTCCGGTGGGTTCCCGGGGCGCGGATGCGGCATGCGGCCGCGAAGCGCGGCCCCCAGGCGGGGGAGCGGGCCGATCAGGTTCGCACGTTCTTGGTGAACGCGCCGGTGTGGGCGTTCCTGCTCGGCCTGCCGCGGCTGTTCTGCCTGGCTTTGCTGCGGATGTGCGGCTTTGCGGCGACGCGGCGGTGGAGCGAGGCGGGCGCCGAGTTCTCGGTGCTGCGCGGTTTGCTCGGCGGGCGGTTGAAACTGCTGGCCGGCCGGGCTTCGCGCGCTGCGACGATCCCGGTCCGGCACGGCGTCCGAGGACTGTTCACGAGCCGGTCGGCGCGGTTGCGGAACTGGGCGCGCACCTCGTTCGAGGGCCTGGTCCGAGAACGGGTGCGGCGCGATCTGGCCTTGGGCCGGGAGCGAACGGGCTGGCTCATCAAGGCCGATGCCGAAGCGCCGCGGCCCGATAAGCCGGGCCGGTCGGGGCTGGTCGTGGTGCCGGTGCCGGACATCGGCGCGCCGAAGCCGTCGCCGTCGAAGCGGGACGAGATCCGGCGGGACCTGCTGCTCGTGCCGGTCGACCGCTGGCGGGTGCTGCGCGAACTGGTGCTGACGCCGCCCGTGGTGCTGACGGCGTTGCTGGTGCTGTTCGCCCTCGTCACCAACGGATTGATCGCCGACCGCTTCGGGGCCGGTCTGCAAGGCGGCCGGATGCTGCCGGTGGCCGACCTGGCGACGACATGGCGCGACTACCTGGCGGCCTGGCACCCGGTCAACGGCGGCACCGGTGCACCGGCTTCCCCGTCGCTGCTGGTGCTGGCGCTGCTCGGCACTGTCCTAGGTGGACCGTCGGTGGTGGCGTCGGTGCTGCTGCTGTTCGGCGCTCCACTGGCGGGCATCAGCGGTTACCTCGCGACGCGCGCGCTCCCGGTGTCGCGTCTGCGGCGAGCCGTCGCGGCCGGGGCCTACGCCTTGTTGCCAGCGGCTTCGCTTTCGGCCGGGCAGGGCCGGTTGGACGTCGTGGTCGCGCACATCCTGGTTCCGCTGCTGCTCGCCGGGATCGTTTCGGTGCTCGGGCAGTCCGGCGGGAAGTGGTTGGGAACGGCGTGCCTGACGGCGCTGGGCCTCGCGGTGCTGGGCGCCTTCGCGCCGCTGCTGCACATCGCGTTCATCGTGCTGACGCTGATCGCCTTCGTCGTGCTGCCGAGCGCGGGTTCGCGCGATCGGCGCCGGGTGGCCGGGCTGGTGGCGGTGGCGTTGCTGTCTGTCGCGTGCCTGCTGCCGTGGCCCACGGTGCTCCTGCACCACCCGCAGATGTTGTTGCACGGGCTTGGCGCGCGGATCACCGAGGTCCCGGCGGGTGCCTGGCTGCTGGCGTTGAGCCCCGATGGGTCGCCGGCGAGCCTGGTCGGCGCGTTGTTCGCGCTCGCTGCGGTCGCCGCGCTGGTCACCGCTTGGTCGCCGCGGATGCTGCCGGGCGCGGCCGTCGCGATCTTCGGCTGGGCGCTGGCCGCGATGGTGGACGACCTCGCCGCCGAACCGATCACCGGCGGTCCGAGCACGACCGGCTGGACCGGCGGACCGCTGGTGATCGCCGCGGCCGGGTGCGGGTGGATCGTGCTGGTGGCGCGGAAACCGCGGGTGCCCGGCAAGATCCTGCTGCCGGTGCTGGTGGTCGGCCTGCTGGGGCTGACGACCGGGGCAGCCTTCGCCACGGTCGGCGGGCCGCTGCGCGCTCAGCAGATCACCGCGGCGGATCTGCCCGGTTCGCTGCTGGTCCTCGACCCCGGGCCGCAACCCGCGCGACTAATGGACGGCACCGCACCCCGCTTCGGCGACGACGACGTCGCACCGGTCGACACGGCCATCGACTGGCTCCGCCGGGTCGACGACGACCTGCAGTCCGGCGATCCTGCGCGGACGCGCGCCGCGCTCGCGGCGTCGGCGGCTCGCGGCGTCGGTTTCATCGCGGTACTGGACGATTCCCGGCTGCCGGAAGTCGCTGCGGGGCTGGTCGCCGAGCACGAGCGACTGCCCGACGGGCACCGTGTCCTGCGGCTGCTGCTGCCGAGCAGTCCGGTGGAGCTGCTCGGACCGGACCTCGCGCGGCAGGCGCGCACCGAGCCCGCGCCGACACCGGAGGCGAGACCGTTGCAGGTGACCGCCGGGCTGCCCCTGTTCACGGTCCGGATGTCCGAGGGCGGTGCCGGCCGGGCGCTGGTCCTCGGCGCCGAGAACGAGCCCGGCTGGTACGCCCGGATCGACGGCCGGACGTTCCCGCTGGCCACGGCCTGGGGCCACCAGGTGGCGATCCCGCTGCCGGAGAACGCCGCCGAGGTCCAGGTCGGCTACACGGAGGTGCCGCGCACCGCATTCCTCGGCGTGCAGCTGGCGTTCGTCCTGTTCGCCCTCGTCGCGGCCTTCCCCGAACGTCGTCGTGCGAAGCCGAGGGCCGACTGAGCAGGCGGGTTTTTCCCAATTTCGCCTGAAATTGGGAAAATCCGGTCCGGTGCGTCGCTTCGAATCGTCAGGCGGCGGTGCGCTCGTCGGTGTCCGGGACCTTCGCCGTGCTGAGCGCGATGCGGTTCCAGGTGTTGATGGTGAAGATCAGCGCGAGCAGCCGGGCCAGCTCCGGCTCCGCGAAGTGCTCCGCGGCGCGGGCGTAGACGTCGGCAGGCACGCCGCCGTGGGACACCAGCGTGACGGCCTCGGTCAGCTCCAGCGCGGCCCGCTCGGCCTCGGTGAAGAAGCCGGAGGCTTCCCGCCACACCTGCACCATGTGCAGCCGCTCTTCGCTCTCCCCGGCCTTGCGGGCGTCAGTGGTGTGCATGTGCAGGCAGTACGCGCAGCCGTTGAGCTGGGACGCGCGGATCTGGACGAGCTCGACCAGCACGGGGTCGAGGCCTTCCCGCGCCGCGGTGTCGAACCCGATCAGGGCCTTGAACGCCTTCGGCGCGGACTTCGCGAAGTTGAGTCGCTTGGTTTCGCTGTTCGTCATGCGCTTCACGCTATGGCGAGAATCGACCGGCCGTAGAGTGCATTCACGTGTCAGATTCTTGGGTCAATTCGGCCGAGCGGGCGGGCAGCGACCTGCACCTGGACCTGTCGGGCCCGGGCAGTCGCCGGTCGGTGCTCATGGGTGCCCTGCGGGACGCGATCCGATCCGGGCGGCTGGCGCCGGGCACCCGGCTGCCGCCGTACCGCTCGCTGGCCGCGGATCTGGGCCTCGCCCGCAACACGGTCGCCGCCGCCTACGCCGAGCTCATCGCGGAGGGCTGGCTGACCGCCCGCCAAGGCTCCGGCACCCGCGTCGCGCAGCGCGCCGAACCGCGCAAACCAACCCGTGCGCCGAAAGAAGCGCGAAGCGTCCCGGCGCCGGTGCACAACCTGCGGCAAGGCCAGCCGGACGCTGCATCGTTCCCGCGCACCGCCTGGCTGGCCGCGGCCCGGCGAGCCATCAACGCCGCGCCGAACGAGGCCTTCGGCCCCGGCGACCCGCAAGGCAGGCCCGAGTTGCGGCGCGCGCTCGCCGACTACCTCTCGCGGGTCCGCGGCGTGCGGGCGCGGCCGGACCAGATCGTGATCTGCTCCGGCTTCGCGCACGCGCTGCGCCTGCTGTTCCCCGGCGTCCTGCGCGGGCCGCTCGCCGTGGAGTCCTACGGCCTTGCCTTCCACCGCGAACTGCTGCACCAGGCGTCGATCAGGACGGTCCCGCTCGAACTCGACGAGCACGGGCCCCGCGTCGACGAACTGCCGTCCCGCAAAGGAGTGCGCGCGGTGCTGCTGACGCCCGCGCACCAGTTCCCGACCGGCGGCCCGCTGCACCCGGCCCGGCGAGCCGCCGTCGTCGACTGGGCCAGGGCCCGCGACGGGCTGGTCCTGGAGGACGACTACGACGGTGAGTTCCGCTACGACCGCGAACCGGTGGGCGCGGTGCAGGGCCTGGACCCGGACCGCGTGCTGTACATCGGTTCGGTCAGCAAGAGCCTGTCGCCTGCGGTTCGGCTCGGCTGGATGGTCCTGCCCGAGCACCTGGTCGACGACGTGCTGGCGGTCAAGGGTGAGCGCGAGGCCTGGGCCAGCGTCCTCGACCAGCTCACCCTCGCCGACTTCGTCGACTCCGGGCACTACGACCGCCACGTCCGCCGCATGCGGCAGCGCTACCGCCGCCGCCGCGACCAGCTCGTCGCGAGGCTCCTCGAACGTGCTCCGCAGGTCACCGCGACCGGCGTCGCCGCAGGCTTGCACGCCGTGCTCCGCCTGCCCCCGGGCTCCGAGCGCTCCGCTGTCGCGGCCGCGGCCCGGCGGGGTCTCGCCCTCGACGGGCTCGCCGGCTTCCGCCACCCGGACGCCACGATGCCCGCGATGGAC
The DNA here is from genome assembly GCF_900106995.1 of Saccharopolyspora shandongensis. Taxonomy (GTDB): domain Bacteria; phylum Actinomycetota; class Actinomycetes; order Mycobacteriales; family Pseudonocardiaceae; genus Saccharopolyspora; species Saccharopolyspora shandongensis. Next base: position 137,200 of record NZ_FNOK01000016.1, read on the forward strand.
GGGCTGGTCGTCGGCTACGCCACGCCGCCCGAACACGCGTACGCCTCGGCACTGGATGTGCTGGTGGATGCGTTGGCGGAGCTCACTGGCCTTCGATGACGTCGGGGTCCAGGCCGAGATAGGTCGCGACCTGCTCGACGAGCACGTCGTGCAGCAGGTCCGCCATGTCCGTGCCGTCGCGGGCCCGCGCTTCCAGCGGCCGCCGGTACAGCACGATGCGCGCCCGGGTGGGCAGGCCGCGCCGGTCCACGCCCGCCGGGACGAGCCGGGCCAGCGGCACGTTGGCGTCCACCACCACGTCGTCGTCCCAGACCAGCTTCTCCGGGGTGGTGCTGGTGATCTCGGGCACCTCGTCGACGGCCACGTCGAGCTGGGTCAGCTCCGCGTGCCAGCGCTGTTCGATCGGTTCGAGCGCCTCCAGCACCAGCGCGTCGAACCGCTGCGAGCGGCTGCGCGATACCGGAACCGAGGACGGGTACAGCGGTCCGCGCAGGCCACGGCCCCGCCGGTCCCGGCGGAAGCGGCTTCGACGCCGAGATCCACGTGCGGTCACCACGGGCCGAGGGTACGCCTTCGGCGGTCAAGGTCGGGACAAGCGTCGGGAGGATTCGCGTTGCGCCACCCGCCACGCCCCGGACCGCGCGCGACCTCGATCGTCGCCGGGCTCCGGAGACGGGACAACCCGCGCAAATCGATCACCGCGCCGCTGGCTGTTCGCGCAGAGCTGACTGCCGGAAACCGGTGCTCGGGCGGGCTGTCGCGAGCGGTTTCCGCGTGCCTGCGCCGCGCGCCGGAGTGAGGGCGCTATCGTGCGTGTCGTGCGGAGCGTGAGGCGTTGCTCGCGGACCGGGTGTACCAACCCGGCCGTCGCCACGCTCACTTATGCCTACGCGGACTCCACCGCGGTCGTCGGCCCGCTCGCCACCTACGCCGAACCGCACAGCTACGACCTGTGCGAAGCGCACGCGCTGCGGCTCACCGTGCCGAAGGGCTGGGAGGTCGTGCGGCACGAAGGCGAATTCGCGCCACCGGAACCGTCCGACGACGACCTGACCGCGTTAGCGGAGGCCGTGCGGGAGGCCGGCAGACCGGACCGGCCGGTGGAGGCCCAGGGCCTTGCCCCGGGCGGCAGCCGGCGCGGACACCTGCGGGCGCTGCCCGATCCGATCGACGAGTGAATAGATCGTGACGAACAGCTCGCGTGTGCCGAGCTGGCGCCACCGCGCCCTCGATCGCCGGTAGGCTTCGAGCCACGTCGTCGGAGGCGGAACAGGGAGGGTGCAGCGTGCGGGACCTGTCGGGGATCGTCAAGGCCTACGACATCCGCGGGGTGGTCGGTGACGGCCTGGACGCCGACGTGGTGCGGGAGATCGGCGCAGCCTTCACCCGGCTCGTGGGCGGCCCGGCGGTGGTCATCGGGCACGACATGCGGGAATCCTCGCCGGGACTCGCCGCGGCGTTCGCCGAAGGTGTCACCGGCCAGGGTGTCGATGTGATCAACATCGGCCTGGCCAGCACCGACATGCTGTACTTCGCCTCGGGGCGGCTCGACCTGCCCGGCGCGATGTTCACCGCCAGCCACAACCCGGCCCGCTACAACGGCATCAAGCTGTGCCGCGCCGGGGCCGCCCCGGTCGGCCAGGACAGCGGCCTGTCCGAGATCAAGGAGCTGGTCGCGCACGGCGTGCCGGAGTTCCTGGGCGCCAAGGGCGCTACCACCCAGCGCGACCTCGTCGACGAGTACGCCGCCTTCCTGCGCGAACTGGTCGACATCAGCGGCATCCGCCCGCTGAAGGTCGTGGTCGACGCGGGCAACGGGATGGGCGGGCACACGGTGCCGACCGTCTTCGACGGCCTGCCGATCGAGCTGGTGCCGATGTACTTCGAGCTGGACGGCACCTTCCCCAACCACGAGGCAAACCCGCTCGACCCGGCGAACCTGGTCGACCTGCAGGCGAAGGTCCGCGAGGTCGGAGCCGACGCCGGGCTGGCCTTCGACGGCGACGCCGACCGCTGCTTCGTGGTCGACGAGCGCGCCGAGCCGGTCTCGCCGAGCGCGATCACCGCGCTGGTCGCGGTGCGCGAGCTGGCCAAGGAGCCCGGCGGGACGGTCATCTACAACCTGATCACCTCCAAGGCCGTGCCCGAGATCGTCGCCGGGCACGGCGGCAAGCCGGTGCGCACCCGGGTCGGGCATTCGTTCATCAAGCAGACGATGGCCGAGACCGGGGCGATCTTCGGCGGCGAGCACTCCGCGCACTACTACTTCCGCGACTTCTGGCGCGCCGACTCCGGCATGCTCGCCGCGCTGCACGTGCTCGCCGCTCTCGGCGGCCAGGACCAGCCGCTGTCGGAACTGATGGCCGACTACTCGCGGTACGCCGCCTCCGGCGAGATCAACTCCACCGTCGACGACCAGCAGGCCCGGATGCGCGCCGTCGCCGAGGCCTTCGGTGACCGCAATGGCGCTCGTGTGGACGAGCTCGACGGGCTTACCGTGGAGCTGGCGGACGGCTCTTGGTTCAACCTGCGCCCGTCCAACACCGAACCGCTGCTCCGGCTCAACGTGGAGGCAAGGGACACTGACGCCATGGCCGCGCTGCGCGATGAGGTGCTGGCAGTCGTCCGAGGATGACGACCCGGCGTCGCCGCGATGGCCGTCGGTGCGTGCCCGCGAGGTCGGCGCGGGTGAGTTTGGGAGGAAAAGTGGCCGTTGACCTGCAACCACAGCTGTTGGAGATCCTGGCATGCCCGTGCCCGGAGCACGCGCCGTTGCGGCCGGGGCTCGGCGATGACGCGCAGGCCGACTACCTGACCTGCACCTCCTGCGGCCGTGGTTTCCCGGTCCGGGACGGAATTCCGGTGCTCTTGCTGGACGAGGCGGTCGGGGGGCCGGCCCCCGGCGCGGCCGGGGAGGGGTGACTTTCGTGCTGGACGACAGTCTCTTCGACGACCCGGCCAGGCTGGCCGATGTGGATTCCGGCGGCCTGCTGAGGCTCGCCGCGCTCTCCGGGGCGCAGGTCCGAGCCGCGGTGGAGAGCGCGGGCGAAGCGGACCTGGCCGAGCTCGCCGACGGGCGCCCGCGCGCCGTGGTGCTGCTGGTGCGGCCCGGCGTCGGCCCGGCGGTCTGCAGCCTGCTGGCGGCCCTGGCCGGGCCGCGATGCCCGGTCCCGCTGGTGATCGCCGAATCGGTCCCGGCGTGGGTCGGCGCGCTGGACGTCGTCTTCGCGCACACCGACGACGTCGGCGACGTGCTGCTGGCCGAGTCGGTCTCGGTGGCCTGCCGCCGCGGGGCGTCGGTTGTTCTCGCCGCCCCGGCCGACGGCCCGGTCGCGGCCGCCGGTGCGGGCCGCGCCAAGTTGCTCCCGCCGCGCATCCCGGTGCCGCCGGCGCTGTCGTTCGCGCACGTCTTCGCGGCCGGGCTCAGCATGCTCGGTGCTCTCGGTCTGCTCAGCTTCGACGCCGAGAACCTGGCCGACGTGCTCGACAAGGAAGCCGAACGCGCGCACCCGAGCCACGAATCACTGGTCAACCCGGCGAAGTCGCTGGCGCTTCGGCTGGCCGACCGGGCCCCGCTGCTCTGGGGCCTCGACCCGGTGTCGACGGCGGTGGCGGCGCACGGCGCGTTCGCGCTCGGCTGCCACGCCGGCGTGGCCTGCGGCGTCGCCGACTACCCGCAGGCGGCCACCGAGCGGGCGCTGCACCGCGCCGCCGCCGCAGTCGGCTCCGAGGCGGACCTGTTCGCCGACCCCGAGGACACCCCGGGGGCGCTGCTGCGCGTGTTCCTGGTCAGCGCGCGCTACGACGCGCGAGGGGAGGCCTTCGAGCGAGCCGCGACGCGGGACCTGCCCAGCGCGGACCTGGTCACGCCCGGCGAGTCGGTGGGCGACGACCCCGTGCTGCGATCCGCGGCGCTGGCCGCCCGGTTCGATCTGGCCGCCGTGTACCTGGGGCTGGCCGCCGGAACCTTGAACGGGCCCGGCTGGCCGGCGATGGCGGTGCACTGAGGGAAAGTTCAGGGGATGCCCCGATGCCGCCCGCCGGTCGGGCGCGGTGTGCTGTGCTGGGCGTCGGGCACGAGCAGACGCTAGGACGAGGAAGCGAGAATCGACTGTGGAGCTACTGCGGAACGCGGTGCGCCCCTATGCGTGGGGCTCGCGTACCGCTATTGCTGATCTGCTCGGTCGGCCCGTCCCCACGCCGCATCCCGAAGCCGAGCTGTGGATGGGCGCCCACCCGGGCGACCCGTCGCGGGTGGTCCGGCCCGGCGGGGAAGAGGTGTCGCTGCTGTCCCTGCTGGACAGCGACCCGGCGCACCACCTCGGCCCGGCGTGCGTGGACCGCTGGGGCGACCGGTTGCCGTTCCTGCTCAAGGTGCTCGCGGCCGACGAGCCGCTGAGCCTGCAGGCGCATCCGTCCGCGGCGCAGGCGGCCGAGGGCTTCCAGCGGGAGGAGGGAGCGGGCATCGCCCGCAACGCCCCCAACCGCAACTACCCGGACCCCACCGCGAAGCCCGAGCTGATCTGCGCGCTGACCGAGTTCCACGCGCTGGCCGGGTTCCGCGACGCGCAGCGGACCGTGCGCCTGCTCGACGAGCTCGCCGTCCCGAGCCTGCGCGCCCACCGCGAACTGCTGGCCGCGCAACCCGATGCCGACGGCCTGCGCGCCCTGTTCACCACCTGGATCACGCTCCCCGAGCACTACCTGCGCGAGGTGCTGCCGGACCTGCTGGAAGCCTGCGTGGCCCACGTTCGGGAGCACGGCGAGTTCGGGCTGGAGTGCCGGACGGTGCTCGAACTCGGCGAGGCGTACCCGAACGACGCCGGAGTGCTGGCCAGCCTGCTGCTGAACCGGATCGTGCTCCAGCCCGGCGAAGCGATCTTCCTCCCTGCCGGGAACCTGCACGCCTACCTGCACGGCACCGGCATCGAGATCCTGGCCAACTCCGACAACATCCTGCGCTGCGGCCTGACCCCCAAGCACGTCGACGTGCCCGAGCTGCTGCGGGTCCTCGACTTCGCCTGCGGCGACATGCGGGTGCTCAAGGGCGAGTCGCTGGACGCCAACCTGACCGCTTACCGGACGCCGGCCGACGAGTTCGAGCTGTCCAGGCTGGACTGGACGCCGGCCGAGGGCGGCGCGGTCCGGCTGGACTCGCCCGGGCCGCAGATCCTCCTGTGCACCAGGGGACGCGTCCGGCTGACCAGCGGCAACGGGTCGCTGCCGCGCGAGCTGGTGCTGGACCGCGGCCACTCGGTGTGGCTGGCGGCGTCCGACCCGGCGGTGGAGGTGCACCCGGTCGAGCTCGAGACCGACGGCAGCGCGCAGGTCTTCCGCGCCGCCGCGGGCGTGTTCTGAGGTCGCGGTTCTGCGGACCTGATCCCCGGGCGGGGGGCCACCGGGTAGATTTCTCCCGTCATCGGGCCGGGCACCGGCCTCCCCGCACACCGAATCGGGAGATACATCGTGTCAGCAGGAGGCGGAACCAAGGCCATCCTGGCAGCGCTGGCCGCGAACGCGGGCATCGCCGTGGCCAAGTTCGGCGGGTTCCTGTTCACCGGCTCCTCGTCGATGCTGGCGGAAGCGGTGCACTCGGTCGCCGACACCTCGAACCAGGGCCTGCTGCTGCTCGGGCAGAAGACCTCGCAGCGCAAGCCGACCCCGGAGCACCCCTTCGGGTACGGCCGGGACCGCTACTTCTACTCGTTCGTCGTCGCGCTGCTGCTGTTCAGCCTGGGCTCGGTGTTCGCGCTCTACGAAGGCATCCACAAGATCCAGCACCCCGAGCCGCTGCACGCGGCGTGGGTGGCGGTGGTCATCCTGCTGATCGCGATCGGCCTGGAGACCTTCAGCTTCATCACCGCGATCCGGGAATCGAAGGCGATCAAGGGCGAGCTGACCTGGTGGCAGTTCATCCGGCAGGCCAAGACCCCGGAGTTGCCGGTGGTGCTGCTGGAGGACTTCGGCGCGCTGATCGGCCTGGTGCTCGCGCTCGGCGGCGTCGGCCTCACGGTGCTGACCGGTGACCCGGTGTGGGACGGCATCGGCACCGCGTGCATCGGCGTGCTGCTGGGGGCGATCGCGATCGTGCTGATCGTCGAGACCAAAAGCCTGCTCATCGGCGAGGGCGCGACCCGCGAGGTGCTGGACGAGATCGTGGGTCAGCTGGAGTCCGAGCGGGTGGAGAAGGTGATCCACATCCGGACCCAGTACCTCGGCCCGGACGAGCTGCTGATCGCCGCCAAGATCGGTATCTCCCCGTCGCTGTCGGTGGCCGAGGTGGCGGCCGAGATCGACGGCGCCGAGGCGCGGGTCCGGGCGAAGGTGCCCGCGGCCCGGCTGATCTACCTCGAGCCGGACCTGGCGCGAGGCCGCACCGCGACCGCCTGACCGTCGCCCCGACGCGCCAACTGCTGCCCCGGTCCGGGATCCCCGACATCATGTGCCTGTGTGACGTCAGGACGTTCCCGATCGATCACCGTACGTAGGGGAAACGGGCAGACATCCCGCTTCCGGGGGTAAGAGCAGGGCGTGTTTGCATTACAAGGAGTTAACGAAACGGGTGGCGGACTCAAGTCAGCGAGCTCCGGCCTAGATACTGCCGCGTTAGGGTGCGGACCCACCATTTGGGCTCAATGAGGGAGGCGACAGTGCCAGGCACTGGGCTGTGGCGAACCAAATCGGTCGAACAATCCATCTTGGATACCGACGAACCGGACACCAAGCTGCGAAAGAACCTCGGGACCTGGGACTTGATCGTCTTCGGGGTCTCCGTGGTCATCGGTGCCGGCATCTTCACGCTCGCCGCGCGAACCGCCGGTGATGTCACCGGCCCTTCGGTGTCGCTGGCGTTCGTGCTCGCGGCGATCGCCTGCGGGTTGGCGGCGCTGTGCTACGCCGAGTTCGCCTCCACCGTTCCGGTCGCGGGCAGCGCGTACACCTACTCGTACGCGACATTCGGCGAGTTCATCGCCTGGATCATCGGCTGGGACCTGATCCTGGAGTTCGCCGTCGCGGCCGCCGCGGTGGCCAAGGGCTGGTCGATCTACCTGGAGCAGGTGCTCGGCCTGATCGGCCTGGAGGTGCCCACGGTCCTGCCGCTGGGCCCGCTGCAGTTCGACTGGGGCGCCGTGCTGCTCACGGTGGTGCTGTGCACCCTGCTGGCCCTCGGCACGAAGCTGTCGGCCCGCGTCAGCCTGGTGATCACGCTGATCAAGGTGGCCGTGGTGCTGCTGGTCATCGTGGTCGGCCTGGCCTACGTCAACGCGTCCAACTACTCCCCGTTCATCCCGCCGGCGCAGGCCGGCAGCGCGGACAGCCCGAAGCTGGAGCAGTCGCTGCTGTCGCTGATCCTCGGCGGTGAGACCAGCACGTACGGCGTCTTCGGCCTGCTGGCCGGGGCATCGCTGGTGTTCTTCGCCTTCATCGGCTTCGACATCGTGGCCACCACGGCGGAGGAGACCAAGAACCCGCAGAAGATGGCGCCGCGCGGCATCCTCGGCAGCCTCGCGATCGTCACCGTGCTCTACGTCGCGGTCGCGATGATCGTCACCGGCATGGTGCCCTACACCGACCTGGCCACCGCCGAGGACGGCACCCGCTCCACGCTGGCCACGGCGTTCGCCCAGCACGGCGTGACCTGGGCGGCGGCGATCATCTCGGTCGGCGCTCTGGCCGGTCTGACCACGGTCGTCATGGTGCTGCTGCTGGGGCAGACCCGCGTGCTGTTCGCGATGTCCCGCGACGGCCTGGTGCCGCGCGGCCTCGCCAGGACCGACCCGAAGCACGGCACCCCGGTCCGGGCCACCATCCTGGTCGGTGCGGTCGTGGTCGTCGCGTCCGGTTTCTTCCCGGCGGACAAGCTGGAAGAGATGGTCAACGTCGGCACGCTGTTCGCCTTCGTGCTCGTCTCGCTCGGCGTGATCGTGCTCCGCAGGACCCGCCCCGATCTGCCGCGTGGCTTCCGGGCTCCGCTGGTGCCGCTGGTGCCGATCCTGGCCATCCTCGCCTGCTTCTGGCTGATGCTGAACCTGACCGCCCTGACCTGGGTCCGGTTCGTGGTCTGGATGGTCGCCGGCGTGGTGATCTACTTCCTGTACGGCCGCAAGCACTCGCGGCTGGCCCAGCGCCAGGCCGGCGAGGTGGTCGCGGGGGGTGCGGTGCCCCAGGACGGGGGCGCCAAGGACTAGCCGGGTGACTGGCTGACCGATCGAAGCGGCGCCGCCCTCGGAGGGCGGCGCCGCTTTTTCGTCCGCGATTCGAACAAATGTTCACCTCGCTGAGTGATGATCTCCGGCGTCCGGCTCAGGATCATGGAGGCATGACACGGAGAACAGCTGAAACCAGGAACGGTCATCACCCCGCACGCCGCCGCGGCAGGGCTCGCGGAGGCGGGAATGTCAAGGTCAAGGGCGGGCCCTTGCCTTCGGTGTTCGTGCCCGCTGCCTTCGTCGGCCAGGCGCGATCTTCTGGAGCGCCTCCGCCGCGCCCGAGGTCGGCGCTCGGCGCACGCGTGGAGCGCGCCATGCCGCTCTGGTACGCCGCCGAGCTGGCCAGCGGGTGGTCGCGTGCCGTTGCTCAGCGCTCGGAGGCGCGCAACGCCATGCCGCGCTCCCACGGGGCGCTGCGCCCGCGGGGCTCGGTGATCTCCGGAAGCACCGAAGGCTCCGGTCGGGGCTTCGAGTCCTGCTGTCGTGGCACCGCCGCCGTGGTCCGCTCCGGCTCGTCCTCCCGGGCGGCTTCGGGCTCGTCGGCGTCGGTCTTCGGGCGGGTCAGCCCCTCGATGGTCTCGGTGAGGGATCCACCGTCGCCGCCCTGCGCCGTCAATTGAGGTGTCTTCGGCGCGCTCGCCGTGGCCGGGGCTTGAGCCGGGGTAGGGGTCTGCGGCTGCAGCGGGAGAGCGGCGCCGCGAACCGGGGACTCCAGGCCCGCGGCCATCGCAACGGCGCGGTCCCACTCCGGGTCGCCGCTGTAGTCGGTGTGCCCGAGCACGCCGGGCACCCAGCGCCGGCACGAGAACGGGCCGCGCTGCGGGTCGGGGAGCCAGTGGTCGCCGCCGAGCACCAGGGCGCCGGTGGGCCCGCGGGTGGCGGCGGGCAGCGGCCCCTCGGTGCCGTCGGCGCGCAGCCCGACGCCGATCAGCATGCCGTCGAAGACCTGCCGGTTCCAGGTGGTCACGGCGCCGCCGATCGGGTCGGTGCCGCGGCACAGCGAACGCCAGCGGCCGCCGAGCGCGCCGGCCAAGTCGCGCAGCGACGCGTGGGGCACCACGCCGGGGAACGCCCGCGGGTAGGCCCACTGGAGCTGGGAGCCCGCGGTCACCAGGCCGACCCGTTCACGGTCGGCCTCCGGCAGGGATTCCAGCAGCCGGGCGGTCGCGACGGCGGCGAGCAGGCTGCCCTGGCTGTGCCCGACGAGGACGACGCGGGTGTTCGGGTCGGCGAGGTGCTCGGTGGCGCGGGCGGCGAGCTCGGGGATCACCTTCAGCGCGTAGCACGGCGGCACCACGGGGTGTGCTTCGCGAGGCCAGAACAGCGCTAGGTCGCAGAGCACGCCGAGGTAGCGAGCGGTATCCCGCTTGGTGGCGGCCAGGTACACCATCCGAAGCAGCCCGACGGCGAGCGTCGCGAGCGCGCCGACCCCGACCCCGATCAGCCAGGTGAAGCCGGGCAGCTCGGAGACCCGGGCCACCAGCGTCAACGCGGTGCTGACGGCCAGCACCCCAGCGATCACGAGGAGGACGAGATGTGAGTAGCGGCGCTGCAGGTCCGCCCACTTCCAGGCGTTGGCCGCGGCGCGCTGGTCCGCCGGCCGCCCGGCGTGCAGCAAAGCGACCTCGTCGGGAATCGAGTCGTCGGTGCCCACGGTGCCGTCCGCGCCGTCGCCATCGCCGCGTCCAGCGCGCCACCGCTTCAGCAGCATCCACGGGGTGCCGATGATGCCGGCGGCGAGCAGCAGCACGGCGGTCGTGCCCCAGAAGATCGTCACGTCGTCGTAGGCGGCGGGCAGCGTGAGCACCGGGTCGCCCGGCTCCTGCGAGGCGCCCAGCGCCCGGGCCACGCTCAGGCCGAGTCCCGCGCCGAACCCGTTGCCGAGCATGCAGGCGAGCATCAGCACGGGGGCGGTCATCCAGCCGCCGATCCAGGGGCGGAGCCGGGGCGGGCAGGTCTTCCAGCCGGGGCGGGCGAGCAGGGCGGCGGGCGCGAGCAGGACGGCCACCGCGAGGCAGGTGATCACCAAGGCGCCGGTGATCGCGTCGATCGTGCCGCCCGAGCCGGGCAGCGGGCCGGCTAGCTGCCCGGGGAAGAGGGCGACCGAGCACAGCAGTAACGAGGCCACTGTCATCAGCGCGCGACGCGGAGTGCGGCCGAGGGTGATCCGCAGCGCCTTTTCCTTGCCGCTGGGGCGCATTCCGGCCGGGTCGTCGAGCGCGACGGTTCCGACCAGCGAGAAGATGAGCAGCGCCGCGGCGATCAGCCAGCGCGGATCAGCGCTGATCGCGAACGGTCCGCCGAGCGCGATCAGCGCCACAGTGGACAGTGCCGCGATGACGTGCAGGGTGCGCAGCGCCGGCGTGTCCGGGTCCGCGACGACGTTCGCGCCGGGCAGCATCGGCGCCCGCGACGAGTGCTGCGGCTTGTCGGTCTTCGGAGCGGAGACCTGCCAGGACACAGTGGACAGGTGATGCATGAGGAGGATTACGAGAGCAACGGGCAGCAGGGCGGCCGAGGCGCGCAGGATGTCGATGGTCCGGATGGCGTCCGGGACGAATTCCATGCACGGCACGCCGGGTCCGAGGCACTGCGCGGCGACCAGGTCCAGGGTGACCACGGACAGCTGCGCGACGAGCAGCATCGTCAGCAGCAGGGCCGAAATCCGGAGCAGCGCGCGCAGCGCGGACGAGAGCGCGGTGCTGATCGGGTTGCTGGTCCGGGCCGGCGGCAGCATCCAGTGCGCCATGTTGGCCAGCGCGAACGGGAACAGCAGGGCCCAGGTCGCCTTGGCTAGGCCGCCGGAGGTCATGCCGCCCCAGACGTAGCCTTCGACGATGCGGGGCACCGAGCGGTCCCCGGCCGACAGCATCGGCCCGGGAACCGGTCGGCGAAGTCGGTCGGCCGGGCGCATGATGCGTCCGATGCCGTCGCCGGCGACGTCCACCGAGGCGACCGCATCGGTCAGCTCGTCGCCGGTGGTACCGAGGATGCCGTGTACCCGCAGCTCGACGACGCGGGTGTCGGGCCCGGGTATTTGCACTGGATCCTCCCGTGCGGTTGTTGATCGTCGAAACGCCGGTGGCGATTCTCCACTGCTGATCGACATCTGGCGAGCTCTGCCCCTCCGATTGTGATCGTCCGGGGCACCCCATGTCCCGCATTCGTCACAGGTTTCCCGACGTGTTTCCGGCCGCGGTGCCTCTCGCGGTCGGCGGGGAGCCGCGCGGCGCGGCGACCGTGGCCGGCGTGGTCGGCGAGTGGCGAAGCCGGGAGTGCGGCGCGGACCAGCGGCTGGGCCGCGCTGGGCGGGCGCGGAGCGGCGCTTGCGCGGCACCGGCCAGATGTTATCGCCAACAGTGATCAATCGAGCACCGACGGTAGTCTCGGTGCGATGTCGGCTGTCGAATCCGTGCCCTGACCAGCACGCATCTTCCCGAGGGGGTCGAAGGATGAATGTGGAGAAGCTGAAGACCCGTGGTGGTGTCGAGTCCGCCGTCGCGGACCTGGCGCTGGCCGCCGATGGCCGGAACCAGCTCCGGTTGGCCGAGCACGAGATGCCCGGCCTGATGGCACTGCGCCGCGAGTACGCCGAGGTGCATCCGCTGAAGGGGGCACGCATCTCGGGTTCCCTGCACATGACGGTGCAGACCGCGGTGCTCATCGAGACCCTGGTGTCGCTGGGTGCCGAGGTGCGCTGGGCTTCCTGCAACATCTTCTCCACCGACGACGCGGCGGCCGCCGCTGTGGTGGTCGGCCCGCACGGAACTCCGGATGAACCCGGGGGCGTCCCAGTGTTCGCGTGGAAGGGTGAGACACCGGCGGAGTACTGGTGGTGCACCGAGCGGATGCTGACCTGGCCCGGCGACCAGGGGCCGAACATGATCCTGGACGACGGCGGCGACGCGACCCTGCTGGTCCACGAGGGCGCGCGGTGCGAAGCGGCCGGGGTGGTGCCGAATCCGGCGGACGACGATCCGGACGAGCTCAAGGTGATCTTGGACTCGTTGCGCGCGTCGCTGGCCGCCGACCCCACCAAGTGGACCCGGGCGGCGGCGGGCGTCCGGGGCGTCACCGAGGAGACCACGACCGGCGTCAACCGCCTCTACCGGCTCGCCGCGCGCGGCGAGCTGCTGTTCCCGGCGATCAACGTCAACGACTCGGTGACCAAGTCGAAGTTCGACAACAAGTACGGCATCCGGCACTCGTTGATCGACGGCATCAACCGGGGCACCGATGTGCTCGTGGGCGGCAAGGTCGCGGTGGTGTGCGGCTACGGCGACGTCGGCAAGGGCGCGGCGGAATCGCTGCGCGGCCAGCGGGCCCGCGTGATCGTCACCGAGATCGATCCGATCAACGCGCTGCAGGCGATGCTGGACGGTTACCAGGTGGCCCGGCTGGAGAGCGTCGTCGACCAGGCCGACATCGTGATCACCACAACGGGGAACAAGGACATCGTCACCGTCGACCACATGCGGCGGATGAAGCACCAGGCGATCCTCGGCAACGTCGGCCACTTCGACGACGAGATCGACATGGCTGGCCTGCGCCGCGCCGCCGACGCGCGCCGGGTGCGGATCAAGCCGCAGGTCGACGAGTGGGTGTTCGACGACGGAAGGTCGATCATCGTGCTGTCCGAGGGGCGCCTGCTGAACCTGGGCAACGCCACCGGGCACCCCAGCTTCGTGATGTCGACGTCGTTCGCCAACCAGACGATCGCCCAGATCGAGCTGTTCACCAAGCACGAGGAGTACGACAACGAGGTCTACCGGTTGCCGAAGATCCTCGACGAGAAGGTCGCCCGCATCCACGTGGCGGCCCTCGGCGGCGAGCTGACGAAGCTCTCCAAGGAACAGGCCGAGTACATCGACGTCGACGTGGAAGGCCCCTACAAGCCGGACCACTACCGGTACTGAAACGCCTGTGTTCCCGCCCGGCCCGGGCGGGTCGTCACTGCGCGATGTGGATCTCCGGTTCGTGGCGGACCGGGAAGTTGACCGAGTTGGCGATGTAGCACTTGCGGTGCGCCTGTTCGTGCAACTTCTCGGCGGTCGGCAGCATCGCCGGGTCGGTGATCGTCACCTGCGGGCGGAGCACGACCTCGGTGAAGTGCCCGCCGGTGTCGGGGTCCTCCACCATGGCGCCGCTCGCGTCGTCGCGGTAGGCGGTGACGACGATGCCGGAGGTGCTGCACAGCGCGAGGAACCAGAGCATGTGGCACTCGGACAGCGATGCGACCAGGAGGTCTTCCGGGTTGTGGAGGCCGGGATCGCCGCGGAAGGCGGGATCGGCCGACGCGGTCAGCTGCGGCTTCCCGTCGATGTCCACGACATGCTCACGGCTGTAGTCGCGGTACGAGGAGGTGCCGTTTCCGGTGTTGCCGGTCCAGGTCACGGTCGCGCTGTACGAGTGAGTCTTTGGCATACTGGTTGTATACAGCAGAGCAGGTTGTGGCGAAAGCGAATTCACGCGCCAGGACGATCGGGCGAGGGCGTCCGGATGGGGGTGTGGCGGCTGGACTACCGTCGACGGCGTGGGTCGACTAATCGTCATCGAGGGACTGGACGGCGCGGGCAAGCGCACGCTCGCCAACGGCATCGCGGCGGAACTGACCGCCCGCGGCCACTCCGTGGCCCGCTCGGCGTTCCCGCGCTACGCCGACGACGTCCACGCCGAGCTCGTCGCGGAAGCGCTCCGCGGCCGCCACGGCGACCTCGGAGACTCCGTCCACGGCATGGCCGTCCTCTACGCGCTCGACCGCCGCGCCGCGGCGGACGCGCTGCGCGCGGACCTCCGCGCGCACGACGTCGTCCTCCTCGACCGCTACGTCGCCTCGAACGCCGCCTACGGCGCCGCCCGGCTCCACCAGGACAGCCACGGCGACTTCGTCGCCTGGGTCCACGAGCTGGAGGTGACGCGCTTCGCGCTGCCGAAGCCGGATCTGCAGATCCTGCTGCAGGTGCCGACGGAGGTGGCGGCCGCCCGCGCCGAGCACCGGGAGCGGACCGAAGTGGACCGCCGGCGGGACAACTTCGAGTCCGATGCCCCTCTGCAGCAGCGTTGCGGCAAGGTCTACCAGCAGCTCGCGGCGGAGGACTGGTGGTCGCCGTGGGTCGTCGTGGACGGCGTGAACCACGTGGACTTCGGCGCGCTCGTCGGCCAGCACGTCCTCGCGCGGTAAGCGTTCGGCGGCGCGGCGAAGGCCCGCACTGTCCGAAGTGAACACTCGTCCAGACGGCCCAAGCCGTTGCTACGCAACGTGAGTCGATCGGCACGCGGCGTCGAACCGGATCGGTGTGTGAAACCACCGAGCTGGATGCTCCATTCGGCGGTATTCGCTGGGCCGATTCGGTTGTCGCGCCCCGACCTGCGGCGACGATCAGCGGGTGGATGCACAGCGGCGGGGCGACAAGTGCAACCATGTTGGCCATGAAGGCACGCGTGCTCGTGGTGGACGACGATCCGGCCCTGGCCGAAATGCTGACCATCGTGCTCCGAGGTGAGGGCTTCGAGACGGCCGTCGTCAGCGACGGCACCAAGGCGCTGCCTGCCTTGCGCGAGCTCAAGCCCGACCTGGTCCTGCTGGACCTGATGCTGCCCGGGATGAACGGCATCGATGTCTGCAAGGCCATCCGCACCGAGTCCGTCGTGCCGATCGTGATGCTGACCGCCAAGAGCGACACGGTCGACGTGGTGCTGGGCCTGGAGTCCGGCGCCGACGACTACGTGGTCAAGCCGTTCAAGCCGAAGGAGCTGGTCGCCCGGCTGCGGGCCCGGCTGCGCCGGACCGACGCGGAGCCGGCCGAGGTGCTCACCATCGGCGATGTGACGATCGACGTGCCCGGCCACGAGGTGACCCGCGACGGCCAGCCGATCGCGTTGACGCCGCTGGAGTTCGACCTGCTGGTGGCGCTGGCCCGCAAGCCCCGCCAGGTGTTCACCCGCGAGGTGCTGCTGGAGCAGGTGTGGGGCTACCGGCACGCCGCCGACACCCGTCTGGTCAATGTGCACGTCCAGCGCCTGCGGTCCAAGGTGGAGCGCGACCCGGAGCGCCCCGAAGTCGTGCTGACGGTTCGCGGTGTCGGTTACAAGGCCGGCCCCCCGTGATGTCCTGATCGAACCGGGGCGCCCGCTCGCGAGCGGGCGCCCGTTCGTCCGGGTCGGAACCTCGGCGCGGGATCGCGATTCGCGTAGCGCGAGTTGCGGGTGTGGAACAAGAGGAAATGACTGCGCCGCCGGCACCGGACTGCGGATGGGCGCGGTGATCCGGAACGCGCATCGGTCGGGGGCACCGGTGTGGGCGGTCGGCCGAGCCTTTGACACAGTTGCTAGCCGGGTCGTAGTGGCGGAGTGGCCCGGGGGACGGTTGCCGTGAGGGTGTGGACGCGTCGAGGCCGCTTGGTGCAGCGGCTGGTCAGTCGTGTCCGCGAAGAGGTCCGCAGCCGTTGGCGCCGCTTCGAAGCGCTGTGGCGGCGGTCGATGCAGCTGCGCGTCGTGGTCAGCACCCTCGCGCTGTCGATGGCCGTGGTCTTCGCGCTGGGCATGATGCTGCAGTGGCAGATCACGTCGCAGCTGCTGTCCACGAAGGAGACCGCCGCGATCTCGCAGGTCGAGGTGAGCCTGCCGATCCTGGAGCGCGAGCTGACCGCGGTCGACCCGAACGCGGACAACGTCACCGAGCAGCTGCAAGCCGCGCTGAACCGGCTGACGACGACGTCCTCCGGGCAGTCCACCACCGAGACGGTGGCCGGCGCGTTCGAGCCGGTGCTGGTCGACGGGCGCGCGCCGGGCGAACGGTCGCAGCAGCCGGCCGCCGGCCCGATCGACGACGTGCCGCCCGACCTGCGTCAGTTCGTCGAGCGCGGCCAGCTGGCCACCAAGATCACCACCGCGCACCGGGAGAAGGGCACCTCCGTCACGATGCTGGCGGTGGGGACGCCGGTGAGCACCGCGACCCGGCAGCTCCAGGTCTACCTGCTGTTCCCGCTGACCGCCGAGCAGAACACCCTCGAGGTCCTGCAGCAGACGCTCCTGCTCGGCGGACTGGTCCTGCTGGTGATGGTGGGCGCCATCACGAACCTGGTGACCCGCCAGGTGGTGCGCCCGGTGCGGCAGGCCGCGCAGATTGCCGAGCAGCTGGCCGAAGGCGACCTGGACAAGCGGATGCGGGTGATCGGCGAGGACGACGTGGCCAGGCTGGCGGAGTCGTTCAACGAGATGGCCGACAGCCTCAAGCAGCAGATCACGCAGCTGGAGGAGTTCGGCCAGCTGCAGCGCCGGTTCACCTCCGACGTCTCCCACGAGCTGCGCACTCCACTGACCACCGTGCGGATGGCTGCCGACGTGCTGCACGCCTCCCGGGAGCAGTTCCCGCCCGGCCTGTCCCGGTCGACGGAGCTGCTCGTCGACGAGCTCGACCGTTTCGAGCTGCTGCTGGGCGATCTGCTGGAGATCTCCCGGCTGGACGCCGGCGTCGCCGACCTGGCGGCCGAGCAGCTCGACCTCGCCGAGATCGTGGACCGCTCCGTGGAGGCGCTGCGTCCCATCGCCGACACCAGCGGCGTGGCGCTGCGGGTGATCGCCCCGTCCGGGGGCGAGCTCACCATCGTCGCCGACGCCCGCCGGTTGGAGCGGATCATGCGGAACCTGGTGGCCAACGCCATCGACCACGCCGAGGGCGGGCCGGTCGAGATCCGCCTCGGCGGCAACGAGCAGGCTGTCGCCGTGACCGTCCGGGACTACGGCGTCGGCCTGCGCTCGGGCGAGGCCGAGCTGGTGTTCACCCGGTTCTGGCGGGCCGACCCGTCCCGGAACCGGCGTACCGGCGGCACTGGTCTCGGGCTGTCGATCAGCCTGGAGGACGCCCGGTTGCATGGCGGCGGGCTGGACGCGTGGGGCGAACCTGGCGAGGGCTCGTGCTTCCGTCTCACCCTGCCCAGGCGGCCGGGCGAGGCGTTCGACGCCAGCCCGCTGTCGATGCCGGGTACCCGCCGGATCGCGGCGCCAGAAGCGCTGCTCGCGGCCAGCGTCGACCCGCCGAAGGACGGTGAGGCCGGCGATCCGGACTTCCGCGACCGCGGGCCGGCTCGGTTGTCCGAACACACCTGGGAGGGCGAATGATCGGCGTGCGTCGGGTGGCGGTGCTGCTGGCTGTGGTGCTGTCGGTGTCGGCGTGCGCATCGATCCCGGAGAGCTCGGACCCGAGGGCGATCCGGGCGGTCGACGAGAGCAACGCGACCGCGCCCGTGCCTCCGCCGCCGGACGGCGCCGACCCGCTCGCACTGGTGCGCAGTTTCGTCAACGCGTCCGCCGCCCCGGAGAGCAACCACGAGTCCGCGCGACAGCACCTCACCCCGGCGGCGCGCCGGAGCTGGACCCCGGCGCCGGGCCTGCTGATCGTGGACAACGTCGACACGATCCCGGCGACGCAGCCCACGCCGCTGCCCGACGGCGTGCAGATGGTCACCGTGCAGGCCGACAAGGTGGGGCGGCTGCTGCCGGACTCGTCCTTCGTCCCCGAGGTCGGCGAGTACCAGGCCCAGGTGCGGGTGGAGCTGCAGCCGGACGGGGAGTGGCGCATCGCGACGCCGCAGCCCGAGATCGTGGCGAGCAAGGGCTCGTTCAGCACCGTCTACCAGGCGGTCCCGATCTACTTCCTGGACCACGACTCGACCGGCATCGTCCCGGATGTGCGGTACGTGGTGTCGCAACCGGCGAGCACCCTGCCCAGGCAGGTCATCGACCTGCTGACCAGCGGCCCGTCCGCGGGGCTGGAATCGGCCATGCGCACCGCCATCCCGCCCGGCGTGCACCCGAAGACCAACCCGACCGACCCCGGGGACGGCGCGCTGGAGGTGAACCTCAGCGATCTCGGCGCCATCCCGCGGGAGGACCGCCAGCTGATCGCCGCGCAGGTGGTGTTCACCCTGCAGAGCGTCAACAACGCGCGGGTCCGGCTGAAGGTGGAGGGCGCGCCGCTGCTGCCGGACGGGAAGGACCTGCGGCCGACCGACCTCGACTCCTACGAGACCAACAACACCGCCCGCCCGGATCTGCCCGGGATGGTGGTGGTCGACGAGCGGCTGCTCTCCCTCGACACCGCGCAGCCGATCCAGGGCCCGGCCGGATCGGGCGAGTACGACGTGCTCCGGGCGGGTCAGTCGCTCGACGGCAGCCATCTCGCGGCGGTCACGCGCGTCCGCGGTGGCGTCGGCGTCGAACTGCGGGTCGGCCGCTACGGCGCGCAGCTGCCCGAACTCCCGGTGCGCGGCGCCGACATGAGCAGGCCGACCTGGCGCGGGAAATCCGAGGTGTGGACCGTTGTGGACGGTCGCAACGTGGTCCGCGCGCTGGACGCCGGGAACAACTGGGTGCTGCGCCAGGTCGACGCCGGGCAGCTGACCGGCGACGGCCCGATCAGCGATTTGCGGTTGTCCCGCGACGGAACCCGGGTGGCGGCGGTGGTCGGCGGGCGCCTCGTGGTCGCCGGGGTGTCCGAACAGGACGGTCAGGTCGTGCTGCAGCGGCCGATCACGCTGCCCGCGCCGGGGGTTCGGATCACCGGAGTCGATTGGCTGAAGGACGATTCGCTGGTGGCGATCAGCGACAGCAACATCACGCCGGTCTTCGAGGTGACGGTCGACGGGTTCCGGTGGGTCCCGTTCACCGCGGCGAACCTCGGCCAGCCGTTGAAGGCGGTCACGGTCGCCAACCGCGGCCGGGTGGTCGTCAGCGACCGCAGCGGGATCTGGGAATCCAAGGAGACCGACGACGTCTGGTCCCTGGTCCAGGGCTCGATCGGCGGCGGTTCGATCCCGTTCTTCCCGGGCTGAACTGCGGATCCCGACACGCGCCGGTGAGTCGGGACGGCGATCTGCGGCACCATCGGCCGGTGCGTGTTTCCTGGCTCGGTGCAGGGCTTTCCGGCTTGGTCGACCTGATGCTGCCGCTGCGTTGCGCGGGCTGCGACGTGGTGGGCGTGGCCTGGTGCCGGGATTGCGCGCGCGAGCTCGGCGGGCTCCGCCGAGTCGAGCGCCCGCTGTTCGAAGCCGCCCCGCCGGTGTACGCGCTCGGCCGGTACCGGGGTGCCGCCCGGCGCGCGGTGCTCGCCTACAAGGAGTCCGGCCGCCGCCACCTCGCCGAGCCGCTGGCCCGCCACATCGCGATCGGCCTGCGCGCGATCACCGTCGAGCACCGGCTCGAACCGGCCTGGCAGCTGGTGCCGGCGCCGTCCCGGGCGATCGCCTCCCGCCGCAGGGGCGGCGCGCACATGTCCCGCATCGCGCACCGGGCCGCGGCCGGGCTGACCGCCGCGGGTCATCCCGCGGCCGTCGCGGACTGCCTGGTGACCGCGCGCGGTGCGGCGGACTCGGCCGGGCTGGATGCGGCCGAACGAGTGCGCAACCTGTCCGGCCGAGTGCTCGGCCGGACAGGTCGTTTTCCGCCACCGGCGGCGCAAGCGGTGCTGATCGACGACGTCATCACGACCGGCGCGACGGTCGCGAGCTGCTTGGCCGTCCTCGGAACCGCAGGCATCGAGGTCGCCGCGGTGCTCGGGCTGACCGCGACGGCCGCTTGAGGCATTCGGGTGGATTGCCGTTACCCGAACAGCCGCGGGAACTTCACCTGCCGTCCACTCGTTTTCCAGTTATGAACAGGCAGGACCCGGCCCTTCGGCGGCCCGGCGCGGGGCTACGGCACGTAGCCCCCAATCGGGTGAAAAACGAGGCCGGTGGGGCGCCTGGTGCAGGGCATGCCCGCGCCCGCTGCCTGCTTCGAACGGTGGCAGCAATCACTCTCGGTGGCCGCTTGACTTCGCCCGACAAGGGGGGTGTCACAAATCGGTAAACCGAGCTAACGTGCCACTCAATCCAGCCAACCCAGGCGGAAGGGAAGGAGCGAAATCCCATGTCCCAGGCGCCGGAAGTGAGCTGATCGCCTTCTGGCCGGCGCCGCCGTGCACACCTCGCCTACGGCACGCAAGGAACGGAGGTCGTGAATGGATATCGTCGTCAAGGGTCGCAACGTCGAAGTTCCCGAGCACTACCGGGAGCACGTCAATGCGAAGTTGACCCGGCTTGAGCGGTACAACAAGAAGGCAATCCGGGCGGACGTGGAGCTGTTCCACGAGCGGAATCCCCGCCAGGCCAAGAATTGCCAGCGAGTCGAGATCACGCTGATGGGCAAGGGCTCGCCCGTGCGGGCCGAGGCCTGCGCAGGCGATTTCTACGCCGCACTCGACGCCGCCACGACCAAGCTGGAGAGCAGGCTCCGGCGCATGCACGACCGTAGAAAGGTGCACTACGGGCAGCACAACCCGACATCCGTGGCACAGGCGACCGCAGCGATGGCGGACCGGCCCGTCGTGATGGGCCAGGCCGTGGCCGAAGGCCGGACCGCGCTACTGGAAGCGCCGCCGGAGGTCGACGAGTACGCCGCCGAGGTCCCCGGCCAGCGGATGGCCGCGGAAAACGGGTACGCCGAACCAGGCCGAGTCGTCCGCGAGAAGGACCACCCGGCCGAGCCGATGACGGTTGACCAGGCCCTCTACGAGATGGAACTGGTCGGACACGACTTCTACCTCTTCTCCGATGCGGACAGCGGTAGGCCCAGCGTGGTCTACCGGAGGAAGGGATTCGACTACGGAGTGATCAGGTTGGCTGACGCGCTATAGGGCGAGTCTGCGCCAACGCCGACCCGAACGGCTGTCCCCCGCGTACCGTGGTTCGCGGGGGACAGTCGCGTGTGGGGGTCCGCCACCCGGACCTGCACCGGATGGCGGGTCCCCACTACCAGCTCTAATACGATGACCGCAAAGCGTCCGTGACGGACGCGTCACGATCAGCTAGTGAGGTCGACCGGATGGTCCTGTCCCGACTGCTCCGCGCCGGCGAGGGCAAGATGCTCAAGCGTCTGCGCAACATCGCGGCGCACATCAACGAGCTTGAAAAGGACATCGTCGCGCTGTCCGACGCCGAGCTGCGGGGCAAGACCGACGAGTTCAAACGCCGCCACGCCGACGGCGAGTCCCTCGACGAATTGCTGCCCGAAGCGTTCGCGGTGGCCCGCGAGGGTGCCAAGCGCACCCTGGGCCAGCGGCACTTCGACGTGCAGCTGATGGGTGGCGCGGCGCTGCACCTCGGCAACATCTCCGAGATGAAGACCGGTGAGGGCAAAACCCTGACCTGCGTCCTGCCCGCCTATCTCAACGCGATCACCGGCAACGGCGTGCACGTCGTCACGACCAACGACTACCTGGCCCGCCGCGACGCCGAGTGGATGGGCCGCGTGCACCGCTTCCTCGGCCTGGAGGTCGGCGCGATCCTGGCCGACATGACGCCGGAGCAGCGCCGCAAGGCCTACGCCGCGGACATCACCTACGGCACGAACAACGAGTTCGGCTTCGACTACCTGCGCGACAACATGGCCTGGAGCCTCGCCGACTGCGTGCAGCGCGGGCACTTCTTCGCCGTCGTCGACGAGGTCGACTCCATCCTGATCGACGAAGCCCGGACGCCGCTGATCATCTCCGGCCCCGCCGACCAGTCCTCCCGCTGGTACCAGGAGTTCGCCCGGCTCGCGCCGATGCTCAAGCGCGACCGGCACTACGAGGTGGACGAGCGCAAGCGCACCGTCGGCGTCACCGAGGACGGCGTCACGCTCATCGAGGACCAGCTCGGCATCGAAAACCTCTACGAGGCGGCCAACACCCCGCTGGTCGGCTACCTCAACAACGCGCTGAAGGCCAAGGAGCTCTACAAGCGCGACAAGGACTACATCGTCCGCGACGGCGAGGTGCTGATCGTCGACGAGTTCACCGGCCGCATCCTGGCCGGTCGCCGCTACAACGAGGGCATGCACCAGGCGATCGAGGCCAAGGAAGGCGTCGAGATCAAGGCCGAGAACCAGACCCTGGCCACGATCACGCTGCAGAACTACTTCCGCCTCTACGACAAGCTGGCCGGCATGACCGGTACCGCCGAGACCGAGGCGGCGGAGTTCCACACCACCTACAAGCTCGGTGTGGTGCCGATCCCGACGAACAAGCCGATGGCCCGCGCCGACCAGCCCGACCTGGTGTACAAGACCGAGCCGGCGAAGTTCGAGGCGGTCGCCGAGGACATCGAGGAGCGGTACCAGGCCGGCCAGCCGGTCCTGGTCGGCACGACCAGCGTGGAGCGCTCCGAGTACCTGTCGAAGCTGCTCACCAAAAAGGGCATCCCGCACAACGTGCTGAACGCGAAGAACCACGCGCGGGAGGCCGCGATCATCGCCGAGGCGGGTCGCAAGGGCGCGGTCACGGTCGCCACCAACATGGCCGGCCGCGGTACCGACATCGTGCTCGGCGGCAACATCGACCACCTCGCGGACGCCGAGCTGCGCGGCCGCGGTCTGGACCCGGTGGAGAACCGCGAGCAGTACGAGGCCGAGTGGCCTGCGGTCGTTGAGAAGATCAAGGCGCAGGTCAAGGCCGAGGGCGAGGAGATCCGCGAGGTCGGCGGCCTCTACGTGCTGGGCACCGAGCGCCACGAGTCCCGCCGCATCGACAACCAGCTGCGCGGTCGTTCCGGCCGCCAGGGCGACCCGGGCGAGTCCCGGTTCTACCTGTCGCTGGGCGACGAGCTGATGCGGCGCTTCAACGCCGCGATGGTCGAGACCGTGATGACCCGGCTCAAGGTGCCCGACGACGTGCCGATCGAGCACAAGATGGTCAGCCGCGCCATCCGCAGCGCGCAGACCCAGGTCGAGCAGCAGAACATGGAGATCCGCAAGAACGTCCTCAAGTACGACGAGGTCATGAACCAGCAGCGGACCGTCATCTACGACGAGCGGCACCGCGTGCTGGACGGCGAGGACCTGCACGAGCAGGTCATGCACATGCTGACCGACGTGGTGACGGCCTACGTCGACGCGGAGACCGCCGAGGGCTACGCCGAGGACTGGGACTTCGAGAAGCTCTGGACCGCGCTGAAGACGCTCTTCCCGCTGTCGATCAGCTGGGAAGCCCTCGTCGACGACGAGGAGGACCTGTCCAAGGAGCGCCTGCTGGAGCTCATCCTGGAGGACGCGCGCGCCGCGTACGCCAACCGCGAGGCCGATGTCGACGGCAAGGTCGGCCAGGGCGCGATGCGCGAGCTGGAGCGTCGCGTGGTGCTCAGCGTCCTGGACCGCAAGTGGCGCGAGCACCTCTACGAGATGGATTACCTCAAGGAGGGCATCGGGCTGCGGGCGATGGCGCAGCGCGACCCGCTGATCGAGTACCGCCGCGAGGGCTTCGACATGTTCGGGGCGATGCTGGAGGCGCTCAAGGAGGAATCCGTCGGGTTCCTGTTCAACGTCCAGGTCGAGGCGGCCGAGCCGCAGCCCGCGCCGGAAGCGCCGGCCGTGCCGGTGTCGGTGAGCCAGGTCGGCAGCGGCACGCCGGACGTGCCCCAGACCCCGCAGCCGACGGCCCAGCCCGCGCCGCAACCGCGGCCCAAGCGCGCCCGGCCCGCATCCGCCGGCCCCGCGTTGAGCCAGCTGCCCACTGCGGCGGACGGCGAGCAGGTCCCGTCCGCGTTGCGCGGCAAGGGACTCGACTCGCCGACGCAGCGGGGCCTGAGCTACTCCGGGCCGAACGAGACCGGTGACGTGGAGACCAGCCGCGACGGCGACCAGGGACCGGAGTCGCGCAGCGGCACCCGCCGCGAGCGCCGGGCCGCCGCCCGAGCCGATTCGAAGAAGCACAAGAAGCGCTGATCAGACCAGGGACAGCAGCGTGCACACCCAGTGCCCGCTGTCCTGTTCCAAGCGCAACACCAGGGCCCGGACCCGGTAGTGCGTTCCGACGATCATGCAGGCCTCCACCGCGCAGTCGGTGACCAGGCAGGCGTGGACGGATCGCAACCGGTAGTCCGGGCTTTGTGCTGCGTGCAGCCGGGTGGTGAACAGCAGCCCGGCCACTTGCGGCATGAGGTGCTCGCGCACCTCGTGCAAGGCCCGGCGCCCGGCGAGCACGTCGAAGACCAGCTCGCCGACGAACCCCGCGACGGCGGAGGCGCTGCCGTCCGCCACCGCCTCCGCCGGCCGCGTCGTTTCGATCGACAGCACTGCGGTCATGGCGCCTCCAGGCGGTCGGCGGACTGGGCTCCCGCTTAACTGAGGAACTTGCGGTCCGGATCCGGTCACCTTCGGCCCCGGAACGCCCCGATCGTGTGAGCTACCGTGCGGCTCGTGGATCTGAAGGGACTGCTGCTGGACTACGCCGGGGTGCTCGACGATCCGGGCGATGAGCCGTCCGGCGTTCCGCCGCTGCTGGACGTCGCGCAGCGCATCCGCCGCGCCGGGATCGGAACCGCCCTCGTGTCCAACGCCAACGGGCTCGCGGATCCGGGCCTGACCGAGCTGTTCGACACCGTCGTGCTGTCCGGGGCGGTCGGCGTCGCCAAGCCGGGCGTCGAGATCTACCGGTTGACCGCGCGCCGGCTCGGGCTGGAACCGAGGCAGTGCGTCTTCGTCGACGACCTCCGCCGGAACGTGGCCGGCGCGGTCGAGGCGGGCATGGTCGGAGTCCACCACCGGGACGTCGATTCGACGGTCATCGAGCTGGCTGCCCTCTTCGGCCTCGAAATCAGCCTCTGACCTGGTGTTTTGATGTTTAAGGGGGGGGTGGTTGCGGGGGGTGTTTTGGGGGTGTGTAAATTTATCCAAGTCAGAGCGACACGGGCCGGGAAAACCGGGCCGGGCCTGATGCGGGTCGCGAACCAAGCTCCCACGAGTGAGTGGTAGAGTGGGCGAACCGGATAAGCGGTGAAGAGGAAATGCTCCCCGGAGCTGCGGTCCTGATTGGGCCGGGTGATGGTGTGGGTGTGTTCTTTGAGAACTCAACAGCGGACTGTTTTGGTTAGTGTTCTTTTATGCCCCCGACCATGCAGATTGTGTGTGGTTGGTGGTTTCTTTGAGTATGACGCTCGCCCGGTTGGGTTTGAGTGTCTGCTGGGATTGTTCAACAGCATTGTTGGAGAGTTTGATCCTGGCTCAGGACGAACGCTGGCGGCGTGCTTAACACATGCAAGTCGAACGCTGAAGCACTTTCGGGTGTGGATGAGTGGCGAACGGGTGAGTAACACGTGGGTAATCTGCCCTGCACTCTGGGATAAG
>NZ_FNOK01000061.1 GCF_900106995.1 Saccharopolyspora shandongensis
ACGCGGCATTCCGTCGTGATCCAGCGCTAGGTCCAGCAGCGCGGCGAAGCCGTCTGCGTTCCGCTGCCCCACAGTCCGGGGATCTTTCTCCCCGTCGATCTCGGGGCGAGGCGCAGCAAGGGGTTGCATGAGTGCGGCGAACTTCGCCCCGGTTTCGCGGTCCAGCTTGGCTTTGATGACAGTCATACCGTCCCGGGTGGTGCCGTAGTACAACTCCCGCGCTTCGTGCTGGGCTTCCTCATTGCGGTAGGCGCCGTCCTGATCGAGAAGGTAACGAATGCGTTCGGCGAGTTTCTCCAGCTCCCTCGGCGACATCGTCCGCGCATACCCGGCGAGAGTCGCCTCAACCTCGGCGACCTGGTGACAGCGGGCGTACTCGGGCAAACGCCGGATTCCGTTGACGATGACACGCGCATGCTCCAGCCCGATCGCACCCTCAGACAAAGCGGCGGCAGTGTCGGGCATGTCGGGCGGCATCGTCTCGCCATACAAACTCCGCCGGTCCTCAACGCTACGGGCCACTGTCACGCGGGTTTTCGCGTCACGCGGATCGATGTTGAGCAGCCCCTGCAGCCAGACCTGCAACGATCGGGCGGTGGTGTCGGTGTGGATGGCGCGGTGGTCGGCTTCGGCGATGCACTGCAACTGTTCCCACAGCAGCACCCGCATCTCCTTCTCCAACCCCCGAATACGGGCCGCGAGTTCGGCGTCGGTGCATGACACCACCGACCACGGACCAGCAAGGTCCCCGGTCGAGTCTTGGGTGTTCAGTAGCGGTGGCATGCCACAATTGTCCCGCACTCGAACTTGTGTTCGCACTGTTTTTATGGTCGCTTGATCAGGTGAAACACCCCACCCAAGACTGCAAATACCGTCCCATGCCAGGGAAAAGGGTCACGACACGCCGAAGGCGACCCCATCCACCACCAAACCCAGCACCACCATCGACCACGCGCACGGCACCCGACGACCAGAGGTCAATTCCCAACGAAATCGCGCCCTCACCACGCGACCCGACCCCGCCAACGGATCAACCCGAAACGGAACCCCCACCAGCCCCAGCCAACCCGAAAACCTCACCCGGCGACGAAAGCCGCGAACGAGCCATCCCACTCCGGGCCATCCCCGCGATACAAAGCCGAACCGGGGCTGCGCTCCGGATGTCAAGCCTGAAACCCCGAAGGGGCGGCCGCAAGGCCGGGCTTGACCTCCGGAACGCAGCCCCCACAATCCACCAATCGCGGGGATGGCCCCAAAGGCACGCCGAACCTCCAAAGGCCCCAACCCCAACCAAAACCCCAAACCCACCCCACCACCACCAAACCCCCGTACGATCCGAACCACCCCCACCCAGCAAAGGACGCCCAAAGATGGCGATCGATCCAGCGGTGATCGGCAAGCCCCTCCCGGAGATCAGGACGGAAATAGAGCCGGGCCGCCTCCAACAGTTCGCCACAGCGATAGGCGAAACGAACCCCATCTACACCAACCGGTCGGCGGCCCGAGAAGCCGGACACCCAGACCTCCCGGTACCGCCGACGTTCCTCTTCGGCCTAACCCTGCAAGGGTCGGATTCCTTCGGCTTCATCGCCGATCTCGGCATAGATCTGCGCCACGTCCTCCACGGCGAGCAGGGCTTCACCTACCACTCCACAGCCCACGCCGGCGACACCCTGGTACTGCGCCCGGTGATCACCGACGTCTACGCCAAGAAGAACGGCCAACTGGAGTTCGTGGTCCGCGAGACCGCGGTGACCCGAGACGACGGCAGCGCCGTGGCGGACCTCAAGGAGGTCCTGATCGTCCGCCACCCGCAGGACTGATCAGAGCACCCCGGCCATCCGATGCTGCCGGGCGTCCGGTTCCAGGACGAAGTCGTAACCAGCGATGCGTCCCGGCCGCACCGCGACCCGGTCCACCGCCGGTCGCATGCCCGACGCGGAGACGACCACCGTGACGTACTGCCGAGGCAGGTCGTGCACCTCGTACTCGCCCGAGTTCGAGGTCACCAGGTGCGCCAGCTGGCCGCCGGTCGGGTCGGTGACGGTCACGATGGCGCCGGGCACCGGCTCGCCGCCGGCGGCCCGCACGGTGCCGGCCAGGGTGTGGTGGTGCTTGGGCCGGGGCGCCTCGATCGCCGGGTCGACCACGACTTCGCTGTCGTCCTCGTGTTCGTAGGTGCCCGCAGTGGTCACCGCTTCCGGATCCGCGGCCTTCTTCCGCTTCATGCGCAGCTGGTTGAACACCACCAGCAGGACGCCCAGCGCGCACCAGGCGACCAGGCCGAGGACGGCGGGCAGGGCTCCCGCGCCGTTGAAGTACAGGACGCCGCGCATCGAGTCCACGGCCTGCCCGAGCGGCAGGAACCGGTGCAGCGCCTGGAAGAACACCGGCACCAGTTCCTTCGGGATGGCGCCGCTGCTGGAGGGCATGCTCAGCAGCACGAACAGCCCCATGGCCACGCCGGGGATGAACTGCTTCACGAACGGCACGAGCCCGAACGTCGTCCACGCGACCGCCTGGGTGAGCAGGAAGCCGATCAGCATCAGGACAGGCTCGTTGTAGATCACGTCCATCGACAGCGCGGCGAAGTAGCACACCACGGAGGCGAACGCGCCGACCCCGGCCAGCGCCAGCAGCTTCTGCCGGGTGGTCAGCGCGGCGCGCAGCAGCATCATCACCGTGATGTAGGGCGGGATGTTCATCGCCAGCAGGATGTAGAAGAGGCCGGTGCCCATGACGTCGCCGGGCGCGGCCGCGGCGAGGTCGACGAGCGCCAAGTGGTGGCCGCCTGCCGTGGCGATCGGGGTGAACACCTGCTGCAGCACCATCATCAGCGCCGAGCCGTTGGCCTTCGCGTAGAACAGCTGCCCGTCGGCGGGGTCGTAGGCGGCGACGGCCTGGCGCTGCAGGATCGCGTCGCGCGCGCCCTGCTCGTCGGGTACCGCGGTGACATCGATGCCGCCGGGCATCGCCTGGGCGAAGGCGGCGTCGAGGTGCTGCGCCGCCTGGTCGCCGACGATCGCCACCGGCATGTTGTGCGGCGCCGGGGCGTGGAAGGGCAGCAGGTAGCACACCATGAATCCGACGATGAAGAACATCGGGAACCACAGCGCCGATGCCAGGGTGCGCACCAGTGAGCTCGGCTGTGCCTCGGTCAAGAAGCCTCCTCACGACGGGACGGGGGTGCGGCGCTGCACTGGTTCGGATCGCCCGGCTGGGAGCGAGAACTACCCCATTGACGGTTAGCGACACTAACTTATTTCTGCAGTCTGTGCAAAAATGCACGGGTGCAACATCGGTTTGTCGGAGATGCCGGAAACCGGGCACTAGGCTGAGACGGCCGCCCCGACGAGAGAAACGGACGCCCCCGATGGCCAGGACGACGGCCGCGAGCAGCGCGGATGCCGAGCAGGCGTGCGGGCTGCGCGAACGCAAGAAGCGGGCGACCCGGCAGGCCTTGCAGCAGGCTGCCGTCCGGCTGTTCCTGGACCGCGACATGGACGCGGTCACCGTCGAGGACATCTGCGCTCGCGCCGAGGTCTCGCCGCGCACCTTCTTCAACTACTTCACCGCGAAGGAAGAAGTGCTGGTGCCCTGGGATCCGGAGAGCGTCGCGAGCACCGCGCGCCGAATCCTGGCCCAGCCCGCCGAGCGCTCGCCGCTGCGGGTGGCGCACGTCGCGCTCGGCGAGGCGATCGACGCCGCGATGGCCGCGCCCATCTGGCGCGACCAGGCGCGGCTGCTGCGCGACCACCCCGAGGCGCTGCGCCGGATCGTGCTCGCCTCGCGCGCCCTGGAGGCCGCGCTCGCCGACGGCCTCGCGCAGCGGCTCGGCCGGGACCGCGCGGACCGGTACGTTCGGCTGCTGGCGGCCACCGCGATCACGGCGATGCGCAGCTCGATCCAGTCCTGGCACGAGGCCGACCCGGACACCGACCTGCACGACTTCCTGGACGAGGCCTTCGACCTGCTGGGCCGCGGCCTGCCACCCGGCTGACCGGTCCCCCGACGCCCGATCGAAAGGACCGCGATGGCCGACGAACTCGCCTCCCTCCCGCAGCAACCGGACGACGCGCGCCGACGGATAGCGGCCCGCCTGGCCCGATTCCGCGCCAGGCGAATCCCGCTGCAGGGCCGCCGGGCCGCAGCGGTCGCCATCACGCTGGCCAGCGACGGCGGCGAGCTGGGCGTCTGGCTGACCCGCCGGGCCGCGACGCTGCGCGCGCACGCCGGCCAGTTCGCGCTGCCCGGCGGGCGGCTCGATCCCGGCGAGGACGCACAGCAGGCCGCGCTGCGCGAACTGAGCGAGGAGCTCGGCGTGGCCGCGCGGGAGCAGGACGTGCTCGGGCGGCTCGACGACTACGCGACGCGCTCCGGTTATGTCATTTCGCCGATCGTGTTGTGGATCGGCGCCGCGCCGGAGCTGTCGCCGAACCCGGACGAGGTCGCACGGGTCGACCTGGTGACGCTGTCTGAGCTGGACGTCGCGCCCCGGTTCGTGGCCATCGCTGAGTCCGACCGGCCGGTCATCCAGCTGCCGCTGCTGGACACCCTCGTGCACGCCCCCACGGCGGCGGTCCTGCACCAGTTCCGCGAGGTCGTGCTGCACGGCCGGGACACCCGCGTCGCCGACCTGGAGCAACCGGTCTTCGCCTGGCGCTGACCCGCTTCCGCGCCCTGCGGGCGTAGCCTGGATCGCGGAGGGATTGCCGGGAGAAACGATGCGACGCGGGCGCATGCGCACGCTGTTCGCAGCGGCGCTGATCCTGCTCGCGGTGTTCGGCACGGCCGCCTGCGGCCTGTTCTCGACGCCGCGCGCCGGGTCCCCTGCGCCGCCGGAACAGCAGCCCGCCACCAGCGGCACCGCCCCGCCGTCCGCCGGGATCCCGTCGCCGGGCCCGCCGGTGCTCGCGGTGAAGATCGACAACGTGGCTGATGCCCGGCCACCGGTCGGCATCGGCGCCGCCGACGTGATCTACGTCGAGCCGGTCGAGGGCGGCTACAGCCGCCTGCTGGCGATCTTCGCCTCGCACCAGCCGCCGACGATCGGGCCGGTGCGCAGCGCGCGGGAGACCGACGCCGTGCTGCTCCCCCAGTTCGGCCACCCGACGCTCGCGTACTCCGGTGCGGCTCCCGAACTGCTGCCGCTCATCGCGGCGGCCCCGGTGACCGACGCCTCCGATGGGCACCAGCCTGCCGCCTACAGCCGCGACGAGTCGCGCACCGCCCCGCACAACCTGTTCCTCGACCCGGCGAAGCTGCCGCCCGGCGCGCCCTGGCCGGGCCAGAACCGGATAGTCGCAGGGCCGACCCCCGGCGGCGGCACGCCGACGGACCACTACGAGGTCACCTTCCCCGCCGCCACCGTCGGCTTCCAGTGGTCCGCCGCGGAGCACCGGTGGCTGGCCTCGATGGACGGGGCGCCGTTCGCGTCGGTCGACGGCGGGCGGCTCGGCCCGCCGACGGTGGTGATCGAGCGGGTCAAGGTCCGCGAGTCGGCGATCCGCGACGCCGCGGGCAACCCGTCCCCGATCGCCGAAACGGTCGGCAGCGGCGCGGTCTCGGTGCTCCGCGACGGGCGGTCGTTCGAGGGCACCTGGTCCCGACCCGCCCCCGATGCCGCGGCCACCTACACCGGCCCGTCGGGTGAGCCGCTGCTGCCCGCGCCCGGCCAGGTATGGATCGTGCTGACGCCGTGAGCGGGATGGAACCGATCCGGCTCTTCCTGTGCGGCGACGTGATGCCAGGTCGCGGCGTCGACCAGATCCTGCCGCACCCCGGCGATCCGGGCCTGCACGAGGCGTACCTGCACGACGCGCGCAGCTACGTCGCGGCGGCCGAGGCGCGCAACGGCCCGATCAACAGCCCGGTCGGCTTCGCATGGCCCTGGGGCGGCGCGCTGAGCGCACTCGACGTCGCCGCGCCCGACGTGCGGGTGATCAACCTGGAATCCAGCATCACCCGCAACGACGAGTTCGCCCTGGACAAGGGCGTGCACTACCGGATGAACCCGGCGAACGTGGGCTGCCTGACCGCCGGGCATCCGGACGTCTGCAGCCTCGCCAACAACCACGTCCTGGACTTCGGCCGCCGGGGGCTCGACGACACGCTCGACGCGTTGTCCCGGGCGGGCCTGCGCTGGGTGGGCGCCGGGCACGATGCCGTGGAGGCGCACCGGCCGGCGGTGGTCGGCACGCCGCGCGGCCGGGTCGTGGTCTTCGGCTACGGCGCCGCGTCCAGCGGTATCCCGGCGAGCTGGGCGGCGACCGCGAAGCGGTCCGGCGTCAACTTCCTGCCGGACCTCTCCGACCGCCGCGCGGCCGAGATCGCCGGCGAGATCCGTGAGCGGACCCGGCCCGGCGACGTCGTGGTCGTCTCGCTGCACTGGGGCACCAACTGGCAGTACCGCGTCGGGGCCGACCAGGTCCGCTTCGCGCACCAGCTGATCGACGGCGGGGTGCACGTGGTGCACGGGCATTCCTCGCACCACCCGCGGCCGATCGAGATCTACCGCAACCGGCTCGTGCTCTACGGCTGCGGCGACTTCATCGACGACTACGAGGGCATCCCGGGCTACGAGCAGTACCGCGACGACCTGCGCCTGCTGTTCTTCGCGTCGCTGGACGCGGGCGGCGAACTCGTCGACCTGCGCATGCTCCCGATGCAGGCCAGGCAGATGCGCCTGCACCCCGCGTCGGCCGCCGACGCCGACTGGCTCCGCGCCACCCTGGCCCGGATCAGCGCCGCGTTCGGCACCGATGTGGTGCTGTCGAACGGGACGCTGCGCGCGCGGCGCCGGGCGTGAAGCGGCCGCCCGGGCGCGGCGCCGCCGCAGCGCTGCGGTACCGTCCCGCATTGTCCATATAGGACGACCCTGCGAAGGAGCAACCCCTGGCATGGCCCGCACCGACGCCCCGGCGCGCCGCAGGCGCCGGGTCATCCGGATGGAGCAGAGCGCTGCCCGGCAGCACCCGCCGCGCCGCCGCCGCGGCTACACCCTCCGGTTCGACATCGGCGGCGTCACGGGCCACCTGACCACCAACGCCTACCCGGACGGCAAGCTCGGCGAGGTGTGGGTGAGCGTTGACCAGCAGGGCAGCCCGCTCAGCGGCTTCCTGGACAGCCTGTTCGCCGCCGTCTCGCTGGGCCTGCAGCACGGCGTGCCGCTGGAGACCTACGTGGCGAAGTACGCCGGCGCGCAGTTCGATCCGCGCGGCCCGGTGTCCGATCCGGACATCGGCTTCGCCCACTCCCTCCCGGACTACGTCTTCCGCCGCCTGGCCCTGGACTACTTGGACGCCGCGACGTGCACCCGACTCGGCATCGCCGGTGGCCCGACCGAGGAGTAACCCGGGCAAACGAGTGGTGATCGTTGTGCGGTTCGGTTAGCCCTTTGTACCTTTCGTCTTGCTAACCGAATCTTGCTCGCTGCATGCCACGGCATTCAGGAGGTCGGATGTCCCCGCACGCACCGCTCCGGCGCCGCAGGTGGTTCTTCGGTTCGGCGGCGTTGGCCACGGCACTCGTAGCCGGGCTGACCGCGCAGACCTCGCCCGCGACCGCGCAGGGCGAACCCGGCGACCTTCGGTCCTGGGAGCGGGCGCTGCAGCGGGAGGTCGATGCCGACAGCGCGGCACGGATGAGCGAAGCGATGTCGACCTACCCCGGCCGGGTCGGCACCGAAGGCGCCGAGCGCCGGGCGAACTACTCGGTGGACCAGCTGACCGGGTGGGGCCTGAACGCGAGGCTGGAGAGCTACAGCGTCTACGCCTCGGTGCCTCAGCACATCGCGGTGACCATGACCGGCCCGCAGCGGCGGGAGCTGGAGGTGAAGGAACCTCCTTACCCGTGGCACGAGAACTTCGAGGACGTGGTCGTCGGCTACAACGCCTATTCGCCTGCCGGACAAGCCACTTCGGACGTCGTCTACGTCAACTACGGCCTGCCGGACGACTACGCGCGGCTCGCCGAGATGGGCGTCGACGTCCGGGGCAAGATCGTGCTGGCCCGCTACGGGCAGAGCTTCCGCGGGGTGAAGTCGAAGGTCGCCGAAGAGCACGGCGCCGCGGGCGTGATCCTGTACTCCGACCCCGCGGATGACGGCTTCACCCAGGGCGAGGTCTACCCGAACGGCCCGTGGCGCAACGCCGACGGCATCCAGCGCGGCAGCGTGCAGTACATCTTCCAGTACCCGGGCGACCCGCTCACGCCGGGACGGCCGTCCACACAGGACACGCCGCGCCTCGATCCGTCGGACGCGGAGAACATGACGAGCGTGCCGACCACGCCGATCTCCTACGGCCAGGCCCAGCACCTGCTGGCCGCGCTGCAAGGCCCGGAGGCGCCGGCGGAATGGCAGGGCGGCCTCGACCTGACCTACCGGGTGGGCCCCGGGCCGACCCGCGTCGACCTCGACCTGGACATCGACTACCGGCAGATCCCGGTCAACGACGTGATCGTCGAGATCCCCGGCTCGAAGCACCCGGAGCAGAAGGTGGTCCTGGGGGCGCACTACGACTCCTGGACCTACGGCACCAAGGACGACGTGTCGGGGTGGACGACGCTGATGGAAACGGCCCGGGCGCTGGCCGAACTGCGCGACCGCGGCTGGCAACCGGAGCGGACCATCGTGCTGGCCGGCTGGGACGGCGAGGAGTACGGGCTGCTCGGCGCGACCGAATGGGTCGAACAGCACCGCGCCGACCTGCTGGAGAACGCCCTGGTGTACCTGAACATGGACGGCGCGGGAGGCGGCAAGAACTTCTCCGCCGGCTCGGTTCCCGCGCTCGACGGCGTGCTGGCCGACATCGCCAAGGACGTCCGCGATCCCGAGCACGGCACGCTGTACCGGAACTGGCAGCAGGCATCGGGCGAGCAGAACCCGGTGCCGGAGCGACTGGGCAGCGGCTCGGACTACACGCCGTTCCTGGACCACCTCGGCATCGCCTCGGCCGAGTTCGGCACGTCGACGCCGAGCGGCGAGTACCACAGCGCCTACGACGACCTGCGCATGATGCGCGAGTTCCTCGACCCGGGTTACCGGTACCACGAGGCTTCCGCCGCGTACGCGGGCACATTCGCGTTGCGCATGGCCGGTTCGGACATCGCGCCGATGCGCTACTCCGACTACGCGACGGCGGTCGAGGGCCACCTGCGGGCTCTGGACGAGAAGCAGGCCGACGGCCGGGTCGTCGACCTCTCCCCCGCCTACGCCGCGGCGCGGGAATGGCACGCGGCGGCCAAACGACTGGAGGGTGAAGCTCGCGGCGAGCGCGCCGACGCCATCAACGACGCGCTGATCGCCCAGGAACGCGCATTGACCCAGCAGGAAGGTCTGCCGGGCCGGGACTGGTACAAGCACATGGTCTACGCGCCGGGCCTGTACACCGGTTACGCGGTCCAGCCGCTGTCGGCGATCGACGACGCGATCATCGGCGCGGACCCGGCGACGGCCGAGAAGTACCGCGACCTGCTGGTGGATTCACTGCACAAGGCCACCGAAGCGGCCCGAGGAGCCGTGGCGTAGCGGTTCGACCCGGCGGCCCACCTTCCCAAGGGGAGGCGGGCCGCCGGCGATCGATCCACGAAGGACATCCGCGCCGGGCACTAGCTGTTGCGCAACGAGGTCGACTCCCCTCCTTCCGCGGTGAGGGCTCGTAGCGCTGTCGGTGATTTCCGGGCGCGCGGGTCCCCCGCATCCGCGAAGTAGTCGGCGGGAACCGTCTCGTCCCGCCCGCCGGGCGCCTTGACCACCCTGAACACGAGGGTCAGCACGACGGCGACGACGGCGTTGATGACGAAGGCGGTGAGGGCGATGTAGCCCAGCTCGCCGAGGCCTTCGATCGACGCGACGGACCCAGCGAAATGCGGCGTGGTCGGCGTCGATACGTTGTACGCCTTGATGGTGCCGTAGGCCATGCCCACCCCCCAGCCGATGAGCAGCGCCCACCGGTGGAACCAGCGGGTGTAGAGGCTGAACACGACGGCCGGGAAGGTCTGGAGGATCCAGATCCCGCCCAGGAGCTGGAAGTTGATCGCGTTCTGCTTGTCGAGCAGCAGCACGAAGACCAACGCGAACGCCTTGACCAGCAGCGAGGCGATTTTGGACACGCGCGCCTCCTGCTCGGCGGTGACGTTGGGCCGGAACCACTCCCGGTAGATGTTGCGGGTGAACGTGTTCGCCGCCGCGATCGACATGATCGCCGCAGGCACCAGCGCTCCGATGGCCACCGCTGCGAACGCGACACCCGCGAACCAGGCCGGGAAGGCGTCCTCGAACAACTGCGGGATGACCAGTTGGGCGTTGGGCTTGCCGTCGAGCCCGACCGGTTTGGTCCCGGCGGCGATGGCCACCCAGCCGAGCAGCGCGAGCAAGCCGAGGACGAAGGAGTACGCGGGCAGGATCGCCGCGTTGCGCCGGATCGTGTTGCGGCTGTTCGCGGACAGCGTCGCCGTGATCGAATGCGGATACATGAACAGCGCCATCGCCGACCCCAGCGCGAGCGTCGCGTACGGCCAGAACTGCGCTGCGCCCGGGATGAAAACGCCAGCGGGCTTGCCGGTCGCCGCAGCTGGCGCGGCCATCTTCGCCTCCGCGGAACCGAAGATGTGCTCCCAGCCGCCGAACCTGGCCGGCAGGTAGATCACCGCGACGATGATGACGACGTAGATCAGGACGTCCTTCACGAACGCGATCACCGCCGGGGCCCGCAGACCCGACGTGTAGGTGTACAGCGCGAGGATGAGGAACGCCGCGAACAGCGGGGCGTCCTTGGCCAGCCAGTTCCCGGACCCGCCGACACCGACGACTTCGAGCACGGCCTGGATGCCCACCAGTTGCAGCGCGATGTAAGGCATCGTGGCGATGAAGCCCGTCGCGGCGATAGCGAGCGAAAGTGCCCGCGAACCGTGCCGGCCGCGGACGAAGTCCGCCGGCGTGACGTAGCCGTGCCGATGGCTCACCGACCAGAGCCGTGCCATGAAGACGAAGATGATCGGGTACAGCACGATCGTGTAAGGCACGGCGAAGAAGCCGCTCACCGCACCCGCGCCGTACATCGCCGCCGGCACCGCGATGAACGTGTACGCCGTATAGAGGTCGCCGCCCAGCAGAAACCACGTCACCCAGGTGCCGAAGGACCGCCCGCCCAGCCCCCACTCGTCGAGACTGTCCATGCTCGCCGGACGCCGCCACCGCGACGCCCAGAAACCCAGCACCGCCACCACTGCGAACAACAGGACCAGCACCGCGAGTGCGATCCCGTTCAGACCCGGGTTCAACGCTCCACCTCCCCCTCGCCGGCCCCGGCACCGTCCTCAGAGATCGGACGGTGCGGGCGCGCCTTCAGCACGAGGCGGTACGCCGCGTACGTCATCGCCGAGCAGAGGAAGACCCACAGGAACTGGTACCAGATGAAGAACGGGAACCCACCGATCACCGGTTCCTTCCGCGCGTAGCTGCCGACCCAGAGCAGCCCCACCAACGGGAGCAACAGAAGAACTCCGGCCAGCACGAGAAGTTTGCGGTTCGCCGGCGGCGCGCCGGTCCTAGTGGTCTGGTCCACATTGACCTCCAGTCCTGGGAATTCGCTTCCGGACGATCTCGTCGATTGGCGCACAAGCGGAATCGGCCCACCGGTGGCGCCGTCACACCCACCTCGGGTGGTTGCCCAGCCCCCTTCCATGCCGGTGATCGCTGTGGTGGACTGTCGCCTGCTTCGTTCCGCGCTCTTTGGTTGCTCGCCCTTCAGTTGCGCAGTGCGCCGATTCGGTTTACCGGCCAGATCGCCTGCGACCACTGTCGATCAAGGAGGCCAGATGAACGGAACCACCACGGTCGTCGCCGTCGGCGTCGTGACCGCCGCCTCGACCTTGGCCATGCTGCGCCCCCGCACCGGCCCGCCCTCTTCGACCGCCACGGGGACAGATCTGGAGCAGTGGGCGCTTGCGGGACGCTCGCACGGCCCGCTGATGCTGTGGTGCGTTCTCGGCGGGACGATCTACACGGCTTACACGTTCCTCGCCGTGCCCGGGGTGGTCTTCAGCTCGGGTGGTATAGGCCTCTATGCGTTGGTGTACACGACGATCGTGTACCCGCTCGTGCTCGTCGTGCTGCCGCGGCTGGCGGAAACCGCTCGCCGGCACGGCTACGTCAGCGCCGTGGATTTCATCCGCGGTACCTACCGCTCCCCCGGCCTGGCGCTTGCGGTGGCTCTGACCGGGATCCTCGCGACGATGCCGTACATCGCCTTGCAGCTGATCGGGATCCAGGCGGTTCTCGCGGTCGTCGGCATCGATCCGGGTGGCCTCGTCGGCGATCTCGCCCTGACCGTCGTGTTCGCGGTGCTCGCCGCCTCGACGTACCGCCACGGGCTCAGCGCGCCGAGCGCCGTGGCCGTCCTCAAAGCCGCCCTCGTCGTCGGATCCGCGATCGTGCTGGTCCTGCTCGTGTCGGGCCGCACCGACTGGGCCGACCTGTGGCCGGCCGCGGAGTCGGCGCTGCGGTCCCGTGGCCTCGAAGCGACCCTGAACCCGGAGAACGCGATGGCCTACGGGAGCCTCGCACTCGGGTCGGCGCTTGCCCTGTTCGCCTTTCCGCACGTGCTCATGGTGACCTTCTCCGGGCGGACCAAACGCGTTGTGGCACAGACCATTCCGGCCTTGCTGGGCTGGACCTTGGTGCTCGGTGTCTTCGCGGTGATGGGAGCGGCGGCCATCGCCATCGGCGTCGCTCCTCCACCGGGCCGCGCCGACCAGGCTGTCGCATTGCTCATCCAGCAGGTGGCGCCACCGTGGCTCGCGGGCGGTCTCCTCGGATCCCTCGTCGTCGCCGCACTCGTCCCCGCCGCGGTGATGTCGATCGGCGCGGCAACGCTCTTCGCCCGCAACGTCTACGTCGAGTATCTCAACCCGGCCGCCACGAGCGAGCAGGAGGCCTGCGTTGCCCGGTCGATGTCGTTGCTGGTCAAGGTGGGCGCGCTCGCGTTCGCCCTAGGATTCCACAACACCAACGCGATACAGCTGCACCTCCTCGGCGCCGTCTGGGTGCTCCAGACGTTGCCCGCGCTGCTGCTCGGCCTGCTACCGGCCGCACCCGGCCGCACGGCGCTGCTCGCCGGGTGGCTCACGGGCATGCTCGGCGGAACGGCGATGGTGACCTGGGGTCATTTCGCACCGACGGTCACCGTCCACTTCGGAGATCTGCACCTGACGTTGTTCGCCGGTTTGCTTGCTCTCGCCGCCAATCTCGCGGTCGTCGGCGCCGTTCAGGCGGCGACCCGGTTGCTCGCCAAGGTGCCCGAGCAGAGAAGGGCGCTGATGTGACCGCCCGCAAGAGCGTTTCCGCCGACCTGCCCGGCTCCGGCACCGAGCCGGCGGTCGCGCCGCCCGCGCGTGACCCCGGCGTACCCGAACCACGCAACACCGGCCTGAACGACCTCGAGCGCGAGGCCGCGATGGCCGCGCTCTTCGATTCCCACCACACCCAGCTGCTCCGGCTGGCCCTGCTGCTCGGAGCCGAGCACGACGCCGAGGACCTGGTCTCCGAGGCGTTCTGCGAACTGCACCGCCGGTGGCGGCGGCTGCACTCACCCGAGTCCGCGCCGGCGTACCTGCGCTCGACCGTCTGCAACCTAGCCCGGATGCGGATCCGGCACCTGCAGGTGCGCCGCCGGCATGCCCAGTTCGAAGCCGACGGCTTCGGCGAGCGGACGATGGAATCCGCCGAGTCGTCGGTGCTCCTCCGGGAGGACCAGCGCCAGGTCATCGCCGCGCTCCAGACCCTCTCCGGGCGGCAGCGGGAGGCTCTGGTGCTGCGGTACTGGATGGGGTTGAAGGAGTCCGACATCGCCGAGTCGATGGGGATCAGCGTCGGCGCCGTCAAGTCGCACATCTTCCGTGGCATGTCGGCGCTGGCTATGCGGATCGAGGGTGGGAGGCGGTGATGCTGGAGGACGCCGAGGCCCGCGTGCGGGACTCGCTCGAGGCACTCGCGGCCCAGGCCACCTCGTCCCCGAACGCCTACGTGAAGGCGAAGCGCGAGTGGCAGCGGCGCGACCGCCGTCGGCGCCTGATCACGCTGGCGATCGCCGCGGTCCTGGTGGCGGCCGCCGACGTCGTCGGGCTCTGGGCGCTGCACGTTCACGACAGCCCGCCCCCGGCTCCGTACGTCCCAGGGCCGCCGGGCCTTTCGACTCGGGATCTGCACGACGTCGTCATCGTGCCCTGACAGTCCGATGTGGGAGGGCGACCTCGCGGTATCCCTCCCACATCGGGTGCGGCAGCCCGGTCAGCGAACCGCGATGGCGGAGATCTCCAACTTCGCACCGCGGGACAGCTGCGCCACCTCGACGGTCGCGCGGACCGGCGACCGCTGCGCGAAGAACTCGGCGTAGGTGGCGTTGAAGGCGGCGAAGTCGTCGAGGTCGGTCAGGTAGACCGTGGTGCTGACGACGTCGCCGAGAGACATGTCCGCGGCTTCGAGAACCGCCTCCAGGTTCCGGAGGACCTGCCGGGTCTGGTCCTGAATCGTCGCTCCTTCGGGGATCTGGTTCGTCTTCGGGTCGAGGGGCAGTTGCCCGGACAGGTAGACGTGGTTGCCGACGGCGATCCCCTGCGAGTACGGGCCGATCGCCGCGGGCGCATCGGGAGAGGTGATCACCCGGTGCGCGTTCCCGCTCTCGTCGCCCGCGCTGGCGGGCATCGTCTGGGAACCGATCCCGAGGCCGATGACCCCGGCCATGGCGGCGATCACGGCCGGGCGGGTGAGCCGGCGGAGCCGGTTGCGCGCTGGGGACGATTGTTGGCGTCGCATCGGAACCTCTCTTCTCGCATCCGGTTGATTCCGGCGGAACAGCAGGGGTTTGGGCGCGGGGGATCCCCCGCACCCCTGGCGGATCGGGTCAGGCCATTGCGCCGGACAGCTTCCACATCGCGTCCACGACGCGTTCGACGTCGTCGTTCTGGTGGAAGAGGTGCGTGGAGATCCGCACCGGGTACGGGTGGCGCGTCATGCCGATCACCGGGAAGTCGGTGTTGCGGATGACGATTCCGTACTGCTCCTTTAGCCGGGCCACGAACGCTCCGGACTTGTCCTTGTCGTACACGTCCTGCGAGTTCCGGAAAGGGTTGAAGCAGGTGAGCGCGCACGCCAGGCGGGGATCGTCCTTCGGCGAGTACAGCGCCTGCGCGCCCCACCGCTCGGCGACGAGTTCCTTGAGATAACCGGAAAGCCCGAGCACGTAGTCCTGGATGCGCTGCCGGCCGACGCGGTCCCACACCTCGCACGCGTTGCGCACCCCGGCCATGATCGCCATGCTGCCGTTGCCGATCGACTGCAGGTACTCGGCGATGTCGTAGCTCTCCACCGGCCCGCTCGACCGCGGCGGCAGCCCCCCGGCCTCGGGGTAGCTGCTGGAAACCACCGGCCAGAACTCGGGCAACGGGTTCGGGTTGTACTGCGGCAGCACCTTGTTTCGGATGTACAGCACGCCGGTGCCGCCCGGCCCGCACTGCCACTTCGCCGCCGATCCGGCGAGGAAGTCCACGCCGAGTTCGTGGAAGTCGTACGCCATCATCCCCGGGATGTGCGCGCCGTCCACAACGGTCGTCAATCCGTGCAACTGCGCGAGCTTGGCGAGCATCGGGATCGGCAGCATGGTGCCGGTCTTGTAGGTCGGCGCGGAGAAGAGCAGCACTTTCGTCTTGGCGGTGATGACCTTTCCGAACAGCGCCACGTAGTCCTCGGCGCGCTGATCGTTGCCGACGGGGAGTTCGACGCGCTTGAGCACCACGCCGTGCCGGTCGCGGGCGATTGCCATCGGCACGTTCCCGCCGGGATGCTCGTGGTTGGTGGTCAGGATCTCGTCTCCCGCCCGAAGGCCCAGCCCTGCGATGATCTTGGACATCCCGTCGCTGGTGTTGTGCGAGATCACCAGCTCATCGGGATCGCAGCCGTACCCGCGCGCGGCGACGGCGCGCACGTCGGCGAAGTCGCTGTACGCCGACAACGCGCCGATCGCGACCTCCCGATGCACCCGGTCGACGGTGTCGACGACCTCGATGGGCGGCGAGCCGACGGTTCCCACGTTCATGAACAGGACCTTCTTGTCGAGCATGAACAGGCGCTCGACCTCGCGCCAGTAGTTGCCGTCCGACGGCGGTGGTAATGCCGCCGCCAGCGGAGCGGCCGGCGCGGCGCCGACCGGGGATGCCAGTGCCACCCCGGAAAGGCCGGCCAATGCGGCACCGGTTCCGGCGAAGCGGAGAAAACCTCGCCGGGAGAGATCCGGCGCGAGCTTGCTGTCTCTTCTCGACACTGCCGTGTCCCTTCTTGCCGTTCGCCCTGGTGGTTACGCCCCATCGGTTGCCGATCAGAACGTTGCGGTTTACGCCTTTCCTGCCGGAAAAGGGATTTCGCGGCTCTGATCCGGTTCAGCGGGGACCGGCCGTAAACCGGCGGCGACGTCAGGGCAACATGGCTGCGGAGGGGTCTGCGGACCGTCGCGTTCCTCGGGCGAGGAGCCCGGCGTGGCATTGCAATCGACAGCGGCGCGGCGATCGGGGGATTCGGCGTCCTCCTCGGTTAGGGTGACCCTTTTCCGGCTTCGTGGAAGGGACCCGCAGCGATGCCCAAGTTCACCTGGCACACCAGCGCCGTGCCCGAGGGCCTGCCGGTGCGGCAGGTGTACGGGTTCCTCTTCGTCCCGGACGGCCGGTTGCTCATCCGCCTCGACGGCAGCAAGCACTCGCTGCCCGGCGGCCGCCCGGAGCCCGGCGAGGTCGAGTACGTCGACATCCTGCGGCGGGAGACCATGGAAGAGGTCACCGTCGACATCGGCGAGCCGCACTACCTCGGGTACCAGTGCGTGGACGACGGCATCTCGCCGTACGCGCAGGTGCGGATGGCCGCGCTGATCACCACCGTGCACCCGCCGGAGCCGGACCCGGACAGCGGCCGGACCTACCGGCGGCTGCTGGTCCACCCGGGCAAGGCCGGCGACCTCCTCTCCTGGGGCGAGACCGGCTACCTCCAGGCGACCGCCGCCGCCGAAGCAGCGGTCGACGTCTTCGCCCTGCCCGGCGACGACCTGCCGGAGACCGGCTACCTCTGACGTGACCGCGCCCTGAGCGCGCAGCCGCCCCAGGCCGCCTTGGCGGCACTCGCAGCCTCGGAACTCCCGGTCGGCTGATCTCTTCTCGACACCAGGTCCCCGCATGCCCGCGAATGGCCCCGGAGCTGGCGAAACCGGTTGTTCTTCCCTTGACCTGGTTCTGCGCGCTGCCGTAGTGTTCGCAGAAAGCACAGACGTTCACTATGCGCACAGCAAGGAGTGGTCGGGGTGGCTCGCATCCTGCAGCTCGACGAGGCCATCGCGGAGCTCGTCCACGACGGCGACACGGTGGCCCTGGAGGGCTTCACCCACCTGATCCCGGTCGCGGCCGGGCACGAGATCATCCGGCAGCGCCGCAGGGACCTGACGCTGGTCCGGATGACGCCCGACATCGTCTACGACCAGCTGATCGGGGCGGGCTGCGCGCGGAAGCTGATCTTCTCCTGGGGCGGCAACCCCGGCGTCGGCTCGCTGCACCGCTTCCGCGACGCCATCCAGAACTCCTGGCCGGTGCCGCTGGAGATCGAGGAGCACAGCCACGCCGGCATGGCAAACCGCTACGCCGCCGGCGCCTCCGGGCTGCCCTTCGCCGTGCTGCGCGGCTACGCGGGCACCGACCTGCCGGCGCAGACCGACACCATCAAGATGATCGAGTGCCCCTTCACCGGCGAGCGGCTGGCCGCCGTCCCGGCGATCAACCCGGACGTCGGCATCATCCACGCGCAGCAGGCCGACCGGGCCGGCAACGTGCAGATGTGGGGCATCACCGGAGTGCAGAAGGAGACCGTGCTGGCCTCGAAGCGCTCCCTGGTCACCGTCGAGGAGATCGTCGACGAGCTGACCCCGCGACCCGGCGCCGTGGTGCTGCCGCAGTGGGTCGTCACCGCCGTCGCGGAGGCGCCCGGCGGCGCCGCCCCGTCCTACGCGCAGGGCTACTACGAGCGCGACAACGCCTACTACCAGCAGTGGGACCCGATCGGCCGGGACCGCGAGAAGTTCGAGAACTGGCTGGCGACCGAGGTCCTCAGCACCGAGAGGAGTGCCCGATGAGCTCCGCCGAATTCACCTCCGACGAGATGATGACCGTCGGCGCCGCCCGCTCCCTGCACGACGGCGTGGCGTGCTTCGTCGGCATCGGCCTCCCCAGCACCGCCGCGAACCTCGCGCGCCGCACGCACGCCCCGAACCTGGTGCTGATCTACGAGTCGGGCACGCTCGGCGCCAAGCCCGACCGGCTGCCGCTGTCCATCGGCGACGGCGTACTGGCCGACACCGCCGACTCGGTGATCGGCGTGCCGGAGATCTTCAACTACTGGCTGCAGCCCGGCCGCATCGACACCGGCTTCCTCGGCGGCGCGCAGGTGGACCGCTTCGGCAACATCAACACCACCGTGATCGGCGGCGACTACGCCAACCCGAAGGTCCGGCTGCCCGGCGCCGGTGGCGCGCCCGAGATCGCCGCGTCCTGCCGCGAGGTGCTCATCGTGATGCGGATGAGCCCGCGCAGCTTCGTGGAGAAGCTCGACTTCGTCACCTCCGTCGGCTACGGCACCGGCAAGGGCGACCGGGAGAAGCTCGGCCTGCGCGGCCGCGGCCCGGTCAAGGTGATCACCGACCTGGGCGTGCTGGAGCCGGATCCGGAGACCTGCGAGCTCACCCTCACCCAACTCAGCCCCGGCGCGACGGTCGAGCAGGCCCGGGAAGCGGTGGGCTGGCCGCTGAAGGTCGTCGACGAACCGACCGTGCTGCAGGCGCCGACCGAGACCGAGCTGACGGTGCTGCGGGAGCTCAAGGCGACGATCGGCGGCGCGAAATGACCGACGTGCACGGCCCGGGACTGGCAGTCGTCCTGCCCGCCTGACAGCTTGGACGCAAGAGGAGCTGCGATGACCACACACGAGACCCGGTCGCCGGCCGGGCTGATCCTGCCGGAGTACGGCAAGGACGACCAGTCCCACCCGGCGCTGAACACCCCCGAGTACCGCTCGTCCGCGCTGCGCTACCCGAAGCAGCCGCTGCAGTACCTGCCCCAGTACCTCACCGAAATCACCGGGCCGGTGCTCGGGCAGGACCGCTGCGGCGAGCGCGACCACGACCTGACCGTGCAGCACGACGACGAGCCGCTGGGCGAACGCATC
This sequence comes from Saccharopolyspora shandongensis, assembly GCF_900106995.1. Lineage (GTDB taxonomy): Bacteria > Actinomycetota > Actinomycetes > Mycobacteriales > Pseudonocardiaceae > Saccharopolyspora > Saccharopolyspora shandongensis. The sequence continues at coordinate 19,253 of NZ_FNOK01000061.1, forward strand.
ATCGTCAGCGGCCGCGTGCTGGACTCCGGCGGCAAGCCCGTGCCGAACACGCTGGTCGAGATCTGGCAGGCCAACTCCGCCGGCCGCTACCGGCACCAGGGCGACCGGCACCCGGCGCCGCTGGACCCGAACTTCTCCGGCACCGGCCGGTGCATGACCGACGCCGACGGCAACTACCGGTTCATCACCATCAAGCCCGGCGCCTACCCGTGGCGCAACCACGACAACGCGTGGCGCCCGGCGCACATCCACTTCTCGCTGTTCGGGCAGGCGTTCACCCAGCGCCTGATCACCCAGATGTACTTCCCCGGCGATCCGCTGTTCTACCAGGACCCGATCTTCAACTCGGTGCGCGACGAGCAGGCCCGGGAACGGATGATCTCCCGCTTCGACCTCGACACGACCGTGCCGGAGTGGGCGCTGAGCTACAAGTTCGACATCGTGCTGCGCGGCCCGGCGAGCTCGGTGTTCGAGGACGAGGAAGAGGAGGACGACGACTGATGGCTGCCCCCAAGCCCCCTGCCACCACGCCGTCGCAGACGGTCGGCCCGTTCTACGCCCTGCCCGGCGGCATCCTCTGGGACGGCGGTCAGGAGGCCGTCGCCGCCGAGCACCCGGGCGCGTTCGTGCTGCACGGGCGGCTCACCGACGGCAACGGCGATCCCATCCCGGACGGCGTGGTCGAGATCTGGCAGGCCGACGAGCGCGGCCGGTTCGACCACCCCGACGACCCGCGCCCGGAGTCCTCCTCGTGGCAGGGCTTCGGCCGGTGCCCGACCGACGCCGACGGCGGATTCTGGTTCCGCACCGTGAAACCGGGCCCGCTGCCCACACCGGACGGCGCGACCGAGGCGCCGCACCTCGACGTCACCGTGCTGGCCCGCGGCATGCTCAACCGAGTGGTCACCCGCGTCTACTTCCCGGACGAGGAGCAGGCCAACGCCGCCGACCCGGTGTTGTCTGCAGTGGACGCGGCGCGCCGCGGCACGCTGGTCGCGGCGGCCGATGACCGCGGCTACCGCTTCGACATCCGGATCCAGGGCGATGGCGAAACAGTCTTCTTCGCGGTCTGACGACCTGTTCGGGCCGATGTTCGGCACGCCGGCGGCGGCCGAGCGGACCAGCGGTTCCGCCTGGCTGCAGGCGATGCTGCGCTTCGAGGCGGCGTTGGCTTCGGCGCAGGCCGAGGCCGGCGTCATCCCGGTTTCGGCCGCCGAGGAGATCGCCCGGCACTGCCGGGTCGAGCTGTTCGACGTCGGCTCGATCGCCGAGCGCGCGGTGTCGTCGGCGACGCCGGTGATCGCGCTAGTGCGCGACCTGACCACGCTGGTGGGCGCCGAGGCGAAGCCCCACGTGCACCGCGGGGCGACCAGCCAGGACGTGATCGACACCGCCGCCATGCTGGTGACGCGCGACGTCCTGGACCTGGTCATCGCGGATCTGCGCGCCGCGGCGGGCGAATGCGCGAGGCTCGCCGAACGGCACCGGCACACCGTGATGATCGCCCGCTCGCTGCTGCAGCAGGCGTTGCCGACGACGTTCGGCTGCCGCTGCGCCGGCTGGCTCACCGCGCTCGACGAGGCCGTCACAGCGCTCAGCCGCATCCGCGACGAGCGGCTCGCAGTCCAGCTCGGCGGCGCCGCGGGCACGCTCGCCTCGCTCGGCACCGACGGCGTCCGGGTCGTCGGGCTGCTCGCCGCCGAACTCCGGCTGGCCGAACCCGTCGTGCCGTGGCACACCGACCGGACCCGGGTCGCCGAACTGGCCGGGGCGCTGGGCGCCGCGGCCGGGGTCCTCGGCAAGCTCGCCCTGGACGTCGAGCTGCACGCGCAGACCGAGGTCGGCGAGCTCGCCGAAGGCAAGGCGGGCGGATCCTCCGCCATGCCGCACAAGCAGAATCCCGTGTCGGCGGTGCTGATCACCGCCGCGACCCGGCGGGCGCCCGGCCTGGTGGCGACCCTGCTGTCGGCGATGCCGCAGGAGTACGAGCGCGCCGCCGGCGCCTGGCAGTCCGAGTGGGAGCCGCTGACCGAACTGCTGCGCCTGGTCGCCGCGGCGGCCGCGCAGGCCCGGCGGCTGCTGGCGGAACTGCGCGTGCACCCCGAGAAGATGGCCGCCAACCTCGCCCTCACCGGCGGTCTGGTGATGGCCGAAAGCGCGGCCGGGCCGCTGATGGCCGGACTCGGTCGCACCGAGGCCCAAGACCTCGTCGCCCAGCTGTGCCGCCGCGCGGTGCAGGAGGGCACGACGCTGCGCGCGGAACTGCTGGCAGATCCGCAGGTTAAAGCGGTGCTTTCGGAGGCCGAAGTGGTCGCGGCCACCGAGCCCGCCGACTACCTCGGCTCCGCCCCCGCCTTCATCGACCGCGCCCTGGCCGCACACGCCGAATTGGAGAACCCGTGAACGTGAACTACGAGCTGACCGGACCCGACGGCGCGCCGGTCGTCGTGCTGTCCAACTCGCTGGGCACCGACCTGTCGCTGTGGGACGAGCAGGTTCCCGCGCTCGCGCGGGAGTTCCAGGTGCTGCGCTACGACCAGCGCGGGCACGGCGGCACCGCGGGCAAGCCCGGGCCGTACACGCTCAAGCAGCTCGGCGGCGACGTGCTGGCGCTGCTGGACACCCTCGGCGTCCGCCGGGCGCACTTCGCCGGGGTCTCGCTGGGCGGCATGACCGGCATGTGGCTGGCCGAGCACGCGCCGGAGCGCATCGACCGGCTCGCGCTGATCTGCACCTCCGCCGACCTGGGCCCCGCGTCGATGTGGCAGGACCGCGCCGCGGTGGTGCGGGAGAAGGGCACGCAGGCGATGGTCGAGCCGTCGCTGCCGAGGTGGTTCACCCCGGCCCTGGCCGAGCGGGCGGACGTCGTCGAGAAGTTCGGCGGCATGCTCGCCGCGGCCGACGACGAGGGCTACGCGGGCTGCTGCGAAGCGATCGCCGGCATGGACCTGCTGCCTAAGCTCGGCGAGATCACCGCGCCGACGCTGGTGATCGCGGGCGCCGAGGACGCGGCAACTCCCCCGGCGCACGCGGAGCAGATCGCCGCGGCCGTCGCGGGCGCCCGCCTGGAGGTGCTGTCCCCGGCGGCGCACCTGGCCAACGCCGAACAGCCCGAGGCCGTCAACCGGCTGCTGCTGGACCACTTCACGAGGAGCCTGTGATGCCCGACCGCCTCAACGACGAAACCCGGCGCGACCAGGGGATGCAGGTGCGCCGGCAGGTCCTCGGCGACGAGCACGTGGACCGGGCGAACACCAAGATCACCCCGTTCACCGAGGGCTTCCAGGACTTCATCACCCGCTACGCGTGGGGCGAGCTGTGGAGCGGCGACGGCGTCGACCGGCAGACCCGCAGCATGCTGACCCTGGCGATCCTGGCGGCGATGGGCTGCGAGGACGAGTTCGCGATGCACGTGAAGGCCGCCCGCCGCAACGGCGTCCCGCCGGAGCACATCCGGGAGGTGCTCATGCACGTCGCGATCTACGCCGGAGTGCCCCGCGCGAACAGCGCTTTCGCGATCGCCAATACGATCCTCGGCGACGAGCAGTCCGACTGAAGCAGGAGAACGCCATGGAACCCGTGTCCGACACGAGCGGCGGTTACGTCCAGTCGCTGGCGCGCGGGCTCCTGGTGATCCGCGCTTTCAACGAGTCCAGCCCGGAGATGACGCTGTCGGAGGTCGCCCGCGCGACCGACATGTCGCGCGCGGCGGCCCGCCGGTTCCTGCACACCCTGGTGCACCTCGGTTACGTGTGGACCGACGGCCGGGTATTCGCGCTCACCCCGCGCGTGCTGGAGCTGGGCTTCGCCTACCTGTCCAGCGTGTCGCTGCCCGAGATCGCCCAGCCGTACCTGGAGCGGCTGGTGGCCGAGGTGCACGAGTCGGCGTCGGTGTCGGTGCTGGACGGCCCGGACATCGTCTACGTCGCCCGCGTCCCCACCTCGCGGATCATGACGGTGTCGATCAACATCGGCACCCGGTTCCCCGCCTACGCGACGTCGATGGGCCGGGTGCTGCTCGCCGACCTCGCCCCCGCCGAGCTGAACGCCTACCTGTCCGAAGTGGACCTTGAGCCGCTGGGCCCGCACACGATCACGACCCCGGCGGCGTTCGAAGAGGAACTGGCCCGCATCCGCGAGCAGGGCTGGGCGCTGGTGGACCAGGAGCTCGAAGCGGGCCTGCGCTCGATCGCGGCGCCGATCCGGGACCGGGCGAACAAGGTGGTGGCGGCGGTGAACATCTCCTCGCACGCCTCCCGCACCAGCCCGGAAGAAGCGCGCGAGAACCTCCTGCCGCCGCTGCAGGCGACGGCGGCCCGGATCAGCGCCGACCTCGCGGTCGCCCCGCAGTCCCGCGCGGTTTCGCGCTGAGGTTCCGGCCTCAGCGCAGGTCCAGGGCCCAGCCGTCCCGGTAGAAGCCGCGGATTAGGCGGCCGGCCTCGGCCTACCCGCCCTTGCCTCGGCGATACACCTACTCACCACGCTTGCGCCGGCCTACCTGATGAACCAATCCGGGCCAGAACACCAGCGGCACCTTCATTGCGCGTTGTGCGTCCTCGTCTTCCTGCAGTCCAACGTCCTGTCGTGGATGCTTCCACGGTGAACTGACTCGAATCGAGTGGAGTGATGCTGGTATGAGGGTGGCGTTGTTCGCTACCTGCCTCGGGGATGCGATGTTCCCGGCGGCGCCCAAAGCGACGGTGCAGATCCTGGAGCGGCTCGGCTGCGAGGTCGAGTTCCCGGCCGCGCAGACCTGCTGCGGGCAGATGCACACCAACACCGGCTACCGCAAGCAGGCCGTCTCCTCGGTGCGGACCTTCGTCGACGCGTTCGCCGACTACGACGCCGTGGTCGCCCCGTCCGGGTCGTGCGTGGCGTCCGTGCGCCACCAGCACGCGATGGTCGCCGAGGGCGACAGGCGGCTCAGCCGCGCCGTCGCGCGCATCGCTCCGCAGGTCCACGAGCTGTCGGAGTTCCTCGTCGACGTGCTCGGCGTGACCGACGTCGGGGCGTACTTCCCGCACCGGGTGACCTACCACCCCACCTGCCACTCCGCCCGGCTGCTGCGGGTCGGCGACAGGCCGCTGCGGCTGCTGCGCGCGGTGCGGTCGCTGGAGCTCGCCGAGCTCCCGGCCGCCGAGCAGTGCTGCGGGTTCGGCGGCACCTTCGCGCTGAAGAACCCGGACGTGTCGGTGGCGATGGGCGCGGACAAGGCGCGCCACGTCCGCGAGACCGATGCGGAGGTGCTCTGCGCCGGAGACTCCTCGTGCCTGATGCACATCGGCGGGCTGCTGTCCCGGCAGCGTTCCGGGATCCGGGTGATGCACCTGGCCGAGATTCTGGCCTCGACGGAAGGGATTGACCGGTGACCGGCACCTACCTGGGCATGCCAGCGTTCCCGCAGGCGGCGAAGCGGGAGCTGGCCAACTCGCAGCTGCGGCACAACCTGGCGAACGCGACCTCGACGATCCGGCAGAAGCGCGCGAGCGTCGTCGGCGAGCTCGACGACTGGGCTCAGCTGCGCGAGGCCGGCGCGGCCATCAAGACGCACACACTGTCCAACCTGGACAACTACCTGGAGCAGTTCGAGGCGGCGGTGACCGCGGTGGGCGGCACCGTGCACTGGGCGCGCGACGCCACCGAGGCCAACCGGATCGTCGTGGACCTGGTACGGGCCACCGGCGAGCGGGAGGTGGTCAAGGTCAAGTCGATGGCCACCCAGGAGATCGAGCTCAACGAAGCCCTGGCCGACGCCGGGATCGATGCCTGGGAAACCGACCTGGCGGAGCTGATCGTCCAGCTCGGGCACGACACCCCGAGCCACATCCTGGTGCCCGCCATCCACCGCAACCGCGCCGAGATCCGCGAGATCTTCCAGCGCGAGATGGGCAAGGTCGGCGCGCCCGCGCCCGCGGACCTCACCGACGAGCCCGCCCGGCTGGCCGAGGCCGCCCGGCGGCACCTGCGGGAGAAGTTCCTGCGCGCCAAGGTCGCCGTCTCCGGCGCGAACTTCGCGGTGGCCGAGACGGGCACGCTGGTGGTCGTGGAGTCCGAGGGCAACGGCCGGATGTGCCTGACCCTGCCGGAGACGCTGATCAGCGTGGTCGGCATCGAGAAGCTGGTGCCGCGCTGGCAGGACCTGGAGGTGTTCCTGCAGCTTCTGCCGCGCTCCAGCACCGGCGAGCGGATGAACCCCTACACCTCGACCTGGACCGGCGTCACCGCCGGGGACGGGCCGCAGTCGTTCCACGTGGTGCTGCTGGACAACGGCCGCACCAACGCGCTCGCCGACGAGGTCGGCCGCCAGGCGCTGCGCTGCATCCGCTGCTCGGCCTGCCTGAACGTGTGCCCGGTGTACGAGCGCACCGGCGGCCACGCCTACGGCTCGGTGTACCCGGGCCCGATCGGCGCGGTGCTGACGCCGCAGCTGCGCGGGACGGTGTCCGAAGTGGACAAATCGCTGCCGTACGCGTCGTCGTTGTGCGGCGCCTGCTACGACGTCTGCCCGGTCGCGATCGACATCCCCGACCTGCTGGTGCACCTGCGCACCCGGGTCGTCGAGGAGCACAACTGGCGGTCCAAGCCGATGGACGCCCTGATGGGCCTGGCGTCCTGGGTGTTCGGCGACTCGAAGCGGCTGGCCGCGGCCGAGAAGGTGGCGGCGCTGAGCCGCCGGGTCATCGGGCGCAAGGGCACCATCGGCCGGTTGCCCCCGCCGCTGTCGCGCTGGACCGATGCGCGGGACGCGCCGGCCCCGGCCGAGGAATCCTTCCGCTCCTGGTGGGAGCGCAACCGAGGAGGGGAATCGCGATGAGTGCGGGGAATTCGGCGCGCGAGGCGATCCTGGGCCGGGTGCGCTCGGCGCTGGCACAGACCGAGCGGGTTCCGGTGTCGAGCATTCCGCGCGACTACCGGACCGAACGCCCGACGGCGGATCTGGTGGGCCTGTTCTGCGAGCGGGTCGCGGACTACCGGGCGACGGTGGAGCGGGTCGAGCCGGGCGAGCTGCCCGCCGCGATCGTGGCCGCCGCGCGCGCCGCAGGTGCCCGCCGAGTACTCGCCCCAGCCGGGGTACCACAGCAGTGGTACGAGGCGCTGAGCTCGGAATTCGGCCAGGTGGACGACGGAACGGACATCGACACGGCGGGACTGGAGCGCGTCGACGCGGTGATCACCACGGCCGTGGTGGGCATCGCCGAGACCGGCACCATCGTGCTCGATCACGGCCCCGGTCAGGGCCGCCGGGCGGTGACGCTGGTGCCGGACGTGCACATCTGCGTCGTCCGGGAATCCCAGGTCGCCGACGACGTCCCGGCCGCGCTGCGCCGGCTGGACCCGGCGCGGCCGATGACGTTCATCAGCGGCCCGTCGGCGACCAGCGACATCGAGCTCAACCGGGTCGAGGGCGTGCACGGCCCCCGGACGCTCCACGTCCTGGTCGCCCCGGGCTGAGATCGTCCCCCGGACCGGGCCGCACGACCGGGTGACACACTGATCATCGAGGTCAGTGTGATTCTGGAGGTCGACCATGGGGACCGGCGCGCGGGCGGATCTCGTCGAGCGGGCGGCGACACTGCGGCCGCTGCTGGAACAGCATCGGGCCGAAGGCGAGCAGGAGCGGCGGCTCTCCGACGAGTCGATCGCCGCGCTCGACGAGGCGGGCCTGTTCCGCGCCTGGGTGCCACGCCGGTTCGGCGGCCTGGAAACCGACCTGCGCACCATCATGGACGCCACCGCCGAGGTCACCCGGGGCGACGCGGCCGCGGGCTGGCTGGTACTGATCCTCGGCTGCGGCGACTGGCTGACCGGCCTCTTCCCCGACCGGGCGCAGGAAGAGGTCTTCGGCGCCGACCCGGACACCAAGGTGTGCCAGGTGCTCACGCCGAAGGCGTCCGCCGAGCGCGTCGACGGGGGCTGGCAGGTCAGCGGCAGCTGGGCGCCGGCCTCCGGCTGCCTGCACGCCGGCTGGGCCATGCTCGGCATGTCGTTGCCCGCGCACGGCGACGAGCCGGCGGACGCCGCGTTCGGGCTGGTCCCGATGAGCGAGCTGCACATCAAGGACACCTGGTTCACCCTCGGCATGCGCGGAACCGGCAGCAACCTGCTGATCGGCGAGAACGTGTTCGTCCCCGACCACCGGCTGCTGCGCCGGGGCCCGGCGATGCGAGGCGTGTTCCCGCGCCGCAGCAACGATTCCGCGCGCTACCGAACCGCCGTGGTCCCGACGCTGGCGACGTTCCTGATCGCCCCGCTGCTCGCCATGGCCGAAGAAGCGCTGGAGCACGTGCTTTCGCAGGCCGGCCGCAAGGGCATCGCGTTCACCAGCTACCAGCGGCAGCGCGATTCGACCGCGTTCCAGCTGGCCGTGGCGGAGGCGTCGACGAAGATCGACGTCGCCCGGCTGATCGCGGACCGGTCGGCGGCGGTGGTCGACGGTCACGCGCGGTCCGGTACTCACCCGGGCTACCTGGAGCGGGCCCGGCTGCGGCAGCATTCCAGCCATGCGGTCCAGCAGTGCCGCGAAGCCGTCGACGTGCTCGTCTCCGCCTACGGCGCGTCGGCACTGTCCGAATCGGACCCGCTGCACGCGATCCTGCGCGACGTCCAGACGGCCGCCCGGCACGCGCTCGCACACCCGGCCAGCAACGCGGAGGTGTTCGGCCGCGCACTCCTCGACGTCGAGCCCAACATCACCGAGATGATCTGACGGCTGGCCCGCCGGCCACACGATCCAGTGATAGCAGGAACCTGGATCCGGGCATCCTGGTCGAAGCGGTGTCGTCGCCGATGCGGCGCCGGCAGTGCTGGTCGGGAAGAAGGGAGCTTCGCGTGGCAGAGATCAGGGTCCGGCTGCGCGGTGGGCCGGAGGACGGTCACGAGGTCGCCGTCTCCGCGGACGTGTCGGGCAAACCGGTACCGCGCATCACGTTCCCCGCGCGGACTCGCAATTCCCAGGCCGTGCCGCCGCTGCTGATCTACGAGCGCGCCAGGAAGCGACCGGACGGCACCTGGGAATTCGACTTCGTCGGCGCGGAGACCTGAGGAGCGGCGGTTTCCGTTCAGGAGCGTCGGCTCGCGGGGCGCCACATCGGGTAGAGGCTGGGGCCATCGGGGAGGACGATCGGGTCGCCGTGGTCCTGGAAGCCCAGGCGCAGGTAGAGGTTCCGGCTCCGGGCGCTGCTGGCCTCCAGGTACGACGGCGTCCCCTCCGCGTCCCACCGGCCGAGGGCGCCGCGGAGCTCCCGGCCTCCGACGCCGGTGCCCTGCACCGCCGGGTCGACGCCGATCAGGGCCAGGTACTCGTGGGGATCGCGCGGGTGTCGTTCCGCGCTCAGGGCGCCGAACTCGCGGAACCGGTGCGCGCGGTCCCCGGCCAGGTCGAGCAGGCGCTGGGAGCCCGCGTCGTCGAGCATGCTCGGCGGCCCGGTGCGCGCCGCGAGCCAGACCTGCACCGCGAGGCCGTCCGCGCCGCTGATCACCCGCCCGGCCGCGCCGGCCTGCGCGAGGACCATGACGAACCACTCGCGATACACGTGGTGCCGGTGCTCCGGGTCCGGCAGCAGCCACCGGGCGAACGCGTCGTCGGCGAAGGCCCGCAGCAGCGTGCGCACCCGTATGTCCTCAGTGGACATCCGCGGGCTCCGCGCCGGCCTGGACGGTGGTGGCGCGGGCGCCCATCCCGATCCGCGCGTAGGTCTCCGGCCGGAACCGCTTCAGCACTGCGCCCCAGCCCGCGCCGAGCGCCAGCACGACCACGAAGCCCAGCGGCAGCGCCCACGCGGCCGGGTCGCCGTCGGGTACGCCGAGCACAGTGCCGAACGACGTCACCGTCAGGACCAGCACGACCGCGAGCACCGCGGCGGCCAGCGCAGGCGCGACGGCGGTCCGCCACCGGCCGTGCCCGTGGTCGCGTTCGCGGATGAAGTAACCGACGACGGCGATCGAGGTCAGCAGCACCAGCGTCAGGACGCCGAGCGCGCCCACCGAGGCGCCCCAGAAGAACAGGTAGGTGATCGGGTCCAACCCGGTGACCGCCACCAGCGCCACCACGACGGCCACGATCGCGGTGGTGGTCAGCGAGCCCGCCGCCGGGGCCGAGGTGCGGGAGCTGGTCGTCCCCCACCAGCGCAGGCCGATGCCTTCCCGGCCCAGCGCGAAGAAGTAGCGGGCGCAGACGTGGTGGAACGACAGCGTCGCGGCGAACAAGCTCGTCACGTACAGCGCCGAGCCGATGGTCACCAGCGCGCCCGGCAGTCGCTGCCCGGCGAGCACGAAGAGCAGTTCCGTGGAATGGGTCTCGGCCTGCGAGACGATGGCGTCCGGCCCGGTGGCCACCGTCATCGCCCAGGTCGACAGCGAGTAGAGACCACCGATGACGACCAGCGAGATGTAGGTCGCGTAGATCACCGTGCGCGGGTTCTTCGCCTCCTCGGCGAGCACCGTGGAGTTCTCGAACCCGATGAATCCGGTGAAGGCGATCACCAGGATCACTCCGGCCGCGCTGGTCATCAGCTGAGCCGGGTTGAGGGTGTCCAGCACTACGCCGGCGTCCGACGGCGCGGACACGAACGCCGCATCGTAGACCAGGATGATCGCCACCTCGGCGAGCAGCAGCACGCCCAGCACCCGCCCGTTGACGTCGATGCGCAGCACGCCGAGCACCGCGATCAGCGCCAGGCCGGCGGCCGAGAGCACCCACCACGACACCTCGACACCGCTGATCTGCTGCACGAATGCGGCCGCGCCGACGCCGAAACCGCCGAGCAGGCTGGCCAGGATCATCAGGTAGGAGACGAGCGCGAGGCCGCCGGCCGCGGTGCCGGCCACCCGGCTGAGCCCCTTGGCCACGTAGGCGTAGAACGCGCCGGCGTTCTCCACGTGCTGCGACATCGTGACGTAGCCGATCGCGAACAGCCCGAGGATCAGCGCGATCGCCAGGTAGCCCAGCGGGATCCCGGTCACCCCGGACACCGCGAACCCGCTGACCGCACCGCCGCCGACCACCGTTTCCGGGGCCGCTGCGGCGACGGTGAAGAACACGATCGACGTCACGCCCAGCCGGGCGCGGGCCAGGGCTGCGGAGACTTTGGACGGTGGCAACGCTCGCTCCTCTGCGCTCTCAGTGCTTCGGGGTTATCGCGGACTGGCCGCGGGCGGCGCCCACCTCGCTCACGAGGGTCCGCAGCGGGCCCGGGATGCGCGGCTCCCAGGACTCCATCCGGTACTCGCCCTGCCGGGTGACGTGCTTGGGGAGCCGGATCTGGCGCAGCACGCCGGTTTCCCGCAGCAGCAGCGCCAGGGTGATCTCGGCGAGCCGGGCCGGGATGGTGATCATGCCGCTGCCACTGGCCGTTTCGGCACCGGTGAACAGCGTCTCCAGGTCCACCTCCGGGTTGCGCACGCCGTCGTCGGCGAGCCGCCAGGCCGCGGCCGACCCACCGCGCCAGCCGCCGGACACCGGCACCTCCCGGAGCACGTCGGTGATGGTCAGCCGGGCGCGCACCTTCTCGGTGGCGGCTTGGCTCAAGTACTCCAGCCACGTCCGCACGTCGTGGCCGGTCTCCTCGCGGATCTCCCGCAGGATCGCCCAGGACAGGAAGTCCGGGCAGCGGCCCTTGCCGCTGGGCCGGACGCTGGGGGTCACCGTGACCTCCTCTTCCAGGATCAGCTCGGCCAGCAGCCCGGCGGCGCAGCCGAGCGCCACCAGCGAGCCGTCGATCCTGGGCGAAAGGCGCTGCTCCCCGGTGTGCGCGGCGAGGAAGAACCGGTCCGCCACGCGCAGCGGGATGCGCGCGGGTTCCTGCCCGGAAACCGTCAACGCCCACCCCCGGCCGAAGTGCTGATCAACACGCGGTCGCTCCCGTCCGACGCAGCGGCCTACCGGTCAATCCCCCGAGTTCGGACCGTGTCCGAGCCAGCGCACAGAGTAACGTACGTGAAGCATTGTTCAAGATAGCCGTCCAGCACGACGCCGACCGACGCGCCCGCGCGGGAATCGACGCTCGTCCCGCGGCGTTGACTTCGACTTAACTCGAAGTTTCAGGATGGTGCTCGACCGCGTCGGACCGCTTGAATAGGACTGCGAACATGACGGTGACATGGGAGACGATGCGCTCCTTCGCCAGTGACGAATCCGTGACCCGGCAACGCCTCTCGCCCGGGCTGGCCCGGCGCATCTTCCGCTACGCCCGGCCCTACTCCCGCGACATCATCCCCTTCCTGGGGCTGGTGGCGTTCGCCGCGGTGCTCGGCATCGTCAACCCGCTGCTGTTCAAGGCGATCATCGACGACGGGATCGTGCCGCAGGACATGGGGGTTGTCGTCTGGCTGGCGGTGGCCGTCGCCGGCGTCGCGCTCCTGGAGGCCGCGACGTCGCTGATGCAGCGCTGGTACTCCGCGCGGCTCGGCGAGGGACTGATCTACGACCTGCGCTCGGAGGTCTTCGACCACGTGCAGCGGATGCCGGTGGCGTTCTTCGTGCGGGCGCAGACCGGGGCGCTGGTCAGCCGGCTCAACAACGACGTCATCGGCGCGCAGCGGGCGCTGACCAGCACGCTGTCGTCGGTGGTGTCCAACGTGCTGAGCCTGGTGCTGGTGCTGGCCACCATGTTCACCCTGTCCTGGCAGATCACCCTGATCGCGCTGGCGATGCTGCCGCTGTTCCTGCTGCCGGTGCGGTGGATCGGGCGACGGCTGCAGCGGGTCACCCGGGAGCAGATGAAGGTGGACGCCGAGATGAGCTCGCTGATGACCGAGCGCTTCGGCGTCGCCGGGGCGATGCTGGCCAAGCTCTACGGCCGCGCCGACGAGGAGTCCGAGCGGTTCTCGCGGCGGGCGGCGCGGGTGCGCGACATGGGCGTGGTGTCGGCGATGTACAGCCGGGTGTTCTTCGTCGCGCTGACGCTGCTGGCGTCGCTGGCCACCGCGGTGGTCTACGGGCTCGGCGGCGGGCTGGTGCTCACCGGGGCCTTCGAGCTGGGCACCCTGGTGGCGCTGGCGACGCTGCTCAGCCGCCTGTACGGGCCGCTGACCGCGCTGTCCAACGTGCACGTCGACGTGATGACCGCGCTGGTCAGCTTCGACCGCGTCTTCGAGGTGCTGGACCTGCGGCCGATGATCCAGGAGAAGCCGGACGCGAAGCCGCTGCCCGCCGGGGCGGCCGACGTCGAGTTCGACGCGGTGTCGTTCCGCTACCCGGCGTCCAGCGAGGTTTCGCTGGCGTCGCTGGAATCGGTGGCGCGGCAGGACAACGCGCCCGCGCACGACGTGCTGCACGACATCTCGTTCCGCGCCGCGCCGGGCCAGACGATCGCGCTGGTCGGCCACTCCGGCGCGGGCAAGACGACCATCACCAACCTGGCCGGGCGGCTCTACGACGCGGATTCCGGGGCGGTGCGCATCGGCGGCGTGGACGTCCGCGACGCGACGCTGGCCTCGCTGTACTCGACGGTCGGCGTGGTCACCCAGGACTCGCACCTGTTCCACGACTCGATCCGCGCCAACCTCACCTTCGCCCGGCCCGACGCGACCGACGAGGAGCTGACCGAGGCCCTGCGGACGGCGCAGCTCGGACACCTCGTCGCGTCGCTGCCGGACGGGCTGGACACGGTGGTCGGCGACCGCGGGTACCGGCTCTCCGGCGGGGAGAAGCAGCGGCTGGCGATCGCCCGGCTACTGCTGAAGGCGCCGCCGATCGTCGTGCTGGACGAGGCGACCGCGCACCTGGACTCGGAATCCGAGGCGGCGGTGCAGCAGGCGCTGAAGACCGCGTTGTCCGGGCGAACGGCGCTGGTCATCGCGCACCGGCTGGCCACGATCCGGGAAGCGGACCGGATCCTGGTGGTCTCCGGCGGGCGCATCGCGGAGGAGGGCACGCACGCCGAGCTGCTTGCCCGCGGCGGCCTGTACACCGAGCTCTACCGCACCCAGTTCGCGCAGCAGGACGATGCCGACGAGGCGGCGTGAGGGTTTTCAGTCCCGCTTCGGCGGGGCGGTGGTGAGGTTCCCCTCGGGGTCCAGGTGCGCGAGCATGGCGGCGCAGAGCTCGTCGAGCTGGCGCACCTGGGCCTCGGAGAGGCCGTCGAAGATCAGGTCGCGGACCTTCTCCACGTGGCCGGGGGCCGAGGCGACGAGCTTCTCGTAGCCTGCTTCGGTGAGCTCCGCGACGTTGCCGCGACCGTCGGAGCACGCGCGCTGCCTGCGCACCCAGCCCTGCTGCTCCAGGCGGGCGACCACGTGCGACACCCGGGACGGCGAGGCGTTGGACCGGGCCGCGAGTTCGCTCATCCGCAGCGCGCGTTCCGGGTGCTCGCTGAGCATCGCCAGCACCCAGTAGCCGAAGTGGGTCAGGCCCGCGTCCCGTTGCAGCTGGTTGTCCAGCGCGGCCGGGACGACGGTCATCAGGGCGGCGAACTTCCGCCAGGCGCACTGCTGGGTGTCGGTCAGCCATCGGGTTTCGGTCACCCGATCAGCATACCCGGGCAGTATTTGAACATTCAAATACTATGTGTGATCAGCGGCGGAGCGATCGGTGAAGATCACAATCGGCTCGGCTCACCGCCGGGCCAGCAGGTCATCGGCCGGGAGCGCGTTGATCACGCGGTCGGCGGGCACCTCGCACTCCTCGGCCCGCGCGCATCCGTAGGCCAACCAGTCGAGCTGACCTGGGGCGTGCGCGTCGGAGTCGATGCTGAACTCGCAGCCGATGTCGCGGGCGAGCCGGATCAGCTCGCGCGGCGGGTCCAGCCGGTCCGGCCGGGAGTTGATCTCGACCGCGACGCCGTTGTCCCGGCACGCCTCGAACACCGCCACCGCGTCGAAGGTGGACTGCGGCCGCTTCCGGTCGCCGATCAGCCGCCCGGTGCAGTGTCCCAGCACGTCCACGTGCGGGTTGGCCACCGCCGCGCACATCCGCCGCGTCATGGCCGGCGCGGCCATCCGCAGGTCGGAGTGCACGCTGGCCACCACGACGTCCAGCTCGGCGAGCAGGTCCTCGTCCTGGTCCAGCGCGCCGGCCGACAGGATGTCGACCTCGATGCCGGTGAGGATGCGGAACGGCGCGAGGCGCTCGTTCAGCCCGGCGACCACCTCCAACTGCTCGCGCAGCCGCTCGGCGGACAGGCCGCGGGCCACGGTCAGCCGGGGCGAGTGGTCGGTGAGCACCATCCACTCGTGCCCGAGCTCCCGGGCGGTGACGGCCATCTCGGCGATCGGGCTGCCGCCGTCGGACCAGTCGGAATGGGTGTGGCAGTCGCCGCGCAGCGCCGCCCGCAGTCGCCGCCCGTGCTCCGGAACGTCCACTTCGGACCGCAGGCGCGCCAGGTAGTCCGGGATCTCGCCGCGGTGCGCGGCCTCGATGACGGCGGCGGTGGTCCTGCCGATGCCCTCCAGCGCGGTCAGCCGCCCGGACGCCACCCGCTTGTCCAGGTCCGGGAGGTCGTCGACGACCGCGGCGGCGCGCCGGAACGCCCGCACCCGGTAGGTCGGCGCGCCCTCGCGCTCCAGCCAGAACGCGATTTCGCGCAACGCCCGTGTCGCATCCACGCCGTCCTTGGTAGCCGCTGCCGGGCCGGCGCGCCACCGGCGATTCGTCCCGGGGTCTTGGCCGCGGGCGGGGCCGCGGCGTTAGATGGCGACCGGAACGGTTCTCCGAGAGGCGCGAGGTGCAGATTGCAGCAGTACGAAGTGGCCGTGCTGCCCGGTGACGGGATCGGCAACGAGGTCATGCCGGAAGCGTTGCGGGTGCTCGAGGTGATCGGGGCGAAGTACGGGGTGCGGTTCGGCTTCCGGCACTTCGACTGGAGCTGCGAGACCTACCGCAGCACCGGCCGAATGATGCCCGCAGACGGGCTGGACCGGCTGCGCGACCACGACTCGATCCTGCTCGGCGCGGTCGGCTGGCCCGGCGTGCCCGACCACATCTCGCTGTGGGGGCTGCTGCTGCCGATCCGCCGGGAGTTCGACCAGTACGTCAACCTGCGCCCGGTGCGGCTGCTGCCGGGCGTGACGCCGCCGGTACGCGACAAGGAGCCCGGCGACATCGACTTCTGGGTGGTCCGGGAGAACACCGAGGGCGAGTACTCCCAGCTCGGCGGGCGGCAGGGCGAGGGCACCCCGAACGAGATGGTGCTGCAGACCGCCGCGTTCACCAGGCGCGGCACCGACCGCATCATGCGCTACGCCTTCGAACTGGCCCGCAAGCTCGGCAAGCCGCACGTCACCTCGGCGACGAAGTCCAACGGCATCTACTACTCGATGCCGTACTGGGACGAGCGGTTCGCGGCCATCTCCGCCGAATACCCGGACATCACCGTGGACCAGGACCACATCGACATCCTGTGCGCGCGGTTCGTGATGACGCCGGAACGCTTCGACGTGGTGGTCGCCAGCAACCTCTTCGGCGACATCCTCTCCGACCTCGGGCCCGGCGTGACCGGCACGATCGGGGTCGCGCCGTCGGGCAACATCAACCCGGAACGCGACTACCCGTCGACGTTCGAGCCGGTGCACGGCTCGGCGCCGGACATCGCGGGCCGGGGCATCGCCAACCCGATCGGCCAGATCTGGTCCGCGGCGATGATGCTGGACCACCTCGGCCTGCCGGAGGCCGGGGCCGACGTGGTCCGCGCGATCGAGCAGGTCCTGACCGACGCGTCGGCGCCGCGCACCCCGGACCTCGGCGGCAAGGCGACCACCGAGGACCTCGGCAAGGCCGTCGCGGCCGCTGTGCAGGGCTGACCGGCCGGTGCCGGTTTCGCGAGAGATCGACGTTCACCCCGGTGACCGCCGGTTGCTCGCGAAACCGCGCCCGGCGGTCATGGCGCGGCGTCGGCGATCCGGGCCGCGACGGCCAGCAGCAGGTCTTCGCGTCCGGGCCGGCAGGCCAGCTGGACGCCGACCGGGAGGTCGCCGATGGTGCCGGCCGGGACCGAGACCGCCGGGATGCCCGCCACGTTCCACGTCTTGGTCAGCGATACCAGGGCACCGCGGACCGTCGCGGCGGCGCCGTCGATCTCGATCTCGCGCCGGCCGATGGCGGGCGCGACCATGCAGGTCGTCGCCAGTGCCAGCAGGTCGACCCGGGTGAGCAGGCCGTCGATCTCGGCGCGCCACCGGTCGCGGGCCACGAGTGCCCGCACGTGCTGCCAGCCCGCCGTTTTCGCGGCTTCTTCCAGCCGTCCCAGGACGTCCGGCGTGAACAGCTGCGGGTTCTGCGCCACGCGCTCGGCGTGGATCGCGTACGCCTCGCTGTTCTGGATGCCTGCGAAGGCCTCGTGCAGGACGGCGGGGTCGCGCAGTTCGACGTCCCGCACCGCGAGGCCTTCGAGGTCCAGGGCAGTGCGGGCGATCCGCGCGACGTCCGGGTCGGTGGGGTGCAGCGTGCCCGGGTCGATCCAGCCGATGCTCGCGGTCTCCCCCGCTTCGCGGCTGACGGTGTCGCGCAGCCCGGCCAGCACCCGGTAGCCGGTCCGGCAGTCCTGCGGGCTCCTGGCCAGCACGCCGACGTGGTCCAGCGACTGCGACAGCGGGAACACGCCGCCGGCCGGGATCGCGTTGAACGCCGGTTTGAAGCCCACCACCCCGCACATCGCCGCCGGGATGCGCACCGAGCCGCCGGTGTCGGTGCCCAGCGCCAGCGGCACCATCCCGGCCGCGACCGCGGCCCCGCTGCCGCCGCTGGACCCGCCCGTGACCCGGCTCGGGTCGTGCGGGTTGCGGGACGGCCCCTGGTGCGAGCTGTCGCCGGTCGGGCCGAACGCGAACTCGTGCGTCGTGGTCTTGCCGACCAGCACCGCGCCGCCGTCGCGCAGCCGCGTCACGCACTCGGCATCCGATGTGGACACGTTGGTCGCGAAGTGCGCGGATCCCATGGTCGTGGGCAGGTCGGCGACGTCGATGATGTCCTTCACCGCGACCGGAATCCCGTGCAGCGGTCCCCGGTCGCGGCCTTCGGCCAGCTCGGCGTCGGCCTTCTCGGCGGCCTTCAGCGCGCCGTCGCGGTCGACGGTCACGAAGGCGTTGAGCTCGCCGTCGAGTTCTTCGATGGAAGCCAGGGCGGCCCGGGCCAGTTCGACCGCGGTCACCTCGGCGGCGCGCAGTTGTGCGGCGAGCCCGCCGATCGTGCGGTCGGCGAAGAAGCCCGCTGGGCGTTGCTGGGTCAACGCGGCTGCACCTCACTTCCCGGCGTTCCGGTGAACGATCATCCTGCGTCGCGGCGGCGATTCAGTCAACGCTTCAACCAAACGATCACCGGGCGCCGACGAGCAGCTCCGCCTCCCAGAGATCGAGGTAGGGGCCGGGGGCCGCCACCAGTTCGTCGTGCGGGCCGCGTTGCACGATCCGGCCGCGATCCAGGACCAGCACCTCGTCGAACTCCGGCAGGCAGGCCAGCCGGTGCGTGACGACGACCGTCGTTCGGCCGGATCGCGCGCCCAGCACACCGGTGAGCAGTTCGTCGGCCAGCCTGGTCTCCAGGGATTCGCCCGGTTCGTCCAGGAGCAGCACCGGCGGGTCGGCCAGCAGTGCCCGGGCCAGCAGCAGGCGCTGCCGTTGGCCGCCCGAGATGTCCTGGCCGCTCTCGCCGACGAGCGTGTCGAAGCCCGCAGGCAGGCCGCGGATCCAGTCGAGCAGCCCGGCCTGCTCCGAGGCGCGCGCCAGCTGCTCATCGGTGGCATCCGGTGCGGCCAGCCGCAGGTTCTCCCGGATGGTGGTGTCGAAGACGTGCGCGTCCTGGGTCACCGCACGGGTTTCCGGGCGCTCGACCTGCCCGGTCGACGGCTCGACCAACCCGGCCATGACGCCGAGCGCGGTGCTCTTGCCTGCCCCGCTGGCGCCGACGATCGCGACCGTCCGGCCCGGCTCGATGACCAGGTCGATGCCGCGCAGCGCCGGAGCCGCGTAGTGCACCGACACGTCATGGAGGGCGAGCCGTCCCGCGTTCGCCTGCGGATCCGGCTTCGGCGCGACGGTCAGCAGCTCGGCGACCCGACGCAACGCCGGACGGTGTTCGGCGTACTTGCGCGCGGCTTCGACGAGCGGCATTACCGGCTCGAATGCCGCCAGCGCCAGGAATCCCACCACCGCGGCCGTGACCTGCTGGCGACCGTCGAGCACCGCGAGCCACGTCGCGCCTACCGCCGTCAGGCCCTGGACCGCGATCCCGGCCGCCGTCAGGAAACCGGCCGCCCGGGCGGAAGCCCGCTCGCGGCGGACGATCCGCGCGGTGTGCTCCCCGGCTCGGGCCGTTGCCCCGGCGGTGGCGTTGAACGCGGCCAGTTCCCTTGCGCCGTCGACGAGATCCGCACTGGCCACCGCGAGCAGCGCACGATCCTCCGCTGCCGCAGCCAGATTCCGGCCCGACATCGGCGCCGCGACCAGCGGCAGCACCACACCGGCCAGCAGCAGGCCCGCGACCAGCACCGCCCCGGCCGCCGGGACGACCGCGAGGCACACCAGCGCCGACGAGACGCCCACGACGAGCGCTATCGCCGCCGGTGACAGGCAGCGCAGCAGCAACTCTTGCACGCTGTCCACGTCGGCGATCAGGCGAGTCAGCGCGTCGCCGTCGCGCAACGGCGGTCGCCCGAGCCTCGACCGGAACACCTTCGGCCGGAGCTCGGCGACCACGCGCAGCGCGGCGTCGTGCCCGGCGAGCCGCTCCAGGTAGCGGAACGTGCCGCGTGCCAGGGCGCAGGCTCGGACGCCGACGATCGCCAGGCTCAGCGCGGACAGCGCGGGCTGCTCCGCGGCGCGGGTGATCAGCCAGGCCGCCAACGCCATCAGGGCCACGGCGCTGAGTTCGGCCACCATTCCGCACGCCACCGCGGCGAGCAGCCGCGGGGCGCGGAAGAGCCGCAGCATCGCGATCATGCCGCCACCTCCGCCGGGGATTCGACGACGCCGCCGCGAATCCGGATGACCCGGTCGGCCGTCGCGAGCAGGGCGGGGCGGTGCGCGACGACGATGGCCGTGCGGCAGCTGAGCACCGTCGCCGCCGATGCCGCCAAGGCCGACTCGCTGTGCAGGTCCAGCCGCGCCGTGGGCTCGTCCAGCAGGACGAGCGGCGCGTCCTTCAGGTAGGCGCGGGCGACGGCGATCCGTTGCCGCTGCCCCGCCGACAGGTCCGCCCCTCGCTCGCCGAGCCGGGACCGGTAGCCCTCCGGTTGCCGTTCGACGAACTCCGCGGCGTGCGCGGCACGAGCCGCCTCGCGTACTTGCTCCATCGATGCCTCCGGTGCGCCGAGGCGGATGTTGTCGGCCACGGTCGCGGCGAACAGGTGCGGGTGCTGCGGCACCCATGCCACCCGGCGTCGCCACCGGTCGATGTCGAGATCCCGCAGGTCGACGCCGTCGACGAGGATCCGCCCGCGCTCCGGCGCCACGAAGCCCAGCAGCAGGTGGAGCACCGTGGACTTGCCCGCTCCGCTGGGCCCGACCAGCGCTACCTTCTCCCCCGGGCGGACCACGAACGAAACCCGGTCCAGCACCGGGGTTTCCTGGCCTGGGAAGCGGACCGTCACCTCGTCGAACCTGATCTCGCCCGCCGTCGCGCGGCGCCGGCCGCCCGGCTCATCTGTCGAGCGGTCGAGGATCTCGAACGACTCCTCGACCACGGCCATCCCCTCGGCCCCGGCGTGGAACCGGGTGCCCAGCGCGCGCAGCGGGATCAGCGCTTCCGGCGTCAGCAGCAGCACCAGCAGGGCGGTGTCGAGGTGGAGGCCGCCGGCGAGCAGGCGCAGCCCGATCGGCACCGCCACCAGCGCGATCGCCAGCGAGCACACGGTTTCCAGCACGAACCCGGACAGGAACGCCGTGCGCAGCGCGCCCATCGTCGCCCGGCGGTGTTCGTCGGCCATCCGCCCGATCACCGCCGCCTGGTGCTCGGCCCGCAGGAAGACCCGCAGGGTGGTCAGCCCGGCCAGGACGTCCCGGAAGTGCCCGCCCAGCCGCCGGAGGTGCGCCCACTGGTGCCGGGTGACATCACGGGTGCGCAACCCGATCACCGCGCCGAACAACGGGATCAGCGGCATGCTCGCGGCGACGATCAGCGCCGAGGACCAGTCCGCGAAGCCCAGCCGCACCAGCACCAGCGGCGGCACCGCCACCGCCACCAACAACTGCGGGACCACGCCGGTGAGCAGGGGCTCCAGTGCGTCGAGGCCCCTGGTGACGAGCGTGGTGAACGACCCGCTCGACCGCTGCGAGCCCGCGCGGGCCAACAAGTCGCGGCGCACCGCAGCCTTCGCGTCCGCCGCGGCGCGCTGGATCAGCGCACCGCCGGCCCACGCGGCGCTGGCGCGCAGCGCGACCGCGCCCGCCAGCCACGGCAGGTAGCCGGGGTCGAGCCGGGCGATGGCGAGGGCCAGCAGATCGGCTTGCGCGATGATCAGCGCGCCTTGCGCCAGCGCCAGGCACGCCACGGCGATCAGGACGGGTCGGGGCAACAGGCCCAGCAGTCGCTTGTTCACAGGTACGACGGCCTTTCCACCCTGCCCCGGCACACCCACCACGCGTAGGCCTGCGCGGCGATCAGCAGCGGCGTGATCACCATCATCGCCGGGAGCAGCAGGCCCAGCGTGCCCGGATCGGCGGTGTTGTCCAGCAGCGGTAGGCGGATTCCCACCACCAGGCACAGCAGCGCCATCGCCGCCGACGTCAGCGCGAACACCCGCCGCTCGTCACCGCGCCCGAACAACGCCCTCGCCCGCTGGTGCAGCGGCCCGGACAGCCGAAGCGCGGCGAAGGCCAGCCCGTGCACCGCGAACACCGCCGCGATCGCGACCGCCGCCAGCACCGCGCCGGGCCCGGTGGCCACGGCGTGGAACTGGCCCGCCAGCAGGCCCGCGAACATCCAGCCCCAGCTGAGCGCGACCGCCCAGCTGCCGCCGGTGATCGTCGCGTCGCAGATCGCCCACCAGGCCCGGACATCCGCCCGGCCGCGCAGCCACAGCCCCATGTCACGCAGGATCCAGCCGCACAGCAGCAGCACCACCGCCGGGAACAGGCCGCTGAGCAGTTCTCCTTCCAGCTCGGGGAAATTGCCGACGAGGACGCCGGCGGTGGCCACCAGCCAGACCTCGTTGCCGAGGAAGAACGGGGCGATGGCGGCGATCACCAGGCGGCGTTGCGCCGCGTCCCGGCCCAGCACCGGCAGCAGCATGCCCACCCCGATGTCCGCACCGCCCAACAAGAAGTAGCCGAGGGCGAAAACGCCCAACGCCACGACGGCCAGCAGCTCCACGAGCGGTCTCCTTACAGCGATGCGGTGATCGGGGTCGGGCGGGTTTCGGCCTCCGGGCGGCCCAGGGCGACCTGGTCGGGCGCGCGACCGGCCTGGCGCAGCAGCAGCGCCCAGTTCACCACCAGCAGGAGTCCGAAGAGGACGGTGAAGGCCACCAGCGATGCCCGCATCGCCGCCGGTGACACGTCGGAAACCGCGTCCCGGGTGAGCAGGACGCCGTTGATCACCCACGGCTGGCGGCCCATCTCGCGGAACACCCAGCCGGAGAGCATCGAGATGTAGGGCAGCGGGATCGCCGCCATCAGCAGCAGGTGCCACAGCCGGAACCGCTGGACCACCGGCCTGAACAGGGCCAGCAGCGCGCTCGGCAGCACCAGGAGGAACATGAACCCGAACGCCGCCATCATCACCGAACCGCCGGCGCTCACCCACTCCTCCGGCGGCACGTAGTCACCGGGACCGAAGCGGGCGACCTGCTCCGCCTGCAGCCGGGCGACCTCCGCCCCCCGGCCGCCCCACACCCCGAGCTTCATCGGCTGGTAGTCACCGATCACGTCGAACTGGATCCCGCCCGCGGTCGCGGTCGCGAACAGTGCCGGAAGCGCGGTGAACACCCCGATCCGCAGTGACTTGGTGAAAAGGTCCACCTCCGGATCGCGGCGGAACAGGCGGTAGGCACTGATCCCGGCGACGAAGAAGCCGGCCGTGACGAGCGCTCCGCCCAGGATGTGCCAGAACGCCGCGATCGACGCCGGGTTGGTCAGCACCGCCCAGGTGTCGGTCAGCCGCAGCACGTCGCCGTCCCGCTCGTAGCCCACCGGGTTCTGCAGGAATCCGTTGGAGACCATGATCCAGTAGGCCGAGGCGTAGGCGGTGATCGTGACGCCCCAGATCAGGCCGAGGTGCACCCAGCGGTTCAGCCGGTCCCAGCCGAAGATCCACAGGCCGAGGAACGTGGACTCGACGAAGAACGCGACCAGCGTCTCCATCGCCAGCGACGCGCCGAAGACGTTGCCGGCCTGGTGCGTCAGCCCGCTCCAGGCCAGGCCGAACTGGAACTCCATCACCAGCCCGGTGACGATGCCGACGGCGTAGTTGATCACGTACAGCTGGCCCCAGAACCGGGTCATCCGCTGGTGCACCGGGTTCCGGGTCAGCGTCGCCCTGGTCTGGATGCACGCCACCAGCGTCGCCAGTCCGATGGTCAGGGCGACGAACAGGAAGTGGCCGCCTGCGGTCAGGGCGAACTGCAGGCGCGCCAGGTCGAGGGTCTCGGAATTCACACCGACAACACTGGCGGCAAGGTGCGCCCCGGGTCGTCAGCCCGGAGCGGGCACTTCGAGTACCGCAGCGGTTGCGCCCTAGGGGGGATCCCGTACGCCTGGAGTTGTGCTACTCCAGCCAGCCCGGGGTGATCAACGCGGATTCGTAGGCGACGACCACCAGCTGCGCCCGGTCGCGCGCGGCGAGCTTGCTCATGATCCGGCTCACGTGCGTCTTCGCCGTTGCCGGGCTGAGCACCAGGCGTTCGGCGATCTCGTCGTTGGACAGGCCGCGCGCCACCAGGGTCAGCACCTCGCGCTCCCGGTCGGTGAGCGAGTTCAGCCGGGGGTGCGGCGCCGGCCGGTCGGCCCGGTCGGCGAACTCCGCGATCAGCCGCCGGGTGATGCCCGGGGCGAGCAGCGCGTCGCCGCGGGCCACCACCCGCACCGCGTGGATCAGCTCGGTCGGCTCGGTGTCCTTGACCAGGAAACCGCTGGCCCCGGCGCGCAGCGCGGCGTAGACGTAGTCATCCAGGTCGAAGGTGGTCAGGATGATCACCTTCACCGCCGCCAGCTTCGGGTCGGCGGCGATCCGGCGGGTCGCCTCCAGCCCGTCCAGGTCCGGCATCCGGATGTCCATCAGCACCACGTCGGGCCGCAGCTCCGCGGCGCGGCGCACCGCCTCTGCGCCGTCGGGCGCCTCCGCCACGATCTCGATGTCGTCCTCGCTGCCCAGGATCGACCGGAAACCGGCGCGCACCAGCGTCTGGTCGTCGGCCAGCAGCACCCGAATCACGTGTCATTCCTCCAAGGCAGGCGAGCGTGCACCCGGAAACCGCCGGACGGGCGCTGCCCGGCCGAGAATTCCCCGCCGAGCGCCTGCGCGCGTTCTTCCATCCCCCGGATCCCGTTGCCCCGGTTGGTGTTCCGGCCCGCCGCGCCGACTCCGTCGTCGTCGATCTCCACCCGCACATCATGATCGGAATAGCGGATCGCCACGCAAGCCGTGCGCGCGTCGGCGTGTCGGGTCACGTTCGTCAGCGCCTCCTGCACGATCCGGTAGCCGGCGAGGTCGACCTCCGGCGGCAGCGGCCGGACCGGCCCGGCGAGTTCGGTGCGCACCGCCAGCCCGGCGCCCCCGGCCTGCTCGACCAGCGCGTCGATCCGGGCCAGGCTCGGGGCGGGCGTGGTCGGTGCCGCCTCGTCGACCTGGCGCAGCACGCCGAGCGTGGCCCGCAGGTCGCGCAGCGCGTCCTTGCTGGCCTGCTTGATGGACACCAGCGCCGGTTCCGCCTGGCCCGGATCGGCGTCCAGGCGGTGCAGCGCCGCCCCGGCCTGCACGTTGATCAGCGAGATGTGGTGGCCGAGCACGTCGTGCAGCTCCCGCGCGATCCGCAACCGCTCGTCACTGGCGCGCCGGCGCGCTTCCTCGTCCTTCTCCCGCTCCGCGGCCAGCATCCGCTGCTCGGCCTCGCGCAGGTAGGCGCGGCGGTTGCGGGCCAGGCCGCCGATCGCGACCGCCGCGACCAACCACCCGGCCAGCAGGTACGTCGAGGTGTTGTCGAGGTGCCGCTGGGCGCTGCCCATCTCGCCGTAGCCGACCAGGAGCATCGCCGCGACGGCGAGGACCGCCGCCACCGCGGTGTGCCCCTCGGCCGCCACCGTGAACAGCGCGACCGCGAACGCCAGCACCAGCGGCCCGTCAAAGGTGCTCAGCGGGTAGTAGAAGCCACACACCACCAGCGTGAACAGCGCGACCGGCACCGGGAACCGGCGGCGGAGGAGCAGGGCGGCGCAGGCGGCGGCGATCAGCAGCCCGTCCAGCAGGTGGAAGTCGGCGAACGTGGTGGGGAACCGCACCAGCCCGGATCCCACGACCATCGCCGCGACCGCCAGCGCGAGCGCCGCATCGGCGGCCCGGCCGCGCAGGGGCCATCGCCGGGAGTCCGTCATGCCCGGAAGGATAGGCGTGCTCCGGTTCGGGTCAGCAGGCCGCGCGCGATGATCTCCAGCACGATCAGGATCGCGACCGACTCCACCGCCAGCAGTGCCACCAGAACGTACAGCTGGACGATCCCGGCCTGGATCGGGCTCGCGCCGCCGAGCAGCATCCCGACGAACGCGCCCGGCATTGTTGATTTGGGAGATGGGTAAGGTCACTGGGCCACCCGCGGGCGCGTTTTCGCAGGCCAGGAGCTGATCAGTCGACGTGCCTTGGCAGACTCTCGTTGAAACTGAAGTAGGCAAGGCCGCCATAGCGGACGCAGGCTCGCGTACTCGCACCTGCCGATCATCGTCCGCGTGAAGTCCGCGCTCTTACTGCCGCACTCTCGAATCAGCTAGGTGCCGACGCCACCACCGC
The DNA here is from genome assembly GCF_900106995.1 of Saccharopolyspora shandongensis. GTDB lineage: Bacteria > Actinomycetota > Actinomycetes > Mycobacteriales > Pseudonocardiaceae > Saccharopolyspora > Saccharopolyspora shandongensis. Next base: position 45,117 of record NZ_FNOK01000061.1, read on the forward strand.
CAAGTTGCAGCTCGCACTGCGCCAGCCGTAGCTGCGTCAGCCCAGCTCGTCGAACAGGCCCTGGGCTGCTCGCGGTGAGCTAAGCCCTCGCCGCTCGAACCGCCACACCCCGAGCGGCGAGGGTTCAGCCGTCACGTATCGTGCTCCAGCGACTACGCAAGTCGATACATGAGCTGGGAGAGCCGCGCAAACAGGATCAACCGGGACCTGCCGGTGTACGTCTGGTCGCAGATCGCGGACGACCTCCGGGCCGACATCGAATCGGAGAGCCTTCCCCTGGCCAGCGCCTCCCGTCCGGCCCCGAGGTTGCCGCGATCTACGGCGTCACCAAGGTCACCGCGACCACGGCCATCCGCCATCTCCAAGAGGCCGGCCTACTCACCGTCGTCAACGGCATGGGCACCTACGTCACGACAGACTGACGCCAGCTTGGCGAATCGCTGATCACCCGGCCTCCCGCCAGCGTGAAACCGCGTCCTGCACCAGTGGAAGCGCTTTGCGGCGACCGAAATCGAACCACTCGTTGTGGGTCCGGTACTTCGCGAATCGCTGGTGAAGCCACTGCTCAAGTCGCTTACTCCCGTTGTCGTGAGTCCAGAGCACTTGGAGTTTCAGGGAGGAACCGATCTGAAGCTGATCTCTGCGTCGTTCCGGGTCAATCGAAACACCGATCTTTATGACACCCGAGTCCTGCTGACCGCCGATCACGTAAAGCTTGGACCTGGGAAGGTTGCGCATCCGCTCGCGCTCCTGCTCAGCGGATCGATCACGTCGCTGTTGCTCACGCTCTTCCTGCCGCGTGATCTCCTCGCTCAACCGCTCTGGGGTGACACAGGCGATGTACCCGGCATCCGCCAGCTCGCCGAGCGCCTCCAAGGTTGCCGACCGCGAGGTCGAGGTCATTGAAAGAAGATCGCTCACCGTGAGCGCGTCGGCAAGTGTCGAGGATTTATCCCAATGCCAGCTGATCAAGAGGTAGAGGCCGAGAGCGTTCAACGTAAGGCCCCGATCCGTGGCCAAACCGTAAGGAGCCTTGGCGACGGTTAGGCGGTCGCCCTTCGTAAACACCCGAAGGACTCTCAAGTCGTCATTTGCCATGCCCTGATCATGCCGGTTGGACGCCACGGCGCGACGTGCTGAGCCCTCCTACGTGCAATGAGCGTGCAAGGCGCTCGCAGATAAGCAACCTCTACCTACTTGATCAGGCAAAACGGCTGAACAGGACGCTGTCCTCCGGAGGCAGGGGTCGCAGGTTCGGGTCCTACCGAGGGCGCACAGCGAGACCGGTCACGGAAGGCTGGTTACATTGCCACCAGGAAGTGCAATCCCGTGAAAGCGTTAACAGCCAAGCAAGCCCTCGAACTGGTCCTCTGCTGACCCGCCCAAACGAAAATCGCGCTCCCAGCGACTAAGACCACTGATCATTCGGGCCGGGGGCGTCGACGGCGAGAGTGCGTGTATCGGATGATCTGTGAAGCAGATGCTGGCGAGGATCAACCACTCTGCCGCTCTCCGAGCAGAGGACTACGCACGCGAGCTCTCGCGACAAGCCCCGGCCCTCAGCGCAGCCGCGTCGGGTCCGCTGACGGGTCCAGCAGCGTCAGAGCAACCACGCCCAGCTGGTCGGCCAGCGCATCAACGGAGTCCAGCGTGAGGTTCCGCTCGCCGCGCTCGATCCCAGCCAGGTAGCGCGGAGTGACCGCCAACTGCTCGGCGGGCCCCTCCTGTGTCAGCCCCCGGGAACGGCGAAGGTCGCGCACCCGCGCGCCCAGGACCGCCTTGAGGGGTTTCGCCACACATCAAGCGTCTTGCCAGGTACCCATCACTTCCTGGTAGTCATGACTTCCAGGAAGCGATCACTTCCAGTTACGATCGACCTCGGATCGGCTCAGAGACGAGGCGAACACGATGGGCGAGGGGACCTGGGATTCGCAGGCTGGATCGCCATCTGCCGCATCCGCGCCCGAGATCATCCCGGTTCACCTGGATCTGCCGACCCGGTTCGCGCTCGCGGCGCTCACCTCCGATGGGACGACGGTCTCCGACGCCGTGCGTGCGGCGATCATCGAGGCCGGCGCGCGTCGCGCCGAGCAGCGTCTCAGTGACAAGGCCAGGGCCTCTACCTCAGAAACGCTCGAAGAATGGGCCCGCCGACAAGCGGCCGTCGCTCCCCCACTGTCCGAGTGCCAGGTCTACGTCCTCAGAGCAGCGTTCCATGAGAACCGCCTGGTAGGCACGTGCCCAGTACGGCATCGACGAGCCGAAACGATGAGCCGCTTTGAGCAGCGGATGGCTCCGTGCCACGCGCCGTCGTGCTTCGCTGAGCCGCTCGAACCGTCCGACATTCCACCGCCTGCCTAGAGGCGACGCACGGCCTACGACCGCGCGCAAGGGGCCTGACGGCTTCGCTAGCGGCGAGGGCTACAGGACGTGCCCTGCGTACGCAGGCGACTGCAACGCGCACCCAACCGAGGCCGACGGGCTGGGCCTGCACATCGCGACCTTGACCAGGATGGCCGAGGAAACGTGACGAGCTGATTGGCCGAGAAGCAGTTTTGGATATCAGAATCCATAATGTTGGCGCGGGGCCGACGCATGAGCCGCGCCTCATCTCGGGAACCATCCCCGCGGGCGCGGGGTCAACTTTGGCGGTGCCGGCCATTCACTGATGTAGAAGGAAGCATCCCCGCATGCGCGGGGCCGACTTGCCACGCACGGCATGCCAGTCGTGCACGACAGAACCATCCCGGCGTGCTCGGGGCCGACAAAGACCACCGCGGCCTGCACCCCATGCCCGTGGAACCATCCCCGCAGGCACGGGGCCGACTCGCCCAAGATCGGGGCCTGCAGCGTCGTCCAGGAGCTATCCCCGCATGCGCGGGGCCGACGCCATCGACGTAGCCAAGATGTACCAGCTGCTCGAAGCATCCCCGAAGGCACGGGGCCGACCAGTCGAACGAGGTAGACGACCGGCTGGCCGCGGAAGCATCCCCGCGTGCGCGGGGCCAACTACCGTAACGCCAACAGGAACCTGCTCGCACAAGAAGCATCCCCGCATCGCAGGGCCGACGGTTGATCCACGCTGGCCACGGTTCGCCGCCCGGAAACGTCCCCGCATGCGCGGGGCCGACTCCTTGCGGAGCTGTACCAGAATCGGCGTGAGCGAAACATCCCGCATGCGCGGAGTGTCGACGTGGGGCTTCATTGGTGCACGGTCAGAACAGGGAAACATCCCCGTATGTGCGGGGCCGACTGCCTCGGCTTCTTCGATTTCGAGTTGTGGGTGCTGGCCTTCGCCTATGACGGCAGCAGGCGGGTCGACTACGTCACCACAGTCGAGAACGTGCACCAGAGCACGACATTGCGTGACGAACTCACCTTCCTCACCATCCGGTTCGACTGCCGCGGCACCGAGGTCACCTGCACCGGGCCGCTCGAACGCGCCGACACCATCAAGGGCTGGTAATCCCGGCCGGCGATGGAGGTCATCACCGTGACCTCACCCAACGAGGTCGGCGTCGGCCCGTTCAAGACCGTGGACTTCCTTGAGACCATCGGGTTCACCGGCGAGTACCGGGACTGCAACACCCTGCCCTTCTACAAGGACATCGAGGCGACCAACCGCGTCCGCTTCGACAGCGCCGATGCCGCCCTGGGCAACGGGAAGTTCAAAGGCACGGTCCTCACCGACCACGTCCCGGAATTCACCCTGCGCCTGACCGGGGAAGGCAACGATCAGGAAAACAGACACGTCGACGACACCCTCAACCACCCCGAACGCACCTTCCCGTCCCTGCTGGGCAAAAACGCGCCCGGCCGCAGCGTGGACGATCCGCTCGAACGGCTCATGGACCCGGAACGGCGCCGGAAAAACCACGACGCCGCGGTCAAAATCTGCGTCGACGTGTGGGGCAAGGACTACGCCCAAGGCGACATGGAATGCGACGAGTACCCGTTCCAGTCCACCTACCAGGGAGCAGCCGAATCCACCGGTGACCAGCCCTTCAGCTGGCACGGATCGGCCCGTCCCATCCCGCGAGCCGACAACGGGACAGGCGGTACGCTGCTGGCCAACTTCTACGGCCGTAACCGCGTCCTGGACAAGGACCGCTTCTACGTCACCGTAGTGCCCTGACCTGCCACCAAAGGGTGGAGTGCGCCGCCACGACGGCGCACTCCACTCCCACACACCACATCGCCCTGGGACCCGCTCATGCCCCACCTGCTCGCCGAAACCCAGCTCACCACCGTGCCGGCATACCGCCTGATCACGCTGCGGGACCAGGACACCGAACCCGCCGCCAACACTCGCGGGATCATCGAGCAAGCCCAGCAGACCATCGCCGCCAGCACCGACGACGAGCTCTACATCAGCTGCGCCCAGGACCTCAGCCCCGTCACGGTCACCGTGCACGTCTGGGACAGCCAGCCCGACACCAGCCAGAGCCTCAGCTCACGACTGTCCCTGCACTGCCCCAGCGGGCAACTCGTTCTGGGCTCGCCCACCGGCGACGCCATCGGCATCGAACTCCCCCACGGGCCCGGAACCTACAGCGCCGTCGAGTACCACCGACAGCTCCTGGCCCAGCTCGAGGCAACTCCCAGCGAGCCACTCCCCGCACCAGCCGACCGCCGTCCAGACACCGAGCACTACCTCATCCACCTATGGCTCGACACACCACTGCCGAGCTGAACCGGCGCCGACACCACAGCATCCCTCGATGCCGCACGTACCACGACGCAGCGCGCTCGAAATCCGTTACGCGGCCTGGTCATCGATGACATGCCGACTCGCAGGCATACCGAGGCCGCTGAGCTCGCCCAGCACGGGTCCCCCTGTCACGACAGCGTCCGGCATCCACAACCCCATGCCCCGCTCGATCCCCCTGGCCCGACCTCATCGCCGAAACACGCCAGCCCCGAGAACACGTCGCCGTAGTGAACCTCGATCAGTCAGCGAGCGCTTCCCGCACCGAGGAGATCCCGTCAGGGTCGACGACTACCAGGATCCGGGAGTACACGGCGACCGTCACCCGCATCTCGTCCCACACATTCTTGTCATGCATGTCCACTCGCCTACTCCAGCCCACCGCCTCCGCTGTCACCGCCGCCAGCCGTGCCCGCAACCGTGACGCGACTTCGACCGCCTCGTCCACAGTTATGGCTTCGTCCAACACACCGAAAAACAACTGTCCCGCACCTTCGGCGAACAGGTCGGTGCGTACCCACTGTCCTTGGCACCTGCGACCCGCTACCCGGATCGATAACTTCGGTGCGGAACGCCAGAGCTCGCGCTCAAGCTGTTCAAGGTGGCGACGACCGGTCTCACGGATTCCCGACGGTGGAGTCGGATCCGGCCTCGACGGCGGTGTCACTGCCGCTTCCGACGATGGGAGGTCGTTGGCCTCAGGCAGTACATTCTCCAGCACACGATCCGACAGCGACCGAACCCGAAACTCCCTGATCCGAGGACTCTCGGATTCATCCTCGAACAGGAAGGGCTCGGCAGGTGTTCCGAACGGGCCATCCATCCCATGGTCGCCGTCGACCGGCCGGAACAGGTCGACCGTCGTTCCCGCCGCGGTGAACGACGCCCAGGTCATCACGACAGGGCAATGCCGCCGTGCCCACGGCAGCAGGCTGCTGATCCGTCGCTCTTGGTCCTTGCGCACTGACCTCGGCGGGGGCCCGGAGCGGCCTCGGGCTTCCCCGGCCAGGAAGGTTCCTGGGGTGATCTCGAACAACAGGTCCGGTCTGACACGGGTACCGGAAAACTTCGCCAGTGCAGTCGGCAACGCATCGACGTGATGCACCTGGCTACCGCCTGCAGCCCATCGTCGGCAGCTCGTGACGACCGCAGTCAGCATCCCCATCCCCGCCGACTCGCTGACGAACCGCCGGATGTGCAGTGCGCTCGACCTGAACTCGGCTTCCCGTAACAGGATTTCGTCGCCGGTGTCATGCAGATACGAAGCCAGCAACCGCAACTCGTGCAACCGGGTGGAGAACTTCACAGCATGATCGGCAACCGGCACCGCCAACGCGTTGATCCCTACCACCTCTGCCAGCGCCACCGGCAGGCGCCGCAGCCCGTACTGCGGTTCGACATCGATCAGCTCAGGTTGATCGCCCACGATTTTCGAGGTCCACGCGAAATGCCGCAGCGTCACCATCCCCACGACGCCACCCTAACGGCTCAGGCGTGCGGGCAAGGAGAAGATCAATGAGCCTGCGCGGAAGGTTCTGCAGCTCGACTCCTTCACGCGGTGGCACGTCTCGTCAGTCTGTGTCCGCGTCGGCGCCTTCAGCCGGCGGTGGCACGTGATCCTGGTTCGGTGGGTGAGGATGTCCTGCCGTGTGGAAGTTGTTGACGTTGGCCGATCGTGAGGAGATCTCCCGAGGGTTGGCGAAGTCGTTGTTGTACAAGGAGATCGTGATCCTCATCGGCCGGTCGGCGTCGGTGGTCTCCTGCGAAGTGGCCCGCCACGGCGGCCGGGTGGGCTACCGGGCCACGGTCGCCGGCCAAGCGGCGTGGGCCTTGCGGACGCGGCCGAAAGCGTTCGCGGTGGAGCGCGATGCGGGGCTGCGGGCCGAGGTCGTGCGGCTGCTGAAACGGGGCTGGTCACCCGGGGCGGTCGCGGGCCGGTTGCGCCGTGATCACCCGGGCGGACAGGGTTGGTGGGTGTCTCATGAGGCGATCTACCCGTGGGTCTACGCCCAGCCGGTCTCGACGCTGCAGCGTGAGTTGATCGCGCTGCGCACCGGCCGCACCCGGCGGCGCGGTGGTGCGAAACCCGACCCTGCACCGAGGATCCGCGAGCCTACCCACCTCGACGAACGCCGCGACGAAGTCGAAGGCCGTGCGGTGCCTGGTCACTGGGAAGGGGATCTGGTGATCGGTAAGAACGGCAGGACCGCCGTGGCGTCAGCCTTGGCTGGCGCCACCACCTGAACTTACGTAGCGGGCGGTGGAGCTCGCGATCTTGGTGGAACGAACCTGAAATCACTCTGCCGTGTGAAGTTTGGCGCGGGCATTGAGGCTGGCGGGAGCCAAGAGCCACGGCGGGTGAGACGTCAGGCGAGTAATTGGCACGTCTGGTCGCGCAGAGAGAGCAGCGCGGGACACAGTGCGTGATTCACACGCTAGTTCGGTCGTATTCGATGTCGGTCTCCGCTGGTACCTCTCGGTTCTGCGTGATCGCCAATCTCACTCGTCGGCCCCTTTGGAGAAACGAACGCATGTCGATGAAGTTGTTACACGCCGCTGACCTTCACTTGGACAGCCCGTTGTTGCGGTTGTCACAGCTCGAAGGGGCGCAGGATGCCGAGATCGCACTGGCAACCAGGCACGCCCTGGACGGCTTGGTCGACCTCGCCCTGCGGGAAGAAGTGTCGGCGGTCCTGCTGGCAGGGGACATCTACGACGGCGACTGGCGGGATCACCAAACCGGGATGTTCTTCGTCCAACGCATGCAGCGGCTGCGTGAGGCCAATATCGAGGTCTTTGTCGTGCACGGTAACCACGATGTGGCAAGCCAGATCACGCGCAGCCTCGCTCTTCCTGACAACGTCCACACTCGTCCGACGGACGCGCCCGCGACGAAGCGTCGTGAAGATCTGGGGCTGTCCGTGCATGGACAAGGTTTTGCCGAGCGCAAGGTCGTCGACAACCTGGCAGCGGCGTACCCGAAGGCCGATAGCGGAATGCTCAACGTCGGGCTCCTGCACACCGCGCTCGAAGGAGGACGGGAACCCCACGGTCGGTATGCACCGTGCACGGTGGACGACCTCATCGACAAGGGCTACCAGTACTGGGCACTGGGGCATGTCCACAACTACGAAGCCGTGTCGCGTGATCCGTGGGTGGTGTTCCCGGGCAATCTCCAAGGCCGGAACCCGCGTGAGATCGGCCCCAAGGGCTGCGTTGTGGTCGACACCGATGACGGCGTGATCACCTCGGTGCGCCGCCACCATCTCGATGTCGTGCGATGGGAGCACGTTCGACCGGACGTCTCCGGTTGCCGCGATGTCTCCGAGATCCGCGATCGCGTCAACGATGCCCTGCGCGAGCAACTTCAAGCAGCGGACGGACGACCGCTTGCGGTGCGGGTCGAATTGGCCGCCGATACCGCGACCCAGCCTCTTCTGTGGCGCGATCCCGCCCGGTTGGAAGCCGAGGTTCGGCTCGTGGCCTTCGAACTCGGACACATCTGGGTAGAGAAGGTACGAGCGGCACCCGCCGTCGAGGAGACCATCCGGGCGACCTTGGACACCGCCACCGTGTCCAACTTACGGGCTGCTGCCGAGGAGTTGGTCTCTGACCCAGTTCGGCTCCGCGATGTTCTCGCAGACTCGGGCCTGACGGGGCCGGTGTGGAATGCCTGCAAGGACGGTGGCCTTGAAGTCGATGATCACTCGATCGCGCAAGCGATCGTGCGGGACGCGGTCAGCCACCTGGCCGCGCACCTGCCCGCAGGCGCGGGAGAGGTGCAGCGATGAGGCTGGAGAGCTTCGGGGTGACCGGTTACGGAATCTTCGGTGACCTCGACCTGGACCTGTCCGCGCCCGGCTTGCACGTTCTCCTCGGCCCCAACGGCGTCGGCAAGAGCACCTTGGCGCAAGCGATGGCCGATCTCCTCTACGGCGTACCGGAGCGCACGCCATACGCTTTCAGAACGGCGCCGAGCAAGTTGCGCCTGCGCGCCACCGTGACCGACGCCGACGGCAAACGCACGGATATTGTCCGCCGCAAGGGGCGCAAGAAGACCCTTCTGCGCCCTGACGGGACACCGATCGCGGATGACGAGTTCCTGCCTTTCCTCGCCGGCGTGTCACGAGAGAACTATGAGAGTTCGTTCGTACTCACTCAGCACCAGCTGCGCGAGGCTGGCCATGCCCTTGCACGGGGTGAGGGACGTCTCGGCGAGTTGTTGTTCCATGCCCAGGGCGTGCAGGCACCGGTGACCGTGCTGCAGGAGATCGAGGAGCGTAAAGACGCTATCTTCCGGCCCCGTGGCCAAGTTCTTGATCTGAATAAGGCGATCCGTGACTACCGCGACTGCCGCACGAAGGTCCATGAGTTCACGACTCCGCCACGTGTCTACACGGAGTTGACCAACGACTTCGCGAGGACCTCTGCCGAGGTCGACGCTCTCTCCCAACAGCTTGATGATGCGACCGAGCAGCAGCGCCGCTGGGAGACGGTTCAATCCAGGCGATCCGACGTTCAGCGTCGCCGTACGGTGCTACGCCAATTGGAGATTCTTTCTCGTCAAGGGGTCTTCGTACCCCTCGGCGCAGCGGCTGAACTCGACAAGATCCGGGTCCAGCGAGCGAACGCTCGAAACGAGGTGGACCGGATCAACACCGAGCTCTCACAGTTGAACGGCCGGCTTGACGAACTGGTCATCGACCACACGATGTTGAACCATGCCGCAGAGATCACAGCACTGAGTGCCGACCGAACTAGCCAGAGTGAGAAGCGCCAACGCCTGGATGAGCTGGTTGAGCCCGTGGCTGAGGCACAACGGCTGGCGGACACAACGCGGTCCGCGGTCAGTTCGGCCTGGTCACACGATGACGCCCTCGCAGACGTGATCCCGGCCGGTGCCAGCGAGACCATCGCCGCTCTATGCAAGCAATACGTCGAGCACACAACCGAGCAAGCCGAGGTCACCCAGCAGATACAGCGCTATCAGAACGAACTCACCCACGCCACCGAGAAGCTCCACGCCCTCCCGGACGTCCTCGACCCGATGGATCTTGAAGTCGCGATCGAACGCGTCCGAGAAGCCGACGCCCCTGAACGGCGACTCTCCGACGCCCGCCGGGCCGCGTCCCGCGCCGAAAACAAGGCGAGACAGGAGCTGCAGGACCTCGGAATCAACGAGCGGGAACTGGAACATCTCGGCACAGTAGTGCTGCCTACACGCGCCCGGATCAACACACTGTGCCGCCAGGCCGACGAACTCGACGACCGTGACCGCGACCTTCACAAGGACATCATGCAAAGCCACGCGCGCCGCCGCAAAGCTCAACGCGACCTTGACGGGCTCTTGCTAGGTGACCCACCACCCACAGAGGAAGAGCTCGACGCGGCACGCACCCGCCGCGATAACGACCTGGAACAACTGCGGTCCGATTGCGCAGTCTCTCCTCCACACGACGCGAAGCGGCTCACCGAGCGCCTGGCCGGAATACACGAAGCGGTCACGGTCACCGACGGTATGGCGGACCGCATGCGTCGCGAAGCCAGCGCACTGGCCCGCCGCCACCAGCTCGTTGCCACCATCGAGACGGAAAACGCGGACATCGACGAGCTGGCGAGCGACGCCAACACACATGCTGCTGACCGTACAGAGTGGGAGAAGTCCTGGCGCACGCTCTGGGCTGCAACCGGTACATCCCCCACGCCTGCAGAGGCAATTGACGTCCACTCCCGTCTGACGAAAGCCCGTGATCACGCTCGATCAGCCGAAGAACACAACCAACGCGTTGATCAGCTCACCGATGAGATCGACAGCTTGACCACGGTGCAGCGTCGCGAACTCGATGCCATTGAGCAGCCTGCACCCCAACAACAAACTCTGAACGAGCTTCTCCACCGCGCTGAACGACACCTCAAGAGCATCAGAAACCATGCTCACGAGAGGGATTCCGCGCTCGCCGAGGTCAACCGTGCCAGCGATGAGCTGACGTCGCTGGAGCAACGGGAAAGAACCTGCACCGACAGAATCCAGGCCTGGCAGCACCGGTGGGACCAGGCGGTCGACGAAGCTCGACCGACCGCACCGGGACGCATCCGGACAACGCCGAGGCCCTGCTGACCGCGCGGATCGACGCTCACCGGGCCGCAGTGGCGTTCTCCGAGCTTGACGCGGAGTACAAGCGGCTGACGCGAGCGGTCGACGACTACCAGGAGCACGCCCGTCAGCTCGCGTCCACCGTGGCGCCCGAGTTGGCGCCCTCGGCTCCCTCCGTCATTATCGATCAGCTCGATCGGCGGCTTGCTACGGCGCGAGAAAATCAGCAGACGGCCAGACTGCTACACCAGCAACGCGATGATGTGATGCAGCAGCGTGGTCTCGCCGACGCAGCCAGCCACACCGCCAGCGAACAGCTCGCAGAGTTGCTCCAACGCCACGCCATGGCCGACGAGGCGTCCCTGGATGCCTCGATCGACCGCTCTCGCCGGCGCGACGAGTTGCAACAACAGCGGAGTGACCTCGAAGACACGCTCGCCGACAGTGGAATTGAGTTGACCACCCTCGAACAGCTCGCCGACGAGCACGACGCCGCGACCTTGACGACGCTGCTAGTGCAGCTGGAGGACAAGGTCGACGCCCTGCGGCGCGACAAAGACACCGCTCTCGAGAGGCTCGGTGAGATTCGGGCCGGACTTCAGCGCCACAACGGGTCGGCCGCGGCAGCACATGCGCAGCAAGCCGCGCAACAACAGCTAGCCACGATTGGTGATCTCACGGAGGAATACCTCCGGCTCCACATCGCGGAATACCTCCTGCGCAACGAGATTGAAAACTATCGAGCACGGCGGCAAGATTCAGTACTGGCTCACGCGGAGACCCTCTTTTCTCGGTTGACTAACGGCGAGTACCCGCAACTGGAGGCCGCGCTCGACGACACTGACACACCGATCCTGCTCGCCCACTCAACTGAAGATCAGACTCGCCGCGTCGACCAGCTCAACGAGGGTGCACGCGACCAGCTCTATCTGGCACTTCGGCTGGCGACCTTGCAGGAGAACTCCCGGGCCGGGCAAGCTCTTCCGCTCATCCTCGACGACATCTTCACCAGCTTTGACGATCAGCGCACGCCGGTTGGACTGGCAACGCTGGCCGAACTTGCAGAGCCGATTCAAATCATCGTCTTGACTCACCATGCCGCAGTTGCCAACGCAGCTCGGGAGTTGCCTGGCGCCACGGTCTCCGTCCACAACCTTGCCCGAGCCGTTTGAATCGCAGAAGTCCTGCAAGGCCAACGGCCTTTGTCAAGTCACGTCAGCACGCCCGGTTTGGTGTGAGGTTCCCCCGAGAACTCGGAGGGTTGGTTAGCTGACTCCGGTTGGGGACGTTGGGATCGTAGCTGCCGCTGGCTCGGCTTCCTGGCTGGCGTGCCAGGCGGTCTCGTACTCGTCCGGGGAGAGCCAGCCCAGGTCTTTCTGGATGCGCTGGGTGTTGTACCAGCCGTCGATGTAGTTGAAGATCGCGTTCTCCGCTTCGTCACGGGTTCGCCACGAGTTCCGATACACCAGTTCGATCTTCAGCGTGGAGAAGAAATTCTCCATCAGGGCGTTGTCGTAGGAGTCGCCGACGGAGCCCATCGAGGGAAGAATCCCGTTGTCCGCCAACCGATTGGTGAAGCGGATAGCGGTGTAGGTCGAGCCGCGGTCGCTGTGGTGGATCAGCTGGCCGTCACGAACATCGCGGGAGAAGATGGCGTATTCCAGCGCGCCGAGGACCAGGTCGGTGTCACACC
>NZ_FNOK01000079.1 GCF_900106995.1 Saccharopolyspora shandongensis
GTGGAGATCCGGCAACCTTGATCTGGGATGGACTGTCCGCCCACCGTTCGAAAGACATGAAAGCCTGGCTGGCCACCCAACGACACTGGCTGCGCGTCGAGCGGCTGCCCGCCTACGCACCCGAGCTCAACCCAGTCGAACAAGTCTGGGGCAACATCAAAACAACCGAGCTGGCCAACCTCTGCCCCGAGCACATCGACGAAGCACATACCGCCGCGGGCACCGGCCTGGACCGCATAGGCAACAGCTACCAACTGTGCTTCTCCTTTCTCGACCACACCGGACTCCGCCTATGAACCAAGATCACCCAAATACCAAAAGATCATTAAGCGAGGGAAAAGTGTGGGCATCTCGTCTGCCGGATCCTGGTCGGGGCCACAAGTAGGCAACCCTGTTCGGCGGGCGACCGGGCGCAGCCTACTGGAGTGGTAAGGCGACCAGTTCGGCGACGCGACCAGCACCGTTCTTCGGGGCCTGCTCGATCAGATAGAGCCTGATGAGCTGGAACAGGTTGGCGACTATGTGCGGCACCTGGTCGAGCGGCGTAAGGATCTGACCGAGCAGCGTCGGCACTCCAGGTCCCAGGGTGTGTTCCCTGCTGAGCCTGCGTTGCCTGTGGAGTTGAAGGACTACCGGCGGGTGTCTGAGTCTGGTGAAGGGCAGCAGCAGGGAGCCGGATGCGGTGCTGCCTTCAGCAGGTCGTCGGTCTTCACATAGAGTGCAGTGGCGAGGAGTCCAACTCTGTCTTCACACACCGACATTGGGCTCCCTTCCTTTTTGCGCGCAGCCGATCCCTTGGAATCGATCATCTAGCTAGGATGAGGGCTCATGTCAGACCCACCGGCGCGCCCGCGCATCATGAAAGGTGCCGGGGGCCGGATGCTGGCCGCGGTCGAGCTCGACCGCGGTAGCGCCCTGCCGCTGCACCTGCAGCTGTATCGGCAGCTGCGGGGACTCATCCTCGACGGCACCCTGCCGCCGGAAACCCGATTGCCCTCGACGCGGACGCTCGTCGCCGAGCTCGGCGTCTCGCGGCTGACCGTGGTCACCGCGTTCGAGCAGCTCACGGCCGAGGGGTTCCTGCGTGCACGCCAGGGGGACGGCACGTATGTGGACGCACTGTGGACGGCCGCGATGGCACCGGCGCCTGTTGCGCGTCCGCAGCTGTCCGAGCGCGGCGCAGCGACGTCGGCACGCGGTGCCAGCCTGTTCAGCGAGGCGCCGCACTCGTGGGATCCGAAAGACACCGAGTCGTTCGTCCCCAGCCAGGTCGCGGCATCCGCGTTCCCTGCCGGCGTGTGGCGGCGGTTGCTGGCGCGGCACGCAGCGCGCACCGACGCAGCCGCCATCGGGTACGGCGACCCCCACGGGTACGAGCCACTGCGCCAGGCGATCGCCGACTACCTCATCGACGTGCGGGGCCTCAGCTGCGGCGCCGAGCAGATCGTGGTGACCTCCGGTGCCCAACAGGCCTTCAATGTCCTCGCGGTGCTGCTGCTCGACCCCGCCGACACGGTGCTCGTCGAAGACCCTGGCCACATCTCCGGAAGGCTCGCGTTCCAATCGCAGGGATGCCGCGTCCAGGGCGTGCCGGTCGACGACGCGGGCGCGGTGGTGGCAGGGGGCGACCCATCGGCACGCCTCGCCTACCTCACGCCGTCCCGGCAGCATCCCCTGGGCACGGTCATGAGTCCGGCGCGGCGCAGGGAGTGGATCGCGTGGGCGCAGGCGCACAGGAGTTGGATCGTCGAGGACGACTGCGACAGCGAGCTTCGCTATCACGGCACGCTGCTGCCCCCGCTGTTCGGACTCGACCAAGCGCGACACGTCATCTACGTCGGCACATTCAGCAAAGTGCTGGTGCCGTCGCTGCGGCTGGGCTACGTCGTGCTGCCCCACGACCTCGTCGAGCCGTTCACGTCGGCCTGCTCGGTGATCGGTCGCACCCCCGCGACCGTGATGCAGGCGGCGCTCGCCGACTTCCTCGCCGAAGGGCACCTGCACACCCACCTCCGGCGCACGCGCCGACTGTACGCCGCCCGCCAGGACGCCCTGCTCGAACAGCTCGACGCGCAGCTTGCGCACCGTCTGACGGCGAGGTCGGTCGCCGCCGGGCTCCACGTGATGGGGTGGCTCGAGGCATCCGTCAACGACATCGACTGCGCACGGGGCCTCGCCCGGCAGGGCGTCTTCACGTATCCCCTGGGGGAGTATCGCGTGCAGCGCCCGCTGCCGCCCGCACTGCTGATCGGGTTCGCCGGTACCGCAGCCGAGCACATGGCGCGTGCCGTAGCGCGGATGGCAGAGGCGTTCGAACGGCTCGAACCCGGCGGGGCTGCCGAGGCGTAGCCCGAGAGGCGGGCCCGCCGAATTGGTCCGCAGAACTGGGCTGTTAATGGCTCTAAGGCACCATCCATTGCGTTGCTAGGAAGTAGGGGTGGCCGGCGACACACGGCCGCGACCCTCTTTCTAGGGAGGCGACGATGCCCCACCTCGATGCGCAGTTCCGAGCGCTCCTGAGTCCGAACCTCACCGCAGCCGAGATCGAACAGATCCCCGACCTGACGACCGAGCGCGCACGGGTGCTGATCGACCGGATCGACCGGGTTCGGCTCTTCGGTCACGCGTACGCCCTGCTCACCAACCTCACCTACGGCACCTACGGCCCCGACGACGTCCTCGACTTCGCCCGAGAGCACGATCTGGCCGGCGTCTGCATCCACGTCCTCGACGGCGAGGAGCGCAGCCTGAGCCGAATGAACGACGACCAGCTTCGGGCCTTCGCCACCCGTGCCCGCGGCTACGGCCTGGCCTTGCACCTCGAGATCAGCACGACCGAGCGTGAACCCGTGGACGAGGCCGTCCGGATCGCCGGCATCCTCGGCGTCCAGCACATTCGCGTCTACTCCCGTTACGAAGGGCAGCTGTCGCAGGTGCTGTCGCGCATCGAGGACGACCTGCGCCGCCTCGGCGACCTCGCCGACACCCACGGCCTGCACTTCTCATTCGAGCAGCACGAAGAACTGCGCTCCGGCGAGATCGCTCAGCTGCTGCGCACCGTCGGCCACCCCCGCATGCACGCGATGTTCGACTTCGGCAACATGATCAACGCCTGCGAACGGCCGATGGACGCCCTGGCCCAGCTGGCCCCGCATATCCTGCAAGTGCACCTGAAGGGCGTGCACGTCCTTCCTGAGGGCGACGGGTTCGGCCACCGCGGCGTGCTGCAGGGCAGCCCGGAGGACGACCTGCCGGGGGCGCGGATGTTGTTCGACCTGCTCATGCTCGGCGACGACGAGCCGCAGGTCATCACCTTCGCGCTCGAACAGGAGAACCTGTACTACGCGCCCGTCTTCCGCCATCACAGCGAAGGCGACGACCCCTTCATCCCCTACCGGGAACTGAGCACCACGGGCCTTCCCGAAGGATGGACGCTGCGCGACCTGCTCGCCGCCGAGCCCGGCTGGGCCGTCGACCAGGTCGTCCACGTGCGCGGGCTGCTCGCCCGGATGCGCGAACTCGCCGCGGCTCGCCTGGCCGCCGCCGACGCCCTGGCAGGTGCGTGATGACGAACACCACGATGAAGACCGCGCCGGCCAAGACCGGGTTCGACAAGGCCAAATGGGCGCGCTTCGCGGTCCTCGTGATGGCGGGCGGCACCATCTACAAGCTCGCCAACATCAAGGACGTCTTCTACGTCCCGATGCAGCAGCAGATGGGGCTGAGCAACACCGAGATCGGTGCGCTACTGAGCGTGAACTCGATCGTCGCGACAGCACTGTTCGTGGTCGGAGGGTACCTGGCCGACCGGTTCTCGACTCGCATCCTGATTCCGCTCGGACTGATCGGCGTGGGCGGGCTCGGGCTCTACATGAGCACGTTCCCCGGGTACGGGCAGCTGGTGCCGATCTTCGCGTTGCTGGCCGTCTGCTCCGACTGCCTGGTCTGGCCGGCACTGCTCAAGAGCATCCGGCGCCTGGGTGGGCCGGAAGAGCAGGGGCGGCTGTTCGGCTTCCTCGAGGGCGGTCGCGGCGCCGTCGACACACTGGTTGCCTTCTCGGCTCTCGGCGTCTTCGCCCTGCTCGGCTCGGGCGCCGCCGGCTTCCGTGCCGCGATCGCCTTCTACGCGCTGATTGACATCGCCGTCGGCGTGCTCCTGTTCTTCCTGCTGCGTGACCAGCGGCCCGAGTCCGCCGTGGATACACCGAAGAAGAAGCGAGCCGGCCTCAGCGAGATCCTGCATGCCGCGCGGCTGCCGCAGCTGTGGTTGGTCAGTGCAACCGTGTTCATGGCGTACGTCGTGTACTGCGGTCTGACATACTTCATCCCCTACCTCACGTACGTGTACGGACTGCCGGCCGCCCTCGCCGGCGCCTACGGCATCATCAACCAGTACGGCCTCAAGATCCTCGGCGGCCCGCTCGGCGGCGTACTCGTCGACAAGGTCTTCAAGGGGGCCAGCAGGTATCTCCGTCTCGCGTTCGTGTGCCTGATCCCCATCGCAGCGATCATCCTGCTGCTGCCGACCGGTGGGCAGAACCAGATCCCCGCGATGGCCGCCTGCCTGCTGTTCTCACTGATCATCTTCACGATGCGCGGTGTGTTCTGGGCGCCCATGGACGAGGTCGGCATCCCCAACCAGGTCAGCGGGACAGCGTTCGGCATCGCCTGCCTCATCGGTTACGCCCCCGGGATGTTCGCCTTCCTCGTGTACGGCGCGATCCTCGATGCCAACCCGGGTGCGGCGGGGTACCACCTGGTGTTCATCCTGATGGCCGCACTCGCGCTGGTGGGTGCGGGAGTCGCAACAGGCCTGGCGCGTGTGGCTCGCGCGCATCGTGCAGCCGCCGTGCGGGAGGGCTGAGCCCGCTTCCGCGCGGGGGGCGACATGGTCGCTCGTCGCACCGGCCGGCCCCATACACCAGCTTGGAGAAGCGTTCGCCGGGCGCGTTGGCTGCCTGCACCTTGACCATCACCTCGATGTCGGCTTCGGCCAGCAGCGGCCCGGTCCACCTCCTGCCCCAGGACCGGGCCCTGCAGCACGGCCAGCAGCGCATACCCGTCACGGGCCTGCGAATAGGGTCGAAGGAGGACCGAAGAAGAATCCGCAAGCCTTGACGCTGGACGAGCGTGTTCGTGGCTGGCGCAGCTGGAGGCCGACGAAAAGGCGGTCGCCAAGGAATTTGCCCGATCTGTCTCGGTTCATGCTTGCGACAGGTGTCCGCATCGGTGAAGCGCTAGCGGTTCAGTGGTCCGAAGTTGACTTGGATAAGGGCGTCGTCCATGTGCACTTCACCGTGGTCCGGGTCAAGGGCAAGGGCTTGATCAGGAAGTCCACCAAGACGGAATGCGGTGAACGGACCCTCCCGCTGCCCTCGTGGACCGTGGAGATGCTGAAGAAGCGGCACGCTGGCGGCGTCGGCCTGGACCGGCCGGTGTTTCCGGAAAGCCTTGGTGGTCTGCGTGACCCGTCGAATACCCGGCGTGATCTTCGCAACGCTCGTGGCACCACAGGGTTCGCCTGGGTTACTTCGCATGCGTTCCGCAAGACGGCGGCGACGATCCTCGATGCTGCTGGCCTTGACCGCTCGGGTTGTCGCCGATCAGCTGGGGCGCTCGCGGCCGTCCATGACGCAGGACGTGTACCTCGGCCGCAAGGCCGTCGGCAGGGAAGCGGCTCAGGCGCTAGAAGGTGCCTTCGTTACCGAGTCAGCCTGAATTGTGCGGATAAAGTGCGGCGAAGTCCCGGCATGCAAAAAACCCCAGGTCGTTGACCTGGGGTTTTTGTGCGCCAACAGGGACTCGAACCCCGAACCCGCTGATTAAGAGTCAGCTGCTCTGCCAGTTGAGCTATTGGCGCTGGCTGCCGGTCAGTTCTGATCCGCTCGGTTCGGTTCCCTTTCGGTTTCCCGTTCCGGCCGGTCTCCCTGGCGACGTGGAAAACATTAGCACGGTCGTGTGGGGGTGCCGAACAGGGGGGTCGGGTTTGGGTTCGGCGAGGTTGTCGGGGGTGGAACGCAACCTCGGGGTGGGGCGGTGCGTCTCTATGGGGGGCGGTCGGACAGGGGCGATCACCCGGTGTGCAATCTCGTGGTCCCTTCACACACTGTTGGGGCATTGCTGCACACTGTTCACAGGCGTAGTGGCGCATCGGATCGGACGGACTGTTGCCCATGAGGGAGTGGCGTAATTCGGTCGGGGTTCCCGTACGGGTTTCACGACTGTTGACAATGTTGATCTTCGGCGTGGTGGCGTTGCTCGTCGCCGGCTGCAGCGGATCGGGCTCGGGGGCCACTCAGGCGTCCGATGAGGTGCCGCCCGCACCGACACTGGAACTGGCGCCGCAGAACGGCGCCAAGGACGTCTCACCGGCCGGGCCGATCAAGGCGACGGCGGTCAACGGCAAGATCGTCGAAGCCGTGCTGACCAATGCGGAAGGCGCGAAGCTGTCCGGTGCCATCGCGCCGGACGGGGCGAGCTGGACGGCGGGCGAGAAGCTCGGCTACGACAAGACCTACACGCTGTCCGTGACCGCGCAGGGGGCGAGCGGGCCGGCCATCACGCAGCAATCCACCTTCAGCACGGTCTCGCCGGGCAAGAAGAGCTTCGTGTCGATGAACCCGCTCGACGGGCAGACCGTCGGCGTGGGGCAGCCGCTGGCGTTCTACTTCAGCCAGAACGCCCCGGCGCCGGACAAGGCCAAGGCAGAGGAAGCGATCAAGATCCGCACCGAGCCGGCCGTGGAGGGCGCCTTCTACTGGTTCAACAGCCGCGAGGTGCACTGGCGGCCGAAGGACTACTGGAAGCCGGGCACCAAGGTGTCGATCGACGTCGACGTGTACGGCAAGGACCTCGGCAACGGGGTCTGGGGCGAGGAAGACCGCAAGGCCACCATCACGATCGGCGACGCGGTCGTCCTGAAGGCCGACGGTGCCTCGCACCAGATGAGCATCGAGAAGAACGGCGAGGTGATCCGGACCATGCCGGTGTCGCTGGGCAAGCCGTCCTTCCCGTCCAACAACGGCGTGCACGTGGTCACCGAGCACCACGCCACGAAGGTGATGGACTCCTCGACCTACGGTCTGCCGATCGAGGCCGGCGGCTACCGCACCGAGGTGAAGTGGGCGGTCCGGATCTCCAACGGCGGCGAGTTCCTGCACGCCGCACCGTGGTCGGTGGGTGACCAGGGGCGGCGCAACGTCAGCCACGGCTGCATCAACATGAGCATGGAGAACGCCAAGTGGGTCTTCGACCTGCTGAAGAAGGGCGACGTCGTGCAGATCACCAATTCCGGCGGGCCGAACCTGCGTTCCTGGGACGGTTTCGGGGACTGGCAGATCCCGTGGGACCAGTGGGTGCAGGGCAACAGGTGAGTTGGGCGTGAGCGGTTGTTCCCGGGAACAACCGCTCACCCCGAGCGATCGGGCAATGAAGAAAGGCCCCGTTCCAGCTGGAACGGGGCCTTTCTTCATTGGGGTGAGTGACGGGAATCGAACCCGCGACACCTGGGACCACAACCCAGTGCTCTACCGACTGAGCTACACCCACCTCGGCCGCTCGGACCGGCCCTTTCGGGCCCCTTCCGGAGCAACGCTCACATAGTAGCGTGCGCTGTCACCGGGTTTTCCACCGGCTCCGGTTATCCCGGTGCGCGCTGGTCAGCGGCCGTTCTCCGGAGTCTCGCCGGTCTTGCCGGCACCATCGCCGTTGAGCAGTTCGGCGGCCACCGCCTGCGCCTGTTCGCTGGTCGGCCCCGGCTGCGGGACGAACGCCGTCCGCCGGTAGTAGGCCAGTTCGCGGATGGACTCCAGGATGTCGGCCAGGGCGCGGTGCGCGAGGCCCTTCTCCGGCTGCGCGTAGTAGATCCGCGGGTACCAGCGGCGGCACAGCTCCTTGATGGACGACACGTCGACCATCCGGTAGTGCAGGTGGGCATCCAGCCGCGGCATGTCGCGCGAGATGAAGCCGCGGTCGGTGGCGATCGAGTTTCCTGCCAGCGGCGCGGAACGGTCGGCCGGGACGTATCGGCGGATGTACTCCAGCACCTGCTGTTCGGCTTCTTCGAGGGTCACCTCGGAGCGGCGCACCTCTTCGGTGAGCCCGGAGCGGTCGTGCATGTCGCGCACCACGTCGGGCATTCCGGCGAGCGCCTCGTCGTCGGCGTGGATGACGATGTCCACGCCTTCGCCGAGGATGTTGAGGTCGGCATCGGTGACCAGGGCGGCGATCTCGATCAGCGCGTCCTTGCCGAGATCGAGACCGGTCATTTCGCAGTCGATCCACACTAGACGGTCATTCACCCGAGGCAGCCTAACCCGCCACGGGACGTGATCGTGCAGCCCTGCCGGTCATGCCTCCAGGCGGGCGAGCAGCTCGCGCGGCACGACCTTGCCGGTGGCGTTGCGCGGCAGCTCGTCGAGGAACACCACATCGCGGGGCATGGCGAACTTCGACAGCCTGCCGCGGAGCCGGTCCCGCAGCCGCTCGGCGTCCAGGTCGCCGTCCGCGCGGAGCGCCACGAACGCCGCGAGCCGCTGCCCGAACTCGGCGTCGTCGACGCCGATGACGGCGGCCTCGGACACCTCCGGCATCCCGGCGATGGCGTCCTCGGTCTCCTTGGGGTAGACGTTCTCGCCGCCGGAGATGATCATGTCGTCTTCGCGGCCGACGACGAACAGCCGTCCGGTGGCGTCGATGCGCCCGAGGTCGCCGGTGGACATCAGCCCGTCGCGGATCTCCCGGCTGCTGCCGTTGGTGTAGCCCTCGAAGAGCATGTCGTTGCCCGCGAAGATCCGCCCGGGCGCGCCGCGGCGCACCGGTGTCCCGTCCTCGCCGAGGATGCGCACGATCGTGCCTCTCGGCGGCCGGCCCGCGGTGGCGGGCGCGGCGCGCAGGTCCTGCGGCGTCGCGATGCTCACCCACGACACCTCGGTGGAGCCGTAGAGGTTGTAGAGCACCGGCCCGAAGGCGCGCTGGAACCTGGTGGCCAGGTCGGCGGGCAGTGCCGAACCGCTGCTCGCCACGATGCGCAGCGCGTCGTGGCCGTACTTCGTGCGGATCCGGTCGGGGAGTTCGAGGATGCGCTGCAGCATCACCGGCACCGCGAACATCGACGTGCACTGGTGGCGTTCCACTGCGCTGAGCGCGTACTCGGGATCGAACTTGCGGTGCAGCACCAGGGTCGCGCCGAGCACGGAGCCGAGCTGGAACGCCGCGATTCCCCAGGTGTGGAACAGCGGCGCGCTGACGAGCACTCGTTCGCCGCTGCGCAGCGGCACCCGCGACAGGATCGACGCCGCGGGGGCCAGCCCCGGCGGATCTGGGCGGCGGGCGCCCTTCGGGGTTCCGGTGGTGCCGGAGGTCAGCACGATCATCCGGGAGTGCCGGCCCGGCCGGGGCAGCTGCTTGGCCGGGGAGGTGGTGATCAGGTGCTCGAGGGTGTCGTGGCGGGTGGTGCCCTCGGTCCACGCCAGCACGGCATCGAGGTCCTCGGGCAGGTTCGGCAGGTGGCTGCGGAACTCGGCGTCCAGGACGAGCAGGCCGACCCGCTGCTCGGCGATCACGTCGACGAGCTGGCGGGTGCTCAGGCCGGTGTTGAGCAGCACCACGTCGACGCCGAGCTTGGCGGCGGCGACGATCGTTTCGACCGGACCGTGGTGGTTGCGGCACAGCACGCCGATCCGGGTGTCGCCGGGAACGCGGTCGCGCAGGCCGTTGGCCAGCCGGGTGGTGCGCTGCGAGAGTTCGGCGTAGCTGAGCGCACCGCGCTCGTCGATCACGGCCGGGCGGTCGGCGTGGCGCACCGAGCCGACGGCGAAGCCCAGTGGCGGCGAGATGCCCCAGCGCCGCCAGGCGAGGACGATCCGCAGCAGCTTGTCCGGCCGGAGCGGGCTGATCACTCCCTGCTTGGCCAGGACGAACGCCGTGTGCAGGCCGGACGTGCCGCGCCCGAGGAGCGCGGCTGATCGTTGCCAGAACGTGCTCACGCAGTCACCTCTCGGTCGCCAGGTTACCGGGAGTAGATAATGCCGTGAGCGGACTGCGCGGGGAAGACCGAGATCACGAGAGCGGGGGCGGACCGTCGTCCGCCCCCGCTCTCGCCGGGTGTTCACTCCAGCGTGGCGGCTTGCACGATCGCGTCGCGCAAGGCCGCGCGCAGCCTGCCGACCTCCAGCGGCGACAGCACTGCGGTCTCGCCCGGCGGGGCGATCAGCACGACGTTCTCCTGGTTCACGAACACCGCCATGTCCCGACGCCTGCCGGCGACATCGCGGCAGCTCACATGCCACTGCTTGGTGGGCTCCACGATCCCCAGCCTCCCTGGTGCAGTTCGCGCGCTCTGCCTCCAGCGCGCGGTTTGATCGAGGGACGCGGTTGGGTATGAACCGTGACGGCATATGCCAGGATCAGTCGCGAGAGTGGCCCAGGGCACATCCCCATCGGATGTTCTGGGAATACCGGGTGATCGCTCACCCGAGGCGGTTCCCGGAAAAGCAGAAGTCCGCAGCTCCTGTTCGAAGCTGCGGACGTGAGTTCGGCGGGCTGGTTCTCAGACCGGGCGGACCACCAGGCCGTTCGCCTCGGCGGTGAAGGTGACCGCCGCTTCTTCGAAGTCGGCGATCGGCAGTTCGTCGCGGACCAGCCGGTGCGGCGCGTCGAAGGCCTCCACCCGGATCTCGCCGGTGGTCAGCGTGCGCTCCGGGAAGTCCACGCCGCCGACCTTGGCCTCCAGCTCGCTGCCCCGCACCGTGATGGTCAACCAGCCGCCGGGCACCGTCAGCTGCTCGCCGTCGTAGGTCAGGGTGAGCCGGCTGGCGGCGGGGTCCTCGGAGCGGACGGCGACGTGCGAGATCGCGACGTCGCGGTGGCCCGAGTCGCCGGCCAGGGCGATCACGTCCCGCGTGACCTCCTCGGCCGCGCCGTCGCCCGGCTTCGGCGTGAGCACCGGGGCGCGCAGCTCGGCGGCCACCCGGTAGGGCTGCCACGACCCGGCGCCGATCAGATTGACCACCGCGGTGACGTCGACGTCGGCCAGCAGCCGGGCGCTGCCCGGAGCCGGGGTCACCTCGACGGCGGCGACGTCGCGCCGGTTCAGCAGCTCGCGCAGCGCCTTCGCGCGCTGCCTGCTGTTGCGGTCGAATCCGCGGGTGATCGCCACCGTCCCCGAACCGGCAGCCGCCACGGCGGCTTCGGTCAGGTCCGCCAGCGGGGCCCAGATCCGGGCGGGATCCTCCGGCCGGGGTTGCCGGCGGGAACGGGCGAAGCTCGGGGCATCGGTCGTGGTTTCCATCATCAACCACTTTAGTCCGCGATGAAGGGTCCCCTTGCCTACCGGTGGGTGCCTTCACGGTGTGAATTCGATCGCTGTGTCGATTCCGGCCGAATTCGGATGGGCCGATCGGCGCAGGCGGACGCTCGGCGACCGGAGCGCTCCGGCGGCCGAACGGTCTTGTCGCGCCGCGCACCTGGGGCAATGCTGGGGCGATCATCGAGGGGGGCGGGATGACCGAGGTGCATTTCCCCGAGTTCGGACGCAGGCAGGCCGGTCGCGCTCCGGCGCGCGGCGTGCTGGTGTGCTGGCTGGTCGCTGACGGCAGCCGGGTGCGGGTGGGCGACCGGCTGGCGGAGGTCCGGGTGGGCGGCGATTGCTGCGCCCGGACGGTCGGCTGGGTTTCCGCACTGGCCACCGGCACGCTGTGGCACCAGGTGCGGCCCGGCGAGGTGCTCACCGCCGGCGTGGTGGTGGGCCTGATCGATTGAGAGCCGGTCGCGAGGTTGCGGCCAGGCGGGGTCTTCCGCAAAACCGGGTCGAAAACGGCAAGGCGGGCGAGGGCGTGGTCGCGGGCCGGCGGCGGTTGTTAGGTTGGTGGCAGTGACGCGGGGTGCCCGGCTGCCGGGCTGAGAACAGACCCGTTGAACCTGACCTAGCTCGTACTAGCGGAGGGACGTCATGGTTCCCAATGTGCTGACCATCGCCGGCACCGACCCCAGCGGCGGGGCGGGCGTGCAGGCCGACCTGAAGACCTTCTCGGCGCACGGCGCCTACGGCATGTCCGTGATCACCGCGCTGGTCGCGCAGACCACCACCGGGGTTTCCGAGGTCCACGAGGTGCCGCCGGAGTTCATCACCGCGCAGCTGGTCACGCTGCTCGACGACGTGCGGGTGGACGCGGTCAAGATCGGCATGCTGGCCAACGCCGAGGTGATCCGCGCGGTGGTCGAGGCGCTCGACCGCTACGCGCCGCCGCACGTCGTGCTGGATCCGGTCATGGTCGCCAAGAGCGGGGACCGGCTGCTCGCCCCGGAGGCGGTCGGCGCGCTGCGCGAGGAGCTGCTGCCGCGGGTGGACCTGATCACCCCGAACCTGCCGGAGGCCGCGGACCTGCTGGGCGAGCCGGAGCTCACCGACCCCGCCGACATGCCCGCGCAGGCCGAGCGGCTGGCCGGGCTGGGGGCGAAGCAGGTGCTGCTCAAGGGCGGTCACCTCGACGGCGGGACCAGCGTGGATCTGCTGTACGGCGACGGGATCGCCGAGTTCCTCTCCAGCGAGCGGGTCGCGACCACCAACGACCACGGCACCGGCTGCACGCTGTCGGCCGCGATCGCGGCGCTGCGTCCGCAGCGCGGCGACTGGCTCGAAGCGGTGCGCGAGGCCAAGGAGTACCTGACGGAGGCCCTGCGCGCCTCCGACCGGCTCGACGTGGGCCACGGCCACGGCCCGGTCCACCACTTCCACCACTGGTGGTGACCTTCTCGGGATTTCCAGGCTCGTTCTGCGCGGCGGTGCGAGTAGCGCCCCCTGCGGGAGATGCGGCCGCCGCCTGGACTGTGGGAGCCCCTCCAATACGCGGTATCGGGCTGTCCTCGCCCAGTGGCCCAGAAGGGCGGGCACGGCCTGAGAACCCGCGGTGGTGCCAGCTTCGTAGGTGGGCCAAGCGCTTCGCCGCTTCAAGAACAAGAGCCGGAACCGACTTCCCAAACACCTGTAGAGCCCTGAGCGCAAGGGCTCCCACCCGCTACGAGAGGTTCTGATGAGCAAGCTGCCCGCTCCGCCCGCCGACGGTTTCTGCGCCAAGGCCTGGGCGCACACCGCCGATCTGCAGCAGGCGATCGTCGAGCACCCGTTCAACGCCGCGCTGACCGACGGCACCCTGGACCGCGACCGCTTCGCGTTCTACATCGTGCAGGACGCGCGCTACCTGGTCGGTTTCGCGCAGGCGCTGGCCGCCGCCGCGACGCGCGCGGACAACGCCGAGGACGCCGCGTTCCTCGCCGGCGCCTCGCAGGGCGCGCTGGTCGAGGAGCGCCGGTTGCACGCCGGGTACGTCGCCGAGTTCGGCCTGACCGACACCGAGATCGCCGGGATCGGCACGTCCCCGTCCTGCCTGGCCTATACCTCGTTCCTGCGCGCGAACGCGCTGACCGAGTCGTACCCGGTGCTGCTGGCGGCGATCCTGCCGTGCTTCTGGGTGTACCAGCACGTCGGCACCGCGATCCTGGAGACCACCGGCGGCGCTGAGGGGCACCCGTACCGGGCGTGGATCCAGACCTACGCCGACGACGAGTTCGCCGCGGCAGTGCTGACCGCCCGCGACCTCACCGATCGGGTCGCCGCAGCCGCGGACGAGGAAACCCGGCGGCGGATGCTCGAAGCGTTCACCCGGGCCACCGAGTACGAGTGGCTGTTCTGGAACAGCGCCTGGATCAAGGAGGAATGGCCGACCGCGCGCTTCCTCGGCTGAGGATTTTCCCGGCTCGCCCGCGCAGCGGCGCAAGTTGTGCGGGCTGGCCGGGCGGCAGCAGGCCGACGGGCGAAACCCGTTGCGGGGTGGGAAGAATCCGCGCCGGCTCGATGTGACCGGGCGCACATGTTGCACCGCTAACGTATCGTGCGGTGCAGCGATTCTCTGTGCGAGACGCCCGTCCGGGCGAGGAGCAAAGCGTGGGTTCTCCCCACCCGTGGACGGAGTTTCGTCGGCCGTGGGCACTTCTCTTCTGATCGTCATGGCGGGCATGCTGGTGCCCGTGCTGGCGGCTGCGCCGTTCTACATCGCCGACCGCCGCCGGCAGCGCGAAGACGCCGCCGGCGCGCGGGGGTCAGATCAGCGCCCGTAGATCGACTTCGCCAGTTCTTCCTTGCCCTGCTTCAGCTCTCGCAGCACGTCGGTGGCGAATCCGCCGCTGGTCGGCATGGCCGGGATCCGCAGCCCCTCGCTGAGCGTCCAGCCGGAACCGCGGTCGATCAGCGACCGGTGCTTGTTGGTGTAGTAGCCCGAGTTGATCGACACCGCGACGCCGTGCGCCCCGGCCGCCGCGGCCATCAGGTGCAGGTGGAACCGGCTGGACAGCCAGCGCTGCCCGGCCGCCGCGGGCAGCCCGGCGTCCATGATCTCGGCGAACGGGTAGAACCGGGCGCCCGGCAGGTCGTGCTCGACCAGCGCGAAGACCTCGCGGTCCACCCGCGGGATGCCCTCCACGATGCCGACCTGCTCGGGCCGCACGCCCCATGCGCCGAGCGTGTCCAGCAGGAATCCGGCCAGCGCGGGCACCGTCACGTCGAGCAGGTCCGACTGCAGGCACACCACGACCTCGCGCAGGTCGTCGTCCCGGTACAGGCCGGGTTCGACGCCGAAGAACATGTCGTCGCCGGTGTGCGAGGCGGCGCCGGCCAGCGCCACCGACGGCTCGTCGCGCACGTCGACGACGTCGAACTGCGCGGCGAGGTTGCGCAGCAGCGGCTCCGCTTCGGGCGCGACCGGCCAGAAGCCCTGGCCGGTCA
The DNA here is from genome assembly GCF_900106995.1 of Saccharopolyspora shandongensis. Lineage (GTDB taxonomy): Bacteria > Actinomycetota > Actinomycetes > Mycobacteriales > Pseudonocardiaceae > Saccharopolyspora > Saccharopolyspora shandongensis. The sequence continues at coordinate 14,780 of NZ_FNOK01000079.1, forward strand.
TCACCGCCCGGCCGCCGGACCGCCGGGTCGCCGCCACCGCGGCGGCGAGCAGGCCGAGGTGGCGCGGCCAGATGCCGTTGACGAACCCGCCGCCGATGACGTGCACCAGGTCGGCCCGGGCGGCCAGTTCGATGCCCGCCACCCAGCGCGGCGCCAGCCCCGGGTTGTCGATCGCGTGCTGCACGAACGACGCGACCTCCCACGGCCCGTCGGCCGGGGCTTCCCAGCACAGCCGCCAGAACGTGTCGGTGAACCGGATTCGCGGGTGCAGGTGGCCGAGCAGCACCTCGCTCGGTCCGGGGTTGGGGCAGTCGACCCAGATCTCGCTGTCCGGGGCCACGCGCGCCAGGTGCTTCAGCCAGGCCGCGGCGATCAGTTCGTCCCCGTAGTTCGGATGTCCGGTGGTGGCGACCAGGTAGATGGTCGGCGGGTTGGTCAACGGTGGGCTCCAGCCTTCGGGTGCCGAGTCCCTTTCGAACGTAGCAACGAAAAAGCCCCGAAGGCCGGGCGAGTGAGATCTCGCACCCGGTCACTGCCGCTGGTACTAATTAGGTTGGGCTAACTTAACTTGGGAGGCGTTTTGACGATTCGATCGCAGGCGAAGGTGGGCACCGACAAGCCGTCCCGCTACGCGAAGCAGTTGTCCTCGCACCTAGGCCGGAAGTGCGAGGTGTCCGAGGAACCGGAAGGCATCCGCATCACCCTGCCCGCGGATCGCGGCGCGGGCAGCTGCCTGCTGGTGAGCGAGCCGGACGCGCTCGCCCTGCGCGCCGAGGCGGAGAACGCCGAGGTGCTCGACCGGGTGCAGGACGTGATCGGCCGCCACCTGGAGCGGTTCGGTCAGCGCGACGAGCTGACGGTCGACTGGACGAACGACTGAGTATTAACATTCGCTCGCTACAACAGGCGGCTAGGTCGGTAGCTCCATCTGCTCGACTGCAGTCAGCCGTCAAGCGAGCGGCGTCAGCCGCTTTCTCCTTCGCCACGTTCGCAACTTGCACCGCCGCGGGTTCTCAGACTGTGCCCGCCTTCTGGGCTACTGGGCGAGGCCAGTCCCCGATGCCGCGTATTGGTCATACGTAAGTCGGGGCTCCCACAGTCGAGACGGCGTCTGTAACTCCCGCAGGGGGGCCGCCACTTGCACCGCTACGCAAAATGACGCAAAACGTCACTATTCCTTGCCGATCTCGTCGCGGAGCCGGGCCAGCCGCTGGCGGGACCGGTTGAACTTGGCCTCGAAGTGCTTCTCGAACAGGTCGGTCGGCAGCTCTGGGATCTCCACCGGCTCCGCCGTGCGCTGCTGCGGCGCGACCGGCACCGGCTGGGGCTCCTCGGGCTTCGGCTCGGGCTCCGCCGGTGCCGCCTGATCGGCGCTCGGCCGCCGGGGGATGACCGTCGGCGAGGCCGACCTGGCCGGGGCGTCCGGCGTGCGCAGCGCGTGCCTGCCCTTCGGCACGATCGTCGCTTCGGAGATACCGCTCTCGGCGAGACGTCGGTTCGCCCGTTGCAGCAGTGGCCAGAAGATCAGCGTGGCCAAGGCGAAACCGGTGACGAACATCAGCACGAGCAGTTCCACGAGGTGCTCCGATCAGCTCTGCCGGGCGGGTCCGGGGTGCGGGGCGGCGCCGTTGGTGTGCGCCCGTTCGATGGGGATGGTGTAGGTCTGCACGTCCTCGCGCTGTTCGGGCAGGCGCACCGGCTGCTGCTCGACCTGCTCGACCGGCACTTCCTCCGTGATCTGCCGGGTCTCGTCGTCCGCGATGCTCGGTGCCGTGTCCTGACCGCGCAGGTCGGCTGCGGAGTCGTCCAGCAGCCGGCGGGCGTTGTCCATCGCCGCCAGCACCGAGGTGCGCAATTCCTCCAGCCGGAGCTGCTTGACGCGGATCTCCTCCATCGCAGCCAGCCGCAGCCGCTCGGTTTCGGCGTCCCACTCGCCGCACTGCCGACGGGTGTCGGCGATCAGCGTGTCGGCCTCCGCCTGGGCCGTCGTCATGGTCCGCTTGTACTCGTTGCGGATGTTCTGCCGCAGCCGGTGTTCCCGGGAGCGCAGATCGCTGGCCTTCTGGTCGTGCTCGCGGTGCAGCCGCGCGCGCCTCGATTCGACGTCCGCGACCAGCTCGCTGCACTCGTTGCGCAGCTCGCCCGCGGCTCGCTCGGCTTCGCCGATCAGTTCGCGCGCCTCGGTCTCCGCGGTGCCGCGGATGATCTCGGCCTGCCGCCGCGCCCGATCGCGCAGGGTCTGCACCTCTTCTTCGGCGATCGAGAGCATGTTCTGCACGCGCTGGGAGGCGGCGGGCAGCCCGGTGTCGGAGGATTCGATGCGCTTGAGGCGCTCCTCGGCGGCGTCGAGGCCGCGGCGGGTGTCGTCGCAGAGCTGCCGGAGGTCGGAGTTGAGCTGTGCCGCTTCGTTCCGGTCGATGGTGACCAGTCGCAGCTGGTCCTCCAGCAGTTCCAGGTGCTCGATGACCTGGTGGCGGTTGAAGCCTCGGACCTGGATGTCGAATCCCGGCCGGAGGGGCACGACAGAGTCGGCGTCTTCCATTGGTGAACTCCTCTCCGGACGGTGCGGCCGATTCGATAGCTCGGAGAGTAGGGGCGATGGTGGGTGCTCGCCCAGCGGAAAACAACGATCATCACCGGATCAGGTACAGATGATCAGACGATCAAAACCCCATCGCACCCTCAGGGATCGTGACACGGATTCGTCCACTGTGCTCATTTCGCACGTTCGGCGACGAGTCCGGGCCAGCCGCGCGCCGGGATGCGTCAGTCGGGTGAGGCACGGTCACGAGATCGGGTAGTCAGGTTAGGCTTCGCTCACAGAACGGAACGGATTGCTGTGCTTAGGGAGCGTTGCGTGACGACTGGAGTCGACCTTGCCGGGCAGCCGCACCAGCGGACCTCGGTGCTGCTGCGGCGGTGGCTGGCCGAGACGCACACCCCGGTCGCCGAAGGGCCGCTGCGGTTGACCGTCGGATCGCTGCGCCTGCGCACGGACGTCGTCTACGACTCGCCGACCGGCGCGCACGGCTTCGGTCCGATCCAGGTGCTGGACGCGACGGACGGGCCGGTCGAGGTGGCCGAGCCGGCATTGCTCGCGGCCGCGTGCTCCGCCGACGCGCGCGCCCGGGCGCTGCCCGACGCGCCGATCAACGCCGCCGGCTCGGGCTCGCTGCTGGACTGGATGGTGGACGCCTTGCCGCGCCGCGCGGTCGATCCGCTGGCGCTGCCTGAGGACCTGGTCGCCGTGGCCCGCTCGGTTTCGGATGCCGCGGAGGCGCAGCGCTGGTTGTCCTCGCACGTCGAGGGCCGGTTGCTGCCCGCGGTTCGCGGCTGGGAGCCCGGCGACGCCACCGGTGCGACCGCGGCGCTGCTGACGCGTGGCGCGTTGGCGGTCATCGGGTTGCTGGGGCGGCGCGGTGTCGTGCACGAGGCGGACCTGCTCGCCGCGCTCGCCGATCGGCTGCGGGCCGTCGCCGAGGCGTATCCGGACGTGGAATGGCTGGTCGGGCACTGGTTGACCAGCCCGACGCTGACCGATCTCGCCGCGCTCAACGGTTCCAGGCTGCGGTATCGCGCGGAGTCGGGGGAGATCCGGGTGCAGGGCGTGCCGTTCGAGGTGCGGAACCCGCTGCGGTCGGAGGTTCCGAACGTTCCCGGCGTGCCGATCCCGGAGCTGGGCGCGGGCTGGTCGCTGCGGCCGGTCCGGGTCGAGGGCGCGGACGGCGGGCCGGACGTCGAGCTGGTGCACCGCTGGATGAACAACGGGCACGTCGCGGTCAACTGGGACCAGGCGTGGCCGGTGGCGCAGTGGCGGGACGAGCTGGCCGGTCAGCTGGCCGGTCAGCATTCGGTGCCGTGCATCGTCGGGCTGGACGGGCGTGATGTCGGATACGTCGAGCTGTATCGGGTGCAGCGCGACAAGCTGGCGCGCTGCTACTCGTACGAGCCGCACGACCTCGGTGTGCACATCGCGATCGGCGAGCCGGATGCGATCGGGCGCGGCGTAGGGTCGGCGCTGTTGCGTGCGGTGGCCGAGGGGTTGCTGGCCGCCGACCGGGAATGCGGGCGGGTCGTCGCCGAGCCCAACGTCCACAATGGAGCCTCGGTGGGCGCGTTCGGCAAGGCCGGCTTCGACCGGGCCGCGGAGGTGGGCCTGCCGAACAAGAACTCGGCCCTGATGGTGTTCGCGCGACCCGCGTCGGGTGAGTAGTCCCACGTCGGTCGATGCTCCTGGCGGCTGTACCGCGAAACGGCTGGGAATTAAGGTAAGCCTTGCCTGTTTTGTTGATCGTGGGGAGAGCGATGCCGGGCCGTGCTGACGAGCAACTGCCATTGTCCACCGCGCAGGCTGGGATCTGGTTCGCGCAGCAGCTGGATCGAGCCAACCCGATCTTCAACACCGCCGAGTACGTCGAGGTCCACGGGCCCGTGGACCCGGCCCGGTTCGCGTCGGCGCTGCGCCGGGTGGTCGCCGAGGCGGAGACGCTGCGGCTGCGGGTGGTCGACTCCGCAGGCGAGCCGCGGCAGGTCGTCGACGAGCCCGACGACTTCGAGCTCCCGGTGGTCGACTGCTCGAACGCCGCCGATCCCGACGCGCACGCGCTCGCCTGGATGCGCGCCGACCTGTGGGAACCCGTCGACCTGACGCGATCGCGGGCCGACGGCGGCCGGCTGTGGACCGCGGCGCTGCTCAAGCTCGGCGACGAGCGCTGGTGGTGGTACCAGCGGATCCACCACGTGGCCATCGACGGGTACGGCTTCTCCCTGCTGCTCCGGCGGGTCGCCGAGCTGTACAACGCACCGGACGCCGGGCCGTCGCCGTTCGGCCCGCTGAGCTCGCTGCCTGCCGCGGAACGGGACTACCGGGAGTCGCCGAAGTTCGCCGCCGACGCGGAGTTCTGGCGGGAGCAGTTCGCCGACCACCCGGACGTCGTGTCGCTGGCCGGGGATTCGAGCCCCGTCGCGCACTCCTTCCGCCGGCAGACCGGAACCTCTGCGGCGGGGCGCGCGCTGGCGCTCGCCGGGAGCGAGAGCCGCGCGACCGGGACGCACGCGCTCATCGCCGCCTTCGGCGCCTACCTGCACCGGATGACCGGGGCCGCGGACGTGGTGCTCGGGCTGCCGGTGATGGGGCGGCTCGGGTCGGCGGGGTTGCTGCGGGTGCCCGGCATGGTCGTCAACGTGCTGCCGCTGCGGCTGCGGATCGCCCCGGACACCACGCGCGCCGAGCTGATCTCGCAGGTCGGCAGGGCCATGCGCGAGGTGCACAAGCACCAGCGATACCGCGGCGAAGACCTGCGCCGGGACCTCGGGCTGCTGGGCTCGGACCGGCCGCTGTTCGGGCCGCTGATCAACATCAAGTCCTTCGACTACGAGCTGGCCTTCGACGGCAGCCCGGCGACCGTGCACAACCTCGCGGCCGGGCCGGTCGACGACCTGACCGTCGCGGCTTACCCGACCGGCGACGACGAGCTGCGGTTCGAGTTCGACGCCAACCCGGATCGCTACGGCGAGCCGGAGCTCACCGCGCACCGGGAACGGTTCCTGCGCTTCCTGCAGGCATTCGCGGACTGCGACGGCGACACCCGGGTCGGCCGGATCGACCTGCTCTCGCCGCAGGAGCGCGACCGGATCCTCGACGAGTGGAACGCGCCGATCCCGGGCATCCGGGAGCAGCCCGCGGCGACGCTGCCGCAGCTGTTCGAGGAGCAGGCGATGCGCACACCGGACGCGGTCGCGGTCACCTTCGGCGATCAGCGCCTCGGCTACGCCGAGCTCGACGCGCAGGCCAACCAGCTCGCGCACCACCTCATCGACCACGGCGTCGGGCCGGAACAGCTGGTCGCGCTGGCGCTGCCACGCTCCGCCGAGCTGGTCGTGGCGCTGCTCGCGGTGCTGAAGGCCGGTGCCGCGTACCTGCCGCTGGACCCGGGGCACCCGGCCGAGCGGATCCGCTACATCGTCGACGACGCGCAGCCGACCGTGCTGATCAGCGATGCCGAGCACGCGGCGCGGCTGCCGACGGGCACCACCCGCATCCTGCTGGACGACCCGGGCGAGATCGCCGAGATCGCGCGGCATTCGCAGCGCGACCCGAAGTCGGGCGAGCGCGGGCCGCTGACCGCCGAGCACGCCGCCTACGTGATCTACACCTCCGGATCGACCGGGCGGCCCAAGGGCGTGGCGATCCCGCACCACAACGTGGTCCGGCTCTTCGGCGCCACCGACCCGTGGTTCTCCTTCGGCACCGACGACGTCTGGACGCTGTTCCACTCCTACGCCTTCGACTTCTCCGTCTGGGAGCTATGGGGCGCGCTGCTGCACGGCGGGCGGCTCGTGGTGGTCCCGCACGAGGTCAGCCGGTCGCCGCAGGAGTTCCTGCGGCTGCTCGCCCGCGAACGCGTGACCGTGCTCAACCAGACGCCTTCGGCGTTCTACCAGCTCAGCCAGGCCGACCGGGAGAACCCGGGCACCGAGCTGGCGCTGCGGTACGTGATCTTCGGCGGCGAGGCGCTGGAACTGTCCAGATTGGACGACTGGTACGCCCGGCGGCCGGCATCGCCGAAGCTGATCAACATGTACGGGATCACCGAGACCACCGTGCACGTGTCCTACCTGGAGCTCGACCGCGAGGCGGTGGCCCGCCGCGACGGCAGCCTGATCGGACGCGGCATCCCGGACCTGCGGGTGTACCTGCTCGACGGGTTGCTGCAGCCGGTGCCGCCGGGTGTGGTCGGGGAGCTGTACGTGGCCGGCGAAGGCCTGGCCCGCGGCTACCTCGGGCGGCGCGGGCTGACCGCGCAGCGGTTCGTCGCGGACCCGCACGGCGCGCCGGGCACCCGCATGTACCGCTCCGGCGACCTGGGCAGGTGGCGGCCGGACGGCGGCATCGAGTTCGTCGGCCGCGCCGACCAGCAGGTCAAGGTCCGCGGGTTCCGCATCGAGCTCGGCGAGATCGAGGCACAGCTGCTCGCGCACCCGGCGGTGCGGCAGGCCGCCGTCGTGGTGCGCGAGGAGCAGCCGGGCGATCAGCGGCTGGTCGGCTACGTGGTCGGCGCGGCCGCGGCGAGCGAGCTGCGCGGGCACCTGGCGGAGCGGCTGCCGGGCTACATGGTGCCGTCGGCCTTCGTGCCGGTGGCCGAGATCCCGTTGACGGCCAACGGGAAGCTGGACATCCGGGCGTTGCCCGCGCCGGACTTCGGCGGTGATGCCGGTGGCCGGGAACCGCGCAACGCCGTCGAGGCGACGCTGTGCCGGTTGTTCGCCGAGGTGCTCGGTGTCCGCGAGGTCGGCATCGACGACGGGTTCTTCGAGCTGGGCGGGCATTCCCTGCTGGCCGCGCGGTTGCTGGCGCGGGTGCGCACCGAGCTGGGTGCGGAGCTGACCATCCGCAGCCTCTTCGACCACCCGACCGTCGCGGGCCTTGCCGCGCAGCTCGAAACGGGTGCGCGGCGGCCCGCGCTGCGCCCGGTGCAGCGGCCGGATCGGATCCCGCTTTCGTTCGCGCAGCAGCGCTTGTGGTTCCTGAACCGGTTGGAAGGCAGCAGCGCCACCTACAACATGCCGCTGGTGCTGAGGATGTCCGGCGACCTGGACGTGGCGGCGCTGCGCGCGGCCATCGGCGACGTCGTGCGTCGGCACGAGAGCCTGCGCACGATCTTCCCGGACGAGCTCGGCGAGCCGCGCCAGCAGGTGCTCGACACCGTGCCCGAGTTGACGGTGGTCCGCGTTCCGGCCGCCGGTGATTCCCGGCTCTCGATCGGTGTTGACGACGAGCTCGAAGCCGCGGTTCGGCAGGGGTTCGACCTTGCCGAGGAACCGCCGATCCGGACCGTGCTGTTCATGGCGTCCGAATCGGCTCAGGATCGCGGCGAGCACCTGTTGCTCGTGCTGCTGCACCACGTGGCCGGCGACGAGTGGTCCACTCGACCGCTGGTGCGCGACCTGTCGACCGCCTACGCCGCGCGGGCGGCGGGCACGGCCCCGGAATGGCCGGATCTTCCCGTGCAGTACGTGGATTACACGCTCTGGCAGCGGGAACTGCTCGGGGACGAGGACGACCCGGACGGGCTCGCGGGTCGGCAGCTGGCGTTCTGGCGGCAGGCCCTCGCCGATCTCCCGGACCAGCTGGAGCTGCCCACCGACTTCCCGCGCCCGGCCGTGTCCAGCCACCGGGGCGAGACGGTGCGGTTCGAGCTGGATCCCGCCCTGCACCAACGGCTTCGGCGGCTCGCGGGCGAACACCGGGCCAGCGTGTTCATGGTGCTGCAGGCCGGGCTGGCGGCGCTGCTGACCAGGCACGGTGCCGGCACCGACATCCCGATCGGGTCGCCGGTGGCCGGTCGCGGCGACGATTCGCTCGACGACCTGGTCGGGTTCTTCGTCAACAGCCTCGTGCTGCGCACCGACACCTCCGGGGAGCCGAGCTTCGCCGAGCTGGTCGACCGGGTGCGGCAGGTCGACCTGGCCGCGTTCGACAACGCGGAGCTGCCGTTCGAGCGGCTCGCCGAGGCGCTCAACCCGGCTCGTTCGCTGTCCCGGCACCCGCTGTTCCAGGTGATGCTCGCGTACTGGGGCGCGGCCGAGGCCGTCGCGGCGGACCTGCCCGGGCTCGAGACCACTGTGGACATCGTGCCCGCCGGGGCGGCCAAGTTCGACCTGGCGGTCAGCCTCAGCGAACGCGCCGACGGCGGCGCAGACGGGCTCGTGCAGTACAGCACCGACCTGTTCACCGAGCGCACCGTCGAAGACCTGGCCGCGCGGTTCGTCCGGCTGCTCGCGGCCGCCGTCGACGACCCGGCGGCGCCGATCGGGCGCCTGGACGTCCTGGGCGATGCGGCCCGGCAGGAGGTGCTGGCCTGGGGCGACGCCACCGCCGACGTGGCCGCGGCCGGGACCTTCCCGGAGCTGTTCGCCGAGAACGTCGCGCGGGAGCCGGACAAGCCCGCGCTGATCTTCGAAGACGTGGAGCTCAGCTACCGCGAGCTCGACCGGCGGGTGACCGAGCAGGCGCGGCTGCTGGCCGAGCACGGCGTCGGCCCGGGCGACATCGTCGGCGTGCTGCTGCCCCGCTCGCCCGAGCTGATCATCGGCCTGCTCGCGGTGATGACGGCCGGCGCGGCGTACCTGGCGCTCGACCCGGAGTACCCGGCGGAACGGCTGCGGCACATGGTCGAGGACGCGAAGCCGCGCCTGGTGCTCACCGACGATCTCCGCGCCGACCTGCCAACAACCTTGCTGAGCTGCAAAGATTCTCCTTCCGGGGCGGTCGAGCCGGATAGGCCGGGGCTGGACGACGCGGCGTACGTCATCTACACCTCCGGCTCCACCGGCACCCCGAAGGGCGTCGTCGTGCCGCACCGCGGCATCGCCAAGCTGCTCGCCACCCAGCGCCACCGGGTCGGCATCACCGCCGACAGCCGGGTGCTGCAGTTCGCCTCGCCGAGCTTCGACGTGGCGTTCTGGGAGATCTGCATGGGATTGCTCGGCGGCGGCACCCTCGTCGTGGTGCCCTCCGACCGGCGGGTGCCCGGCGAGCCGCTCGCGGAGTACGCGCGCCGGCACCGCGTCACGCACCTGGCGATCGGGCCGTCGATGATGGGCATGTTCCCGGCCGACACCGAGCTGCCGCCGAACGCAACCCTGTTGTGCGGGGCCGAGAACGTGCCGTCCGAGCTGGTGCTGAGGTGGGCGCGGGACCGGCGGATGCTCAACTGCTACGGGCCGACCGAGGCCACCGTCAACGCGACGCTGTGGGACTGCGATCCCGATGCCGTCGGCAGCACGGTGCCGATCGGCGTGCCCGACCCGGGAGCGCGGCTCTACGTGCTGGACGAGGCGCTCCAGCCCACGCCGCCCGGCGTGGTCGGCGAGCTCTACGTCGCCGGGCACGGCTTGGCGCGCGGCTACCTCGACCGGCCGGGCCTGACCGCCGGGCGGTTCGTCGCCGACCCGTTCGGGCCGTCCGGTTCCCGCATGTACCGCACCGGTGACCTGGTGCGCTGGCGGGCCGACGGAGTGCTGGACTTCGCCGGGCGCGCGGACGACCAGGTGAAGATCCGCGGGTTCCGCATCGAGCTCGGCGAGGTCGAGGCGGTGCTGGCCAGGCATCCCGATGTCGCGCAGGTCGCGGCCGTGGTCCGGGAAGATGTCCCGGGCGACAAGCGACTCGTCGCCTACGTCGTCGGTGGCGGCGACCCGGCCGAGCTGCGGCGGCACGTGGCGGCGTCGCTGCCGGACTACATGGTGCCCGCGGCGGTGGTGTTCGTCGCCGCGTTGCCGTTGCTGCCCAACGGGAAACTCGACCGCCGCGCGCTGCCCGCGCCGGACCTCGGCGAATCCGTCGGCAACGAGATGCCGCGAAACCCGACCGAGGAAATCCTCTGCGGGTTGTTCGCCGAGGTGCTCGGGTTGCCGCGGGTCGGCGTCGAGGACGGCTTCTTCGACCTCGGCGGGCATTCGCTGCTGGCCGCCAAGCTGATCGGCCGCATCCGCGACGCGCTGGGCTTGCGCGTCAACGTCGGCAGCCTCTTCGCCGCGCCGACCGTGGCCGGTCTCGCGGAGCGGCTGCACAGCGGGGGATCGCGCGACGCGCTGGAGATCCTGCTGCCGCTGCGTACCGAGGGCGGCAAGGAACCGCTGTTCTGCGTGCACCCGGCGGCCGGGCTGGCCTGGCCGTTCTCCGGGCTGCTCAAGCACATCGACGCCGATCGGCCGATCTACGGCGTCCAGTCGCGCGGGCTCGCCGAACCGAAGCCCGTCGCGGCGAGCCTGCGGGAGATGGCCGCCGAGTACCTGGAGCACATCCGGGAGGTGCAGCCGTACGGGCCGTACCACTTCCTCGGCTGGTCCTTCGGCGGCGTCGTGGCGCACGAGATGAGCACCCAGCTGCAGGAACAGGGCGAAGAGGTGCGGTTCCTGTGCATGCTCGACTCGTACCCGAAGGACGTGTGGGACGAGCTGCCCACCGAGGAAGAAGCGCTGATGGCGCTGCTCTACATGTCCGGCTACGACCTGTCCGAACTGGGCGAAGGGCCGCTGACCAGGGCCGACGTGATGACCATCCTGTCGGCCGAGGGCAGCGCGCTGGCCAACCTCGAAGAGCACAGCATCACCGCGATCATCGACAACTTCGCCAACTGCGCGGTGCTGGAGAACCGCGCCGACCACGACAAGTTCCGCGGCGACGTGCTGTTCTTCACCGCCACGGTGAACCCGGCCAAGGCCGCGCTGACCGCGCAGATGTGGCAGCCGTACGTCGATGGCACGGTGCACGACCACGACATCGCCTGCGAGCACAAGGACATGACGCAACGCGAACCGCTCGCGGAGATCGCGGCGATCGTCGACCGAGCCCTGACCGAGGTCACCACGTGATCGCGGCCGTGCCGAAATCGCGCCCCCGCCGAACCGGGGGCGCGGTGGGTTTCGGGTGAACATTGCAAGGAGCACGAACATGACCAACCCGTTCGACGCCCCCGACGCGGAGTACTACGCGCTGATCAACGATCAGGACCAGTACTCGCTGTGGCCCGCCGCGATCGACGTGCCCGCCGGATGGAGCGTCGCGCACGGCCCCGCCGACCGGGAGTCCTGCGTCGACCACATCGAGGTGAACTGGACCGACATGCGGCCCGCGCGCTGATGGCGACGGTGCTGCGCGGCGTTCGCCCGCAGGTCGCGGTGTGCGTCTGCTACGTGGCGGCGATGTTCATGAACGGCATGGACGCCACGATCGTCAACGTGGCGCTGCCCGCGATCGGCGCCGAGTTCGCCGTCCCGCCGTCCGCGACCTCGGCGATCAACGTCGGCTACCTGGTCAGCCTGGCGGCGTGCATCCCGGTCTCCGGCTGGCTCGGCGATCGCTTCGGCACGAAACGGGTTTTCCTAGGCGCTTTCGGGGCGTTCGTCGTCGCGTCGGCGCTCTGCGGGCTGGCCACCGACCTGACGCAGCTGACCCTCGCGCGGGTGCTGCAGGGCGCCGGCGGCGGGGTGATGAGCCCGGTGGCGCTGACCATGCTGTTCCGGGCCTATCCGCCGCACGAGCGGATCCGGCTGTCCCGCGTGCTGCTGCTGCCGACGGCGGTGGCCCCCGCGCTCGGCCCGGTGCTGGGCGGCTTCTTCGTCGAGCACCTCACCTGGCGCTGGGGCTTCTACGTGAACCTGCCGGTCGGGCTGCTGGCCCTGCTGTTCGGCGCGTGGTTCCTGGCGGAGCACGTGGAGGTGCCCGGGAAGCGCTTCGACGGGCTCGGATTCGCCCTGGCCGCACCGGGCCTGGGGCTGGTCATGTTCGCGCTGGAGGCGGTGTCGCAGACCGGTCCCGCCTCGCCGCACTTCTGGGCCTGCGGGCTGGCCGGGATCGGCTGCCTCGCGGTGCTGGTCCGGACGCAGTTGCGGGCGGAGCAACCGATGCTCGACCTGAGGCTGTTCGCCGACGCGTCGTTCCGGCGCGGCAGCCTGATCCTGTTCACCTGCGTCGCCGGATTCCTCGGCACGCTCTACGGGTTCACACTGATGTACCAGTCGGGGCTGGGCGCGTCGGCGTGGGAGACCGGGCTGGTGACGCTGCCGAAGGCGATCGGGCTGATGATCGCCTCGCAGCTGGTCGGCTGGGCGCACCGCAGGTTCGGGCCGCGGCGGCTGATCGCGGCCTCGATGCTCGGCGCCGCGGCGTCATTCGCGCTGATGAACGCGATCGGCCCCGGCGATGCCTGGCTCGCCGCGACCGTCCAGCTGGCTTCGGGTTTCTTCGTCGGCGCGGCTTCCGCCGAGTTGCAGGTCGTCGCCTTCGCGACGATCGACAAGTCCGCGACCGGCGGGGCCTCGACGCTGTTCAACGTCCAGCGCCAGGTCGGATCCGCGCTGGGCGTGGCGATCACCGCGTCCGTGCTGGCCGCCGCCGGCACCGACGGGCTCGGCGGCTACCACCTGGCGATGCTCGTATCGGCCGGATTCGCGCTGGTGGGCGTGATCCTCGCGGTGCGCATCGAGGATTCCGCGCAGCAGGGCCGGAAACTCGTCGCCGCGCGGCGGTAGAGATCTGAGCCACCGCGGGGAAGACAACGACCGGCGTCTATGGTTAGGTTAGCCTTAACTGACATGATCACGGGCGGCGGGAAGGAATGCATGACCGATGGGTACCGCGGATCGACTCCGGCGCAAGCGGCCACCGGCACGCGACCTGCAAGTGCTGCGCACGGCTGAACTCAGCCCGTCGATGCGGCGGGTCACCCTGGGCGGGGCGGAGCTCTCGGGATTCCTGGACGAGCACACCGGTCCGAACATCAAGGTCTTCGTTCCGCAGCAGGGGCAGCAGCGCCCGGTGCTGCCCGTGATCGACGAGGACACCGGCCGCTACCGGTGGCCGGAGCAGCACGAGCGGCCGACCATGCGCACCTACACCGTGCGCCGCTACGACGAGGCCAGCGGCGAGCTCGACATCGACTTCGTGCTGCACGGCGAGCACGGCGTGGCCTCCAACTGGGCTCGGCAGGCCCGCCCCGGCGACCGGCTCGGCGTGATGGGGCCGGGCGGCAAGACCTGCCGGTCCGCCGACTGGTACCTGCTGGCCGGCGACGAGACCGCGCTGCCCGCGATCTCCGCGATCGTCGAGAACCTGCCGCCCACCGCGCGCGGCCAGGTGTTCGTCGAAGTCGGCGACTCCACCGGCCAGCAGCACGTCGAGACGCCGCTGGACATGCGGTGGACCTGGCTGCCCAGGGAAGGCGTGACGGCCGGCCGTTCGCGGCGGTTGATCGATGCCGTGCAAGAGCTGGAAGTGCCGTCGGACGTGGACGTTTCGGCGTGGGTCGCGGGAGAATCCGGAATCGTCCGCGGCATCCGGCGACACCTGCGCGCGGACCGCGGCATGGACGCGCACTCCGTCCTCGCCATCGGTTACTGGAAGTACGGCATGGCCGAAACGGAATACCACGACAAGCACAACCACGACCGGGACTGACGACCCGGTCCGGGCCCCGGCGCGATCCAGCGGATTTCGCCGGTAGATCCGGGTGCCCGCGAAACGGTGCCGGCGAAGCTGAGGGGAAGACGTGTCTGCGGTCGACGACAAAATCCACGACGTGCTGGGAATCGGGTTCGGACCGTCCAACCTGGCGCTGGCCATCGCCATCGAGGAGCACAACCGCACCGCGCCCGGGACCGACCGGCTCGACGGCGTGTTCTTCGAACGGCAGGCGGCGTTCGGGTGGCACCAGGGAATGCTGATCGAGGGCACCACCATGCAGGTGTCGTTCCTCAAGGACCTGGTCACGATGCGCAATCCGGCCAGCGACTTCTCGTTCCTCTCCTACCTGCACGACAAGCAGCGGCTGGTCGACTTCATCAACCACAAGACGATGTTCCCGACCCGCGTCGAATACCACGACTACCTGGAATGGGCCGCGACCCGGCTCGACGACGTCGTGCGCTACGACTCCGAGGTCGTCGAGGTCCGGCCCGGGGGAGAGCACTTCGAGGTGGCGGTGCGCCACGGCGGCCGGACGACGGTGCACCAGGCGCGCAACGTCGTGTTCGCGGTGGGGCTCGAAGCGAACCTGCCCGCGGGCGCGGAACTCGGCGACCGGGTGTGGCACAACTTGGATCTGCTGCACCGCATCGGCGAGCTCGACGACGCGCCGCAGCGCTGCGTCGTCGTCGGTGCCGGGCAGAGCGCCGCCGAGGCGACCGAATACCTGCACCGGACGTTCCCCGCCGCCGAGGTGTGCTCGGTGTTCAGCCGGTACGGGTTCAGCCCCGCCGACGACAGCCCGTTCGCCAACCGGATCTTCGACCCGCAGGCGGTGGACGACTTCTACGCGGCGTCCCCGGAGGTCCGCGGCGACCTGATGAACTACCACCGCAACACCAACTACTCGGTGGTCGACCTCGACCTCATCGAGGAGCTGTACTCGCGGGCGTACCAGGAGAAGGTGCGCGGCGAGCAGCGGCTGCGGATCCTCAACGCCTCCCGCGTCACCGACGTTTCGACGCGTTCGGACGGCGTGGCGGTCACC
Source organism: Saccharopolyspora shandongensis (assembly GCF_900106995.1). Lineage (GTDB taxonomy): Bacteria > Actinomycetota > Actinomycetes > Mycobacteriales > Pseudonocardiaceae > Saccharopolyspora > Saccharopolyspora shandongensis. Next base: position 29,797 of record NZ_FNOK01000079.1, read on the forward strand.
GTCGAGTTCCTGCCCTCGGGCGAGCGGACGGTGCTGGAGTCCGACCTGCTCGTGTACGCGACCGGGTGCCGCCCGCGCGATCCGTTCGGGATCCTCGGCGACGCCGCCCGGTACTGCGCCCGCGACGACCAGGGCCGGTTGCAGGTGGAACGCGACTACCGGATCCGCACCACCGCCGATCTGGAGGGCGGCATCTACCTCCAGGGCGGCACCGAGCACACCCACGGCCTCACATCGTCGTTGCTGTCCAACGGCGCGGTCCGCGCGGGCGAGATCCGCGATTCGATCATCACCCATCGCCCGGCGCCGGAAACCACTCGCGACTACGCGCTGACCCCGGGCTGAAAGCGAGGCCGCGGCGGGTTCCCGATTTTGCCTAAAATTGGGAACCCGCCCGCCGCCCGGCTCGGAACGAGGGGATCGTGAATTCCCGATTTTGCCTAAAATCGGGAGCTCCCGGACGTCGGCGGAGGATTTCCGGGGCGGGGTGGATTCCGATTTTGCCTAAAATTGGGAGCCTTCGTCGGCGTGGGTGCGTTGTAATCGCGGGCACAGCGGGCGTGGCCGGGGAACAAGGGCGATGGCCCGGTGGTTGGGTTTGGCGATGGAGACCGATGTGACGCCGGAGCGCGCCGAGGGCAGCGCGACCTCCCCGCAGGACGATCCGATCAGGGGCGTCGCCCGCGGCGATTCGCCCGTGCCCTTATCCGTGCTCGACCTCTCCCCGGTCGGCGTCGCGCACAGCCCGGCGGATGCCTTGAGCACCACCACCGAGCTGGCCCGCGGCGTCGAGCAGTGGGGGTTCCACCGGCTGTGGGTCGCCGAGCACCACGGCATGCCCGGCATCGCCAGCTCCGCGCCCGCCGTGGTGATCGCGCACCTCGCCGCGCACACCACCAGCCTGCGGCTGGGCTCCGGCGGCGTGATGCTGCCCAACCACGCGCCGCTGGTCGTCGCCGAGCAGTTCGGCACCCTGCAGGCGCTGCACCCCGGCCGCATCGACCTCGGCATCGGCCGCGCGCCCGGCACCGACCAGGCCACCGCCCGCGCCCTGCGGCGCACCACCGGGCCGCTGTCCGCCGACGACTTCCCGCAGCAGCTCGGCGAACTGATCGCCTTCCTCGGCGACGACTTCCCGGTCGACCACCCCTACGCCGCGATCCAGTCCGTGCCGCACGGCCCCACGCCGCCGGTCTGGCTGCTCGGTTCCAGCGGGTTCAGCGCGCAGCTGGCCGGCGAGCTCGGCCTGCCGTTCGCCTTCGCGCACCACTTCAGCGCCCAGAACACGCTGCCGGCGCTGGAGCTCTACCGGCAGTCGTTCCGGCCCTCGGAGGTGCTGGCCGAGCCGTACGCGCTGATCGGCGTGCAGGCCGTCGCCGCCGACACCGACGAGGAGGCGCTGGACATCATCCGCCCGGTCGCGCTGAGCATGCTGCGGCTGCGTCGCGGCATGCCCGGCAAGCAGCCGTCCCGCCAGGAAGCCCGCGAGTACCAGTACTCGGAGCTGGAGCGGAGCTTCCTCGACAGCTGGCTGGCCGACGCCGTGCACGGCGCGCCGGACACCGTCCGGGCCGGGCTCGACGAGCTGCGCGAACGCACCGGCGCCGACGAGCTGATGCTGACCGCCAACGTCCCGGACCGGGAAACCAAGCTGCATTCCTTCGAGCTGATCGCCAAGGCGTACCGGATGATCTGACCGGTCGCCGGTTTTGCTTCAAGCGGCGCAGCCGCTCAGCCCACCCTCGCAGCTTGCACCGCCGCGGGTTCTCAGATGTCGTCTCGGGAGGACAGCCCCGCCGTGGTGTATTGGAATGACCACGAGAACAGGTCAAAGGTGGGCGCCGCCACTCTTGCACCAGGTCCGGCGCAGGTCCTCCTGACGTGTGGCGTACGGTCTATTGACACCGGTCTTTCCAAGCACGAGGCGGGATTGAGGGATTGGCGTGAAGCCTGGTGTGCTGGCGTTCTACCGGATCATGGCGTACGTCACCGCGGTGCTGTTGATCCTTCTCTGCGCGTCGATGGTGCTCAAGTACGGCCATTACGCCGGTCTGTGGGCGGAGGGTTCCGCTACCCAGCAGCTCGGCGAGACGTGGACCTTCCGCATCGGCGTGGCGCACGGCTGGCTGTACATGGTCTACCTGCTCGTCGCCGTGGTCGCCACTACCCAGCTGCGCGCGCCGATCGGCCGGATGCTGCTGGTGCTGCTGGCCGGCACGATCCCGTTCGGCGCGTTCGTCGCCGAGCGCAAGATGACGCACTGGCACGAGCGGCGGATGGCGGGCAAGCCGATCGTCGGGCAGCAGAGCCCCGCGAAATCGGAGGAATCGCGCGCCTCATGACAGCCATCCCTTCCTCGGCCGCGCCCGAATCCGCCCCGCCCGCCGGTCGCCGGCGCAGCGTGCTGGCGGCCTACGTGGCGTTGACCAAGCCGCGCGTCATCGAACTGCTGCTGGTCACCACGATCCCCGCGATGTTCCTCGCGCAGCGCGGCATCCCGTCGCTGTGGCTGGTGGCCGTGACGCTGCTCGGCGGCGCCATGTCGGCCGGGGCCGCGAACGCCCTCAACTGCGTGGCGGACTCCGACATCGACGCGGTGATGAACCGGACCAAGAAGCGCCCGCTGGTGCGCTACGAGGTGCCGCGCCGCAACGCCCTGATCTTCGGCATCGTGCTGGGCCTGGTGTCCTTCGCCGTGCTGTGGCTGGGCGCGAACCTGCTGTCGGCGATCCTGGCCACGGCCGCGCTGCTGTTCTACGTCTTCGTCTACACGCTGGTGCTCAAGCGCCGGACCTCGCAGAACATCGTGTGGGGCGGCGCGGCAGGCTGCATGCCCGTGGTGGTCGGCTGGGCCGCCGTCACCGGCACGGTGGAGTGGCCGGCGCTGGTGATGTTCGGCGTGGTGTTCCTGTGGACGCCGCCGCACTTCTGGTCGCTGGCGATGAAGTACAAGGACGACTACGCGCGAGCCGGGGTGCCGATGCTGCCGGTGGTCGCCACCACGCGGCAGGTGTCCGCGCGGATCCTGGCCTACAGCTGGGCGACGGTGGGCTGCACGCTGCTGCTGGTGCCGGTGACGAGCTGGGTGTACGTGGCGTTCGCGGTGCTCGCCGGGGCGGCGTTCCTGATCGTCGCGCAGCGCATGCACGCGGCGGTGCGCAACGGCCGGGCCTACAACCCGATGAAGCTGTTCCACCTGTCGAACTCGTACCTGGCGCTGCTGTTCGTGGCGATCGCCGTGGACGCCGCGGTCGGCCTGCCGGCACTGGTCTGAGCCTCCGTCACCGGCGGATCCCGGAGTCGAGGCGGCCCGCTACCCGCGCCGGACGAGTCAGAGCCGCAGGTGCAGGCGGAGGGCGTTGTCGAGCTTCTCGAGGGTCTTGGGCGGTAGCGTTCCGATCCGGTTGCCGAGGCGGTTCACCGCCACCGCCCGGATCTGCTCGGCCTGGGCCTTCGAGTCCTTGGGCAGGCCGCATTCGTCGGCCCGCAGGAGCACCTGGAACGGGTGGACCCGGTCGGCGTTGGAGGTCACCGGCACTACGGTGATCACCCCGCGGCCCGCGCGCTGGGCGCTGCGGTTCGCGGCGTCGTTGCTGATCACGACTGCGGGCCGGGTCTTGTTGGCCTCCGAGCCGCGGATCGGTTCGAAGTCGACCCAGTAGAGGTCACCGCGCCGCATCGGCGATCCCGTCGGCGGCCGTCGCGTCCCACAGCGGCGCGTCGTCGCCGGCGTCCCACTCCTCCCAGGCACTGGCGTAGGCGTCTTCCAGATCGGCGCTGCGCAGCAGGGTGATCGCCTGGTGGATCACCGCCGAGCGGGAGGGCGCGCCGATCTGCTGGGCGTACTCGTCGACGAAGCTGACGTCTTCGTCGGTCAGGCTCACACTCACCTTCATACCGCGATGCTACCCGCGTTCCCACCCCTCGTCATACCGGTCGAGGCGCTGCTCCGGAGGTGGCGTTCCGGCAGGTCCGGGGCCGTGAGTGCTTCGGGGCGCGATAGCACCCCGAAACGCGCACGGCCGGAGTGACCAGCGGAAACCTCCGGCGCGGGGCATCAGGGGGTTCCCGTAGTTCTCAGGAAATTTCGGGCGGATATGCCTGACCTGCACTGATTCTGATCAGTGCGTGGTCATGCGGGCGGCGAGTTCCTCCGCGCTGGGTGTCCAGGTGCCGCGTTGGGCGTCGATCTCGTCCAGCCGTCGGTGGGTGCCTTCCTTGGACAGCTTGAGGTACCGCTGAAGCGTGCGGCGGTCCTCGTGGCCGGAGAGGTTCATCAGGTCGGCCTCGGTGGCGCCGTCCTCACCGGCATGGGTGAGCCGGGAATGGCGTAGGTCGTGCAAGTCCCAGCCGCTGCTCGCGGTGCCGAGGTGTCGTTCGGCGGTGCGGTAGGTCATGCGGAACCGCCGGCTGCCCTTGTCGAACTCTCCGGGGCGCGCGGTGCCGTCCTCGGGCACTCGGCGGGTGGACAGGAACACCGGCCCGGTGCGTCGGCGGACGAGGAGCTGGCCGAGCATCCGGGCGGTGCGGATGTCGTAGAGCAGGTCGTCTTCCTTGCCGCCCTTGCGGATCGTGCGGGCGCGGCGGTTGGCGCGGTCGAGGTCCTCGACGTTCAGGCGCAGCACCTCTAACAGCTCGGCTATCTCACCTGAAGGGCCGGAACTATGGTGCGGTTATGAGCGACGCGACTGCGCGGATCCCTTGAAGGACCCCATGACCGGCGACGAGTTCGCGATGTGCCAGGACCCGACAAGTGTGCTGGGCTCGCGCTCGAACAGGGTAAGTACAAGTACCGCCCGCTGACCTTCTCATCGGTCAGAACAGCGTGTCGCGCACGCGCAGCGGCCGGTACCCGGTCGGGCCGAGCTGCGCGAGCTCGCCTTCGATGTCGACCTCGATGGCGCCGAAGAAGTTGATGTTCTCACTGTCAGAGGGTGGGTCAGACCCGCCAGACGGCGTCACCACGAACATCATCACTGCCAGAGGGGAAATCACCAGGTCGCCGCCATCGTCCAGGCGCACCGGGCCGTCACCGGCGGCCAGGACTTCCTCCAGCTCGCCGAGTGCCTCACCGAGCTCGTCCTCGGCTGCGGCCAGGGCGCGGGCGGGGTCGGCGGATTTGCCCACGAGCTGGCAGAACTCCACGCGCTGCGCCGACCACTTGTCCGAGGTCAGCAGGTAGGTGGCGGGGTCGGAGTAGCGCCGCGAGCCGGGCACGTACACATCGCCGGTGCGCAGTCCGTCGCGTAACCCGAGCAGTGTGCACAGCTCCCAGTAGTGCCGGTAGGCACTGGTATTTCCGGACTTGCGCGCGGTGTCGAGGTAGCCGCGCCACCGCGTGGGCACGAACCTATCCGGCGCCTTGTCAGGGACGCGCCGGGCGCCGGTGGCGTTGAGCTCCCGAAGGATCTCCACCGCCTCCAGCAGTCCGGCCGCCGCGGTCCCGCCGGCGAACCGGACAGCGGCCAGGACCTGCGGAGTGAACTGCCGCAGATACCCGTAAGAGCCATCCAGGGCAGCCAGGTGCCCGTGGTCGCGCGGCAGCCGAGGCGCGGTCTGCTCCCGTGCTGACCGTAGGCGGGGCCACCCGATCCGCTCGCCCCGGATCAACCCGCCGATCCGCTCGTCGTCGAGCCCCAGGTCGAAGATGATGTCCAGGAGTTCGTCGAGCAGGGCCTGGCGGTCCTCTCCGGACTTCCCGCGCTCGGTCAGCGCGTCGCGCATCTTCTGCTCGGCCGTACAGCAGCGTGGGCGAGTCGTGCTCCATCGCTTGCGCAAGCAGGAACTCGTCGAGCTCCTTGAGCTCCAGCGTCGACAGCGGGTGCCAACCCAGGTACTGCGCGGCCAGCCGCAGGTGCTCGGTGCGGGTCTTCGCCCGCCGGCCGTAGGACCGCAGCTCGACGGGGTCGATACCCAACTGGTCGGCCAGCCGGGCCACCGCTACCGGCGGTGCGGTAGACACCTTGTCCGGCACGAATCCCAGCCACGGCAG
>NZ_FNOK01000032.1 GCF_900106995.1 Saccharopolyspora shandongensis
GTATTGGACATACATCAGGAGGGGCACCCACAGACCAGGGAGCCTCTGAGGTTCCGCTACCCGCACCGCCACGCAAACTGAGGTTGGAAAAACCTCATTGAAATTGCGGAGGCCGGCGAACGTCGCTGAGGTGTCCGCGCAACCGGCGGGCATGCCTTGCATGGGCTGCCTCAGCACTCCCGGCAGCCCGGCGACACCACGCCTCGGCTCCGGATAGCAGAACCGCACCCGCCCGGAGGCCGGGCGGGTGCGGTCGGCTGCGACGATCAGCGCGAGAAGGTCACGGAACGCACCGCGACGTCGCGCGGGGCCTGCTGCCCCGGCCGCAGGACGTAGTAGTACACGTTGCTGGAGCAGTTCTCGTCCAGGAAGACGATCGCCGTTGCGTCGGTGTTGTTGCGCACCCCGTAGGCCGGGGCCGCCGGGTTCGGCAGGTCGAGCCGGTGGCAGAACCGCCCGGCCGGGTCCAGGAGCGCGCGCTGGTGGTACGCGTTGGTCCCCTCGACCCAGTAGCTGAATTCGCCGTCCGCCGCGAGCGCAGAACCGGGCAGCGACAGCAGCAGACCGGCCGCACCGAGTGCGGCGGCGAAAGTTGCGCGTAGACGCATCGAAACCGTCCCTTTCTGGGAAAATCGGACGCTGACACCGCAATCCTCTTGGTCCCGCCCGCACGCGCCACCGTGATCACCCGCCGGTGGGGTGATCACCGCCCAATTCACTGATCGGCTCTACCTCGCCACGGCCAGCGACAGCGCGAAGTCCTCGGCGTCGTCCAGCCACCAGTGGCGCAGTTCGAAGCCGGCCACCGCCAGCTCGTCGCGGACCCGGTCGTGCCGGAACTTCGCCGAGATCTCGGTGCGGATCTCCTCGCCCTCGGCGAAGTCCACGCCCAGCCCCAGCTCCGGCAGCCGGACATGCATCGGCCGGTCGGCCCGCAGCCGCATCTCGATCCACTCCTGCTCGGCGTTCCACCGCGCCACGTGCCGGAACCGCTCGGGTGCGAAGTCGGCACCGAGTTCCCGGTTGAGCACCCGCAGCACGTTGCGGTTGAACTCCGCGGTCACGCCCCGCGCGTCGTCGTAGGCGCGCACCAGCCGCCCGGGATCCTTCACCAGGTCGGTGCCCAGCAGCAGCCACTCGCCCGGCCGCAGCGCCGCGCGCACCGCGGCGAAGAAGCCCGCGCGCTCGGCCGGCAGCAGGTTCCCGATCGTGCCGCCCAGGAAGGCGACCAGCCGGCCCGCCCCCGCGTCCAGTGCGGACAGGCCGCTGGTGAAGTCGTCGACGACACCGTGCACCCGGAGCTCCGGGTAGTCCAGCGCGATGGACTCCACGGCGGCGCGCAGCGCCGAGCCGGACACGTCCAGCGGCACGAACCGCTCCAGCGTGTCGGTCTTGCGCAGCGCGTCCAGCAGCAGCCTCGTCTTCTCCGATGACCCGGACCCGAGCTCGACCAGGGTGGCCGCGCCGGTGACCTCGGCGATCTCCAGCGCGCGCCGCTGCAGGATCTGCTGCTCGGCGCGGGTCTGGTAGTACTCCGGCAGGGTCGTGATCCGCTCGAAGAGGTCGCTGCCGGTCGCGTCGTAGAACCACTTGGGCGACAACCACTTCGGGCTGTCGGTCAGTCCATCCCGGGCATCGTTGCGCAGCGCCCGGGCCGCGTCTTCCTCGGTGAATCGGACGAGAAGTTCCGGCTCGCTCATCGCTCCCCCATCGACAACTCCGACAACGACGTCACCCGCGCATCCGCGGTGTCCGCGACGAGCAGGCACCGGTCCGGGACCTCCACCCACCCGGCCGCCGGGCCGAACGGCTCCGACGCCACCGCCACCGACGTCTCCGTCCGGCGCACCCACAGCGCGTGCGTCCAGGTGGTGGCGATCAGCCTGGCGCCGTCGGAAAGCAGCAGGTTCAGTCGCGAATCCGGGGCGGCGGCGACGACCTCGCACACCAGATCCCGCACCGCCTGGTCCGGCTCCTCGCCGCCTGCCAGCCGCTGCCGCAGCAGCGCCCACAGCAGCGCCGAGTCGGTGGCCGCCTCCAGCGTCAGCAGGTCGACGACCTCCAGCCGGGTCGCGAGCTTCGCCAGCGAATCCGGCCAGCCGGTGATCCGGCCGTTGTGGCTGAACAGCCAGGTGTCATCGGTGAACGGCGCGCACGCGCCCGGCGTCACCGGCATGCCGACGGTCGCCGAGCGGACCGCCGCGACCACCGCGCCGCTGCGCACGTCCGCGGCCGTCTGCCGGAACGATTCGTCCGTCCACATCGGAACGGCGGCCCGGTAGCGGGCCACCGCGCCGTCCGGCCGGTACCAGCCGACGCCGAAGCCGTCGGCGTTGATCGTGCCGCCGCCGCGCATGTCGTTGGGCGCCCACGTCTGCTCCAGCAGCGAATGGGCCGGTTCGAGCAGCAGTTCCGCCAGCGACACGGCTGGCCCCAGGTATCCCACGTGCCGGCACATCGGTCAGTCGCGCTCCCCGCGTCGGGGCGTCCGGGCGCACCTGAAGCCGGCGAAGATCTGCCGCCGGATGGGGTAGTCCCAGTTCCGGAACGTGCCGCGGCACGCGGCGGCGTCGGTGCCGAACGAGCCGCCGCGCAGCACCTTGTAGTCGGCCCCGAAGAACACCTCGGAGTACTCCCGGTACGGGAACGCCGAGAACCCCGGGTACGGCAGGAAGTCCGTCGACGTCCACTCCCAGACGTCGCCGATGAGCTGCCGCGCGCCGCACGGCGCCGCCCCGTCCGGATACGCCCCGGCGGGCGCCGGTTGCAGGTGCCGCTGTCCCAGGTTGGCGTGCCCGGGACGTGGGTCGGCGTCGCCCCACGGGTACCGCCGGGACCGGCCGCTCGCGGGGTCGAACCGCGCGGCCTTCTCCCACTCGGCCTCGGTGGGCAGCCGCTTCCCCGCCCACGCCGCGTACGCCTCGGCCTCGTGGAAGCTGACGTGCACCACCGGCTCCTCCGCCGGCACCGGCTCGACGTGGCCGAACCGGCGGCGCAGCCAGCGGTCGCCCTCCAGCCACCAGAACCGCGGCGCCCGCAGGCCGGCCTGCTGCCGGCGTGCCCAACCCGCGTCGCTCCACCAGCGCGGGTCGTCGTAGCCGCCGGCGTCGATGAACGCCAGGTACGCGCCGTTGGTGACCGGGGTGCTGTCGAGGTAGAAGTCGTCGACGTGGACCTGGTGCGCCGGTCGTTCGTTGTCCAGCGCCCAGGGTTCCGCGGAGGTGCCCATGGTGAACGGCCCGCCGGGCACGAACACCTCGGGCGGCAGCACGTCCACATCGGACGGTGGCGGCCCGGCGGCGAGGGCCGGCGGCCCGTCCCGCAACTGGTGGGTGGCCAGCATCGTCTCGTCGTGCTGCTGCTCGTGCTGCACGATCATGCCGAAGGCGAACGCCTGCTGGACCAGCCGCCGTCCCTCCAGCGGGACGCGGTCGACCAGGTCGAAGACCTTCGAACGCACCGCCGCGACGTACTCGCGCGCCTCGGCCGGCCCCAGCAGCGGCAGCTGCGGGCGGTCGGCCCTGGCGTGCTGGAACGCGTCGTAGAGGTCGTCGATCTCGGGGCGGATCGCCGGCGCGCCGCCGACGTCGCGCACCAGCCACAACTCCTCCTGGCTGCCGATGTGCGCCAGGTCCCAGACCAGCGGCGACATCAGCGGCGAATGCTGCTTCACGAGGTCCTCGTCGTCGACCGAGCCGGTCAGCTCGGCGCTGCGCTGCCGGCTGCGCGCGAGTTCCGCGGCCACGTGCGCGCGCAGGTCGTCGATCCCCAGATCCACCAGATCTTGCGTGCTTTCCACCGGTCACCTCCGGTTTCGTCAGCGGTCGGCGGGCGCGGCGAGCCGCCGCGCCACGAAGTCGGCCAGCCGTCCGGCCAGTCCCGCCGGGCCGTCCGGCTCCTCCTCCAGGCGCCGGCACGCCAGCTCGAACACGTCGCGGGCACTGCGCGCCAACGCCGGATCCAGCAGCCCGTGCCGCGCGGCCTGCACCCACCGGCCGACCGCCGGGGACGTCATCGCCAGCACCTCATCCACAGTGGATTCCTCGCGGAACAGCGCGATCAGCGCGCCCGCGGGCAGCATCCAGTCCTGGCCGGGCTGCGTGTCGAGGTAGCGGACCTCGAAGTAGCCGCGCGGCCGGACCGGCGGGAACACCGTGGACAGGTGGTAGTCGAGGTCGTCGCGGGTGGGCGGATGCGGCAGCGCGCCGTGGATCCACTCCGCGAAGCTGATGCCGCTGGGCGCCGTCCAGTCCCCGCCGTCGCGGCGCAGGCACACGATCGCGGTGTCGAGCACCCGCTTGGCCCAGCTGGCCGCCGGGTCGACGGTGATCGAGCCGGGCCGGGTGCGCGGCGGATCGGTGCGCAGCAGCGCGCGGGTGCGGGTGGACACCCAGCCGGTGCGCTCGCCGAACAGCATCGGCGAGTTCGCGAACGTCGCCATCATCACCGGCCCCAGCGCGTGCAGCGCCGCCCAGCGGGCGGCCACCCGGTCCGGTTCGCCGGCGTCGAGGCAGACCTGCACGCCGGCGGTGCTGCACATCATCAACCGGCCGTCCAGGCCGATGCGATCGAAGGCGGTTTCCATCGCGGCGTAGCGCGGCACCCGCAGGATCCGGTTCGGATATCGCCACGGATCGGTGCCCTGGTCGCCGAGCACCAGGCCGGCGGCGCGCAGCCGCCGCTCGACGTACTCGGCGTCGGCGGCGACGACGCTGAACAGCGACCGCATGGACGTGGTGGGAAGACTGGAGATCTCGACCTGGCCGCCGGGTTCGACGGTGAGCACCGAGCCGTTGGGCAGTTCGCGGTTCGGGCTGTCCGGGACTAGGGAGCGTGGAGCGTGCGGGCCGAGCGCGGCGATCAGCGTCGCGGCGTCGAGCGTTCGGCCCGGATCGTCGGAGTGGTGCACGGTCCATTCGAGCTCGATGCCCAGCAATCGCGGCGGACCGTGCTTGAAGCACACCGACGCGACGTAGGCCTCGGCCTCGGCCCTGGTGCGGACCCGGGAGGCCGGGAAGTCGGCGGCTGCGGGGTCGGTCGTAGTGGGCAATTTGATCACCCCCTGTAATTGGCCGGTTACCGACGCTACCGCTCCCCCCTGACGCCCGCGACCCTTGTTCTTGATCCGGAGAACTGGTACTAGCGGACGGGAAACCCGTTTCCTCGCCCGCTTTTCCCGGATCTGTACCGCCGCGCGCGGTAACGCTTCCGGCGGCCCAGGCGACCATATGAGCGGAGGTCGCCCATCGGGTGGGACATGCGCAGCAAAACGTACGTACGGATTGCAATGTGGCGGCCGCACCTGGGACGATCAGAGCATGCCTCGGGTCAGCCAAGACCACCTCGACGCCCGGCGCCGTCAGATCCTCGACGGCTCCCGGTCGTGCTTCGCGCGCTTCGGCTACGAAGGCGCTACCGTGCGGCGGCTGGAAGAAGCGACCGGCTTGTCCCGGGGTGCCATCTTCCACCACTTCAAGGACAAGGAGTCGCTGTTCCTCGCCCTGGCCGAGGACGACGCGACGCGGATGGCCGACGTGGTGGCCGAGCAGGGCCTGGTGCAGGTGATGCGCGACCTGCTCGCCGAGCCCGCCGGCGGCACCAGCAGCGCGCCCGGCGCGGAGTGGCTGGGCACTCGCCTGGAGGTGTCGCGCCGGCTGCGCACGGACGAGGAGTTCCGGGCGCGCTGGGCGCAGCGCTCCGAGCAGCTGACCGCCGCCACCCGCGCCCGGCTGAAGTGGCAGCGCGACGCCGGGAACCTCCGCGACGACGTCGACGTCGACGTGCTGACCGCCTACCTGGAACTGGTGCTGGAGGGACTCGTGTCCCACCTGGCGATGGGCCTGCCCGCGGCACACCTCCCCGCGGTGCTGGACGTCGTCGAGGAGAGCGTCCGCCGCCACCGCGGCAGCTGACCTGCACGACCCGTCCGGGTAATCTCGCTACCGCGAACGGCCGAGTCTCGGCAGGACCATCAGGGCTCGGCGCACACCCAGAAGGAGCGCGCGGCGCATGTGGAGCGAGTGGTGGAACCGCTTCCTCGCCTCAGACCCGGCGCTGCGCCGCCTGCGCACCGCGGCCCGGGTGACGCTGTCGGTCGCGCTCTCGCTCGTGGTGGTGCTGCCGCTGCTGGCGTGGTGGGGGCAGCCGCTGCCGCTGGCCATGCTGGCCGCGGTGGTGGCGATCAACTCCTCGCTCGGCATCAACGACCCGGACCGGCGGCAGCAGAAGATCACCAACCTGCTGATGCCGCTGCCCGCGGTGCTCGCGCTGCTGCTGTCGATCCTGACCTCGCCGTGGCCGCTGCCGCACAGCCTGCTGTTCCTGGTGGTGATCTTCACCGCCACCTACGTCCGCCGGTTCGGGCCGCGGTTCTTCCCGCTGGGGATGGTCGCGTTCATGGGCTACTTCTTCGCGATGTTCCTGCGCCCCCAGCTGCCGCAGCTGCCCGCGCTGATCGCGGCGGCGGTGGTCGGAGCGCTGACCGCGTTCGCGATGCGGTTCCTCGTGCTGCGAGACGATCCGGAAGGCGTGCTCGAACGCGGCCGCCACACGCTGCGGGCCCAGGTGCACGGGCTCCTGCACGCGGTACGCGACGTCGCCGAGCACCCTGATTCGACGCAGCGGCGACGCGAACTGCACAACCGCTCGGTGCGGCTCAACGAGACCTCGCTGATGCTGGAGAACACCGTCGGTCAGCTCGACGACCTCGACGAGGCCGGCCGCGAGCTGCTCCGGCAGCGCATCCTCGACGTCGAACTCGCGGCCGAGAACCTGCTCACCCCGCTGATGCGGCTCGTCGACCACCCCAGCGGCGGCGCCACCGTGCCGCACGCGATCACCGCGCTGCTCGCGGTGCTCAACACCGAGCCTCGGGAGATCCGGGAGGCCACGCGGCTGGTCGCCGAGGGGATCGAGCAGCAGGGTTCGGTGGAGATCGCGATGGCGGTGCGACGGCTCGGCGCCGGGCTCGCGGAGCTGGCCGACGCGACCGGCGAACTCGGCGGCGAACGCCGGGAGGAGGCGGCGCCGGAGCCGGTCGGCGAACCGGAACCGGCCGAGGACGACGAGACCGGGTTGCGGCGGCCCGAGCTGCGGACGGCGATCCAGGTGACCTGCGCGACCGGGCTGGCGATCATGCTGGGCCAGCTGGTCTCGCCGAACCGGTGGTACTGGGCGGTGATCACCGCGTTCGTCGTGTTCATCAGCACCAACAGCCGCGGCGAGCTGCTGGTGCGGGCGTGGCAGCGCACCGCGGGCACCATGCTCGGCGTGGTCGCGGGCATCCTGGTCGCCGCGCAGATCGCCGGCAACACCCCCGCCGAGATCGCCATGATCCTGACCTGCGTGTTCCTGGGCTTCTACTTCGCCGGCTACTCCTACGCGGTGATGACGTTCTTCATCACCACCTTGCTCGGCGCGCTCTACGGGATGCTCGGCACCTTCGACGAGGCCGTCCTGGAGACGCGGCTGTGGGAGACCGCGGTCGGCGCGGCGGCGGGCGTGCTGGCAGCGGTGTTCGTGCTGCCCACCCGCACGCGCTTCCTGGTGCGCACCAACATCCAGGGCTTCCTGCTGACGCTGCGGGACTTCCTGCGCGGCACCGGCACCGAGATCAGCGAGCACGGCACGGTCGCCGGCCTGCAGGAGTCGGTGCGCGACCTCGACGACGGGCTGCAGCGGGTGATCACCAGCGCGAAGCCGCTGACCAGCTACCGGCTGCGCTCCCGGCGCAGCCATGCCCAGCGGTCGGTGGCGATGCTCAGCGGCTGCGCCTACTACGTGCGCAACCTGGCGGTCGCGCTGTCCTCCACTGTGGACATGGTCGACGAGGACACCCGCAACCGGCTGGCCGAGCTGCTGTGGGCGCTGGCCGACGCGGTGGAGTCGCTGACCGACGAGGCCCAGGTCAGCTTCGAGGCGGCGATCACCTCGGCGCACCGCACGGCCGACGCGCTGCACGACATCGCCGAATCGCTGACCGACGGCCCCACCTCCCTGCACCGCACCATCCGCTGGCTGGACCGCACGACCCAGGTCGTCGAAGACCTGGCCCGCGAACTCCCCGCAGCCGCACCCGAGAAGCAACCCGCCGCCTGAGCTGCCGGGCAGTCCAGTCGATCCGGATTGGACCGCGCCGCGGCGCGCCTGCTTCGTTACGGTCGTGAGTGAGTTTTCCGGTTCTTACCGGATCAAACGCTCACGAAGGATGTCGCATTGCACCCCAAGCTCTCCGAAGACCTCGCCCGGCTGCCCGAGCTGCTCGACATCGCTCGGCGATGCGCCGTCGAGGCGCTGTCCGGGATCGCGGACCGGCCGGCCGCCGTGCCGCCCGCACCACCGAATCCTGAGTCGCTGCCCGATTCCGGCGTCGGCGCCGAAGCCGCCCTAGAACGGTTCCAGAGCCGCTGGGCGCCGGGCTTCTCCGGCAGCGCGGGGCCCCGCTACCTCGGGTTCGTGACCGGTGGCGCAACCCCGGCTGCCGTGGCAGGCGACTGGCTGACCAGCACGTTCGACCAGAACGCGGCTGCCGGCGGCGACTCGTCGGCGCTGGACCTGGAACGCGAAGCGACCGGCTGGCTGCGCGAGCTGTTCGGCCTCGGCACGGCGCACGAAGGCGCGTTCGTCAGCGGCGCGACGATGTCGAACTTCGTCGGGCTGGCGATCGGCCGCGAATGGGTCGGTGAGCAGCTCGGCGTGTCCGTGGCGCAAGACGGCGTTGCAGCGCTCGGGAACGTCCCAGTGCTTTCCGGCAGCCCGCATTCCAGTGTCTACAAGGCACTCTCGATGCTCGGCCTGGGCCGCGGTTGCGTTCGCGAGGTGGCCACATTGCCGGAGCGGGAAGCGGTCGACGTCGATCGGCTTTCCGCGGAACTCGCCGCGCTCGACGGGCGGCCCGCGATCGTGGTGGCCAATGCGGGAACGGTCAACACCGTCGACTTCGACGACCTGCGGGCGATCGCCGAGCTGCGCCGGCGCTTCCCATTCTGGCTGCACGTCGACGCCGCCTTCGGGGGCTTCGCCGCGCTGTCCCCGCTGCACACCGAACTGGTCGCAGGCATCGACGAGGCCGACTCGGTGTGCGCGGACCTGCACAAGTGGCTCAACGTGCCCTACGACAGCGCGATCCAGTTCACCCGGCGCCGAGACCTGCAGGTCCGGGTGTTCCAGAACGCGGCCGCGTACCTGGGCCGGATCACCGAGGACCCGGACTTCGTCCACCTCACGCCGGAGAACTCGCGCCGCCTGCGCGCCCTGCCGGCCTGGTTCACGCTCGCGGCATACGGGCGGCAGGGGCACCGCGAGATAGTCGAGCGGGACATCGCGCTCGCCCGCGAGCTCGGCGACCGGATCGCCGGGATGCCGCATCTGCGGCTGCTCGCACCGGTGCGCCTCAACGTCGTCTGCTTCACCCTCGCCGACGATCCCACCGCGGAGCGGATCGGCGCGCTGGCCCGCTCCGTCGCCGGATCCGGCGAAGCGTTCCTCACCCCGACCGTCTACAAGGGAACGCCCGGTCTGCGCGCGGCCTTCAGCAATTGGCGCACCACCGGGGCGGATGTCGGTCGCATCGCCGCTGCACTGCGGGCCGGCTGATCCGGAATCGGCCGGGGGACACGGACTTTCGCTGCCGGGTGTGGAACCGGGCCACGGATTACGCTCCGCCCTGAACCAGGTCCCACTCCACGAGGAGACACCCGTGAAGCGTTCGATCGCGCTCGCTCTCGCCGGGGCCGCGGTGCTGGCCGGCACCGCGGCGCCGGGAGCGACCGCCCAGGCCGCGCCCGGCCTGCGGTTCGGCGCGTGCCCGCAGGACGTCAGCCAGCCCCACCCGCAGCTGCAGTGCGCCAACCTCGACGTCCCACTGGATTACGCCGCGCCGAACGGCGAGAAGCTGCAGCTGCTGATCGCGAAGTCGCCGGCGCGCAAGCCCGAGGCCCGGCGCGGCGCGCTGCTGATCAACCCCGGCGGCCCGGGCGGGCCGGGAGTGACCTTCGCGGGCTCGCTGGCCGGCCGGCTGCCCGCCGAGGTGCTCGACGCCTACGACCTGATCGGGTTCGACACCCGCAACTCGGCGCACAGCACCCCGATCAGCTGCGTCGACCCGGCCACCTACTGGCGGCAGCCGCTGCCCGACCCGGACTCGCCGCAGACCCGGGAGCAGAACTGGCAGCGCGCCCAGGAGTACGCCGACGGGTGCGCGCAGCGGGCCGGCAAGTACCTGCCGCACCTGAACACGCCGACCAACGCCCGCGACATGGACCGGATCCGGGACGCGCTCGGCGAGCAGAAGATCAGCTACCTCGGCTACTCCTACGGCACCTACCTCGGCGCGGTGTACGGACAGCTGTTCCCGGAGCGCGTGGACCGGATGCTCCTGGACAGCGCGGTCAACCCGGACACCTCCGAGGTCTGGTACCGCAACAACCTGAACCAGGACATCGCCGCGCAGCGGCGGCTGGGCAGCTACTTCGACTGGATTGCCCAGCACGACCAGGTGTTCCACCTCGGCACCGACAGCGGCCAGGTCCAGGCCGCCTGGGACGGCATCCGGGCCGAGCTCCGCAAGGGGGCGCGCGGCGCGCTCGGCCCGTCGGAGCTCACCGACATCACCTTCAGCGCCCTCTACAGCGAGAGCAACTGGGAAGGCCTCGCCGAGGCGGTCGCCGACTTCCGGCTCCGCGGCGACGACCACAAGCTCGTCGCGCGGGTGTCGGCGAAGGACGCAGCGGCGGAGAACAGCAACGCCATCTACAACGCCGTGGAGTGCGCGGACGCCCCGTGGCCGGGCCGCCGCAGCGAGTGGGAGCGGGATTCCGAAGAGCTGGCCGCCGACCACCCGCTGGGCGCCTGGTACAACAGCTGGACCGTCGCGCCCTGCCGGGTGTGGCACGCTCCGCGGCAGCAGCCGCTCAAGATCACCGGCGCGGGGCTGCCGCCGATGCTGGTGATCAACTCGGAGCACGACGTCGCCACCCCGTACGCGGGCGCGGTGGAGATGCACCGGTCGCTGCCGTCGTCGGTGCTGGTCACCGAGAAGGACGCGGGCAAGCACGGCGTGTGGGCGGTGGCCGGCAACGCCGAGGTGGACCGGATCGGCACCGACTACCTCGTCCGAGGAGAGCTGCCGAGCGGGAACGTCGCGGTCGCGGGCCACGCGAACCCGGACCCGGCTGCCCCGGCGAAACCCCGAACGTTCGACCTGCGCTGAAAAGAGGCCGGCCCCGGGATCACCGGGGCCGGCCTCTTTTCGTTCACATCAGTTCACGCCGTGCATGTAGCGCTTGATGCTCTTCGAACCGAGCAGGAGCAGCACCGCGCAGCCGATCGTGGCCGCGCCGACGATGCCGAAGTAGACCGGCTGGTTGTCCACCGAGTACAGCTTCACCACCTGGGCGCCGAGGCCCTGCCCCATCGCCGGGGCCAGGAAGTACAGGCCCATGGTCTGGGAGGCGAAGATCTTCGGCGCCAGCTTGGTGGTGGCCGACAGGCCGACCGGCGAGAGCATCAGCTCACCGAAGGTCATGATCACGAACACCAGCGCGAGCATGATCGGCAGGTGCTTGCCGTCGCCGGCGACGAACTTCGACACCACGACCCACAGGAACGAGACGCCGACGAAGAACAGGCCGCCGACGAACTTCTGCGGGGTCGACGGCTGCCGCTCCCCCAGCTTCGTCCACAGCAACGCCATCAGCGGCGCCAGCACGATGATCGCCAGCGAGTTGATGGACTGGAACCACGAGGCCGGGATCACGAAGCCGAGGATGTTCAGGTCGGTGTCCGCCTCGGCGATGTTGGCCAGCGAGTTCGGCTGCTGCTCGAAGAGCAGGAAGAACAGCGCGGTCGCCAGGAACAGCGGGATGTAGGCGATCAGCCGGTCCCGCTCGATCTTGGTGATCTGCTTGCTGGAGAGCATCACCGCGAAGTAGATGACCGGCAGCACCGCGGAGATCAGGCTGATCACGTTGACCAGCCCGTCGAGGCCCATCACGCCGCTCACCGACAGGCCGACCAGGACCACGATGAACACCAGGCCGATGCCGATCGCGCGCCCCAGCACGCGGCCCTTGTGCCCGGCGGGCAGCGGGTTGACCGGAACCAGCCCGGCCGAGCCCAGGTTCTTGCGCCCGAACTGGTACTGGATCAGGCCGATCGCCATGCCGACGGCCGCCGCACCGAACCCGACGTGCCAGCTGACCTTCTCGCCGAGGGTGCCGACGACGAACGGTGCCAGGAACCCGCCGAGGTTGATCCCCATGTAGTAGATCGAGAACCCGGCGTCGCGGCGCGTGTCGTGCTCGCTGTAGAGCCCGCCGACGAGGCCGGAGATGTTCGGCTTCAGCAGCCCGGTGCCGATCACCAGCAGCACGAGCCCGAGCACCACCGTGGCGATGCCGCCGGGCAGGGCCAGGCTGATGTGGCCGAGCATGATCACGCAGCCGCCGTAGAACACCGCACGTTGCGCGCCGACTACTCGGTCGGCCAGCCAGCCGCCGAGGATGCCGGTCATGTAGACGGAGGCGCCGTAGACGCCGACCACCGACAGCGCCGTCGACTCTGGGATCCCCAGGCCGCCCTCGGCGACCGCGAAGTACAGGTAGTACCCGAGGATCGCCCGCATGCCGTAGTAGGAGAACCGCTCCCACATCTCGGTGAAGAACAGCGTCGACAAGCCGCGGGGGTGGCCGAAGAAGCCCCTCTGCGGTGCGTCCGCAACCGTGGGTGTTGTCACGATCACGTCCTCTCGTGTGTGACCTGGCGGCGGTAGCCGCTCGACGAACCTGCGGCAGGTTACGTCTCGTCCCAGTGGCCCAGACCACCGGGGCGTAAACCCGCCTCGCTGCGGATGCCACGGGCGTCCCTGACCGGCCACACTGAACGCGTGGCCAGGGATTCCGCCGCCACCGCCGGACGCCCCGTGACTGATTTCACAACGCTCATCGGGAGAAATCATGCAGCTGCTGGACGCCCACCGCAGGGCCATGGCCGAGTTCGACGCGAGAGTGGGACGAATCGGCGACGACCAGTGGGACGCGCCGACGCCGTGCACGCGGTGGAGCGTCCGGGATCTGCTCGGCCACCTCGTGTCCGAGCAGCTGTGGGCGCCCTGGCTGCTCGACGGCGCCACCCTGGACGAGGTCGGCGACCGCTTCGACGGCGACGTCCTCGGCACCGACCCGGTCGGCGCGTGGCGGGAGGCCGCCGCGGCGGCCCGGCGGGCGTGGGACCAACCCGGCGCGACCAGCGGCGAGGTCAACGTCACCGGCGGGGTGATCCCGGCGCAGGACTACGGCTGGCAGATGACGCTGGACCTGGCGGTGCACGCCTGGGACCTGGCCCGCGGCATCGGCGCCGACGACCGGCTGGACCCGGCGCTGGTGACCGCGGTGCACATCGTGTTCGCGCCGCAGATCCCGGCCTGGGCGGACATGGGGATCTTCGCCCCGCCGCGCCCGGTGGCCGCCGACGCCGATGAGCAGGCGAAGCTGCTGGCGCTACTCGGACGATCGTGATGATGTTGGCACGGCCGGACCGGTCCGGACCCCGTATACTGGCGTCGTATTTTTCCGATTTCCTGTCTAGGAGTGACGTCTTCAGTGCCTGCGGCACAATCCCCCGAGGGCAGTACCGAGCCGGGACATAGTCCCGGCTTTCCGAATCTGATGGCCGGTTTCCCCACCCGGGGTGATCGGTGATGGAGATCCTGCTGGCCGTTCTCGGCCTCGTATTCGTCGGCATCCTCACGCTAGGCACCGGATTGGCGGTCGCCGCGGAGTTCTCGCTGACATCCCTGGAACGCAGCACGGTGGACGCGCACGTCCGCCAGGTCGGCGACCGGCGTGCCCGGGCCGTGCAGAAGGCGCACCGGACGCTGTCGTTCCAGCTCTCCGGCGCTCAGGTCGCGATCACGCTGACGACCCTGATCACGGGTTACGTCGCCGAGCCGCTGATCGGTGAGCTGATCCGGCCGGCGCTGACCGCGCTGGGGCTGCCCGGCGAGGCAGCTGGTGCGGTGTCGCTGACGCTGGCGATCCTGCTGGCCACCACGCTGTCGATGGTCTTCGGCGAGATGGTGCCCAAGAACCTCGCGATCGCCCGGCCGCTGCCGACCGCGCGCGCGGTTTCCGGCTACCACGCCGGATTCTCGCAGGTCTTCCGCTGGCTGATCGACGCCATGAACAACAGCGCCAACTGGGTCGTGCGCCGCTTCGGCATCGAGCCCCAGGAAGAACTCCGGTCGGCGCGGTCGCCCGACGAGCTCGGCTCGATCGTGCGCTCCAGCGCCGAGCACGGAACGCTGGACTCCGCGACCGCCAAGCTGATGGACCGGTCGCTGCGCTTCGGCGACCGGACGGCCGAGGAGCTGATGACCCCGCGCGTGCGCGTCGAGTCGCTGACGGCCGACGAAAGCGTGCTGGACCTGCTCGACATCGCCCGCCGCACCGGGTTCTCCCGCTTCCCGGTGAACGGTGCCGACCTGGACGAGGTGCACGGTGTCGTCCACGTCAAGCAGGCGTTCGGCGTGCCGGCCTCCCGCCGCGCGACGACTCCAGTGGGTTCGCTGGCTCGGCCGGTGCCGACGGTGCCGGAGACGCTGGACGGCGACGCCCTGCTGAACCGGCTGCGCGGGTCCGGGCTCCAGTTGGCCGTGGTGGTCGACGAGTACGGCGGCACCGCGGGCATCGTGACGCTCGAAGACGTCGTCGAGGAGATCATCGGCGACGTCCGCGACGAGCACGATCGCCGTGAGATCGCCGCGGTGCGCCGCGTCGGCGATGACGCCTGGATCATCTCCGGGCGGCTGCGCCCGGACGAACTCGCCGAGGCCACCGAGTTCGCCGTGCCCGACGGGGACTACGAGACCGTCGCCGGTTTCGTGCTGGCCCGGCTGGGCCGCATCCCCGAGGTCGGCGACCACCTCGACCCCGACGGATGGGGGCTGACCGTCACGCGGATGGACCGCCACCGCATCGCCGAGCTGCGGCTCACCCGCCGACCGGTGCCCGCCGAGGCCGTGGAGGAAGTCCGATGAGCGACGGTTTCGCGATCGTCCTCGGTGTCCTGCTGCTGCTGCTCAACGCGTTCTTCGTGGGCGCGGAGTTCTCGCTGCTGTCGTCCCGTCGGGACCGGCTGGAGGCGCTGCTGGCCCAGGGCAAGACCCGGGCCAAGATCGTGATCAAGGCGAGCCAGGAGGGCTCGCTGATGCTCACCAGCGCCCAGCTGGGCATCACGCTGTGCTCGCTGGGCCTGGGGCGGCTGGGCGAACCCGCCGTCGCCCACCAGCTGGAGGTGCCCTTCGCCGCCCTCGGCATCCCCGAGCCGATCATGCACGCCGTGGCGTTCGCGATCGCGCTGGCGATCGTGGTCGTCCTGCACGTGCTCGTCGGCGAGATGGTGCCGAAGAACCTGGCGATCGCCGAGCCCGAGCGGCTCGCGCTGTGGCTGGTGCCGCCGCTGGTCGGGTTCGTCACCCTGGCCCGGCCGCTGATCGCCGTGTTCAACATGATGGCCAACGCCGTGCTGCGGCTGCTGCGGGTGGAACCCAAGGAGGAGCTCGACACCGCCTACACCTCGGCAGAACTCGCCGAGCTCCTGGTGGAATCCCGCCGCGAAGGCCTGCTGGAGCAGTCCGAGCACCGCAGGCTGGCGCAGACGCTGTCGTCGGTGGAGCACACCGTCGCCGACGTCCTCGTGCCGCTGCCGGAGCTGACGACGCTGCCGCAGCGCCCGACGCTGGGCGATGTGGAGCGGGTGGTGACCGAGACCGGGTTCTCCCGGTTCCCGGTGCGGGGTGACGACGGCGCGCTGCGCGGCTACCTGCACGTCAAGGACGTGCTCGACCAGGCCGGGCATGATCCCTCCACCTCCATCGCGCCCGGCCGCATCCGGCGGCTGCCGACGGTGCCGGTGGGCGCCCTGCTCGATGAGGCGCTGACGTCGCTGCGCCGGGCCGGGAGCCACCTCGCAGTGGCCGTCGACACCACGGGCGAGCCCGTCGGCGTCGTCGCCATGGAGGACCTCGTCGAGGAGTACGTGGGCACCGTCCGCGACGCCACCCACGTGCACTGACCGGCCGCGCGTCTTCCGGGCCGCCGCCGCGGCCCGGAAGACGCGGTTCGGCACTCGTGGCGATTGGCCGTTTATCACCCATTAGGGTCACGGTGTGCGAGATGATCGGGTCGTGGCTCACCACCAACAGGTCAGCACCGCCCCCCGCGTCATCGGTGGCCGGTACCGGCTGGAGGGCACCATCGGCCGCGGCGCGATGGGTTACGTCTGGTCCGGCACCGACGAGCTACTGCAGCGGCCGGTGGCGGTCAAGGAGCTCCGGCTTTCCCCCGGCATCCCCGAAGAAGAGGCCGCCGAGCTGCGCGAACGCGCCCTGCGCGAGGCGCGCTCGATGGCGGTGCTAAGCCACCCCAACGCCGTCATGCTCTACGACGTCGCGCGCGAGGACGGCCAGCCGTTCGTCGTGATGGAGCTGGTGCGGGCACAGAGCCTGTCGAGCGTGCTCAACAAGCACGGGGCGCTGAACCCGCACCAACTCGCCGTGCTGGTCGACGGCATTGCCGCAGCCCTGCAAGCGGCGCACCAGGTGGGTATCGTGCACCGCGACGTCAAGCCCGGCAACGTGCTGCTGGGGCGGCACGGCCAGGTCAAGCTCGCCGACTTCGGCATCTCCCGCAACGCCTCGGAATCGACGCTCACGCGCACCGGCGTCCTAGTCGGCACGCCCGCCTACCTGGCGCCGGAGATCGCGATGGGCCGCTCGCTGGGGCCGTCCGCCGACCTGTGGAGCCTCGGCGCAACGCTGTTCGCGGCGGCCGAAGGCCGGCTGCCGTACGACGCCTCCGGCGACCCGCTGATCACCGTCAGCTCCATCGTGCACGGGCCGGTGCCGCAACACCGCCAGAGCGGCCCGATCGGCGAGGTCATCAGCGGCCTGATGCTCAAGGCCCCCGAGCAGCGGATGTCACTGCTCGAAGTGCGCCGCCACCTCCAGGACCTGGCGCGCAGCGCCGGAGAGGCCCCGTTCGACGCCGTGCTCGACGCCACCGAGCCCGCACCGCGCGCACCCACCCACCCCGGCACCTCGTCGCAGACCCTGCCCACCGGGCCGGCCGGCGTCCCGAACCGCCGGAGCGGGCGCCGGGTGGCGATAGTCGTGGGCGGGCTCGCGGTGCTGCTCGCGGGCGGCGCCGGGGCCGCCGGTTTCTACGCCGGGGTCGCCGAACGCTCGAACAACGACACGGGCATGGCGCCGACGGAACCGCCACCGGGGCAGAATCCCGGCCCCTCCGCCTACAGCGTGATCCAGGCGGAGTCCTTCGCCCCGCAGGCCGGCAACGTCGCCACCGGCAGCGAGGGGCCGGTCGAGTTCATCGGCCCGGTCAACAACGGCGACGGTGTGCTGTTCCGGGGAATCGACTTCGGCAACAAGCCGGCGACCCAGGTCACCGCCCAGTTGCGGACGTGGGTCGGCGACGGGGTGAAGGCGAAGATCGAGGTCCGGCTCGGCGGCCCGAAGGGCAAGGTCGTCGGCAAGATCAACGTTTCGTCCGCGGTGGGCGGACAGAAGTGGAAGCCGGTGCCCATCGACCTGCAGGAACCCGTCACCGGCAAGCGGGACGTGTACCTGGCCTTCGCCGCGGACCAGCCCGGGGACTTCCTGGAGCTCGACTGGTTCCAGTTCCACCGCTGACCGCCACCGCACCCGCCTCGACTACCCTGACCGGCGATGATTGTGCTGTCTGAGCAGGACTGGCGCGCCCGGCAGGCCGCCCACCGGGAGCGTGTCGCGCGCTGGACGCAGCCGCACCGCCGGCGCCAGCACGAGCACCGAAAGCACCCGGTGCTGGACTTCCTCTTCACCTACTACTC
Source organism: Saccharopolyspora shandongensis (assembly GCF_900106995.1). Classification (GTDB taxonomy): domain Bacteria; phylum Actinomycetota; class Actinomycetes; order Mycobacteriales; family Pseudonocardiaceae; genus Saccharopolyspora; species Saccharopolyspora shandongensis. The sequence continues at coordinate 17,884 of NZ_FNOK01000032.1, forward strand.
GTTCCGTCCCGCCCGGCTGGAGCGCTGGCAGCCCGGCGTCGGCGTTGCGCTGGCGGGCGGCGAGGAGTTCCTGGCCCGTCGGGGTTTCGCCGAGACGCCGGAGGGCGTCGCGCTCGATCCCGCCGCGCTGACCGAGAAACGCCGCGCCAGCACCGAATTCGTGCTCGGGCTGCTGACCGCCACGGCCTCCCGGAAGGCCCGGCTCGGCTGCTTCGGCCTGCACGAGTGGGCCATGGTCTACCGGACGCGACCGGCGGAGATCCGGCACACCGGGTGGCCGCTGCGGCTCGGGCACGACGGCACCGACGAGGTCGTCGAGTCCATACCGATCAGCTGCACGCACCACGACGCGTTCCGGTTCTTCACCCCGCAGGCCCGCCCGCTCAACGCGCTGCAGCCCGAGCGCGCCGACCAGGTCCGCCTGGAACAGCCTGGTTGCCTGCACGCGAACATGGATCTGTTCAAGTGGAGCTACAAGCTCGAACCGTTCGTGCCCGCCGAACTGGTCGCCGACAGCTTCGAACTGGCCGTGCGGGTGCGCGAGCTGGACATGCGGGCCAGCCCGTACGACCTCCGCGAACTCGGCTACGAACCCGTTGCGATCGAAACCGCCGACGGCCGCGCCAACTACGTCCGGCGGCAGCGCGACTTCGCCGACGAGGCCGCGATCCTGCGGCAACGGCTGATCGACACCTGCCGCGAGGTCCTCGACTGGGCGGCGCAGCCGGTGTGATCACCCCTGGGCGGCGGCCCGGGCGGCGAGGATGCGGTTGACGTTGCGCTCGGACCAGTCGGCGATCGCCTCCACCGGCCCGCGCAGCGAATGCCCGAGGTCGGTCAGCTCGTACGTCACCCTCGGCGGCACCTCCGGGTACGCGGTCCGGATCACCAGGCCGTCGCGCTCCATCGCGCGCAACGTCTGCGTCAGCACCTTCGGAGCCACACCGCCGATGCCGGTGCGCAGCTGCGTGAAGCGCATCGGGCCGTCGGACAGCAGCGTCACCACCAGCACCGTCCACTTGTCCCCGATGCGGTCCAGCACCAGCCGGGTCGGGCAGTTCGGGTCCGTCAGATCCCCGCGCTTGAGGATGCTGTCCTCGCTGGTAACCACCAGGTACCTATAGCACGATCGAGCAGTAGGTTACAACTGGTTACCGTGCTCCGCGGGCAACTCGCGCAGGAAGCGCAGCGGGGACAGGAAGACGACGAGCCAGCTCACCGCGAAGGCGCCCGCCGAGACCCACAGCACCGCGCGGACGCCCACGAGCTCGCCGAGCACCCCGGCCAGCACGGATGCGACGGCGAGCGCACCGGTCAGCAGGAACCGGAACGTGGCGTTCATCCGGCCCATGAGGTGATCCGGTGTGGCGGCCTGCCGAAGGCTCACGGCGAGCACGTTCCCGATGCCGGTCTTCGCGGTGATCAGCGCCCACGCGACGGCCGCCGGCCACAGCAACGATCCGCTGCCGAGCATCGGCACGAAGCACCCGGCGAAGCTCGCGACCGCCCCGGTGATCCACAGCATCCGGCCGAGCCCGAACCGCTCGCCGAGCCAACGCGCGCCGATCGCCCCGACCAGCGCACCGCAGCCGCCGATGGCGAGGAACAGGCCCAGGGCCCACTCGGTCATCCCGAGCTCCCGGACGAACAGGACCGGCAGGATCGTGAGGGTGAGCGTCGTGGCGAAGTTCGTCAGCGCGCCTTCGATCGCCATGGGCCGCAACAACCGGTTCCCGAGCACGTGGCGCACCCCCGCCGCGGCGGCCGACCACACCCCCGACGCGCTGCGCACCGCTGTGGTCGCCCGCGCACCCCGGATCCGGCCGATGGCGACGGCCGCGCACGCGTAGCTGATCGCGTCGAACGCGATCGTCACGGGCGCGGTGAGCACCGACACCAGCAAGCCGCCGACGCTCCGGCCGACGATCTGGTTCACGCCGCGCATCTCCATCAGCCTGGCGTTTGCCCGCACCAGGTGCGCCCGCCCCACGACGTCCGGCAGGAAGCTCTGGGCGGCCACCTCGGAGAACACGGTCGCGATCCCACCGAGCAACGCCACCGCGCACAGCTGCGGCATCGTCAGCACGCCCAGCAGCCACGCGGCGGGGATCGAGGCGTACAGCACGGCGCGCACCACATCCGTGGTGATCATCACGGCGCGGCGGGGCAGCCGGTCCACCCAGGCACCGGCGGGCAGCCCGACCAGCAGGAACGCGACGGTGCTCAGGGCACCCAACGCGCCGACCTGCGCCGGGCCCGCGCCGAGGGTGAGGACGGCGGTCAGCGGCAGCGCGACGAAGCTGATCTGGGTGCCGAGGTCGCTGCCGCCGACGGCGGCGACGAGCAGGCGGAATTCCCCGGGCAACCGGGCAGATTCGGTAGTTCGGTCGTCGATCACCCGGCAACCATGGTTTCCGGACCCGGCCGGTGACCACGAATTTAGACTGGGCCGAATCCACCGGCGGGAGGAACCGGATGCTCGAGATGACGATGTCCGCCGGTGACCTGGCCCGCCTCCGGTTCGCGTTCTCCCCCTTGTGGGAGGTCGCGGCCAGCGTGCGGGTGCTGAAGGAGCCCGGCCGGCACCCGTTGCACGGCTCGTGGCGCACCGAGGCCAAGCACCGGCTGCAGCGCGGCACCGCCGACCTCTCGCTGCTGTTCGACCTGGTGCCGACCCCGACCAGGTACCTGCCCGGGTTCCTCGCGCCGACCCCGACCACGTCGCGGCCGACCCTGGCCGAGGAGCTCGAAGGGCTGCGGGCGGTGCCGTCGCAGTCGGTCCGGGCGATGATCGAGAACGCCGGGCGCCCCGCGTCGGCGTCGGTCCGCCGACTGCACGCCGACCCGCGCCGCGAGCTGCACCGGCTGGCCGAGGTGATCGAGAGCTACTGGGAACGCGCGATCCGGCCGTGGTGGCCGGAGATGCTCGACCTCCTGGACCAGGACGTCCGGCACCGCGGGTCCGTGCTGGTGGAAGGCGGTACCACGCGGCTGCTCAACGAGCTCAGCCCTCGGGTCCGCTGGCACGACGACGGCCTGCGGGTGACCCACCGGTACTTCACCGGCAAGTACGCCCTGGACGGCCGGGGCCTCGTCCTGGTGCCGTCGACGTTCGTCTGGCCCACGGTCTTCTCCAAGCTGGAGCCGCTGTGGCCGGCCGCGCTGCGCTACCCGTCGCGCGGCATCGCCGCGCTCTGGGCCCCGCAGCAGCGCACCGCGCCCGACGCGCTGACCGCGGTCATCGGCAGATCCAGGGCCGTGCTGCTGGCCGAGCTGTCCGCCCCGAGGTCGACCACGGAACTCGCCCGCCGGACCCGGATGTCCGCCGGGAATGCGTCGCAACACCTGACCACGCGACGCCGGGCTCGTCTCGGTGCGACGGGAAGGGCGCTACGTGCTCTACAGCCGGACGGACCTGGCCGAGGCCCTGCTCGCCCGGTCCGGCTGATCAGCGCTCGGTAGTCCGCTCCTCCGCGCGGTCGCCCGATCGCGCCTCGATGCGGGCGCCGCGGGTCAGCACGAGGTAGACCACGACCGCGGACAGCGACAGCGCTCCCATCACCACGCCCATCGGCAGTGCGGTGCCGGTGCCCGCCGAACCCACCAGCGGCGCCGCGAGGCCACCGGCCAGGAACTGCATGACGCCCAGCAGCGCCGATGCGCTCCCGGCCGTCTCGGGGTGCCCGGACAGCGCCAGGGTCGTGGCGTTGGGGAACACCACGCCGATGCTCGACGCCACCAGGAAGAGCGCAGGCAGCAGCCCCGGCAGGCCCAGTCCGAACGCGGCGGACAGCGCCACCGCGACGCCGCCGACCGCGTTGACACCGAGCCCGATGGCCAGCAGCCGGCTCGGGTCGACCCGGGCCACCAGCCTGCCGTTGAGCTGCCCGAACAGCACGATGCCCAGCGAGTTCACGCCGAACACCAGGCTGAACAGCTGGGGCGACATGCCGTAGACGTCCTGCAGCACGAACGACGAACCGGAGATGTAGGCGAACATCGCCGCGAACGCCAGCGCCGCGGACAGCGAGTACCCGACGAACGCCCGGTCGCCGAGCAGGCTTCCGAAGGTCCGCAGCGTGCTGCCCAGACTGCCGGGCCGCCGCGACTCGCCGGGCAGCGTCTCCCGCACCCCGAACGCGGTCGCCACCAGCAGCACCACGCCGATCGCGCCGAGCACCAGGAACACACCGCGCCACGACGTCACCCGCAGCATCTGCCCGCCGATCAGCGGCGCGAGGATCGGAGCCAGCCCGTTGACCAGCATGAGCAGCGAGAAGAACCGCGCCATCGCGACGCCCGAGTACAGGTCCCGCACCACGGCGCGAGCGATGACGATTCCGGCGGCACCGCCGAGTCCCTGCACCAGTCGCAGCCCGGCCAGCGCGTACGCGGACGGCGCGACCGCGCACAGCAGCGACGCCAAGGTGAACACCACGAGCCCGATCAGCAGCGGCCGGCGGCGGCCGAAGGTGTCCGACAGCGGCCCGGCGACGAGCTGTCCCAGGGCCAGGCCGACCGTGCAGGCCGTCAGCGACAGCTGCACCTGCGACGGCCCGGCTTGCAGGTCGCCGGCGATCGTCGGGAAGGCGGGGAGGTACATGTCGATCGACAGCGGGCCGAACGCGGACAGCGCGCCCAGGATCAGCACGTATTTCACCCTGCGCGGTTGGTCCCCCATGCGTTCGCTCCCGTGGTGCTCGATACCGACCGGTACCGTAACTCCGCGGCGCACCCCGGGCAGCGGGCGGGCCCACCGATGAGAATCGGCAGCCGGAGCGGTCTACCCCACCAGAACGGACTGCGAAGGAGCCGCGAAATGACCGACCTGCCCGACCTCGGACCGGCCGCCGAGCACCTGGCGACCCTGCTGGGCAACGTTGCCGACGAGCAGCTCGGCGCGCCCACGCCGTGCACCGAGTACACCCTCGGCGACCTGATCGACCACGTCAGCGGCCTGTCGCTGGCGTTCGCCGCGGCAGCCGCGAAGGACTCCTCGCTGACCGGCGGAGGACCGTCCGGGGACGCCACCCGGCTGCCCGCAGACTGGCGCGCCCGCATCCCGACCCAGCTGACCGCGGTGGCCGAAGCATGGCGCGAGCCGGCGGCCTGGGATGGCATGACGCAGGCCGGTGGCATCCAGTTGCCCGGTCAGGTCGCGGGCGTCGTCGCGCTGAACGAGCTGGTGGTGCACGGCTGGGACATCGCGAAGGCCACCGGGCAGCAGTTCCGGTGCGACGCCGCGTCGCTGGCGACCGCCCTGGAGTTCGTGTCCATGGCGGCAACCGAGGAGCCCAGCCCGGACAGCCCGTTCGGCCCGACCGTCGCGGTCCCGGCCGACGCGACGCCGCTGGACAAGCTCATCGGCCTCACCGGTCGCAACCCGGCCTGGCAGCCATGAGAAACCGTGTGCACTTTCGGTTGCCATAGCAGCCAAAAGTGCACACGGGTCCTGAAGGCTCAGCGGCCCCAGACGGGGTTTCCCCACTCGGTCTGCTCGCGGAGCCGGCGTTTGAGGAGCTTCCCTCCTGGATTGCGGGGCAGCGGTTCCGCGCGCACCACGAAGTACTGCGGCACCTTGAAGTCGGCGAGGCGATCGGCCAGGTAGGCCAGCGCGGCCCGCGGATCGAACTCGCCGTCCGGGGGCGGCACCACCACCGCGCCGACCTTCTCCCCCATCACGTCGTCCGGCACGCCGATGACCGCCACGTCGGCGACGCCGGGCGCCCCGGCCAGCGCGTTCTCCACCTCCACCGAGTACACGTTCTCGCCGCCCCGGTTGATCATGTCCTTGGCGCGGTCGACGACGCGGACCAGGCCGTGCTCGTCGATGCTCGCCAGGTCGCCGGTGCGCAGCCAGCCGTCGGCGAAGGCCTTCGCGGTCGCCTCCGGCTTGTTCCAGTACCCGGCCACGACGTTCGGGCCGCGGATGAGCAGCTCGCCGACGCCGCTTTCCGGATCCGGCGCGTCCAACGCCAGATCCACCACGGGCGCGGCGAACCCGACGGAGTCGGCGTGCTCGGTAGCCCACTCGTGCGGCAGGAACGTCGCGATCGACGACGTCTCGGTCAGGCCGAACCCGTTGCCGACCCGGGCCCGCGGGAAGCCTGCCTTGATCCGCTCGACCAGCGCCGGGGCGATCGGCGCGCCGCCGTAGTTGACCTGGGTGACCGCGCTGACGTCGAGGGCCGCGAAGTCCGGCTGCGCCAACGCGAGCGCGTAGATCGCGGGCACCGTGATGAGGGTGTTGATCCGCTCCTCGACGAGGGTGCGCAGGAACCGCTGCGCCTGGAAGTCCGGCAGCACGACGGTGGTGCCGCCGAGGGCGAGCTGCACGAGCAGCTGGGTGTTGCAGCCGGTCACGTGGAACAGCGGCACCGACACCAGATTGCGCTGCGCCGGGCCGTCGGCGCGGTCCGTCCCCATCACCCGCAGTGCTGTCTCCACATTGGACAGGAAGTTCTCGTGGGTCGTCATCGCCCCCTTCGGGAAACCCGTGGTGCCGCTGGTGTAGAAGATCGCCGCGAGGTCCTCCGGCGCCAGGTCGCCGACCGCGTGGGCCGGACCGTCGGGCAGCGGATCGCCGGGGCGCAGCACGTGCTTCGCGCCGGAGTCGGTCAGCACGTAGTCGATCTCGGGCGCGGCGAACCGGGTGTTCACCGGCACCGCGACCGCCCCCGCCAGCTGCGTGCCCAGGAATCCGAGCACCCATCCCACCCCGGCGGGCAGCAGGCTCGCCACCCGGTCGCCCCGGCCGATCCCGGCCGCGCGCAACCCGCCGGCGACGCGTGCCGCCCGGTCCCACAGCCGCCGGTAGGTGAGCCGCTCGCCGTCGACCTCAACGAGCGCCTCGTTGTCCGGGAAGCGTTCCGCGGTGGACCGGAACATGGTCACCAACGAAGCCGGAAGGCCGGTGTAGTGCGCGATTCCGCGGCTGTCGCGCCGGATTCCGGAGGCGGCGAACGGGGCGGCACCGCGCGGATGCGGTTCGATCGGCATCCCGCTCACCTCTCCCCGCGCATCGGGCTCCTGACCAGGTCGCCGGGATCTACCGGTCCGCGAACGGTTTCCACCGAACCCATCGGTGCCTCCTCGCCACGCTGCGACAGACCCGCTCACCTTCACCTCGCGAACAGGCGGGGTCAAGACGTCCGAAGCGGGGATCGGCTCAGGGAATCCGGAAGCCGTAGGGCAGTTCGAGGCGGTGCGCGGCCAGCAGCTCCGCGTCGGACAGCAGTTCCGCGGTGGGGCCGTCGGCGACCACCGCGCCGCCGTCGATCAGCACGCTGCGCGGGCACAGCTGCAGCGCGTACGGCAGGTCGTGGGTGACCATGAGCATCGTGCCGCCCCAGTCCAGCAGCACCTCGGCGAGCTCGCGCCGGGCCACCGGTTCGAGGTTCGACGACGGCTCGTCCAGCACCAGCAGCTCGGGACGGCAGGCGAGCACCGTGGCCAGCGCGACCCGCTTGCGCTGTCCGCCGGAGAGGTGCAGGGGCGAACGATCCGCGTGCTCGGCCATGCCCACCGCGTCGAGCGCCGACCGCACGCGCTCGGCCAGCTCCTCGCCGCGCACCCCGAAGTTCGCCGGGCCGAACGCGACGTCCTCGCGCACCGTCGGCATGAACAGCTGGTCGTCGGGATCCTGGAACACCAGGCCGACGCGACGGCGGATCTCCTTGAGGTCCCGCGACCCCACGGGCAGCCCGCCGACGCGGATGCTCCCCGATTCGGCCGTGAGCACCCCGTTGAGGTGCAGCGTCATGGTGGTCTTGCCCGCTCCGTTGGGACCGAGCACCGCGACCCGCTCCCCGCGCTCGACGCGTAGGTCGACGCCGCTGAGCGCGCGGTGCCCGTCCGGGTAGCGGAACGCCAGCCCGGACACCTCCAGCGCCGGGACGGACGTCGGCTCGGCGGTGCGCTCCGGCAGGGGTTCGATCAGGCGGTCCACAGGGCGACTCCCAGCACGATGGCGGCGACGGCCGGTGGCGCCATGCCCAGCCACCACGTCGCCGGCGATGTCCGGCGTGACTCCCCCAGCTCGGGCATCGCGCCGCTCCAGCCCCGCGACACCATCGCCAGGTGCACGCGTTCGCCCCGCTCGTAGGAGCGGATGAACAGGCTCCCGACGCCACGCGCGGTCGCGCCGAGCTGCCACAGGAACCGCGGATCGTGCCCGCGGCAGATGCGCGCGACCCGCATCCGCTTGGCCTCCGCGACGATCACCTCGGCGTAGCGCAGCATCAGCGTGATGATGGTGATCAGCAGCCGGGGCGTCCGCAGCCGCTGCAGCCCGACCACCAGCTCCCGCGGCGCGGTCGTGGCGGCCAGCAGCACCGACGTGGCCAACCCGAGCGTGCCCTTGACCAGGATGTTCCAGCCCGCCAGCAGGCCACCGGTGGACAACGCCAGGCCCGCCACCTCAGTGGTCGCGCCGCCCGCGGTGAACGGCAGCACCAGCGCGAGCACCACGAACGGCACCTCGATCAGCAGACGGCCGGCCAGCCAGCGCGGCGGCACGCGGGCCACCAGCACCAGCCCGAACAGCAGCAGGGCGTACCCGCCGAACGCCCAGAAGACCTCGCGCGGCGTCGCCACCACGCACAGCACCACCAGGAAGGCCGCCACGATCTTGACCTCGGGCGCCGACCGGTGCAGGACCGAGTCGCCGGGCAGGTGCAGCGCCTCGGCGTGGCCGGCTCCCACCGCTACTCGCCTCCGGTCCGGCGGCGCAGGCCCCAGAACAAGCCGCCGGCGGCGCCGAGCGTGACCACCGCGCCGATCACCCCGGCCACCCCGGTCCAGCGGTCGTCGCCGCCGACGGTGTAGTCGGCCAGCGGGCCGCCGGAGAACGTGTGGTCCTGGGCGTGCTGCGCGATGCACCGGCCTTCCAGCTGCTCGCCCTGCTCGGTCTCCACCACGGTGCAGCCGCGCTGCGTGACCGCGTCCAGCCCGTCGGGGTCGGAATCCGCGAAGTAGGCCACGCCGCCCGCTATGACGAGGATGAACAGGCCGAAGATCAGCAGGAAACGCCGGCGTGGGGCGCTCATCGCACGTTCTCCTCCGTCTGCTTCCCGGTCCTCAGCAGGTGGACCAGGTCCGGTCTGGCGGCCGCGACCGCACCCACCGTGGCCGCCGTGATCACGCCCTCACCGATGCCGATCAGGCAGTGCACCCCGACCACCGCGACCGCGGCCGTGCCGAGGCCGAAACCGGCCGCGCCGCCGACCGCGTACTCGAGGACGAAGCCGCCGGAGGCGGCGACGGTGTTCACCCAGGCCGCGACGAAGGCGGTCGCCAGCAGCCCGGCCCGGCTCCGCCGCGCGAAGCGGCGCAGCGCGAGGGCGACGAGGTAGCCGGCGGCGGTGCCGATCAGCGCCATGTTGGTGATGTTCGCGCCCAGCATCGTCAGCCCGCCGTCGGCGAACAGCAGCGCCTGCACCACCAGCACGATCGCCACGCACAGCGCGCCGACCCACGGCCCGGCCAGGATCGCCGCCAGCGCCCCGCCGAGCAGGTGCCCGCTGACGCCGGGCAGCACCGGGAAGTTGATCATCTGCGCGGCGAAGACGAACGCTGCGACCAACCCGGCCATCGGCGCCGTCCGGTCGTCCAGGTCGGCCCGCGCCTTGGTCAGCGCGACCGCCAGCCCGGCGATCGCCACGGCCGCGAACAGCACCGCCGTCTGCGCGTTGAGCAGCCCGTCGCTCATGTGCATGGCGAGCGTGGTGGTCGGCACGACGCGCTCCCTCCTGACCGGAACAGCTGCGCATCGAGAGTAGTTGCAGGAATACCGCAATCGCCAGTAGCTGGCAGGAGTCCTAGATCGCAGTTGGCCGAGAAAAAACCGTCGTCCCGGGCATAACACCCGGAACGACGGTCGAAGTCCGTTCGGTCAGTCTCGGACGGCCAGCGCCAGTTCGCCGTTGGAGTCCCGCTCGGCGTCCAGCACCTTGTCGCCGAGCAGCGCGGCGACCTGAGGTTCGAGGAACACCCGCACGCCGGATTCCTCGATCACCTCATCACCCGACTGCGGTTCGGCGGCGATCGACGCCTGCAGTCCTTCGCCCGCCGGCGCGATGCGCAGGCCAGAACCTTCCGGAGAGTCGCCACCGACGAGGACTAGCTTGATGACCTCTGCGGCGCTCTCACTGATGGTGAGCATGGTGCTCAACCCCTTCTCCGAGCCGGTCGGTTTGAAGGGGCCACCGTGTCATCAGCCGCCGCCCCGACGCAAACCGAGCCGTCCACGGCGTGTCTCCGGCCCCAGCCATCACGACGCCCCCGGCCGCAACAGCGGTCCGGGGGCGTCGTGGACAGATCACGCCTGGTAGGCGTCCAAGGGCGGGCAGGAGCAGACGAGGTTGCGGTCGCCGCGCGCGCCGTCGATGCGGCGGACCGGGGGCCAGACCTTCGCCACGTCGGTGCCCAGCGGGTACGCCGCCTCTTCACGGGAGTAGGCGTGGTCCCAGTCCTTGGCCAGCGACGCCGCCGTGTGCGGGGCACCGACCAGCGGGTTGTCGTCGGCCGGCCACTGCCCGGCGACGACCTTGTCGATCTCCGCGCGGATCGCGATCATCGCCTCGCAGAAGCGGTCCAGCTCCGCCAGGTTCTCGCTCTCCGTCGGCTCGACCATCAGCGTGCCGGCCACCGGGAACGACATCGTCGGCGCGTGGATGCCGTAGTCGGCCAGCCGCTTGGCCACGTCGTCGACGGTGATGCCGCTGGTCTTGCTGATCTGCCGCAGGTCGAGGATGCACTCGTGCGCCACGAAGCCGCCCTTGCCGGTGTAGAGCACCGGGAAGTAGTTGTTGAGGCGGCGGGCGACGTAGTTGGCGGCCGCGACCGCGGTCAGCGTGGCGCGGCGCAGGCCGTCGGCGCCCATCATCCGCACGTACGCCCAGGAGATCGGCAGGATCGAGGCGCTGCCCCACGGGGCGGCGCTGATCGGGCCGACGCCGGTCGCCGGTCCGGCGGCGGGCTGCAGCGGGTGGTTGGGCAGGAACGGCGCCAGGTGCTCGCGCACGCCGATCGGGCCGACGCCCGGGCCTCCACCGCCGTGCGGGATGCAGAACGTCTTGTGCAGGTTCAGGTGCGAGACGTCGGAGCCGAACTTGCCCATCCGCGCGAGGCCGATCAGGGCGTTGAGGTTCGCGCCGTCGACGTAGACCTGGCCGCCCGCGTCGTGCACCAGCCCGCACACCTCGCGCACGGTGTCCTCGTACACGCCGTGCGTGGACGGATAGGTGATCATGATCGCGGCGAGGTCGTCGGCGTGCTCGGCGACCAGCTCGCGCAGGTGGTCGAGTTCGATGTTGCCGGCGTCGTCGCAGCGGACCACGATCACCCGCATGCCGGCCATCACGGCGCTGGCGGCGTTGGTGCCGTGCGCGCTCGCCGGGATCAGGCACAGGTCACGGGCCTCGTTACCACGGCTGCGGTGGTAGGCGCGGATCGCCAGCAGACCCGCGAACTCGCCCTGGCTGCCGGCGTTGGGCTGCAGGCTCACCGCGTCGTAGCCGGTGACCTCGGCCAGCCAGGTCTCCAGGTCCTTGACGATCGACAGCAGCCCCTCGGCGTCCTGCGCGGGCGCGAACGGGTGCAGCGAACCGAACTCGGGCCAGGTGATCGGCTCCATCTCGGCCGTCGCGTTGAGCTTCATCGTGCACGAGCCCAGCGGGATCATGCTGCGGTCCAGCGCGATGTCCTTGTCCGACAGCCGCCGCAGGTAGCGCAGCAGCGACGTCTCAGAGCGGTGGGTGTGGAACACCGGGTGGGTCAGGTACTCCGAGGTGCGCTCCAGCGCCGCGGGCAGCGCGTCCGGCGTCTCGATGTCGAGCTCGTCGACGTCACCGCCGGTGACGCCGAAGGCCTGCCACACCGCCGCCAGGTGCGCCCGCGTGGTGGTCTCGTCGCAGCTGATGCCGACGCGGTCGGCGTCCACCCGGCGGAGGTTGATGCCACCCCGGCGGGCCGCGGCGACGACGTCGTCGGCCTTGCCCGGCACCTTCGCGACGATCGTGTCGAAGAACTCCTGGTGCAGCACCTCGACACCGCCGCGGCGCAGCTGCTCGGCGAGCACCGCAGCCATCCGGTGCGCGCGGGTCGCGATCGACCGCAGTCCGGCCGGTCCGTGGTACACGGCGTACATCGACGCCACGACGGCCAGCAGCACCTGCGCGGTGCAGATGTTGCTGGTGGCCTTCTCGCGGCGGATGTGCTGTTCGCGGGTCTGCAGCGCCAGCCGGTAGGCCTGGTTGCCGTCGGCGTCGACGCTCACGCCGACCAACCGCCCCGGCAGCTGCCGTTCGAGGCCCTTGGCCACGGCCATGAACCCGGCGTGCGGGCCCCCGAAGCCCATCGGCACGCCGAACCGCTGGGTGTTGCCGACGACCACGTCCGCGCCGATCTCGCCGGGCGAGCGCAGCAGCGTCAGCGCCAGCAGGTCGGCCGCGACGACGGCCTTCCCACCGCGCCGGTGGATCTCCGCGATGATCTCCTCGTGGTCCCGCACCACGCCGGAAGCGCCCGGGTAGGACAGCAGCACGCCGAAGAACTCGCCGTCCGGCAGCGCCTGCGCGCCAGCGGAGAGGTCGGCGACGACGACCTCGATGCCCAGCGGCTCCGCGCGGGTCTCGATCACCGCGATGGTCTGCGGCAGCGTGTCGGCGTCCACCACGAACCGCGGCGACTTGGATCGGCCGGCGCGGCGCACCAGCGTCATGCCCTCGGCTGCGGCGGTGGACTCGTCGAGCATCGACGAGTTGGCCACCGGCACCCCGGCCAGGTCGGCGACCATCGTCTGGAAGTTCAGCAGCGCCTCGAGCCGGCCCTGCGAGATCTCCGGCTGGTACGGCGTGTAAGCCGTGTACCAGGCGGGGCTCTCCAGCACGTTGCGCAGGATCACCGGCGGCGTGACCGTGCCGTAGTAGCCGAGCCCGATCATCTCGGTGTGCGGGTGACAGCGGCGCGCCAGCTCGCGCAGCTCGGCCAGCGCCTCGGACTCGGTGGCCGGCTCCGGCAGCGCCAGCTGCAGGTCGCCTTCCCGGATCGTGTCCGGCACGGCGTTCTCCCCCAGCTCCTCCAGCGAGCCGACGCCGATCACGTCGAGCATGCGGGCGAGCTCTGCCGGCATGGGGCCGACGTGCCGGTCGGCGAACGGCGTGCCGTGCTCCAGGGCGGCCAGGGGAATGCGGTCGTGGGTCACGTCGGTCATCGCCAAACCTCAATCGTCGCGGCGGCAAAAGGGCGGCAGGCAGCCAGAACTGCCCTGCTCTCCCCCTCTGTCACTGTCCGCGAAGCGAACGCCTGAGAGCTTCACCCGGGAACCGGGCTTGCACCGTCGGCGGGATGCACCACGGCGGTGGTGCACCCTCTTTCCAGAGGTATCTCGCCCGTGCGGTCCAGGTGGCCTGAGAGGTTGTCGGGGAGGGTTGCTCCTTCGGCGCCGACCGCGGCCGAGGCCGGGCCGGACTCTCCCGCACGGGGTCGGCGATGTGCCGCAGCTTACCCGATCGGGGCGTCCCAATGGACCAGCGATGTCACCTGCCGCACATCGCCCGGTCGGGTTCGGTCGGCTCAGCCGGTCTCGGCCTGCCGGTCCCGCCGCCGGCGGGACAGCTCGTCGTCCAGCGGGACCAGCTCCGCGCCGTCGGCCCGTTCGGCCGGGAAGTCGTGGATCGTGCCGCTGATCTCGCGCATCGCGCCGCTGACGGCGATGCCGAACACCCCTTGACCACCCTGCAGCAGGTCGACCACCTCCTCGGCAGAGGTGCACTCGTAGACCGTCGTGCCGTCGCTGAACAGCGTCAGCCTGGCCAGGTCCTGCACGCCCCGGTTGCGCAGGTGCTCCACCGCGACCCGGATGTTGTGCAGCGACACCCCGGTGTCCAGCAGTCGCTTGACCACCTTGAGCACCAGGATGTCCTTGAACGAGTACAGCCGCTGCGAGCCGGAGCCGGCGGCGCCGCGGATGGACGGGCCGACCAGCTTGGTGCGCGCCCAGTAGTCCAACTGGCGGTAGGTGATGCCGGCGATCTGGCAGGCGGCCGGACCCCGGTAGCCGACCAGTTCGTCCGGCAGTGAGGCGTCGGGGAACAGCTCGCCCTGCTCCACGGCAGCATCCCGGTTGGACGCTTCCTCGACCACGCCTGCCTCCCCTCGTCCGGCACGAAGCCGACGACGATCACCAGCTCCCGGACCATCGCGGTCCGAGGCCGCGAACACCGCCCAGCGGCCGAATCACACCGGGGCAATTCGCGTAAGTTCGACGGTATGCCTGCCCCGCGGGGAGGTCAACGCGACGCGCGGGGCACCTGGACGACCCGGCCCCCGCCTGCACGCTCAGACGGGGGCCGGGCCGTGTCGTCGGTCGATCGGCTGACTCAGGTGTCGGCGCCGCGGAAGTCCTCCGGGGAGACGGAGTCCAGGAACTCGCGGAACTTCTCCACCTCGTCCTCCTGCTCGTCCGGGATGATCAGCCCCGCCTCGTCCAGCACCGACTCGTCGGCGTGGATGGGCACCCCGATGCGCAGCGCCAGCGCCACCGAGTCGCTCGGCCGCGCGGAAACCCGCACATCCCCGTCGAACACCAGCTCGGCGAAGAAGGTGCCGTCCTGCAGGTCGGTGATCCGCACCTGTTCCAGGTCGCGCCCGAGGGCGCCGATGACGTCCTTCAACAGGTCGTGGGTAAGGGGTCTCTGCGGCCGCACACCTTGCTGTTCCAGCGCGATGGCGGTCGCCTCGACCGAGCCGATCCAGATCGGCAGGTAACGCTCGCCGTGCGCTTCGCGCAACAGCAGAATCGGCTGGTTTGCTGGTAGTTCAACTCGCACGCCGACGACGCGCATCTCGCTGCTCATCGTCACATCGCCTCCTCCAGCGCGCCGAAGCGTGACATCCCCGTCGAGGATCGCGCACCGACGCCTCCGACGCTACCCGCGTTGCGGCGGACACGCCCATCCCTTTAGCGGTCTGGTCGACCACCGAATCCGCGGCCTTCCTGCCGGTGCATCTGGCCCGAACCGCTGGCTGAGCTCGTCATCGAGCATTACCAGCACGATACACCGCCAACCCGTCCGCCGGACCGGTCTAAAGGTGGCCGCTACAACGTGGAAACCGGTTGCGACGGCGGGAAATTCCCCGCGCGGGAAGTCAGTCGATCTCGGCTGCGCACTACCTTCACGCGCCAGCGGGGCGACGCCGCTTCGGCGCCGCCCCGCTGGCTGGTGGACTTGGTCGGTCCAAGGGCCCCCTCAGCGGGCGCCCGGGCCCCCATCGATCGGGCCGGTCAGGAACACCAGCCGGAACTTCCCGATCTGCACCTCGTCGCCGTTGGCCAGCACCGAGGTGTCGACCGGCTCCCGGTTGACGTAGGTGCCGTTGAGGCTGCCGACGTCGACGACCACGAAGTCATTGCCCTCGCGCCGGAACTCGGCGTGCCGGCGGGAAACCGTGACGTCGTCGAGGAAGATGTCGCTGTCCGGGTGCCGTCCCGCGCTGGTGGTCTCCCGGTCCAGCAGGAATCGCGATCCCGCGTTGGGGCCGCGCTTGACCACCAGCAGGGCGGACCCCGCGGGCAGCGCATCGACCCCGGATGCGGGGGCTGGCTCCGGCGACGCACTCTCGGTGCTTTCCGGCTCCGAGAGGAAGGGCCTGAAGACCGAGGTGGTCTCCGGTGACTGCTCCGGCGGAACGTCGCCGTGGCCGGGGAATTGGCTCACCTGAGCTCTCCTCTACGCGGATAGATCGTGCCAAGTATGTGCCCAACGTACCGTGCAGGTACAGACGCGGAACGCGGGACTCCCGACATCTTTCCCTCGGGCCCTGACAGTCCGACGATCTTGCCTGGTCGGATCAGGATTCGGTCAGCTTCTGGTACGCCGCGGCGTCGAGCAGACCGTCCAGCTGGGCCGGGTCGGCGATCTTGAGCTCGACCATCCAGCCGTCGTCCAGCGGGGCCGAATTGACCAACTCCGGCTCGTCCTCCAGCTGCTCGTTGCGGGCCACCACCTCGCCGGTGATCGGCGCGTAGATCTCCGAGACGCTCTTGGTGGACTCCACCTCGCCCATCGAATCGCCGGCGGTGACCTGCTGGCCGAGGTCCGGCAGCTGCACGAACACCACGTCGCCGAGCTGCTGCTGGGCGTAGTCGGTGATACCGATGCGCACCTTGTCTTCAGCTGTGCGCTGAATCCACTCGTGCTCTTCGGTGTACTTGATCTCGTCCGGGGCCGCCACGTGGTCCCGCCTCCCTGCTCCGCTGGTGCTGTGGATCACCGGTCACGGAGGTTCGCGTGATCGGCTCGGCGAGCGTATTCACCACGCGGCGCAGGCCGCAAGGCGACCCTCCAGCGCACGACGCGAAAGGGCGCCGCCCGCCGATCGGATCGGCGGGCGGCGCCCTTTGCGCACGCGAGAAGTCCGGACGGCACTCAGGCCGGTCTGGCGCGGGCCTGGTGGACCGCCGCGACCACCTGGCCGAGGTAGAGGATGCCGGCCCACAGGTAGAGCGCGCCGCCCCAGCAGGTGAAGGCGTAGGCGATCGGACGCACCACTTCGGACAGCGGGAAGTCCTCCTGCACCAGCAGCAACAGCGGGAACGCGTACATCAGGCAGAACGTCGCGGCCTTGCCGAGGTAGTGCACGTCCGGCGGTTCGTAGCCGTGCCAGCGCAGCACCGGCAGGCAGAGCGTCAGCACCACGTCGCGGATGACCAGCGCGGCGGCGACCCACCAGGGCACCACGTCGCGCAGCACGAAGGCCACCAGGGTCGCGACGATGTAGAGGCGGTCGGCGGCCGGGTCGAGGAGCTCGCCGATACGGCTGTACTGGTTGAGCCAGCGGGCGAGCTTGCCGTCGAGCCAGTCCGTGATGCCGCTGATCACCAGCACCAGCAGGGCGAGCAGGTCGGCCTTCGGGCCCAGCAGCAGCCAGAGGAACACCGGCACGCCGGCCAGCCGGATCACGCTGAGCAGGTTCGGAAGTGTCCACCATGGATCGGCCCACACGCCGGCGGCGGCCTCCCGTATCCGGGCCATGCCCGGATCGGGGCGCCCTGCCGCGGGGTCCTGCCCCGCCGGACCGGGATTCATCCCGCGATCCCCGCTCGTGGTGTCTTCCGTGGTGCGCTCAGCATCCTGCACCACGAGCCTCCCGTAAATGGTTGTGCGTCCTGCCCCCGCTTCGGACACAACTTGTGCATCCCGACCAGATCAGGGTCTCACATTCCTCGCAGAACACACTTGGCGGCCGGGCTCCCGCGAAGCCGGTCGATCGGGCTGCTCCGCAGCGGGAGCCATCGGCCGCCGGGAGCGGCTACGCCCGCGTGCGGCTCCAGCCGCGGCGGCGGAGGTCCGCATCGGTGAGGAACCGGGCCCTGCCGCGGTCGTCGACGCCCGCCCAGCGAGCTCCGGTGGAGCCCTCGAGGACGTAGGAATGGCCCCCGCTCCACACCACGCTGCACGGCGCGGTGGGAAGTTCGGTGGCCGCGGAGCCACAGCCGGGTTCGACCCGAGCGGCAGCGGCGGTCTGGGCGGCGGATGCCTGTGTGGCCAAGGCCGGTTCCGTGCTCATCGTTGTAGCACCTCCGATTCGGTTGTCGGCGCGATGCGCCGTGGTGTTAGCCCGATCATCGACATCGGCTTGATTGTGTTCGGACGAGCACGCTCTGTCGCGTCGATCTACCCGCGCAGCGCCAAACGGACACGTTGTGTCGCCGAGTTGCATCCGGGCGTGCGGGCGGCGCTCAGCGCGGCCGAAGTCCGCGCGGCCGTTCGTCCGATCGACCGTGTTTCGGTTGTGACAAAAGCGTTTCGCGCAGAGCTACGGGTGACCCTGGCGCTACGCCGCGTTGTGCGGTAGGACGACAGGCGACATCGGGGCGGATGCAGGAGGAACGGGTTCATGGGTGCCTATGCCGAGGCCTACCGGCGGAGTTCGGCCGATCCGGAGGGCTTCTGGCTCGACGCGGCGGCCGCGATCGAGTGGGAGCGGGCACCGTCGCGAGCCCTGGACGCCACCGCGGACCCGTTCTTCCGGTGGTTCCCAGATGGCGAGCTCAACACCTGCTTCAACGCGCTGGACCGGCACGTCCGCGACGGGCGCGGCGACCAGCCCGCGCTGATCTGGGATTCGGCGATGACCGGCGAGGTGCGCCGCTGGACGTACCGGGAGCTGCTGGACCGGGTGGCGCTGTTCGCCGGGGCGTTGCGGGCGCAGGGCGCCGAGCCGGGCGACCGGGTCGTGATCTACATGCCGATGATCGCCGAGGCCGTCGTCGCGATGCTGGCCTGCGCGCGCATCGGCGCGGTGCACTCGGTGGTCTTCGGCGGCTTCGCGCCGAAGGAGCTGGCGGCGCGCATCGACGACGCCCGGCCGGCGGTGATCGTCGCCGCGTCGTGCGGCCTGGAGCCGAACCGGATCGTCGAGTACAAGCCGATCGTCGACGAGGCGCTGCGGGTGACCGAGCACCAGCCGAAGCGGGTGATCGTGTTCCAGCGCGAGCAGGCCCGCGCGGAGCTCGGGCCGCGCGACGTGGACTGGCAGGATGCGCTGGCGCAGGCCGAACCGGCCGACTGCGTGCCGGTGAAGGCCACCGATCCGCTGTACGTCCTCTACACCTCGGGCACCACCGGGCGCCCGAAGGGCGTAGTGCGCGACAACGGCGGGCACGCGGTCGCGCTGCGCTGGTCGATGACCAACATCTACGACATCGGGCCGGGCGACGTCTTCTGGACCGCCTCGGACGTCGGCTGGGTCGTCGGCCACTCCTACATCGTCTACGCGCCGCTGCTGACCGGGGCGACCACCGTGGTCTACGAGGGCAAGCCGGTGGGCACGCCGGATGCGGGCGCGTTCTGGCGGGTCATCGCCGAGCACCGGGTCAAGGCGCTGTTCACCGCGCCGACCGCGTTCCGGGCGATCAAGCGGGTGGACCCGAACGCCGAACTGCTGGCCGCCCACGACATCTCGAGCCTGCAGGCGCTGTTCCTGGCCGGCGAGCGACTGGACCCGGAGACCTACCACTGGGCGTCGGAGCAGCTCGGCGTGCCGGTGATCGACCACTGGTGGCAGACCGAGACGGGCTGGCCGATCTGCGCGAACCTGCGCGGGCTGGAGCCGATGCCGGTCAAGCCGGGTTCGCCGACCGTGCCGGTGCCCGGCTACGACGTGGCGGTGCTGGACCAGGCCGGGAACCCGCTGCCGCCGGAGACCGACGGCGCGATCTGCCTGAAGCTGCCGCTGCCGCCGGGCACGCTGCCGACGCTGTGGGGCGACGACGAGCGGTTCCGCGAGTCGTACCTGTCGCGGTACCCCGGCTACTACCTCACCGGCGACAACGGCTACGTCGACGCCGACGGCTACGTCTTCGTGATGGGCCGCACCGACGACGTGATCAACGTCGCCGGGCACCGGTTGTCGACCGGCTCGATGGAGGCGGTGCTCGCGGCGCACCCGGCGGTCGCCGAGTGCGCGGTGATCGGCGTGCGCGATTCGCTGAAGGGCCAGGTGCCGCGTGGGTTCGTGGTGCTGAAGTCCGGTGTGGACATCTCCGAGGAGGTGCTGCGGGACGAGCTGGTCGCGGCGGTGCGGGGGCAGATCGGGCCGGTGGCGGCGTTCCGCGACGTGTCGGTGGTGGACGGGCTGCCCAAGACACGTTCGGGGAAGATCCTGCGGAAGTCGATGCGCGAGATCGCCGACACCGGCGACACCAAGGTGCCCTCCACGATCGAGGACCCGGCGGTGCTGGACAAGCTGCGGCCCGCGCTGCGCGGCGAGGGCTAGGCGCGACGCCTCACCCGCCCTGACGGTCCCGTGCGACCTCCTCCAGCGCTTGGAGGACGGCGGCGATCGCGGGTTGCGCCCGGCTGCCCCGGGGCACGCAGGTGAGGACGCTGCGCGACGGCGCCGGCTTGTCCCGCAACGGGATTCGCGCCACGCGGTGGTCCGGCGAGACGGTGGCGAGCCTGGGCAGCAGGCAGATGCCGAGCCCGTGCGACACCAGGGTCAGCACCGAGTTCCACTCCGCCGCCTCGTGCGCCACCCGCGGGGCGAAACCGGCCGCCGCGCACGCGACCTCGATCAGCTGGAACTGGTCGTGGTGCGGTGCGATCCAGGCCTCGTGCGCGGTCGCGGGTGACCGTTCGGCATGCCCGATACGCCCAGTTGGAGGCTGCCGCTTCCAAATTTGGTCTATACCTTTATGGGGCCGTTCCCCGATCATGGAGCGAGGCACATGACCAGACCGCCCCTACCGACGGTGCGCAAAGCAGCGCTCGCCGTCGTGGCGGGTGCGCTGCTCACCGGCGGGCTCGTCGCGCCCGCCGGCGGCGCACCGGCCGAGGAGAACATCGCGATGGAGAACATCATCCCCGCACCCGAGTCGGTGCAGCCCGCCCCCGGCACCACCTACGAACTCGCCGAGCAGACCTCGATCGAGGCCGCCGGCGACGCCGCCGAGGTCGGCGAGTACCTGGCCGGGGTCCTGCGCGCGGCCACCGGTTTCCCGATCCCGGTCAACGAGGGTTCCGGCGGGATCTCGCTGACGTTGGACGGATCCCCCGAGCTCGGCCCGGCCGGATACCGCCTGCAGGTGGCCGACGACGGCATCGGCCTCCACGCGAGCAGCCCCGAAGGCCTGTTCAACGGCGTGCAGACGCTCCGGCAGCTACTGCCCGCCGCGATCGAGAGCCCGACCGAGCAGCCCGGGCCGTGGACCGTGCCCGGCGGCGAGGTCGTCGACAAGCCGAGGTTCGAGCACCGGGTCACGATGCTCGACGTCGCCCGGCACTTCTTCAGCGTGGACCAGGTCAAGCGCTACATCGACCAGGTCGCCCGCTACAAGATCAACCGGCTGCACCTGCACCTGACCGACGACCAGGGCTGGCGGATCCAGATCAACAGCTGGCCGCGGCTGACCGAGTACGGCGGCAGCACCGAGGTCGGCGGTGGCCCTGGCGGCTACTACACGCAGGAGGACTACGCGGAGATCGTCGAGTACGCGGCGTCCCGGTACATCACCGTCGTGCCCGAGATCGACATGCCCGGGCACACCAACGCCGCGCTGGCCTCCTACGCCGAGCTCAACTGCGACGGCGTCGCGCCGCCGCTGTACACCGGCATCGAGGTCGGCTTCAGCTCGTTCTGCGTGGACAAGGACATCACCTACCGGTTCGTCGAGGACGTCATCCGCGAGCTCGCGGCGATCACCCCCGGGCCGTACCTGCACATCGGCGGCGACGAGGCGCACTCGACCACCGACGAGGACTACAAGCGGTTCTTCGAGAAGGTGATCCCGCTGCCCGCCAAGTACGGCAAGACCGCGCTGGGCTGGCACGAGTACGGCAAGGGCGCGCCCGAGGGCGACGCGGTGCTGCAGTACTGGGGCACCACCGACACCGATCCCCTGCTCGACGAGGCGGTCGCCCGCGGCAACAAGATCCTGGCGTCGCCGGCGAACCTGTCCTACCTGGACCACAAGTACGACGAGAACACCGAGCTGGGCCTGCACTGGGCCGGCTACATCGAGGTCGCCGACGCCTACGGCTGGGATCCGGGCAGCTACCTCAAGGGCGTGCCGGAGGAGTCGATCCTCGGTGTGGAGGCCCCGCTGTGGTCGGAGACCCTGGAGAACTCCGATCACATCGAGTTCATGGCCTTCCCGCGGCTGCCGGCCATCGCCGAGCTCGGCTGGTCCCCCAAGTCCGCCCAGGACTGGGAGTCCTTCCGCCAGCGCCTGGCCACCCACGGCCCGCGCATGACGGCATCCGGGATCGACTACTACCGCTCACCCCAAGTCCCCTGGCAGGACTGAAGACTGTTTCCAAACTCATTCTGCGTGGCGGTGCAGGTGGCGGCCCCCCGCGGGAGTTACAGACGCCGCCTGGCTGTGGGATCCCCGACTTTCGTATGAACCAATACGCGGCATCGGGGCCGTCCTCGCCAGACGACGTCTGAGAACCCGCGGCGGTGCAAGTTGCGTAAGTGGGCTAAGCGGCTGCGCCGCTTCAAGAACAAAGCCCGCTCTTCCACACCCGACTACGACGCTTCCAGAACGATCTCTGATCGTTCGAACGAACGAGGGACGCCTTACCACCGGAGGGCGTCCCTCGTTCGTCACTCCCCTGCTGGGAGCTTGGGTTCCAGGACCGCCCACCACTCCGCCAGGGTCGGGCGTTCGGCGAGGTCGGCGAAGGTGATCTGGACGCCGCGGCGGCGCCAGTTCTCCACCAGCGTCATGATCCGCACCGAGTCCAGGCCCCAGTCGATGAGGTTCTCCTCGTCGGTGAGCTCCGCCGGGTCCTCGTACAGCAGCTCGGCGACCTGCGCCCGCACGTCGTCCAGCGTCAACTTCTGCGACATTCCCACGTTCTCCCCGAAACTCGTCAGGCCACTTCGGACTCGTGCAACACCAGCGATCGCGCCAGCCCCCGCGAAGTGTCCACCACCGCGCAGCGCTTGGCGGCGTAATCCAGCGCCATCCGGTGCTCCGCCAGCGAGAAGTCCGCGACCGCGTCGGCGGCCAGGAACGCCTGGACGTCCTGCTGGAACGCCTCGGCCGCCGTCATCAGGCAGCCGATGTGCGCGTAGATGCCGGTGATGATCAGCTGGTCGCGGTTCCAGTCCCGCAGCAGCTCGCGAAGCTCGGTGCGCTGGAACGCGCTGTAGCGCCACTTGGTCAGCTGCACGTCGCCGGCGCCGGGCGCCAGCTCGTCGATGATCGCCTCCTGCGTCGGGTCGGCGACACCCGGGCCCCACCACTCCAGCTGCAGCCCGCGCTGTTCCGGCGTCTGACCGCCGGGCTGCGCGCAATACACCACCGGAACGCCGGCCGCGCGGGCGCGCTCCCGCAGCATGCGGATGTTCGGCACCACCTGGCTGAGCGGTTCTCCGTTGCGCGGATAGGCATTGACGAAGTGCCGCTCCATGTCGTGGATCAGCAGCACCGCGCGATCCGGCTCGGGCCGCCAGGCCACCCGGTTCTCGGGCAGCTCGTCCTCCTGCGGCACGCGGTACGGTGCGATGGCCGGAAGTGCCACCGGTCCTCCCTGTCTGTCGTGGTTTGCGGGCACTCGGCTCACGTCCGGTTCCGCAGCTCCGGGACCAGCTCGCGGGAGATCGCCTCCCGCAGGTCGCGCTTGCTGACCTTGCCGACCCCGGTCTGCGGGAACTGCTCGACGAACTCGACCCGGTCCGGCACCTTGTACGCGGCCAGGCCGCGCTCGCGCACGAACTTGATCAGCTCCCGCGCCTTCGGCGGGGTGCCGCGCGGCACGACGAACGCGCAGCTGCGCTCGCCGAGGTAGTCGTCGGGCATCGACACCACCGCGGCGTCGTGCACCGCCGGGTGCGCCAGCAGGTGGTTCTCCACCTCCTCGGCGGCGATCTTCTCGCCGCCGCGGTTGATCTGGTCCTTCGCGCGGCCCTCGACGACGACGTTGCCCGCCGGCGTGAGCCGGACGACGTCGCCGGTGCGGTAGAAGCCGTCCGCGGTGAACGCCCGGGCGTTGTGCTCCTCGGCCCGGTAGTAGCCGCGGATGGTGTAGGGCCCCCGGGTGAGCAGGTGCCCGGTTTCGCCGGGTGCCACCGGGTTGTCGTCGTCGTCGACGACGAGCACCTCGTCGTCCGGCGAGATCGGGCGGCCCTGCGTGCCGAGGATGACGTCCTCCGGGTCGTCGAGGCGGGTGTAGTTGACCAGGCCCTCGGCCATGCCGAACACCTGCTGCAGGGTGGCGCCGAGCACCGGCCGCACCCGTCGCGCGACCTCTTCGCTGCACTTGGCCCCGCCCACCTGCAGCACTTCCAGGCTGGACAGGTCGTGCTCGGTGTTCGCGGCGGCGTCCAGCCACACCAGCGCCAGCGGCGGCACGGCCGCGAGGAGCGTGACGCGTTCGCGCTCGATCAGCGGGAACACCTCGTCCGGGCTGGGCCGGCGGGCCAGCACGACGGTGCCGCCGGCGTGCAGCACGCCGAACGTGCCGGGCGAGCTCATCGGGAAGTTGTGCGCGATCGGCAGCGCACCGAGGTAGACCGTGTCCGCGGTGACGCCGCAGATCTCGTTGCTGACGCGGAAGGAGTAGATGTAGTCGTCGTGGGTGCGCGGGATCAGCTTCGGCACGCCGGTGCTGCCGCCGGAGAGCTGCAGGAAGGCGATGTCGCCGGGCGCCGGGCCGGCGAGCTCCGCGGGTTCGGCGTCCACATCGGACAGCGCCCGAAAGCCATTGTGGGGACACCCCGAACCCCGAGCTCCGGGCTCACCCGCGATCAGCACCTGCAGGCCGGGGACCTTCGCGACGACCTCGGCCGCCAGCTTCCGGTGGTCGAACCCGGCCTCGACGTCGACGGTGATGTAGGCGGTGGCCTCGCTGAACTCGCAGAAGTAGGAGATCTCGGTCAGCCGGTGCGAGGGCAGCGCGAACACCGGGATCGCGCCGAGCCGGAACAGCGCGAAGCACACGTCGAAGAACTCGGCGATGTTCGGCAGCTGCACCACGACCCGGTCGCCCGCGCCGACGCCGAGCTCGCGGAGGCCGGCCGCGAGCCGGTCGGCGCGGACGTCGAGGTCCCGGTAGGAGATACGACGGTCGCCGTCGACGACGGCGGTGCGGTCGGGGTGTTCGGCGGCGCGTTCGCTCAGCAGCTGCCCGAAGGTGTAGCCGCGCCAGTGGCCCGCGTCCCGGTAGCGCTGCGCGAACTCCTCCGGCCAGGTGGGGCAGCCGGGTAGCGATGCGGTCATGTTCTCCCCCTCAGACGGCCTGGTCCAGGCCCATCGCGGACAGCGCGGTGCGGAACTTCGCGGACGTCTCGGCGAGTTCGTCGGCCGGGTCGGAACCCGCGACGATGCCCGCGCCCGCGTACAACCGCATCGCATCGTCCTCGATGTCGGCGCAGCGGATGGCGACCACCCACTCGCCGTCTCCGGCGGCGTCGCACCAGCCGACCATGCCCGCGTAGTAGCCGCGCTCGAACGGCTCGGTTTCGGCGATGACGTCGCGGGCGCGCTGCAGCGGGGTGCCGCACACCGCGGGCGTGGGGTGCAGCGCGTCGGCCAGTTCCAGCGAGGAGGTCGCCGGGTCGCGGAGCTCGCCGGTGATCTCGGTGGCCAGGTGCCACATGGCGGCGGTGCTGATCACCGACGGCGCGGGGACCTGCAGGTCGCGGCAGAACGGGCGCAGCGCCTGCACGACCGCGTCGACGACGGCGGCGTGCTCGCGGCGATCCTTGTCCGAAGTGGACAGTTCGGCGGCGCGGCGGCGGTCCTCGACCGGGTCGGCGCTGCGCGGCCGCGAACCGGCCATCGGGTTCGACCGGACCCGCATGCCGCGGCGGGAGACCAGCAGTTCCGGGCTGGCGCCGAGGAAGGTGCGCCGCAGCGGCGGCGGCGCGCCGAAGCTGTCGCGGGTGCCGTCCTCGCCGTGCCGCGGCAGATCCACCGCGAAGGTGTAGCTGGCCGGGTCCGCGAGCGCGAGGTTGCGCAGCACGCTGCGGACGTCGATCGGCTCGGCGGCGGTCAGTTCCAGCGAGCGCGCGAGGACCACCTTGCTCAACTCGCCGTCGGCCAGTCGCCGCAGCACCCGGCTGACGCCGCGCTCGTACTCGGCGGGAGCGGGCACCGGGCGGACGGAGCAGTCCGGCGCGTCGCTGCGCGGCGGCTGCGGCACCACGACGTTCAACGGCGCGGCCCGGACCACCTCGTCGGGCAGCACCAGGTGCGCGGGCAGGCTCTCGCCGAACGGCACCGCGCCCACCACCATCGGGTTGCGGCGGCCGAATTCCGTTGCGCTGTTGAGGAAATCGGCCACCCGCCGGGGCAGTTCCTCGCGCGCGCACTGGGTCTTGGGAACGATCGCGGAGACGCCGCGGGCTAAGAGCACGCCGTGCGGCGCGGAGAAGAGGAACGACGAGCCTGCCTCGTAAGCCGCCAGCAGTCGGGTCGCTTCGTCGTCCGCGACGAGGCCGATGCCGTCGGTTTCGCTGTCCATCGTGGTCATGGCAACCTTTCCGGGTGTGCGGCAGGCGTGATCAGGCGCGCAGGGTCGCGCCGCCGTCGACGTACAGGTCGTGCATCGTGATGTGCCCGGCCTGGTCGGAGGCCAGGAAGACGACCGCGTCGGCGATGTCTTGCGGGGTGGCGAGCTTGCGCAGCGGGATGCCCGCCTTGAACGTCTCCGGGGAACCGGCGATGACGCGCTCGGCGCCGCGCTCGTCGGCCCACATCCCACGCTGCATCTCGGTGTCGGTGGAGCCGGGCGCGACGACGTTGCACCGGATGCCGTGCTCGGCGAGCTCCAGCCCGAGCGACTTGGTGAACATCGTCGCCGCGGCCTTGGAGGCGGCGTAGGCGGACATCCCGTGCCGGGGCACGCCGGCGGCGTTCGAGCTGACCGTGACGATGGCGCCGCGCCGCCGGCCGATCATGCGCTTGGACACCGCGCGGGACAGGTTGAACACCCCGGTGGTGTTGACCGCGAAGGTGCGGTGCCAGTCCTCGTCGGTGAGTTCCTGCACGGTGCCGAACTGCAGGACGCCCGCGACGTTCGCGAGGACGTCGATGGGGCCGTGCGCACGCTCGACGCGGTCCACGACGTCGCCGACGGCGGCGGCGTCCGCGACGTCGGCGCGGTAGGCGTGGACCGCGTGGCCGCGCCCGGTCAGCTCGGCGGCCACGGCTTCGGCCTGCTCGCCGTTCCGGTCCACGGCCGCGACCGTGGCGCCGAGCCCGGCGAGCGCGGTGGCCACCGCCGCCCCGATGCCCTGGCCCGCGCCTGTCACGATGGCGACCTTGCCGCCGATCCCCGTCCGGTTCATCGCACCCTTCAGTCAACTCAGGCAAGCCTAACCTTTGTCAGGCGAGCCTGAGTTTAGAACACGGACGTGTCCGGATCTTCCCTCCATCGAGGTGGCATTGATCACCGAGCGCAATCCACCGCGCCACGAATGCCGCGACCTCGTAACCCGGCCGAACTAGCGGCCGAGACCCGCAGTGAGCTCGCGCATGCAGCGGACGGCCAGCTCCGCGGCCGACCCCGCGCCGTCCGCCGGCGCATCGCCGATCGCCCACACCTCGACGGCCACCCGGATGGCGGTCGTGGCCGCCGCGGCCGTCAGGCGGATCTGCAGATCATCGGCGCCACCGGCGGCGCGTTCGGCGAGCAGCGGCACGAGCTGCTGCTCCGACACCTGGTTGACGTTCGCCCACACCGCCAGCAGCGCGGGATCGCCGACGGCCGCGCGCAGCAGGCCCCGCGTCCACCCGAAGGACTCGACGTCGTCCTCGTCGCGAACGACCATGGCGCTTTTGGCGGCCTGCTCCAGCGCATCCGGCAGGGGAATGTCGCGCGGCGTGGCCGCCAGCAGGTCCTGCCAGCGCCGGGCGCCGAACGCCAGCAACGGCGCGACGGAGTCCTGCTTGGTGCGGAAGTAGCGGTAGAAGGTGCGAAGGCTCACCCCGGCGCGCTCGGCGATGGCCTCAGCTGTCGTGCCGTCGGAGCCTCGCTCGGCGAACAGTGCGGCGGCGGCGCGAGCGATTTCCAGCTGGGTGGCGGCTTTACGGCGTTCAGTGAGGTTCACTCCCCCAGTTTAGGAATAAGGTGTCCATGTGGCATGTTGTGCCACATAGACACGATGTGTCGATCCCATGCAAGAGAGAGTGAACTCCCATGGAGCGCTTCGAAGGACGTCGCGTCCTGATCACCGGGGCCGGTTCGGGCATCGGACAGGCCACGGTGCACCGGATCCTCGCCGAGGGCGGCCGGGTCGTCGGGCTCGACCGCGACGAGCAGGGCCTGGCGGCCACCGCCGCCACCGCCGCCGAGAACGGCACCGCCGACCGGCTGACCACCGCTGTGGTGGACATCGCCGACGAGGGCTCCGTACGCGCCGGCGTGGCCGACGCCGTGGCGACGCTCGGCGGGCTCGATGTGCTGGTGAACGCGGCGGGCATCCTGCGGTCGGCGCACACGCACGAGACCACGCTGGAGTTCTGGAACACGATCCTGGCGGTCAACCTGACCGGCACGTTCCTGATGACCCGCGAGGCGTTGCCCGCGCTGCTGGAGTCCGGGCGCGGCGTCGTGGTCAACTTCAGCTCGACCTCGGCGAGCTTCACGCACCCCTACATGGCGGCCTACGCGGCCTCCAAGGGCGGCATCCAGTCCTTCACCCACGCGCTGGCCGGCGAGTACGCCAAGCAGGGCCTGCGCGCGGTCGCCGTGGCGCCCGGCTCGATCAGCAGCGGCATGACCACCGGGCGCGGCCCGGGCCTGCCGGAGGACGCCGACATGAGCCTGTTCGCGAAGCTCATCCCCGCCATCGGGCAGGGCATGGCGGGGCCGGAGACGGTCGCGGGCGTGGTGGCGATGCTGGCCTCCGACGACGGCGCGTTCGTCACCGGCACCGAACTGCGCATCGACGGCGGCACCCACATGTGATCCCCCCGTCGGGATGATCAGCGGGCGATGCCCTGGACGAAGCCCAGGTCCAGCAGGTCCTGGGGGCGCAACCGCAGGTGACCCGCCAGGTCCGGCGCCTCCGCCGGATCGCGCTTGAGGATGGCCGCGCTGGATTCGGGCGCGATGACCGCGAAGTAGGCGTCCGCGGTGATCCAGGTCCGCTCCGGCGCGGCCAGCGCCAGCGCACCGCCCGATCCGCCCTCCCCGATGACCAGCGTGGTCACCGGCACCTGAGCGTCGGCGACCGCGGCGAACACCTCCGCGATGGCCGGCCCGATGCCGCCGTGCTCGGCCGCCGCGTCGTTGGCCGCGCCCGGGGTGTCCACCAGCGTCAGCACCGGGACGCCGAGCTGGTCGGCGAGCCGGATCAGCCGGGCCGCGGTGCGGAACCCGGCCGGGGTGTTCGCGGTGCCCGCCTGGGCGGCGAACGCGACCGTTCGCCCGTCGTGGTCGCCGAAGCCGCAGATCATCCCGCCGTCCCGGCCGCCGGCGCGGTCACCGCTGATCTCGAAGCGCCGGGTGAAGTAGGCGTCCAGGTACGCCCCGGCGCGCGGCCGGTCCGCCGAGCGCGCCCGCTGCACTGCCGCCCAGCCCGTGGCGGGCGGCTCGCCACCGGCCAGCGACGCCGGGACAGGGGCCGGTTCCGGCGGCCGCACCAAGCGCTCCGGATGCAGCAGCGACACCAGATCCGCCAGCGCACCGGGCAGTTCCGCGTCGTCGACGACCTGGTCCACCTGGCCGTCGGCCAGCTTGCCCTCGGCGTGGAACGCCTCGCCGGTTTCGGACGCGTCGCGCACCCGGCTTCCGCCGAAGGCGACCGCCGCGCCGGGCGAGGCCAGCACGACGTCGGCCGCGGCCGCCAGCGCCACCCACATGCCGCCGGTGGTCGGATCGCGCAGCACCGCGATGTGCGGGATCCGCGCCTGGCGGGTCAGCAGGCAGGCCCGCGCGATCTCCTGCAGCTGGCGCAGGGCGCAGATCCCCTCCTGCATCCGGCTGCCGCCGGAGGCCACCAGCGAGATCACCGGCAGCCGCAGCTCCCTGGCCTGCTCGAACGCCGCGACGATGCGCGCCCCGGCCGCCTCCCCGACCGAGCCGCCGAGGTAGGCGAAGTCGAACGCGACGAGCACCGCCTGCCGCTGCCCGACCCAGCCGCGACCGCACAGGACCGACTCGTCCGAGCCGGTCCGCGCGGTCGCGCGGGCGCGCTGCTCGTCGTAGCCGGGCCAGCCCAGCGGGCCGTCCGCGGCCGGCGGCCCGGCCGGGGGCTCGAACTCCTCGAACCCCCGGCTGACCGACTCGACGACCGTGCGAGCCGCGGTGTGCTCAGCCATGCTGCAGTGCCTTCTTCTGCACCTTGCCCATCTCGTTGCGCGGCAACGCGTCCAGGAACCGCACCTCGCGCGGCCGCTTGTGCGGGGTGAGCAGGCGGGCGACGTGGTCGACCAGCTCCTGCTCGGCGGGCTCCTGACCGGGCGCGCGCACGATCCAGGCGATGATCCGCTCGCCCAGGTCGGCGTCGGGCTCGCCGGTGACCGCGGCCTCGGCGACCGCCGGGTGCTCCAGCAGGCAGTTCTCGATCTCGCCCGCGCCGATCTTGTAGCCGCCGCTCTTGATGATGTCGGTGGCCTTGCGGCCGACGATCCGGATGTAGCCGTCCGGCGCGCGGGTGGCCACGTCGCCGGTGCGGAACCAGCCGTCGGCGAACGCGGCCTCGGTGGCGTCCGGCCGGTTCAGGTAGCCGCTGAACAGGTTCGAGCCGCGCACCAGGATCTCGCCGACGGTCTCGTCGTCGCTGGCCGTGATCTCGCCGCCCTGCTCGTCGACGAGCTTCAGCTCGACACCGGCGAACGGGCGCCCCACGTAGCCGGGCCGCCGGTCGCCGTCGGCCCGCACGCCGCAGTTCATGATCGTCTCGCTCATGCCGTAGCGCTCCACGACCCGCTGGCCGGTCAGCCGCTCGATGCGCTCGTGCTCCACCGCGGGCAGCGCCGCGGAACCGGAGACCAGCAGCCGGGCCTTGCCGACCGAGCGCCCGATCTGCGGGTCGCGCTCGGCGTCCTCGGCCAGCCGGTGGTACATGGTCGGCACGCCGAACATCATCGTCGCGGGCCCGGCGAGCTCCTCGGCCACGGCGGCGGACGAGAACTTGCCCAGGTGGTGGACCGTGCCGCCCAGCCGCACCGGGCCGAGCGTGCCGAGGATCAGCCCGTGCACGTGGAACAGGGGCAGCGCGTGCACCAGCACGTCGCGCTCGGTCCACTCCCAGGCCTCCGCCAGCGCGTCGAGGTTGGCGCGGATCGCGCGGCGCGGCAGCACGACGCCCTTCGGCGGCCCGGTGGTGCCCGACGTGTAAACGATCAGCGCGGGGTCGTCCTCGTCCGCCTCCGGCGGCAGTTCTCCGCCGCGCACGTCCAGGTCGACCTCGTGCACCGGCACGTCGCCGAGGCCTTCCGGCCGCTGGAAACCGGGCGGCGCGAACAGCAGATCCGGCCTGCTGTCGCCGAGGATGTGCGCGAGCTCGCGCTCCCCCACCTTCGGGTTGATCGGCACCACCGCGACGCCCGCGCTCAGGCCGCCGATGACCGCCGCGCAGGTCTCCGGCGACGCCGTCGCCCAGACCGCGATCCGCTTCGCCGTCCCGACGCGCTCTGCGATCCCGGCGGCCACCGCCGCCAGCTCCCGGTAGGTCAGCGCCTTCTCGCCGAAGCGCAACGCTTCCTTCTCATCGGGCTTCCGCAACTTGGGGAACAGCACCTGCGCCGCGCCGGCCATGACCACCTCCACGATCCTGAATGTCCCGCCCGCGAACCCGCGATGCCCGGCGAGCCGGCAGTGGTCCACTGGCTCGACCACTTTTGCGCCGTTCCGGACACCTCGTCAAGTGAGTGTGGCAAAATTGGCTCATCCACTAGACCACATGGTCGGTGTTAGCCTGATCACCATCCGTCCGGCCTGGAGGAACCCGGTGTCCGAAGCCCTGCGACCGCTCGCCCGCCCGCGCCTGTACGAGCAGGTAGTGCAGCGGCTGCGGGAGCACGTGGCGGATTCCGGCCTGCGCGTCGGCGACCGGCTTCCGCCGGAGCGGGAGCTCGCGGAGCGCCTCGGCGTCAGCCGCGCGTCGGTCAAGCAGGCGATCGTGGTGCTGGAGGTGCAGGGCCTCGTCGAGGTCCGCCACGGCGGCGGCACCTACCTGCGCCGCGAGTCGCTGGACGTGGAGCCCGTCGCCGAGCTCGTGGCGCGCAAGCGCCGCCTGCCGGACGTCCTGGACGCGCGCGAAGCGCTGGAGACCAAGCTCGCGGAGCTGGCCGCGCAGCGGCGCACGGACGCCGACCTCGCGGAGATCGATGCGGCGCTGGCGGCCATGCGCCGCGAGATCGCCGAAGGCGGGCTCGGCGGCGAAGGCGACCGCCGGTTCCACGCCGCGATCACCGCCGCCGCGCACAGCTCGTTGCTGGCCGACTTCATGCGCACCATCGCGACCGAGATCGCGGAGAGCCGCCAGGAGTCGCTGCGCCAGCCCAACCGGCCGGGCAAGTCGCTGGCCCAGCACGAACGCATCGCCGAAGCGATCCGGGAGGGCAACCCGCGCGCGGCGGTCACGGCCATGCGCCGCCACCTCCAGACGGTGAGCCGGGTCCGCCTCCTCGCCTGGGACCCCGACGCCGACCCCACCCGCGCCGACGAGGCCTGACGACACACCCGGCCGAACTCGGCTCCCGCGCCGATCGGGTGATCACGCCGTTTTCGCGCGAAAACGGTGTCCGCCAGGCGTGGGAAGCGCCGTTTTCGCGCGAAAACGCCGCGCCGACACCCGAGCAGCGGCGCCGAACCGCGAGCCCCGAGGTCGGCAGCGGTGCCCCTCATTCAGCCGAACCGCCCGGTTGGGCT
Organism: Saccharopolyspora shandongensis; assembly: GCF_900106995.1. Classification (GTDB taxonomy): domain Bacteria; phylum Actinomycetota; class Actinomycetes; order Mycobacteriales; family Pseudonocardiaceae; genus Saccharopolyspora; species Saccharopolyspora shandongensis. The sequence goes on from NZ_FNOK01000032.1 coordinate 50,223, forward strand.
GTGGTCCGTTCGGGTCGGTAGGCTCGGGCGGGCCTGTTTCCGCAGCTACGGAGCATTCGACTTGATCCACCACCCGGTTTCGCAGCACGGGCCTGCCGTCGGCCGGGTGATCGGATGATCGGGTGGCTGCTGGCCACCGCGGGCACCGCCGCGCTCGGCAGCGTGTTCCCGCTGGTCAACATCGAGCTCTACCTGCTCGGCGTGGTCTCCACCGTGGACGGCGTCCCCTGGTGGGCGTTCGGGCTGGCCGCGGCCGTCGGCCAGGTTGCCGGGAAGACGCTGTTCTACCTGGCGGGCAAGGGCGGCTTCGCGCTCGGCGAGCGGTTGCGCAAGCGCGTCGAGGCCAAGCGGAAGGGCCGGTGGGCCGGCTGGTTCGAGAAGTTCCACCAGCGGACCGAGGAGCGCCCGTGGTGGGGCCTGGGCGTGCTGTGCCTCAGCGCTGTTCCCGGCATCCCGCCCTACAGCCTGATGTGCTTCCTCTCCGGCGCGGCCGGGATCCCGCTGGTGGGTTTCCTGCTCGCGAGCCTCGTCGGCCGGTCGGCGCACTTCCTGATCGTCGCCGGCGCGCCGGAGCTGCTGCACTGGCTGCCCACCGCGCTGGGCTCGTAGCCGGCGAATACCGGTCCGGGCGGCCGGGAACCCCCTGGGCGGTTAGCCGACATCGAGGGGAGCCAGCCGCAATGGGCACGGATGGGCACGATGCCAAGCAACGACAGCTCGACCAGGTCCGCCAGGACCTGGTCGACACCGAACTGACCACCCAGCAGGGCGTGCGCGTCGACCACACCGACGATGCGCTGAGCGCCGGTGAACGCGGCCCGACGCTGCTGGAGGACTTCCAGGCCCGCGAGAAGATCACCCACTTCGACCACGAGCGGATCCCGGAGCGCGTGGTGCACGCACGCGGTGCCGGCGCCTACGGGCACTTCCAGCCCTACGCCGACAACGGCCTCGCCGACGTCACCACCGCGCGGTTTCTGACCGATCCGGACCGGCGCACCCCGGTCTTCGTGCGGTTCTCCACCGTCGCGGGCTCGCGCGGCTCCGCCGACACGGTGCGGGACGTGCGCGGTTTCGCCACGAAGTTCTACACCGACGAGGGCAACTACGACCTCGTCGGCAACAACATGCCGGTGTTCTTCATCCAGGACGGCATCAAGTTCCCCGACTTCGTGCACGCGGTGAAACCCGAGCCGGACAACGAGATGCCGCAGGCCGCCTCGGCGCACGACACGTTCTGGGACTTCGTCGGGCTGCAGCCGGAAACCCTGCACATGATCATGTGGCTGATGTCCGATCGCGCGCTACCGCGCAGCTACCGGATGATGCAGGGCTTCGGGGTGCACACCTTCCGGCTGGTCGACGCGCAGGGCCGCGGGACGTTCGTGAAGTTCCACTGGAAACCGCTGCTGGGCAGCCATTCGCTGGTGTGGGACGAGTGCCAGAAGATCGCCGGCAAGGACCCCGACTACAACCGCCGCGACCTGTGGGAGTCGATCGAGGCCGGGCAGTTCCCGGAGTACGAGCTGGGCGTGCAGCTGGTCGAGGAGTCCCGGGAGTTCGACTTCGACTTCGACCTGCTGGACGCCACCAAGATCATCCCGGAGGAGGTCGTGCCGGTGCGGCCGGTGGGCAAGATGGCGCTGGACCGCAACCCGGACAACTTCTTCGCCGAGACCGAGCAGGTCGCCTTCCACACCGCCAACGTGGTGCCGGGCATCGACTTCACCAACGACCCGCTGCTGCAGGCCCGCAACTTCTCGTACCTGGACACCCAGCTGATCCGGCTGGGCGGCCCGAACTTCGCGCAGCTGCCGGTGAACCGCCCGGTGGCCGAGGTCGCCAACAACCAGCGGGACGGCTACGGCCAGCAGCGCATCCACAGAGGACGGACCAGCTACTTCAAGAACAGCCTCGGCGGCGGCTGCCCGGCGCTGGCCGACGAGGGCGCCTTCACGCACTACCAGGAGAAGGTCGAGGGGCACAAGATCCGCAAGCGCAGCGAGAGCTTCAAGGACTTCTACGGCCAGGCCACGCTGTTCTGGAACAGCATGGCGCCCTGGGAGAAGGAGCACATCGTCGCGGCGTTCCGCTTCGAGCTCGGCAAGGTCGACCACCAGCACGTCCGAGAGGCCGTGGTGCAGCAGATCGAGCAGATCGACCACGAGCTGGCCGTGGCGGTGGCCGAAGGCGTCGGGGTGGCGGCCCCGAGCGGCGGCACGCCCAACCACGGCCGCAGCTCCCCCGCGCTGAGCCTGGTGAACCAGGGCGCCGACACGATCGCGACCCGCCGCGTCGCGGTGCTGGTCGCCGACGGCGTGGACGCCACCGAGGTCGCGCAGATCCGGCGCGAGCTGTCCGAGCGCGGGGCTATGGCGGAGGTCCTCGGCCTGCGCGACGGCGACATCCGCAGCGCCGACGGCGACGAGGTCTCGGTCGACCGCGCGATGAACACGATGGGCTCGGTGCTCTACGACGGCGTGATCGTGCCGGGCGGCGCGGAAAGCGTCCGGGAGCTTTCCGGCGACGGGTTCGCCGTGCACTTCGTGGCCGAGGCGTACAAGCACAACAAGCCGGTGGCGGCCAGCGACGAGGGCATGGAACTGCTGCAACGGGCCGGGGTCGCGGAGGCCCGCAAGCCCACCGGCACCGACGGCGTGGTCACCGAGCTCGGCGTGGTCACCGCCGCGCACACCGGGGGCGCGCTGCCCGAGGGGTTCATCGCCGAGTTCGCCGCGGCTCTCGGCAAGCACCGTGTGTGGGAACGGGACACCTCCTCGGTGCCCGCCTGATCGGCACCGGGCGTGTCGGGCGCCGTTTTCGCGCGAAAAACGGCGCCCGGCACGCGTGAGGAACGGCGATTTCGCGCGAAATCGCCGTCTGGTTCCTCCCGGTTCGTGCCGGTTTCAGATCGGTGTTGATAACTTTTCGTGCTCTCGTCGGTACTCATAGCGATTGTTCGCTGGGCGTTGGCGCGGGAGTCATCTACCGTGCCTGCCTGTGAGCGTCTTTCGAACAATGCCAGTCGAGGACGTCCTGACCCGCGGCGAGCGCAGCGGTCTCATCCGCCGGCTCACCGGCCGCGACCTGGTCGGATTCGGCATCGGCATCATCATCGGCACCGGCGTCTTCACCCTGGCCGGGATCGAGGCCAAGGAGCACGCCGGACCCTCGGTGGTGCTGTCGTTCGTGGTCGGCGGCATCGTCGCGGCGCTCGCCGCGCTCGCGTACGCCGAGCTCGCGTCGGCGGTGCCGACCGCCGGCAGCGCCTACACCTACGGCTACGCCACGCTGGGCGAGCTGTTCGCCTGGATCATCGGCTGGGACCTGCTGCTGGAGTTCGCGCTCGGCGCGGCGGTGGTCTCGCGCAGCTGGTCGGGCTACGTCTCGAACCTCCTCGGCCTGCCGCCGCAGTGGTTCGGCGAGGACGCCACGGTGAACGTCGGCGCGATACTGATCATCGCGATCCTCACCGTCATCGCGGTGATCGGCATCCGCGAATCGTCGTGGGTGACCAACGCGCTGGTCGTGGTCAAGGTCGCGGTGTGCGTGCTGGTGATCGTCGCGGGGCTGTTCTTCTTCAACGGCGCCAACCTCACCCCGTTCATCCCGCCGGCCCAGCCTGCGCCGGAAACCGCGAGCGGGCTGGAACAGCCGCTGCTGCAGGCGGCGCTGGGCATGGAGCAGTCGATGTACGGCATCGGCGGCATGTTCACCGCGGCGGCGATCGTGTTCTTCGCCTACACCGGCTTCGAGGCGCTGGCCAACCTCGGCGAGGAGACCAAGCGCCCCAAGCGCGACCTGCCCGTCGGGCTGCTGGGCAGCCTGATCGTGTGCACCGTGCTGTACGTGGCGGTCGCGATCGTGCTCACCGCGATGATCGACTACCGGCAGATCGACGAGGCTGCCCCGCTGGCGGCGGCGTTCCAGTCCGTCGGCCAGCCGTGGGTGGCGGCGCTGATCGCGCTGGGCGCGGTGACCGGGCTGACGTCGGTGATGATGGTCGAGCTGGTCACGATCGGACGCATCGGCTTCGCGATGAGCCGCGACGGCCTGCTGCCGCCGAAGCTCTCGCAGGTGCACCCGAAGTGGGGCACGCCGCACCGGATGACCATCGGCGGCGCGGTGGCGATCATGCTGATGGCGGGGTTCATCCCGATCTCGGAGCTGGCCGACATGGTCAGCATCGGCGCGCTGTCCGGCTTCGTCATCGTCTCGATCGCGGTGCCGGTGCTGCGCCGCCGCAAGCCGGACCTGCCCCGCCCGTTCAAGATGCCGCTGTCGCCGGCGCTGCCGATCATCTCGGCGCTGGCGTGCCTGTACCTGATGTCCAACCTGGACCTGATCACCTGGCTGCGCTTCGGGGCCTGGCTGGTCCTGGGGCTGGCGATCTACTTCCTCTACGGCCACCGCCACGCCCGCCTCGCGAACCCGACCCGTACGAAGTGAAGGGCGCCTTCGCCCGGCACCACAGGCCAAGACGCCCTTCACCACTTCGAACGGCGCGCTTCAGGCCGCGGTGAGCTCGGCGATGGCCTTCGTGCCGAGCGAGATCAGCGCGGCGAGGCTCTCCCGGCCGATGCTGAGGACGTACTCGCTGTTCCGTCCACAGTAGAGAACCACGAGATCGTTGTGCCGATCGATCTCGTACCGCATCGGCACCTCGTCCTCCATCTCCACGAACGAGTCGATGGACATACCGGAGTAGTGCAACAGGGCCATGCTCCCGACCTTCCTCAGTGGACGACTAGGGTGACTGCTTGCAACCAGACCGTCGCCAAGCGCGACCGTCGCGTTTAAGGTTAGGGCGACAGTCGCGTTTAGGTTATGTCCCTGATCGGGTATTTCGAGATCGTGGAGGTCGTCGATGGCGCGAGCCCGCCAAACCCTGGAGCGACGGCAACTCGGCCTGGCACTGCGCCGAATCCGCGAAGAATCCGGCAAGACCCAGCAAGCGGCGGCCGAAGCGATCGGTCGAGTCCGCTCCCGCATCGTCGAGCTGGAAGACGGCAAGGGCACGCTGAGCCGAGAAGATCTTGTCGGTCTCCTGGACTTCTACGGCATATCCGGAGACGAGCGCGAAACGGTGCTCGCCCTCGGTGCGCAGGCACGGAAGCGCCAACGAGGCCGCACCTACACGGACCTGCTCCCCGGAGCCTTCCAACGCTTCGCCGACCTCGAAGCCAGCGCCACGGAGATCAGCAGCTACGAATCCGGCGTCCTCCCAGGTTTGTTGCAGTCGCCGGGCTACGTGCGTGCAGTCATCGAAGAATGCGACGGGGTGTGGTGGGACGCCACCACCGACGCCGAGTTGGAGCAACGCATCGCGTTCCGACTCGAACGGCAGGAGCGGAGTTTGAGCCCAGCCGAGTCGCGATCCTTTCGATTCGTGCTCACCGAGGATTCACTACGAGCAGTTGTCGGCAGCCCGGAAGTGATGCGCGAACAGCTTCAACACCTGGCAGCTGCCATCGACACCCGGGACGACCTCGTTGTGCAGGTCTTGGAGCAGGACGCGAGCCGGAATCCCGCCCGAGGCGGCGGTTTCACTGTCTTCGGATTCGGCGACAAGGGATCCCCCGTCGGCTTCTCCAGCACGGTGTTCAGCCCCTCGACCTACCACAGCAACGAGGCCGACACGACGATCATGCTCCGCGCTTTCCGTGGGATTCAAAGCCTTGCGCTCGATCGCGACAGGTCACGACGATTGGTAGAGCAGATCTCGAAAGGTGGCTGATCATGTCGCGAACTCCTGTCGACACCGGCTGGTTCAAGAGCTCTCGAAGCACTGGCAGCAGCGACAACTGCGTCGAGGTCCGGCTGCTCAGCCGCTCCGTGCGGGTTCGGGACTCGAAGGCTCCCGAGGACGGCGTGCTGAGCTTCGGCTCCGCCGCTTGGCGCAATTTCCTCGCGTCCTTAAAGGCGTAGCGTTTCAGCTGGTCACGGGCCGTGTGTACTTTTGGTCGTCATAGCAGCACAAAGTACACACGGGTCTCCAACAGCCGAAATGGCGATCATGCCCTGTACTACTGGGCCCAGCTGTCCGGTTGGGTTCCGTCGGTGTCGGTGAAGCCGTACTCCCCGGCGAGTTCGGCGGAGCTGACCGAGCTTTGGTTCCACCTCGCTCGGTTCGGGTCTGCGGCCAGTGCCGCGACCGCCCGGCCGACGTAGCGCGGTGATTCCGACGCTGCGAATCCACCCGGAGCAGTCGGGCGTCCGTCGGCCCGGTCGGGTTCCAATGCGGCGCGCCAGTTCGCTTCGGTGACCCCGTAGTTGTCGAGCATCATCTCCGAGCGCAGCCAGCCCGGTGTGATCGCGACGGCCGTTGCGCCGTGCGGCGCGAGTTCGTGGCCCTGGGAGAACGCCAGGCGGTTCACCGCGACCTTGGCCAGGTCGTAGAACACCGAAATGCGGTACCTCGAAGCGTTGTAGGCGGCGGTGCCGTCGGTGACTTCGACGAGCAGGCCGCCGGGCTTGGTGATCAGCAGCGGCAACAGGTGGTGCGAGGTGGTCAGGTGCGTCTCGACGCCGAGCCGGAGGATGCGCAGACCGGCCGCCAGATCGTGCTCCCAGATCGGGGTGTTCCAGTCGGCGGGCCCACCTTTGAGCCGCTCGGCGCCCCAGATGTCGTTGACCAGCACGTCGAGGTGGCCGTGCTCGGCCCGGACCCGTCCTGCCAAGCGGCGCACCTGCTCCGCGTCGAGATGATCGACCTGCATCGCGATCCCGGTACCGCCGAGGCTGGTTACGACCTCGGCGGTCTCCTCGATCGTCTCGGCGCGGTCGTAGTCCGAACCGCCACGGCCGCTCGAGCTGCTGCGTCCCGTGCAGATGACGGTCGCACCGGCCTCCCCCAGCGCAGCCGCAATACCCCGCCCGGCACCCCGGGTCGCCCCCGCGACGAGAGCGACGCGCCCGCGCAGCGCTTCTCGATCCGGCGCCCACCGCATCCCGCGATTCTGGCACGCTCGCCCAGACATCGGCCGCTCTCGGCGTCAGCCCCCGGCCGACGGATCAGCGGGACGCCTCGCTAGGAAGACCTCGGCCAGGGCCACGACCAGGGCGGCCGTCACGAAGCCGACCGAGACGATCAGGCCGTCCGAGATCGCCGCGTCGAAGCCGCTCGTCATCAGCGTGCCGAAGAACAGGCCCGAGGCCGCCGCCGTGCCCACCGCCGAACCGATTCGCTGGCCCGTCTGCTGGACGCCCGCCGCCGTTCCGCCGTGCGCCGCGTCGATCTCGCTGAGCGTCACCGTCTGGTTCGGCGAGATCACCAGGCCGCTTCCGGTTCCGGCGACTAGCAGCGGCAGCGCCGTCACCAGCCCCGCCACCTCTCCGGGGTGCGTGGCCAGCAGCAGATCCGTCGCCAGCAGGCCGAGCAGTGCCGCCGCCAGGCCGATGATCACCAGGCGGCGGCCCATCCGGTACACGATCCGGCCGCCGAGCGCCGACGCCACCGCCGAACCCACCGCGAACGGCGTCAGCGCCAGCCCCGCTTGCAGCGCCGAATAGCCCAGCCCGCGCTGGAAGTACACCGCCAGCACGAAGAAGATGCTGGTGAATCCCGCGAAGTACAGCAGGCCCAGCGTCGCGCCGAACGAGTAGCTGCGGATCTTCAGCAGCCGCAAGTTTACCAGCGGCGAGTGACCACGCACCCGGTACCAGTGCTCCCACGCCACGAAGAGCACCAGCAGCACCGCGGCGACGATCAGCAGGATCCACGGCGCCCCGCCGCCCTGCTGCTCGACCAGCGGCAGCAGCAGGCACAGCAGGCCACCGCCGAGCAGCAGCACCCCGACGAGGTCGAGGCTGCGGGACTGCTCGCGCACGCTGTCCCGCGGCAGCACCTTCAGCCCGTACAGCACCGCCGCGACACCGATCGGCAGGTTCACGAAGAACACCCAGCGCCAGCCGTGCTCCTGCCCCGCGAGCTGGATGATCAGGCCGCCCAGCAGCGGGCCGATCGCCGTCGAAATGCCCACCACCGCGCCGAACAGGCCGAACGCCTTGCCGCGCTCGCGGCCGTGGAACAGCTGCTGCATCAGGCCGAGCACCTGCGGGTTGAGCAGTCCGCCCGCGACGCCCTGCAGCAACCGGGCGATGACGAGCCACAGCGGCGTCATGGCGAACCCGGCCAGCGCGCTGGCCACCGTGAACGCCCCCAGCGCCACCAAGAACATCCGGCTGCGGCCCCGGTCGTCGCCGAGCCTCCCGGCGGGCACCAGGACCAGCCCGAAGGTCAGGGCGTAGCCGGAGACCACCCACGACAGCGCCGCCGCCGGCGCGTCCAGGCCCTGCTGGATCGACGGCAGCGCGACGTTGACGATGCTGACGTCGAGCAGGGTCATGAACCCGGCGACCAGGCAGATGGCCAGCACCCGCCAGCGCCGCGCGTTCTCCCGCCGCTCCGTCGTCTTCGCCGCCGGCTCGATGTGGTTCACGGGTCCAGCTCAGCACGTTCGTACTACCCTCGCACCATCCGGCCCGGGCCGACATTGCGACCGACTGACGTATCAATCACAGTCCGACTCCCCGCCGGCTGTCGCCGGGATCTCGATTCAAGCGATTGGCTAGGCACGTTGACCCGATCGACGGCAACCCGGCGGGATCGCAACACCACCGACTAATTGCGATTCTCGCAATGGACTGTTAGCGTTCCGTCCCGTGCAGGACACGACGGTGGCGTTGCGCCAGCGAGTGCGCGACGCGTTGCGCCAGTACCCGGGGAGCCAGCGTGCCTTCGCCGAGCAGATCGGGCTCGACCCGACCAAGCTGTCCAAGTCGCTGACCGGCACCCGCCGGTTCACGCCGATCGAGCTCACCCGCATCGCCGAGCTCACCGGCGTCACGGTGAACTGGCTGATCTACGGCGGCGCCGACGTCGAGGCGGTGGCCGCCGCGCCGCAGCGCACCGCGCGGCCCGAGCGCGAACCCGGCGACCTCCGCGAGGCGGGCCGGTACCAGCAGATCCTCGACGCCGCCTGGACGCTGGTCGCCGAGCGCGGCTACCACTCGGTGCGGATCGCCGACGTCGCCAAGGCCTGCGGCACCAGCGCCGCGACGATCCACTACTACTTCCCGGGCCGCAACGACCTGCTCACCGAGACCCTGCGGTACTCGGTGCGGCTGGCCTTCGACCGGCAGGTCGCCGAGCTGCACAGCATCGAGGACGCGCACGAGCGCCTGCTGCAGCTGGTCGAGCTCCAGCTGCCCACCCCGGGCCTGCTGCGCGCGGAGTGGTCGATCTGGCTCCAGGTGTGGACCGAGAGCGCCCTGAACCCGGATCTCCAGGTGCTGCACAACGATTCCTACACCCGCTGGCACGACACGATCGCCCGCACCATCCGGCAGGGCCAGCAGCAAGGCGTGTTCACCGACACCGACGCCGAAGAGCTCACCGTGACGCTCACCGCGCTCATCGACGGCCTGGGCATCCAGGTCCTCGCCGGGCGGCCCGGCCGGTCGGTGGAGCGGATGCGCCGCGTGCTGCGCGAATTCGTCGAGCGCGAGATCGTCCGGCACTGACACCCGAAGAACCCACCCGGGCGCGGACAACGGCGCGCCCGGGCGATCAGCCGCACCCACGGAAGGGAGAGCCCGATGGGCAACGAAGTGATCATCACCGCCGCGCTCACCGGCGCCGGTGACACCACCGGCAAGAGCGAATTCGTCCCGGTCACCCCGGAACAGATCGCCAAATCCGCGGTCGAGGCCGCCGAAGCCGGCGCGGCCGTGGTGCACATCCACGTCCGCAACGTCGAGACCGGGCAGGGCTCCCGCGACGTCTCGCTCTACCGCGAGGTGGTGGAGCGGATCAAGGAAACCGGCATCGACGTGGTCATCAACCTGACCGCCGGGATGGGCGGCGACCTCTTCATCGACCCCGACGACCCGCTCAAGCCGGTGGACGGCACCGACCTGGTCAACGGCCTGGACCGGCTGCCGCACGTCGAGGAGCTGCTGCCGGACATCTGCACGCTGGACTGCGGTTCGCTGAACTTCGGCGATGGCAGCCAGCTCTACATCTCCACCCCGGACATGCTGCGCGCCGGCGCCAAGCGGATCCAGGAGCTGGGCGTCAAGCCGGAGCTGGAGATCTTCGACACCGGCAACCTGTGGTTCGCCACCAAGCTGATCGAGGAGGGGCTGATCGACGCCCCGCCGCTGTTCCAGCTGTGCGCGGGCATCCCGTGGGGCGCCCCGCCGAACCCGGGCCTGCTGCAGGCGATGGTGAACATGCTGCCCGCCGGCGCGAACTGGGCGAGCTTCGCCATCGGCCGCGACCAGCTGCGCTGGGTCGGCCTGACCGCCGCGCTGGGCGGCAACGTCCGCGTCGGCCTGGAGGACAACCTCTACCTGAGCCGAGGCGTCAAGGCCACCAACGGACAGCTGGTCGAGCGCGCGGTGACGATCGTCGAGGGCATGGGCATGAAGGTCGCCACCCCCGATCAGGCCCGCGAGCAGCTCGGGCTCCAGAAGCGTTGACGCCGGACGTTCCGTAGTCCCTGGCGATTTCGCGCGAAATCGCCATCGGTCCCCCGTGCGGGCGGGCGATTTCGGAGCATCGAAATCACCCGCCACACGTGCGGCCGCGCATCGAAGACGACCTCGAAAAGGAACTCCCAAGTTGAACCAGAACACCCCCTCCCCCGCGGCGGTGCGGCGGGTCGCGTGCATCGGTGCCGGTGTCATCGGCGGCGGTTGGGTCGCGCACTTCCTGGCGCGCGGCTTCCAGGTGACCGCGTGGGACCCCGCGCCCGACTTCGAGACCAAGCTGCGCCGGCTGGTCGACGCCGCGTGGCCCGCGCTCATCGAGCTCGGACTCGCCGACGGCGCCTCCCGCGACAACCTCGTCATCGCCCCGACGCTGGAAGACGCCGTCGCCGAGGCCGAGTTCGTGCAGGAGAGCGCGCCGGAAGACCTTGCCCTCAAACGGGATCTGCTGGCCCGCATCGACGCTGCGACCCCGGCTGGTGTCGTGGTCTCGTCGTCGACCTCCGGCTACGGCATGACCGAGATGCAGGTGGACTGCCCGACGCCGCAGCGGCTCGTGGTCGGGCACCCGTTCAACCCGCCGTACCTCATCCCGCTGGTCGAGGTCGTCGGCGGCGAGCGGACCGAGCCGTGGGCGGTGCGGTGGGCCGCGGAGTTCTTCGAGGTCGCGGGCAAGTCCGTGATCACCATGGACCGCGAGGTGCCGGGCTTCATCGCCAACCGGCTGCAGGAGGCGATCTGGCGCGAGGCGCTGCACATGGTCGCCAACGGCGAGGCCACGCCCGCGCAGATCGATGCGTCGATCACCGAGGGGCCCGGCCTGCGCTGGCCGCTGCTCGGGCCGTGCCTGACCTTCCACCTGGCCGGCGGTGAGGGCGGCATGGCGCACATGCTCGACCACTTCGGCCCGTCGCTGAAGTCGCCGTGGACCCGGCTGGAGGCGCCGGAGCTGACCGACGAGCTTCGCGACGCCATGGTCCAGGGCTGCGAAGAAGCCGCCGACGGCCGCAGCATCGCCGAGCTCGTCGCAGACCGCGACCGGGCGGTGATCGCGGTGATGCGCGCGATCGACGGCGTGCGGAACGGCAAGTCGTGACCGGCCTGCGGGAGCACCGGGAGCGCGTCCGTCCAGAGTGGATCGACTACAACGGTCACCTCAGCGAGGCGTACTACGTGCTGGTGTTCGGCTTCGCCACCGACGCGGTGATGGACCAGGTCGGGCTCGACGCCGCGTACCGCACCGGCACCGGGTGCTCGCTGTACACGGTCGAGGCGCACGTGCGCTACCTGCGCGAGGTCAAGGCGGATGCGGAGCTCGTGGTGACCAGCCGCATCGTGGGCACCGGCGCGAAGAAGGTGCGCATCTGCCACGAGATGGCGGTCGACGGCACCGTGGTGGCGACCGAGGAGATCATGGCGCTGCACGTCGACGGCGCGCAGGGCGGCACCACGCCGTTCCCGGCGGCGATCGCCGAGCGGTTCGCCGCGCTGGCCGAGCAGCCGCCGGAGTACGCAGGGCGGTCCATCGATTGAACGTGAGCGGGGCTCCTCGGAGTCCCGCTCACCTGGCGGCGACGACCCGGTCCAGCGCCGCGCAGACCGCGATGGCCACGACGAAGAATGCGCTGGCGGCGGCGAGCAGCCGGGCCTCGGGATATCCGCCCGTGGCGAGGAATCCGGCACCTGCCGCCGCCGCACCCACCGCCGCCGCGACGACCAGCTCGACGGCCCGGACCCGCCACGACATCGCCGAGCCGCGGGCCGCTTCGTGCACGCCGCAGACCACCGCGGCCGCGATGATGATCAAGCCGACCGTCGCCGACAGCATCGGGGTGCCGAAGGAGATCCCGTAGCGGATCGGCAGCGCGGGCGCGAAGAAGAACACCAGGAACCAGCCGAGCGACGCGCTGACCGCCGTGATGCCCGGCCCGGCCTGCGAGGTCGGCAACCGGCGCGCGACCAGCCGCGCCACGACGAGCACCACGGCCGCCGCCGCCATCACCGGCGCCGCCGCCGCGAGGTGCCCGAGGTTGTAGAGCAGCGCGGTGTCGTAAACGGTCAGCACCAGGACGCCCAGCGCCGCAGCCGAAACCACGAACGCCACCAGCTCCGCCACCGAGCCGACCCGCTCCCGGCGGCCCGCGGTCAACCGCGCCAGCAACCACGGCGTCACCAGCCCGGACACGACGCGGAGCGCGATGTCCTCGGCCGTGTAGGGATTGGCCAGCGACCACTCGATCAAGCAGAACGTCGCGGTGTAGGACACCGCCACCGGCCACACCAGGACCCGCCGGAACACCTCGGCCCCGAACCACCGGCAGAGCGTCAGGTACGCCAGCAGCACGAACGGCAGCTCCAGCAGCGCAGGCACCCGCAGCAGGCTCCACGACAGCAGTTCCGGCCGCGGCCACACCTCGGCCAGCCAGGAGATCAGCGGGTTGTCATCGGCCAGCGCGAACCAGCCGGTCGGCAGGTAGCGCGCGATGAACGACGGGTCGCCGTGCCACACGCGCATCAGGTAGATCGTGCACAACACCTGGTTCAGGTAGATCGCGCCGGAGACCACCAGCAGCCAGAAACCGGGGTGCCGCAACGGGGTCGGGCGCGAGCCGCGTTGCCGCCGCGGCCACCGCCAGCCCACCAGGGCGACCACTGCGGACAAGACGATCAAGGCGCCGAGGACGACCGCCACCACGAACTCCCAAGTCGAAAAGCGCTTTCGCGGCAGAGACTATCCGGCGGCGGCCGGTCGGCGGGCGAAGTTGACCACGTTCGCCGGCCCGCGCCGGGCGTACCGTTGACACCAACCGCCTGTGTCCTCGGGAGGCTCGGGTGAACTCGACCGGTCCCCCGCCGGTGCACGACCGCGCCCGCGGGCTGTTCACGGGAGTCGGGCTCGGCGACGCGATGGGTGCGGCGTTCGAAGGCCAACCGTCGGTCACCGAGCTGGCGCTGCTGGAGTTCGAACGCGCCCACCACCAGCTGCGCTACACCGACGACACCGCGCTGACCATCGCGGTGGCCGAACACCTGCTGGAACGCGCCCGCCGCGGCGGGCACCTGCTCGACGAGGGCGAGCTGGCCACCGCCCTGGCCTGCGCCTGGACCCGCGAGCCGTGGCGCGGGTTCGCCGACTCGGCGGCGGCGACGTTCGAGCGGCTCGACTCCGGCATGCCGTGGCGGGACGCGGCGGTGTCGGTGTTCCGCGGGCAGGGTTCCTTCGGCAACGGCGCGGCGATGCGCAGCGCGCCGGTGGCGCTGGCCGCGCGAAGCGCCCACCACGCCGCGGAACTGGGCCGGCGCGCGGCGTCGGTGACCCACGCCCACCCGGACGGCCAGGAGGGAGCGGCGGTGCAGGCATGCAGCGCGTACCTGGCCCTGCACCACGACGGGCCGCTCGACCCGGAGTCGTTCCTGGAGAAGCTGGCTCACGTGATCCACGAACCGGAGTGGGTGCGGCGGCTGCACACCGTCGCCGCGCAGCTCGGGAACCGCGACCCGCACCGCGCCGCCGAGGAGCTCGGCAACGACGTGCGCGCGACGCACTCGGTGCCGCTGGCGCTGTGGGCGTTCCTAGCCCACGCCGAGGCCCCGGTCGACGTCGTGCGGCAGTGCATCCGGGCGGGTGGCGACACCGACACCATCGCCAGCATGGCGGCTGCGCTCGCCGGGGCGCTGCGCGGCGCCGCCGGTTGGCCGCAGTCGTGGCTGCGGCGGATCGAGGGGCTCACCCGGCTGCACGACCTCGGCGACCGGCTGGCCCGGCTGTCGGCGTGAGCCGCGCGCCGCGCGGCCGGGCTCGTTACCGTGGCGGTTGATCCGACCAGCTACCGACGGGAGGACTCGATGAACGCGGAAACCCCGGAAGCCGACGCCGCCGAGCAGGCCCAGCAAGCCGAGGAAATCCCCGAAGAGGAGGAGCCGGAGCCGTTGGAGGTTCCGCTCGACGCCAACCCGGCCGACCTCGCCGACCAGCACCGCCCGGTCCCGGTCGACGACGCCTACGACCACGACTGACCGCCGTCCCAGCGAGACGCGAGCGGCGCCTGCCAGACGGAGGCGCGTGCGTCACGTCGGGCCCGGAAATGCGGCGGTTTCGCGCGAAACCGGCGTTACCACGCGTGCCAAGTGGCGGTTTCGCGCGAAACCGACGTTCAGCCCGCGTCGGGGAGGACCCGGCCGGGGTTGAGGATGTTGCGGGGATCCAGGGCGTTCTTGATCGCCCGCTGGCTCCACAGGCCCGCCTCGTCGAGTTCCTCGCCCAGCCAGCGCCGCTTCAGGTGGCCGACGCCGTGCTCGCCGGTGATGGTGCCGCCGAGCCTCAGGCCCAGGGCCATGATCGCGTCGAACGCCTGCTGGGCGCGGGCCGACTCCTCCGGGTCGCTGGAGTCGAAGGCCACCACCGGGTGCATGTTGCCGTCCCCGGCGTGCCCGGCGCACAGCACCTGCACCCGGTACGTCTCGGCGATCGGGGTCAGCCCCTCGACGAGGTCCACCAGGCGCCGCCGGGGCACGCACACGTCGTCGACCAGCGTCGCCAGGCCGAGCTTCTCGTGCGCGTCCCCGACCAGCCGCCGGGCCTGCATCAGCAGCTCGCCCTCGGCCGGGTCGTCGGCGACGACCACCTCGGTGGCGGCGAACGACCGGGCCACCCGCTCGAAGGCCGCCAGGTCGCCCGGCGCGGCGTCGCCGCGATCGGACTGCACCAGCAGCATGCCCGCCACGCCGTCGGGGAAGCCGAGGTCGGCGATGCGCTGCACCGCGTGCACCGTCGGGGCGTCCATGAACTCCAGCACCGACGGCCGGTAGCCCTCCCCCAGGTACCCGGCCACGGTGCGGGCCGCGTCGGCGATGGTCGGGAAGAACGCGACCGCGGTCAGCGGTTGCGCGGTGGCGGGCCGCAGCGCGACGGTGATCTCGGTGACCACGCCGAGGGTTCCCTCGGAGCCGACGATCAGCCGCGTCAGGTCGTAGCCGGCGACTCCCTTGGCCGTGCGGCGGCCGGTGCGCATCACCCTGCCGTCGGCGAGCACCACTTCGAGGCCGCGCACGAAGTCGCCGGTCACGCCGTACTTCACGCAGCACATGCCGCCGGCGTTGGTGGCCACGTTGCCGCCGATGGTCGAGATGCTGCGGGAGCCGGGGTCGGGCGGGTAGAACAGCCCGTGCTCGCCCGCCTTCGCCGCGAACACGCCGTTGACCACGCCGGGCTGCACGACCGCGATCTGCTCCTCGGTGTCGATCTCGAGGATGGCGTCCATCTTCTCCAGCGACAGCAGGATGCAGCCGTCGATGGCGTTGGCCGCGCCGGAGAGCCCGGAGCGGGCGCCCTGCGGCACCACCGGGACCCGGTTCTCGTGCGCCCATCGCAAGGTCGTCGCAACGTCCTCAGTGGACCGGGCGCGGACCAGCACCGACGGCGTCCCGGCCGGGCAGAAGGTGGCCCGGTCCCTGCGGTGGGCCTCCAGCACGTCGGCGTCGTCGAAAACGCTGCCGTCGGGCAGCAGTTCCCGCAGCGGGTGCACGTCAGTGGCGGTCATCGGTTGCTCTCGTCTCCGACCTCGGGGGGGGCATGGTCTTACCTCTGAACCTAACCCGTGCCACCCCGGATCTCCCAGCCCCGCGACGCACATGAGTCGGGAATCCCAGTGTCAGGCCGCCCAGAGGCCGAACAACGAGGCGAAGCCCTCCCGCCAGCTCGGCCACGCCGGGCGCCAGCCCAGCGTCTCGCGCAATCGGAAGTTGGTGGCGCCGCGCTGCTCGGTCAGCTGGTGCACGGTCAGCCAGTCCAGCTGGGTCCGGGCCTGGTCCATGGTCAGCGAAACCGGGGCCGGACCGCCCGCCATCCGCGCGTAGGCCGGGAGCCATTCCGCCGATTCGGCCGGCTCGTTGTCCACCACGTTGTAGGTGCCGGGCTCGCCGCTGGCGAGCAGCTCGAGCACCGCTCCGGCCGCGTCCTCGACGTGGGTGAACGACGTCAGGCCCACCCCGTCGTCCACCAGCGGCAGTTCGCTGCCGCACACCCGCGCGTGGATCGCGCCACCAGGAGCGAACTGGGTGTCCGGACCATAAAGCGCGCCGTAGCGCAGCGCGACGCCCTCGATGTCCGGACGCGTCAGCACCGCTTCTTCCATCGCCGCCAGGGCGCGCACCGCATCACCCCAGCAGCCCGGCGCTTCCGTCCACAGTGGAGAATCTTCGTCCAGCACGTCGTGCCCGTGCGGGCGGTAGGCGGCGGTCATGCTCTGCCCGATGATGCGCCGCGCGCCGACCGCCACGGCGGCGTCGACCAGGTTCCTGGCCCCGTTCTCACGCAGCCGCGCGGTCCGGCGCAGGCCCTCGTCCTGGCCCGCACCACCGAAACCGGACGTCTGGTCGATGACCACTTCCGGCTCCACGCGGGCCAGTTCCCGGCGTAATCGCGGCGGATCCAGCACATCGGCAACGGCGACGTCGTCGACCGCGACCGCACCATCAAGTCGGTCCGCGTGCCGGACGAGCGCGGTCACGTGATGACCGCGATCCCGCAACAACGGCAGCAGGGTTCTCCCGACAACGCCGGTAGCACCGGCGACAACCACACGCAGGGGCACATCGACCTCGCACCGGGTTAAACGTCAGCGGGCTGGAAGCCTACCCCGGCGACGTACCCCACAACGGGTGAAAAAGGGCCTCCTCGGCGGCAGACCGGCACCGCAGGCGGCCCGGTTCTGCCGCCCATCGGAGGCGGCATCAGAGCTTTCCCCGATGCATCGTCATGCCCCTTCGGGCACGATCCGATCCGGTCAGACCGCGCGAATGTCCGCGGCCTGCGGGCCCTTCGGGCCCTGGGCGATCTCGAACTCCACCCGCTGCTGTTCCTCCAGCGTGCGGAAGCCGGTGGACTGGATCGCGGAGTAGTGGGCGAAGACGTCAGCGCCACCGCCGTCGGGGGTGATGAACCCGTAGCCCTTCTCCGCGTTGAACCACTTCACCGTACCGGTAGCCATTCCCTGTTCTCCTGATTCTGCTGGCCAGGGTCAACACTGTGCAGACCCCCGGTCGCCGAGCTGATCACCCGGTGCCCGGCGCGGCCGGAACACCACGGCACAAAAAAAGCGCCTGCGTTCTGGCAGGCACTTTTCCAGTACTGCTAGGACCAAAACTGCAACCACCGCAAAGCTAGCACTCAGACTGCGGGTTGTCACACACCGATCGCAGTGCGTGAACGGCGTGTGCAACCCGCAGCCTCTGCGGGGTCAAAACCGCAGGTGTCAGGGGATGCTGAGCAGCCCCTGTCCGCTAGCCTCGGCGGCGCGGTTCTGCTCACTGCGGAGCTCCGCGAGCCGCAGCGCCGCGGCGCGCGGCGTGAGGCCTTCGGTCTCCCAGGCCGCGAGCAGCGGCGGGATCTTGGCCAGCATCTCCTCCCGCAACACCTGGAAGGACAGCACCGGGTCGGCGTCGACCCGGCCGAGCAGCAGCCACCACGCCCAGGCCACGGCGCCGGCGTTGGCCACGAAGTCCGGGATCACCGGAATCCCGCGCGTCGCGAGCATTTCCTCGGCGTCCTCGGTGACCGGGGTGTTGGCCGCCTCGATGATGATCTTGGCGTTGACCTCCGGCACCTGCGGCGCCTTGATGGTGAACGAGACCGCCGCCGGGATCAGCACGTCGACCTCGGCGGAGAGGACGGCTTCGCGCGGCAGCTGCTCGACATCCGGGGGCACCTGGGCGCGGTCGATCTCGCCGAACCGGTCGCGGGTTTCCAGCAGTGCCGGGACATCGAGCCCGTCGGGATGCCACAAGGTACCCGCCGCGTCGGCCAGCGCGACGACCTTCAGCCCCGCCTCGTGCAGGTAGTAGGCCGCGCCGCCGCCCATCGTGCCGACGCCCTGCACGGCCACAGTGGTCTCCGCCTGCGCCCAGCCGCGCGCGTGCACGACGCCCAGGCAGCTCTGCGCGACGCCGTAGCCGCCGACCACGTCGCCTAGCAGCAGGCCGCCGGGCACCGGCGCGTTGAGCCCGGCGCGAACGCGGCGCAGCGTGCGCTCCGCGTCCGGCGCCCGGCGGATCGCCGCGTGGTAGGACTGATGCAGCCCGAGCTCGGCGAACACCTCGTCGATCAGGTGCTGTGGCACCCCGAGGTCCTCGGCCGTCACCCAGTGCGCGTCCACCCACGGCCGCATCGCCTGCAGGAAGCGGCTCAGCACGCCGCGGGCGGCGGGATCCTTCGGATCGCAGTCGATCCCGCCCTTGGCGCCGCCGACCGGCAGGTCGAACACGGCCGTCTTGCGCGCCATGCCACGCGCCAACGCCTCCACCTCGGACAGCGTGCAACCGGCACGCATCCGAGTCCCGCCGGTGGCGAGACCGGACACAAGACTGTGCACGACCAGGTAACCGTTGCAGCCGGTCACCGAGTCCGTCCAGATCACCCTCATCAGCGGGTCGCGGTCGACGAATACCACGGGCCGAACCTCCTCTCAGAGCGCATACCTGACGCGGGCGCGCACGCCCGGATTTCATCGGGAAACGATGTTCAGGCGACCCGCGGGGCACCCGCGACGGTCACCGGCCACTGCCGAAGAGTCGGTCAGTGATGTCGCAGCCAGAGCGAGGAAGATGACAACCATCGGGCCGGGCGGGGGTTGCGGTAAAAATCGGTTCGCATAGCCCACCTCCCACATACGGCCGGAATGGCTCGAAATTAAACGCCGCGTCGTCGGATTGTCAACAATCTGCCGCTACGTCATCGGAACGGGTGCGTGTTCCCCGGTTACCTGCGGGTTCGGGGCAGCACCCGGAGGTGCGAAAACGTGATCAACTCGGCCGCGACGACCCACCGGGCGGGGTTCTAAGCTTCCGGGCACGACGTACGACTGCGTCGCGCGAACCGGTGTGCGATCTTGGCCGAAACGACTCCCACGGTTCCCGCGCGACTGGGAGGATGCACGCATGAGCCAACCGGGACCCCATGACCGACCGGGATCGCTGGACGAGGTCACGCAGCAGCAGCTGATCCAGGAGATCGGCCGGGTTGTCGTGCGCGCCTTGCCTCCGGGCTGGCAGGAAGCCACCGTCGAATACCGCGAACTCGGCGACCACCGCGAACTCGTGGCGCAGCTGCTCGCTCCCAACGGCACGGCCGTCCCGCTCGCCGTCCCCACCGACGCCACCGAGCTGTTCCTGCGGCTGCGCAGCGGCATGTACCAGCCGGACCGCGGCACCTGGGTCAGCGCGCTCTACCGGCTGCAGCGGCCCGGCAGCTACACCGTCGACTTCAACGGGGACTACCAGCCCAGCTGGCGCACCGCTCCCCCGCCGGAGGCCTTCGCCGAGGAGCTGCGCCGCTACCCGCGGCCCGCCGCAGTCACGCCGGACTGGCTGGCTCCGCGCAGCACCGGCCCCGCAGGCCTGCGCACCGCTGAGGTCTTCGACGACGGCGGGCGGCCGATCACCGAGCGGCCGGAGCTGAACCCGGCGGAGCTCGACCAGGTGGCCGAATACCTGGAGCGGGCGCCGATCGTGCTGGCCGCGCGCAGCTACGACACCGACCGGCTGGACCCGCACCGCAGCCCGGCGGTGCCGATGACCTTCCACACCGACGGCAGCTGGATCTGGCCCGGCGCGGTCGGCTACTACCTCCGCCAGCACGGCGTCGCCCCCGAGGCGGAGCTGGTGGCGCACATCCGCAGCCGCGGCTTCCAGGTCCCGGACGTCGACGAGCCCGTCCGCGAGCAGGCGGTCGCGGTCATCACCGGCGAACAGCGCATCTGACGACGGGCCCGGATCGATCGGCCGCGCCGGGGCGCGGTCCTGCGACAATCCGGGCATGCGCGAAGTCGTCTTCGCAGGCGGGCCGGTGGCCACAATGGACGCCGCCCGCTCGTTCACCGATGCCGTCGCCGTGCGCGACGGCCGGATCGCGGCCGTCGGCGACGCCGCCGTGCGCGCCCGGCTGACCCCTGCGACCGAGGTGATCGACCTCGACGGCCGGTTGCTGCTGCCCGGCTTCCACGACGCGCACGTGCACCCGGTGTACGGCGGCATCGAGCGGCTTCGCTGCGACCTCTCCGACTGCCTCGACTCGGCCGAATGCCTACGGCGCATCGCCGAGTTCCGGCCGGACGCGGGCTGGGTGCTCGGCGGCGGCTGGGACATGGGCCAGTTCCCGGGCGGCACGCCCGACCGCGCCGCCCTGGACTCGGTGACCGGCGGCCGGCCGGCGTACCTGCTCAACCGCGATCACCACGGCGCGTGGGTGAACTCGGTGGCGCTGCGGCTGGCGGGCGTCGACCGCGACACCCCGGACCCGCCGGACGGCCGGATCGAGCGCGACGCAGACGGCGAGCCCGCCGGGACCTTGCACGAGGGCGCCACCAGCCTGGTCGAGCGGGTGCTGCCGCCGACCAACGCGCAGGAGTACCTCGCGGGCTTGCTGGAGGGCCAGCGCCACCTGCACTCGTGCGGCGTGACCTCTTGGCACGACGCGATCATCGGCCCGTACCTCGGCTACGCCGACACGATGGAGACCTACCTGGCGGCCGACCGGCAAGGCCTGCTGACCGGCAAGGCCCGCGGTGCGCTGTGGTGGGACCGCGGGCGCGGCCGGGAGCAGATCGAGGAGCTGCGGCAGCGGCGCGAGCTGGCGTGGGGGCGGCGGTTCCGCGCCGACGCGGTGAAGATCATGCAGGACGGCGTGTGCGAGAACTTCACTGCCGCGCTGCAACTTCCGTACCTGGGCGGCCACGGCCGCGGAATGTCCTTCGTGGATCGCGACGTCCTCGCCGAGGTGGTTCCCGAGCTCGCCGCCGACGGGTTCCAGCTGCACTTCCACGCAATCGGCGACCGCGCGGTGCGCGACGTGCTGGACGCGCTCGCCGGCACCACCGGGCGGCACCTGCGGCACCAGATCGCCCACCTGCAGGTGGTGCACCCCAGCGACGTCCCGCGGTTCCACGAACTCGGGGTCGTCGCGACGATCCAGCCCCGGTGGGCGGTCAACGACGCCGCGATGACCGAGTTGACCGTGCCGCACCTGGGACATCGGCGCGCCGGCTGGCAGTACCCGTTCCGGTCGCTGCGCGCCGCGGGCGCGGTGCTGGCCGCGGGCAGCGACTGGCCGGTGTCCGACGCCGATCCGATGCAGGCGGTGCACGTGGCGGTCAACCGGCGCGAACCGGACACCGATGACGCGCCGTTCCTGCCGGAACAGGCGCTCGATCTCGTGGATGCGCTCGCCGCCTACACCGCGGGCAGCGCCTGGGTGAACCACGTGGACGGCGAAACCGGCACCGTCGAGGTCGGCAAGGCCGCCGACCTCGTCGTGCTCGACCGCGACCCGTTCTCCTTGCCGCCAGCGGAAATCGGGCAGTGCCGGGTGGACCTCACGATGGTCGACGGCGTGGTCGTGCACGAGCGCAAGGCGTGACCCAACGCAGCCTCGTGCTGGGCTGGTCGGGCGACGCCGATTCTCGATCGTGTGCAACCCCACCGCAGGCATTGGCGGCCACCGCCAACGCTGGTTTCGTGCGCAGGGTCGACGACCATCGCAGAGAGGTCAGGTGCGCGAAACCATGCAGCCCTTCCGACTGCCGGACTTCTACCTGTCCTACCCGGCTCGGCTGAACCCGAACCTGGAACGGGCACGAGAGCACAGCAAGGCGTGGGCTTACCGGATGGACATGATCGACGTGCCGCAGGACGGCGTGCCGATCTGGGACGAGGCGGACCTCGACCGCCACGACTACGCGCTGCTGTGCGCCTACACGCACCCGGACGCGGACGGCCCGGAACTGGACCTGATCACCGACTGGTACGTGTGGGTGTTCTACTTCGACGACCACTTCGTCGAGCTGTACAAGCGGAATCCGGACCTCGCCGGGGCCCGCGAGTACCTCGACGGGCTGGCCGCGTTCATGCCGGCGGAGGGGCCGATCACGGCGGAGCCGACGAACCCGGTGGAACGCGGCCTGGCCGACCTGTGGACCCGCACGGTGCCCGCCATGAGCGCGGACTGGCGGCGGCGGTTCGCCGAGAACACCAAGCACCTGCTGGACGAATCGCTGTGGGAACTGGCCAACATCTCGGAGAACCGGCTGTCCAATCCCATCGAGTACGTGGAGATGCGCCGCAAGGTGGGCGGCGCGCCGTGGTCGGCGAACCTGGTGGAGCACGCCGTCGGCGCGGAGGTGCCGGCCGAGATCGCGGCGACCCGCCCGATGGAGGTGCTGCGCGACACGTTCTCCGACGCCGTGCACCTGCGCAACGACCTGTTCTCCTACGAGCGCGAGGTGCAGGACGAGGGCGAGCTGAGCAACGGCGTGCTGGTCTTCGAGAAGTTCCTGGGCTGCACGACGCAGGAGGCCGCGAACGCGGTCAACGACCTGCTCACCTCCCGGCTGCACCAGTTCGAGCACACCGCGCTGACGGAGGTGCCGCGCCTGCTCGACGAGCACGGCATCGACCCGGTCGGCCGATTGGCCGTCCTCGGCTACGTGAAGGGCCTGCAGGACTGGCAGTCCGGCGGCCACGAGTGGCACATGCAGTCCGGCCGCTACCCGGACGGATCGAGCACGCCGACGGTGCTGGCTGGCCCGAACGGGCTGGGCACCGCGGCCACGCACATCGTCTCGTCGCTGCTTTCGACCGCGCCGCAACGGATGCGCAGCTTCACCCGGATTCCGCACCAGCCCGTCGGCGAGATCGCGCCCCGGGAGATCCACATGCCCTACGCGGTGACGATGTCCCCGCACCTCGACGCCACGCGGGAGCACAACGTCGAATGGGCCCGCGCCATGGGCATGTTCGACGACGTGCCGCAGGTGTGGACCGAGCAGATGCTGCGGGACTACGACCTCCCGCACTGCTCCGCCGGGCTCGACCCCGATGCGACCGTCGAGGAGCTGGACCTGTCGGCGGCGTGGCTGACGTGGGGCACCTACGGCGACGACTACTACCCGTCGGTCTTCGGCCACGGGCGGAACATGGCCGGCGCGAAGGCGCAGAACGCCCGCCTGAAGGAACTGATCCCCCTCGAAGGCGCCAGCCCGGTCGTCCCGGTCAACATGCTGGAACGCGGCCTGGCCGACCTGTGGGAGCGCACCGCGGGCGCGCTGTCGCCCGACGCCCGCCGGGCGTTCCGCAAATCCGTGGACGTGATGCTCGACAGCTGGTTGTGGGAACTGGACAACCAGCACCAGAACCACATCCCGGACCCGATCGACTACGTCGAGATGCGGCGCCGGACGTTCGGTTCCGACCTCACGTTGAGCCTGTCCCGCTTCTCGCACGGGCAGTCGGTGCCGCCGGAGATCTACCGGACGCGCACGATCCGCAACATGGAGAACTCGGCGATCGACTACGCGACGCTGGTCAACGACGTCTTCTCGTACCGCAAGGAGATCGAGTACGAGGGCGAGGTGCACAACGCGGTGCTGGTCGTGCAGAACTTCCTGGACTGCGGGCAGGATCGGGCCTTCGACATCGTGCACGACCTGATGACCGCGCGGATGAAGCAGTTCGAGCACACCGTGGAGGTCGAGCTGCCGGCGCTGTTCGAGGAGCGGGAACTGGACGCCGAGGCGCGGGCGATGCTCAACCGCTACGCCTCGGAACTGCAGGACTGGATGGCGGGAATCCTGAACTGGCACCGGGAATGCCGCCGGTACTTCGACTCGGAATTGCGCCACAACATCCCGGTCGGCCTGACCAGGAGCGTGCTCCCCGGCCCCACCGGCCTCGGCACGTCCCTGGCCCGGCTGCCGTCGAGCTGGGACCCGGTGCTCGGCTGAGCCGCGCACTCCGGCCGCCGCAGAGGTTTCCCGATTTTGCCTAAAATTGGGAACCCCCGCGCCGACCGGATGGCTACCGGGCCAACCGGCACGTCAGGCGTCGCCTGCTCGGGCCGGCGGTGCGCAATTTCGCGAGAATTTGACCGTCACCAGGGTGAACGCCAATTTCTCGCGAAATTGACCATCACCTGCGAAGACGCGTCGGCGCGGCTACGCAGAGCGACCTCTGCCGTCACCCGGGGCGGGCGCGATTTCTCGCGAAATTGCGCCCGCCTCGGGTGAGGCGGTCTGGTCCGGCGGCTCAGACCACGGTGCCGTGCTGGACGACGTGGCGGATGCGCTCGGGGTTCGCGAGGGTTGCGATGTCCTCCAGCGGGTCGCCGTCGAGGACCACCAGGTCCGCCAGGGCGCCCACCCGCAGCGTGCCGATCTCGCCGGTCATGCCGAGCAGGTCCGCCGCCGTGGTCGTCGCCGAGCGGATGACCTCCAGCGCCGGCAGGACCTCGCCGCGGATCCGGAACTCCTCGTTCTGGTGGCGGTGCATGCCGCCGAGCAGGTCGCTGCCGTAGACGATCTTGACGCCGCCGCGGTGGGCCATCTCCAGCGCCGCCAGCCCGGCGCCCAGCACGTCGTCGACCTTCCGCCAGCTGTCCTCCGGCAGCCCGAACTCGCGGCCCTCGGTCTTCAGCGCCCAGTACGTCACCAGCGTCGGCACCAGGAACGCGTCGTGTTCGAGGAACTCGGCCACGTTGGACTCGTCGATGAGGTTGCCGTGCTCGATCGACCGGATGCCCGCCCGCAGCGCCCGGCTGACCGAGCGCGCCGTGTAGGCGTGCGCGGCGACGTAGCGGTTGGCGGCATCCGCCTCCTCGACGATGGCCCTCAGCTCGTCCATCGAGTACTGGGTGGAGTCGATGCGGTCGGTCGGCGAGGCCACGCCGCCGCCGGCCATCACCTTGATGTGGTGCGCGCCCTTGCGGAGCTCGTCGCGCGCCGCGGCGCGCACCGCGTCCACGCCGTCGGCGATCCGCCCGAGCCCGGCGCAGCACTGGTGCCCGTCGTGCACCCGGGTGCCGCGCGGGCGGCTGTCCCCGTGCCCGCCGGTCTGGCTGAGCGCCTTGCCGCAGAACGCCAGCCGCGGCCCGCGGATGAGGCCTTCGGCCTGCGCGTCGGCCAGACCGAAGTCGGCGCCGGAGGCGTCGCGGACCGTGGTGAAGCCGCGGTCGAGCATCTTGCCCATGATCTGCGCGGCGTGCGCGGTGGCGTAGGACGGCGACCACGCGGGCAGCGCACCGAGATCGGCGGTAGCGGCGGTGACGTGCACGTGCGCGTCGATCAGCCCGGGCAGGACGGTGGCGCCTGCCAGGTCCACGATCTGCGCGCCATCCGGCGCGGTCAGGCCGGGGCCGGTCTCGGCGATCCGGCCATCGACGCACAGCAGGTCGCCTTCGGCGTACTCGCCGGTCTCGACGTCGAGCAGCTTGCCGGAACGCAGCAGCAGGGCGGTCACGAGTTCGACTCCTCCTTGGTGTTGTCGAGGCGCTGGACGAGTTCGGCCAGCGCGGGAACGGCCAGCGCCGCCAGCTCGGCGGCCCGGTCCACCTGGGCCGGACCGTAGGCGTGCTCGGCGTCGAGCAGGGCGAGGGTGCCCAGGGTGGTGCCGTCGGTGCCGATGACCGGCACGTTGATCACCGAGCCGCAGCCGAGCTCCGCGATCAGCGCGTGGTCGGCGAAGACCTGGCGGACCGACTCGGCATCGGGCCCGAAGAACGGCTTCTGCTGCCGGATGCAACGGTCCAGCCAGTCGGCGGCGACCTCGACGGACTTCTCGCCGCCCACCGGGTACTGCTCGGGGTGGCTGGTGTGCGCCCGGTGCAGCACGCGGCGGCCGGGCAGCCAGGCCAGCACGGTGAACAGCCGGACGCCGATCTCCCGCCGGACCCGTTCTTCCACTGTGGACAGATTCATCGGGTGGCCGCCTTCCGCGTGTCGGTTTCGGTCAGGTCCTCCAGCGACCGGCCCGCGGTGGACAGGCCGAACAGCAGCGTGCACACCACGCCGACCGCCAGCACCGCGGTGGTCATGCCGAACACGCCCGCGAAGCCCAGCGACGCGGCGGACATGCCGATCACCGACGGCGCGATGATGCTGCCGATGCGGCCGAACGCGCTGGACAGCCCAGTGCCCGACGCGCGGATCCAGGTCGGGAACACCTCCGGGGTGTAGGAGTACACCGCCGCGTAGGTGCCGTTGAGGAAGAACGACAGCACCGCCGCCGCGGTCGTGATCATCACCGGGTCGGTCATCTGCGACATCCAGAACGCGCTGGCCGCCGCGCCCGCCAGGTACAGCGCGATGGTGTTCTTGCGGTCCAGGAACTCGCCCAGCCACGCCGCCGAGAAGTAGCCCGGCACCTGCGCCAGGTAGATGATGATCGAGAACTCGAAGCTCTTGGTGACCGTGATGCCCTGCTGCACCAGCAGCGTCGGGATCCAGGTGAAGAAGCCGTAGTAGGAGAAGGTGATCACGAACCAGATCAGCCAGGTGATCGCGGTGCGCCGCGCCATCCGGCCGGTCCACAGGAACTTCAGCGCGGAGAACAGGCCGATCTTGCGGGCCTCCGCGGGCTTGTCCACCGCGGTCTCCGGCACCGGCGGCAGCGGCGCCTTCGTCGCGGCCTGCACCTTGCGCTCCAGGTCCAGCACGACCGCCTCGGCTTCGGCGGTCCGGCCGTTGGCCAGCAGGTAGCGCGGCGATTCCGGCAGCGAACGCCGCCACCACAGCAGCATCACGATCGGCACCGCGGTGATCACCTGCGCCCAGCGCCAGCCCTCGGGCAGCGGCTGCACCACGAACCGGCCCAGCAGCGCGGCCGCGACGAAGCCGAAGGAGAAGAAGCCGGCCAGGGCGCCGACGAACCAGCCGCGCCGGGCGGCGGGGACGAACTCGGACAGGAACGGCGCGATGATCGCGCTCTCGGCGCCGGCGCCGAAACCGGCCAGCACCCGGGCGCCGAGGAAGATCTCGTAGTTCGGGGACATCGCGCCGACGATCGAGAACAGCGCGTAGACGGCCAGCGCCCACATCATCACCTTGCGGCGGCCGATGCGGTCGCCGAGCAGGCCCGCGCAGGTGGCGCCGAACAGGAAGCCGAACGGGGTGGCCGAGCCGATCAGGCCGAGCTGGGCGTTGGTCAGCCCCCATTCGTCTTGCACGCTGGGCAGCAGGAAGGCCACCACGGCGGAGTCCATCCCGTCGAAGGTGTAGCCGAGCCCGCCGAGCAGCAACAGCAGGTAGTGCGGCCGGCTCAGCGGGAGCCGGTCCAACCGGGCCAACAGGGACACGAGGTGCCTCCAGGAGAGTTGCAGCACCGAACGAAGTGACCGGCAACATATAGTGCAGATGAACAGAAGTGCAATAGCTGTTGCGTTTTAAGCTCGTTACAGTGTGTATCGGCGCCTCGACGTGCACCGATGCGCCGCGATCGACCCGACGAGAGGAACGCGATGACCGACAGCGCCACCACCAGCGCAGCCGGGGAATCCGACGGATTCGAGACCTGGCTGCGCGGGCGCGTGCCCGAGCGCGGGCTGCGCAGCAAGGGCGCGTCGGTGCTGGAGGTGCTGCTCACGCAGCCCCGGCGGGTGTCCTACAGCTCCGCAGCCGAGGCCGCCGAGCTGGCCGGCGTCAACGTCGCGACGGTCAGCCGGACCGCACAGGCGCTCGGCTTCAGCGGCTGGTCGGATCTGCAACAGGAGTTGCGCGCCCGGTACCTGTCCTCGCTGAGCGCACCGGACGTCGCCGCCGCGCAGCGCACCGAGGGCGAGCTGGGCGGCGCATCGCTGCGCCGCGACCTGGAGTCGCTGGCCGTGCTGAACCGGCGACTGGACGACCAGCTGATCCGGACCATCGCCGAGGCGATCGCGCAGGCCCGGCGGGTGCTGATCATCGCCAACGGCAGCTACGTCGCCGTCGGCTCGGCGCTGGGGCACAACGTGCGGCTGGCCGGTTACGACGCGACGGTGGTGCGCGACGACGCCGACCTGGCCAACTCCGTGTCGCGGATCGAGCCGGGCGACGTGCTGGTGGCGATCAGCTTCTGGCGGCTGTACCAGAGCACGGTGACGGCGGCCGAGGAGGCGAGCAGCCGCGGCGCGCGGGTCTTCGCGCTCACCGACGCCGCGAGCCCCGCCCTGGCCGCCGCCGCGGAGCAGGTCGTGCTGATCCCTGCCGAGGGCGTGGCGTTCTTCCCCTCGCTCGCACCGGGCCTGGCGGTCGCCCAGGCCATCGTCGCCCAATTGTCCACAGTGGACCCCGAGCGGACCCGCAAGTCCATCGAAGCGGCCGAGACCCAGTGGTCCCGCTTCGGACTGATGCACCGCCAGCCCCGGCGCGGCTGAACGCGTTCCGGCCGGGCTGGCGGTTCGTTCAAGACGGGCTCCGCCAAGCGGTCGAGACTGCCGGCATGAACGAGAACGCGGCAGCACGGCGAAGCGAGGAGCCGGATCCGTCCCTGCGTTCACCTGCTCGATCCTGCCGGAACCACACCGGGCGTTCGCCGGTGTGCCACAACACGATTCGTCAGTCGTCCAGCAACCGCCACGAAGTGAGGGCGAGCCTGGCCCGCGTCAGTCCGGTGGGGTCGGCGAGGTCGATGTCCAGGGCTTTCCCGATCTGCTCCAGTCGGCGGGCGACGCTGCTGTGGTGCAGGTGGAGGAGTTCGGCGGCCCGACGCAGAGAACCTGCGGCGCAGTAGACGTCCAAGGTCTCCAGGTCCTCCGGATTGCCTGCCACGCGGGCGATCGCCGACACATCGCCGTTGTCCCGCGCGACGTCGTCGGGCACGTGCGCGAGAAGCGCCAACGCCCCCAAATCGTCGAAGTGGACCACCGGCCCGCGCGAGGTGGTGAAGCGCAGGGCGGTGCGGGCTTCCCGCCAGGACCGGTCGGGGTTTCCGGCGGCGCCGATGCCCGCGCGCACACCCGCCGGAAACCGGGCCGGGTCCACAGTGGTCGCCAGGATGACGCCCACGTCGGCCAGCGGCGCCGCCTTCACCAGGCGGGCCGGGCAGATCACGCCGCCGACCTGGTCGAGCGGCAGCCTCGACCGCACGGCGACGACGCGGATCGGCAGGTCGGCGGCGAAACCCAGCAGCCGCAGGGCCCGGCTCCTGGCCGCTTCGTCACTGTCGACGCTGATCACCAGCTCGACCAGGGCGGGGTCGGCCATGGTGGTGCGCGCCGGGCCGTAACGCTCGACCACCGCCGCGGCCGCGATGGCGAGCCGTTCCAGCAGCAGTTCGTCGAGCGAGATGGGCGGGCCGACGCGTTCCAGCCACACCTCGCCGATCTCCTCCTCGTCGAGCACGATCGGCACGGTGGTGGGCGTGGGTGACGTTGGGGCGGAGGCTGCCGCGCCGTCGTGCGAGATGCGGATCGACCGTCCCGTGCCGTGCAGCCGAATCCCGGCGACGCACTCGGCCAGACCCGCCGAGGCCCGCGCGAGCGCCGGGAGATCCACCCGCCGGCGCATCAGCGTGTCGTAGAACATCACGACGCGGAGCGCGCCTTCCGCTTCCGAATCCAACCGCGACAGCCGCGCGGCCAATGCCTCCATGCCAGGAGGATATGCGGCGATCGTCGCGCTGCCGGGGCGAATCGCGCGACGCGTGGCGGATGCCCTCCCGGGCGCGGTTGGCCAGGATCGTGGTCATGGATCCCGAACTGGAAGCGTTCATCCCGCTGTTCCCCAAGGCCGACCTGAGCGACCCGGTCGCCGCGCGCGAGAACTTCGCCGAGCTCGCCGCGGCCATGCCGGTACCGGACTCCGCCGACATGCAGGTCGAGGACCGCTCGGTGCCCGCCGATCCGGAGGTGCCGGTGCGGATCTACCGCCTGCGGGCGGCGCAGGGCGCCATCGTCTGGTTGCACGGCGGCGGATTCGTCATGGGCGACCTGGACACCGAGCACCCGTGGGCCACCCGGATGGCGGACCTCTCGGGGGCGGTGGTGATCTCGGTGGGCTACCGCCTGGCCCCGGAGAATCCGTTCCCGGCCGCGCTGGACGATGTCTGCGCCGTGCTGACCTGGGCGGCCGAGCACGCGGCCGAACTCGGCGTCGACCCGGAGCGGATCGCCGTCGGAGGTCACAGCGCCGGCGCGGGGCTCGCCGCCGCGGCGGCGTTGCGCGCCCGCGACCGGCAGGGGCCGCCGATCCGCTTCCAGCTGCTCAACCAGCCCGGGCTCGACGACCGGCAGGAGACCTGGTCCGCGCGGCAGTTCACCGACACGCCCTGGATGACTCGCGGCAAGGTCGCCGAAATGTGGCGCCACTACCTGGGTTCCGCACCTGCCACGCCGCATGCCGCCCCGGCGCGGGCCGCCGACCTCTCCGACCTGCCGCCCGCCTACATCGCCACCGCGGAACTCTGCCCGAACCGCGACGAAGGCATCGACTACGCCCTGCGCCTGTTGCAGGCGGGCGTGCCGGTCGAGCTGCACCAGTGGCACGGCACGTTCCACGGGTCGCAGGCGATCCTGTCCGCCGAGGTTTCCCAGCGGCAGATCGCCGAGCTCGGCGCAGTCCTGCGCCGCGCCCTGGCGGGATGAGGTGACGCGTTCCCACCTCCGCCGCGGGCGCGCCGAATCCGCGCTGGGGCTTGCGGACCGGCGCGTTGGGGTGCGACCCCGGATCCGGATCGCACCCCAACCCCCGACGCCGCTCGCGCGAACCCTCAGATGCCGCCCACCCGCGGGAGCGGGATCTCCGGCACCAGCCTCGGCCGGAATCCCACGTCGCTCGACGCAGTCGACGGCGCCGGCGCTCCGACCACCGCCGTCCAGTGCGCGAGGTACTTGGCCGCCTCGGCCGCCAGCAACGCGTCCAGCTCCACCCGGTTCGCGTTCTTGCGCAGCCGCAACGGTTTTCCGCGGCGCACGTCGAGCACCATCGGCGTCGCCCCCGGCCGCAGGGCCGGCATCGCGTGCTCCAGGAGCCGCAGCGCCAGGCTCGCCGAATCCGTGCCGAGCTCGGGCTCCTTCAGATACGGCAGCACGACCTCGGTGCGGCCGTCCTGGCGCCGCAGCGCCAGCGAACTCCGGTCCGAGATGGTGACCGCGAGGCCGCCGATGTTCCACCGAGCGGAGGTCATCGGCACGCCGACCGCCTTCGCCCGGCCCCACCAGCGCTGGAATCCCGCGTGCAGCTCCTGGAAGTGAGGCTGCTGCACCGGGCGCGCCTGCCGCACCGCCACCGCGACGATCTCAGTCGCGTCCGGCGACGTCACCGCCCGCCGCAACGCCAGCCGGAACGGCCCGTAGAACGCCCAAGCCATGCTCGTCTCATCGAGGTAGATCTCCCGCTGGTCCCGCACGATGCCCGCGCAACCGCGCGGCGTGCTGCGCATGTAGTCGAGGAACGAACCGAGACTGATCTGCACACCGTCCACGAGTGCCCCTTCCCGCGGTCGAGGGCAGCATCCAGCGCCACTGCGATCCGTCCTCGAAGGAGACGATCCACAGTGGTCTAAACGCGCCCAAACCCCCTGCCCGACAACATCATTCTAGCACTTCGACGCTGGTTTTAGAACGTTTGTTCGTCACCTTTTCGAGGGTTCGCGACGCCCGGCCAGGCGCCTCGCGGCGGCACCACCCGGTGGTGCCGCCGGCATCGTCAACCGGCTCGCCGATGCTCGGGATGCGATGGCTTCACCGATCATCTCCGCCGCACCAGCACCGCTAACGGCAGCACGGCCAGCACTCCGCCCACCACTCCCAGCGCCGCGAATCCACCTGCCGCGAGGATCGCCGTGGAGGCGAGGCTCGCGACCGCGGCCGCGCCCCACACCGCTGCGTCCACGGCGCCCTCGATCTGCATCCGGTCCGCTGCCGGCAACTGCCGGGTGATCTGCCCGCTGCCGCCGACGAAGCACAGGTTCCACCCGTAGCCCAGCAGGAACAGCGCCGCAATGCGCAGCGGATCGCCCTCGCCGAACGCGGCGACCGCACTGGACAGGACGAGCGCGGCCAGGCCCGCCGCCATCACCGGCCGGGCGCCGAACCGGTCCACCAATCGCCCGGTGACCGGGGAGAGCACGAACATGCCGAGCGTGTGCGCTGACAACACCGCACCGACCTCGCCCAACCCCGCACCGCGGTGGTGCATGTCAAGCGGCGCCGCCGTCATGATCCCGACCATCACCACCTGGGCGCTCGCCATCACCAGCAGCGCACTGCGGGCCGCAGGCACCCGCAGCAGACGCCCGGGCCGCACTCCCGGCACCCCGTCCCGCACGCCCGCTCCGGCAGGCACGCCGAACCCAGCGACCACACCCAACGCACAACATGCCGCAGCGGCGAGGAAGGCGCAGACCGGCCCGGGCCAGCCGAGCGGCCCGCCGAGCGCCGCCGTGGGCGCGATCAGCAGCGGCCCGCCCACGGCGCCGAGGGTGGCCGCCCAGACGACCACGCCGATCGCCTGCCCTCGCCGGTGCGACGGGTACATCTCCGCAGCCGCGTACCGGGACAACTGCGCGCCGGCGTTGCCGATACCGAGCAGCAGCAATCCCGCGCACAGTCCGACCGCGTCCCGATGGATCGCGGCCAGGGCGGCGGCCAAACCACCTGCGGCGGCAAGGCCGTAACCGAGCAGCAGCCCGACTCGCCGGCCCCACCGGCTCATCCCGCGGCTGAGCAGCAACGCGCCCAGGCCGGTGCCGATGACACCGGCGGTGTTGGGCACCGCGGCCCACGTCGTGCCCAGCTGCTCTCCGGCGACGATCGTGCTCACTGCGCTCGCAATGCCCATCGCCGCGTTCATCACCACGGTGCCCGCGCACAGAGCCCGTGTCGCGCGTCGCCGCCGATCGATCGTCCCAGCTCGAAGCATGGTCATCACAGTAGAAAACCGGTTCGGCGACTTGAATGTTCGAAAAGCGGTGATCGACGTCGTTCGGTTGTTGATCGCAAGGCGACGATGCCCTGATACTTTCCGAATGGAGAAGCCGCTCGATCAGACCGACTGGCGCATCCTCGCCGAACTCCAGGAGAACGGCCGGCTGTCGTACAACCAGCTGGGCCGCCGGGTCAACCTGTCATCGCCCGCAGTGGCCGAACGGGTGCGCAGGCTGGAGGAAGCCGGGGTGATCACCGGCTACCAGGCCCGGGTGGACCCGGCGAAGGCGGGCCTGCCGCTGACTGCGTTCGTGCAGATGCGCTGCCAGCTCGGCCGCTGCCTGTTGAAGACCACCACCGCGGCC
Organism: Saccharopolyspora shandongensis; assembly: GCF_900106995.1. Classification (GTDB taxonomy): domain Bacteria; phylum Actinomycetota; class Actinomycetes; order Mycobacteriales; family Pseudonocardiaceae; genus Saccharopolyspora; species Saccharopolyspora shandongensis. Next base: position 83,745 of record NZ_FNOK01000032.1, read on the forward strand.
GACCTTCCCGAAGTCGCCGAGGTGCACAAGCTCAGCGGCAGCTCGTGCAGCATGCTCAAGGTCCGGGTGGCGTCGATGCGGCACTTGGAGGGCCTGTTCGAGCGGCTCGGCGAGCACGGCGAGATGCACTCGTACGTCGTGCTGTCCACCCAGTACGAGGGGCGACCGGTCGAGCCCTCGCCAACCGACGCCCGCCCGGTCACCGACCCGGCCGGCTGGAGTCGCTGACGAGCGGCGCCTGCCGCGATCTCGTCGCAGGACCGGCCGTTTCGCCGCTCCGGGTCGGCCGCGCTCAGCCGAGAGCCCGGTGCACGGCCCGCCCGAGGCTCGCGATCGCATCGCAGGCCGGTCCGCCGCGGTAGCTCGCGGCGGAGCGCTCGTCGGTGAGCTCGTCGACCAGCACCGCCACCACCGCGCGCGGCCGGTCGTCGCCGATCAGCCCCACGTCGTGGCGCAGCCCGAGCAGCTCGCCGGTCTTGTTCCAGCACTGCGCGCCGTCCGGCAGCAGCGCGGGCAGCCGGTCCCGGACCTGCTGCCGCGACAGGACGTCGAGCGCGTGCTCGGTCAGCTCCGGCGGCAGCGCCGATCCGCCGGCCAGCGCGGCGAGCACGCGCGCCTGGTCCAGCGCCGTGGTCTCGTTGCGGCCCGGGGCGTTGACGTCCATCAGCCGCCGCTGGACCTGGGTCGCCGTGCAGCCCAGGTCGGCGGCGCAGGCCCGGATCGCCTCGAACCCGACCGCGTCGATCACCGCGTTCGTGGCGGCGTTGTCGCTGATCACGATCATCAGCGTGATCAGGTCCCGCAGCGAGATCGCCGTCACGCTGGGAAGTTCCCGCAGCACCCCGAACCCGCCGGCCCGCTCGGCGGGCAACTCGACCTCGGCGTCCAGCCCGAGCCGCCCTTCGCGCACGGCGCGCAGCGCGGTGATCATGATCAGGACCTTGATCGTGCTGGCGGCGTGCACGACCCGCTCGGCGTCGACCAGCACCGGTTCCCGCTCGTCGAGATCCCAGGCGGCGAACCCGATCCGCCCGGGCAGACCCCCGAACACCGCCTCGGCCCGCAACCGCTCCGCAAACCCCACCACGCGCCTCCCAACTGATTCCTCGGGCGGGCCTGCCCGGGTCAGATCAGGACGAGGAACAGGACCGCGAACAGGGCCAGGTTGGCGACCATGATGGCCCAGCCGTTGAACATCATCATCCGCAGGTTCCGGGAGCGCGCGAGCCCCATCTGCCCGATCATGTCCGGCCCCGGGAACGGCCCGAACCAGTCGATCTGCGAGGAGCCCAGCAGCACCGCGGCCCACGCGCCGGGCGGAATGCCCAGCCCCGCCAGCGCCGGGCCGAACAGCTTCTGCAGCAGCACCACCTGCGCCACCGCCGCACCGGAGACCCCGAGCCAGCCGACGACCAGCACGATCATGCAGAACAGCCACGGCCCGACATCGCCCAGCGTCGGCGCGACCAGCCGCTGCATCGCGTCGTAGGCGCCCGAGCGCTCCAGCAGCTCCAGCATCGGGTTGAGCAGCCAGAACAGCAGGAACAGCCACAGCAGCGGCTGCGCGCCCCGGTACATCGCGTGCAGCGCCGCTGTCGGCGACATGCGGCCGCACAGGGCCGTGACCGCGGCGGCCGCGGGCATCACGATCAGCACGTAGGTGTAGCTCGCCTGGAACGCGATGCCCAGCGCCACCAGGACCACCATGCTGCCGAGGAAGCCGATGGTCGCCCGCCTGGCGGTCGCCGGGTCGTGCTCGGACTCCTCGGCGACGTCGTCCGGGTAGGCCTCGCCGCCCTCGGTGCGCCGCTGGATCCAGTGCGACATGCCCAGCCCGGTCAGCCAGACGGTGGCGGCCATCGGGATCCCGGCGCTGAGCAGGTACTCGCCGTAGCCGATCTGCGCGGTGCCCATGATCGTGACCACCGGCGGCGTGAACGGCCCGGTGACCAGGCCCGCGGCGGTGCCCGCGTGGAACATCGCGGCCATCGACGGCGGGGTCAGCCGCATCGCGGCGGCGATCGGCAGCACGATCGGCACCAGCAGGGCGCTCGCGCCCGACAGCGTGCCCAGTGCCGCGCCCAGCAGCGTCGCCGACAGCATCACGCCGATCCGGAACCGCAGGGGGGTGCTGATCCCGATGCCCTGCAACACCATCCGCACCATCGTCGCGGCCGCGCCCGTCTCGGTGACGACCCGGCCGAGACCGCCGCCGAGCAGGATGATCATGCCGACCACGGCGATGAACGAGCCCAGCGACTCGCCCATCAGCTTGCCCAGCTCCAGTGGCGCGGTGCCGGTCTCCAGCGCCGCGACGACCAGCGCGGCGAGGGTGGCGAGCACGACGTCCACGTCGAGCAGGACGAGGATCGCGTACACCACGATCGGCGTCAGGCCCCACAGGGTGCCCGCGCCGCCGGTGGCGAGGATCGCCGCGCCGGTAACGATCGCGGCGCCGAAAACGCCTGCGGCGGCGCGTGGTTTCCAGGTCGTGCCCTGTTCAGTCGTCACTTCTGCTCCTCGTCCAGCGCGCTCAGGTCGACAGAACCGCCCGGCATCACTCGCCGCGTGTTCCGGTAGCTGTACAGGCCGTAGACGAGCAGGCCGACCACCAGCCAGCCGGCGAAGCGCAGCCAGGTCTCGCCGGCCAGGAACGACATCAGCCAGGCGGAGAACAGCACGCCGAGGACCGGCACCACCGGCATGCCCGGGCAGCGGAAGCCGCGGGGCAGGCCGGGCCTGCGGTAGCGCAGCACCACGACCGCGGCGCAGACCAGGACGAACGCGAACAGCACGCCGATGTTGGTCAGCTCGGCGGCCTCCTGCACCGGCAGCAGCCCGGCCAGCGCCGCGGCGACGATGCCGAGGATCCACGTCGCGCGGTGCGGCACCCGGCGGACCGGGTGCAGTTCACCGAACCACTTCGGCATCAGCCCGTCGCGGCTGAGCGCGTACCACAGCCGGGAGGCGCCCATCATGAACGAGAAGCTCACCGTGACGATGCCGAGGATCGCGCCGACCGCGATCACGGTCGCCACGCCCGACATGCCGACGCTGGCGAACGCGCTGGAGAAACCGCTGTCCGGGTTGACCTCGTGGTAGGGCACCATGCCGGTGAGCACGATGCAGGCGCCGACGTAGAGCACCATCGAGATGGCCAGCGACCAGACCATCGCCTTCGGCATCAGCTTGCGGGCCTCCACGGATTCCTCGGCGGCGGTGGACAGCGCGTCGTAGCCGAACACCGCGAAGAACACCGTGGCCGCCCCGGTGACCGCGCCGCCCCAGCCGAAGGGCGCGAACGGCGTCAGGTTCCCGAAGTCCACTTGGGACAGTCCGACGACCACGACGAGCAGCACCACGGCGATCTTCACGACGGTGAGCACCACGTCGACCTTCGCCGAGGTCTTCGTGCCGCGGTTGAGCAGCCAGGCCACGCCGAGGCAGATCAGCATCGCGATCAGGTCCACCCGGTGCCCCTCGCCGGTGCCGGGCGCGCCGAGCATCCAGGCGGGCAGGTCGACGCCGATGGCGTCCAGCAGGAACCCGGCGTAGCCGGACATGCCGATGGAGACGGTCGCGACGATCGCGGTGTACTCCAGCAGCAGGTCCCAGCCGATGATCCAGCCGACGACCTCGCCGAGCACGGCGGCGGCGTAGGTGTAGGACGACCCGGCGCGCGGCACCATCCCGGCGAACTCGGCGTAGGCGAAGGCGGCGCACAGCGAAGCGGCGCCGGCGATGAGGAACGACACCAGCACGGCGGGACCGGCGACGTCGCGGGCGACGGCCCCGGCGAGGCTGAAGATCCCGGCACCGATGATGGCGCCCACGCCGATCATGGTCAGCTGCGGCAACCCGAGCACGCGGAGCATCCGCCGGTCGCCCTGCTCCTCGGGTTTCGGCACGGTGCGGCGGAAGATCCCGTTCGGCCCGGTCCCGAACAGCGACCCGCCGGTCGCGGCTGTCTCATCTCGCACCGAGTACCTCCCCGCTGGCAACGCCGGTTGGCGATCACGCGATGCGGGGATGTTCGTCGATGGGGATCATCCGGGAAAGACGGCGAAGCACGCGGATGCCTTCCCCTGACCCCAAGCAACCCTTCGCCTTTTCCCGCGACGAGCCGGGATTCGCGTCAGAGGGAGCCGAGGACGGCGTGGGCCGCGGCGGCGTCCTGGACTCCCAGACCGACGCTGTTGTAGAAGACCACCTCCTCCGCGCTGGCGCGCCCGGGGGCTTCGCCCAGCAGCACCGCGCCGAGCGCTCGCAGCTGCGCGCGCTCGATGTCGCCGCGCTCCAAGGCGCGCACGATCGGTCCCGCGTGCGTCGCGGCCGTGCCGACTTCGTCGACCACGACCGCTCCGGCGCGCCGGATCAGCTCCGCGTCCACCTCGCACCGGTGGTGCTCGAAGCTGCCGACGCTGATCACCGTCGCTCCCGCCGCGACCGCGGCGGTCGGGACGACGGGTTCCGCGCTGAGGGTGCAGGCCGCGATCAGCGGCGCTTCGCGGACCGCTTCCCCGGCGCTCGCCACGGCTCGCACCGCGATGCCCAGCTCGGCCGCCAGTTCCGCGGCCGCGGCCTCACGGCGCGCCGCGTCGCGGCTGTAGATCCGGATCTCGCGCAGCTCGCGCACGCGCGCGATCGCGCGGGCGTGCGCCCTCGCCTGCACTCCGGAACCGAGGATCGCGAGCTCGTCGGCGTCGGGCACCGCGAGCGCGTCGGCGGCGATGGCGCTGCCCGCGGCCGTGCGGATCTCGGTGAGCGCGGTGGCCTGCATGGTGGCCACCGGTCGGCCGGTGGCCGCGTCCAGGACCAGCACCGTCGCCGAGATCGCGGGCAGGCCCCGGCCGGCGTTGCCGGGGTGGACCGCGACCAGCTTGCTGACGGCTCCGTGCCTCGGCGACAGGCGGCTGAGGTAGCACAGCGTCGTGTCGTCGCCCGTTCGGATGGCGACCTTCTCGGCGAGTTGCGCCTCGCCGCGACCGAGCGATTCGAACGCCAGCCGCTGCGAGGCGATGGCGGTGTCCAGGTCCAGCGCCGCGGCCACGTCGGCGTCGCTCCACACGTCCATGCGCGGCACGCTGCCACACCTCCGGCCGCGGCGGTAGAGATCGACATCCCGGGCGCGCGGAGATCATCGAGAGCAGAAGCTGAGCTGTCGCTCAGAAGGAAAAGAAATCACTCTTCTGATTCTCCGCGAATACGCCTCCGGGGATTTACGGTGATCCCGGCGGCGCACGTGTCCCGCGGCACACCTGCGCACGAGAACCCCAACGAGCTGGAAGAGGTGCATGTCGGTGCAGTCGACGTTGAGCTCCGTGATCGGTCCGGACGCCCCCGCCCGGGTCGACGGCGGAGGCGAGTACCTCTCGCGCAACCCGGCGAACCTGGATGACGTCGTCGCCGAGGTCGCCCTCGGCGGGCCCGAGACGCTGCTGGCCGCGACCGAGCAGGCGCAGCGCGCGCAGCGCGAGTGGGCGCAGGTGCCCGCGCCGGTGCGCGGGCGGGTGGTGGCCGGGCTGGGCCGGCTGGTCGAGGCGAACAAGGAGTCGCTGGCGCGGCTGGTGACCCGGGAGATCGGCAAGCCCTACGCCGAGGCGCTCGGCGAGGTGCAGGAGATCATCGACACCTGCGACTTCTTCCTCGGTGAGGGCCGCAGGCTCTACGGGCAGACCGTGCCCTCGGAGATGCCGGACAAGCAGCTGTTCACCTTCCGCGTGCCGGTGGGCGTCGCGGTGGTGATCACCGCGGGCAACTTCCCGGTCGCGGTGCCGTCCTGGTACATGGTGCCCGCGCTGCTGTGCGGCAACGCCGTGGTGTGGAAGCCCGCCGAGTACGCCGCGGGCGCGGCCCGGGCGCTGGCCGAGCTGGCCTGGCGCGCCGGGGTGCCCAAGGGCGTGCTCAACCTCGTCTACACCGACGGCGAGGCGACCTTCAAGGGCCTGGAGTCCGCGCTGGCGGCGGGCACCGTCAACAAGGTCGGCTTCACCGGTTCCAGCGAGGTCGGCGCGCGGGTCGGCGAGCTGTGCGGCCGCTATCTGCAGAGCCCGTGCCTGGAGCTCGGCGGCAAGAACCCGATGATCGTCACCCCGGACGCCGAGCTCGACCTGGCCGTGGAGGGCGCGTTGTTCTCCGGCTGGGGCACCGCCGGGCAGCGCTGCACCTCGCTGGGCAACCTGATCGTGCACCGCGACGTGCACGACGAGTTCGTCGGGCGGCTGGACGCGGCGCTGCGCGCGGCCAGCATCGGCGACCCGGCGGGCGACGTGCTCTACGGCCCGCTGCTGGACCAGAAGTTCGCCGACAACTTCGAATCCATCCTGGGCAACATCGCCGAGCACCACACCGTGCTCGGTTCGGAATCGGTCGGCCGGATCACCGATTCGGCGCCGCGCAAGGGATTCCAGGGCGATCCGTCGACCGGGCTGTACTACCACCCGGTGCTGCTCGACGGGCTGCGGCCGGACGACCACGTGTTCCGCAACGAGACCTTCGGCCCGATCGTCGGCGTCACCACCTACGACACCCTGGACGAGGCCATCGAGCTGGGCAACGCCCCGGGCTACGGGCTGTCCGCGGCGATCTACACCACCGACCCGGCCACCGCGTTCCGGTTCCGGCAGGGCATCGGCGCGGGCATGGTCAGCGTGAACAACTCGACCTCCGGCGCGGAGGCGCACCTGCCCTTCGGCGGCAACGGCAAGTCCGGCAACGGCAGCCGCCAGTCCGGCGTCTGGGTGCTCGACCAGTTCACCCGCTGGCAGTCGTTGAACTGGGACTTCTCCGGCAAGCTGCAGAAGGCTCAGATGGACGTCGACACCGTCGAGCCGGAGCTGGACTTCCGGCTGCCACCGGAACTCGGCGGTGCGCGGTGATGCTGCCGCACCGGGCAGAAGTCGTCGTGATCGGCGGCGGGGTGGTGGGCGTCAGCACCGCCTTCCACCTCGCCGAGGCCGGCGTGGACGTGCTGCTGCTGGAGCGCGACGAGCTCGGCGCGGGTAGCACCAGCAAGGCCGCCGGCGGCGTGCGGGCGCAGTTCTCCGACCCGGTCAACATCGAGCTCGGACAGCGCAGCCTGCGGGCGTTCGAGGACTTCGCGCGGCGGCCCGGCGGCGAGATCGACCTCAAGCAGCACGGTTACCTGTTCCTGCTGTCCGATCACGCGGACGTCGCGGCCTTCGAGCGCGGCGTGCGGCTGCAGAACGAGTTCGGCGTGCCCAGCCGGATGCTGACCGTCCGGGAGGCCTGCGAGCTCTCGCCGTACGTCGTGCCGGACGGGCTGCGCGCGGCGGCCTTCTCCCCCACCGACGGGCACTGCACGCCCGAGGCGGTCGTGCAGGGGTACGCGCAGGGCGCCCGGCACCACGGCGCACTGTTGCGGCGGAACTGCCCGGTGACCGGCATCGAGGTCACCCGCGGCGAGATAACCGCGGTGCACACCGACTTCGGCCCCGTCGAAACGTCCACAGTGGTCTGCGCGGCGGGCGCCTGGTCGGCGGCCGTCGGCGAGTTCGCCGGCGTCGAGCTGCCTGTTCGCCCGCTGCGCCGGCAGATCCTGGTCACCGAGCCGGTGCCGGGCCTGCCGCGTCGGCTGCCGTTCACCATCGACTTCGGCACCAGCTTCTACTTCCACGACGAGGGCCCGGGCCTGCTCATCGGCATGTCCGACCCCGACGAGGAGTACGGCTTCCGGCTCAACACCGACGACCGCTGGCTCGGGCGGCTCGCCGACGCGGTGGCGCGGCGCGCGCCGCGGCTGGCCGACATCGGCGTGGCGCACGGCTGGGCCGGGCTCTACGAGATGACGCCCGACCACAACGCGCTGATCGGCGAGGCGGCGGGACCGAGCCGCTTCCTGTACGCCACCGGCTTCTCCGGCCACGGCTTCCTGCAGGGGCCGGCGATCGGCGAGGTGATGCGCGACCTCGTGCTCGGCCGTCGACCGGTCGTCGACGTCTCCGGCCTCGACGCCCGCCGCTTCGCCGGGGCCAAGGTCCGCCCCGAGCACAACTGCGTCTGAAAGGCTGTTTTGGACTCTTTCTGCGTAGCGGTGCGGGTAGCGGAACCTCAGGCGCCGTCTCGGTCCGGGATCCCCGACTCATGTATGTCCAATACACAGCGCTAGGGCTGTCCTCCCGAGACGACGCCTGAGAACCCGCGGCGGTGCCGGTTATGAGGGTGGGCTAAGCGGCTTCGCCGCTTCAAAAACGAGAACTGAATTCCCCGATGCGGGCTGCGCGCGGCGCAGCCGACGAAGGAGCGCGAACCGTGCGTGATCTGTTGCAGGAGATCGACGAGTGGGGCCCGGAGAAGGTCGTGTGCGTCTCCGACGCGCGGACCGGCATGCGCGGCGTGCTGGTCATCGACAACACCGCCCGCGGCACCGGCAAGGGCGGCACCCGAATGAGCCCGACCGTCACCGTCGGCGAGGTCGCCCGGCTGGCCCGCGTGATGACCTGGAAGTGGGCCGCGGTCGACCTGTTCCACGGCGGCGCGAAGGCCGGCATCTTCGCCGACCCGGACTCGCCGGACAAGGAGCGGATCGTGCGGGCCTTCGCGCGGCGGCTGGCCGATCAGATCCCGGCCAGCTACGTCGCCGGGCTGGACATGGGGATGACCGAGCACGACGCGGCGATCATCCAGGACGAGCTCGGCGATCGCGGCGCGGCCGTCGGGGTGCCCGAATCGCTGGGCGGCGTGCCCTACGACCAGCTGGGCGTGACCGGCCACGGCGTCGCCGAGGCCGTGGACGCGGCGCTGGCCCGGCAGGGCCGCAGCGTGGCCGGCGCGCGGGTGGCGGTGCAGGGCTTCGGCGCCGTCGGGGCGGCTGCGGCGAAGCGGCTGCACGAGCTCGGCGCGCAGCTGGTGGCGCTGTCCACGATCGACGGGTCGGTGCACGACCCGGACGGGCTCGATGTGCCGCGGTGGCTGGACGCCCGCGCCGAGTTCGGCGACGCGTGCGTGGCCAAGGCCTCGGCGCAGCAGCGGATTCCGCGCGGCGAGGAACTGCTGGTCGACTGCGACGTGCTGATCCCGGCCGCCGGGCAGGACGTCATCGACGAAGCCGTCGCCGCCGGCATCAGGGCCGGGCTGGTCGTGGAGGGCGCGAACCTGCCGACCACGCCGGAGGCCCGCCGGCTGCTGGCCACCCGCGAGGTCACCGTGGTGCCGGACTTCATCGCCAACGCCGGCGGCGCCATCGCGGCCGGCTTCGCGATGGACGCGCGGTATTCCGCGTTCCGGCCGGAGCCGACCGCGATCCTGCGGGCGGTCGCGGAGCGGACCCGCAACAACACCGTGCTGGTGCTGGACACCGCGCAGGCCGACGGCGTGCTGCCGCACCAGGCGGCGCTGGACCTGGCGAAGCAGCGGGTGCGGACGGCGATGCAGCTGCGCGGCCGGTTGCCCAGCATCGCGACCGCGTGAGAACTGCCGCGAACTCCGCGATTCCCGTTGAAATCGGAGGTTCGATTGAGCGATTTTCATCTTGGCTGGTGACCGCAGCCGCGACAGCCAACGGACCGTATCCCGGAAGCAGTCGCATGCGCCGCAGGCGCATAGCCCACCTACGCAGCTTGCACCGCCGCGGGTTCTCAGCGTTCGCCTGGCGAGGACGGCCCAACCGCCGTGTATCGGACATACATCAGGTTGGGCACCCACAGTCCAGGCGGGCGCTGAGGTTCCGCCCCCCGCACCGCCACGCAAAACGAGGATGGAAAACGCTCATTGCAACGGGAATCGCGGGCCGACGCCGGGTGCGCGGTCTGGAAGACGAGAGCTGAGGGGGCAGGCGTGCTCAACCCGATCCACCTGAGAACCCTGCAGGAATGCGTCCGCACCGGCTCGTTTGCCGAGGCCGGGAGGGTGCTCGGCTACACCGCGTCGGCGGTGTCGCAGCAGATGGTGCTGCTGGAACGCGCGGTCGGCGCGCCGCTCTTCGAGCGCTCCGCCCGCAGCGCCCGCAGCACCGCGCTGGCGGTCCGGCTCGCCGACCGCAGCCGCGACGCGCTCGGCGCGCTCGACTCGCTGGAACGCGAGGTGCGGGCGATGGTCGCCGGTGAGGAAGGCAGCCTGCGGCTGGCCAGCTTCGCCACCGCCAACGCGCGGGTGCTGCCCGACGTGCTGGCCGCCGTGGTCGCCGAGCGGCCCAGTGCCGAGGTGCAGCTCGACGAGGGCGAGCCGGACGAGGTGCTCGGCGACGTGCTCGAAGGTGTCCTGGACGCGGCGGTGGTCTTCGAGTACGACCTCGATCCGCGGCAGTGGCCGATCGAGCTGTGCGTGGAGGAGCTGATGGCCGAGCCGCTGCGGCTGGCGCTGCCCGAGACGCACCGGCTGGCCGGCGCCCCGGAGGTGGAGCTGCGCGAGCTCGCCGGCGACGCCTGGATCTCCACCCGGCAGGACACCGCGGGCGCGCGGGCGCTGGTGCGGCTGGCCGCCGCGGCCGGGTTCGTGCCGCGGATCACCTTCCGCAGCAACGACTACTCGGTGATCCGGGACCTGGTGGCCCGCGACCTCGGCGTCGCGGTGCTGCCCGGGCTGGCGATCCCCGACGACCACGTGCGCATCTCCCGGATCGCCGGCTGGCAGCCGCACCGCAGGGTCAAGGCCCTGTACCGGAAGCAGAACACCAACCCGCTGCTGCCGATCGCGCTGGAGTGCCTGGCCAAGTCCTGCGCCCAGGTGGCCAACGGCTGGCACGCGGAACCGCGCGAGCACTGACCCGCACGCTTGCAACACGGAGGACGAATGAGCGACAAGACCGAGCCCGTCGACGAGTTCTTCCGGGCCGCCGTGGCCGGTTGGTCCGCTCGGCCTTCGACCGGCACGGGGCCGGGCGAGGAATTGCTGGCGCTGTTCGACTCGCAGGCCGGCAGCCGGCACCTGGACTTCCAGGCGCGCCGACTGGGCTCGCAGGGCAAGGGCTTCTACAGCATCGGCTCGTCCGGGCACGAGTCCAACGCCGCGGTCGCCGCCGCGCTGCGTCCGACCGATCCGGCGCTGCTGCACTACCGCTCCGGCGGCTTCTACGTCCGGCGCGGCCGGCAGGTGCCGGGGCAGCACCCCCTGCGCGACGTGCTGCTGGGCATCGTCGCCGCGGCCGACGAACCGATCTCCGCCGGACGGCACAAGGTGTTCGGCAACGCCGAGCTGTCCGTCATCCCGCAGACCTCGACCATCGCCTCGCACCTGCCCCGCGCGGTCGGCCTGGCGTTCTCCCTGGGACGGGCCGCGAAGCTGGGCGTCCCGACCGCGTGGCCGGCGGATTCGGTGGTGGTGTGCAGCTTCGGCGACGCCTCGGCGAACCACTCGACCGCGACCGGCGCGATCAACTCGGCGCTGCACTGCGCCTTCCAGGGCCTGCCGATGCCGCTGCTGCTGGTGTGCGAGGACAACGGCATCGGGATCAGCGTGCGCACCCCGCAGGGCTGGATCGAATCCACCTACGGCAACCGCACCGGGCTGCGGTACTTCGCGGTCGACGGCGCCGATCCGGTGCGGAGCCTGGCGGTGGCGCGGGAGGCCGTGGACTGGGTTCGCGAGCACCGCGCCCCGGCTTTCCTGCACCTGCGGACGGTGCGGCTGATGGGGCACGCCGGATCCGACGTGGAATCCGGCTACCGATCGCGCACCGAGATCGCCGCCGACTACCAGCGCGACCCGCTGCTCGGCACGGCAAAAGCGCTGGTGGACAACGGGATCCTGGAGCCGGGCGAGGTACTCGCGCGCTACGAGGACAAGCGGGCCGAGGTCGCGCGCATCGCGGAGGAGGCGCTCGGCCGCCGCAAGCTGGGCAGCGCCGCCGAGGTGATGGCGTCGATCTGCCAGGACCGGCCCGACGCCGTCGCGCGCCGGGCGGGCGAGGTCCCGCCCGGGCGCGCGGAGGTCTTCGCCGATCAGCTGCCCGAGGCCGAGGGACCGCTGACCCTGGCGCAGGCGATCAACCGGTCGCTGACCGAGGAGCTGGGCCGCGACCCGGGCGTCGTGGTCTTCGGCGAAGACGTCTCGCGCAAGGGCGGCGTGTACGGGGTGACGCGCGGGCTGCGCAAGAAGTTCGGCGGCACCAAGGTGTTCGACACGCTGCTGGACGAGCAGAGCATCCTGGGCACCGCGCTCGGTGCGGGACTCGCCGGGCTGATGCCGATCCCCGAGATCCAGTACCTCGCGTACGTGCACAACGCGGCCGACCAGTTGCGCGGTGAGGGCAGCACGCTGAGCTTCTTCTCCAACGGCCAGTACCGGAATCCGATGGTCGTGCGCATCGCCGGCTACGGCTACCAGAAGGGCTTCGGCGGCCACTTCCACAACGATGACAGCGTCGCCGCGCTGCGCGACCTGCCGGGCGTCGTGGTCGCCTCGCCGTCGCGGCCCGACGATGCCGCCGCGATGCTGCGCACCTGCGTCGCCGCCGCGCACGAGGACGGCCGGGTGTGCGTGTTCCTGGAGCCCATCGCGCTGTACCACACGCGCGACCTGCACGAACCCGGCGACGGCGAGTGGCTGGCGTCGTACCCCGCGCCCGGTGAGCACCACGTGCCGATCGGGCGGGCCCGCGAGTACGGCGACGGCGACGACCTGACGCTGGTCAGCTTCGGCAACGGCGTGCCGATGAGCCTGCGGGTCGCGAAGCGGCTGCGGGAGCGCGGCATCGGGGCGCGGGTGCTGGACCTGCGCTGGCTGGCGCCGCTGCCGGTCGAGGACCTGCTGGCCGCGGCGCGCGCGACCGGCCGGGTGCTGGTGGTGGACGAAACCCGCCGCAGCGGCGGCGTTTCCGAGCCGGTGGTGACGGCGCTCGTCGACGGCGGCTTCGACGGGCCGATCGCCCGGGTCGCCAGCGAGGACAGCTTCATCCCGCTCGGCGCGGCGGCCTACCACGTCCTGCTCGACGAGGACACCATCGAAACGGCGGCCCTGGAACTCGCGAAGCGCTGACGCCACCGAGCGACGTCGCGTTGCTGCGGGGCCGAGGCCGGGCGGTGCGTGCCTTCGGGATGGTGGGGTGAACGGCCCGCTCACCCGACCCGACCGGCGAGAGCGCAGCACGCCCGGTGCCTGAGGGCTCGTCCGTGCAAGCTCGGCCGAGGGCGTCCCTTGCCGCGATGAGTTCCGGCCGGGTCGCGAGTCTGCACTGGTGACCGTTACTGCCCGGTACGAGACACCACGGAGGACGCCATGGCGACCACACCGAACGACCCGACCACCGCACTGCCCGGGCGCCCGCCCGTGGCCGACCTGGCCACCTGGCAGGCCGCCCGCGACGAGCTCCTGGTCCGCGAGAAGGCCCACACCCGCGAGGGTGACGCCCTCGCCGCGGCCCGCCGCCGGCTGCCGATGGTGGAGTTCGACGGGACGGTCGAGGTCGTCGGCTCCGACGGCCCGGTCCCGTTCCTGGACCTGTTCCAAGGCCGCGACGAACTCGTGGTCTACAAGCACATGTGGCACGACGGCGCGCCGCACCAGGGGCAGTGCGAGGGCTGCACCACCACGGCCTGGCACCTGAAGGACGCCGCCTACCTCAACGCCCGCGGCGTCTCGTACGCCGTCCTGACCACGGGCCGCTGGGACGAGGTGGCCCCCTACGTCGAGTTCATGGGTTACACCCAGCCCTGGTACTCGGTGCGCGACTTGGCCGAGCCGGTCGGCGGCAGCATGGGTTACCTCACCTGCTACCTGCGCGACGGCGACCGCGCGTTCCTCACCTACTCCACGACGGCCCGGGGCAACGAGACGGTCAACGGGTCCCTCGGCCTGCTCGACATGACGCCCTACGGCCGCGGCGAGGCATGGGAGGACAAGCCCGCGGGCTGGCCTGAGGGGCGCAGGTCGTGCTGGTCCTGGCGCTCGGACGCGGACGGGAACGCCACCTGGGGCCCGACCAGCCGCCCCGTGCCGCAGTGGACCCGCCCCGGCGCGACCCCCGTGGAGACCCTCGGCAGGCACGGCCACCACGACTGACGCGCTCGGTCGGTGGCGGTTCGTCTGGAAGGTGACGGGCTCCTGGCAGGAGAGGACTGTTCAGGCCTCGCCGAAGATCAACGCGACGCGATCCGGGCAGCGCCGTGCGCTCGTCGCGAGCGCCCCGGCGATGGTTGCCATCGACCCTCCCGCAGGCTGACTCGCCGAGAAGGCCAACCAGCTCGCGCCGCGCCATCGGAAACGAAGGCGGCGAACCCGTTCGGAGCAACTTTGCCGAAGAGACGGGGAAAGGTCAGCTGTCCGGGTCGCCGAAGACCTTGCCGGGGTTGAAGATCCCGGCGGGGTCGAGGGCGTTCTTGACCGCGTGGTGCATGCCGATCACCGCCGGGCTGAGCTCGGCGTGCAGGCCCTTGCGCTTGAGCAGGCCCACGCCGTGCTCGCCGGTCACCGTGCCGCCCATCGCGATGGCGTCGGCGACGATGTCGTCGAAGGCCCGCTGCGCGCGCAGTCGCGCCGCATCGTCACCGGGCTGCGTGATGATCAGCGGGTGCAGGTTGCCGTCGCCGGCGTGCGCGATGTTGGCGATCTGCGTGTCGTGCCGCTGCGCCGCCGCCTCGATGCGGGCCAGCATCTCCGGCACCTTCGCCCGCGGCACGCAGACGTCTTCGGTCAGCAACGGGCCGAGCCGTTCCAGCGCCGGATACGCCAGTCGGCGCGCGGCGAACAACGCGTCCGCCTCGTGCTCGTCGGTGGAACGGGCGCTCCAGGTGGCGCCGGCCTCGTCGAAGCAGCGCAGCAGCCCGTCGACCTCCTGCTCCCCCGCCGCGCCCGGCGTGTCGGAACGGCCGAGCAGCAGCACGTTCGCCTCGGCGCTGAGGCCCATGTTCTTCCACTCGTCGACGGCCTTCAGGCAGTGCTGGTCGAGCAGTTCCAGCGCCGACGGCACGATCCCGGCCGCGGCGACCGCGGCCACCGCTTCGCCTGCCGCCACGAGGGAATCGAAGTACCCGACCACGGTGCGCTCCGGGGCGCGCAGGCCGGGCAGCAGCTTGACGGTGATCTCGGTGATCACGCCGAGCGTGCCTTCCGAGCCGACGAACAGCCCGCACAGGTCGTAGCCGGCGACGCCCTTGGCGGTGCGCCGCCCCAGCCGCACCACCTCGCCGTTGCCGACGACGGCTTCCATGCCCAGCACGTAGTCGCGGGTCACGCCGTACTTCACGCAGCACACGCCGCCGGCGTTGGTGGCGACGTTGCCGCCGATGGTCGACCACGGCGAGCTGGCCGGGTCCGGCGGGTACCAGGCGCCCTGCTCGCGGCAGGCGGCGCGCAGATCGTCGTTGACCACGCCGGGCTGCACCACGGCGAGCTGCTCGCGCGGGTTGATCTCCAGGATCTCGTTCATGCCCTCGAAGGAGATCAGCACGCAGCCGTCGATGGCGTTCGCGCCGCCCGAGAGGCCGGTCCCAGCGCCTCGCGGAACGACCGGAACGCCCAGCTCGGCGCAGATCCGCACTGCGGCGACGACATCATCGGTGCTGGTCGCGCGCACCACCGCCAGCGGTTCGCCGTGCGGGGCCCACTCGGCCTCGTCGTGGGCGAAGCGGGCTACGGAGTCGGGGTCGGTCAGCAGCACGGGCTCCGGCAGTTCCGCGCGCAGCGCCGCGAGCGCCTTCTCCGCCGTGCCTGACATGCCGTCCTCCGTCCGCCGCGATACTTACTCACGTTAACCAACGCGGGCACCAACCCACGCAACGAGGTCAGCGCGCCAGGGCGTCCAGGGTGAACTTCTCGGGGAAGGGCGAACGCGCCACCGCCTGCTCCGCGGTGAGCTCCCCCGCCGCCACCGCCCGGCACAGCTCGGCCACGGTCGCCAGCTCGGCGCGCTGGTGCCGCACGAACTCCCGGTCCACCGGCTCACCGTGCCCGGGCAGCACCACGGGCGCGTCCAGCGCGAGGATGCCGTCCAGCGCGGCGGGCCACCCCTGCGGGTACGCGTCCCCGAACTGCGGCGGCGCGCCCTGCTCGACCAGATCGCCCGCGAACACGACACCCGCGTCCGGCACGTGCACGACCACGTCGTGGTCGGAGTGCGCCGGTCCGAAGTGGAGCAACGCCACGTCGCGTCCGCCGAGGTCGAGCACCTGCCGGTCGCCGACCAGGTTGTCGGGCAACGCGATCCGCACCGCGTCGATGCGATCGGCGACCTCGTGCTCGCCCCGCTCGCGGTAGTTCCGGGCCCACTTCTCGCGCTGATCCGCGCCCGTGGCCACGAGCTGGGCACGGCACCGGTCGTGCGCCCAGACCGGGCACGGCAGGAACGCCTCGGTGCCGAAGCTGTGGTCGAAGTGCGCGTGGGTCAGGACCACCGACCAGGGCAGCGGCGTGACCTCGCGGACCGCCGCGGCGAGCTCGGCCCCCTGCCCGGCGTCGCCGCCGGTGTCGATGACGAGGCAGCGCTCACCGCCCACGACGAGGCCGACCGAGAGGTCCAGCTCCTCGTACCGACGAACCAGCACGCCGTCGGCGACGTCGATCCAGCGTCCCAACTTCCCACTCACCTCGTACCCATCACAGTTCCCGACGACCGACCGCCCTTGCCCAGATGACGGATCGTCTCCTCGCCCCGAGGACATGTCTTCCGCCGCGATTCTCCCTTCCGCCCGTCCGATGCGCCCCGACGCCGCCCAAACCGGTCCGATGACGCCCCGGGGAAACGCCCAGTTTTGCCTAAAATTGGGCACACCAGGGCCCGCACTCCGGCGCTGGGGCTCCCAATTTTGCCTAAAATGAGAAACCTCGGAACCGCACCTTCCCGAGGAGGCCGGCGATTTTGCCTAAAATTGGGAGCTTCAGCGCCGGGACGTGGTTCGCCGGCGGCTCCCGATTTCTCCCGGCCTCCGGACGGCCCCGTCCGGTCAGCGGTTGGCCGCGATGATGGCGTTCACCAGGTCCGCTCCCGGGAAGTCCATCATGATCACCCCGGTCCGCGGCAGGTCGGTGCCGTTGAGGTGCTCCAGGGCGTAGTCGTTGACGCCGCGGAAGCCGGACGCGCCGCAGGCGACCGCGTTCGGGAACGCCGCCGGGCTGGAACCGCTGGAGAAGTTCAGGAACATCCGGCCGGAGTCGGCGGCCGCCGTCTTGCCCAGGTGGTCGCGGACCTTGAACCACTTGTCGTCGATGTCGAACAGCGTCGGCACGTCGTAGGCGTCCTGGACGTACTCGCCCCAGGTGTCGTTGTTGAACTGGCCGAGCCCGCGCCCCTCGTACAGCCCGCCGCCGGCGCCCTGCAGCGTGGCCAGCACGATCTTGCCGCGCGCCTGCCCCAGCGTCGGCATCTCGCCGCCCGCCGGGTCGAGCAGGTACCCGCCGTTGGGATCGTTGTCCCGGTACCAGTCGAGGATCTGCGCGGTGTCGAGCTGGCTGTTCTCGTCGGTGCACGAGGTCATCTCGCCGGTGCACTCGGCCTTCAGCCGCATGAGCACCGCTTCGCCGGGGTGCGCGGCCAGGAACTCGCCCGCCTCGCGCAGCACGTCCGAGAAGTTGGCGTTCTGGTAGAACGGCCCGTGGTGCAGGGTGAACCGGTCGTCGTAGCGCCGCACCCGGATGTCGATGGCCCGGATGCCCGACTGCAGCTGCACGCCCAGCGTTTCCGCGCTGTCGCCGTGGTTCTCCTGCGTCTGCGTCAGCGAACCGCCGTGCAGCGAAAGGGTTTGGTGGGTGCCCGGGATCGACAGCTGCGCGAGGCTGCTGTCGTCCGGCAGGCCCGCCATCCAGTCCGGGTTCGAGGTCTCCGTGATGCTCTGGCAGTGCGGCGCCGCGGCCGCGGTCCCCGGTAGGACCGCGACGGCCAGCGCCATCGTCAGAACCGCTGCCGCACGAGCCGATCTTCCGGACATGCGCAAGAGAATCCCGTGCTTGCCGCGGCAACGGCCGGAATGGCGGAAAATCGCCATCCCGGCCCTCGGCGATCTCACACCGGGAAGCGGTGCCGCCAGATCTCCCGGGACGGCTTGATCGGGTCGGCCACCACCGTCGGCGGCACGTTCCAGATCCGGGCCGAGCGGTCGGCGGTGGTGTACGCGGGCCAACCCGGTTCGCCGGTGGTGGCGAAGGAGACCCACGCCTTGCGCAGCTCGCCGGAGAGCTCCTCGAAGTCCGACGGAACCACACCCTCGAACCACGCCGCGGTGAGCTCGCTCTCCGACACGCCGAAGGTGAACGGCACGTCCAGCCCGTGGCAGGCACCGAGCGCACCGCCGTGCCCCGGGGCGGGCCAGGAGAACTCGTACAGGTAGCTCCGCCCGCCGCCGGCGGCGTGGCCCTCGGCGAGCCACATCGACGGCATGCGGAACAGCTGGTCGCTGAGCATCACCGTGAACAGTTCCGCGTCGTCGACGCCCGGGTATCCGGCGCGGTACTCGTCGACCACCGACGACGCCAGCCGCAGGCCCTGCGCCAGCGCAGCCGGGTCCTTCGTCTCCGCGGGGAGCCCGACCGTGAACATCTTGGCTTCGTCGGTGTTGTAGCCGCTGATCACGTCCACGCCGCGAGCCGCACCGGAGCGCAGCGCCACCCACGGCAGCTCCGACAGCACCTCCCCGTCCAGGACCACCGCGTACGCCGTGGAGTTCGTCCACGCCGCACGGTCGGCGCCCATCTCCTGCATCACCGGGGACTGGACCGAGTGGATCGCCTCGGACGGCACCGCGCCCAGCGCCTCGGCGGTGGCCGGCACATCCAGCCGGCCGGTGATCAGCTCGCCGATCTTGCGGGCCTCGTCCTCGTCGGAGTAGAGCGAGCCGAGACTCTGCGCGATGGCGCGGCGGAAGAGCCCCTGCTCGGCCGAACCGGCGACCAGCGCCGCCACCGAGGTCGCCCCGGCCGACTCGCCGAAGATCGTCACGTTGTCCGGGTCGCCGCCGAACGCCGCGATGTTCTCCCGCACCCAGCGCAACGCCGCGAGCTGATCCAGAATGCCGCGGTTGGCCGGGGCGTCCTGGACCCAGCCGAAGCCCTCGTAACCCACCCGGTAGTTCACCGTCACCACGACGACGCCGTCGCTCACCAGCTGCGAACTGTCGTACGCCGGGCTGTCGGTCGCGCCGCCCAGGAACGCGCCGCCGTGGATCCAGACCATCACCGGCAGACCGCCGCCGAGGTCCGGCGTCCAGACGTTCAGGGTGAGGCAATCGGTGCCGTCGCCGGGATTCCACAACGCCGGCACGCCCGGCATGATCGCGGGCTGCGGCACCGATGCGCTGAACGTCGACGCGTCGCGCACGCCGTCCCAGCGCTCGGGCGCGACCGGAGCCTGGAACCGGCGCGGGCCGTCCAGCGGCGCCGCGTACGGGATTCCCTTGAACGCGCTGATTCCACCATCGACGGTGCCGCGCACCGCTCCGTGTTCGGTCCGCACCACAAGATCCATACGACCATATAACCAGGAAAACAGTGGTGGTGCGGGCGAATCTGTCACGACAGGTCGCCGAGTTCGGCAACCGCGAGCGGCAGCGCGCTGCTGAACTTCTCCAGATCCGGCAGCGCGGCGCGGTTGGCGTGCACGCCGACGTGCACGGTGTCGCGGTACTGCGAGACCGCGATGGCCAGCGCCTGCCCTGCCGCCAGCGGGGCCACCGGGTACAGCTCCGCCAACGCCGCCCCGCCCAGGGTCGCCGGGAAGTCCGGCAGCGGCACGTTGGTGATCACCGTGTCGAACAGCAGGGCAGCGCTCTGCCCGGCCAGTGGGGCGGCTACCTGGTGCACGATCTGCGGTACGCGGCCCGCCAGCACCGGGAACGCGCCCGGCCCGCGCAGCGGACCCGCGCTCTTGTTGCGCCTCATCGCGGCCCGGATCGCCTGCAGCCTCGCCACCGGATCCGGTTCGTCCACCGGCAGATCGCACAGGTAGCCGGAGAGCCGGTTGTTCCCGCTCGTGTCGTCGCCGCGCCGGCGGCAGACCGGGATCAGCGCCCGCACCGGCAGCTCGCCGACCGGATGCCCGCGCGTGCCCAGCCACCGGCGGAACGCCCCGGCGAGCACCGCGAGCACCACGTCGTTGGTGGTGCCGCCGTGCCGCGCGCGGATGCGCCGCAGGTCGGCGAGGTCGATCGGGACCAGCGCCACCCGCCGCGCCGTCGAGGACGAGGCGCGCAGCGGCGAATCCGGGACCGGCACCCGCATGTTGCGCACCACCGACGAGGCGATGCCCAGCGTCTCGCCGGACTTCGACAGGGTTCCGCGCACCGCCCCGATCAGCCGCCGCGAGCGCCGGAGCAGCTCCAGCGGGCCGCCGCCGGGGCAGGCCGGTTCCTGCTCGGCGGGCGTGAAGGCGTCCAGCAGCGCCAGGCCCGTTTCGACGGCCTCGCGGCCATCGGCCAGGGCGTGGTGGAACTTCACCAGCACCGCGAACCGGTCCCCGTCCAGGCCGGTGATCAGGTGCAGCTCCCACAGCGGACGGCGCCGGTCCAGCGGGTCCGCGAGGAGCTCCGCGACCAGCCCGGCCAGCTCCGCCCGCCCGCCGGGCGTGGGCAGCTGGTGGCTGTGCACGTGATCGGATGCGTCGAATTCCGGCGCTTCCGCCCAGTGGGCCTGGCCGGGCAGCCAGGACTGGCCGATCCGCAGCCGCAGCCGCGCGATCCGCTGCGCCCGCTCTGCCAGCAGCGCCAGCAGGCGCAACCGGTCCGCCGGTTCCGTCGGCCGGAACACCGCGACCGCGCCGAGGTGCATCGGCGCGGTTTCCTGCTCCAGGCAGAGGAACGCCCAGTCGAGGGCGCTGACCTCGCTCGTCGTCGTCATCGCCGCACCTCACCGCGCAATTCGAGAAGTCGTGTCCGCGAACCATTTGAACTCGGCAATTCGACCGGCCGGGTTACCGAACCGTTTCCGTTCCCGAAACACCGGACGGCGAGTGCACTCCGCGAGCCGACCCGAACCAATTGATCTTCCGGAATGCGCGGAAAAGATTCGCCCTCGAACGGTTCGGGATCGCGGAGCGAGCACACCGGCACCGACCTGCCCCTTCCCGCCCAGCGGACAGCACTCGACGAACCCCGATCCTGACATTTGCGACCCCCCGGGACACCGCTTCCGGTGCACCATCGCACTTCTGTCCGAAATGGACTGATCGATTTCCGGTCTCGGCCGAATTCGGCCGACCGGGCCGCGATGAGTCAACTGTAGCGAAACGCAGGACCGCATCAAAAAGGAAGCGGCCGGGTCCGGTGCGCCGGCACTGCCGTTGATCGCTCCGCTGCGTGCCGAGAACCCGCGGTCGGTCACCCGAATGCGGGGCACGGCGACCGCGCGCGACGGCAGGCCGACCGGCTTCGATGACACCACGCACCGGGTCGGCCCGGATGCGCGCCCCGGACCCGTGACCGACCTCACCAGGAATTCCGCCCCAACGCGCAGAAGCCCGCCGCCCCGAAGGGACGGCGGGCTTCGACGGCTCGGACCTCAGGCGGCTTTCAGCACGCCGTCGGCCAGTCCGAGGTTGGCCACCACCTCGCGGGTGGCCTTGGCCCGGTTGAGGCTGTAGAAGTGCAGCGCCGGTACGCCTTCGGCGATCAGCTTCTCGCACAGCCGGGTGGTGATCTCCAGCCCGGCCGCCCGGAAGGCTGCCGCGTCGTCGCGCAACGGGTCCAGCACCGCCGACACCTCGTCGGGGATCGTCATGTTGCTCAGCTGCGTGGTCATGCCCAGCACCCGCGGCGTGGTGATCGGCATGATCCCCGGCAGCAGCGGCTGGTCGCAGCCGTGCTGCGCCAGCCGGTCCCGCAGCCGCAGGAAGTCCTCCGGCTTCAGGAACATCTGCGCCACCGCGAAGTCCGCCCCGGCCCGCAGCTTGTTGACCATGTGCCGGGTGTCGGACTCCAGGTCCACCGAGCGCGGGTGCAGGTGCGGGAACGCCGCGACGCCCACGCTGAAGTCACCGCACTCGCGCACCAGCCGCACGAGCTCGTCGGCGTAGGTGATGCCCTCCGGGTGCGGGATCCACTCGCCCATCGGGTCGCCCGGCGGGTCGCCGCGGATCGCCAGCACGTTGGTGATGCCCTCGGCCGCGTACGAGCCGATGACGTGCCGCAGTTCGGCGATCGAGTGGTTCACGCCGGTCAGGTGCGCCACCGGCACCAGGGTGGTGTCGCTGGCGATCCGACCGGTGGTGCGCACGGTGCGGTCCCGGCTGGACCCGCCGGCGCCATAGGTCACCGACACGTACGCGGGGTCCAGCGGCTCCAGTTCCCGGATGGCCCGCCACAGCTGGCGTTCCTCTTCGTCGGTCTTCGCGGGGAAGAACTCCACCGAGAACACCGTCTTGCCGGGGCGCAGCCGGTCTATGACCCGAGTCATGGCCTGGTCTCCTTCTCAGCCGAGAAATCGATCAGTAGCGGTAGTGGTCCGGCTTGTACGGGCCGTTGACATCGACACCGATGTAGGCGGCCTGCTCCTTGGTCAGCTTGGTCAGCTTCACACCCAACGCGTCCAGGTGCAGACGCGCGACCTTCTCATCCAGGTGCTTCGGCAGCACATACACCTGCTTGTCGTACTCCCCCGGCTTCGTGAACAGCTCGATCTGCGCGATCGTCTGATTGGTGAACGAGTTCGACATCACGAAGCTCGGGTGCCCGGTGGCGTTGCCCAGGTTCAGCAGACGACCCTCCGACAGCACGATGATCGAGTGCCCGTCCCCGAACACGTACTCGTGGACCTGCGGCTTGATCTCCTGCTTGCGGACACCCGGCACCTTCTCCAAACCGGCCATGTCGATCTCGTTGTCGAAGTGACCGATGTTGCCCACGATCGCCTGATGCTTCATCCGCGTCATGTGCTCCGCGGTGATGATGTTGAAGTTCCCCGTCGTGGTCACGAAGATATCCGCGGTCTCCACCACGTCTTCCAGGG
>NZ_FNOK01000062.1 GCF_900106995.1 Saccharopolyspora shandongensis
AGGTCGTGCACGCCGTAGGCGAAGACCCCGGCGGCGACGAAGACCAGCAGCACGCCGGTGACGGTGAAGAACTTCGACAGGTTGACCTTGATCGCCCCGGCGTAGAGCAGCCAGCCGAGCAAGATCGAGATCGCGATGCCGATCAGGAAGCCGACCAGCGGCAGCACGGTGCCGCCGCCGGCGGACTGGACGCTGGAGAAGAAGAACACCGCGGTCTCCATGCCCTCCCGTGCGACCGAGAGGAACGCCACGGTGGCCACGGCGACCGGGCCGAGCTGCAGCGCCTCGTCGAGCTGCCCGCGCAGCTGGGCCGCCAGGGTGCGGCCGGCGCGGCGCATCCAGAAGATCATGCCGGTGACGAAGGTGACCGCGATGATCGAGGCGATCCCGCCGAAGGCTTCCTGCGCCTCGAAGCTGAGCGTCGCCGCGGTGTAGGTGAGCACCGCGCCCAGGGCCACCGAGAGCGCGACCGCCACGGCGACCCCGAGCCAGACGTGCGCCAGCGCGCGGCGGCGATCGGTCCGGACGAGGAATGCGACCAGAATGCTGACCACGAGAACGGCCTCCAGCCCTTCCCGCAGTCCGATCAACGCATTACTGAATAGCATTCGCATCTTCCTTGTTTCGACGACCGGCGAGGCATGGAGAACATAGGTAAGGCTCACCTTCATGTCAAATGGTTGTGAACCCTGCGACATGCTGTTGACCTGGGTCGATGCGATCGTTTTCGGCCGGTTTGGACTACTTTTCCGATACATGTCCGAAATGTTCGAATATCTTTTCGGTTGCGTGGAATCGGGAGGTTCGGCCCTGAAGATCATTTAGTTGACTGCTGGAATGGGCACTGTCCGCTGTGGACCGAGCTGGGTCGCGATGGGACGGAGTGCGAATTCGCCGCTCGCGTGTGCCACACGCGCCGGGTGTGCGGAATGTGGCGCATGAGGAGCGCTGGGTCACGTTTCGCTCCGCGAAGCCGGGAGCATCGGCTAAGGTGGCAGCGGCATCGGTGGGCCCAGCGCCCGCCGGCGAACGACCTGGCGGTGCCGGGTGGGTCGCTGGAGCATCCCGGCTCCACGGCCCGTCGTCCCGGCGTACGACCGCAGAACTAGCCGTGCCGGTCCAAGGCGCCACCTCAGGCCGCGCGGCTGTCCCGGGTGGTCAAAAGGGAGGGACGGCGCCAGCCGTCTCGGCCGCCCGCGTGGAAGAGCCCGCTGACCGGGAGGTCAGCGGGTTTTTTCGCTTCCAGGGCCGCGCGACTGGCGACCAGGCCGGGGAAGGCGCACGGTACCGGGTATGTCCACTGTCAAGGCACAGCAGTCCGGCGTGTTCTTCCGGCGTCCGGCCCCGGAGGCCGATCCGTACGTGCGCGAGGGCGGCCACGTCGACCCCGGCCAGACCATCGCGGTGATCGAAGCGGTGAAGACCTTCAACCCCGTCAAGTCGGCTTCCGCCGGCATCGTGACCCGGTTCCTGCTCACCGACGGCACCGAAGTCGCCCGGGGGCAGGAAATCGCCGAACTCGCCGACGAAAACACCTGACGCGGGTGATCTTGAATTCCGCGCAAGCCCTATCATGACCGCGCAGTGGTGGGAGGCGGGAGGGCCGTGCGCGGGGTCGATTATTACGAGTTGCTGGGCGTGAACCGCGACGCGACGGCAGCCGAGATCAAGTCCGCCTACCGGTCGCTGGCACGCAGCATGCACCCCGATGTCGGCGGCACCGCGGGAACCTTCCGGTTGCTGCAGGAGGCCTACGAAACCCTCAACGATCCGGTGCGCCGCGCCGACTACGACCGCGTCGACGAGCCCGCGCCCCGGCTGCGGGCGTCGCAACGGCGCCGGCGGCGGGATTTCGGCGAAGATCCGGACTACGTGCCGAAGGTCCCGCGGCTGCGCCTGGACGACATCCCCTGGTGGGACGCCGTCGACCCGGGCACCCGGGTCCGGTACCTGCCGGTCACCGGCCCGGAGCGGGCGCCGACGCTGGCGCTGGTCGGCGGCTGGTCGATGCTGCTGCTGGCTGGGCTCGCCGTCGAGCTGACCGCGATGCTGCTGGCCGTCTGGCTGTCCCTGCTGGTGGCCTCCGGCGTGGTGATCGTGCTGCTGCTGCGGCGGCACATCCGGGCGCACCGGATCGACCGGTCGTTCGTCTCCGAGTTCGGCGGCCGCCGGATCTTCGGCCTGCCCGACGCGCAGCACGAGCGCGCGCAGCAGCTGACCGCCGAGCTGTGCGCGAAGTACCTGACCCGGCTGCCGGGCGTGCGCGTGTTCCACGGCCTGGCCTGGCCCGACTCGGTGTTCGAGGACGTGCACCACGCGGTGCTGTGCGGGCGTCGGCTGGTGCTCGTGGAGTCCAAGAGCTGGCTGCCCGGCCACTACACCGCCGACGAGGACGGCGCGTTGTGGCGCAACGGCCACGTCTTCCGCGGCGGCGCGACCCGGCTGCCGGAAGGCGTCGATGCCTTCGCCGAGCTGCTGCCCGACGTCGAGGTGCGCGGCGTGGTCCTGATCTACCCGAGCCGCGCCGGTGACGTCACGACCGTCGAGCAGGACGGCGATCCGGTGTCGCCGATGACCCCGGCGCAGTTCGTGCGGGAGATCGGGCGGTGGCTCGCGCAGGACCCGGCGAGCGTGGACCGCGAGGCGTTCACCACCGTGCTGGAGCAGGTCGTCGCCGACTGATCCGGCGCGAACTCCCTTGCCGCCCTTGATCGTTCGAACGAGGCCGCGCTGCCGCGACGTAGTCCTCCGCAGATGATGGCCTTATGCAGGCGAGGAGGGGGACCGGCGGCGGGACGGTGCTGGGAACTCTGGCGGTCGGGCAGTTCCTGATGACGCTGGACACCTCGGTCATGAACGTGTCCATCGCGACGGTCGCCGAGGACGTCGGTACGACGGTGAGCGGCATCCAGGCCGCCATCACGCTCTACGCCCTGGTGATGGCGATGTTCATGATCACCGGCGGCAAGATCGGTACGCTGATCGGCCGACGCCGCGCGTTCACCGTCGGCTGCGTGATCTACGGCTGCGGCTCCCTGACCACCGCGCTCGCCCCCGGCCTGGGAGTGCTGATCCTGGGTTGGTCGTTGCTGGAAGGGCTGGGTGCCGCGCTCATCATGCCGGCGATCGTCGCGCTCGTGGCCGCGAACTTCCAGCAGGCTCAGCGGCCGCGGGCGTACGGGCTCGTGGCGTCCGCCGGCGCGATAGCCGTCGCCGTGGGGCCGCTCGTCGGTGGCCTCGTGACCACGTACTTCTCGTGGCGGTGGGTCTTCGCCGGTGAGGTCGTGGTCGTGGTCGTGATCGTCCTTCTCGCACGCCGCGTAGCGGACGCGCCGCCGCACCGCCGCCCGGATTTCGATCTCGTCGGCACCGCGCTGTCCGCCGCGGGCCTCGGGTTGGTCGTGTACGCGGTGCTGCGTTCGAGCAGCTGGGGATGGGTGGCGCCCAAGCCGGACGCGCCGGCTCTGCTGGGCGTCTCCGCCACCATCTGGCTGATCTTGGCCGGCGGGCTCGTGCTCCAGGTGTTCCTCGCGTGGGAGCGCAGGCGCGTGGCACACGGCCTCGAGCCGCTCGTCGCCCCCGCGATGCTGCGCAATCGGCAGCTTTGCGGGGGACTGACGATCTTCTTCTTCCAGTTCCTCTTGCAGGCCGGATTGTTCTTCATCGTGCCCCTGTTCCTGTCCATTTCTCTCGGACTCACCGCCCTGCAGACCGGCGCGCGCCTGCTGCCGCTGTCCATCACCCTGCTCCTCGCCGCAGTCGGCATCCCGAAGGTGTGGCCGGATGCATCACCGCGTCGCGTGGTGCAGTGGGGTCTGGCCGCCCTCTTCGGCGGGCTGGTGGCATTGCTGGCGGCACTCGAGCTCGGCGCAGGCCCCGAAGTCACGACCGTGCCGATGCTCTTGGCCGGGCTCGGTATCGGCTCGCTGGCCTCACAACTGGGCAGCGTGACCGTCTCCGCGGTCCCGGACGAACGGACCGGCGAGGTCGGTGGTCTCCAGAACACCGCCACGAACCTCGGCGTGTCGGTCGGCACCGCGCTGGCCGGTTCGGTGCTCATCGCCGCCTTGACCACATCGTTCCTGCAGGGCATCAGCCAGAACCCGAGCGTGCCACCCCCGGTGACCTCCCAAGCCGAGGTCGAGCTCGTCAGCGGTGCTCCCTTCCTGTCCGACGCCGCCCTGGAACGGGCCCTTGCCGCGACCGGATTGCCGTCGGGTACCGCTTCCGCGATCGTGCAGGAGAACGCCGTCGCGCGGCTGCAGGCTCTGCGTGCGGCCGACGCAGTGCTCGCGCTCATCGCCGGGGTCGCGCTCTTCTTCACGCGCCTCATCCCGACCGAACAACCCGGGCGCTCCTGAGCCGGGTCCTGCACCGGGATCCGGCTCCGGCCGGGGCTTCCCGCCCGGCACCGATGAGTTCTCGTCGCAACCCTGGTCTATGGGAGTAGCGAACGTTTTCCATCCGGTGCGGAGAGGGTGTGCCAGTCATGACGATCGACTCGAATGCGGCGGTGTCCCAGCGGCGGGGCGTGCACGTGGCGCTCTGGGCGCTTCAGGTCCTTCTGGCGGTGTTCTTCGTGCTCGCCTCGGCCCCGAAGCTCCTCGGCGAGCCGACGGCGGTGCAGATGTTCGACCTGATCGGGTTCGGGCAGTGGTTCCGGTACCTGACCGGCGGTCTCGAACTGCTGGGCGCCATCGGCCTGCTCGTGCCCCGGCTGGCCGGGATGGCGGCGCTCGGCCTCGCCGGTGTCATGGTCGGCGCGACGATCACCCAGGTGTTCGTGTTCCAGGCGCCCGTCACGGCGCTCATGCCGTTCGTCCTGGTGCTGCTGTTCCTGGTGGTGGCCTGGGGGCGGCGCCGGTCGATCCCGCTGCTCGCCGCCCGGTCGTGACGGTTGCGCTCCCGGCTCGGAGCGGCCGCCCGCCTCGTCGCTCGAATTCGCGGGAGGTGAGAATTCCCGCGTTCGAGTACTCCGCCGCGGATGCCCGCGGCGGCAGCCGGGAAGGGCGGTTCAAGTGCAGGTCTTGTGGGGAATCGGCGGCATGCTCGTGGTGCTGCTGCTCGCGTTCGCGTTGTCGACCGACCGGCGCGCGATCAATCCCCGCACCGTGATCGGTGCGTTGCTGATCCAGATCGCGTTCGCGGTGATCGTGCTGCGGTGGGACCTGGGCAAGCAGGTGCTCAGCGCCGCCGCCGACGGCGTCCAGAAGGTGATCAGCTCCTCGACCGAGGGCATCGAGTTCATGGTCGGGCCGATCCTGCCGTCGCAGGGCACCGTCGTCGCCTTCCAGGTGCTGCCGATCATCATCTTCATCTCGGCGCTGACCGCGGTGCTCTACCACCTGAACGTCCTGCAGTGGGTGGTGCGGATCATCGGCGGCGGCCTGCAGAAGGTGCTGGGCACCACCCGGCCGGAGTCGCTGAACTCGACCGCGAACATCTTCCTCGGCCTGACCGAGGCGCCGCTGACGATCCGGCCGTACCTGAAGACGATGAGCCGTTCGGAGTTCTTCGCGGTGATGGTCGGCGGGCTGGCCACCGTGGCGGGGACCGTGATGGTCGGCTACGCGATGCTCGGCGCGAAGCTGGAGAACCTGATCGCGGCGAGCTTCATGGCGGCGCCCGCCGGCCTGCTGATGGCGAAGATCGTCATGCCCGCGGCGAAGGAGCAGCCCGCCCCGGCCGGTTCCGCCGCGGCGGAAAGCCCGGCGGAGGGAACCGTCGCGACGGAGACCGCCGAAGAGGAAGGCCAGGCGGTTGCGACGAAGACCGCCGTGGAGGCCGAAGTGGAGGAGAAGCCGCGCAACGTCATCGATGCCGCCGCCGGCGGCGCCGCCGACGGCCTCAAGCTGGCGATGAACGTCGGCGCGATGCTCTTCGCGTTCGTCTCGCTGATCGCGCTGGTGAACCTGATCGTGGGCGGCGTCGGCGGGCTGTTCGGGCTGCCCGACCTCACGCTCCAGCAGATCCTCGGCTACCTGTTCTCGCCGTTGATGTGGGTGATCGGCGTGCCGTGGCACGAGGCGGTCGCCGCCGGCGGGTTCGTCGGCGAGAAGCTGGTGATCAACGAGTTCGTCGCGTTCGCCGACTTCGGCCCGCAGATCGGCCAGTTCAGCGCGAAGAGCGCCACCATCATCACCTTCGCGCTGACCGGTTTCGCCAACTTCGGTTCGCTGGCGATCCTGCTCGGCGGCCTGGGCAGCCTGGTGCCCAGCCGTCGCGGCTGGATCGCGAAGGACGGCGTCCGGGCGATCATGGCGGCGACCCTGGCGAACCTGCTCAGCGCCACCATCGCGGGGGTCCTCGTCTGACCCCGTCGCGGATCACCGGGCCGGGCCTTGGCAGGTGCCGCCGGTCCTCGATACGTTGTCGATCTTCGCCTGGCGGCTCGCCCGGCGGCGCGGTATGACCGTGTGCGATCAGCCCGGCCGAGCGCGACGATGGGCCGGTCGGGGTCGGCCGGACGAAGGAGTGCCAGCGTGACGAATCCGCACCAGAACGTCAGTTTCGCCAGCAACGGGCGCACAGCGCACGGGTACCTGGCGACGCCGTCCGGTTCGGGTCCCGGTGTGGTGGTGATCCAGGAGTGGTGGGGGCTCACCGACCACGTCGCCGACATCGCGGACCGGCTGGCGGCCGAGGGATTCGTCGCGCTGGCGCCGGACCTCTACGGCGGGCACACCACGCACGACGCGCAGGAGGCGGCGCGGCTGATGCAGCAGCTGCCCGTCGACCAGGCGGCGCGGGACCTCTCCGGTGCGGTCGACTACCTGCTGGCGCACGACTCGGTGACGGGTTCGTCGGTCGGGGCGGTCGGGTTCTGCATGGGCGGCAAGTTCGCGATCGTGCTCGCCGCCCAGCAGGGCGACCGGGTCGGCGCGGTGGTGCCGTTCTACGGCCTGCCGTCGGTGGCGGACACGGACTTCGCCGGCTTGACGGCGCCGATGCTGTGCCACTTCGGTGAGTACGACCGATCCATCAGCATGGACGCGGTAGCAGAACTGCGCGACAAGATCCAGCAGCAGTCCGAAGTCCGCCCCCAGATCCACGTCTACCCGGCGGGACACGCGTTCTTCAACGACCAGAACCCGGCGGCGTACCACGAAGATTCGGCCCGCACGGCCTGGCCGAGGACCCTCGACTTCCTCCGCCGCCACCTCACCTGACGGGCTCACGCAGATCGGGTGCAGTGAACGGCCTGTTCACCTCGTCTATCGAGGCGAACAGGCCGTTCACCTCGCAGCAGGTCCGGGCTTCTCGTCGAAACCGGTACGTCGTCGCGCCAGGCCGGCGCATATGTACGGCCATTACTCGTGTCGCGATCGTGGGCATTGACAACTTTTGGTCGGGCGGGGCAATGTTGGCGAAGCAATTGGCCGTACAAATACTCGCCTGGAGGGTCGATGCTTCCGCTGGAAGGCGTGACCGTGGTGTCGCTGGAGCAGGCCGTCGCCGCCCCGTTCGCGACCCGGCAACTGGCCGACCTGGGCGCCCGGGTGATCAAGGTCGAGCGCCCGACGGGCGACTTCGCCCGCGGCTACGACACCTCGGTGAAGGGCCTGGCCAGCCACTTCGTCTGGCTCAACCGGAACAAGGAGAGCATCGCGCTCGACCTGAAGGAACTGGCCGACCGGCTGATCATGGACAAGCTCCTGTCGACCGCGGACGTGTTCGTGCAGAACCTCGCGCCGGGGGCGGCGGCGCGGCTCGGGTTCGGCGCGGCCGAGCTGACGGCGAAGCACCCGCGGCTGATCGTCTGCGACCTCTCCGGCTACGGCAGCTCCGGCCCCTACCGCGACAAGAAGGCCTACGACCTGCTGATCCAGTGCGAGACGGGGCTCGTTTCCATCACCGGCAGCGAGGCCGAACCGGCCAAGACGGGGATCTCCACGGCGGACATCGCCGGCGGCATGTACGCCTACAGCGGCGTGCTCACGGCGCTGTACGAGCGCGAGCGCACCGGGAAGGGGACGGCGTTCGAGGTCTCGCTGTTCGACGCGCTGGGCGAGTGGATGGGTTTTCCGTACTACTACGCGGAATACGGCGGCACCGCGCCGAAGCGCGCCGGCGCGCGGCACGCGGCCATCGCGCCCTACGGCCCGTTCGCGGCAGGTGACGGGGCGCAGGTGTTCCTCGGCGTGCAGAACGAGCGGGAGTGGGTGAAGTTCTGCGAGCAGGTGCTCGGCCGGCCGGAACTGGCCGCCGACCCCCGGTTCGACGCCAACCCCAAGCGCGTCGAGAACGTCGCCGAGCTGAAGGCGGTCGTCGAGGCGGTGTTCGCGAAGCTGAGCAGCGCGGACATCGAAGCCCGCCTGGAGGAGGTCGGCATCGCCAACGCGCGGATGCGCACGATGGCGGAGTTCGCCGAGCACCCGCAGCTGGCCGCCCGCGACCGGTGGCGCGAGGTCGACTCGCCCGCCGGGCCGCTGCGCACCCTGCTGCCGCCGGTGACCGTCGCGGGCCGGGAGCCGCGCATGGACCCGATCCCGGAGGTCGGCCAGCACACCAGCGCGATCCTCGCCGAACTCGCCGACGTCGACGACGCACCCAGCGACTGACCCGCGACTACTCCGCCGCGTCCGGCAGTTCGCCCATCGTGGCGCACAGCTGGGCGAGGAAGTTCTCGAACTGCTCCAGCTGCTCCGGTGGGTACTGGGCGACCAGCGCGTTGAAGCGCTCGCTGAAGGGGCCGAAGAACTCGCGCGCCGGCTTCTCGATGCGCGCACTGCTGCGCAGGGTCACCTTTCGCCGGTCGGCGTGCTCGCGGGTGCGGACGATGTGCCTGAGCTTTTCCAGGCGGTTCAGCAGGTTCGTGGTCGCGCCCGTGGTCAGCGAGAGGCGTTCGCTGAGGCGGGTCGGCGACAGCGGGGTTCCCTTGTCCTCGGCGTAGAGGATTTCCACCAGGGCGGCGGCATCGGTGGAGTGCAGCCCGAGCCACGCCGCGAAGCGGCCGGTGAGCTCGGTGTAGTTCGCGCCGAAGCTCCGGAGGCCGTCCAGGAGGCGCACGCTGCGCGCCGCGGTGTCGTGAGGTTGCCGTGCCTCGGTCATGGTCGTTCGCTCTCCCGCCTCGCTGCCGTTCCTGGTGCGTTGACAATCCAACCCTATCAACTCTAGCTTCACCATGAAGTAATTCCTTGATGAAGCTAGTTGGGAACCCGAGACCTCGTGGAGAGTCCGATGAGCAACGCGCCGCACCCCGATGGCGTAGACCCGTTCGCCCCATTCGTCCGCGGCCTGGACGAGCCGGATCCCACGCGTGCCGCGCTGCGCTCGGCCGGGCCGATCGTCGAGGTGGACGCGCCCGCCGGAGGGCGAGCGTGGGTAGTGACCGATGACGCCCTGGCGCGCGCCGTTCTCGTCGACCCCCGAATAGCCAAGGACCCGGCATTCGCGCCCCTGAACTGGGATCCGCAGCGCGCCGGGCTCGAACGGACCGCGGCCGAGCAGCCGTCCCTCACCACCCTCGACGGGCCGGAGCACGCGGCGCTGCGGCGCGCGCACGCGCCGATCTTCGCGGCGAAGCGGATCCACCGGCACTCCGGCCGGATCCATGCGATCGCCCGGGAACTGCTCGCCGAGCTCGCCGCCGGCGGCGCGGACGTCGACCTGGTGGCGGACTTCACCACTCGCTACCCGCTCACCGTCCTGCTGGACCTGCTCGGCGTTCCGCTCGACCACCTCGACCGGGCCACCGACGCCTGCCGGCTGATGTTCAGCGCCGAGCCGGGCGCGCAGGGGAGGGCGATCGCCGAGCTCTCGGAACTCGCCGAGGACGGAATTCGCGACGACAGCAGGGGATTCGCCGCCGAGCTGCGCGACCGGGTCTCCCCGGAGACCACCCGGGACCAGCTGCGGTACCACCTGTTCGGACTGATCTTCGCCGGACAGCTCACCACCGACGCAGCCCTCGGTTTCCTGCTCGCGCGCCTGCTCTCGGACGGCGCACACCGGATCCCGGCGGAGGAGGAGGCCGTCGACGAACTCGTCCGCGACACGCTGCGGATGCACCCGCCCGCGCCGTTCACGCTCTGGCGTTTCACCACCGAGGAGATCGAGCTCGCCGGCGTGCGGCTGCCCGCCCGGGCGCCCGTGCTCGTGGACGTCCTGGGGATCAACACCGATCCGGCCCGCCCATCCGGCCCCGACCTGTCCTTCGGCGCCGGGCCGCACTTCTGCATCGGCGCGCAACTCGCCCAGCTCGAACTGCGCGCCGTGGCTGCGGTGCTGCGGACCGACTTCCCCGACGCCCGCCTCGCGGTCCCGTTCGGCGAGCTCCGGCAGACCGGCATCGGCGGCCTCCTGAGCAGCAGGCTGACCGGGCTCCCGGTCTCGCTGCGCGGCTGAGCTGCGACAAGGGCGCCACTTCACACAGGAAGCGGCGCCCTCGCCGGCGTCAGATGTGGCGGCCGCCGGTGATCTCCAGGACGCAGCCGGTCATGTACGACGACATTTCGGAGGCCAGGAACAGCACCACGTTGGCGACCTCTTCCGGCTCGCCCGCGCGCTGCATCGGGATCTCCTGGAGCTTCGCGTTCCACACGTCCTCGCGCAGCGCCGCCGTCATGTCGGTGCGGATCAGGCCCGGCTGGACCGCGTTGACCCGGACTCCCTTGTGCGCGAGTTCCTTGGCGGCGGCCTTGGTCAGCCCGACGATGCCCGCCTTGGCGGCGCTGTAGTTGGTCTGGCCGGTCATGCCGACCTTGCCGGAGATCGAGGAGATGTTCACGATCGAGCCGCTGCCCTGCTCGCGCATGACCGCGGCGGCGGCGCGGGTGCCCAGCCAGGCGCCCTTGACGTGCACGTCGAGGACGGCCTCGAAGTCGTCGAGGGTCATCTTGCGCATGGTGGCGTCGCGGGTGATGCCTGCGTTGTTCACCATGACGTCCAGCGAGCCGAACTCGGCGGTGGCCGCCTCGATCGCCGCCTGCACGGCGTCCGGGTCGGTGACGTCGCAGGCCACGCCGAGCGCGGTGCCCGTGCCGCCGAGCTTGTCCGCGGAGTCCCGGGCGTGGTCGGCGTTGATGTCGGCGAGCACGACCTTCGCGCCTTGGGCGACGAAGTTCTCGGCGATGGAGAACCCGATCCCCTTGGCGCCGCCGGTGATGACGGCCACCTTGTCCTGCAACATCTGCAAATCCTCCTAGTGCTGTCCCATGCGGGTGGGGCACGTCCGGGCGTCCCCCCGATACGCCCGGACGTGCCGTGCACCCGCACAGTTTCAATTGAAACTGCGGGAAGTTCCGGACCATCTACTGCGGTCGGTTGTTCACAGGGTGCGTTCGGTGCCGAAGATCGCCGTGACCTGGCTGGAGAGCACGCCGCCGTTGCCGTGGGCCAGCGCGACGTCGGCTCCTTCGATCTGCCGGGCTCCGCATCCGCCGCGCAGCTGCCGCACCGCCTCGATGATCGTGAAGATTCCGTACATGCCGGGGTGGCAGTACGACAGGCCGCCGCCGTTGGTGTTCACCGGCAGCTTCCCGCCCGGCGCGATCCGGCCCTCGGCGACGAACGCGCCGCCCTCGCCCTTCTCGCAGAACCCGAGGTCTTCCAGGAACAGGACCGGGTTGATGGTGAACGCGTCGTAGAGCTCGACCACGTCGACGTCCTGCGGGGACAGCCCGGCCATCGCGAAGGCTCGGCCGCCCGATTCGGCGGCCGCGGTGACCGTCAGGTCGGGCATCGCCGAGATGCTGCGGTGCGAGGTCGCCTCGCCCGCGCCGAGCAGGAACACCGGCTTGCCGGGCAGCTGCCGGGCGCGTTCGGCGCTGGTGAGCACCACCGCGCCGCCGCCGTCGGTGACCAGGCAGCAGTCCAGCTTGGTCAGCGGATCGCTGATCATCCGCGCGGCCAGCACGTCCTCGCGGGTCAGCGGGTCGCGGGCGAACGCAACCGGGTTCAGCTGCGCCCACTGCCGCGCCGCCACCGCCACGTCCGCCAGCTGCTCGCGGGTGGTGCCGTACTGGTGCATGTGCCGCGCCGTCGCCATCGCGTACATGCTGATCGGGTGCCGCGCGCGGTACGGCGCCTCGAACGGGTTCGGCTTCGACGGCGACACCAACCGGCCGCCATCGGAACGCTGGGTGCTGCCGTAGACGATCAGCGCCGTCGAGATCACCCCGGCGTTGATCGCCGCCGCGGCGTGCAGCAGGTGCGAGACGAACGAGCTGCCGCCGATCGTCGACCCGTCGACGTACTTCGGCCGGATGCCCAGGTATTCGGCCGTGTCCATGCCCGACATCGGGTAGTAGGACGACGCGGTGAATAGACCGTCCACTTCGGACTTCTGGATGCCCGCGTCGGCCAGCGCCCGCACCGTCGCCTGCCCGACCAGGTCCAGCGGGGTCAGGCCCGGCGCGACCTGGCCGAGGTCCGACTCGGCAACGCCGACGACCGCCGTGGTGCCGCGCAACGTCATGACTGCTCCTTGTCCTGCGGGACACCCGCACCCGGTCGGCCGTCACGCGCGGCGGCGGATTGTTGCACGTGTCGTCCTCCGGCCCGGAACACCGCAACAGGTGTGCCGTCCTGCTCGACCGTGGCGAATCCGACGCGGGTGCCGATGACGACCTGGTCGGCGTCGACGTCGTCGACGCGCGACATCATCCGGAAGCCCTCGTCGAGGTCGACCAGCGAGACGTTGTGCATCCCCTCGCGCCCGCGCACCGCGGTCGTCGAGTACACGGTCCCGCGACCGCTGCTGCGCTCCCAGCCCAAGTCGTCGCTCCCGCACGCCGGGCACAGCACGCGCGGCTGGAACACCGCCGCCGCGCACTTGCCGCAGCGCTGGAACCGCAACTTACCGGCCGCCAGGCCGTCGCGGAACACCACCTCGGGCGCCGCCCCGGCAGGGGGCGTCACTTCACTCATCTCCGCACCTTCCTTGGTTCTCCGCACTCACGCCTCGGGCTGCGTCAGGACCGCCAGGCAGTCCACCGCGACGACGCCCTTGCCGACCTGGTCCAGCAGCAGCGGGTTCACGTCCAGCTCGGCGACGTCCTCGGCGAGGTCGTGGGCCAGCCAGGACAGCCGGGCGACCACGTCCGCCGCGGCGTCGAGGTCCCGCGCGGGTTTGCCGCGGACCTCCCCGAAGAGGCGGCTGCCGCGCAGCGAGGTCAGCAGGCGCTTCGCCGCGTCGGCGTCCAGGGGCGCCACGCCGATCTGGCTGTCGGCGAGGACCTCCACCAGCACGCCGCCGAACCCGACGACCACCACCGGCCCGAAGGCCGGGTCGCGCTTGATGCCCACGATGAGCTCGGTGTCGCCGCCGGCCATCCGCTGCACCAGCAGCCGCGCCGCCGGATCCCCGGCCTCCCGCGCGATGTCCAGCAGTTCCGCGGCGGCGGTGCGGATCGTCGCGTCACTGGTCAGGCCCAGCCGCACGCCGCCGATGTCCGACTTGTGCCCGATGTGGTCGGACAGCAACTTGACCGCCACCGGCCCGCCCAGGTCCCGCGCGGCGGCCACCGCCGCATCCGGGTCGTCGGCCGGGAACGCCCCCGAGCACGGCACGCCGTAGGCGGCGATCAACCGGCTCGACTCGTACTCGTTGAGCTGGCGGCGGCCCTGCTCCCGGGCGTCCCGGAGAATCCCGCGGACCACCTGGTCGTCGATGTCGTCCGGGCGCTCGGCCGTCGGCAGCGGCGGGCGCAGGCTGAAGTCGGCCAGCTTCCCCAGCGCGGCCGCCGCCCGGCCGGGGTCGGTGAAGCACGGGATGCCCAGGTCCTGCAGCCGCCGGCGCGGCCGCCCGCTGCCGCCGGTCCACACCACCACCAGCGGCCGGTCCGTGGAGCGGTAGGCCTGCTCGATCGCGTCGATCAGCGGCCCGGACGCGTTGTCGGAGTTGCCCAGCAGCACCGCGATCATGTCGGTGCCGGGGTGCTCGACGGTGATCTCCAGGGCGCGGCGCAGCATGCCCGGGTCGCTGATCAGCGTGGCGGTCAGATCGACCGGGTTGCGCGGCGAACCGAACGGCGGGATGACCTCGGCCATCCGCCGCTGCCACGCCTCGTCCCAGGGCTGCACCTGGAGGCCGTTGCTGCTGGCCTGGTCGGCCATCAGCACCCCGGCGCCGCCGGAGAGCGATAACGTGCTCAGTCGCCTGCCGCGGGTGCGCCTGCCGTCGGCGAACACCAGGCCCGCGTCCAGCAGCGGCTCCATCCCGTCCAGCCGGACGATGCCGTGCTGGCGGGTCGCGCCGTCGAACACGGCGTCCTCGCCGGCCAGCGACGCGGTGTGCGACTGCGCGGCGCGCGCACCGGCCTCCGAGCGGCCGACCTTCACCGCCAGGATCGGCTTGTCCAGTTCGTGCGCCCGACGGGCCACCTGCAGCAGCCCGCGGCCGTGGTGCACGCCTTCGAGGTAGGCCATCAGGACCTTGGTCTCGTCGGTCTCCACCAGCCCGCCGAGCACCTCGGCCACCGACAGGTCGGCCTCGTTGCCGGTGTTCAGGAAGTGCGAGATGCCCAGCCCGGCGGCCTGCGCCGCGCTGAAGATGAAGGTGCCGAACGCGCCGCTCTGGCTGACGAAGGACACCGGGCCCTCGCGCAGCTCGCCGCCTTCGTCCATCGCCGAGGTGAACGTGGGCAGCGCGCGGTCCCGCAGGCTGAACATGCCCAGGCAGTTCGGGCCCAGCACGCGGATGCCGGTCTCGGCGATGACGTCCTGCAACTGCTGCTGCAGCGCCTCGCCGCGCCCGCCGACCTCCGCGAAGCCGGAGGCGCCGACGATCGCCGCCGGGATGCCGCGCTTCGCGCAGTCCCGCACCCCGTCGACGACCTTGTCGGCGGGCAGCATCACCATCGCCAGGTCGATGTCGCCGTCGATGTCGTCGAGGCTGCGGAAGGCGGGCAGGCCTTGCACCTCGGAGCGCCGTGCGTTGATCGGCAGCAACCGACCGGTGTAGCCGAACCGCTTCA
This sequence comes from Saccharopolyspora shandongensis, assembly GCF_900106995.1. Classification (GTDB taxonomy): domain Bacteria; phylum Actinomycetota; class Actinomycetes; order Mycobacteriales; family Pseudonocardiaceae; genus Saccharopolyspora; species Saccharopolyspora shandongensis. Next base: position 14,919 of record NZ_FNOK01000062.1, read on the forward strand.
TCAGCTCGATGGGACGGCCGGACAACTTGATCGGGTTGTCCGAGGCGCCCAGGATGGCGATCGATCGGGGATGCAGCAGTCGCTGGATGGCCGTGTTGTCGACGGCGCCCACAGATTCCTCCTAGCTAAGGGAATGGCGTTCAGCCGGATCAGGGGAGCTGGCGGAGCAGCTGCTTGGCGATGATCAGCTTCTGGATCTCGCTGGTGCCCTCGTAGATCCGGAACACCCGCGAGTCGCGGTAGAAGCGCTCCACCGGGACGCCGCGCATGTAGCCGGAGCCGCCGTGCACCTGCACCGCACGGTCGGCGACGCGGGAGACCATCTCGCTGCAGAACAACTTCGCGCACGACGGCGCCAGCCGGGTGTCCGCGCCCGAGTCGTACTCCCGGGCGGCTTCCAGGACCATCGACCGGCCCGCGTACAGCTCGGCCTGCGACTCGGCCAGCAGCGCCTGCACCAGCTGGAACCGGCTGATCGGCTTGCCGCCCTGCTCGGCCTCCGCGGCGTAGCGCACCGACTCCTCGACGATCCGGCCCGCCAGCCCCACGCAGATCGCCGCGATGTGCAGGCGGCCGCGGGTCAGCGACGACATCGCCGCGGCGAATCCGGTGCCCTCCTGGCCGCCGACGATCGCCTCGGCGGGCACGCGCACGTCGTCGAAGAACACCTCGGCGGTGTGCGCCCCGGCCTGGCCCATCTTCGCGTTCGGCGGCCCGATCCGGACGCCGTCCAGGCCGGTCTCGACGAGGAACACCGAAATTCCCTTGTGCGTCTCGGCTTCCTCGTCGGTGCGGGCGAACACGACGAGCAAGTCGGCCTGCGGCGCGTTGGTGATGAACCGCTTGGCACCCGAGATCACGTACTCATCGCCATCACGTAGGGCCTTCGTGCGCACCGAGCTCGGGTCCGAGCCGGCGCCGTCCTCGGTCAGCGCGAACGACGCGATCGCCTCCCCGGCGGCCAATCGCGGCAGCCACGCCTGCTTCTGCTTCTCCGTGCCGTACTTGACGATCACCTGACCGGCGATGCCGTTGTTGGTGCCGAACATCGAGCGGAACGCCGGAACGGTGTAGCCCAGCTCCATCGCCAGCCGGACGTCCTCGCTCATCGACAGGCCCAGCCCGCCGTACTCCTCGGGCAGCGCGAAGCCGAAGAGCCCCATCGCGGCGGCGGTCTCGCGCACCCGCTGCGGAATCGCGTTCGTCTCGTCGATCTCGTCCTCGGCGGGCACCACCTCGTTGCGGACGAAGTCGCGCACCGTGCGCAGCACGTCGTCGAACACGTTCGGGTCCATCGTTGTCCTCACTCCTTCGCCACGTTTTGTCTTGTAAGCGGCGGTAGCCGCTTGCGGTGCGGGACTCAGCTCGCACCGCCGCGGGTTCACCCGGTCACGGCGGGCTCGGCGGCTTCTTGGTCCGCGCGCTGCGCGGACCGGGTCAACAGGATTCGGACGCCGATCAGCGACATCAGTACGGTCACCAGCGCCCAGCCGATCACCGGCAGGATCGAGCCGGAGGCGGTCAGCAGCAGCTGGCCGATCATCGGGGTGGTGCCGCCCAGCAGCGTCCCGGCCAGGCCGTAGGACAGCGAGATGGCGGTGTAGCGCACGCGGGCCGGGAACGCGTCGGCCAGCACGCCGGCGAGGATCGAGTAGAACATCACGTGCGGGAGGGTCGCCAGCACCATGCCGACCACCGACCACGCGAAGCTGCCGGTGCTGATCAGCAGGAACATCAGCGGCATCACCGGAAGCTCGGCGACGAGCAGGATGGTGACGATCTTGCGGACGCCGTACTTGCTGGCCAGCACCGCGCCGAAGGGCTGCACGAAGAACTGGGTGATGCTGGCGATGAGCACCACGGTCATGAACGTCTCGCGCTGGAAGCCGAGCTCGTTGGTCGCCCACGACACCGCGAAGGTGTTCTTGAAGTACGAGGCGGAGAAGACGATCGCGCAGGCGAAGACGCCGAGGACCACCAGCCCGGTGTGGTGCCGGAAGGTGTCCAGCAGCGGGAACTTCGCGGTCTGCCCGGTCTCCTTGAGCTTGGTGAGCTGCGGCGACTCCTCGATGCTCAGCCGGATCACGAGTCCCAGCACCACCAGCACCGCCGAGGCCAGGAACGGGATCCGCCAGCCCCAGTCGTAGAACGACTCGTCGGGCAGCTGCGAGACGAGGGTGAACGCCAGCGAGGAGAGGATCTGCCCGGACGGCGAGCCCTGCTGCGCCCACGAGCCGGAGATGATGCTGCGGCCCTTGGGCGCGTGCTCGGTCGCGATCAGCACCGCGCCGCCCCACTCGCCGCCGACCGCCAGGCCCTGCACGACGCGTAGCAGCACCAACAGGATCGGCGCCGCGATGCCGATGGTGGCGTAGGTGGGCAGCAGGCCGATCCCGACGGTGGTGACACCCATCAGCAGCAGCGTGATGATCAAGGCCTTCTTGCGGCCGACCCGGTCACCGAGGTGGCCGAAGATGATGCCGCCCAGCGGCCGGGCCAGGAACCCGACCCAGAACGTCGCGAACGAGACCAGGACGCCGATCGCGGGCGTCACGACGGGGAAGAACAGCTTGCCGAACACCAGCGCGGACGCGGTGCCGTAGATGTAGAAGTCGTACCACTCGATGCTGGTGCCGACGAACGAGGCGATCCCGGCCTTGCGCCCCATTCTCTCCTGCTCTGAAAGCCGTCTCATCGAATTTGGCTCCGTCTCCGCCGAATCCGGGCGCCCGCCGTGGTGCTCGGCAGGTCGAAACCCGTTGGGAAACCGCAGGATTCGCCGATGCGGCGGACGGGGCCCGGCGCCCGCCGCATCGCGAACGCGGTTCCTCGACGCTAGGTCAGCGGGTGTGTTCCGTCTAACACCAAATTCGGGTAGGTTTGATTCGGTCGCGCGACATAATCGGCGCTGACCTGGGCAAAGGTGCTCGCGGTCGGGAGGTTTGAGCGGTGGAGCTACGCCACCTGCAGGCGTTCGTCGCCGTGGCGGAGGAGCTGAACTTCCGGCGGGCCGCGGTGCGGCTGCACATGTCCCAGCCGCCGCTCTCACAGCAGATCAAGCGCCTGGAGCACGAGGTCGGGGTGGCGCTGCTGCGCCGCACTACGCGGCAGGTGGAGCTGACCGCGGCGGGGGAGGCGTTCCTGCGCGAGGCGCGCAAGACGCTGCAGTCGGCCGAGGCCGCGCCCCGGCTGGCGCGGCAGGCGGCCGCGGGCGAGATCGGCGTGGTGCGGCTGGGTTTCAGCGGCCAGACGTCGTACCGGGTGATGCTGCTGATCGTGCGGAAGTTCCGCGAGCGCTACCCGAACGTGCGCTTCGACATCCTCAGCCCGCTCTACGGCGGCGAGCTGGTGGACCAGATCAACCAGCAGGAGGTCGACGCCGGGCTGCTGCGGCTGCCCGTGCCGACCGAGGGCCTGTGCGTGCGGGAGCTGGATCAGCACCCGCTGGCGGTGGCGCTGCCGGACGGGCACCGGCTGGCCGGCGAGTGGCGGGTGGGGCTCGACGACCTGCGGGGCGAGTCGTTCATCAGCTACCCGACCAATCGCGGTTCGGTGGTCAACCAGCTGGTGCAGGCGGCGTGCCTGCAGCGCGGCTACAACCCGAACTTCGTGCAGGAGGCGCCGGACACCCACACGATCCTGTCGTTGGTGGGCGCGGGTTCGGGCATCAGCCTGGTCCCGATGACGGCCGCGCACCTGAAGGTTCCCGGTGTGGTGCTGGTGCCGGTGCACGACGCCCCGTCCGTCCCGCTGGCGCTGGTGTGGCGAGAGGGCGACCGGAACCCCGCGCTGGCGGGCCTGGTCGGGCTGCTCGACGAAGTCGTCGCCGAGCTCTGACCGGATCCGCACGGCAACTGTCCATAGAGGACGGTGATGCGGGATTTTCCGTCGTGGCGGGAAAAACGGACGCGGACGCGAAGTGTGGTGCAGTGCACGTGCGTCCCGCGTAACTTCGCGCCGGGTCGCAGCGACAAACCCGGTGAACGTTCGATCATCGATGATCTTGATTTCGACTTTCGCTGCACAGAACTGAACAAGGAGGTCTTTCGTGGCTGCCGACCGACCGGAGAGTCGGGCATGGTGGATCTGGAGCGCGGCGGTGATCGCCTATCTCGCCGCGGTATTTCACAGGGGCAGCTTGGGGGTTGCCGGAACGCAGGCGCTCGACCGGTTCGACGTCGGTCCGGCCGCGCTGAGCGCGTTCACGGTCCTGCAGGTCGGCATCTACGCCGGCATGCAGATTCCCACCGGATTGCTGGTGGACCGCTTCGGTTCCCGGAAGGTGATCACCGTCGCGGTGCTGTTGTTGGGCACGGGGCAGATGCTCTTCGGCCTCGCCGATTCCTACTCGATGGGCCTGCTCGCCCGCGCTGTGCTGGGCCTCGGCGACGCGCTGATGTGGGTCAGCATCCTGCGGCTGGTGGCGGCGCACTTCTCCGCCCGCCGCTACGCACTGGTGGCAACGGTGTCCAGCGCGCTGGGGGCGCTGGGTGGCGTTGCGGCCACGTTCCCGCTCGCGCTGGCGTTGCAGAACATGGGCTGGACGGCGACGTTCCTGCTGGTGGGCGCGCTGACGCTCGGCTACGCGGCGGTGACCTCGACGGTCGTGCGGGACGCCTCGCTCGGCGGTGCGCAGGCGCGCAGCGGCGGTGCGGTGTTCCAGCAGGTGCGCGAGGCCTGGTCGGTGCCGGGCACGCGGCTGGCGTTCTGGGCGCACTTCTGCACGATGTTCGTCTCGGGCGCGCTGACCCTGCTGTGGGGCTTCCCGTACCTGGTCAACGGGCTGGGCGTGCCGGCGGCGACGGCGAGCGTGATGCTCAGCCTGCTGATCATCGGGCAGGTCATCGGCGGGCCCGTGGTGGGCGCGCTGATCGGCCACCGCCCGGAGTGCCGGATGTGGATCGTGCTGGGCTACCTGGTGCTCAACGCCCTGTCCTGGGTGGTGCTGCTGGGCTGGCCGGAAGGCCGCCCGCCGCTGGTGGTGATCGCGACGGCGTTCCTGGTCTTCGCCCTGGGCGGCCCGGTTTCGGCGGTGGCGTTCGCCCTGGTGCGGGACTACAACCCGGTGTCCCGGGTCGGCACCGCGACCGGCGTGGCGAACGCGGGCGGCCACTCCGCGACGGCGCTCGGCGTGCTGTTCGTGGGCCTGGTGCTGGACCTGGCGCAGGACATGCCGGGCGGCTCGGAGTACCGGGTGGCGATGCTGGCGCTGGTGGCGATGCTGTTGTTCGGCGCGTTCCGGACGGTGGTCTGGTGGCGCCGGGCGCGGGCGGAGGTGTTCGCGGCGGAGGCCCGCGGCGAAGGCGTGCCGGTGGTGCTCACCCGCCACCGCTGGGACCTCGCCAAGCCCCGCCAGGCCGTCACCGCCTGATCCGCGGTCGAGACGAGCCGGGCCCGGTGGTGATCACCACCGGGCCCGGCTCGCGTCACTTCCGCCAGAACAGGTGGTGGGTCACGCCGCTCGGGCTGGGCACGACGTCCAGGTGGAACCGGTCGCGCAGCTCGTCGGGCGACTCCCAGAGCTTCGACCCGGATCCCAGCTCCACCTGCGAGACCGCCACGTGCATGGTGTCGACGAGGTCGGCATCGAGGAACTGCCGGATGGTGGTGGCTCCGCCGCCGAGCCGGACGTCCTTGCCCTGCGCCGCTTCCCGCGCCTGTTCGAGGACCGTCGCCGGATCGCCGTCGACGAAGTGGAACGTGGTGTCGGACAGCGTGAACGACGGGCGCACGTGGTGGGTCAGCACGAAGACCGGCGTGTGGAACGGGGGTTCGTCGCCCCACCAGCCCAGCCAGTCGTGGTACTCCCAGGGGCCGTGCTGCGGGCCGAACTTGCCGCGACCCATGATCTCGGCGCCGATGTTGCGGGCGAAGTCCCGGGTGAAGTAGTCGTCGAGCCCGCGGCTGCCGCCGGGATCGGTGCGGGTGGGCCAGCTGGCCGTGGCGCCGCCCCAGCCGAACATGGCCGCGGGGTCGGCGTGGCCGAACGGCCTCTCGAGGCTCTGGCCCTCACCGGCACCGAATCCGTCGAGCGAGACGTTGAAGTTCTGGACTCTCAAAAGCTGGGTCACGCGTGTTCCTCCTGCGCTCTTGTTGTTGGAGGAGACCACGCGCGCCGGCGGAACTCATCGGCGTCACCGGCCGATCGTCCGGTGACGCCGGACACACCGGGGAGTTCGGGCGGCGGTTCGACCACCACAGCCGTCCGCGACCGCACGGGCCCACCCGGAATTGCCGCCCGAGCGTTCTCGGAATCCTGCCGGAAGATTCGCCCCGGCACTGTGGACACTTCGGCGCGCGATGTGCCGGGCGGTTGCTACTTCGAAGTCCACCTCCGAGTCGCCGCTGAGCAGCGGTCACCGGACGTCGTCGTGGCGTGTGGGGGTGTGTGGCTCCCGAGTCGTTTCCCGATAGTGTGCCGTTCCGCAGGGAAGCTGCGGATCTTCGCACCCGGGCCGGATGGGCGGTTGCGGACGATCGCGCAGGCCAGGCTCGGCGCCGACGAGTGGAACGCTCCGCAGGACCTGGGTGGCTCCATCGCCGGACCCCCGGCTGTGGCCATGGATGCTGAGGGCATGCTGCACGTCTTCGCGTTGAGCGGGGACGGATCGTTGCAGCACAACGCCGAGACGGGTGCTGCGTCGGACGTGTGGCTGGGCTGGCAGAGCCTGGGCGGCCGGCTGACGGGTAGGCCGATGGCCACCGTAGGTGCCAAGGGCGGGGTGGTGGTGTTCGCGGTGAACACCAGTGGCAACTTGCAGGACGTCTACCAGGCCGGAACGGCGCGGGCGACGTGGAGCAAGTGGAACAACCGTGGCGGTAGCATCGCCAAACTGGTCTCCGCGGCCCGGGATCCGCAGGGCAGGCTGGTCGTGTACGGGGTCGACAAGACGGGCCGCATGGCGCGCGCCCACCAGATCACTCCCTCCAGCGAACCGTGGAAGAACTGGGAGAACAACCTCGGCGGAGTCTTCCTCGCCAACTGAACCACCCTCACCTGTCCGGTGAGCGGTTTCAATGAGGTTTTTCCAACCTCGTTTTGCGTGGCGGTGCGGGTGGCGGAACCTCAGAGGCTCCCTGGTCTGTGGGTGCCCTGACTTATGTATGTCCAATACACGGCGTCAGGGCCGTCCTCGCCAGGAAGCCTCTGAGAACCCGCGGCGGTGCAAGTGTCGTAGGTGGGCTATGCGCCTGCGGCGCATGCGGCACCCCATCGACGTGCAGCTTTGCGACCCGCGGCTGCGGGCCGACCAGGATGAAAAACGCTCAATTGAAACTGCCTGCGGCCCGACCCAACGGACACTCGGTCCGGTCCTTCGGGCACGGGTGTCCGAAGGGGGATTCCGAAATGGACGGTGGGCCGGCCCCGCAGGGTGCGGGTGGTGATCCGGCTTCACGCGCCCCTGCCTTCGCGCCCGGGCTGCTTGCGCGACCAGCAGCCCGGGCGTGCAGGTGACCCTTCTAGTTGCCGCCGACGTACTTGCGGAGGTGCTGGGCCGTCAGGGAGTCGCCGGTCGCGACCAGATCGGCCGGGGTGCCGGTGAAGACGATCCGGCCGCCGTCGTGGCCCGCGCCGGGACCGAGGTCGATCAGGTGGTCCGCGTGCGCCATCACCGCCTGGTGGTGCTCGATGGCGATCACCGTGCCGCCGTCGTCCACCAGCCGGTCCAGGAGCGCGAGCAGCTGGTCCACGTCGGCCAGGTGCAGGCCCGTGGTCGGTTCGTCGAGGACGTAGATCGACGCCTTCTCCGCCATGTGGATCGCGAGCTTCAGGCGCTGCCGCTCGCCGCCGGACAGCGTGGTCAGCGGCTGGCCGAGGCGGAGGTAGCCCAGGCCGACGTCCACGAGCCGGCCCAGGATCGCGCGCGCCGAGCCCGCGGTGAAGAACTCGTGGGCCTGCGCCACCGACATGCCCAGGACCTCGCTGATGTCCTTGCCGCGCAGCTTGTGCGCCAGCACCTCGGCGGTGAACCGCTTGCCCTCGCACTTCTCGCAGACCGTCGCGACGCCGGCCATCATCGCCAGGTCCGTGTAGACCAGCCCGATGCCCTTGCAGTTCGGGCAGGCGCCCTCGGAGTTCGCGCTGAACAGGCTCGCCTTGACGCCGTTGGCCTTGGCGAAGGCCGTGCGGATCGGGTCGAGCAGGCCGGTGTAGGTGGCCGGGTTGCTGCGCCGCGAACCGCGGATCGGGGCCTGGTCCACCACGACCACGCCGTCGCGGCGGGGCAGCGAGCCGTGGATCAGCGAGCTCTTGCCCGATCCGGCGACGCCGGTGACCACGGTCAGCACGCCCAGCGGGATGTCCACGTCGACGTTCTTCAGGTTGTGCGCGTCGGCGCCGGTGATCGACAGGTGGCCGGTCGGCTTGCGGACCGCCTCGCGCAGCCGGGCCCGGTGGTCCAGGTGCCGTCCCGTCAGGGTGTCCGAGCGCCGCAGGCCCGCCACGTCGCCGGTGAAGCACACCTGCCCGCCGGCGGTGCCCGCGCCCGGCCCGAGATCCACCACGTGGTCGGCGATCTCGATCGTCTCCGGCTTGTGCTCCACGACGAGCACCGTGTTCCCCTTGTCGCGCAACCGGATCAGCAGGTCGTTCATCCGCTGGATGTCGTGCGGGTGCAGGCCCACCGTCGGCTCGTCGAAGACGTAGGTCACGTCGGTGAGGCTCGAACCGAGGTGCCGAACCATCTTCACCCGCTGCGCCTCGCCGCCGGAGAGCGTCCCGGACTCGCGGTCCAGGCTCAGGTAGCCGAGGCCGATCTCGACCAGTGAATCCAGCGTGTCGCGCAGCGTTTCCAGCAGCGGTGCCACCGATTCGTCGGTGATGCCGCGGACGAACTCGGCCAGCTCGTTGATCTGCATCGCCGAGCAGTCGGCGATGTTGCGGCCGTCGATCCTCGCCGCCAGCGCGGCCTGGTTCAGCCGGGCGCCGCCGCAGGCCGGGCAGTCGGCGAACACCACCGCGCGGTCCACGAACGCCCGGATGTGCGGCTGCATCGCCTCGCGGTCCTTGGCGAGGTAGACCCGCTGCACCTTGACCAGCAGGCCCTCGTAGGTGGTGTTGATGGTGGCGTGCTTGATCTTGGTGGCCGGCTTGTGGAGGAAGTCCTCCCACTGCTCGGGCGTGAAGTCCCGCAGCTTGACGTCGGGGTCGAACAGCCCGGAGCCGGCGATCACCTGCCAGTACCAGGAGTCCACCGCGAAACCGGGGACGGTGATCGCGCCTTCGTTGAGCGAGCGCTCCTTGTCGACTAGCTCGTCGACGTCGATCGTCGAGACGTGCCCGAGCCCCTCGCACTCCGGGCACATGCCTTCGGGGCTGTTGAAGCTGAACGCCGTCGCGGTGCCGACGTGCGGGGTGCCGAGGCGGCTGAACAGGATGCGCAGCATCGTGTGCGTGTCGGTGGCGGTGCCGACCGTGGAGCGGGAATTGGCGCCCATCCGCTCCTGGTCGACGACGATGGCGGTGCTCAGGTTGCGCAGCGAGTCCACGTCCGGGCGGCCGAGGCTGGGCATGAACGACTGGATGAACGCCGTGTAGGTCTCGTTGATCAGCCGCCGGGACTCGGCCGCGATGGTGCCGAACACCAGCGAGGACTTGCCGGAACCGGAGACACCGGTGAACACCGTGAGCCGCCGCTTGGGGATGTCCAGCGAGACGTCGCGGAGGTTGTTCTCCCGCGCCCCGCGGACTTCGATCACGTCGTGGCTGTCGGCGGCCCGCCGCGGCTCGGCGGTTTCGGAGTTGATGCGTTCGGACGGATCCGGGCTCATGCTGCGCTGCTTCTCCAACCGTGCGAAAGGCATTGGTTCCGGATGCCCGCGACACCGATTCCGCGCGCCCGCGAGCGTGCCGGGGCGTCATGGCACCCCGGCACGCTCGCGGCATTTGATCTGCGGAATCGGTGACTCGCGGATCACCGGCCATCCTTTATACCGGCCGGGACCGACAACCGCCGCGAAATCAGCCTGCCAGCTCCGGGAGTTCGGCGCGGCGGGCGGCGATGTCCGCCGGGTTCCAGCCCGGCCGGGGCACCGAATCCTTGAGCAGCTGCACGTACGGATGCTCCGGTGCGCGCAGGACGTCGCGGGTGGTGCCGCTTTCGACGAGGCGGCCCCGCAGCAGCACCGCGATCGTGTCGGTGACCTCGTTGACGACGGCCAGGTCGTGGCTGATGAACAGCTGGGCCGTGCCGGTCTCGCGCCGGAGTTCGGCCAGCAGCCGCAGGATCTGCGCCTGCACCGAAACGTCCAGCGCGGACACCGCTTCGTCGAGGATCAGCAGCTTCGGCCGCACCGCGACGGCCCGCGCGATCGCCACGCGTTGCCGCTGGCCGCCGCTGAGTTCCCGCGGCAGCGCATGCCTCTTCGCCGCGTCCAGGCCGACCTGGTCGAGCAGCTCGCCGACCCGGGCTTGCCGCGCGGCCCGATCCGACCAGCCGTGCAGGCGGAGCACCGCGTCGAGGCAGCGGCCGATGGGGACCGCCGGGTCGAGCGAGAGGTACGGGTCCTGGAACACCAGCTGGATCGCCTTCGCCCTGGCCAGCCGCGCCCGGCCGGTGCGCGGCCGGGTGGCGACCGGCGCGCCGTCCAAGGTGATCTCGCCGCCGTCGGGTCGTTCCAGGCCGGCCAGGATGCGGGCGATCGTGCTCTTGCCGGAACCGGATTCGCCCACCAGGCCTAGCGAACCGCCATCGGGCACGGTCAGCGACACGTCGTGGACCGCGCGGGTCTGGCCGAACGACTTGCGCAGGCCGGTCACTTCGAGCGTCATGCGTCGACTCCGTCCTCGTCCAGCACCGGAACAGCGGCGAGCAGCTCCGCGGCGTAGGCGGATTTGGGCGCGGCGAACAGCTCGCGCGCGCCCTGCTCCTCGACCACCTCGCCGGAGCGCAGGACCACCACGCGATCGCAGAACGCCGCCGCCAGCGGCAGGTCGTGCGTGATGAAGAGGATCCCGAGCCCTCGATCGGCGCGTGCCCGGCTCAGGATCCCGATGATCTCGGCCTGCGTGGTGACGTCCAGGGCGCTGGTCGCCTCGTCCGCGATCAGCAGCTCCGGCTCCGGCGCGAGGGCCGCGGCGATGACCAGCCGCTGCAGCATGCCGCCGGAGAACTCGTGGGGATACCGCGCGAGCATGGCCTGGGGTTCCCGCAGCCCGCACTCGCGCATCAGGCCCACCACCCGGTCGTCGGCATCCTGTTGGGGCCAGCCGAGATTCGTGCGCAGCTGCTCGGTCAGGAAGTGCCCGACCGGGCGCACCGGGTTGAACGCCGCCCGCGGTTCCTGCTGCACCACGCCGACCTTGCGGGTCCGCAGCTCCCGCAGCTCCGCCGGGGACATGCCCAGCACGTCCCGACCGTCCACTGTGATCTGTCCGGATACCGCGGCCGAAGCCGGTAGCGCGCCGGCGATGCTCATCGCGGCGGTGGACTTGCCGGAACCGGACTCGCCGACCAGCCCGACCACCTCGCCCGCCTCGACGCGCAGGTCGATGCCGCGCAGGATCGGCCTGCCGGGGAAACCCACGGTCAGATCTCGGAGTTCTGCCAGGCTCATGACTGGTCCGCCTCTCCGCGATTCACAGTGGTGGTTGCGTTCAGCCCGATCTCCCGTTGCGTGGTTTCTCGTGGCTGGTTTGCGTCACGGTCCCCTGGGGTGCGGTTGAGGAGGGCTGGGGTTGGCACAGGGCTACTCATGACTGGTCCACCCTGCCGAGCCGGTCGGCGATCCGCACGCCGACGATGTTGAACGCCACCACCGCGATCGCGATCATCGCGCCGGGCACCAGCGTCGGGGCCATCGCGCCTTCGAGCATCGCGAACTGGCCCTCGGCGACCATCAGGCCCCAGTCCGACGACGGCGGCTGCGAGCCGAAGCCGAGGTAGCTCAGGCTCGCCAGCGCCATCAGCACATCGCCGAAGAGCACCACCGCGTAGCCGAGCACGATCGGCATCACCCGGGGCAGCAACCGGGTCAGGCAGATCGCCGCGCCGCCCATGCCCTGCACCCGGTAGGCCTCGATGTACGGGCGCTGCCGCTCGGCCCGCGCGGCGCTGCGGGTGATCTTGGCGACGGCGGGGAAATACGCCAGGCCCAGGGCCAGCACCGACGCCGCGACACCGGTGCCGAGCACCGCGATGGTCAGCACCGCGAACAGCAGGCCGGGGAAGGCGATCAGCGCATCGGTCGCGCGGGCGACCACCGCGTCCAGCCAGCCGCCGCGCCACGCCGCGACGACGCCCAGCACCGGGCCGAGGAGCAGCGCGATGGCCAGGACACCCAGCGGCGCGATCAGGCTGGTGCGGGCGCCATGCAGGATGCGGGACAGGATGTCGCGGCCGAGCTGGTCGGTGCCCAGCAGGTGCTCGATGCCCGGCGGGGCGAGGATCGAGTCGAAATCGGTGGCCGTCGGGTCGTAGGGCGCGATCAGCGGCGCGGCCAGCGCGGCCAGCCCGAGGACCGCGAGAACGCCCGCGGCGCCCCAGAACAGCGGGCCGTTGCGCCGTCGCCCGGACGCGACCGCGGCGTCGGCGACGAGTGATCCGGACAGTGTCATGCCGCCGCTCCTGCCTGTCGTGGGACACCCGCGCGCCGGGCCCGGCGCAGCCGCGGATCGGCGACGTGCTGCACCAGCTCGGTCAGCCCGGTCGTCACCACGTACGCCAGCACCATGCACAGCAGAACCGCCTGCGTGACCGGGAAGTCCTTCGTGTTGATGGCGTTGACCAGCAGCGATCCCACGCCGCTGAGCCCGAACACGGACTCCACCACCACCGTGCCCGCCAGCAGGCTCGCGGTGATCATGCCCGCCATCGTGGCGATCGGGCCGACCGCGTTGCGCAGCACGTGCCGGCCGATCACCAGCCGCTCCGGGATGCCGCGGGTGCGGGCGACCCGGACGTGGTCCTGCACCAGGATGTCCACCATGGACTGCCGGGTGACCCGGGTGATGGTCGCCAGCGACACCACCGCCAAGGAGACGGCCGGCAGCGTCAGGTGGTGCAGCCTGCCGAGCACGCCCTCGCCGGCGCCGGTCACCGGGAACCAGGCCAGCCCGACGCCGAACGCGGCGATCAGCCCGACGGCCGCGACGAACGGCGGGATCCCGGCCAGCATGGCCGTCGTCGCCGACACCACCGAGTCCAGCGGCCCGCGGCGCACCGCCGACAGCGAGCCGAGCAGCACGCCGATCGCGATGGTCAGCACCGCCGCGTACAGCGCCAGCCACACCGTGGTCTCCAGCCGGGTGGCGATCAGGAAGCCGACGTCCTGCCCGTAGACGAACGACCGGCCGAGGTCGCCGCGCACGACGCCGCCGAGCCACAGCACGTACTGCACCAGGAACGGCTGGTCCAGGTGGTATTCCGCGCGGATCGCGGCCAGCGTCTCCTCGCTGGCGTTCTCCGCGCCGCCGGCCAGCACCGTCGCCGGGTCACCGGGCGCCAGGTACATCGCGGCGAAGATCAGGAACGACGCGACCAGCAGCGTGATCACCACCTGGCCGAGCCAACGCATCAGCGCGATCAAGACCGCCTCCCGAGATCGGCCGCCCACGGATAGGTCAGGTAGGCGCTGGAGACCGGCGCGCCGGTGAGCCGGTTGCTCATCGCCAGCGTCGTCGGGGCCATCACCAGCGGGATGGACAGCATGTGTCCGAGGTACTCGTCCTGCAGCCGGATGACCTGCCGGGCGCGCTGCAGGTCATCGTAGGTGGCGGCGGCCGAGGCGAAGGTGCTCTCGTACTGCTCGTCGCGGAAGTCCAGGTAGTTGTTGACGCTGTCGGGCAGCACGTTGTCGTACATGCCCAGCCCGTCGGGCTTGGACAGGTACCAGTCGTTGACGATCAGGTCGACGCCGGCCCGCGCCTCCGGCGAGGCGAACAGCTCCGAGAACTGGGCGGGCGGCACGGTGCGGATCTCCACCGGCAGCCCCAGCTTCAGCCCGGCGTCGCGGACGCCGTTGGCCAGCACGTTGCCCACGGCGGTGCCGTCGTTGGCCACCACGATCGGCTCCGCCGGCGGCCCCGCCTCCCGCACCAGGTCGCGGGCCCGCGCCAGGTCCTGCTCGCCGGGGCGGATCGGGACGTCGCGGATCTGCTGGTAGGCCTGCTCGAACAGCTCCTTGCCGGTGCCGAACGTGCCCGCGCCGACCGGCAGCTTCCACGGTTCGGCGGCGCCGCGGAACGCAGCCTCGGCCATGCCCTGGCGGTCCAGCGACAGCGACAGCGCGGTGCGCAGCCGGACGTCCGCCATCGGCCCGCGGTCGGTCGGGATGAGCTGCCACGCCGACGTGGTGAGTCCGAAGTGGAGGGACAGTTCCGGGCTGGTGCTCAGCGCCGGCGCCATGCTCGGGTCGTCGAGGTAGGCGCCGTCGGCGGCGCCGGTCCGCAGGCTGTTGACCGCCGCCCACTCGTCGCCCCAGACGAACCGGATGCTCTCGGTCAGCGGCCGGAGCTCGGGGTTCCAGTAGTCCGGGAACCGCTTGATGGTCAGGCTCGCCCCGGCGTCCCAGCGGTCCAGGTAGTACGGGCCGCTGCACGCGTCGGGCCGGCCGGGGCTGCCGAAGTCCTGGCCGAGCCGGTTCACCACCTCGGCGTTGAGGACGATCCCGGCGTCGCCGGCCATCCGGTACTTGAACTGCGCGTCCGGTTCTTCCAGCCGCACGGTCACTTCCATCGGGCCGGTGACGTCGATGGACTCGACGTTGCCGAACTCGTCGGATTCGTCGTTGCCGTCCTCGGCGTGCCGCCGCAGGCTGAACGCGACGTCCTCGGCGGTGACCGCGCTGCCGTCGTGGAACCGGACCCCGTCGCGGACCCGGTAGACGAACGTCGTCGGGTCCGGCATCGCCGGTTCCTCGACCAGCCACGGGCGGACGGTGAGGTCCGGTTGCAGCTGGTAGAGGCGGTCGCAGAGGTTGGCCACCACGGTGTCCTCGGTGGTGGCGCCGTGGTAGTCGGTGTCGAGGGTGAGCGGCTCGGAGTCCAGGAACCAGGTGATATCGCCGGCCGGCGCGACCGCCGGCGGCGTGTTCGGCACCAGCTGGACCGCGCCGAGCTGCGCGGAACTGCCGCAGCCGGCCAGCAACCCGACGGAGAGCAAGGCGAGGCATCTTCGCATCAGCCGTCACCGCCCGGTCCGTCGTAGAGGTTCCACGGCAGCAGCTGGTACTCCTCGGTGCACGGGTTGCCCGCGGCCACGTAGTACTCGCCCGCGGTGAGGTCGATGCAGTTGTGCAGCACGGTCGACCACTGGCGGATCTCGTCGGTGCGCTCGTCGGGGTGGGTGCACACCGATTCCGGGTAGCCGAAGTGATCGGAGAAGGCGTCCTTGATCGCCTTGCGCCCGGCATCGCCGCCGGACGCGGTGCGCGCCTGGCGCAGCCCGGTGCGGATGCGGGGCACGCGGTACAGGGAGTCCACCGGCCGGGGCCGGTAGTCGGCGGCCAGCTGCGGCGGGATGAAGGCCTGGTAGTGGTTGCCGTGCACCAGGATCCCGTCCTCGGGGTACACCCAGCCGTGCGCCTTGGGCGTCGTCTCGACGTCGATGGCGAAGTCGTCGCGGTGCGTCAGCAGCGAGGCGGGTGTCGACGACCTCCGCGCGAGGGTGCAGGAGCGCCTCGACGGGCTGTCCCGCGCGGAGCAGAAGGTGGCGCGCTACCTGCTGAACATGCCGCAGGAACAGCTGGTCTTCGCCACCGCCGAAGAACTCGGCCAGCACACCGGCACCAGCGACGCGACGGTGGTCCGCACCGCGCGCAAGCTCGGCTACAGCGGGCTGCCGGAGCTCAAGCGCGAAGCCGGGCGGGCGCTGGTGACCACGGTGGCGCCGGCGACCCGCCTGGAGCAGCGGCTGGCCAGCATCGGCCCGGACCTGGAGCGGGCGATGGCCACGGTGTTCACCGAGGCCCGCGATGAGCTGGAGAACACCCTGGCCGCGCTGAAGCTCGAAGACGTGCGGACGGCGGTGAGCCTGCTGTCCCACGCGCGCGAGGTGATGGCATTCGGTGTCGGCGGCTCGGAACTCGGCGCGCGGCACCTGGCGCTGCGGCTGAACCGGCTCGGGCGGCGGGCCCGGTTCGTCGGCAGCACCGGCTTCCGGCTCGCCGACGACCTGCTGCTGCTGGGCCGCGACGACGTCGTCGTGATCTACCTGCCGGGGCGCGCCCTGCCGGAGCTGGAGGTGCTGCTCGACCACGCCCAGGTGGTCGGCGCGCGCCGGATCCTGATCTCGGAACGCCGCCTGGCCAAGCAGTTCGCCCCGCAACTGGACGTGGCGCTCTACGCGGCGGGCGGAGCGGGCCGGGTCGCGGCGGAATCGACCTCGGCGCTGACCCTGACGGACCTCCTCGTCCACGGGGTGGCGACCCTCCACGAAACCCAAGCCGTGGAAACCCGGAACACCCTGACGTCCCTCCGAGAACGCCTGCTGCGCAAATGACCTCGCGAGTGGCTGAGGCTGCGGGCATGGGGACGTGCGTACTTTGTGCTGCTATAGAGGCTGTTTCCGAACTTGCTCTGCGTGGCGGTGCGGGTGGCGGCCCCCCTGCGGGAATTACGGTCGCCTTCTCGCTGTGGGATCCCCGACATCATGAATGACCAATTCACCACGTCGGGGCTGTCCTCGCGAGAAGACACCTGAGAACCCGCGGCGGTGCGAGTTGCGAGCGTGGGCTAAGCGGCTGCGCCGCTTCAAAGACAAACCTCGCGCTACCACACGTCACCCCACGACATCCAAAACAGCTGCTATGGCAACACAAAGTACGCACGGCTCGACGGTCACTCACGAAGCGCGTCAGCGGAGGCCGAGGCGGCGGCGGATCACCAGCAGGCTGAGGAGGCTCGCTGCTGCCGCGAACATCAGGTAGAAGCTCGGGGCCAGGCTGGTGCCGGTGAGGCCGATCAGCCACGTGCTGATGAACGGCGTGAACCCGCCGAACACGCTGACCCCGATGTTGTAGCCGATGGACATGCCGGTCGCCCGGGTCTCGGTGGGGAACAGCTCGGACATCAGGGCCGGCAGCGCCCCGAAGTAGCAGGCCTTCAGCAGCCCGATCAGCAGCATCATGCCGACCATCACGCCGAATCCGGGGAACGCCACCAGCGTCGCGAAGATCGGGTAGATCAGCAGCAGGATCAGCGCGGCGAACACGCCCATCAGCTTCACCCGGCCGATCTTGTCCGACAGGTGCCCGGCCAGCGGTGTCACCACGGTCAGCACGATGCCGGTGGCCAGGGTGGCCGCGAAGCTGGTCGACGCGGGCAGGCCGAGCTGCTTGATCGCGTATGTCGGCATGTAGGTGATCGTGTAGTTGAGCACCGTGGAGACCAGCAGCGCGCCGACCACCAGCAGGATCCGGGCCTTCTGGGTGCGCAACACGGTGCGCACCGGCGAGTGCGGCTCGGCGGTCTGCGTCGCGGTGAATTCCGGTGCCTCGTCGACGAACCGCCGGATGTAGTAGCCCACCGGGCCGACCAGCAGGCCGACCGCGAACGGGATCCGCCAGCCCCACGACTCCAGCTGCTCCGGGCTCAGCGTGGTGGTCAGCAGCACGCCCATCCCGGCCGACACCAGCGTGCTCAGGCCCTGGCTGGCGAACTGCCAGCTGGCCACGAATCCGCGCCGGCCCGGCATGTGCTCGACCATGAAGGCGGTGGCGCTGCCGAACTCGCCGCCCGCCGAGAAGCCCTGGATCAGCCGTGCCAGCAGGATGCCGATCGGCGCGACCAGGCCGACCGTCTCGTACGAGGGCATCAGGCAGATGATCGCGGTGCCCAGCACCATCAGCCGGATCGACAGCGTCAGCGACGCCTTGCGCCCGGCGCGGTCGGCGTAGGCGCCGAGCACCACCGCGCCGATCGGCCGGATCAGGAACGAGACGCCGAAGGTGCCCAGCGTCAGCAGCAGCGACACCGTCTCGTCCTGCGCCGGGAAGAACACCTTCGACAGGACCGTCGCGAAGATCGCGTAGACCGCGATGTCGTACCACTCGAGGGCGTTGCCGATCGAGGCGGCCGCGATCACCCGGAACGGTTTGTGCGACGTCGCCGCCGCGGTAGAAGTGGCCATCACGGTCTCCAGGTCTTCAGGCAGGAGCGCGATTTCGCGTGAAATCGGCGATATCCGTGCGGGGCGATGGGCGATTTCGCGCGAAATCGCCGCAGCCGCGGGGGATCAGTGGCGGAGGTCGCCGAGGTCCCAGAACAGGCCGGCCATGATCGCCAGCGACTCGCGTGCGACGGTGCCCAGCAGGTGCTCGTTCGGCGCGTGTTGCGCGCAGGCGGGATAGGAGTGCGGGACCCAGATCGTGGGCAGCCCGAGCACGTCGGCGAAGGCATCGTTGGGCAGGGTGCCGCCCAGGTTCGGCAACAGCGCCGGCTTGACGTCGGTGGTGCGCCGCAGCGACTCCAGCGCCCAGCGGACCCATTCGTCCTCCGGGTCCAGCCGGGTGGCGGCGACGCTGCTGGTGACCTCCACGTCGATCATCGGGAAACCGTGGTCGTCGAGGTGCGCGCGCACGATCCGCTCGACGTCCTGCCAGTCGGTGCCGACGACGAACCGGAGCTGGCAGTGCGCCTCGGCGGTGCCGGGGATGGCGTTGACCGGCGCCTGCGGGGTGCCCGCGGTGAACGCCAGCACCTCCAGGGTGTTCCAGCCGAATACACGTTCGCTCGGCGTCAGCCCCGGCTCGCCCCAGTCGGCGTCGATCGCGGGGGAGCCCGGGCCGCCGTCGACCGTGATGTCGGCCAACGCGGCCCGCACCGATGCCGGGATCGGTGCGGGCCGCAGGCCCTCCACCCGCACGGCCCCCCGGGGGGCGATCATGCTGGCCAGCGCGTTGGCCAGGATGCTGGCGGGGTTGCTCAGCAAGCCGCCCCAGTTGCCGGAGTGGTAGGCGCTGTCGCGCAGGTTCGCGCGCAGCGAGAAGTTGACGGCGCCGCGCGAACCGAGGAACAGCGTCGGCCGCTGCGCCGAGAGCCGGCAGCCGTCCGAGGCGATGAGCAGGTCGGCGGCGAGATCGTCGGCGAGGTCCGCGCAGACCTCGCTCAGACCCGGCGATCCGGTCTCCTCGCCCATGTCGAGCAGGATCTTGAGGTTGAAGCCGAGCCTGCCGCCGCGTGCTTCGAGCACCTGCTCCAGCGCGGCGAGGTTGATGGTGTGCTGGCCCTTGTTGTCGGCGGTGCCGCGGCCGTACCAGCGGTCGCCCTCGACCGTGATCCGCCACGGGTCCAGCCCGT
Source organism: Saccharopolyspora shandongensis (assembly GCF_900106995.1). Lineage (GTDB taxonomy): Bacteria > Actinomycetota > Actinomycetes > Mycobacteriales > Pseudonocardiaceae > Saccharopolyspora > Saccharopolyspora shandongensis. The sequence continues at coordinate 34,156 of NZ_FNOK01000062.1, forward strand.
CGCGCCACTGCGCGTCGTGCCCCAGCACGACGTCGCCGTGACCGTAGGTGAGCAGCGTGGGCAGGGCGTCGTCCTCGTGCCGGTGGGCGATCAGGAACGGACCGCCGCCGGGCACCGGGTTGTCGACGATGCGCGCGGTGCAGCCGAGCCGTTCGACGGCGGGCGCGATCTCGTCGGCGAGGTACTGCCGCAGCACGTCGGCGCGCTGCGGGTCCTGGCTCTCGGTGTGGAAAGCGACCCGCCGCGCGAGGTCCGAGCGGAACGCGCCGGAGTCGTAGTACTGCGTCGCCCGTTCGACCGCCACTTCCCGGCTCACCGCGATGTCCTCCCGCATTCGCTTGCGCACCAAGGGTTTTCCGCGCCGGATGCGCGCCCTGGATTCGCAAGACTCAACCACGCGGAACGCCGCATGACCAGCAGCAAAAAGACAAGGCAGCGTTGCCGGATCGGCAACGGCCGCGCCGGGCGTGGCGTAGCGTGAGGTGGTGCGAAGCGCGACTGTGATCGGTGCCGGGATCGGCGGGCTGGCTGCGGCCGTCGGCCTGCACCGGACCGGCTGGCGGGTGGTGGTGGTCGAGCAGGCCGCCGAGATCGGCGCGATCGGGGCGGGAATCACGCTGTGGCCCAACGCATTGCGCGCATTGGAGGCGCTCGGGTTCGGCGAGCGGGTCCGGGAGCTGGGGAAGCCGCAGGAGTCCGCCGGGATGCGCTCCAGCGACGGCCGGTGGCTCAGCAGGCTGGACGGCGCGGAGATCGAGCGGGAGCTCGGCAGGCCGATGCTGGGCGTGCACCGAGCCCAGCTGCACCGGATGCTGCTGGACGAGCTCCCCGCGGACTGCCTGCACACCGGGGCCCGAGTGACCGCAGTCGGCCGGGACGGTGCGGTGCCGGGCCTCGACCTGCCGCCCGCCGATCTCGTCGTCGGTGCCGACGGCATCAACAGCCAGGTCCGCGCGCAGTACTGGCCGGACGCGCCGCGCCCCCGCTACACCGGCTTCGCCGCGTGGCGCGCCATCTGCGAGCGCCGGGACCTGACCGAGATCGGTGTGAGCTGGGGGAGGGGCCGGGAGTTCGGCATCGTGCCGTTGGTGGACGGCCGGATGTACTGGTACGTCGCGATGCCAGCACCGGAAGGTGCCCGCAACCCCGATGAGCGAGCGTTCCTCCGGGCGCAGTTCGAGTCCTGGCACCCGCCGATCCCGGAGCTGATCGACGCCACCCCGGCGGAAGCGGTGCTGCGCAACGACATCCGGCACCTGGGCGGCCGGCTGCGGTCGTACGCGAACGGGAACGTGGCGCTGCTCGGCGACGCCGCGCACGCCATGACCCCGCACCTCGGCCAAGGCGGCTGCCAGGCGCTCGAAGACGCCGTCGTGCTGGTCGCCGCCTGCGCGCGGTTCGACGACGTGGCCGAGGCCCTGACGCACTACGACGCCGAGCGCCGTCCCCGCACCCAGCAGATCGCGCGGGCCTCGTACTGGGCCGGGCGTTTCGGCCCGTTCCTGGCGAATCCGGTCGCGGTCGCGCTGCGCGACACCGCCGCGCGGCTCGCCCCGAGCAGCGCGGCGATCAAGACGTTCATGCGGGTCAGCGGCTGGACCCCGCCGCGGATCGAGGTGCTGGGCGGCTGACGGTCAGGAGCTCTCCGCGAGGCGCTGGGCCCGCTCCAGCAGATCGCCCTTCTTGATCTTCCCGGTCGCGGTCATCGGCAGCTCCGGCACCAGCACGAAGCGCGGCACCTTGTACGAGGCCATGTTCTCCCGCGCCCACCCGGTCAGCGCCTCCGCGGTCAGCCCGGTTCCCGGGGCCGGTTGGACGTAGGCCAGCGGCAGCTGGCCCTTGGCGCGGTGCGGCATCGGCACCACCGCCACGCCCAGCACTTCCGGGTGGCGGGCCAGCAGCGCCTCGACCTCCGACGGGAAGACGCTCATGCCGCTGACCTTGATCATCTCCTTGTTGCGGCCGAGGAAGTGCAGGCAGCCGTCCTCGTCGACCATCCCGACGTCGCCGGTGCGCAGCCAGCCGTCGCGCAGCGCCTCGGCGCTGGCCTCCGGGCGGTTCCAGTAGCCGGTGAGCAGGGAGGGCGTGCGGATCGCGATCGCGCCGCGGTCGCCGATCGGCACCGGCTCGCCGCTTTCGGCATCGACGACCATGAATTCGGTGCCGGGCACCGGAAGCCCGCAGAACACCGGCTCCGAGCGCAGGTCCCGGTCGTCGTCGGAGAAGCCGTAGGTGATGGTGTCGGCAGTGTGCGTCTCGGTCATGCCGTAGGACGCCTCGCGCAGCACGCTGTGCTCGCCGACCGCCGCCGCCCAGCGCCGCCGCAGGTCGGGCGTCAGCTTGCGGACGAACGACATCGACCGCGCGTTGTCCAAACTGGACAGATCGTGGGCGGCGAAGCCGGGGTGCTCCATCAGCTCGACGTAGTTGTCCACGGTGCCGATCATGTCGGTCACGCGGTAGCGCTCGACGGCGTCGAGCACGGCGGTGGCGTCCCACCGGGCGAGCAGCACGACCGTGCCGCCGTGCACGAGCGGGACGAGGATCCCCATGTCTTCCCCGGCGATCCAGAAGATCGGCACGTAGCAGAGGTAGACGTCGGGTTCGGCGGTCCGTCGCGGCGGTCGCGCGGCGCCGGCGGTCACCGCGGTGTAGAGCATGTGCCGCTGCGTGTGCTCGCAGCCCTTCGGCAGCCCGGTCGTGCCGCCGGTGTAGTTCAGCGCGGCCAGCGCGTCCAGGTCCACCTCGCGTCGCTCGGCGCGCGGGCTGGCGCCGATCTGCGACCACTGGCTGCCCGTCGCGTCGGTGCGCAGCGCCTCCGGCAGCGGCAGCACGGGCTCGGCGGGCAGCAGGTCGGCGGGCGAGGTCGCCAGCACCTCGCGCAGCGGTGTCTCCGCCCGGATCTGCTCCACCAGCGGCACGAGGTCGGTGCTCGCTACGAGCACCTCGACGCCGGCGTCGGTGAGCTCGTAGCGGAGTTCGTGCTGCTGGAACATCGGGTTCACGGGCACGTGCACCGCGCCGAGCTTGAGGATGCCCATCATCGCGATCACGAACTGCGGGCAGTTCGGCAGCAGCACGCCCACCCGGTCGCCCGCGCGCACGCCCGCGCCGTCCAGCCAGCCCGCGAACCGGTCGGACGCCTCGTCCAGCTCGGCGTAGGTGATCTCACGGCCGTAGAAGACGATCGCGGGGCGCTGCGGCTCGTGCCGGGCCCAGTGCCGCAGGTGGTCGGTCACCGGCACCTCGCCGAGCGGGTAGGTCACGTCGCGGGGCACGTCCCGCGGCCAGCTGCGCTGCTGTCGAGCTCGGAGATCCGCCAGGTAGCTGACCACGTCCATCTCGGCTCCCGCCACTCGCCCGAAACATACCGACTAGTCGGTTGACGGTGCTCAGCGTCGTGCCGAACCGGCCGCATGTCAACAGTCCGCCGCGCCCCGGCCGGCGCCGTCCCGCGCGGCGGGTGCGGTAGCGTCCCGGCCATGTCCCGCGGCCGCCCGGCTTTCGCCCGATGAACCAGCTCCGGTACTTCCTGGAGGTGGCTCGCACCGGATCGATCCGGGAGGCTTCCGAGCGGCTGCACGTGGCGACCTCGGCGATCAGCCGCCAGGTGGCGAAGCTGGAGAACGAGGCGGGCATGCCGCTGTTCGAGCGGCAGCCGCGCGGCATGGTGCTCACCGAGGCCGGCGAGATGCTGGCCGCCTACGCGCGGCGGCGGATGCGCGAGGAGGAGCAGGTCCTCGCCGAGATGCGCGAGCTGCACCAGTCGCACCGGAGCACGGTGAAGGTCGTCAGCTCGGAGGGCTTCGCCCAGGACTTCCTGCCGGAGGCGATGGCCTCCTTCCGCGTGGAGCACCCCGGCGTCCGGTTCCGGCTGCACGTCACCACCCCGGCCGCGGCGACCCGGGAGGTCGGCGAGGGCACCGCGGACGTCGCGGTCACCTTCAGCACGGCGCCGGAGAAGGGCGTGCGCGTCGAGCACTCCGAGCGCCACGACATCCGGGCCCTGGTCCGCGCCGATCACCCGCTGGCCGATCGCTCGGAAGCCGCGCTGGCCGACCTGCTGCCGTATCCGCTGGCGCTGATGGAGGAGGGCACCACGCTGCGGCAGCTGTTCGACATCTGCTGCAGCATGGAGGGCCTGGAGTTCGACCCGGTCTTCGTCAGCAACCACACGATCGCCCTGCACAGCTTCGCGCGGCTCTCCGGCAGCGTGACCCTCACCGGGCGGCTGAGCGTGCGCCGCCGCCTCGACGCGGAGGGCCTGGTGGCGATCCCGCTGACGAACCCGGAGCTGCTGCAGCGCAACCTCCAGATCCAGACGATGGCCCAGCGCCGGCTCCCGGCCCCGGTCCGGCTCTTCGTCGACCACCTGATCGCCACCATCCGCGACGGCGGCTGACGGCCGGTCGTTCGCCGCGGTCCTCCTCGACGTTCGGGGGGAATGTGCCCGAAACCCTTGACACTGGGGGAAGATCGCTCCGACCCTGTTGATCGGTCGACGAATTTTAGAGCGAAATTCTAGGGTTGCGGCTCGGGCCGAGCCGGATGTGGGGGTAGGCCGACAGCCGGTCGCGGAAGGGCGGAGCAATGGGGCTCTCGTACGTTCGTGAACTCTCGGAGTATCCGACCGGATCCCGCCGGATGCGCATCCTGTCCATGGCGGTGCTGGCCAGCCTCATCGGCTCCTACGAGGGGCAGATCGTCCCCGTGGTGCCGTTGCTGCTGGAAGACCTGCACATGAGCCTGATCACCTACGGCTCGGTGTCGGCCCTGGCGCTGATCGCCGGGGCGATCGCGGCGATGATCGGCGGGCGGCTCACCGACCAGTTCGGCCGGGTGCGGGTGCTGGTCCCGCTGATGCTGCTGACCGCGCTGATGTGCTTCGCGATGACGCTCGTCAGCACGCCCGGCGAACTGCTCGTCGCCCGCGCCTTCCTGTCCATGCTCGACGGCGTGGTGATGGCCGCGACCGCGCCGCTGGTGCGGGACTTCTCGCCGCGGATGGGCCGGGCGCAGGCCTTCGGCTTCTGGACCTGGGGGCCGGTGGGCGCGAACTTCCTGGCCGCCGTGATCGCCGGATTCACGCTGCCGCTGTTCGACAACTCGTGGCGCTCGCAGTTCGTCATCATGGGTGTGGTCTCGCTGGTCATCTCGCTGGTGATCGCGTTCAACATCGCCGATCTGTCGCCGCAGCTGCGGGCGCAGATCCAGCAGACCGAGAAGCGCGCGCTGGCCGCGGCCGACACCGACCGGCCGGTGCGGATGCGGGACCTGTTCGGCCACACCACGATGTGGGCGCACGTCGTCGGCATCTCGGTGTGGCTGGTGCTCTACTTGACGCTGTCGCTGTTCGGGCAGACGATGCTGGCGCAGAGCTTCGGGCTCAGCGCGGCCTCGGCATCGGCCGTGATGAGCGGGTTCTGGGTGCTCAACCTCGGCACGCTGATCGCCGTCGGCCGGCTCTCCGACCGGTTGCAGCTGCGCAAGCCGATCACCGCCGTGGGCACCGTCGTCGCGGTGGTGATGACCGGCTACCTCGTGGTGCTCATGGGCGGCGACACGATCTCCATCGGGCAGCTGCTGGTCACCGGGGCGCTGCTGGGCGCGGGCATGGGCGCCGCGTACGCGCCGTGGATGGCGAACTACTCGGAGAACACCGAGGACATCGATCCGCGGCTGCAGGGCAGTGCGTGGGGCGTGTTCTCGTTCCTGACCAGGGTGATGGCGGTGCTGGTGCTGTTCCTGATGCCGCGCGTCGTGGCCGCCACCAGCTGGTCGGCGTGGCTGTCGATCGCATTGGTCTGCATGGTGCTGTTCCTGCCGGTGATGTTGCTGTTCCGTGGGCCGTGGCGGCGTCCACAGGCCCGCGAGGACGTCGCGCCCGGCGTCGAGAAAGCCGAGAGGTGAGCAGATGACCGACCTTTCCCAGGACGCGGTGGACCGCGTCGACCTGGCCGGCCTCGGCCGCGTCGACATCGACGACGTGCTGGCCTACCTGCACCGCGACCTGAAACGACTACCCGGCTACCTGGACCTCTACCGCCGCTACCTGCGGCAGCGCTGGGACGTCTACGAGCTCGACTTCACCCGCGACACGGCGGACTGGACCGAGCGGATGACCGAGGTCGAGCGGGAGGCGTTCGTCGCGATCTCCTCGGGATTCCACCACGGCGAGCGGCAGGTCGAGGTGGAGCTGCCGGTGTTCATGCTGGGCGGCAGCGAGGAATCGAAGATCTACATGTCCAGCCAGATCGAGGACGAGGCCCGCCACACGGTGTTCTTCGACCGCTTCTACCGCGAGGTGGTCGGGCTGCCCGGCGAGTCGATCCAGGACGTGCTGGACGCGTCCTTCCACCACGTGGCCGAAACGTTCGTCGGGCCGTTCGGGCTGCTCGCCTACCAGGCCGATGAGCTGCGCGCGGACCCGGAGAACCCGGCGCTGCGGGTGCGCTACGGCACCAACTACTTCCTGTGGATCGAGGGCGTGCTGGCGCTGTCGGTCATGAAGATCACCCTGACCTACTGCCGCAACAGGGGTTTCCTGCCCGGCTACTACGCGGGGTTCACGGCCACCTGCCGCGACGAGGCCCGCCACGTGCAGGCCGGGATGCGGTTCCTGCGCGACTCGGTGCGCGAGGATCCCCGCCTGCTGCTGGAGATCCACGAAACGCTGCGCACCATCCTGGCGATCAACGGCGCGACGAGCCGCCGGGTGGCGCTGGAGTCGCTGGGCTGGTCGCCGGAGGACGTGCGGCGGCTGATGATCCGCCAGCTGAACATGAAGCTCTCCGACGTCGGCATCGGCCTGGCGCCGGACATCGAGCGGATGATCGACAATATCGAGCCCGAACTGGCGGGAGGATGAGCATGCGGCTGTTCAGTCCACAGTGGGCGGATGCGGCGCGCGAGGTGGTCGACCGCGGGCCGGACGAGGCGATCCGGGCGACGAAGCTCGAGAGCTACTGGGAGTGGATCGACCGGGCGCGCGGGTCGTACTCGTCGTCCTGGTCGCTCGGCCTCGCGGAAACGGGGCAGTACCTGCGGCTGCAGTGGGCCGACGGCGACTGCGTCGAGGCGTCGATCCGCGACGAGCCGGACGCGGACTACGTGCTGACCGCCGACGCCGCCGCCTGGCGGGATATCACCACCGGCGAGGACGCCGGGCGGCTGCTGATGTACCGCCGGATGAGGCTGGTGCACGGCGACGTCCTGCTGTTCTTCCGCGGCATCTACTTCGTGGTGGAGTCCATCGCGGCGATCGGCCGGATCCCCGCCTCGCTGCCGCCGGAGGCGGCGCCCGCCGGGTGAGGTGAACGGACTGTCCGTTCCGTGTGTTGGGGTGAACGGTCCGTTTGCTTCGTGTGTTGAGGTGAACGGTCCGTTTGCTTCGTGTGTTGAGGTGAACGGTCCGTTCGCTCCGCATCCGCTTCCGTTCAGCTGGCGGCGTTAGGTCCGCAGGGCGACCTGAACAGCTCTCCGATGCGGTGGAGGACGTCGGACCGGGCGGTCCGGCGCTCGACCCAGCGGCTCAAGGAGCTCCGGATCTGATCCCGCCGCGCTCATCCCGCTGCCGAAATTGTCCATTGTGGATATACGGTCGCTAGGTGCGGGAACGCAGGCGGCGGAGCATGCGCGCGTCGGCGAAGCCGACCGCGTGCGCCGCGGCCTCCGCCGTCGCGCCCCGGCTGAGCAGGTGCTCGGCGCGCTCCGCGCGGAGCACCTGCTGGTAGCGCAGGGGCGTCAGCCCCGTTGCGCGCACGAAGGAGCGGGTCAGGGTGCGCTCGCTACAGCCCGCGGCGGCGGCGAGCGCGGCGAGCGGGAGCGACTCGGCGAAGCGGGCGTCGATGAGGTCCTGGACGCGGTGCACCGCGTCGTTGAGGTGCGAGCGGTGCCGAAGCATCGCGCTGGCCTGCTGATCGTCGCCGTTGCGACGGGCGTAGACGACCATGCCGCGCGCGACCCGCGCCGCCGCGCCGGGGCCGTGCCTGGTCGCGACCAGGTGCAGCGCCAGGTCGATGCCGCTGGCGATCCCGGCGGAGGTGATGACCCGGTCGTCCTCGACGAACAGCACGTCGCGCACCACGCTCGCCGCCGGATACCGGCGAGCGAGCTCGTCCTGCAGGTCGTGGTGCGTCGTGCAGCGGCGCCCCCGCAGGAGACCGGCCTGCCCCAAGGCGTCCGCGCCCGAGCACACGCTGGCCACCGTCCCGCCGGCGGCGTGGTGCGCGCGCAGCCGCTCGGCGGACGCGGCGTGCAGCTTCGGCCAACGCGGCGGATCGGCCACGCGCGAACCGGGGACGAGCACGAGGTCGTCCCTGGTCAGCGCGGGCCAGCTGGTGTCGGCGTGCAGCGGCAAGCCCTGCGCGCTCACCACCTCGTCGCCCTGCGCGACGTACGACAGTTGGTAGCGGTGCCCGAGGCCTGCGGCGGTGGAGAACGCCTGCGCGGGCCCGGCCAGGTCCAGCAGGTGCAGTCCCGGCAGCAGCAAGAACACAACGCGGCTCACGATCCGGTCATCCTACCCAATCCGCGCCACCACCCGGAGCCACCGAACCACCACGAGGGCGCACATCCCGATTTTGCCTAAAATTGGACATCCAACCCGGCCGGGTCCGGCTCCCGATTTTGCCTAAAATTGGACACCGTCCCCGGGCCGGGTTTCCGATTTTGCCTAAAATTGGGCGTTCTCGAATGCCTCCGCAGGCGGGTTCGCCGTCATCCCTGGGTGCCGGTGAGTTCCGCGACGGTGCGGACCGTCGCGAAGCGGCCCGCCAGGGCGTACTCGGTGCGGGCGATGATGTCCTCGGAGTGCAGGGTCCGCGGGTCCGCCAGGAGCTCCTCGATCGTCTGGTCCGCCGGGGCGTCCCGGTGCGCGATCGGGTTCGTCGCCGTCGCGTCGGTGACGAACGTGACGTCGTAGCCGAGGTCCGAGGCGACACGCGTCGTCGTCTCGCAGCACTGCTCCGTGCGGATCCCGGACACCGACAGCTCCCGGATTCCGCGCTGCGTGAGGGTCTGGTGCAGGTTCGTGGTGGTGAACGCGTTGTGCGCGGTCTTGGTCAGCAGCGGTTCACCGTCCGCCGGGGCGAGCCCGTCCTGCAGCCGGACGTGGCCGTTGACCGGGTCGAACACGTTGCCGGTGCCCGGTTCGCTGTGCAGGACCCAGACGACCAGGTCGCCTTCGGCGCGGGCCAGCGCCACCAGCTGGTTGACCTGCTCGACGATGCCGGGGTTGGAGATGACCCGCCACAACGGGCGCTGCCGGAAGGACTCTTGGACGTCGACGACGAGGAGTGCTTTGTTCACGCTTGAGGAGTCTGGTCGTCCGCGCGCCCGGGCGGGAGGCACGATCGCGCCGCACACCGGAACGATCTGGTCACCGCGATCGCTGCGCGGGCTCGTCGGTGCGCGCGGGTTCCGGTGCCGACGCCTGCTGTTCGGGGGCACGGCTGCGCACCGCCGCCGCGATCACCCCGAGCGCCGCGATCGCGGTCATGGTCAGCAGCGCCATCCGGTAGCCGAGCACGAGCTGGTCGACGGCCTGCCCGGACACCCCGGAGATCGTCCCGGCGAACACGTCGGCCCGCAGCTCCACCGGCAGCGGGCCGGTGATCAACGCCAGCGCCAGCGCGGTGCTGACCATCACCCCGATGTTCTGCGCGGTCAGCCGCATCGCGTTGCCGATGCCGACCCGGTTGCGGGGCAGGCCGTTCATCACCGCGGTGGCGTTGGCGGGCATGAACAGCCCCGATCCGGTGCCGAGCAGCACGAGCCCGACGGCGATCGGTCCATAGGGGACGGTGGGGGAGACGGAGATCGCCAGCACCACCAGGCCGACGGCGGTCAGCACGCCGCCGGTGATCGCGATCGCGCGCGTGGACATCCGCCCCTGCAGCAGGCCGGATCCGGTCGAGGCGATCATGGTGGTCAACGGCAGCAGCAGGACCTTCAGCCCGGCCGCCACCGGGTCGTCGCCCTGCACCGCCTGGTAGAACAGCGCGATCAGCAGCAGCACGGCCATCCGCGCGATGGTGTTGAGCAGGCCCGCGGCGAGCCCGAACGAATAGCCGGGATCGCGGAACAGGCCGATGTCCACGGCGGGATTGCGGCGCCGCCGCTCGACGGCCAGGAACACCGGCGCGAGCACGACAGACAGCGCGAACGAGCCGAGCACCAGCGGATCGGTGAGGCCGCGCTCGCCGATCTGCGAGAGCCCGAGCAGGAAGCTGCCCAGGCAGAGCAGGATCAGGATGTTGCCTGGCGCGTCGACGCCGCGTTCGCCGGTCCGGCCCTTGTCGGGGCGCAGCACCATCGCGCCCCAGAGCAGGCACAGCAGGCCCATCGGGACGTTGCTCCAGAACACCCACTCCCAGCCGAACCGGTGGCTGAGGAAGCCGCCCAGCGTCGGGCCGAGCAGCTGCGCCACGGAGAACGACGCGATGTAGATGCCCATGCCGCGGCCGAGGTGCTGGCGAGGGAAGGCGGTGGTCAGCAGCGCGGCGCTGTTGGCGAGCAGCATCGTGCCGCCGGCGGCCTGCACGACGCGCAGGCCGACCACGGTCCAGGCGGTCGGCGCGAAGCCCAGCGCGAGGCTCGCGGCGGTGTAGACGGCCAGCCCGGCCAGGTACATGGTGCGGCGGCCGAACAGGTCGGCCAGCCGGCCGAAGAAGACCATCAGCGTGGTCGTGGCGAGCATGAACGACAGCAGCATCCAGCTCGCGGCGGTCGAACTGGCCTGGAAGTGCCGGGAAACCTCGGGCAGCGCCACGTTGAGCGAGCTGGTGCCCAGCCCGGTCAGCACGCTGGCGATGCTGACCACGGACAACACGCGCCACGCGTAGCGCAGCTGATCGTCCACGGCCGGGCCTCCTCCTCGAACGGGCAATACTAGAACCGTATTCTCATCTGGGTCCGCCGAGGAAGCGTCCATCTGTGCAAAAGGCATTGACAGTGGTGGGAATCACTCGCAGTGTTTCTAGAAGACGGCTCCAAAAACCGGCTTCCGGGAGGACGCATGGGCGGCATCGTTGACGGGCGGATCGTCATCGTGACCGGCGCGGCGCGCGGCATCGGCCGCGGCCACGCCCTGGAGTTCGCGAGGCAGGGCGCGAAGGTCGTGGTGAACGACATCGGCGCGGAGGTCGACGGCACCGGCTCCTCCACCGGGCCGGCCGGCGAGGTCGTCGACGAGATCCGCGCGGCCGGCGGCGAGGCCATCGCCAACGGCGACGACGTCGCCGACTTCGAGGGCGCCAAGCGGCTCGTCGAGTCGACCGTCGAGCACTACGGCGACCTGAACGTGCTGGTCAACAACGCGGGCATCCTCCGCGACCGGATGCTGTTCAACATGACCGAGCAGGAGTGGGACGCGGTGATCCGCGTGCACCTGAAGGGCACGTTCGCCCCGCTGCGGCACGCCGCGGCGTACTGGCGCGCCAAGGCCAAGGCGGGCGAGGAGGTGGACGCCCGGGTGATCAACACGACCTCGTCCTCCGGCATCTACGGCAACCCGGGCCAGGGCAACTACGGCGCGGCGAAGGCGGGCATCGCCGGGCTGACCGTCATCGCGGCCCGCGAGATGGAGCGCTACGGCATCGCGGTCAACGCCATCGCCCCGGCCGCGCTGACCCGCATGACCGACGGCCTGGGGCGCCAGGTCCGGGCGCAGGAAGGCCGGTTCGACGTTGCGAACGCGGACAACATCGCGCCGCTGGTGGTGTGGCTGGCGGGCGAGAAGGCCAAGGGCATCACCGGCCGGGTGTTCAACGTGCGCGGCGGTTCGATCAGCGTCGCGGAGGGCTGGATCGCCGGGCCGGGCGTCGACAAGGGCGAGCGCTGGGACCCGGCCGAGCTCGACGACGTGATTCCGGGCCTGGTGGCGGAGGCGCGGGAGAACGCGCTGACCAACGGCAAGGTCCCGAGCGAGGGGTGAGCTGGCGGCTGCCCGACCCCGGTCCCGTCCCGCCGGGCTGGGTCCGGGTCGACTGCCACCTGCACACTGTGCACTCCGGCGACGCGGTGTCCACAGTGGAGCAAATTGCGCAGCGGGTGGCGGCGGAGCGGATCGACGTGGTGTGCGTGACGGACCACCACAGCCTCGACGGCGCGTGGGAGGCCGTGGCACGCGACATCGGCGCGCGGGTCGTGGTCGGGGAGGAGATCCGCACCCGCGCGGGCGAGGTGATCGGCCTGTTCCTGACCGAGCGAATCCCGTACGTCCTGCCGCTACCCGAGGTGGCGCGCCGAATTCGCGATCAGCGGGGCGTGATCTACGCGCCGCATCCGCTGGACCCGAACCGGACCAGCCTCGGTGCCGAGGGCCTGCGAGAACTCCACGAACACGGTGCACTCGATGTGGTGGAGGTCTGCAACGCCAAGATCAGCGACCCGGATCACAACGAGGCGGCGGCAGATTTCGCGGCCCGCTGCGGAATCCCGGCAGCGGCGGGATCGGACGCCCACGACCCACCGGGAATCGGAGCGGCCTATCTCCACATGCCGGACTTCGACGGCCCCACTGACTTCCTGGAAAAGCTCCCGGAAGCCCGGATCTGGGGCGAGTACCGAGACCACGTCGGCTGGCAGCCGGGACGGAGTTCGTGAGTGAAAAATCCGGTTCTTACCAGCATCATCGCTCACGATCTCAGGACCACCGAGCGCCCTGCCACTGCAGGCACGCGGGGCGCCGACCGGTGCGGCAGAACTCCGCAACGGCATCGTGGATCGCATCGATCGGCAGGACTGCGGACGCGGGAAACGCTGTCGGTGTCCCCGGGTCGAACCAGATCGTCGGCGCATCCAGCGGTGGCGCGGGATTGAGGCTGTTCCAAACGCCGGGTGGCTCGGAGTCGTCGGCAGTGTTGACGTAGTTGAGCGCGCCCCAGCCCGAATCGGGATCGGCGTCCAGCCGAAGCTGGTTACCCGGGTACTCGTGCAGAGAACCATCATCGGATTCACGGCACGGCCGATCCCACACGTAGAACAAAGTCGCCCAATCGTGTTGCTCCGCCAGAGCGGCCAAGATCAGCGAACTGACTTCCGCATCCGTCCGTGCGTAGCGGAGCTGGTTGTCGATAACCGCTGTTACCACAGTCATGGCCTGGCCTTTCCACGAATCACGATGGTTCGCTGCCGCGTGGCAGTGCGCGGAGATCGTTTCGGGGCGGTGTGACAGTTTTCATTGCTGCGAAGCCTAATTTGCCACGATCGTGTCGGCTGGAAGAGCGGGGCCGTGAGTCTTCTGGGTTGCTATTGCCGTCCAAAAGACTCACGGCCGGCGGACGGGCCGCGTCGGTTATTTCGCGGCCGGGTTGGCCACCGCCGTCACGGTGCAGTAGCCGATCGGGCCGCTGGTGTCGTGGAACGTGCAGTTCGCCGCCGCTACGCCGTCCTCGCTGAGGTGGCCCGTGGCCTCGATGCCGATCGCTTCGCTCAGCGGGAGGCGGCTGAGCGTCAGCGTGTAGTCCGCGTTGATGAACTCCAGCTTGCCGTGGGTGCCGAAGTTCGCCAGCGGGCTGGCGAAATCGCCCGCCAACGCGACCCGCACGAACGGCGATGGGGATTCCCCCGCCACGAGCTCGTTGTTGTCCCGTAGCCAGGCGCGGCGCCGGCCGTCGGCGTTCCAGGAGCTGGTGGGCTCGCCGTCGGCGTCGAGCATCCAGATGTCGAACGGCGGCGGCCAGCCCGACGGCTGGGCGCGCGGCGAGCCGATCGCCTCAGGGCTCGGGACGTCCCAGGCCGGTGTCTGCTCGACGGTCTCGGTCGGCTGCTCGCCGCGGCGCAGCAGCACCGCGCTCGCCCGCGCCACCGGGGCGTCCCCGGCGTACACCGTCGCGTCCGCGACGCGGATGCGACGGCCGTCGCGGACCCGCTGGGTCTCCACCCGGACCGGCACCAGCTTGGTGTTGCGGAACAGGTCGACGGTCAGCCGGGTGAAGTGGAAGTCCGGCTCGGCGTGCTCCTGCTCCAGGGCGCGGGCGAGCAGTCCGCCGAACAGCCGGCCGTGCATCATGTCCGGCGCCCACGGGCTGCCCGCGTGCGGGCCGGGCACCAGCCGGTCCCCGTCGATGGTGAAGAACGGTTCCGCGCCGTTGGTCTCGGCCATCAATCCTCCTCGTCTTCGTCGCGGAGCGGGTCCAGACGGCGGATCAGCCGCAGCGTCGCCTCCAGGACCTTGTTCGCCTCCCGCTTGCTGGCGCACGTCGCGATCTCGCGGCCCGCCTCGCCGATGATCGTGGTCAGCACGGCGACGGTCACCCGGTCCACCGGGTCGGTGCCTGCGCCCAGCAGCACCGCGTTCTGCCGCACCCACTCGCGGCCGCGGGTCCGGCGGATCAGCTCGAACCCGGGCGGCCCGTCGCCGTCCATGAACAGCCGCACCAGGTCGCGGCGCGCCCACGAGCCCTCCAGGAAGGCCCGCGCGCCCACGTTGAACAGCGTCAGCGGGTCCTCCTCGCCGCCGGCGCGGGCCTTGGCGACGGAACTGATCGCGTTCTGCTCGTGGGTGGCCTGGTGGTCCTCCCACAGCGCCAGGAACAGCTCGGTCTTGCCGCCGAAGTGGTGGTAGAGGCTGCCGACGCTGGACCCGGCGCGTTCGACGACCTCCGCCACGCTGGCCTCGGCGAACCCCTTCGCGGTGAACACCTCGCGCGCGGCCTGCAGCAGCACGCGGCGGGTTTCCGCGGTTCGGCTCCACTGCCAGGCGTTGGAGCGATTCGTCTTGCCTGCCATGCCCACCTTCCCGTCGTGCTGATCGGCCCTGGTCGGGGCCGTGCGTACTTCGTGTCGCTATGGCAGCACAAAGTACTCACGGGCCCGGCCTGGGGAAACGTCCGCCCACCGGTGTTCGAGTAGTGGGATCACATTCTAGAACGAATCCGCCGTCGGCATGGCTACCACGGACGGACGCTAGTCGCGGGGCGTCCAAGTATTTAGAGTGCGGTTCTAGAAAGTCGCCGCCGGGCGACGGGGCCCGAGTCGAAAGGACTTCGCGATGGTCGACTTCGCACTCGGCGAAGAGGAACGGCAGATCCGCGACACCGTCCGCAGCTTCATCACCAGGGAAGTGCGGCCGCTGGAAGAAGAGGTGCTGCGCAACGAGCGCGCCGGCAAACCGTCGGTGGACCCGGACGTGCTGCGCGAGCTCCAGCACAAGGCGAAGAAGGCCGGTTTCTGGGGCGTCAACACGCCTGAGGAATACGGCGGGATGAACCTCGGCGCGGTCATGTCTGCGATCCTGGCGATGGAGGCCGGCCGGACGTTCGTGCCGTTCACCTTCGGCGGCAGCGCCGACAACATCCTCTACGCCGGCGACGACGAGCAGCGCAAGCGCTACCTCGTGCCGACCATCGACGGCGAGCGGAAGTCCTGCTTCGCCATCACCGAACCCGGCGCGGGCTCCGACGCCCGCAACATCCGCACCCGCGCGGTCCGCGACGGCGGCGACTGGGTGATCAACGGCGAGAAGACCTTCATCACCGGCGGCAACGAGGCCGACTTCGTGATGGTCTTCGCCGTCACCGACCCCGACGCGAGCGCCGACAACGGCGTGACGTGCTTCCTCGTCGACCGGGACATGGGCTGGAAGTCCGAACCCATCCCGACCATGGGCCAGTGGGGTCCGGCGTCGCTGGTGTTCGAGGACGTGCGGGTGCCGGCCGAGAACGTGCTCGGCGAGGTCGGCCGGGGCTTCCCGCTGGCGCTGCGCTGGATCGGCCAGGGCCGCTACATGATCCCGGCGCGGGCGATCGGCGCGGCGGAGCGGATGCTGCAGATGGCCATCGACCACGCCAAGATCCGCGAATCGATGGGCCGCCCGATCGCCGAGTACCAGGCGATCCAGTGGCAGATCGCGGACTCCCAGGTCGAGATCGAGTCCACCAAGTGGCTCACCCTGCACGCCGCGTGGCGGGTGCAGCAGGGCATGGACGCGCGGCACTGGTCGTCGATCGCCAAGCTGCACGGCGCGGGGATGGCCAACCAGGTCGTCGACCGGGTGCTGCAGATCCACGGCGGCATGGGCTACACCCGCGAGCTGCCGATCGAACGCTGGTACCGGGAGCTGCGGCTGCTGCGGATCTACGAGGGCACCGACGAGATCCAGCGCCGCACCATCGCCCGCAACCTGCTCAAGGGCCACGTCAAGCTGGGAGGGATCGCGGAGTGACACGGCGTCGCGCGGCCATCGTCGGAGTGGCCGAATCCGAGTTGGGCAAGACCCCGCACCTGACCGTGCTGTCCCAGCAGGCGCAGGCGACGAAGGCCGCGCTGACCGAGGCCGGTCTGCGGCGCGACGACGTCGACGCGCTGTTCGTCGCGGGCGGCTGGTCCTGGTCGCCGGCGCTGGCCCTGGCCGAATACCTCGGCATGCGCCCGCGGTACCTGGACGGCACCAACATCGGCGGCTCGTCGTTCGAGGCGCACCTCGGCCACGCCACCGCGGCGATCGAGGCGGGCGTCATCGACGTCGCGGTGATCGCCTACGGCAGCACGCAGCGCAGCGACCGGTCCCGCAACCAGCCGCGCCCGGCGACGCTGACCGAGCAGTTCGAGCGGCCTTACGGGCTGCCCACGCCGGTCGGCGCCTACGCGCTGGCGGCCAACCGGTACCTGCACGAGCACGGGGTGACCAGCGAGCAGCTCGCCGAGGTCGCGGTGTCGACGAGGGAATGGGCGCGGCTGAATCCCCAGGCGTACCACCGGGATCCGCTCACCGTCGACGAGGTGCTGGCGTCGCCGATGATCTGCGAACCGCTGCGCAAGCTGGATTGCTGCCTGGTCACCGACGGCGGCGGCGCGCTGGTCGTCGCGGCCGAGGACCGGTGGCCGGACCTGGCCACGCGGCCGGTGATCGTGCTCGGGCACGGCGAGGCGACCACGCACAACACCATCGCCAACATGCCGGACCTGACCGTCACCGGCGCCGCCCGGTCCGGCCCGGCGGCGCTGGAGATGGCCGGGGTCGGGCACGACGACATCGACGTGCTGGAGATCTACGACTCGTTCACCATCACCGTGCTGCTGACGCTGGAATCGCTCGGGTTCTGCAAGCCCGGCGAGGCGGGCGCGTTCGTCGCGGGCGGCCGCACCGCGCCCGGCGGCGAGGCGCCGATGAACACCAACGGCGGCGGCCTGTCCTGCACGCATCCCGGGATGTACGGGATCTTCCTGCTGATCGAGGCGACCCGGCAGTTGCGCCACGACTTCGCCGGTACGCCGCGGCAGGTGGACGGCGCCGAGCTGGCGCTGGCCCACGGCACCGGCGGGGTGCTGTCGTCGACGTCGACCATCGTGCTGGGAAGGGGCTGACCGATGGTGCAGATCATCCCGGACGCCGAGACGCGTCCGTTCTGGGACGGCATCGCCGCGGGCGAACTCCGCATCCAGCGGTGCGCGGACTGCGAAGCCGCCGTCTTCTACCCGCGCTCGGTGTGCCCGGGCTGCTTCGGAGACCGGCTCGACTGGTTCACCGCGAGCGGCCGCGGCACGGTCTACTCCTGGACGGTGGCGCACAAGGCGTTCGGCGAGTTCGCCGACCAGGCGCCGTTCACCGTCGCGCTCGTCGACCTGGACGAGGGCCCGCGGATGCTCACCCGGATCGTCGGCCCGCAGTTTCAATTGAAACTGGGGGCCCATGAGCCGGGCACGGATGCGGGGCGGGTGCGCATCGGGGACCGGGTGGAGCTGGTGATCACCCGCCTCGGTGCGGACGGGCCCGAGCTGCCGTGCTTCCGGGTGGTGGCGCGATGAGTGCGGAAGCCGTGCGGGCGCTGTTCAACCCGCGGTCCATCGCCCTGGTCGGCGCCACCGACAAGTCCGGCTGGTCGCTGGCGACCTTCGACAACCTGCGCAACAACGGCTTCCCCGGCCCGGTGCACCTGGTCAACCCGCGCACCGAGATCGTGCACGGCGAGCGCGCCCACCCGAGCCTGTCGGCGATTCCGGAGAAGGTCGACCTGGCGTACGTGATGGTTCCGACGCACGCGCTGCTGGACGTGCTGCGCGAGGGCGCGGAACTGGGCATCCGCAGCTACGTGGTGCTCACCGCGGGCTTCGGCGAGACCGGCGCCGAGGGCCGCCGGCTGGAGCGGGAGGTGGCGGAGTTCGCCCGCGAGCACGGCCTGATCCTGTTGGGGCCCAACGGGAACGGCTACATCAACGCGGCCGCCGGCATCACCCCGTACGGCCTGCCGATCCCGGCACCGCTGGTCCGCGGCCCGATCGGCGTGGTGCTGCAGAGCGGGGCGCTGGCCAGCGCGGTGCTGAACTTCGCGCAGGCCCGCAACGTCGGCATCAGCCTGCTCACCGCGATGGGCAACGAAACGGTGCTGTCGGTGACCGACGTGATCGACTACCTCGTCGACGATCCGGCGACCAAGGTCATCGCGCTGTTCCTGGAGCAGGTGCGCCACCCGGCCGAGTTTGCGCGGGTCGCCCGCCGCGCCGCGCAGGCGGGCAAGCCCATCGTGGCGCTGAAGATCGGGTCCAGCGAGATCGCGTCGCACACCGCGCAGGCGCACACCGGCGCGCTGGTCGGCGACGACGCGGTGGTCGACGCGGCCTTCCGGCAGCTCGGCGTGATCCGCGTGCGCTCGCTGGAGGACCTGCTCATCACGGCCGGGCTGCTGGCCGAGATCGGGAAGCTGCCGGGGCGCCGCATCGGCGTGGTCACGCCCTCGGGCGGCGCGTCGGAGATCATCGCCGACCGCGCGGCGGAGGAAGGGCTCGAACTCCCCGAGTACGCACCGGAAACCGTGGCGCGGCTGAAGGAGATCGTGCCGGAGTTCGCGACCGTGCAGAACCCGCTGGACGTGACCGGGTACGTGGTGGTCGACCGGACGCTGCTGGGCCGGGCGCTGGAGGTGGTGGCCGAGGATCCGGGCATCGACGCGGTCCTGCTGCTCGCCGACCTGCCGCGGGTACCACCGCCGAACCCGGAGCTGAGCATCGCGGCGTTCCGGGAGAACGCGCGCCGGATCCGCGAGTCGCCGCGCCCGGTGGCGGTGCTGGGCAACGTGTGCGCCGACGTCAGCGAGTTCGGCCGGATGATCCAGGAGAAGTCGGGTTTCCCCTACGTGGCGGGCGGAATCGAGCACGGCATGACCGCGCTGGGCGCCGCGGCGCGCTGGTCGGAAGCCGAATTGTCCCATGTGGACGATCCGGAGCCGCTGGGCGTGCGGGGTTCCGGGATCTGGACCGAGCACCAGGCGGCGGCGCTGCTGGCCGCCAACGGGATCCCGGTGGTTCCCTCGGAACTGGCGGCGGACGCGGACGCCGCGGTCGCGGCCGCCGAGCAGTTCGGCTACCCGGTGGTGCTCAAGGCGGTCGCCGACGGGTTGGGCCACAAGAGCGACATCGGCGGCGTCCGGCTCGGCCTGTCCGGCCCCGAGGACGTGCGCCGCGCGCATGAGGAAGTGTGCGCGACGCTGCGGGAATCCGGTGCGAGCGGGATCGGCGCGCTCGTGCAGCCGCAGCGCGGCGGCGGCGTGGAGCTGCTGGTCGGCGTCGTCCGCGACCCGTCGTGGGGGCTGACGATGGCCATCGGCCTCGGCGGGGTGTGGGTGGAGGTGCTGCGCGATTCGGCGCTGCGACTGCTCCCGGTCGACCACGCCCAGGTCCGGCAGGCCCTCGGCGAACTGCGCGGCGCCGCGCTGCTCCAGGGCGCCCGCGGCTCGACCCCGGCCGACCTGGACACGGTGGCCGATGTCGTGGTGCGCATCGGACGCCTCGCCCAAGCGCTCGGCGACGGCCTGGAATCCCTGGAGGTCAACCCGCTCCTGGTCGACGGCGACCGCGTCGAAGCCCTGGACGCGTTGGTGACCTGGACTCGGTGAACCACAAATCTATTGAGTACCAAGCGCTTTGATGCAACCTTGACCGAATCGTCTACGGATTACCTGTGTGGATCAGGAGTAGTGTTAGCCCTTGATGCGAGGTGCACGGAGTTGATGACGTAACCGACGGTACATGGTTGTGGCTGTGCAGCTTCGGTACAGATTTCGTCTGTTTCCGACGCCGGGACAGCAGAGCGCGTTGGCCCGGGCGTTCGGGTGCGCCCGGGTTGTGTTCAATGACGGACTGAGGGCGCGGCAGGAGGCCTATGCCGCGGGCATGCCCTTTCCCAAGGCAGGCGAGCTATCGAAGCTGCTAATCACTAACGCGAAAAAGACACCTGAGCGGGCGTGGATGGCCGATGTATCGGCCGTCGTGCTGCAGCAGTCCTTGCGGGACCTCGACACGGCTTTCCGAAATTTCTTCGACTCGATCAGCGGCAAGCGTGCTGGCCGGAAGGTGGGTTTGCCCAGGTTCAAGACGCGTCGGGATCGATACCAGTCGATCAGGTTCACCGCCAACGCCCGTTGGAAGGTCGCAGATGGCGGGAAGCTGTCCTTGCCCAAGATCGGCGATGTGCGGGTGAAATGGTCGCGTTCGCTTCCGTCTGCGCCGTCGAGCGTGACGGTGATCAAGGATGCGGCCGGGCGGTACTTCGCGTCGTTTGTGGTTGACGCCGAATCGGCAATACTGCCTGACGTTGATTCGGCGGTCGGCATCGACCTTGGCCTAAAGCACTTCGTGGTGCTTTCGGATGGGCGCAAGATTGCCTGCCCGAAGTTCCTGCGACATACGGAAAAGAAGCTCAAGAGGGCACAACGAGCCTTGTCGCGCAAGGAGACAGGTTCGAGGAACCGGGAGAAGGCCAGAGTCAAGGTTGCGCGTGCTCATGCGCGGGTGGCAGACGCTCGCCGCGAGTTTCACCACCAGCTGTCAACTCGGCTGATCCGCGAGAACCAAGCGATCGCTGTTGAGGACCTGGCTGTGGTGGGGATTGCAAGGACGCGGCTCGCCAAGTCCGTTCATGACGCAGGTTGGTCGGCGTTTCTTTCGATGCTGGAGTACAAAGCCGTCCGGTACGGGCGTCGCATGGTCCGTATCGGACGGTTCGAGCCCGCCAGCCAGGTGTGTTCACGGTGTGGAGTGAAGGATGGTCCCAAGCCGTTGCACGTGCGTTCCTGGCAGTGTCAGGCATGTGGGGTGTCGTTGGATCGGGACATCAACGCGGCAGTGAATGTCGCCAAGGCCGCCGGACTGGCGGTGACAGCCTGTGGAGCGCAGGTAAGACCAGGACCCGTTCTGGCTCAGCGCGGTGAAGCAGGAACCCACCGAGGTGACCTATCGCGGCGAACCCCGCACTGATAGGCACAGTAGGAATCTCCAGCCTCCACGGTGGAGAGGAGGTCAAGTGCCGTTTCCGTACTTCTACGACGTCACGGCCTGGAGCGGCCCGCTGCTGGAGAACGTCAGCGGCGGGCGTTCGGGCGCCGACGTGAAGCCGCGGGCGATTCCCCTGCCGCAGCAGGCCGAACCGGTCGCGCCGCCGGTCGTCGGCGCGCCGCGGACGGCGGTCTGGCAGGTGTCGGAGAACAGCGCCGCGGTCGAATCGTCGGGCTGGCTGCGCTGGTGGCTGGGCGACCAGGGGCTCGGGTTCGGCGACCTGACCGCCGAGCAGATCGCCGCCGGTGTGCTGGCCGACTACGACGTGCTGGTCGTGCCGAACGGGCCGGAGGCGGAAGCTGCCGATTCGCTGGGCGAGCAGGGGCGGGCGGCGCTCACCGAGTGGGTGCGCGGCGGCGGCACGCTGATCACGCTGCGGGACAGCTCGCGGCTGGCGGCTCGCCTCGGACTCACCTCGGCGGCGTTCGCCGAACCGACCTCGGACATCCCCGGCGCGCTGATCCGGATGGAGCTGGACCCGGCCAGCCCGCTCGCGGCCGGTGTCGGCCCGACGGCGTGGGCGATGTACTAATGATCTTTTGGTTATAGGGTGTGTCGTTGTGCTTGGTTTGTGTTGCCCGGTGGGATGATTGTGGCGTGGCGAGGTCTTCACGATCGACGGGTAAGCAGTCCCGTGAGAACAAATCTGGCGCCGCTAGGCGGGATTTCGAGGCGCTGCGTGAGCGGCGGAGGCGGGCGGCGGAGATGTTCGAGCGGGGCGAGCGGCAGGTCGATGTGGCCTCGGCGTTGGGGGTATCACAGCAGACCGCATCGAAGTGGCACCGGGCGTGGTTGACAGGTGGCCACGAGGCG
>NZ_FNOK01000063.1 GCF_900106995.1 Saccharopolyspora shandongensis
CTGCCCGGCGCGATGGGCCCGCTCGCGATCACCGACCACCGGCTGCTCGCCCTCCTACCGGAGGACTGGACGTTCGCCCAGGCCGCCGCCACACCCGCGGTTTTCCTGACCGCCTACCACGCACTCCACCACCTCGCGCAGGTCCAACCCGGGCAGCGCGTGCTCGTGCACGCCGCCGCCGGCGGTGTCGGCATGGCCGCCATCCAGCTGCTCCAGCACTACGGCGCCGACATCTACGCCACCGCCCACCCCAGCAAATGGGAAACCCTGCGAGAACTCGGAATCCCCGACGACCACATCGCCTCGTCCCGAACCCCGGACTTCGCCACGCAGTTCCCGCCGGTCGACGTCGTCCTGAACTCGCTCACCGGAGACCTCCTCGACGCCTCGCTCGACCTCCTCACACCCGGCGGGCACTTCATCGAACTCGGCAAGACCGACCCCCGCGACCCCGCCGAACACCCCGGACTGCGCTACCACGCCTTCGACCTCACCGAGGCCGACCCGACACACCTCCAGGCCATGCTCGGCGACCTAACCACGCTGTTCGCCAGCGGCGACCTGACCCCGTTGCCGGTGACCGCCTGGGACATCCGCCAGGCCCCGGAAGCCTTCCGCCACCTCAGCAACGCCCGCCACACCGGCAAACTCGCACTCACCATCCCGACCACGCCCGATCCACACGGCACCATCCTCATCACCGGCGGCACCGGCTCACTCGGCACCGTTCTCGCCCGCCACCTCGCCGCACAACACCCCGCACACCTCCTCCTGGCCAGCCGCCAAGGTCCAGCCGCACCGGGCGCGGCACAGCTCCGCGACGAGCTGCGATCGCTCGGGGCGGACGTCAGCATCGCGGCCTGCGATTTCGCCGATTCCGATGCTGTGCAACGACTTCTCGACACCATTCCGGCCGACCGGCCGCTCACCGGAGTCGTCCACGCCGCCGGCGCCCTCCACGACGCCCCGGTACACGCGCTCACCGCCGAGCAGCTGGCCACGGTTCTGAGATCCAAAGTGGACTCCGCCTGGAACCTGCATCACGCCACCCGTAAGCACGATCTCGCGTTCTTCGCCTTCTACTCCTCCGCCGCCGCACTTCTCGGCAATCCCGGACAGGCCAACTACGCCGCCGCCAACGCCTTCCTCGACGCCCTCGCCGAACACCGCCACGCCCAAGGGCTTCCGGCGCAGTCGCTCGCCTGGGGACCTTGGAACACCAGCGACGGCATGACGCAGCACCTCACCCGCGGCGAGCGGGAGCGCATGGCGGGCATCGGGATGCACTTCCTCGATCCCGACGAGGCCCTCCGCCTGTTCGACCAAGCCCGTGGCAACCCGGACCCGTACCTGGTGCCGCTCCGGCTCGACAACAAGCGCCGGCCGGTCGCGTTGCTGAGCGAGCTGGCTCCCGGCCTGGCTCGAACGCGGCGGGCCGCGGCACCGTCGTCGTTGGCAGGCCGGCTCGCGGCCGTTCCCGAGGCGCAGCGTCACCGCGTGGTGCTGGAGCTCGTCCAAACCCACGCCGCTGCGGTCCTGGGCCACTCCGATCCGGCGAGCATCGACGCGCGGTCGAGCTTCAAGAGCCTGGGGTTCGACTCGTTGACCTCGGTGGAGCTGCGGAACCGGCTCGCCGCCACCACGGGCCTGTCCCTGCCGCCTGGGCTGATCTTCGACCACCCCACGCCTTGGACGCTGTCCGACCGGCTGTGCGCCCTCCTGTTGGCCGATCGCCCGAAGCCCCAGCCGGGCCCGAGGACAACGCGGCGCGCCGACGACGAGCCGATCGCCATCGTCGGCATGGCGTGCCGGCTGCCCGGCAGCGTGCATTCGCCGGACGAGCTGTGGCAGCTGGTCGCCTCCGGTGCCGACGCCATCACCGGCTTCCCGACCAACCGCGGCTGGAACCTGGACGACCTCTTCGACCCGGATCCCGACGCGTCGGGGAAGTCCTACGCCCGGCACGGCGGATTCCTGCACGACGCCGACCAATTCGACCCGGCATTCTTCGGCATCAGCCCCCGCGAAGCACTGGCCATGGACCCGCAGCAGCGACTCCTGCTGGAAACCACCTGGGAAGTCCTCGAGAACGCGGGCATCGACCCCGGCGAGCTGCGCGGCAGCCCGACCGGCGTCTTCGTCGGAGCGATCCCGCAGGACTACGGGGCGCGGCTGCACAATGCGGCGAAGGACGTGGAAGGGCACGTCCTGACCGGCACGACGTCCAGCGCCATCTCGGGGCGCGTGGCCTATCTGCTGGGTCTGGAAGGCCCGGCGGTCACCGTGGACACCGCCTGCTCGTCGTCGCTGGTGGCGATGCACCTGGCGTGCCAGTCGCTGCGCTCCGGCGAGTCGAGCATGGCGTTGGCGGGCGGAGCCACCGTGATGGCGACGCCCGGAATGTTCATCGAGTTCAGCCGCCAGCGCGGACTGGCGCAGGACGGGCGCTGCAAGCCGTTCTCCGTCGACGCCGACGGCACGAGCTGGGCCGAAGGCGCCGGAGTCGTGGCGCTGGAACGGCTCTCCGACGCGCAGCGCAACGGTCACCGCGTTCTGGCCGTGATCCGCGGTAGCGCGGTGAACCAGGATGGCGCGAGCAACGGGCTCACCGCGCCCAACGGGCCGTCGCAGGAACGCGTCATCCTGCAAGCACTCGCCAACGCCGGACTCACACCCGCCGACGTCGACGCCGTCGAAGCCCACGGCACCGGAACCTCGCTGGGCGACCCCATCGAAGCCCAAGCGCTCCTCGCCACCTACGGCCAGCACCACACCGCCGAACGACCGGTGTGGCTCGGGTCGCTGAAGTCCAACATCGGCCACTCCCAGGCAGCCGCGGGCGTTGCGGGCGTCATCAAGATGGTGCAGGCGTTCCACCACGACGAACTCCCCGCGACGCTGCACGCCGACGCACCGTCACCGCACATCGACTGGAGCAGCGGCGCACTCGCACTGCTCGCCAAGCCTCAGCCCTGGCCGGAAACCGGTCGGCCACGCCGCGCCGCGGTCTCGTCCTTCGGCGTCTCCGGCACCAACGCGCACCTCATCCTCGAACAGGCGTCACCAGAAGAGTCCACACAGGACAGTAGCCCTGCGGAGATCATCGTCGGTACTGGTGATCTGGTGCCGTGGGTGGTCTCCGCCAGAACGCCCGACGCCCTCGCCGCGCAAGCAGCACGGCTGCACGACCACCTGGTGCAGGACTCCGGTTGGACGCCTTCGACGGTGGCGTGGTCGCTGGCCACCACCCGGGCCTCGCTCGAACACCGGGCCGTGATCCTCGGGCGCGATCGGGACGAGCTGCTGAACGAGCTGCGCACCTTGGCCCGCGGCGAAGTCTCCCCCCGGATCATGCCGCGCACCGGCCCCATGACGCCTGATCCGGATCGCGTGGTGCTGGTCTTCCCCGGCCAGGGCGGCCAATGGCCCGGCATGGGCCGGGAACTGCTCGACACCAGCCCAGTCTTCGCCGCAGCTCTGGCCGAATGCGATCAGGCGCTGTCGCGGTACCAGGACTGGTCGGTGACCGACCTGCTCCGCAACGGCGATGCCTTGGAACGAGTGGATGTCATCCAGCCCGCGCTGTTCGCCGTCATGGTGTCCCTGACCCGGGTCTGGCAGGCACTCGGGGTTCGGCCAGCAGTCGTCGTCGGCCACTCCCAGGGTGAGATCGCAGCCGCGCACATCGCAGGCGCACTCGACCTAGACCAAGCCGCCCGCGTCGTCGCCCTGCGATCCCAACTGATCCGCACCCACCTCGCCGGACACGGCAGAATGCTCTCCACCGCACTCTCGGTCGACGACCTCAAGCCGCACCTCGACGAGCGGATCTCGGTCGCCGCGATCAACAGCCCGACCGCCACCGTGCTCTCCGGCGACACCGACGCCATCCGCACCCTGCACAGCGCACTCACCGACCAAGGCGTGCGCTCCCGCGTGCTACCGGTGGACTACGCCTCCCACAGCCACCACGTCGAAACACTCCGACGGCCACTGCTGGGACAACTCGCCGGACTCACCCCGAAACCAAGCGAAATCCCATTCCACTCCACCGTCACCGGCGAAGCACTCGACACCACCGAACTCGACGCCGACTACTGGTACACCAACCTCGCCACCACCGTCGACTTCCACCGCACCATCACGCAGCTGAACGCCGCCGGGCACCACACCTACCTCGAACCCGGCCCACACCCCACGCTTAGCCACCACATCAGCACCATCGCCGCCGACGCGACCAGCGCGACCACGCTCCACCGCGACCACCCCGGCCGCGACACGCTCCTCGCCAACGCCGCGCACCTCTGGGCCAACGGCACCCCCATCGCATGGCAGGCCGTCCTGCCCGCCTGCGAGCGCATCGCCCTCCCCACGTATCCCTTCCAGCGCGAACGGTTCTGGATCGCACCGGCCACCACCCGCGTGGCGGAGAGCGAGGACACCGGGCGCCCCAAGGGCGATACGGCGTCCACTGCCAAGCTCCACCAGCAGCTCGCCCGGCTCCCCGCGCACCAACGGCACACGCACCTCCTCGACCACGTCATCCGCCACGCCGCCGCCGTCCTCAACTACGCCGATCCCGAGGCGATCCCCACCCACCACACGTTCCAGCAGATCGGCTACGACTCGGTCACCGCGATCCAGCTCCGCAACCAACTCGCCGCCACCACCCGGATTTCCCTCCCCGCCACCCTGATCTACGACCACCCCACGCCCACCCAGCTCGCCGACCACCTGCTGGAACTGCTGCTCGGCG
The DNA here is from genome assembly GCF_900106995.1 of Saccharopolyspora shandongensis. Lineage (GTDB taxonomy): Bacteria > Actinomycetota > Actinomycetes > Mycobacteriales > Pseudonocardiaceae > Saccharopolyspora > Saccharopolyspora shandongensis. The sequence continues at coordinate 4,757 of NZ_FNOK01000063.1, forward strand.
AGCCGGGTTCGCGGTCCACGCAGGACTCCGCGCCGGTCGACGAGCGCGAGCCGATCGCGATCGTCGGCATGGCGTGCCGGTTGCCGGGCGGCGTCACGTCTCCGGACCAGCTGTGGGACCTGGTCGCCGCCGCCACGGACGGGATCTCGGACTTCCCGCCGAACCGCGGCTGGGACCTCCAACGCCTCTTCCACCCCGATCCCGACAACCCGGGGACGACGTACTGCCGGCAGGGCGGATTCCTGCTGGACGCTGCGGAATTCGACCCGGCGTTCTTCGGCATCAGCCCGCGCGAAGCGCTCGCCATGGATCCCCAGCAGCGCCTGCTCCTCGAAACCACGTGGGAAGCGATCGAGAACGCCGGAATCGACCCGGCGACGCTCCGCGGCACCGCCACCGGCACCTTCGTCGGCGCGACCGCGCAGGACTACGGGCCGCCGCTGCACCAGGTGGCGCCGGATTCGGCCGGCCACGCGCTCACGGGCACGACGCCGAGCGTCATGTCGGGGCGAGTCGCCTACACCCTCGGCTTGGAAGGCCCGGCGGTCACGGTGGACACGGCGTGCTCGTCGTCGCTGGTGGCGATGCACCTCGCCTGCCAATCGCTGCGTTCCGGCGAGGCTCGGTTGGCGCTGGCCGGCGGGGTGACGATCATGGCGGCTCCCGGCATCTTCCTGGAGTTCAGCCGCCAGCGGGGCCTGGCTCGGGATGGGCGCTGCAAGGCGTTTTCCGCCGCGGCGGACGGGACCACCTGGTCGGAAGGCGTCGGGGTCGTGATGCTGGAACGGCTCTCGGACGCCCAGCGAAACGGCCACCGCATCCTGGCCGTGATCCGGGGAAGCGCGATCAACCAGGACGGCGCGAGCAACGGCCTGACCGCACCCAACGGCCCGTCGCAGGAACGCGTCATCCAGCAGGCGCTCGCCAACGCCGGACTCACGCCCGCCGACATCGACGCCGTCGAAGCCCACGGCACCGGGACATCGCTGGGCGACCCCATCGAGGCCCAGGCACTGCTGGCCACCTACGGCCAGCACCACAACGCCGAACAGCCCCTGTGGCTGGGGTCGTTGAAGTCCAACATCGGTCACACCCAGGCAGCCGCAGGCGTTGCGGGCGTCATCAAGATGATCCAAGCCCTCCAGCACAACCAGCTGCCTGCCACGCTGCACGCGGAAGAGCCGTCGGCCCACATCGACTGGAGCAGCGGCACGCTCGCACTGCTCACCGAGCCTCAGCCCTGGCTCGAAGGCGACCGACCGCGACGGGCCGCAGTCTCCTCCTTCGGCGTCTCCGGCACCAACGCACACCTCATCCTCGAACAGGCACCACCGGAAGAGTCCACAGAGGAACTCGCGGGCTCGGTTCAAGTTCCGTGGATGATCTCCGCGAAGACACCGGAAGCCCTGACAGCTCAAGCAGAACGTCTGTGCTCCCTGCTCCGCGACCGGGACGACTGGTCGCCCGCCGAGGTGGCCTGGTCACTCGCCACCACCCGGGCCACCTTCGAACACCGCGCCGCGATCCTGGGCTCCGATCGCGAGGAATTGCTGGCAGGGCTGGAGGATCTGGCCAGTGATCGGGACGCGGACGGAGTCATCCGCGGCTTGGCGACGAACCGCCGCAACCACGTGGCGATGCTGCTGTCCGGGCAAGGCAGCCAGCGCCCCGGCATGGGACAGAGCCTGCACGAGGCGTTCCCCGTCTTCGCCGAAGCCTGGGACGAAGCATGCGCACACCTCGACCCGCTACTCGGACTGGACCGGCCGCTCACCGACATCGTCTTCCACGGCAAGCCCGAAGAAGTCGAAGACACGCTGATCGCGCAGCCCGCGCTGTTCGCGCTTCAGGTCGGGTTGTTCCGGCTGCTCGAACACCACGGCATCACTCCCGACTACCTCATCGGCCACTCCATCGGCGAACTCACCGCCGCCCACCTCGCCGGAGTGCTCACCCTCCCCGACGCGGCACGCCTGCTGGCCGCACGGGCCCAGCTGATGCGCACGCTGCCCGGCACCGGGGTCATGGCGAGCGTCCAGGCCGGCGAAGGCGAGCTCACCGACGCCCACCCCGAACTCCTCGCCCCGGACAGCGGCGTTTCCATCGCCGCCATCAACAGCCCGCAATCCACCGTCATCTCCGGCGACCCCGGCCCGGTGCGGGCCATCACCGGACACTGGCGGAACCAAGGCCGCACCACCCGGGAACTGCACACCAGCCGCGCTTTCCACTCGCCGCACTGCGAGCCGTTGGTCGACGCGCTCGAACAGACCGCCCGGGAGCTGACCTACCACCCGCCGACGATCCCGGTCATCTCGACCGCCACCGGGACGATCACCGACGACATCGCGACTCCGGCCTACTGGGCCCGGCAGATCCGGCGGGCCGTCCGGTTCCACCCCGCGCTCACCTGGCTGCACCAGAACCACACCGTCACGCACCACATCGAGCTCGGGCCGGACACCACGCTCTCCACCCTCGCCCGGACCACCCACGACACACCCAGCCACGCCACCCTCAAACCCGGCACGGACGACACCACCGCGTACCTCACGGCCCTGACCTGCGCGCACACCACCGGACTCAGCCCGCGCTGGGCCACCCTCCTGGCCCCGGCCCGGACCTTCGACCTGCCCACCTACGCCTTCCAGCGCCAGCGGTACTGGCTCAGTCCGACGGCTTCCGCCGGGAGCCCCGAGGCGCTGGGGCTGGACAGCGGCGGGCACCCGCTGCTGTCCGCGCGCACCGATGTGCCCGGCACCGGCGAGGTGATCTTCACCGGGCGCGTCTCGCTCGACGACCACCCCTGGCTCGCCGACCACGTCGTCCAGGGCACCGTCCTGCTGCCCGGCACCGCGTTCCTCGACATGGCGCTCCACGTCGCCGCCGGGCTCGGGCATCAACTGGACGACCTCACCGTCCTCGCGCCCCTCGAACTCCCGGAGCACGGCCACATCGCGCTCCACGTGACCGCCACGGCCGTTGACGACGACGGCCGGCGGAGCCTGTCGATCCACTCGCGCGGCGAGGGCGAGTCCTGGACCCGCCACGCGACCGCCACCACCAGCGGCGCCGAGGACGACGACACACCGGATCTGGCTGCCTGGCCTCCGGAAGGGGCGGTCGCCGTCGACGTCGGCGATCTGTACGACGTGCTCGCCGGGCAGGGCTTCGACTACGGCCCGGCGTTCCGCGGCCTGCACGCCGCCTGGCGGCTCGGCGACGACATCTACGCCGAAGTCGCCCTGCCCGACGAGAGCGGCGCGCCGGGCTGGACGATCCATCCCGCGCTCCTCGACGCCACCCAGCACGCCGCCGTCATCGGCGACGACCGGGGCGACGGGCGCACCCGACTGGTCTTCTCCTGGGCGAATGTCCGCCTGCACCTCGCCGGTTCCTCGCGGCTTCGCGTCCGGCTGCGCCACACCGGCGAGGACACCATGGCGCTCGCCATGGCCGACCACACCGGACGCCCGGTGGCGACCATCGGGGCGTTGACCCTTCGGCGGTCGACCAGCGAGCGGAGCGGCGAGCTGTTCCACGTCGACTGGGTGCCGCACGTCGCCGAACCGGGCGACGAGGCCCCCGAGGCACTGGTTCTCGACTACCGGTCGCCCGCGGGCAGCGGCTCCGTTCCGGCCCGGGTCGAGGGCTTGGTGCAGGAGGTCCTGGAGCAGGTGCAGGAATGGCTGTCGGATGCGGAACAGCCGGCGACCCACCTGGTGGTGGTGACCCGGGGCGCGGTGGCGGTGCACCCGGCCGAGACGGCGGACCTGGTCACGGGCCCGTTGTGGGGCCTGCTGCGGGTGGCGCAGAACGAGCACCCGGATCGCATCCTGCTCGTCGATACCGACGAGTCCCACCAGGACGTGCCGGACCTGCTGCGGAGGGCCATCGCCTCGGGCTCGTGGCAACTCGCGCTGCGGGGTGGCGCGGTGTTCACGCCCCGTTTGAGCCGCGCCGATTCCAGGCAGGAGCTGGAGCCGCCGGAGAGCGGTGCTTGGCGGCTGGACGTGACCGAGCGCGGCAGCATCGACAACCTCCACCTGGCCTCGTTCGCGGAGGCCGAGGCGCCGCTCGCGGCCGGTCAGGTGCGAGTTGCGGTGCGGGCGGTCGGCGTGAACTTCCGCGACGTCCTCAACACCCTCGGCATGTACCCCGGTACCCCGCCGCTGGGCATCGAAGGCTCCGGCGTGATCAGCGAGGTCGCCGGTGATGTCGGCGATCTGTCGGTCGGCGACCGGGTGTGGGGCATCCTGCCCGGCTCGATGGGCCCGCTCGCGGTCACCGACCACCGGCTGCTGGCGCCGGTGCCCGACGGGTGGAGCTTCGCCCAGGCCGCCACCGCGCCTGCGGTCTTCCTCACCACCTACCACGCCCTCCACCACCTGGCGGAGGTCCAACCAGGACAGAAGGTCCTCGTGCACGCCGCCGCGGGCGGCATCGGGATGGCCGCGATCCAGCTGCTCCAGCACTGCGGCGCCGACATCTACGCCACCGCACACCCGAGCAAATGGGCGACCTTGCGCGAACTCGGCATTCCCGCAGATCACATCGCGTCCTCCCGCACCCCGGACTTCGGCACGCAGTTCCCGCCGGTCGAAGTCGTGCTGAACTCGCTCACCGGCGAGCTCCTCGACGCCTCGCTGGACCTGCTCACGCCCGGCGGGTACTTCATCGAGCTCGGCAAGGCCGATCCCCGAGACCCGGCCGAGCACCCCGGGTTGCACTACCACGCCTTCGACCTCACCGAGGTCGACCCGGCCCACCTGCAGGCCATGCTCGGCGACCTCACCGCGCTGTTCGATCAAGAGCACATCCGCCCGCTGCCGGTGACCACGTGGGACATCCGCCAGGCCCCGGAAGCGTTCCGGCACCTCAGCAATGCCCGCCACACCGGCAAACTCGCACTCACCATCCCCACCGCACCCGAGCCGAACGGCACCATCCTCATCACCGGCGGCACCGGCTCCCTCGGCAGCGTCATGGCCCGGCACCTCGCCACCCGCTACCCCGGCTGCCACCTCCTGCTCGCCAGTCGCCGAGGGCCGACCGCACCCAGCGCAGAGAGCCTCCGCGACGAGCTCATCGCGCTCGGAGCGAAGGTCACCATCGCGGCCTGCGACATCACCGACGCCCGCCAAGTCACCGAGCTGATCGACGACATCTCCGCCGAGCACCCGCTCACCGGGGTCGTCCACACGGCCGGTGTTCTCGGCGACGCACCGGTGCACGCCCTCACCGCCGAGCAGGTCGCCGCGGTCCTGAAATCCAAAGTGGACTCCGCCTGGAACCTGCATCGCGCCACCCAGCGGCAGGATCTCGCGTTCTTCGTCCTCTACTCCTCCGCCGCCGGATTCCTCGGCAACCCCGGCCAGGCCAACTACGCCGCCGCCAACACCTTCCTCGACGCCTTCGCCCGCTACCGCCGCATCCGAGGGCTTCCCGCGCACTCGCTCGCGTGGGGCCCCTGGAGCACCGGCGACGGCATGACCCAGCACCTCACGCATGCCGACCAGCAACGCATGGCGAACAGCGGCGCCCTGCCGTTCGAGCCCGAGGACGGGATCCGGCTGTTCGACGAGGCGCTCGGCAGTTCCGAGCCGATGCTGCTGCCGATCAAGATCGATCCGAAGGCGCTCCGGCGCCACCACGCCCCCACGTCGCTCGCCGGCCGAATCCCCGAGCAGCGCGGGGAGGCGCAGCCGCGGAACGCCGAGCCGCTCATGGCCCGGCTGCAGGGGATGCCCGAGCAGCACCAGCACCGCACCGTGCTGGAAGTCATCCGGATGCACGCCGCCGCCGTTCTCGGGCACGCCGGTTTCGACGACATCCCCGCCGATCGCCCGTTCCTGGAGCTCGGTTTCGACTCGCTCACCTCGGTGGAACTGCGCAACCGGCTCGCCACCGCGACCGAACTGAGGCTGCCCACCACCCTCGTCTTCGAGCACCCGACGCCGCACAAGATGGCCACCCACCTGCGCGGCGAGCTGGTCGGCGGGGATGACGACGCCGCGTCCGTGCTCTCCGCGCTCAGCCACCTCGAAGACGTCCTGGCGACGATCCCCTTGCCGGCCGACTCGCGGAGCGAGGTCCTGGCGAGGCTGACCGCGCTGCTCGGGGCGCACCACGGCGAGCGCGGCACCGCCGACGACTCGATCGACTCGGCGTCCGACGAGGAGATCTTCGAACTCATCGACCGCGACCTCGAACAGTCCTGACCCGAGCGCCCCGAAGGAGGAGGACACCGCGATGGCGAACGAGGAGAAGCTCCGCAGCTACCTCAAGCGCGTCACCGCCGAGCTGCGGCAGGCGCGGCAGCGGTTGAGCGCGGCTGCGGTCCCCGAGCCGATCGCCATCGTCGGGATGGGGTGCCGGTTCCCGGGCGGTGTCGCCTCGCCGGCGCAGTTGTGGGAGCTCGTGGCGGCCGGCCGGGACGCGATCTCCGGGTTTCCCGCCGACCGGGGCTGGAACCTCGACGCGCTGTACCACCCGGACCCGGAGCACCGCGGGACGAGCTACGTCCGGGAGGGCGGATTCCTGCACGACGCCGCGGAGTTCGACGCCGCGTTCTTCGGCATCAGCCCGCGCGAAGCCCCGGCCATCGATCCGCAGCAGCGGTTGTTGCTGGAAACCTCCTGGGAGGCGCTCGAACACGCCGGCATCGATCCCCTGTCGCTGGACGGCAGCCCGACCGGCGTGTTCACCGGCGTCATGTACCAGGACTACGGGTCGCGGCTGGCGCCGCTCATCCCGGCCGAGTTCGAGGGGTACGTGGGCCACGGCAGCGCGGGCAGCGTGGCGTCCGGCCGCGTGTCCTACACGCTCGGCCTGGAGGGGCCGGCGGTCACCGTGGACACCGCCTGCTCGTCGTCGCTGGTGGCGATCCACCTCGCCTGCCAGTCGCTGCGGGCCGGGGAGTCGACGCTCGCGTTGGCGGGTGGGGCCACTCTCATGGCGACACCCACCATGTTCGTGGAGTTCAGCAGGCAGCGCGCCCTGTCGCCGGACGGCCGGTGCAGGCCGTTCGCCGCGGCGGCGGACGGCACCAGCTGGGCCGAGGGCGTCGGCGTCGTGGTGTTGGAGCGGCTCTCGGAGGCCGAGCGCAACGGCCATCCCGTGCTGGCGGTGATCCGGGGCAGCGCGGTCAACCAGGACGGCGCGAGCAACGGGTTGACCGCGCCCAACGGGTCTTCGCAGCAGCGGGTGATCTCGAAGGCGCTGGCGGCCGCGGGGCTGGGGCCCGCCGATGTCGATGCCGTCGAAGCCCACGGCACCGGCACTTCGCTGGGGGATCCGATCGAAGCCCAAGCGCTGCTGGCGACCTACGGGAAGCACCGCACCGCCGAACGCCCGTTGTGGCTGGGGTCGCTGAAGTCCAACATCGGCCACACCCAGGCCGCGGCCGGGGTCGGCGGCGTCATCAAGATGGTCCAGGCCCTCCGGCACGGCGAGTTGCCCGCATCGCTGCACGCCGAAGCGCTCTCGCCGCATGTCGACTGGAGCAGCGGGGCGCTCGCGCTGCTCACCGAATCCCGGCCCTGGCCGGATGCCGACCGGCCGCGCCGGGCCGCCGTGTCGTCCTTCGGCGTCTCCGGCACCAACTCGCACCTCGTCCTCGAACTGCCGACTCGTGACGCAGAGTCCACACAGGACGATTCGCGTCCGGAGATCGTGGTCGTGGATCGTGCTTCGGGCGTTGGGGACGAGCCGGTGCCGTGGGCGATCTCCGGTAAGACGCCGGAGGCGCTTGCGGCATTCGCGGGGCGGCTGCGCGAGCATCTGTCCGCGAGCAAGGATTGGACGCCCGTGGAGGTCGGGGCGACTTTGAGCAAGCGCAGCGGCTTCGCGCACCGCGCCGTCCTCCTCGGCAAGGACCGGCACGATCTGCTGCAACACCTGCGCGATTTCGCCAGCGGCACCGCGACGCCCGGCGTCATCCGGCCCACGCAAGCCCAGGCCCACAACACCGACCGCATCGTCATGGTCTTTCCCGGGCAGGGCGGCCAATGGCCCGGCATGGGCCGCCAGCTGCTCGACACCAACCCCGTTTTCGCCGCGGCACTGGCCGAATGCGATCAAGCGCTATCCGGCTACCAGGACTGGTCGGTCGTCGACCTGCTGCGGAACGGATCCCCGCTGGACCGCGTCGACATCATCCAACCGGCGCTGTTCGCCGTCATGGTGTCACTGGCCCGGGTTTGGCAGGAGCTCGGGATACAGCCTGCCGCCGTCGTCGGCCACTCCCAAGGCGAAATCGCCGCTGCACACATCGCAGGTGCGCTCGACCTAGACCAAGCCGCGCGTGTCGTCGCCTTGCGGTCGCAACTGATCCGCACCCACCTCGCCGGACACGGCGGCATGCTGTCGGTCCCGCTCTCCGTCGATGATCTCCGACCCCATCTCGACCCGGAACGCGTTTCGATCGCCGCGATCAACAGCCCCACGGCCACCGTGCTCTCCGGTGACACCGACGCCATCCGCGCCCTGCACAACGTTCTGACCGACCAAGAAGTGCGCTCGCGGATCCTGCCCGTCGACTACGCCTCACACAGCCACCACGTCAAAACACTCCGACAACCACTACTGGAACAACTCGCCGGACTCACCCCGAAACCAAGCGAAATCCCGTTCCACTCCACCGTCACCGGCAAAGCACTCGACACCACCACCCTGGATGCCGGCTACTGGTACACCAACCTCGCCACCACCGTGCACTTCCACGACACCATCACCCGCCTCCACACCGCTGGTCACGACACCTTCCTCGAACCCAGCCCGCACCCCACCCTCACCCACCACGTCACCGCCTTGCCGGACGTGGTCACCGCCAGCACGCTGCACCGCGACCACCCCGGCACCGACACGCTCCTCACCAACGCCGCGCACCTGTGGATCCACGGCGCGCCGATCACCTGGCAGGCCGTGCTGCCCGCCGGCGAGCACGTCGAACTTCCGACGTATCCCTTCCAGCGCGAGCGCTACTGGCTCGACGGGCCGCGGCACGACGGCCTGGGCGAGGTTCGGCATCGCGTCGCTTGGCATCCCGTTCCCACGCCGCCCCGGCGGCCGAGCGGGACCTGGCTGATCGTTTCGCCGCCCGATGTCGCGGACCCATGGACAGAGGTCGTCTCCGATGCGTTGACCGCAGCCGGCGCGACCGTGCGGCAGCTGACGTTCGATGAAGCGGTCGAGCCGAAACTGCCAGAAGTGCTCGCCGCACAAGGCTCTTTCGAAGGCGTCGTCTCCCTGCTCGCCCTGACCGAGCGGCCGCAGCCCGCACGCCACGTGGTCGCGACAGATGCGCTGGTGGAGGCCGGTCTCCGCGTGCCGTTGTGGTTCCTGACGAGCGGAGCGGTTTCGACGAGCCCGTCCGAACCCGCGGCCGATCTCGAACGGGCCCTCCTGCTCGGGCTGACGCGGGAGGCCGCCGGAGAACGGCCGGACATCGGCCTGCTGGATCTCCCCGCAGGCCCGGATGAGCTCTCGCCCTCGGATCTGGCCGGCTGCCTGTCGCAGCCCGGTGGCGAGTTCGCCCTTCGCGAGGCCGGGCTCCTCGTCCGGCGACTGGTCCACGCGCCGGTCGACAACGCCCGGCCGGTTCGCGACTGGTGCCCGCGCGATACCGCGCTCGTCACCGACTGCACGTCCGAGAGCGGTCTGCACCTCGCGGAGTGGCTGGCCCGGCGTGGGGCGGAGCACCTGGTGCTGCTCGCCGACCCCGATCAGCCCGACCCGGTCGAGCTCGAAGCCGCGCTGACCGAGCGGGGCGCCAAGGTGACCGTCGCCCGCTGCGCCCCGACCGATCACGCCGGGCTGGACGAAGTGCTTTCGTCGATCCCGCAGCAGTATCCACTGAGGACTGTCCTGCACATCGCGGCGTCGCCGCTCGCCGAACCTCGTGGCGCGCTGAACCTGGACGAGCTGACTCGCGGTCACGATCTCGATGCCTTCGTGCTCCTCTCGACCACCGGCAGCGCCGTCGGCGAGGTCTTGGACTCGGTCGCCCGGCAGCGGCGGGCGCACGGGCTACCGGCGGTCTCGATGACCTGGAGTCCTGGCGCGGCTCCCGTCGCGGGTGCCCTGAAGCAGGCGCTCGATCACGACGAAACCTCGATCGTGCTGTTCCGGCGCGAGCCGTCCATGGAGCCGGAGGGTGGTGCGGAAGCCGGTCGGCCCGGTGACCTCGCCGCACGGCTCGCCGCCGCGCCGGGCGGCGAGAAGCGGAAGATCCTCTTGGCGGCCGCGCAATCCCTGGCCGCCGTCGTGCTTCGGCATGCTGAGCCGCAGCGGATCGCGCCCGGCCAGCCGTTCAAGGAACTCGGCTTCGACTCGATCACCGCGGTCGAGTTCCGCAACCGGCTCAACGCCGTCACCGGCCTTCGGCTACCGGTCACCGTCCTGTTCGACCATCCCACGGTGGAGGCGCTGGTCGAACGGTTGCTCGCCGACCTCGTCCCGGCACCGTCGATCTCGGCCGCGCTCGACGGCCTGGAATCCGCCTTGTCCGGGCAGACGATGTCCGAAGTGGACAGGCGACGGCTGGCGGCGATCGCCGACTCCTGGCTGCCCGGTGCGCCGCGACCGGACGGGGTCGCCACGAGGCTCGAATCCGCGTCGAACGAAGAAATCGTCGAATTCATCAACCGCGAGCTCGGCATCAACTGACCGGCAGAAAGAGGTTGCTGCGCATGACGACCGACGATCAGATGCGACACCTGCTCGCTCGGGTCACCGCTGAGCTGCACGACACGCGCAACCGGCTGCGCGCAGCGGAGGACGACGCGGCCGAGCCGATCGCGATCGTGGGCATGGCATGCCGCTTCCCCGGCAGCGTCACCACTTCGGACGAGCTCTGGGAGCTGGTTCGCACCGGCACCGACGCGATCTCGGAGTTCCCCGCCGATCGCGGCTGGGACCTGGACGAGCTGTACGACGCGGATGCGGACGCCGCCGGGAAGTCGTACGTCCGGCACGGCGGATTCCTCCGGGGCGCATCGGCTTTCGACGCCGCGTTCTTCGGGATCAGCCCGCGCGAGGCGACGGCGATGGACCCGCAGCAGCGGCTGCTGCTGGAGACCTCGTGGGAGGCCGTCGAGAACGCCGGGATCGCCCCCGGCGGTCTTCGCGGCAGCCGAACCGGGGTGTTCGCGGGAACGGTGCTGCCGGAGTACGGCCCGCCGCTGCGCGAGCCGCTGGAGGGGTTCGAGGGCTACTTCCTCACCGGCAAGGCGCTGAGCGTGGTGTCCGGCCGGGTCGCCTACTCGCTCGGGCTGGAAGGCCCGGCGGTCACCGTCGACACCGCCTGCTCCTCCTCCCTGGTCGCCATGCACCTCGCCTGCCAGTCGCTGCGATCCGGGGAATCGACGCTCGCCCTGGCGGGCGGAGTGACCGTCATGGCATCGCCCGGGATCTTCATCGAGTTCAGCCGACAGCGCGGGCTGGCGCCGGACGGCCGCTGCAAGGCGTTCTCCGCCGACGCCGACGGCACCGGCTGGGCCGAAGGCGCTGGGGTCGTGGTGCTGAAACGGCTCTCCGACGCCAAGCGCAACGGACATCACGTCTTGGCGCTCATTCGCGGCAGCGCAGTCAACCAGGACGGCGCCAGCAACGGCCTCACCGCACCCAACGGGCCATCGCAAGTGCGTGTCATCCAAGAAGCGCTCGCCAACGCTGGACTGACACCCGCCGACGTCGACGCCGTCGAAGCCCATGGGACCGGGACCTCGCTGGGCGACCCCATCGAGGCTCAGGCACTCCTGGCGACCTACGGCAAGCACCACACCGCTGAACGTCCGCTGTGGTTGGGATCGTTGAAGTCCAACATCGGCCACACCCAGGCCGCCGCAGGCGTTGCAGGCGTCATCAAGACGGTGCAGGCACTCAACCACGACGAACTGCCCGCAACATTGCACGCCGGCGAAGCCTCGCCTCATATTGACTGGAGCAGCGGCAGTCTTGCGCTGCTCACCGAACCCCAGCCCTGGCCGGAGACCGGCCGACCGCGACGCGCCGCCGTCTCCTCCTTCGGCGTCTCCGGCACCAACGCACACCTCATCCTCGAACAGGCGCCTCAAGGGGCCGCCGAACCGGCCGAGGGAACGGAGACCAAGGCTGGAGTGCTGCCGTGGTTGATCTCGGCGAGAACACCAGAGGCTCTTGAAGCACAGGCAGAACGCTTGCACGCCCATCTCCGCGGCCGGGACGGGTGGATGCCTGCCGAGGTCGCCCGGTCGCTGGCCACGACCCGCACCCACTTCCCGCACCGCGCCGCGATCATCGGCGCTGATCGGCAGGAATTGCTATCAGGGCTGGAAGCCATCGCCCGTGCCGAGACAAGCGCTGCGGTGACGCATGGCGCTTCGGCAAACAACCCGGGCATCGTCATGTTGTTGTCCGGGCAGGGCAGCCAGCGGCCCGGCATGGGACGTGGACTGTACGAGGCGTTCCCGGTGTTCGCACAGGCATGGGACGAAGCGTGTGCACACCTCGACCCACTGCTCGGACTGGACCGGCCGCTCACCGACATCGTCTTCCACGGGCAGCCCGCTGAGGTCGAGCAGACACTCGTCGCGCAGCCCGCGCTGTTCGTGCTCCAGGTGGCGTTGTTCCGGCTGCTGGAACAGCACGGTGTCGGCCCGGACTACCTCATCGGGCACTCCATCGGCGAACTCACCGCCGCCCACCTCGCCGGGGTGCTCACCTTGGCGGACACGGCCACCTTGTTGGCTGCACGGGCCAAGCTGATGCAGAACCTCCCCGCGCACGGCGTCATGGCCGGGATCAACGCGAGCGAGCAAGAACTCACCGAGGCACATCCCGAACTGCTCGATGCGCACAGCGGCGTTTCGATCGCCGCGGTCAACGGCCCGCAGTCCACAGTGGTCACCGGTGATCCAGATCCGGTGCAGGCCATCGCCGGTCACTGGCGGGACCAGGGCCGCACCGTCCGGAACCTCCACACCAGCAGAGCGTTCCACTCACCGCACTGCGAGCCACTGCTCGGCGAGCTGGAACGGACCGCCCGCGAGCTGACCTTCCACCCGCCGAAGATCCCGATCATCTCCACGGTCACCGGAACTCCCACCGACGACATCACGACCCCGGCCTACTGGGCCCGCCAGGTGCGCACGGCCGTCCGCTTCGCGCCCGCCCTCGCCTGGCTGCACCAAAACCGCAGCGTCACCCACCACCTCGAACTGGGGCCCGACGCCACCCTCACCACTCTCGCGCGCGCCACTCACGACACGCCCAGCCACGCCACGCTGAACCCCGGCACCGACGACACTCGCGCATACGTCACCGCCCTCGCCAACGCGCACACCACCGGCCTCAACCCCGACTGGGCCGCGCTCCTCCCGCGAAGCCGGGTTCTCGACCTGCCGACCTACGCGTTCCAGCACGAGAGGTACTGGCTCAACCCGCCGACGGCGGGGCGCCCCGAACAGCTCGGCATGACCACCACCGGCCATCCCCTGCTCACCGCGCGAATCACCACACCGCAGACCGGCGAAACCACCCTCACCGGGCGCGTCTCGCTCGACTCGCACCCCTGGCTCGCCGACCACGCCGTCCAGGGCAACGTCCTGCTCCCCGGCACCGCGTTCCTCGACATGACGTTGCACGCCGCCGCACAACTCGACTGCGCCGTCGAAGAACTCACCCTCCACACGCCGCTCGAACTCCCCGACCACGGACACGTCGCCCTCCACATGGCCATCAGCGCCGAGGACGACGGTCGGCGAACCGTCGCGCTCTACTCCCGTGCTCCCGGGACGGAAGAGGTCTGGACGCGCCACGCCACCGGCACGCTCGCCACCGCTCCCGAGGCCTCATCCACTGTGGACCTCGCTGCTTGGCCGCCGGCGGGTGCGGCGCCGGTCGACGTCAGCGACCTCTACGACCGCCTCGCCGACCACGGTTTCGGTTACGGCCCGGCCTTCCAAGGGCTCCACACCGCCTGGCAGCACGGCGACGACATCTACGCCGACGTCGCGCTCCCCGACGATCACGGCACCGGCGGCTGGGCGGTCCACCCCGCACTCCTCGACGCCGCGCAGCACGCCGGGCTGATCGGCGTCGATTCGCAGGATCGCCGAGCCCGCCTGGTCTTCTCGTGGTCGGGCGTGCGCATCCACGGCTCCGCGACGACCGGTCTTCGGGTCCACCTCCGGCATGCCGGGACCGACGCGTTCCAGCTCGACCTGGCCGACCACGATGGACTTCCGGTCGCCACCATCGAATCGCTCGCACTTCGGCGCGTGTCGAACGCGGTCCCGGAGGACAACGGCCTGCTGCGCCTGGACTGGGTTCCGCAGGCGTTCGACGACACCGACGCCCCGCAGTCGTGCTGGGCGCTGATCGACTCGGGCGTGGCGGCGCTGAGCGATGCCGTGGCATCCGGCGAACCGGCTCCGGACATCGCGGTGCTCGACGAGCGCGGCCTCGCCGCCGATGACGACGTCGCGCGGCGCGTCGGCGAGGTGTCGCAGCGGGTGGTGGCGGAGCTGCAGGCCTGGTTGGCGGCACCGCACCTCGCCGGAACTCGCCTGGTGCTGGTGACCCACGGGGCCGTGGCGGTGCAGCCGGGCGAGGTTCCGGACCTGGTCACCGGCCCGCTGTGGGGCCTGCTGCGGATAGCGCAGAACGAGCATCCCGACCGCTTCGTGCTCGTCGACACCGACTCCACCGGCGACGAGGAGCTGCGGCGGACCGTCGGTGCGGCTCTGAGCCACGGTGAGGCGCAGATCGCGCTGCGCGGCGATGCCGTGTTCGTGCCCCGGCTGGTCCGCGCCGACTCGCGGAACGAGCTGGTGGCCCCGGACTCGGTGTCGTGGCGACTGGACGTGTCGGAGCGCGGCAGCATCGACAATCTGCGCCTGGCGGAGTTCCCGGAGGCGCAGGAACCGCTTGCGGGCGGGCAGGTGCGGGTCGCGGTGCGGGCGGTCGGCGTGAACTTCCGCGACGTCCTCAACACCCTCGGCATGTACCCCGGGACTCCGCCGCTCGGCGTCGAAGGCGCCGGGGTGATCACCGAGGTCGCCGGCGACGTGCCCGGCATTCGGGTCGGCGACCGGGTGTGGGGCGTCCTGCCCGGCTCGATGGGTCCGCTGGCGGTCACCGACCACCGGCTGCTGGCGCCGGTGCCCGACGGGTGGAGCTTCGCCCAGGCCGCCGCAACTCCTGCGGTGTTCTTGACCGCCTACTACGCCCTGCACCACCTCACGACCGTCCAGCCCGGGCAGAAGGTCTTGGTGCACGCCGCCGCGGGCGGGGTCGGGATGGCCGCCGTCCAGCTCCTCCAGAACTGCGGCGCCGACATCTACGCGACCGCCCACCCCACCAAGTGGGCTCTCCTGCGCGAACTCGGCATTCCCGCGGATCACATCGCCTCGTCCCGCACGCCGGACTTCGCGGCGCAGTTCCCACCGGTCGACGTCGTCCTGAACTCGCTCACCGGGGAACTCCTCGACGCCTCGCTGGGCCTGCTCAACGAGGGCGGGCACTTCATCGAGCTCGGCAAGACCGACCTCCGCGACCCCGGCGAACATCCCGGGTCGCACTTCCACGCCTTCGACCTCTCCGAGATCGATCCCGCCCACATGCAGGGCATGCTGGCCGATCTCACCGGCCTCTTCGAACGCGGGCGGCTCACCGCGTTGCCGGTCACGGCGTGGGACATCCGGCAGGCCCCGGAGGCGTTCCGCTACCTCGCCAACGCACGTCACATCGGCAAGCTCGCGCTCACCGTTCCCGCGGTGCCCGATCCGCGGGGCACCATCCTGATCACCGGCGGCACCGGCGCGCTGGGCAGCGTTCTCGCCCGGCACCTCGCCGCGCAGCACCCCGACTGCCACCTCCTCCTGGCCAGTCGCCAGGGCCCTGCCTCCCCCAACGCCGACGCCCTACGCGACGAACTCGGATCCAGGGTCACCATCGCCACCTGCGACGTCACCGACCCGCACCGGCTCTCCGAACTGATCGACAGCATCCCCGCCGGACAACCGCTGACCGGCGTCGTCCACACCGCCGGCGTACTCCACGACGCACCGCTGCACGCCCTCACCTCGGAACAGCTCGCCGCAGTTGTGGAATCCAAAGTGGACTCCGCCTGGAACCTCCACCTCGCCACGCAGCACCACGACCTCGCCTTCTTCGCCCTCTACTCCTCAGCAGCCGGAATCTTCGGCAACCCCGGCCAGGCCAACTACGCCGCCGCCAACACCTTCCTCGACGCGCTCGCCCAATACCGCCACACCCACGGACTCACCGCCCAGTCCCTCGCCTGGGGCCCCTGGAACACCAGCGACGGCATGACCCGGCACCTCACGCATGCCGACCAGCAACGCATGGCGGGCATCGGCGCCCTGCCCTTCGATCCGGACGGCGGCGTGGCCGCTTTCGACGCGGCGTGCCGACGGCCAGCGCCGTTCCTCGTCCCGCTCCGCCTCGACACGTCGAGGCTTCGGGACGCCCCGCCGATTCTCGGCGATCTCAAGCCGAGGCAGACCGCCAAGCGGCGTTCGGGCGAAGCGAACCGGACCTTGGAACAGCTCCTCGACGGTCTCGACGACAACCAGCGCGAGCAAGCCCTCCTGCAGGTCGTCCGGCGCGAGGCCGCCGCCGTTCTCGGGCATTCCGGGGCCGATTCGATTCCGGCCGGCCGCGTGTTCCTGGACCTCGGGTTCGACTCGCTCACCTCGGTCGAACTGCGCAACCGGCTCGCCGCGGCGACCGGCCTGCGGCTGCCCACCACGCTGGCCTTCGACCACCCCACGCCCGAAGCACTCGCCGCCCACCTCCGCCAGCGGCTCCTCCCCCGAGCGCAGCAGATCACCGCCCCGGCCCGCGCCTCGGCGTCCGACGAGCCCATCGCCATCGTCGGCATGGCGTGCCGCCTGCCCGGCGGTGTCCATTCCCCGGACGAGCTGTGGCAGCTCCTCGCCGGCAACGCAGACGCCATCACCGGCTTCCCCACCAACCGCGGCTGGAACCTCGCCACCCTCTTCAGCTCCGACCCCGACAACCCGGGCACCAGTTACGCCCGGCGCGGCGGATTCCTGCACGAGGCCGACGAGTTCGACGCCGCGTTCTTCGGCATCAGCCCCCGGGAAGCCGCGACGATCGACCCGCAGCAACGGCTGCTGCTCGAAACGTCGTGGGAAGCGCTCGAACACGCGCGGATCAACCCGGCCTCGCTGCCAGGCAGCCGAACCGGGGTGTTCACGGGCGTGATCTACCAGGATTACGCGGGGCGGCTCGCCGGCCGGGTGCTCCCGGAGTTCGAGGGCTACCTCGGCAACGGGAGTGCGGGCAGCATCGCCTCGGGCCGGGTGTCCTACACCTTCGGTCTGGAAGGCCCGGCGGTCACCGTCGATACGGCATGCTCGTCGTCGCTGGTGGCGATGCACTTGGCGTGCCAGTCGCTGCGTTCCGGCGAATCCGCGCTCGCACTGGCCGGCGGTGCCAGCGTCATGGCCACGCCGACCCCGTTCATCGAGTTCAGCCGCCAGCGCGGGCTGGCGCCGGACGGCCGCTGCAAGGCGTTCTCCGCCGACGCCGACGGCACCGGCTGGGCCGAAGGCGCCGGGGTCGTGGTGCTGGAACGGCTCTCCGACGCGCGGCGCAACGGTCACCGCATCCTGGCCGTGATCCGGGGAAGTGCCGTCAACCAGGACGGCGCGAGCAACGGCCTGACCGCACCCAATGGTCCCTCGCAGGAACGCGTCATCCTGGAAGCGCTCGCCAACGCCGGACTCACGCCCGCCGATGTCGACGCCGTCGAAGCGCACGGCACCGGGACATCGCTGGGCGATCCCATCGAAGCCCAAGCACTGCTGGCCACTTACGGTCAGCACCACACTGGTGAACGGCCGCTGTGGTTGGGCTCGCTGAAGTCCAACATCGGCCACACCCAAGCGGCTGCCGGAGTCGCGGGCGTCATCAAGATGATCCAAGCCCTCCAGCACAACCAACTGCCCGCCACGCTGCACGCCGACGAACCCTCATCACACGTCGATTGGAGCAGCGGAGCGCTCGCACTGCTCACCAAGCCTCAGCCCTGGCCCGAAGGCGACCAGCCGCGCCGGGCCGCCGTGTCCTCCTTCGGCGTTTCCGGCACCAACGCGCACCTCATCCTCGAACAGGCACCACCGGCGGAGTCCACACAGGACAACTATCCCTCGGCAATCGTTCCGTGGGTGTTCTCAGCGAAGTCGCCGGAAGCCCTGACAGCGCAAGCAGAACGACTGCACGCCCAGCTCCGCGACCGGGATGACTGGTCGCCCGTCGAGGTGGCCTGGTCACTGGCCACCACCCGGGCCACCTTCCAGCACCGCGCCGCCGTTCTCGCAGATGACCGCCAGGAGTTCCTGGCCGGACTGGAAACCCTCGCCCGCAGCGGGGAAAGCCCGTTCGTGGCACGAGGTGTCGCAGCGGGCGATCCGAGCGTGGCGATGCTGTTGTCCGGGCAAGGCAGCCAGCGTCCGGGTATGGGCCGCGGCCTGCACGAGGCGTTCCCCGTCTTTGCTGCGGCCTGGGACGACGCGTGCGCGCATCTGGACCCGCTGCTCGGACTGGACCGGCCGCTCACCGACATCGTCTTCCACGGCCAAGACACCGAGGTCGAACAGACGCTCGTCGCACAACCCGCACTGTTCACACTGCAAGTCGCGCTGTTCCGGCTTTTGGAACACCACGGGATCAGGCCCGACTACCTCATCGGCCACTCCATCGGCGAACTCACCGCCGCCCACCTCGCCGGAGTGTTCACCCTCCCCGACGCCGCAACACTGCTGGCTGCACGAGCCCGCCTGATGCAAAGCCTCCCCGCACACGGCGTCATGACCAGCATCAACGCAAGCGAACAGGAACTCACCGAGACACATCCCGAACTCCTGGACCCACAGAGTGGCGTTTCCATCGCGGCGATCAACGGTCCCCAGTCCACAGTGGTCTCCGGCGACCCCGATCCCGTGCACGCCATCGCCGAGCACTGGCGAAACCAGGGACGCACCACCCGCGAACTGCACACCAGCCGCGCGTTCCACTCACCCCACTGCGAGCCCCTCCTCGACGAACTGGAACGCACCGCCGACCAGCTGACCTACCGCACGCCGAAGATCCCGATCATCTCCACCGTCACCGGAACCCCCACCGACGACATCACCACCCCGGCCTACTGGGCCCGACAAGTACGCCGGCCCGTCCGCTTCGCGCCCGCCCTCGCCTGGCTCCACCAGAACCACAACGTCACCCACCACCTGGAGCTCGGGCCCGACACCACCCTCACCACCCATGCCCTGACCAGCCACGACGAGACGCTCAGCCTCCCCACGCAGCAACCCGGCGTCGACGGCGCCGCCGGCTACCTCAGCGCCCTCACCCACGCCCACACCACCGGACTCTCGCCGAACTGGGCCGCGGTCCTCACCCCGGCCCGGACCGTCGACCTGCCCACCTACGCCTTCCAGCGCCAGTCCTTCTGGCTCGACCCGCCGGACGACCGCGCCGAGATCGGCTCCGACGCCGGTTTCTGGACCGCCGTGGAGGACAACGACCCGGGCGCGGTCGCGAAGGCCCTCGACATCGCCCCCGAGACCCCGCTGCACGACGTCGTGACCGCCTTGTCGGCATGGCGGCGGCGTCGGCGCGACGAGGTCACGTTGAGCTCGTGGCGCTACGAAGTCCAGTGGCACCCCGCACCACCCACCTCGGAGAATCCCCCTGTCCTGCGCGGGAATTGGCTGATCATCAGCGCGCACGACACGGACCGGGACGTGCTCGACACCGTCACGCGGGCCATGACCGGGGCCGAGGCGCACCCGATCCTGATCGACGATCAACCCTCCCGGAGCGAGTTGGCCGACCTCCTCCGAGACGAAGCCCCGACGGGTGTCGTCTCGCTGCTCGGCGCGGTCGCCGCCACGATCACGCTCGTCCAGGCGCTCGGCGACGCAGGCGTCACGGCCCCGTTGTGGTGCCTGACGCGCGGCGCGGTCGGCGTCGACGAACACGACGAGCCACCCAACCCCGAGCTCGCGGCGATGTGGGGCGTGGGCCGGGTGATCGCGCTCGAACACCCCGACCGCTGGGGCGGGCTGGTCGACCTGCCCCTGCGCCCCGACCGCCGCGCCGCCGCGTCCCTCGCCACGATCCTCTCCGACCGCGCGGAGGACCAGGTCGCCATCCGGCAGGCAGGCGCCCACGTCGCGCGGCTGGCCCGGGTGCCCGCATCTGCCGATTCCGCCTGGCAGCCCGACGAAGCCGTCCAGGTGACCGGGGCTTCGCCCGGCGTGGAGCGCCTGACCGGGCTGCTGAGCGAGCAGGGCATTGCCACGACCTCGGACTCCGGGCGCACGGTGGTCCACATCGTTCCCGGCGAAACGGCCACGGGGCTCTTGGCCACCACGGACGCGGCGGACGTCGAAGCGGAGCTGCGACGCTCGATCATCGAGCTCGCCCACCTCGATGAACTGCTGGTCAACGGGCGGATCGAAACGCTGGTCGTGCTCTCCGCCGTGACCGATGCCTGGGGCGCCGAGGGCTACGCGGCCGGGGCCGCGACCAGCGCCTGGGTCGACGCGCTGGTGCGTCGACGCAGGGCCGCTGGGCTGCGGGTGGTCTCGGTCGAGTGGGGCCCGTGGGACGGCTCGGACGACGTCGAGGCCGCGCGGCGGCGGGGTCTGCTCGGGATGTCCCCGGAGCTGGCCATCGCCTCGTTGCGGCAGGCCATCGGCAACGACGACCACGTCGTCGCCGTCGCGGACGTCGACTGGAACCGGTTCGTCGCGTCGAACGCGTCTCGCTGCTTCGCCGGCCTCGCCGATGCCGGTCACGACGTGGCCGCGAGCTCCGACGAGCCGCACTCCGCGCTGCGCGAGCGGATCACCGGCCTTCCCGAGAAGGAACGGCGCCGGGCCGTGGTGGAGCTGGTGCGCGGCGAGGTCGCCGCCGTGCTGGGGCACGCCGATCCGGCCGCGGTCCCGGCGAACCGGCCGCTGCAGGAACTCGGCTTCGAGTCGCTCACCGCGGTCCAGTTGCGCAACCGCCTCGCCAAGAGCACCGCGTTGCGGTTGTCGGCGACGCTGGCCTTCGACCACCCGACGCTCACGGCACTCGCCGACCACGTCCTCGGCCGGCTCACGCCCGAGGCGCCGGTCGCCGCACCCGCTACCGCTCAGGCGGCCGCGGGCGAGGACATCGCGATCGTGGGCATGGCGTGCCGGTTGCCCGGCGGCGTGGATTCGCCGGAGGGGTTGTGGGACCTGGTCGGCTCCCGGACCGACGCGATCACGCCGTTCCCGGCGAACCGCGGCTGGGACCTCGCCGGGATCTTCGACCCCGACCCGGACGCCGTCGGCAGGACCTACGTCCGCAGCGGCGGGTTCCTGCACGACGCGGCGGCGTTCGATCCGGAGTTCTTCAGCATCAGCCCGCGGGAAGCGCTGGCGATGGACCCGCAGCAGCGGCTGCTGCTGGAAACCTCCTGGGAAGCCCTGGAACGTGCGGGAATCGACCCGGCGACGCTGCGGAGCACACCGACCGGCGTCTTCGCGGGAACGAACGGCCAGGACTACGCGGCGGTGCTGCGGCGCAAGCCGACGCCGGGCGAGCTGGAGCCGTTCGTCGGCACCGGCACCACGGCCAGCGTCCTGTCTGGACGCATCGCGTACATCCTGGGGCTGGAGGGCCCGGCGGTGACCGTGGACACCGCCTGCTCGTCGTCGCTGGTGGCGATGCACCTGGCGTGCCAGTCGCTGCGCTCCGGCGAGTCGAGCCTGGCGCTCGCCGGAGGTGCCAGCATCATGGCCACGCCGGACGTGTTCATCGAGTTCAGCCGCCAGCGCGGGCTGGCGAAAGACGGGCGCTGCAAGGCGTTCTCCGCCGAGGCCGACGGAACCAGCTGGGCCGAGGGCGTCGGGGTGGTGGTGCTGGAGCGGCTCTCCGACGCCGAGCGCAACGGCCACCGCGTGCTCGCGGTGGTTCGCGGTAGCGCCGTCAACCAGGACGGCGCCAGCAACGGCTTGACCGCGCCCAACGGTCCGTCGCAGGAACGCGTCATCCTGCAAGCACTCGCCAACGCCGGACTCACCCCAGCCGATGTCGATGCCGTCGAAGCCCACGGCACCGGGACATCGCTGGGCGATCCGATCGAAGCCCAAGCCTTGCTGGCCACATACGGCCAGCACCACAGCGCCGAGAGACCCCTACTGCTGGGGTCGTTGAAGTCCAACATCGGCCACGCCCAGGCCGCCGCAGGCGTTGCAGGCGTCATCAAGACCGTGCAGGCACTCAACCACGAAGAACTGCCCGCAACATTGCACGCCGACGAACCCTCACCGCACATCGACTGGAGCAGCGGAACACTCACACTTCTCACCGAACCCCAGCCCTGGCCGGAGACCGGCCGACCGCGACGCGCCGCCGTCTCCTCCTTCGGCGTCTCCGGCACCAACGCACACCTCATCCTCGAACAGCCTTCCCAGGCCGTGGAGCGCACGGCGACCGCTGATCCTGGCGGCGGGCTCGCACCTTGGGTCATCTCCGCGAAGACTGCGGAAGCTCTTGAGGCACAGGCGGAACAGTTGCACTCCCGGCTGATGGAGGACCCGGGCTGGTCGCCCGTCGAGGTGGCGTGGTCGCTGGCCACCGCGCGGACCGCCTTCTCGCACCGCGCCGCTGTTGTCGGCGGTGATCGCGAGGAACTGTTGACGGGGTTGAAGAACCTGGCTCATCAAGGAGGAAGCACCGGCACGGCGAGGGGTATCGCGGTAGACGAGCCCGCTGTGGCCATGTTGCTGTCCGGGCAGGGCAGCCAGCGGCCCGGCATGGGACGCGGCTTGCACGAGACGTTCCCGGTGTTCGCTGCGGCCTGGGACGACGCGTGCGCACACCTCGACCCACTGCTCGGACTGGACCGGCCGCTCACCGACATCGTCTTCCACGGCCAAGACACCGAAGTCAAACAGACGCTCATCGCACAACCCGCACTGTTCACACTGCAAGTCGCGCTGTTCCGACTGCTCGAACACCACGGGATCAGGCCCGACTACCTCATCGGCCACTCCATCGGCGAACTCACCGCCGCCCACCTCGCCGGAGTACTCACCCTCCCCGACGCCGCAACACTGCTAGCCACCCGAGCCCGCCTGATGCAAACCCTCCCCGCACACGGCGCCATGACCAGCATCAACGCCAGCGAACAAGAACTCACCGAGACACATCCCGAACTACTCGACGCACACAGCGGCGTTTCCATCGCCGCCATCAACAGCCCACAGTCCACAGTGATCTCTGGTGAACCCGCCCCAGTGCAGGCGATCACGGACCACTGGCGGAACCAGGGCCGCACCGCCCGGAACCTTCACACCAGCAGAGCGTTCCACTCACCCCACTGCGAGCCACTGCTCGCCGAAATGGAA
Organism: Saccharopolyspora shandongensis; assembly: GCF_900106995.1. Taxonomy (GTDB): domain Bacteria; phylum Actinomycetota; class Actinomycetes; order Mycobacteriales; family Pseudonocardiaceae; genus Saccharopolyspora; species Saccharopolyspora shandongensis. Next base: position 28,180 of record NZ_FNOK01000063.1, read on the forward strand.
CGGACCGCCCGCGAACTGACCTTCCACCAACCGAAGATCCCGATCATCTCCACCGTCACCGGAACACCCACCGACGACCTCACCACCCCTGCTTACTGGGCCCGCCAAATGCGCCAAGCCGTCCGCTTCGCGCCCGCCCTCACCTGGCTCCACCAACACCACGCCATCACCCACCACCTCGAACTAGGACCCGACGCCACACTCACCACGCTCGCCCGAACCGCCCACGACACACCGAGCCACGCCACCCTCGAACCCGGCACCGACGACACCACCGCCTACCTCACCGCCCTCACCCACGCCCACACCACCGGCCTCAGCCCCGACTGGGCCGCACTCCTCGCCCCTGCCCGAACTCTCGACCTGCCCACCTATCCCTTCCAGCGGCGCGACTTCTGGGCGTCACCGCAGCCATCGAGCCGCGCCGAGGATCTGGGCTTCGAGAGCACCGGCCATCCGCTGCTCAGCGCGCGCATCGACGTGCCGCAGACCGGCCAGGTGATCTTCACCGGCCAGACCGCGCAAGACGCGCCGCTGACGGGCACCGCCGCCCTCGACATGGCGCTGCACGCAGCCAGCCGGCTAGGGCACGTGCTCGACGAACTCACCATCCACAATGGATTTCGGCAGGGCCGCACCGTGCTGCAGCTGGTCGCCACGCCAGGCGACAACGACGACCTCGCCCTGACCCTCCACTCACGCTGCGGGGACGACGATTGGGCACTGCACGCATCCGGCCACCTGCGCAGCGCCACTCCGGAAGCAGCCGACATCGCTGCTGTCGATCTCCAGGACTTCTACGACGAGATCGCCGACGGCGAGGCCCACCGGGCCGGGACTCCAGGCTTGCAAGCCGCATGGCACCACGACGGCCCGACCGATGTGCAGCTCGACGTCGTGGATGAGACCGGCCTTCCGGTGGCGGCCGTGCGGCTCGACCTCAAGGCCCTCACCGCAGGCCCGGCCGACCCCGACCGCCTGTTCCGGCTCGCCTGGCGGCCCCTCGCCCAGCAGGCCGAAGCGGTGGATCTGGGCTGGATCGCGCCCGGGCAAGACCCGGTGCCCGACAACGACATCGTCGTGATCGACCAGCGCGATCACCCGGCTGCGGCCGACATCCCGGCGCTCGTGGGTCGGCGGACCCAGCGGCTCCTCGACCTCGTGCAAGCCTGGCTGGGCCAGGAATCGGGCTCGCGACTCGTGCTGCTCACCCGCAACGCGGTCACCGTCCACCCCGGCGAAGCACCGGACCTCGGCACCGCTTCGCTGTGGGGGCTGCTGCGCCCCGCGCAGACCGAGCATCCCGACCGGATCCTGCTGATGGACGTCGACGATCCGGATGCGGCACCCGAAACCATCGGCCGGGCCGTCGCAACCGCGCTGCACCACGGGGAACAGCAGGTCGCGATCCGGGACGGGGAGCTGTTCGCCCAGCGCCTGGCGCCAGCCGAGCCGGGCGACGGCGGTTCCGCTCGCGGGCTCGACCCGCGCGGCACCGTGCTCATCACCGGCGGCACCGGCGCGCTGGGCAGCCTGGTCGCCCGCCACCTCGCGGCGGCGCACCACGGGCCGCTGCTGCTGGTCAGCCGCCAGGGACCGGCAGCCTCCGGCGCCGAGCAGCTCCTCGCCGACCTGGTCGCACTCGGTGCCGATGCGGAGATCGCCGCCTGTGACCTCACCGATCCGGCGGCCCTGGCCGGGTTGCTCGAAAGCATTCCCGGTGAACACCCGCTGACCGGCGTCATCCACACCGCTGGCGTCCTGCGCGACGCCCCGGTGCACGCCCTCCGGCCCGACGACCTGACGGCGGTGCTGGCCCCCAAGGTCACGGCGGCGTGGAACCTGCACGAGGTCACCCGGCGGTACGAACCGGACGTGTTCGTCCTGTTCTCCTCCGCCGTGGCGATCTTCGGCAACCCGGGGCAGGCGAACTACGCCGCCGCGAACGCGTTCCTCGACGCCCTCGCCCAGCACCGGGGCGATCTCGGTTTGCCCGCGCACGCCCTGGCCTGGGGGCCGTGGCAGGTCTCCAGCGGCATGTCCACCGACCTGAGCGAGGTCAACCTGGCGAGGATGACGCAGGCCGGCATCGTGCCGCTGCAACCCGACGACGGCCTCCGGCTGTTCGACGAGGCCTGCCGGACGCCCAGCACGCACCTGCTCCCCCTGCACCTCGACGCGACGACCCTCCGCGCCTACGCCCGCGCGAACCCCGTGCCGCCGCTGCTGACCGAGTTCCTCCCGCCGCAGCGGGCACAACGCTCCGCGGCCGAGCCGCTGCACCGGCGGCTGGCCGGGATGCCGGAGACGCAGCAGTTGGAGGCGCTGCTGGAGCTGGTGCGGGATCAGGTGGCGGGCGTGCTCGGCCACACCGGCCGGGACGACGTGCCCGAGGAACGACCCTTCCTCGACCTCGGCTTCGACTCGCTGACCGCCGTCGAACTCCGCAACCGGATCACCGCAGCCACGGACCTGCCGCTGGCCACCACCCTCGTCTTCGACCACCCGACACCCGCCAAGGTCGCCGCCCTCCTGCACCGGAAGTTCTTCGGCGAGCCGACCGACATCCCGCCGCAGGGCGGCCGACCCGCCGCGGAGCCCGCGGCGGACATCGACGCCATGGACGTGGAAAGCCTGGTGCAGAAGGCATTCGAGAGTAGCGGGCGCTAGCCCCCGGGAACCAAGGGACCGAAATGGAAACCTCACGGGACAAGCTCGTCGAAGCGCTGCGGCTGTCGCTCAAGGAGAACGAGTCGCTGCGCCAACAGCACCAGAAGTTCACCGCGGCGGCCAAGGAGCCGGTCGCGATCGTCGGCATGGCGTGCCGGCTGCCGGGCGGCGTCCGCTCGCCCGAGCAGCTCTGGCGGCTGGTGAGCTCCGGCGTGGACGCGATCTCCGGCTTCCCGGTCAACCGCGGCTGGGACCTGGACGCGCTGTTCGACCCCGATCCCGATGTTCCCGGGAAGTCCTACGCCCGCCACGGCGGATTCCTGCACGAGGCCGACGAGTTCGACCCCGCGTTCTTCGGCATCAGCCCCCGCGAGGCGGTGGCGATCGACCCGCAGCAGCGGCTGCTGCTGGAGACGTCGTGGGAAGCCCTGGAGCACGCCGGGATCGCGCCGGCGGCGCTGCAGGGCAGTCGGACCGGTGTGTTCGCCGGCGTGAACTACCAGGATTACGGTGGTCGCCTCGCGCTGTGCATCCCGGAGGAGTTCGAGGGGTACCTCGGTCACGGCAGCGCGGGCAGCATCGCCTCCGGCCGCGTGTCCTACACCCTCGGGCTGGAAGGCCCGGCGGTCACAGTGGACACCGCGTGCTCATCGTCGCTGGTGGCGATGCACCTCGCCTGCCAGTCGCTGCGGTCGGGCGAATCGACCCTCGCGCTGGCGGGCGGCGTCACGATCATGGCGACGCCGACCCCGTTCATCGAGTTCAGCCGCCAGCGCGGGCTGGCGAAAGACGGACGCTGCAAGGCGTTCTCCGCCGAGGCCGACGGCACGAGCTGGGCCGAAGGCGTCGGCATCGTCGTGCTGGAACGGCTGTCGGAAGCCGTGCGCAACGGCCACCACGTTCTCGCGGTGGTTCGCGGCAGTGCCGTAAACCAGGACGGCGCCAGCAACGGCCTCACTGCACCCAACGGCCCGTCGCAGGAACGCGTCATCCTGCAAGCACTCGCCAACGCCGGACTCACCCCGGCCGATGTCGACGCCGTCGAAGCCCACGGCACCGGAACGTCGTTGGGCGATCCGATCGAGGCGCAGGCGCTGCTGGCGACCTACGGCCAGCACCACAGCGCCGAGCGACCGGTGTGGCTGGCATCGTTGAAGTCCAACATCGGCCACACCCAGGCCGCCTCCGGGGTGGCGGGCGTCATCAAGATGGTGCAGGCCCTCCAGCGCGGACAGCTGCCTTCCACCCTGCACGCCGAGGAGCCCTCGCCCCACGTCGACTGGAGCAGCGGCAGCCTCGCGCTGCTCACCGAGCCGCAGGCATGGCCCGAGGTCGAACGGCCGCGTCGCGCCGCCGTCTCCTCCTTCGGCGTTTCGGGCACCAACGCCCACCTCGTCCTCGAACAGGCACCACCTCAAGACACCGAGATCGGGGTCGCCGGAGGGAAAGCCGATGGTCCGGTGCCGTGGGTGATCTCCGCGAAGACGCCGGAAGCTCTTGCATCGCAAGCAGAACGCCTGCTTGCCGGCCTCAGCGAAAGGGATGGCTGGGCGCCCGCCGAGGTGGCCCGGTCGCTGGCCACCACCCGCACCCACTTCCCGCACCGCGCCGCGATCGTCGGTGATCGCCGGGAAATGCTGTCCGGCCTCGATGATCTGGCGCGAGGCCGGGACGGCATCATCCGCGGCCTGGCAAGCAGCCGCCGCAGCCGCGTGGCCATGCTTCTTTCCGGGCAGGGCAGCCAGCGCCCGGGGATGGGCCGCGGACTGTACGAGGCATTCCCCGTCTTCGCCCAAGCCTGGGACGAAGCATGCGCGCATCTGGACCCGCTGCTCGGACTGGACCGGCCGCTCACCGACATCGTCTTCCACGGCCAAGACACCGAAGTCAAGCAGACACTCATCGCACAACCCGCACTGTTCGCGCTACAGATCGCCTTGTTCCGACTGCTCGAACACCACGGCATCACCCCCGACTACCTCATCGGCCACTCCATCGGCGAACTCACCGCCGCCCACCTCGCCGGAGTCCTCGACCTGACTGATGCCGCAACACTGCTAGCCACCCGAGCCCGCCTGATGCAAACCCTCCCCGCACACGGCGCCATGACCAGCATCAACGCAAGCGAACAAGAACTCACCGAGACACATCCCGAACTCCTGGACCCACAGAGCGACGTTTCCATCGCCGCCATCAACAGCCCCCAGTCCACAGTGGTCTCCGGCGAACCCGATCCCGTGCACGCCATCGCCGAGCACTGGCGAAACCAGGGCCGCACCACCCGCGAACTGCACACCAGCAGAGCGTTCCACTCACCCCACTGCGAGCCCATCCTCGACGAGCTGGAACGCACCGCCGACCAGCTGACCTACCGCACGCCGAAGATCCCGATCATCTCCACCGTCACCGGAACCCCCACCGACGACCTCACCACACCCGCTTACTGGGCCCGCCAGGTGCGCCAAGCCGTGCGCTTCGCGCCCGCTCTCTCCTGGCTCCACCAGAAGCACAACGTCACCCACCACCTGGAGCTCGGGCCCGATACCACCCTCACCACGCTGGCGGGCACCGCCCACGACACACCGGGCTACGCCACGCTGAATCCCGGCACCGACGACACCACCGCGTACCTCACCGCGCTCGCCAGGGCGCACACCACCGGGCTCAGCCCCGGCTGGGCCGCGCTCCTGCCACCGGCTCGGACGCTCGACCTGCCGACCTACGCGTTCCAGCACCAGCGCTTCTGGCTCAATCCGCCGACCACCGAGCGTCCCGAACAGCTCGGCATGGCCACCACCGGCCATCCTTTCCTCAGCGCACGGATCACCACGCCCCACACCGGCGAAACCATCCTCACCGGGCGGATCTCGCTCGACACCCACCCCTGGCTCGCCGACCACACCGTTCAGAACAACGTCCTGCTCCCCGGCACCGCGTTCCTCGACATGGCGCTCCACGCCGCCGCGCAGGTCGGGTGCCGGCTCGCCGACCTGAGCATCCACGCGCCGCTCGCGCTGCCCGACCACGGGCACGTCGCGCTGCACACGGCCATCACCGCCGACGGCGACTCCGGCCGGCGGACGTTCACCCTCTACTGCCGGTCGCAGGACGTCTCGGCCGACGAGGTGCAGCCCGAGGAGTTCTGGACGCGCCACGCCACCGGCACCCTCGTGCCCGACGACGCCTCGCATGCGGACGCGTTCGCATCGTGGCCGCCGGAAGGCGCGATTCCCGTTGACACCGCGGATCTCTACGACCGGCTGACCGACCTGGGCTTCGACTACGGCCCGGCCTTCCGGGGGCTGCACGCCGCCTGGGAACGCGATGGCGAGGTCTTCGCCGAGGTCGACCTCCCCGAGCAGCACGACACCCGGGAGTGGGCGGTGCACCCGGCTCTGTTCGACGGGGTCCTGCACACCACGTTCCTGCTGGACTGGAGCGGCGACGACGACCGGATCCGGCTGCCGTTCTCGTGGGCGGACGTCCGGCTGCACGGCCGGTGCCCGTCGCGGTTGCGGGTGTGGACGTCCCGCATCGGCGCCGACGCGGTGCGGATCACGGCCGCGGACGACGCAGGGCATCCGGTGGTGATGGTCGAGTCGCTGACCCTGCGGCAGTTGGCCGGAGCGCCGCGGCGCGCCGAATCGGGCCGCCTGTTCGAGCTCGACTGGCTGCCGATCGCCGACGACCGGGCGGCCGACCTCGACGCCGATGTCGTGCTGCTCGACTACCGGCGCGCCGGGGCCGACGCGGACGAAGACGTCCCGGCACTGGCCGGGCGGCTGGCCGACGAGCTGCTGATCCGCGTGCAGAACTGGCTGCGCGAGGGCGAAACGTCCGGCCGGCTGCTGGTGGTGCTCACCGATCGAGCGGTCGCCGTCAGCGCCGAGGAGACGCCGGATCTGGGGACCGCGCCGTTGTGGGGGCTGCTGCGGTCCGCGCAGTCCGAGCATCCGGGCCGGATCCTGCTGATCGACGTCGATGCCGACGCCGACGCCGTCGAGCGGTTGATCGCCACGGCCGTGACTCACGACGAACCGCAACTCGCCGCGCGAGGCGACGCGGTGTTCGTGCCGCGGTTGACGGCCTCGGCACCGGCGACCGGCTCGGTGGAGTTCTCCGGCGGGACCGTGCTCATCACCGGCGGTACCGGCGCCCTCGGCAGCGCATTGGCCCGGCATCTCGCCGCGCAGCACCCCGACTGCCACCTCCTCCTGACGAGCCGCCAAGGCCCGGCCGCACCCAACGCCGACGCCCTGCGCGACGAGCTCGGATCCAGGGTCACCATCGCCGCCTGCGACGTCACCGACCCGCACCGGCTCTCCGAACTGATCGACAGCATCCCCGCCGAGCGACCGCTGACCGGCGTCGTCCAAACCGCCGGAGTTCTCGACGACAGCCCCGTCCACGCGCTCACGTCCGAACAGCTCGCTGCCGTTCTGAAATCCAAAGTGGACTCGGCTTGGAACCTCCATCTCGCCACGCAGCAACACGAACTGGAATTCTTCGTCCTCTACTCCTCCATCGCGGGGATCTTCGGCAACCCCGGCCAGGCCAACTACGCCGCCGCCAACACCTTCCTCGACGCCCTCGCCCAACACCGCCACGCCAACGGCCAGCCCGCGCATTCCCTCGCCTGGGGCCCCTGGGACACCAGCGACGGCATGACGAGCGGCTTGGACCGGGGCGACGTGGAGCGCCTCACCCGCGCCGGGGTCATGCCGCTGGCGGAGGCCGACGGCCTCGCGCTGTTCGACAGCGCATTGCGTTCTGCCCGGCCGAATCCGGTGCCCCTGGACCTGGACCGCGCGGCGCTCAGGCGCTACTCGCGCTCGGCTTCCCTCCCGCCGCTGTTCGGCGAGCTGGTGTCCCGGCGCACCGCCGGCCAATCCGGCGCCCTCACCCAGCAACTCGCGGCTCTGCCCGACCGGCAGCGGCACAGGGCCCTGCTGGATCTGGTCCGGACGCAGGCGGCTGCGGTGCTGGGCCATGCCGGCGCCGCCGCGATCCCCGCCGACGGCCCGTTCCTGGACCTCGGATTCGACTCCCTCACCTCGGTCGAGCTGCGCAACCGGCTCGCCACCGCGTCCGGCCTGCAACTCCCCACCACCCTCGCCTTCGACCACCCCACCCCGGAAGCGCTCGCCACCTACCTCGACCGCCAGCTCGTCCCCCAGGCCCGGCAGGCCGCCGCCGCACCGGCTCGCACCGCCGCCACCGACGAGCCCATCGCGATCGTCGGCATGGCGTGCCGCCTGCCCGGCGGGGTGCACTCGCCGGACGAGCTGTGGCAGCTGGTCGCCGCCGGCACCGACGCCATCACCGGCTTCCCCACCAACCGCGGCTGGAACCTCGCCACCCTCTTCGACGCCGACCCGGACAACCCCGGCACCAGCTACACCCGGCACGGCGGATTCCTCCACGAGGCCGACCAGTTCGACCCCACGCCCTTCAACATCAGCCCTCGCGAAGCCGCCGCGATCGACCCGCAACAGCGGCTGCTGCTCGAAACATCCTGGGAGGCGCTCGAAAGCGCGGGAATCGACCCCCATGCCCTCCGCACCACCAGCACCGGCGTGTTCACCGGGATCATGTACCAGGACTACGGGGCGCGGCTGGTCCACCGCATCCCGCCGGAGTTCGAGGGCTACGTGGGCAACGGCAGCGCGGGCAGCATCGCCTCCGGCCGCATCGCCTACACCTTCGGGCTGCAGGGCCCGGCCATCACCGTCGACACCGCCTGCTCGTCGTCGCTCGTCACGATCCACCTGGCCTGCCAGTCCCTCCGCGCCGGCGAGTCGACGCTGGCCCTGGCGGGCGGCGCCACGGTCATGTCCACGCCGACGGTGTTCGTGGAGTTCAGCCGTCAGCGCGGGCTCGCGCAGGACGGCCGTTGCAAGTCCTTCTCCGCAGCTGCGGACGGGACGAGCTGGGCCGAAGGCGCAGGCGTCGTGGTGCTGGAGCGGCTCTCCGACGCCCGGCGAAACGGCCACCGCGTGCTCGCGGTGGTGCGCGGTAGCGCGGTGAACCAGGACGGCGCCAGCAACGGCCTGACCGCACCCAACGGGCCATCGCAGGAACGCGTCATCCTGCAAGCACTCGCCAACGCCGGACTCACCCCGGCCGATGTCGACGTGGTCGAAGCGCACGGCACCGGGACGTCGTTGGGTGATCCCGTCGAGGCCCAAGCGCTACTGGCCACCTACGGCCAGGACCACACCGCCGAGCAGCCCCTGTGGCTGGGGTCGTTGAAGTCCAACATCGGCCACAGCCAGGCCGCCGCGGGCGTCGCGGGCGTCATCAAGATGATCCAAGCCCTGCACCACGAAGAACTGCCCGCCACGCTGCACGCCGACGAACCCTCACCGCACGTCGACTGGAACAGCGGCAGCGTCGCGCTGCTCACCGAAGCCCGGCCCTGGCCCGAAGGCGACCGGCCGCGACGCGCCGCCGTGTCCTCCTTCGGCGTCTCCGGCACCAACGCCCACCTCATCATCGAGCAGGCGCCGACAGCAGAGTCCACACAGGACGAATCGTCGCTTGCTGTTCCGTGGATCGTCTCCGCGCAGAGCCCCGAAGCGCTCCAGGATCAGGCGGCGCGGCTGCTCGCCCGCCTCCGCGAGGACACCGACTGGACACCGCAGGCGGTCGGCTCGTCGCTAAGCTCACGGGCGAGCTTCGACTGCCGCGCAGCGGTCCTGGGCAGCGACCACGAGGAGCTGCTGGCCGGGTTGGAGTCCATCGCCCGCGCCGGAGAAGGCCCCGGCGTGGTGCGCGGTACCGCGGTGGGTGATCCGAGCGCCGCGATGTTGTTGTCGGGCCAGGGAAGCCAGCGGCCCGGCATGGGCCGAGGTCTCCACGAGGCGTTCCCGGTGTTCGCACAGGCCTGGGACGAGGCGTGTGCGCAGCTGGACCCGCTGCTGGGGCTGGACCGGCCGCTGTCGGAGATCGTGTTCCACGGCCGGGACGAAGAGGTCGAGCAGACGCTCGTCGCACAGCCCGCGCTGTTCGTGCTGCAAGTGGCACTGTTCCGGTTGCTGGAACACCACGGCATCACCCCGGACCACCTCATCGGCCATTCCGTCGGCGAGCTGACCGCCGCCCACCTGGCCGGTGTGTTCTCCCTGCCGGACGCGGCGGCGCTGCTGGCCGGGCGGGCCCGGCTGATGCACACGCTGCCCGACACCGGTGTGATGGCCGGGATCCAGGCCGGTGCGGACGAGCTCACCGAGGCGCATCCCGAGCTCCTCGACCCGCGCAGCGGCGTCGGCATCGCCGCGATCAACGCGCCCCGGTCCACCGTCATCTCCGGCGACCCCGGCCCGGTGCGGGCCATCGCCGACCACTGGCGGAGCCGGGGCCGCACGGTCCGGGAACTGCACACCAGCCGGGCGTTCCACTCCGCGCACTGCGATCCGCTCGTCGACGAGCTGGCGCTGATCGCCGAGCAGCTGACCTACCACCCGCCGACGATCCCGATCGTCTCGACCGTCACCGGAACCCCCACCGACGACATCGCCACCCCGGACCACTGGGCCCGGCAGATCCGCCGGCCGGTCCGCTTCCACCCGGCGCTCACCTGGCTGCACGAGAACCACGCCGTCACGCACCACCTGGAACTGGGGCCCGACGCAACCCTCAGCACCCTCGCCCGGTCCGCCCTCGACACGCCCGCGCACGCCACCCTGCAGGCCGGCACCGACGACGCCACCGCGTACCTCGCCGCCCTCGCCCGTGCCCACACCACCGGCCTGTCGCCCCGCTGGGCGGCGCTGCTGCCGCAGGGCCGGGTCCTCGACCTGCCCACCTACGCCTTCCAACGCCAGCGCTTCTGGCTGGAGGCGCCGCCCGGTGGCGCGGCGGAGCACCTGGGCATGACCGCCGCCGCGCACCCGCTGCTCCCGGCCCGCGTCGAGTCGCCGGACACCGACGAGATCGTCTTCACCGGGCGGATCTCGCTCGACACCCACCCCTGGCTGGCCGACCACGCCGTGCGGGGTACCGCGCTGCTGCCCGGCACGGCCTTCCTCGACATGGCCGTCCACGCCGCCGCGGAACTGGACCAGGAGCTGGCGGACCTCACCGTCCACACTGCTCTCCCGATTCCCCGGCACGACCACGTCACGCTGCGCCTGACCGTAAAACCGGACGACTCCGGCCGCTTCGCGCTGAACGTGTTCTCGCGCCGCGACGACGGGCCGTGGACCAGCCACGCCGCCGGAATCCTCGGGGTGCTCGATCCGGCGCCGGAGCCGGACCTCACCAGCTGGCCGCCGGCGGAGGCGGAGCCGGTCGACGTCGGCGACCTCTACGACCGCCTCGCCGACCTCGGCTTCGACTACGGCCCGGCCTTCCAGGGTCTCCACGCCGCCTGGCGGCTCGGCGACGACCTCTACTCCGAGGTCGCGCTCCCGGAGGACCACGGCACGGGCACGTGGGGCATCCACCCGGCGCTGCTGGACGCGGCCCTGCACACCGCGTTCCTCGCCGAGGACGGCGAAGGCGCGCTGCCCTTCTCGTGGAGCGGCGTCCGCTTCCACGGCGGCGGCGCCTCGCGGCTGCGCGTGCATCTGCGTCGCACCGGTCCCGAAAGCCTGCGCGTCGACCTCGCCGACGAAACCGGGCAGCCCGTCGGCGCGATCGAGTCCCTGACCTTGCGGGCGCTGACGGTGCCGGTCGATCCCGACCGGCAGGGCAGCCTGTTCCAGCTCGCCTGGTCCCCGCGCACGTGGAACTCCACCGGCCCGGCGCAGCGGTGTGCGTTCCACCTGCCCGGCGACGCGCCGGCCACGGACTCCGAGGTCGTGGTCCTGGACTTCCGGTCGGCGGACGACGATCTCGCCTGTACTGCAACGAGATTGACATGCGAAGCGCTCACCCAGGTGCAGTCGTGGCTTGCCCACGATTCGTTCCCCCGCCTCGCACTGCTGACCGCGGGCGCGGTGGCGGTGCGCCCGGGCGACGTCCCCGATCCGGCCACGGCGGCCGTGTGGGGCCTCTTGCGCCCGGCGCAGAACGAGCACCCCGGCCGCATCCTCCTGATCGATGTGGATACCGCGACCGAGAACGAGGCGGTCGAGCAAGCGATCTCCGATGCGCTGCACCACGACGAGCCGCAGATCGCGGTCCGCGACGGCGCGATGTTCGTACCGCGCTTGCGGCCCGCACCGGAGCCCGGCGCGGCGACCGCACCGGACCCGAACGGCACGATCCTCATCACCGGCGGCACAGGAGCGCTCGGGAGCGCCCTGGCCCGGCACCTGGCCGCCCGGCACACCGGGCGCCTGCTGCTCGTCAGCAGGCAGGGTCCTGCCGCCCCGGGAGCCGAGGCGCTCGGCCGCGAGCTGGGCGCATCGGCCGACATCGTGGCCTGCGATGTCACCGATCCCGAGGCTCTGGACCGACTCCTGCACGCCATCCCGGCCGATGAGCCGCTGACCGGTGTCATCCACACCGCGGGCGTGCTCGACGACGCGCCCGTGCACACCCTGCGCGAGGAGCAGCTGACCGCGGTGCTGCGGCCCAAGGTGGACGCCGCGTGGAACCTGCACCGGGCCACGCTCGACCACGACCTCGCTCTCTTCGTGCTGTTCTCCTCCGCGGGCGCCGTGCTCGGCAACCCGGGGCAGGCGAACTACGCCGCCGCGAACGCCTTCCTCGACGCGCTCGCCGAGTACCGGTCGGCCCACGGCCTGCCGGCGCAGTCCCTCGCGTGGGGCGCGTGGGCCTCGCCGGAGGGCATGGCGGGGCAACTCGGCCAAGCAGCAGCGGAACGCGCGGGTCTGCGGGCGTTCGCCCCCGACGAGGGGCTTCGCCTGTTCGACGACGCGTGCCGCACGCAGCTGCCCTACCTCGTGCCGCTCGGCCTCGACATGACGAGCCTGCGCGCCCACGCCCGCGCCCAAGGAGTTCCGCCGCTATTGCAGGAACTGGTCCCGCAGCGGCGCCGGAAGCCGGATGCGCCCATCCACCGGCTGGCGAACCTGCCGGAACAGGAGCGGGCACGCGCGGTGCTGGATCTCGTGCGCGCTCAGGCCGCCGCCGTGCTCGGCCACAGCGGGAGCCAGGACATCCCGGGCGACAAGCAGTTCCTGGAGCTGGGCTTCGACTCGCTCACCGCCGTCGAACTGCGCAGCCGCCTCATGGCCGCCACCGGGCTGAGCCTGCCGACCACCGCCGTCTTCGACCACCCGACTCCCGCCCGGCTGGCCGAGCACATCCGGGTCGTCCTGACGAACACGGGCACCCGGCGCACCGTCGTCGCCTCCCGGGCTTCCGATGCCGAACCGGTGGCGATCGTCGGCATGGCCTGCCGGCTCCCCGGGAACGTGAGCTCGCCGGACGAGCTGTGGCAGCTGGTGAGCTCCGGCACCGACGCCATCTGCGGGTTCCCCGCCGACCGCGGCTGGAACCTGGACGACCTCTTCGACCCGGACCCGGGCGCGATCGGCAAGTCGTACGCCCGGCACGGCGGATTCCTGGCCGCCCCGGCGGCTTTCGACGCCGCGTTCTTCGGGATCAGCCCGCGCGAAGCGCTGGCGATGGACCCGCAGCAGCGGCTGCTGCTGGAGATCACCTGGGAAGCGCTCGAACGCGCCGGGATCAACCCCGAGGCGCTGCGAGGCACCAGCGCCGGGGTGTTCCTGGGCATGATGTACCAGGACTACGCCACCCGGCTGGCCGGTCGTCCGCTCGGGGAGCTGGAAGGCTTCCTCGGCAACGGGAGTGCGGGCAGCGTCGCGTCCGGCCGTGTTTCCTACACCTTCGGCCTGGAGGGCCCGGCGGTCACCGTCGACACCGCCTGCTCCTCCTCCCTGGTCGCCATGCACCTCGCCTGCCAATCGCTCCGATCCGGGGAATCGACACTCGCCCTCGCAGGCGGAGTGACCGTCATGGCATCACCCGGAATCTTCATCGAATTCAGCCGCCAACGCGGCCTGGCGAAAGACGGCCGCTGCAAAGCATTCTCCGCCAACGCCGACGGCACCGGCTGGGCCGAAGGCGCCGGAATCATCGTGCTAGAACGCCTCTCCGACGCACAACGCAACGGACACCACATCCTGGCGCTCATTCGCGGCAGCGCAGTCAACCAGGACGGCGCCAGCAACGGCCTCACCGCGCCCAACGGGCCATCGCAGGAACGCGTCATCCACCAGGCACTCGCGAATTCGGGGCTCACTCCAGCCGACATCGACGTGGTCGAGGCCCACGGCACCGGGACCTCGCTGGGCGACCCGATCGAAGCCCAGGCTCTCCTCGCCACCTACGGCCAGCACCACACCACCGACCGCCCGTTGTGGTTGGGATCGCTGAAGTCCAACATCGGCCACACCCAGGCCGCCGCGGGTGTTTCGGGTGTCATCAAGATGGTCCAGGCCCTCCGGCACGGCGAACTGCCCGCGACTTTGCACGCCGCCGAACCATCGCCGCACATCGACTGGAGCAGCGGAAATCTCGCGCTGCTCACCGAATCCCAGCCCTGGCCGGCAGCCGACCGGCCACGGCGCGCCGCCGTCTCCGCCTTCGGCGTCTCCGGCACCAACGCGCACCTCATCCTCGAACAACCGGACGGTTCGGAATCCGGCTCCCCCGCGGAGATCACGGTGGTGGATCGCGCGGACGCCGGTGACGACGTCGTTCCGTGGGTGATCTCCGCAAAGAGCCCGGAATCCCTTGCGGCACAAGCAGAACGACTGCACAACCACCTAGTGCTCGACGCCGGCTGGACGCCGTCGAAGGTGGCGTGGTCACTGGCCACCACCCGTGCCGCGCTCGACCACCGGGCCGTGATCCTCGGGCGCGACCGCGGCGAGCTGCTGGCCGAACTCCACGCCCTGACCCGCGGCAGCGACTCTCCCCGGATCGTCCAGCGCACCGGGGCCACGACACCGGACCCGGACCGCGTGGTGCTGGTCTTCCCCGGGCAAGGCGGCCAATGGCCCGGCATGGGACGCCAGTTGCTCGACACCAACCCCGTGTTCACCGCAGCACTCGACGAGTGCGATCAGGCGCTATCTCGATACCAGGACTGGTCGGTCGCGGAGCTGCTCCGCAACGAGGACGAGCTGGAACGAGTGGATGTCATCCAGCCCGCGCTGTTCGCCGTCATGGTGTCCCTGGCCCGGGTGTGGCAGTCCTACGGGGTGCGGCCCGCCGCCGTCGTCGGGCATTCCCAGGGCGAGATCGCCGCCGCGCACATCGCGGGCGCACTCGATCTCGACCAGGCCGCCCGGGTGATCGCGTTGCGGTCGCAGCTGATCCACACTCATCTCGCCGGACACGGCAGCATGCTCTCCACCGCGCTGTCGGTCGACGATCTCCAGCCGTACCTCGACCCGGAGCAGATCTCGGTCGCCGTGATCAACAGCCCCACCGCGACCGTGCTCTCCGGCGACACCGACGCCATCCGCCGCCTCCACCAGGTGCTGATCGAACGAGGCATTCGAGCGCGGCTGCTACCGGTGGACTACGCCTCCCACAGCCACCACGTCCACGGCCTTCAACGGCAACTGCTGGAAAAGCTGGCCGGACTCACCCCGAAGCCCAGCGAAATCCCGTTCCACTCCACCGTCACCGGCGACGCGCTCGACACCACCAGCCTCGACGCCGAGTACTGGTACACCAACCTCGCCACCACCGTGCACTTCCACCGCACCATCACCCAGCTGCACGCCGCCGGGCACCGGGTCTACCTCGAACCGAGCCCGCACCCGACGCTCATCCACCACATCGACCACCCCGACGCGATCACCGCGAGCACCCTGCAGCGCGACCGGCCCGACACCGGCACCCTCCTGGCCAACGCCGCCCGCCTCTGGACCCACGGCACGCCGATCGCCTGGGCCGACGTCCTGCCCGCCGAGCGGCACATCGCGCTCCCGACATATCCCTTCCAGCGCGAGGACTTCTGGCTGACCGCGCCGAGCGCCACGGGCGAACCGGCGCAGCTGGGACTGACGGGCACGGGTCACCCGCTACTCGCCGCGTGCACGGAGGTGCCAGACACCGGGGAGACCGTGTTCACCGGCAGCGTCTCGCTCGACACGCACCCGTGGCTGGCCGACCACGCGGTGAATGGGACGGTCCTGCTCCCCGGCACGGCGTTCCTCGACATGGCGCTGCATGCCGCCGCACAGCTCGAATACGAGGGCGTCGACGAGCTGACCCTCCACGCACCGCTCGTGATGCCGGTGGATGGCCGGCTCACCGTGCACCTGACCATCGCGTCCGGCGAGCCCGCCTTGAGCTTGCATTCGAGGGACGAAAGCGACGGTTCCTGGACACGCCACGCCACGGGTGCGCTTCTCGAAACCCCGCTCGATGAAGGAGAAGATGCGTTCACCGCGTGGCCGCCGCCGGGCGCGACGCCGATCGACATCGGCGATCTCTACGACGCCCTGTCCGAGCACGGCTTCGACTACGGTCCGGCGTTCCAAGGGCTCCACACCGCCTGGCGACTCGGCGATCACGTCTACGCCGAGATCGGGACCGACGATGCCCTCCGGGGCGCGGGCGAGTGGGCGGTCCATCCCGCCCTGCTCGACGCCGCCCTCCACACCGCGTTCGTCGGCCAGGCCGAGGACACCGAGCCCCGAGTGCCCTATTCCTGGTCCAGCGTGCGCCTGCACCAGCACGGCGCGATACCGGCGCGTGTCCGCATGACCCGCACCGGCGCCGACACCATCCGGATCAGCACCGCCGACGACACCGGCCGCCTGGTGGCGACCGTCGAGTCGTTGACACTGCGCCCGCTGCCCGCCGTGCGGACCGAAGCACGGGGCGGCCTGTTCCAGGTCACCTGGACGCCCGTGGCCGGAACGGTCGACGACGCCGAACTCCCGGAGCTCCTCCTGCTCGACCACCGGGCTCCCGGTGACGGCGAAGCGCTGCCGGAGCTGGTGGAGCGGTTGACCCGGCAGGTCCTCGGAGCGGTGCAGGACTTCCTGAGCCGCGCCGAGACCACTGCCGCTCGGCTGGTGCTGCTCACCCGCGGCGCGGTCGCGGTCGACGAGTCCGAAGCTCCTGATCCGGCGACCGCCGCGTTGTGGGGGCTGCTGCGCTCGGCGCAGACCGAGCACCCGGACCGCTTCCTGCTCGTCGACACCGATCGGCTCGGTGACGACGACGCGGTGCACCGGGCTATCGCAACCGCGTTGCGACACGAGGAACCGCAGATCGCCTTGCGTGGCAACGCAATTGTCGCTCCGCGCTTGACTGCGGTCGATCCGCAGGACGACGTCGCGCTGCCCGGCAACGGCACCATTCTGATCACGGGCGGCACCGGAGGCCTCGGCAGCGCCCTGGCCCGCCACCTCGCCGCCCGGCACACCGGGCACCTGCTCCTGGCGAGCCGGAAGGGCCCAACCGCGCCCGGAGCAGCCGAGCTCCACGACGAGCTGCAGGCCATGGGAGCGAGCGTCAGCATCGCGGCCTGCGACTTCACCGACGCCAACGCCGTGCGGGAGCTCCTCGGCAACGTCCCGGCCGAGCACCCCCTCACCGGTGTCATCCACACCGCCGGTGTCCTCGACGACGCGCCGGTGCACGCCCTGCGTCCCGAGCAACTGGCAGCCGTCCTCGCACCGAAGGTCACCGCCGCGTGGCACCTGCACCAGGCCACGCGCGACCACGACCTGGCGATGTTCGTGCTGTTCTCGTCCGCAGCCGGGGTCTTCGGCGCACCCGGTCAGGCCAACTACGCGGCGGCCAACGCCTTCCTCGACGCCCTCGCCCAGCACCGGGTCGCCCACGGCGCTCCGGCTCACTCCCTGGCGTGGGGAACCTGGAACACCGGCCAGAGCATGACCGAGCACCTGTCCGCCGCCGACCGGGATCGCCTGGCCCGCTCGGGTGTCCTCCCGCTCGAACCCGACGAAGGCATGCGGCTGTTCGACGCGGCCTGCGGCACGGCGCGGCCGGTTCTGGTGCCGCTGCGGCTGGACACCGGGGCGCTGCGTGCCCTGGCGCGGTCGTCCACCCTTCCGCCGCTGCTGAGCGATCTGGTTCCACACCGGCGCAGGAGCACCAACTCCCGCTCTCTCGCCGGACGTCTAGCCGGAATGTCCGAAAAGGACGGCGTGCGCGTCCTCGTCGCCCTGGTGCGCGACAACGTCGCGACCGTGCTCGGCCACGACAGCCCGGACGGGATTCCCGCCGACCGCGCGTTCGCCGAGCTCGGCTTCGACTCGCTCACCGCGGTGGAGCTGCGCAACCGGCTCGGGGCGGCCACCGGACTGCGGCTGCCCACCACCCTCGTCTTCGACCATCCCACGCCCAGTGCGCTCGCCGCGTTCCTGCACGGCGAGCTGCTCACGCACCGTTCCCGCGCGGTGGTCGCGCGTGCGGCCGCCGACGAACCGATCGCCGTGGTCGGCATGGCCTGCCGCCTGCCGGGCGGCGTGGATTCGCCGGAACGGCTGTGGGAGCTGGTGGCTTCGGGGACCGATGCGATCTCCGGTTTCCCCACCGGTCGCGGCTGGGACCTGGACGCGATCTTCGATCCGGATCCCGATGCGTCGGGGAAGTCCTACGTCCGCCACGGCGGGTTCCTGCACGACGCCGACCAGTTCGACCCGGCGTTCTTCGGCATCAGCCCACGCGAAGCACTGGCCATGGACCCGCAGCAGCGACTTCTGCTGGAAACCACCTGGGAGGCGCTGGAGCGCGCGGGCATCGACCCGACCGGGCTGCGCACCAGCGCCACCGGCGTCTTCACCGGCCTGATGTACCAGGACTACGGGATCCGGTTCGCCGGGCAGGCGCCGCCGGAGGCGGAGGGATACCTCGGCAACGCGGGCAGCGTCGCGTCCGGCCGGATCTCCTACCTGCTGGGCCTGGAGGGCCCAGCGGTCACCGTGGACACCGCCTGCTCGTCGTCGCTGGTGGCGATGCACCTGGCGTGCCAGTCGCTGCGATCGGGCGAATCCGCGCTCGCGCTGGCCGGCGGTGCCACGATCATGGCGACGCCCGGGATGTTCATCGAGTTCAGCCGCCAGCGCGGACTGGCGCAGGACGGCCGGTGCAAGCCGTTCTCCGCCGACGCCGACGGCACCGGCTGGGCCGAAGGCGCCGGGGTCGTGGTGCTGGAACGGCTGTCTGACGCGCAGCGCAACGGTCACCAGGTCCTGGCCGTGATCCGCGGCAGTGCGGTCAACCAGGACGGCACCAGCAACGGGCTCAGCGCGCCCAATGGGCCGTCGCAGGAACGCGTGATCTTGCAGGCGCTGGCCAACGCCGGGCTCACGGCCGCCGACGTCGACGCCGTCGAAGCGCACGGCACCGGGACGTCGCTGGGCGATCCCATCGAGGCTCAAGCACTGCTCGCCACCTACGGCCAGCACCACAGCGCCGAACGACCGTTGTGGCTGGGGTCGCTGAAGTCCAACATCGGCCACACCCAAGCCGCCGCGGGCGTCGCAGGCGTCATCAAGATGATCCAGGCCCTCCACCACAACCAACTGCCCGTCACGCTGCACGCCAACGAACCATCGCCGCACATCGACTGGAGCAGCGGAACTCTCGCGCTGCTCACCGAGTCTCAGCCGTGGCCGGAGAGCGACCGGCCGCGTCGCGCCGCCGTGTCCTCCTTCGGCGTTTCCGGCACCAACGCGCACCTCATCCTCGAACAACCGGCGCGAGGCGTCGAGTCCACAAAGGACACAACCGGCGAGGTCGTGTTCGCGGACAGGATCGGCGATGCGCTGGTGCCGTGGGTGATTTCCGCCAAGACACCGGACGCGCTGCGCGACCAGGCCGCGCGCCTGCACACCCACCTCCGCGATCGGGGCGACTGGAATCCATCGGATGTGGCGTGGTCGCTGGCCACCGCCCGGGCCGCGTTCGAGTACCGCGCCGTGGTGCTCGGCGGCAGCGTCGACGAGTTCCCGGCCCGGCTGCACGCGCTCGCCGGGGGCGAATCGTCGCCGCGCCTGGTGCGCAACGCGGACCCGGTGGCGGCCGATGCCGACCGCGTGGTGCTGGTCTTCCCCGGCCAGGGCGGCCAGTGGTCCGGCATGGGCCGGGAACTGCTCGACACCAGCCCGGTCTTCGCCGCCGCCCTGGCCGAATGCGATCAGGCGCTGTCCCGGTTCCAGGACTGGTCGGTCGCCGACCTGCTCCGCAACGGAGGCTCCCTGAAGCGCGTCGACATCGTCCAACCGGCGCTGTTCGCCGTCATGGTCTCCCTCGCCCGGCTGTGGCAGGCGCTCGGGGTTCAGCCCGCAGCCGTCGTCGGCCACTCCCAAGGAGAGATCGCCGCCGCACACATCGCGGGCGCGCTCGACCTCGACCAAGCCGCCCGCATCGTCGCCCTGCGATCCCAACTCATCCACACGCATCTAGCCGGACACGGCAGCATGCTCTCCGCCCCGTTGCCCCTCGACGACCTCAAGCCCCATCTCGACGAGCGGGTCTCGGTGGCCGCGATCAACAGCCCCACCGCCACCGTGCTCTCCGGCGACACCGACGCCATCCACGGCCTCCACGCCACGCTGACGAACGAGGGCATCCGTTCGCGGCTGCTGCCCGTGGACTACGCCTCCCACAGCCACCACGTCCAGAACCTCCGGCAACCGCTCTTGGAACAACTCGCCGGAATTACCCCGCAGGCCGGCGAAATCCCGTTCCACTCCACGGTCACCGGCGAAGCACTCGACACCACCGGACTCGACGGCGAGTACTGGTACACCAACCTCGCCACCACCGTGCACTTCCACGACACCATCACCCGGCTCCACGCCACCGGGCACCGGGTCTACCTGGAGCCGAGCCCGCAGCCCACGCTCATGCACCACATCAACACCGCGGCGGCCGACGTCGTCACCGCGACCAGCCTCCACCGCGATCACCCCAGCGCGGAGACCCTTCTCACCAACGCCGCTCACCTGTGGGCCCACGGCACACCCATCGCCTGGGAGGCGGTCGTGCCCAGCCGTGAACGCGTCGCGCTTCCCACGTATCCCTTCCAGCGGGAGCGCTTCTGGCTCGAACCGGCCGCCGACCACGCAGCGGAAGCGGAGGACGACACCGGGTTCTGGGAAACCGTCGAGAGTCGCGACGCAACCGCACTCGCCGCCGCCCTCGACGTCGACGAGACCACCCCGCTCCGCGACGTGCTGCCCGCACTCGTCGCCTGGCGAGACCAGCAGCGGCACGACACCACGGCCCACAACTGGCGCTACGACATCACCTGGGAAGCGCTCCCGGAACCGCCCGCCGCGACCCTCACCGGCACCTGGCTCATCATCACGCCGCCCGATGCGGCGCGAACGCAAGTCGTGACCGAAGCGATCAACGCCCACGGCGCGCACGCACGAGAACTGGTCCTCGACACCGTCGAACCGCTCGACCGCGACGCCTTCGCGGAGCTCATCCACCGCGAACTCGCCGCACCACCGGCCGGGATCATCTCGCTCCTCGCCGTGCCCGACGATTCATCCACAGAGGACACAACGGCGGAAACCGCCGTTCGCGCGGTCACGTCCACCGTGGCGCTCATCCAGGCCCTGGGCGACCTCGACATCTCCGCGCCGCTGTGGTGCCTCACCCGGGGCGCCGTCACCACCGGCCCGCACGACCCGCTCACCCACCCCGCGCACAGCACGGTCTGGGGGCTCGGCCGCGTCACCGCGCTCGAACACCCCCACCGCTGGGGCGGGCTCATCGACCTCCCCCACACGCCCGATCACCGCACCGCCACCCGACTCGCCGCGCTCCTCCACGACCGGACCCAGGACCAAGCCGCCATCCGCCCCACCGGCACCCACGCCGCACGGCTCGCCCGCACCCCCAAACCCAGCACCGGCACCGCGCCCTGGAAGCCGACCGGCACCACCCTGGTCACCGGCGGCACGGGCGGCATCGGAAGCCAGGTAGCCCGCTGGCTGGCCCGGCTCGGCGCCCCGAACATCGTGCTCGCCAGCCGCCGCGGCGAGAACGCGCCCGGCGCGCTGGAACTCCGGGAGGAACTGGCCGGACTGGGCAGCCGCGTCACGATCGCCGGCTGCGACGTCACCGATCGCGCCGACGTGGCGGAGCTGCTCGGATCCGTGCCAGAGGAGTTCCCGCTGTCAGCGGTGTTCCACACCGCGGGCACCCTCGACGACGCCACCATCAACACCATCCGGCCCGAGCAGATCGCGCACATCCTCCGCCACCGCATCGACAGCACCGCCCACCTCCACGAACTGACCCGGCACCAGGACCCGCTGATCGTCCTGTTCTCCTCCATCGCCGCCACGTTCGGAGCCCCCGGGCAGGGCAACTACTCGCCCGCGCACGCCTACCTCACCGCGTTCGTCGAACACCACCGCCACAACACGATCGGCATCAACTGGGGCCTGTGGCACGACCAGGGCATGGGCGAGATCCACAACACCGGTATCCGCCACGGCATCCAGCCCATGGCGCCCGAGACCGCGCTGCGGGCCCTCCACACGGCCCTCACGCACCGGCACACCGCGCAGATCATCACCGATGTGAACTGGGACCGGTTCCACGACGCCTACACCGCGACCCGCCCCAGCCCGCTCCTCGCGCAGTTCGCGCCCGCCACCGAGGACACCCGCCCCACCACGACGTTCCGCCAAGAGCTCGACGGGCTCCCGCAGCAGCAGCGACACGCCCACCTGCTCGACCACATCACCCACCACACCGCCGAGATCCTCAACCACCCCGACCCCAACGCCATCCCCAGCCACCACACCTTCCACCAGCTCGGCTACGACTCCGTCACCGCGATCCAGCTCCGCAACCAGCTCACCGCCACCACCCAGGTCCCCCTCCCCACCACCCTCATCTACGACCACCCCACACCGGCCCAGCTGGCCACCTTCGTCCTGTCCCAGCTGGCTCCCGACAGTCCACACTCGACTGTTCAGGCGGCGCGGGCGGTCGTGGCGGACGAGCCGATCGCGATCGTCGGCATGGCATGCCACTTCCCCGGCCGCGTGAACACGCCCGAGCACCTGTGGGACCTGGTCAGTTCCGGCACCGACGCGATCACCGGGTTCCCCACCAACCGCGGCTGGAACCTGGACGACCTCTTCGACCCGGACCCCGACGCCGTCGGGAAGTCGTACTCGCGGCACGGCGGATTCCTCGACAACCCGGCGGGATTCGACGCGGCCTTCTTCAACATCAGCCCGCGCGAAGCCCTCGCCATGGACCCGCAGCAGCGCCTGCTGCTCGAAACCACCTGGGAAGCGGTCGAGAACGCCGGGATCGACCCCGACTCCCTCCGCGGCGCGAACGCCGGCGTGTTCACCGGCACCAACGGCCAGGACTACGCGGCCGTGCTGCGCCAGGACCACGAGCAGTTCGAGGGGTTCGTCGCGACCGGGAACACCGCGAGCGTCATGTCGGGCCGCATCTCCTACGCGCTCGGCCTGGAAGGCCCGGCTGTCACGGTGGACACCGCGTGCTCGTCGTCGCTGGTGGCGATGCACCTGGCGTGCCAGTCGCTGCGGTCCTGCGAATCGGGCCTGGCCCTGGCCGGGGGCGCGACCGTGATGGCCACGCCCGGCATCTTCCTGGAGTTCAGCCGCCAGCGGGGCGTGGCGCGGGACGGCAGGTGCAAGGCCTTTGGATCCGGCGCGGACGGCACGGTGTTCTCCGAGGGTGTCGGCGTGGTGGTGCTGGAACGACTCTCCGACGCCGAACGCAACGGACACCGCGTCCTCGCGGTGGTGCGCGGCAGCGCGGTGAACCAGGATGGCGCCAGCAACGGCCTCACCGCACCCAACGGGCCTTCCCAGGAACGCGTCATCGAGCAGGCGCTCGCCAACGCCGGGCTCGCCCCAGGCGACATCGACACCGTCGAAGCGCACGGAACCGGGACGGCGCTTGGCGATCCGATCGAGGCGCAGGCGCTTCTCGCCGCCTACGGCCGACACCGCACCACCGACCGCCCGTTGTGGCTGGGGTCGCTGAAGTCCAACATCGGCCACACCCAGGCCGCCGCAGGCGTCGCCGGGATCATCAAGATGGTCCAGGCGCTCCACCACGACGAACTGCCCGCCACGCTGCACGCCGAGACGCCTTCGACGCACGTCGACTGGAGCGACGGCACCGTCGCTCTCCTTTCGCGGCCGCAGCCCTGGCCGGATGTCGACCGGCCTCGCCGGGCCGCCGTGTCGTCCTTCGGCGTCTCAGGCACGAACGCCCACGTCATCCTGGAACAGCCAGCACCCGACCATAAGTCCACAAGGGACAGTCTTGAATCCCAGGACGTCGGTAGTGCATTGGTTCCGTGGGTGGTTTCCGCCAAGACACCGGAGGCTCTCGCAGCGCACGCGAAGCGCTTGCACGCGCACCTCAGCGGTCAGGCCGCCTGGGATCCGGTGGATGTCGGGGCCGCCCTGAGTAAGCGCAGCAGCTTCGCGCACCGCGCCGTCCTCCTCGGCAAGGACCGGCACGATCTGCTGCAGCACCTGCGCGATCTCGCCAGCGGCGCCGAGGCGCCGGGCATCATCCGGCCGACGCAGATTCCCACTCGCGGCGCCGATCGCATCGTCATGGTCTTCCCCGGGCAAGGCGGTCAATGGCCCGGCATGGGCCGCGAACTGCTCGACACCAACCCCGTGTTCACCGCGGCCCTCGACGAGTGCGATCAGGCGCTATCTCGATACCAGGACTGGTCGGTGACCGACCTGCTCCGCAACGGGGATGCCTTGGAACGGGTGGATGTCATCCAACCAGCCCTGTTCGCCGTCATGGTCTCCCTGACCCGGGTCTGGCAATCCTATGGAGTCCGGCCCGCAGCCGTCATCGGTCACTCCCAAGGCGAAATCGCCGCCGCACACATCGCAGGTGCGCTCGACCTAGAGCAAGCCGCGCGTGTCGTCGCCCTGCGATCCCAGCTGATCCGCACCCACCTCGCCGGACACGGCAGCATGCTCTCCACCGCACTCTCGGTCGACGACCTCGAACCGCACCTCGACGAGCGGATCTCGGTCGCCGCGATCAACAGCCCCACCGCCACCGTGCTCTCCGGCGACACCGACGCCATCCGCACCCTGCACAGCGCACTCACCGACCAAGGCGTGCGCTCCCGCGTGCTACCGGTGGACTACGCCTCCCACAGCCACCACGTCGAAACACTCCGACAACCACTACTAGAACAACTCGCCGGACTCACCCCACAGCCCGCCGAAATCCCGTTCCACTCCACCGTCACCGGCAAAGCACTCGACACCACCACCCTGGATGCCGACTACTGGTACACCAACCTCGCCACCACCGTGCACTTCCACGACACCATCACCCGCCTCCACACCACCGGGCACCACGTCTACCTCGAACCCAGCCCGCACCCGACGCTCACCCACCACATCGACCACCCCGACGCGATCACCATCACGACCCTTCGCCGGGACCACGACAGCGAGCACCAGCTGCTCGCCAACGTCGCTCTCGCGCACACCCACCACGTCGCCGTCGACTGGACGCCGCACCTCCCGAACCCCCGGCACATCGACCTGCCCACCTACGCCTTCCAGCACCAGGACTTCTGGCTGTCGCCGCGCCGGTCCGCCGGCGATCCCGGCGGACTCGGCCTGACGGCCACCGGGCATCCGCTGCTCACCGCCCGCACCGACGTGCCCGGCACCGGCGAAATCGTGTTCACCGGCAGGGTTTCCGCTCGGACGCACCCGTGGCTGGCCGAGCACGTGGTCCAAGGCCGAGTGGTCCTCCCCGGCACGGTGTTCGCCGAGATGGCGCTGCACGCGGCCGGGGACCTCGGCGGCCACGAGGTCGAGGAGCTGGTCCTGCAGAGCCCGTTGACGTTGTCCGACGACGATCAGGTCACGCTGACCCTCGTCGTCGCCCGCGACGAGCCGGGCCGCCACGCCATCACGATCCACTCCCGGTCCGACGACGACTGGGTCTGCCACGCCACGGGAACGCTCGTCGCACACGGCACTTCCCCCGACGAGGAAACGGTCTTCGAGACCTGGCCGCCGCACGGCGCAACGCCGGTCGACGTCGTCGGGCTCTACGACGATCTGGCCGACCATGGATTCGAGTACGGGCCCACGTTCCAAGGGCTGCACAGCGCGTGGCAACGCGGGGACGACATCTACGCCGAGGTCGGCCTCGACGAGGACCATCGAGGCGAATGGACCGTTCACCCGGCGCTGCTCGACGCCGCTCTGCACACCGCGTTCCTGATCGGTTGGGACACCGGTCTCCGATTGCCCTTCTCCTGGAAGGGAGTTCGCGCGCGCCGCGGCGCCACCCGGCTTCGGGTTCGGCTGCGCCGGACCGGCGACGCGCTGCAGGTCGTCACCGCCGACGACCGCGGCCGGTTCGTCGCCGGTATCGACTCGCTGGCCCTGCGCCCGGTGACCGCCCCGGCGCACGACCCACTGTTCCGCCTCTCCTGGCTACCGCACGGCCCCGCGGAGGAAGCCGCCCCGGCGCAGTGGGTGCGCATCGAGCCGGACGCGAACCTGGACGAGCTCTGCCGCGAGCCGGTGCCGGATGTGGTGGTCGCCGACTTCCGCACCGATGAGCCGTGCGACCCCGATGTGCCGGGAGCGGTGGCCCGCACGGCGCAGCAGGCCGTGGATCTGGTGCAGTCGTGGCTGGCCCGCGAGGAGTTCGCCCCGACCCGGCTGGTCCTGCTGACCCGGAACGCGGTGGCGGCGCAGCCGGGAGAGGTCCCAGACCTGGTCACCGGCCCACTGTGGGGCCTGCTGCGGGTGGCGCAGAACGAACACCCGGATCGCATCCTGCTCGTCGACGTCGACCTCGGCGCCGATCTCGACGATGTGCTTGGGCGCGCTGTCGGCATGGCGCTGCGTCACGGCGAGTGGCAGCTCGCGGTGCGGGGTGACGCGATGCTCGTGCCGCGGCTGACCCGCGCCCAGGTCGCTCTCACCCCGCCGGAAGGGCGTGCGTGGCGGCTGGACGTGACCGAGCGCGGCAGCATCGACAACCTCCACCTCACTTCGTTCCCGCAGGTCGCAGCACCGCTGGAAGCGGGTCAGGCCCGAGTCGCGGTGCGGGCCGTGGGGCTGAACTTCCGCGACGTCCTCAACACCCTCGGCATGTACCCCGGCACCCCGCCGCTCGGCGCCGAAGGCGCCGGTGTCATCGCGGAGATCGCCAACGACGTCACCGGTCTGCGGGTCGGCGACCGGGTGTGGGGCATCCTGCCCGGCGCGATGGGCCCGCTCGCGATCACCGACCACCGGCTGCTCGCCCTCCTACCGGAGGACTGGACGTTCGCCCAGGCCGCCGCCACACCCGCGGTTTTCCTGACCGCCTACCACGCACTCCACCACCTCGCGCAGGTCCAACCCGGGCAGCGCGTGCTCGTGCACGCCGCCGCCGGCGGTGTCGGCATGGCCGCCATCCAGCTGCTCCAGCACTACGGCGCCGACATCTACGCCACCGCCCACCCCAGCAAATGGGAAACCCTGCGAGAACTCGGAATCCCCGACGACCACATCGCCTCGTCCCGAACCCCGGACTTCGCCACGCAGTTCCCGCCGGTCGACGTCGTCCTGAACTCGCTCACCGGAGACCTCCTCGACGCCTCGCTCGACCTCCTCACACCCGGCGGGCACTTCATCGAACTCGGCAAGACCGACCCCCGCGACCCCGCCGAACACCCCGGACTGCGCTACCACGCCTTCGACCTCACCGAGGCCGACCCGACACACCTCCAGGCCATGCTCGGCGACCTAACCACGCTGTTCGCCAGCGGCGACCTGACCCCGTTGCCGGTGACCGCCTGGGACATCCGCCAGGCCCCGGAAGCCTTCCGCCACCTCAGCAACGCCCGCCACACCGGCAAACTCGCACTCACCATCCCGACCACGCCCGATCCACACGGCACCATCCTCATCACCGGCGGCACCGGCTCACTCGGCACCGTTCTCGCCCGCCACCTCGCCGCACAACACCCCGCACACCTCCTCCTGGCCAGCCGCCAAGGTCCAGCCGCACCGGGCGCGGCACAGCTCCGCGACGAGCTGCGATCGCTCGGGGCG
>NZ_FNOK01000066.1 GCF_900106995.1 Saccharopolyspora shandongensis
AGCTGCTCCAGCCGCACGTCGGGATCGCGCGGATCCCGTTGCGCCTGCTCGGTTTCCGGCCGGGTGGCCACTGCGGTCATCGGATCCTCCGGAAGCTCGGTGTCAGGTGGTCTTTCGGGGCTCTCGGATTGCTGCGGGTCAGTGGCTCGTGAGTCCCTTTGGGGTGCTATGCCTCAACGGACTCACGAGCTCTCAC
The DNA here is from genome assembly GCF_900106995.1 of Saccharopolyspora shandongensis. Lineage (GTDB taxonomy): Bacteria > Actinomycetota > Actinomycetes > Mycobacteriales > Pseudonocardiaceae > Saccharopolyspora > Saccharopolyspora shandongensis. The sequence continues at coordinate 197 of NZ_FNOK01000066.1, forward strand.
CGATGTGGGGAAGGTCAACGGCTTGCGGTGCGCGGAGCCGGGAGACCGTGACCGACCAACCTGCTGACAGCCGTGATGTAGTCATCATCTGCGATCGGTGCCCGCAGGAGTTCTGGCGTGAGTTTGAACCCGTCGACCAGCAGCCGGGAGTGCGGAAGGATCTGCTCGCACATCGATTCGATCTCGCGCGGGAGTCGTTCGACCTGCTCGGCCGTCAGCGCGTTTCTCGCGAGATACCAACCGCTGTCCCTGTTGACCTCGAGGAGTCCGTAGAGGCATGCCAGCAACCGCAGGGCGGTGCGGCCGTCTTCGGTTTCCGCGTTTTCCACGGCGGTCAGGAATTCCTTCAGTGCCAGTCGCACGCCACGGGTGCGTGCCATGGATGTGGCCGCAGTCATGTTCTGGTTCCAGGCGGAGAACAACGTTCCGTCACCGCGGGTCTCCTCGGTCATCGCCTGCCGTGCTTCCCGCCGCAAGCTGTCTTCCCGATACTGCAGCAAGTCGAGCTGGAACGTGCCTGTCAGCAGGTCGCTGCTTGCCGGATCGGATGGTGTCGTCTTGCCTGCCGATCGGCCTCGGCGCGCGAGCATTTGTGCGGCCACGGTGGCGAGAAGTGGCAGGTTGTCGCCTTCAGCCGTCACCACCCCTTGGGCCATCGGCACGTAATCCGCGATGCGGTTGACCGAGAACATGCCCTGGGCACCACACCGCTCACGGCAGACGTGGATGACCCTTGACATCTCCCAACTCGACAGTGCCTTGGCGATCGAGATCAACTGGTCGACCTCGGCCTCGTTCCCGCTGTGGCGGGACAGGTATTCCGTCTTGACATGGTTGACGAGAAAAGTCATTGCGTAGACCTGCGCGAGCGAGCTGAACAGCGCGATCTGCTGACTGCGGTAGGCGAGGATCGGCACTTCCCCGCGACCGGGCGCAGCCGTCAAACGCTGCTCCGCGTACCGCACGGCGATGTACACGCTGGCGCGGCCCGCCGAGATGAGCGCACCAGCCAGACAGATACGCCCCGGGGTCACCCGGTCCAGTGCGCGCAGGACCTGCTTGCGCTTACTACCGACGGCGCCTTGGAACACACCATCGTCGGTAAGCTGTCCCATGTCTCCAGTCAGCAAATTCCGGCGGGGAATCCGGACGTGGTCGAACCGCGTCACCGCGTTGTCCAGGGCGAACCCCGGTTTTTCCGGAAGCCTTGTGACGTGCACCCCTTCGCACAGGCCGTTGTGGTCGGAAATCCTGACGATGAACGGGAGAACACCACAGTCCGCCCCGTCGACCTTCAGCCGGGCCATCACGACTGCCAGCTTCGGGATGTCGGAGATCCCCGTGTTCGGCATGAATTTCTGCGCGCGGGCGTGCGGGGTGTTCAGCACGAACTCGCGACTGGCGTGGTCGTAGACGGCCTCGGTCTCCAGGGCCGCGATGTTGTTGCCATGGCCGAGTTCGGTGGCGATCAGCAGACCGATCGACGACATGCTGCCCAGTTCGTCGATGTAATCCGCGAGATCGTCGCGTCCTGCACCGTGCTGGAGGATCGTCCCTAGGCAGAGGTTGTAGTGGATGTTCAGGATCGGAAGGGTGGTGGTGTCGATCAGGCACGACCACTCGCCGATCGCGAACATCCGGAGCTGATCGCGCATCAGCTCGGCCGCCGGTCCGAGGCGACCGTGGAGGAACCGGGCCCGTTCGTAGGACAACCGGCCTGCCTCCAGCGGCGCCAGGCCGTGGCGCTGATCAAACACCGGATCTTCCAGCGCAGCTCGCAGATCGGCGTGGACACTATCGAACCTACCGTCGTAGACGAGTGCGGCAAGGTCCTCCGCTGCTTCCCGGACTTCCGGCTCGGCCTGCGGGATTCCCGAAGCGGCCGGAAGGTATTGTGTTGTAACGCTTGTCATTCTCAGTACCTTTCACGCACCGGACGCGCGAGCTGGCCGGTTTACGAGGCTGCGAGGGCGAGCACGGCGTTCTGCCCCCCGAAGCCGAAGGAGTTGCTCAGCACGACCTCGAGTGCGCAGGGGCGTGCCGTCTTGGATACGAGGTCGAGTTCGATCTGCGGATCCGGGTTTTCCAGGTTGGCCGTGGGAGGAATGCACCCGTGTTGGAGGGAAAGGATCCCGTATGCCGCTTCGATCGCCCCGCCGGCACCGAGCGCGTGCCCGGTCACGCCCTTGGTGGAGCTGACTGCGACGTGGTCACCGAGCACCCGCCGTATGGTGGCGGCTTCGGCGACATCGTTGAGGGGCGTGGAGGTGCCGTGGGCATTGACGTGCTGGACCTCACGCGCCGTGAGACCAGCGTCGGTCAACGCACTACGAAGCGCCTGTTCGGCCCCGTTGCCCTCCGGATCGGGCGCCGTCACGTGGTGGCCATCGGCAGACGCGCCGTAGCCGATAACCCGCCCGCGCACCCGAGCGCCTCTGGCCAACGCATGGCGCTCGCTTTCCAGAATCAGGACCGCGGCGCCCTCGGCGATGACGAATCCGTCCCGCATCGCATCGAAGGGCCGGGACGCGGAGCGTGGATCGTGGCTCTTCCTGGACAGGGCTCGCATCCGGCTGAAGGCAGCGACGAACAGCGGTGTCACCGCTGCTTCCGTCGCCCCGGCGATCACGATGTCGGCCGCGCCGGAGCGGATCAGGTCCCGCGCCACGCCGATCGCGCTTGTGCCGGAGGCACAGGCGGTGCAGATCGTGAGATTCGGACCGCGCACCCCGAGCTCGATCGCCAGTTGACCGGCCGCCATGTTCAACAGACCCATGGGAAGGGTCATCGCCGAGACCTTGGCTGCGCCGCTGTCCAGCAACTTGGTCTGCTGCGCTTCCATGGTCGAAGTTCCGCCGGCGCCGGTCCCGAGAACAACGCCCACTCTGGTGACATCCCAGTTCTCCTCGGACAGTCCCGCATCACGAACGGCTTCGCGCGCCGCTACGAGGGCGAACTGCTGGTGGCGGTCGAGCCGCCAGGCGTTGTGCTTGCCGAGACTCGCGGCGGGATCGAAACCCGGTACGCGGCAGGAGAAATCGACCTGGAGCCCGGCCAACTCAAGGTCGGTGGCCGCCGTCGGATGACCTTCGGCGACTCGGTTCCAGTTCTCCTTCACGCCGATCCCCGCCGGCGTGATGAGCCCGAGGCCGGTGACCGCCACCGCGAATCCGGACATCAGACGGTCACTCCCTTTTTCTCCAATGCTTCGAGGATGTCGGTCAACGTGGCCATTTTCTCCATCTCGGCATCGGTGACCTCAACCCCGAAATGCTGCTCGAGCAATTCGCCCAGTTCTACCTGCGCCAATGAGTCCAGGCCCAGGTCGTCGAGCGAGGCGTCGGGCCTCAGATCCGGCGTCTCGACATCGAATGTGCTCGTCAGCAATTCGCCGAGTCGGGTGTACAAATCGCTCATCGCGGTCTCCTTAATGGATTTGATTGAAAAATTCACAGTGGACTGTCTATCGAGATGTCCGGCCACACCAAGACTGTGGAACCCCACGACAGCCCTGCCCCGAATGCGGTGATCAACACCCTGTCCCCCGGGCGCAGTTCGCCGCCGGCGGCGGCGCCGGCCAGGACGAGCGGGATGGACGCAGACAGGGCGTTTCCGACTCGATCGATGTTGATCAAAGCCCGCTCCGGAGCGATACCCAACCGTTGGGCGACGGAGTTGAGGATGCGGATGTTGGCCTGGTGTCCGACGAAGCGATCCACCTCCGTCACCGACCAGCCGGCACGATCGAGCACGGCAAGTGACGATTCGGTCATCCGGGCGATCGCCTGCTGATAGATCGCCCGTCCGGCCATCGATAGATACCAGTCCTCGGTCGGCACCTCGCCATGACCGAGCCCGGTAGCGGACCGCTGCCGTGAGCCACCACCGTTGATGGCCAGCAGATCGGCTTGCGCGCCATCGCTTCCCAGATCGAACGGTCCGATCGCGCCCGGCTCCTCCGGGCTTCCGCAACGCAGCACCACCGCCCCGGCTCCATCGCCGAAGATAGGTGCAGTGGTGCGATTCGCCGGGTCGATGAAGGTCGAGAACGCTTCGGAACCAATGAAAAGCACGCTTTTTGCGATCCCGGCGCTAATGAGTCCGGCGCAGGTGGCAAGGCCATAGACGAAGCCACTGCACGCAGAGGTCAGGTCGTAAGCTGCGATGGGTCCCAGCCCAAGCCTGGACGCCACCTCCGGCGCCCCGGCCGGACAGATCCGATCTGGTGAGGTCGTCGCGACGACGACCGCATCGACCCCGGAAACCCCGGCTGCTTTCAGCGCACGACCGCCGGCCTCCACCGCCAAGTCCAGCGTCGCCATACCGCCCGAGACAGCCCGACGCTCCACAATGCCCGTGCGACTCTCGATCCACTCCTCGGACGTGTCCAGCCTCGAACACAAATCGTTATTCGTGACAACCCCGGGAGGCAACCATGCCCCCAACCCCGCGATCACAGCGCTGACTGTCATTCAGGCCAACTCCGTTGCTCAATGATTTCTGCACGAGACGATGGAGCGTTTTCATGCTTTTAACATGCGCCGGTGAGGCGGAGTGGATGTGTGCCACACCATCTCAATATCTGACGTCGGTTCGCGACGACCAGCCGGTACTCAGAGTCTATAAATTTGGGCATTGTGGCCGAACCAGACTAGGTACTTTCGTGCTCGTTGCCCTGCACGAAAGTACAGTCCGGCACGCGAACCCGTGAGTGCGACGCCTCGGCGGCTCTGGTCTGGACCGCTGCCACCGACGACCAGCGTGGACCTCCAGGAACCACACGAGACCGAACCCAGGATGAAGACGTTCGCGGACCGCCCGACGCCGCACACTTTGACGGGTTTGACCGAATCTGCCAAATGGCTGCCCGAAATGGCCGACGATGATGCCTGGACAACTCTTGTTGCCACTGCTGCAACTCGGCCAGTATTGCTCGGGTCAGCTCGTGGCACGTGGCCCGATTGCCTCCTTCTGTCGCACGTCCCCCCCGACAGGAGGAGATCCCGCGGGGGCCGGCCGTCGCGAAATCGGCCCTCGCGGGAACCCCAACGGCAACGCATCGCATGGCAGCGCTAGTTGGTCGGCATCGCCGCAGCACCGTCCTCCTCGGACTGCTCGCTCGGCCGGGCGCAACGAGACAGCGGATCCCGAACCGTGGTCAAACCTGAGAAGCGCGGAGAATACGGCAAAGACGGCGACCTCACGACGGCGTTTCCGCATCGGACGCGACCGGGTGGGAGGCGGTGTCGAGGAAGACCAGTTCTTCGCCGAGCAGGCCGCGAAGGATGGCTTGGATGCTTGCGCGCAATGCCTCCTCCGCGATCGGATCGATGATCGCCGCCAGGCTCGGCATACCGAGATCGAAGTGCGCGGTGAACCTGACGATCGTGTCGGGTCCGAACTCGTCAACCGCCCACTCGCCGTCGAAGCGTTCAAAGTCTCCGTCGAGTTGCTGGAACGTGATAGTCCTTGCGGAGTGGTCGATCCGGTCTCGTTCCGACCAGCACAGGATGCCGTTGCGAAACGTGACCGCCCATTCCGAATCCTGGGTGCCGTCTTGCCTTGCGGTGACGGTGACGCTGCGGACCTCATCGGTTTGATCGGCGAAGCGCTCGACGTCGCAGATCGCGGAGAAGACAGTGGCAGCGTCGGCCCCCATGGCGGCGGGCACAAGCGACTCGACCGTAACAGTCGGCATATCAGGGGGTTCCTTCCACAACAGCGTTGGGTGGGCATCGGCGCGCGAGGGTTTCCGCGGCTCGGGTAACCGCCTCAAGAAGCCAGTGAACGTCCTCGGAAGTCAGGACCGCCGGCGGGGTGAAGCGCAGCACCCGATGCGCGTTCAGTGAATGGTTGACGAGCACTCCGTGGTCGAGCAGTTCCATCAGCAGTTCACCCGTGGCTTGCTCGTTGACCAGCTCCACTCCGATCAGCAGACCCAGCCCGCGCACGTCGGTGATCAGGTGACCGCAGTGGTGCAACAGGATTCGGCGTAACTCCTGGAGCAGGTACTCGCCCAACTCGCTGGCCTTGGTGACGAGGTTTTCCGCCACGATCACACGGATCGCCGCCTCAGCGGCGGCAGCAGCGATCGGCGACCCGGCGAATGTCGAGGTGTGCAGGAACGGGTCGCGATTGAACGGCGAATACGCCTCTGCTGTGGCGACCATGGCCGCTACGGGCACGACTCCCCCGGAAAGGTTCTTGCCCACCAGTAGAATGTCAGGGGTGACCGATTCCCTGTCCGCGCCCCACCAGTGACCAAGCCGGCCCAGTCCGGTCTGCACCTCATCCAGGACGAACAACGCCCCGTACTTCCGGCACAGCTGCGCGACATCGCGCAGGTATCCGGGCGGCGGAACAACGACACCACCCTCTCCCTGCACCGGTTCCACCACCACGCAGGCCGGTGGTGCTGCGGCCAATACCTCTTCCAGCGCCTGTGCGTCGCCGAAGGGAACGTGGTCAACGGAGGGCAGCAACGGCCGAAACGGAGCCTGGTAGAGCTCCCGGGCGGTGATGCTGAGCGCACCCGTGGTCTTGCCGTGGTAGCCGCCGACCGCGGAGATGAGGTGCGCATGCCCATGGGCACGTGCCAGCTTGATCGCGGCCTCGGTGGCCTCGGCTCCGGAGTTGACGAAATGCACGTAGTCCATCCCGTCCGGGGCGACGCCGGCGAGCGTTTCGGCAGCACTGGCGACCGTGGGCTCCAGCATTAGCCGTGTGGTCAGCGGGTGCCGGTGAACCTGTTCCACCACCGCCCCTACCACGGACGGGTGGGCATGGCCGAGGAGGAACACGCCGTATCCGCCGCAGTTGAGGTACGTCTTTCCATCAGCGTCGACAACTCGGCTGCCACGCGAGGACACTTCCGTCAGTCCGCCGGTCATGTCGGCCAGTCGGGCCCGTCCACGGGAGATGTGGCGGCGGTAGCGTTCCGACGTCTGCCGTGAACCGGCGTGCTGGATGCCATGAACGCTCATACCATCGCCCCGGCAGCTGCGGCGGGGACAAGGCGTTTGGTATGGGCGAAAAAGCGCACTGACGTGCGGAAGGCAGACTCGAACCACTCTGCCGAGGGCAGCGTCAACGCTGCCGGGTCACCGGGAAGGGCGCCGAAGGAGGTCGGGAACGGCTCGGCACCGGCGAACAAAGCGGCCATGGCCAGCAGGTCGTCAAACTGCTTGCGTGCGGACGGAGGAAGAACATCGGCCAATACCGGGCGGATCAACCGATCCACCATGTCCGGCGATACCAACCGCGGCGGCGTGACATCGATGCCCGATTCCTCGGCCACGGCCACGCATTGGTCGACGAACCGCCTGGAGGTCAGCGCGTGGGGCCCCGCGGTCAACCAGTACTCGCCGCCACGCACATCCGCGTCCACCAACGCCCGCAGCCCTGCAGCGAGAAGGTCCTGCGGTATGACGTCCACCAGCTCTTCAGTTGCGAACGGAAGAAGCGGAAACCTGCTCCTGAGGATGCCTGCGGCGACCATGTGGACGCCCTGGAAATTGGCCATGGCGCCGGTCACCGAATCACCGACCACCACCGAGGGGCGGGCGATCACCACTGGGACTTCCGAGCCGCGAAGCAGCTCCTCGGCTTCTAGCTTGGAGTCGAGGTAATTTTCGGGGCGAACCGCCCCCTCGGACATCAATCCCTGTGCCGACCGGGTGAGTTTGCTACGGGCCACGAATGCGGTGCTCACGTAGATGACACGGGCCTGCGCGGCAGCAGCGAACTCCAGGACTCGCTTCGTGCCGACGACGTTGAGCTGGTGCGCGGCATCGGCTCCGGCGCCGAAGTCGGTCTTCGCCGCGCAGTGCACCACGGTATCCACATTGGACACAAGCATCTGGTATGTGAGCTCATCGAGCCCCAGGAACGGTTGGGTCACATCGCCGATCACCGACTCGGAGTCGATTTTGGCACGATGAGTCAGGCTGATAACCCTGTGGTGAGCCAGCGCCGGGCGCAATGCCGTACCGACCACGCCAGAGGCGCCAGTCAGCAGCACGAACTTGGGTTGCGACATGCCGGTCTCCTCGAATCGCCGTGTTGGTCCACCCCTGCGTCAAGGGCAATGAGCCGCGCAACGGTGCTACGTTGCCAACCCGACTCACTGCAGCGTCGGGCCGTATGCGCCAGGCGTGACGGCAATACCGTGGCGTGAGAGACGGCGCCGCCGCAACCGGGGAAGCGCGACGCGTGCCCGGTTGCCCATCATGTCCTGGCTCGCATAGGCAAGACTCCTGATCAGCTCTGGCGCTGTCGCACCTCGTCATGGTCGAGTTGGTGCAACTGTCAACAACAAGTCGGCGGCCACCACGATGTGGATCCGGGGGCTCGGTCACCTTGCCGGCAGCCGGATGTTCATAACCCAGGCGAGCGGTACGGGAGAGGACATGAATCGGTTCACACGTCGTGGTTTGCTGTCCGGTATGGCCGCGGCTGGTACCGGGGCGCTGATCGCGCCCGGTGCGCCGCGTGCCATCGCAGGGTCGACTCCCGTCGCCGGGCGCAGCGAGACCCAGGTCGTTGTTGTCGGTGCGGGATTGGCAGGGCTTACCGCCGCTCGCGAGCTGGTCGCCGCGGGGTGCGAGGTACTCGTGGTCGAAGCACGCGACCGCGTCGGCGGCCGTACCGTCAATCAGGCCGTGACAGCGCCGGGAGCCGACCCGGGCACGATCGTGGAGGTCGGCGGCCAGTGGGTGGGGCCGACACAGGACCGGGTGCTCGGTCTCATCCAGCAGCTCGGCCTGGAAACGTTCAAGACCTACGACGCCGGCGATTACGCCGACTACCACAACGGGAAACTGACCCGGTACGGCCACGTGTTCCCGGCGGATCCGCTGAACCTCGGACTGAACCGGATTCCGCCCAGCGACCCGGTGGGCGCGGCAGAAGCCGCCGCCGCGATCCAGGAACTCGACAGGATGGCACAGCAAGTTCCACTCGACGCGCCCTGGACCGCGGATGACGCACGTACCCTGGACGGCCAGACTTTTGAAGACTGGATGAATCATCATCTTGCCCAGCCGGGCGCGAAATCGCTGATATCACTGGTGATCAACGCGGTTCTCTCGGTCGAGCCTCGTGACGTGTCGCTGCTTCACGTGCTGTTCTACATCGCCTCTGCAGGCGGACTCGACCGGCTGGTACGCACCTCCGACGGAGCCCAGGAATCCCGTATCGTCGGTGGATCGCAGCGCATCTCGCTTGAAATGGCACGCGAACTCGGTCCCCGCGTCCTCCTGAACGCACCTGTAACCAGAATCGAACAGGACCCCGCAGGCGTCAGTGTGCACGGCGACAACTTCAGCGTGCGCGCCAAACGCTGTGTCGTGACCGCACCGCCCGCGCTAGCCGCCCGAATCCGGTACACGCCTCCGCTGCCAGGAACCCGTGACCAGCTGACGCAACGCATCCCGATGGGCAGCGTGATCAAGGTGCAATGCGTCTATCCGACCCCGTTCTGGCGCGCCGCCGGTCTGGCCGGACAAGCGACCAGCGACACGGGGCTCGTGCGAACCACGTTCGACAATTCACCGCCGGATGCGAATGTGGGCGTGCTGCTTGGCTTCATCGAAGGTGAACAAGGACGCCAGGCCGATCAGATGTCCGCGACACAGCGACGCAGAGACGTGATCGAATGTTTCACCCGGTACTTCGGCGAACAAGCCGCTGATCCGCTCGAATACATCGAGAAGAACTGGCTGGAAGAAGAATGGACCCGCGGCGGCTACGGAGGCGTGTTCACACCAGGTACCTGGCTCGACCTCGGTGAAGCACTACGCGCGCCTGTCGGCCACATCCACTGGGCCGGCACGGAAACCGCGACCATCTGGAACGGCTACATGGACGGCGCGATCAGATCCGGCGAACGCGTCGCGAAACAAGTAACAAACTCGCTGTGACATGTCACCGGCGACCGCCTCGCCGCCGAAGTACTGATCCGGTGCATGGTGCGGGGGTGCGTCCGTTGTGGACGCACCCCCGTTTCGCTGCGGCGGATTCCAGGGTTCTGAAGGAATCCCGCTAACTCCGCGAGTTCCTCCGGGCTCGCCTCCGGTCGCCGCTCGCGCAGGTCCCGCACAGCCCAGAGACTTTCGTGGGGCGTCTCACCAGGGCACATTCCCGGTGTCGTCGAACAGCCCTCCGGTCGGGCCGTCGTCCGGCAGCGTGGCGAGCCGAATGGCGATCTTGGCGCCTTCTGCGGGCGTGCTGGTTCCGTGGAAACCGTTGAGATCGGTCGCGACGTAGCCGGGGCAGGCGTTGTTGACCAGCACATCGAGCCGCCCAGCGCGCTCCTCGATCAGCGCAGCGGCGGCCGCAACGCTCGCGTCGTCGGTCACGTCGAGAAGCACACCGAACGCGTCGACGCCGGCCGCGCGCAGCTTCGCCACGGCATCCTCCCGGCGCTGCTCGTCCCGTGCCCCGATTCCCACGCTCCAGCCCAGCGCGCCGAGCCCGGCCGCGATCTCGTATCCGATTCCCTTGTTCCTCCGCCGCCAAATCACCGGTCAAGTCCGGTACAAGCTAACGGACCGTTTCTGGTTCGCCGCCCTGTCCTCGCTACTCCCCCGCCGCCGCTGGCACGACATCTTCCCCATCCAACCCGCAACGATCCTCGCCTGGCCCGCGTACCCGCGGTGGGGGCACAGAAGGATCCAAGGCGAACTGGCCGGACTCGGACGTCCGATCGCCGCATCGACGGTTTGGGAGATCTCGGACTCGGCCGGCATCGATCCCGGGCACGACCAGGGTACAGGCGGGGCTCGGACGCCGACCGAGTTCAGCTTCGGCCCCCACCAAGCTTTTCGGGTCGACGTGCCGGAGGATGTCGTCGAACACGCCGCGCAGACGCTGCTCGGCCAGGCGTACGACGTCCTGCTCGGTCATCCCGGTGATGCCCGAATCGTTGGACACCGCGGTCGGGGGCGTGGACGTGCGTGCCTGCTTGCGGAGGTGGCTGAACAGGAACTTCCGCGCCAAGCCGAGGTGTGCGGACGAGCACCGGCCGGTCGCGCGCCACAGCGACCGGGCGGCCAAGGTGGTGGCGGCCAGCCTCGCCTTGGTTGCCGCGTCAACCTCGTCGCGCAGGTCAGATCGCCATGCCTCGCGTAACTTTTCCGCCAGCGACGGTTGTCCGATCGCCTTCTCGATGGCGTGAACGTCCGGCTCCAGCAGCATCGGATACCTGCGGCGAACGTCCGCGAGGTAGTTCGGGCTCCTGAGCCCGAGCATTACGTCCCGCTTGATCCACTCGGCCTCGTGGGGACCGCTCGGCGCCTCTGCACCGTCCTCCCAGGGGACACCGAACTGGCGGATTCCATATATGAAGACGTCCGCGGACATACCCCCGGCGCGGTTGCCGGCCATGCTGAAGATCCGCATCTGATCCTGCATCTCCTCCATCGCCGCCGTAGCCACAGCGAGCCTGCCCGGCGCGTCAGGGGAGTCGACCGGGAGGTCGCCGAAGACCACGGGCGCGAGTGCTACGTTGGCGACCGCACCGAGACCGGCGCACTTCTTGAACAGGAGCCACAGGCTTGCCTCATCAGAGGTTCCGGTCCACGTCCTTGTCCGCTGGTCGTCGAACACGCTCGGCAAGGTCGCGGCGACGGTATCGTCCACCCGGACTTCGATCGTTGGTGCGTTCCAGGTGATCGTGGACACGAACGTCTGCCGTGGTGGGTGACCCACGCCCGATCGCGTCGCGAGATCCGCGTAGTAGTCGCGAAAAGTGCGTCGGTGCGCACCTACACCAAGCGTGCCGAGCAGGTGGGCGACGTCGTGACCGCTTTCCGTCGCGACCCTGGCGACAGCGCTACCGCAGAAACCCAGATCAACGAGGAGGCGTCGAGCCTCCACCTGGGTGAGATCCACCACGTCCGGGAGGTCGGTGAGCACCACCGAATCGATCTCGGCGAGGAACGCGGAGGGCACGGAGTCGTCATCCAACGCCCGTTTCGTGGCTTCTGGTAGACGTTCGAGCGTCCACTCGCCAACTTTCTTGATGACACCCGGTGAGATCGGTCCGGCTGGTTGGGCACATAAGGAATCCACGTGCATGGCAGTCCTTGTCAAATCGATCAGGCGCAGTGTGGGCCGGGGCAGTTGTATCCCGAGCTGCTCGGCGGCGGCGCGGTCCAGATGGACCTGCTGCTGGGCAGCACCGTCCAGGCAGGAGCGTGGCATGCCACGGCAGACCAGGAATTCGTCGCCGGCGTCCGGCACGGTCACGATCTCGACGTAGTTGCGCAGTTCTTCCCACCTGTGGCCGTAGTGGTGGTCCTTACCGCACAGCTGACACACCGGCTGGGTAAAGCCGTGCCGGGTGAGTAGTGCTTCCAGGGCGCGGGCCTCTCTCACGCGATCATGGGACCTGGACACTCACCTGATCAACAAGAGCCGTGCCCGTCCTTTACTCAGGGCCAAACGACTTTGCCGGGTCGTCACTTGCGATAGAAGGCGTGTTTGCGGAAGGGCCATCGGTGTACGGCGCGTAGCAGCAGCTCGTCGGGCGGGTCCGGCAGGCGGGGCGCGGTGCCGGTGGTGTGAGCGATGACCACGACCCGGTCATCGCCGCCCAGGTAGGTACTGGCGTCGAGGCAGCCGGGTTCGGCGAGCAGAGCGAGCACCGCGGTCTGTTCCACCCAGGCGAGCAGTTCGTCCCGGCGTCCGGGCTGAGTTCGGGCCTCCCACATCAGGGTGTCATGTGGCTCGGGTGTCATCTCGCAGCCTCCTAGGAAATGGTCCGCGGGAACCCGGTTCCCGCGGATGGTGACGGCTCTGGCGTCAGGACGCGGAGCGCAGCGGAGGAATGGCGGGAACCTCGCGGGCTGCCTTGATGTCCTCGAGCGTCATCTTGAACCTGTCGGGGTAGGCGTCGCGACTGGTGCGACGGGCAGGTTCGCTGGTGCGCCAGGTGTAGAGGCACTGCTGGCATTGCAGCACGTCCCAGACGCCGGGGACCGGCGAGCTGTAGAGCTTGTCGACGGTCTCGTGGGCGCAGCGCGGGCAGACGGTTTCTTGTGGGGCCATGGCAGGTCGTCCCTTCGACTGGTGGGTCAGCGGGCGGCGAGCGACTGGAGCTTGGTGAGCCACTCGCCCATCTCGGGCAGGTCCAGGACTTGGTTGCCGTAGTTGCCGCGCGTGTCGGGCGCGACGGGGGTGGTGGCGTCGATGATCAGCTTGTCCACAATGCCCGGTGTGGTGGCTTGCGGGGCCAGTCCGAGTACCGGCAGTTTCGGGACGACGACCAGGTCACCGGCCGGATTCATCTTGGTCGACAGCGCCCACATCACCTGCGGCAGGTTGAAGGGGTCCACTTCCTCGTCCACCACGATCACGGTGGCGGCGTAGCCGAGCCCGTGCGGGGTGGTCAGCACGCGCATGCCGACAGCCTTGGCGAATCCGCCATAGCGCTTCTTGGTGGACACGATCACAACCAGGCCGTGGGTGTAGGTCGCGTTGACCGCCTGGACCTCGGGGAAATCCTTCTTGAGCTGCGTGTAGAGCGGCACGCAGGTGTTGGCGGCCATCAGGTAGTCGATCTCGGTCCATGGCATGCCGAGATAGAGATGCTCGAAGACCGGGTCGGTGCGGTAGGAGATCTTGTCGATCCGGATCACCGTCATGTTGCGCCCACCGGAGTAGTGGCCGGTGAACTCGCCGAACGGGCCCTCGATCTCACGCTTGCGGCCCTCGATGACGCCTTCGATGACGATCTCGCTGCCCCACGGCACGGGCAGGTTGTTCTTCGGCGAGCGGGCGATCGGGGCGGGTTCACCGCGCAGTGCGCCGGCCAGCTCGTACTCGTTCTGGTCGTATTCCATCGGCGTGGAGGCGACGATGGAGATCACCGGGTCATTGCCCAGGGTGATCGCGATCGGCAGGTCCTCGCCGCGTTCCTCGGCCTTGCGCAGGTGCTGCGCGATGTCGTGCATGGGGACGGGCTGGAGAGCGAGCTTGCGCCTGCCCTTGACCTGGATCCGGTAGATACCGACGTTCTGCTTGTCCGTCGAGGTCGGGTCGTCCGGGTCCTTGGAGACGACCGCGGCTTTGTCGATGTAGAAACCGCCGTCCCCGTCGTTGAGGCGGATCAGCGGCAGGACGTCGAAGATGTTGATCTCATCGCCTTCCACCGTGTTCTGCGCCCACGGCGGATTGTCCCGGTACACGGGCTTGACCGGGAAGTTCGCCCAGCGGCGGATGAACTCGTCCACCTGGTCCTTGGGTCCGCTGTTCTTATCCATGCCCAACGCCAGGGCGTGGTTGGCCCAGGAGCCGTGCACGTTCATCGCGATCCGGGCATTGGTGAAGCCCTTGACGTTGTCGAAGTACAGGGCCGGGGCGGCGGCGCCTAGGCGAGGGGCGGCGTTGGCGGCCGCGGCGATGTCGGGTTCGGGCATCACCTCGTCGGCGATGCGCAGCAGTTGGCCCTCTTTCTCGAGGGTTTGCAGGAAGCTGCGCAGGTCGTCATACGGCATGGGACTCTCCTTGTTCGTTCAAAGCGAGGGACCGCGGCGCGGGCAGCTTCTGCGGGGAACGCTGCTCGCGTGCCACACGGATGCCGACCCACCGCCGGGCGTTCGGCGTCGGCAGGTCGAACTGATCCAGCACCCGCGCGGTGATGTGGTCGACGATGTCGTCCACGGATTCCGGGTGGTTGTAGAAGGCGGGCATGGGTGGCACCATCTGCGCTCCAAGGCGCGTCAGCGCCAGCATGTTCTCCAGGTGGGTTTCGCTCAGCGGGGTCTCACGTGGGACCAGCACCAGCTTGCGGCGTTCCTTGAGGACCACGTCCGCGGCGCGGCCGATCAGCCCGTCGGCGTAGCCGGCCCGGATGCCGGCCAGGGTCTTCATCGAGCACGGCGCGATGATCATTCCGTCGGTGCGGAAGGAGCCGGAGGAAATGCACGCCCCCTGGTCTCCGGGGCTGTGGGCGGCATCGGCGAGGTCGGTGACTTCGCGCACCGACAGGCCAGTCTCCAGCTCGAGAGTGGGCCGCGCCCACTTCGAGAGCACCAAGTGGGTCTCCACCTCGGGCAGCTCGCGCAGGGCCTCCAGCAGGCGGACGCCGAACACCGCACCCGTTGCCCCTGTCATGCCCACAATCAGTCGCATAGTGTGCGGCTCCTCTGCTGCTCATCGGCCGGCCAGGCAAGGAATGTTTCGGTCATTAGGCGGTGTGCTCGTCGGAACCGACGCCCATGTCCACCACGTCGGCCACGCGCGGGTCATCCTCCAGGTCCTTCGGTCACGCGCGATGTGCCGGCCTCCGGGGTATAGGCGATTCCTGTGACCTTCGGGCGTTCGGCAGTCTGTCGACGACCGGGGCATCGTCCGCGGTGTCGCATTGCGACGGCCCGGGCTTGAACAGTTGGAGATAGACGATCTCGTCGACGGCCGCGACCAGCTCACCGGCCATCGTGACCGTCGCCGCCACGCGCAATACCTGTCGGCCGTTGGCATCGACCGTTGAGACGCGGGTGATGTCATGGGTGTGCCGCCGCATCCCGTGGCGGCTTAGGATCTTACCGAGCGGGACCTTCTTGGACTCCAGCGATTGCCGGGCTTCCGGGTGCAGCCGGTCCTCGACCACGACGGCTCGTACCTCGGCCACCCGCTGCCGAAAGCCGGTCGATTCCCGTTCGAGATAACCGCGTCGGTGTAACGCCTTGCTGCCTGCCGAAACATCCAGTGCCGCAGCATGTTCGGGCGTGACGAGGCAGTACTCGTGGCACAACGAGACATAGTCAACCCGGCTGTTCAGCCAGTGGGCAACGGTTTCGGTGAAACTGTCCGTATCACGAAGCCAGGTGCTGAGAGTCCGTATCTGCTCCGTTAGGTCGTCTTGCATTGCCGAGGACCTCTTTTCCTTTACGGGGCGCGAACTTTGCGGCATGGAGAACGAGGTAGTGGTGACCGGATGACTTCACACAGTCGTGTCGAGCCAGTCCTGGATCACGCGGCTTCGGGGATGAGAGGATGAACACGTTGGCGAGCAGTCGCAGTCTTGCTCAGTTAGCAAAGGCAGCGCCACTCAAGTGGGGCAAACATGCAAGCTGTGTGGTTCAGAAGGGCACGGAGGGCGGTCAAAACCAGCCCCGCAGCGTCCAGCAGCTGACGGTACTCGGCCGCCGTGCGCTGTCGGCCTCCCACCATCATCATCAAGTGCAGATCCGGCCAGTCCTGGACTCGAACATGTCTCCCGCGACGAATCCGCACGCCCGCGCTCCACAGCGCTCGGCAATGTTCTTCTCGGCTAGGGGAGGACGTGCGGTAGATCTAACAGCACACCGCGAATACCGGATATCGCCGCAGGACACTCGCCAGCAGGTCGCCCGCTCCCCCGGCAACGTCGACGACCGTGCGCGCTGAGGAGAAGTCGAACCGGACCGGTACCTTGTCCAGGAAGGCGTTCCCTGCGTTCATCACGTGCTGAAGGCCGGAGCGGAACTCCTCGCAGGTACGCAGATACTCGCCGAGCGACTGGCCGTAGGCACGCTCGAAGGCAGGGACCCCCTCAGCAATCGCGGGCAGCGCGGCGCACCCCACGCTGAGTAGAACTCCTGACCGTAGATGTCACACATGTGGCGCATCGAGCCATTTACGGTGGCACGCAACAGATTCCCGCTCGGTCAAGCGATAGCCCGTTACCTCGTCTCCGGAGAAGACATCAAGCGATACCAGTAGCCGCAGCAGCCGCAGCAAGCGGTCGGCTGCCGGTTGTCGGCCAGCCCAAGGCGCGCGGCTACCGAGACGGAGACCCGACGGCGTCTGAGGTTCCGACTCGCACCGCCACGCAAGACGAGTTTGGAAACAGCATCTATGGGGCCCAGCACGCCCCCGCTAGGCTCATGCTACGAGTTCGGTTGGCTCCACCGATGTCTTCAGCTTGCGGAGTGCGTAGTGCAGGCGGGATTTGACCGTGCCTACGGGAATTCCGAGGACGTCGGCTGCGCCGGCCGCAGTCCGGTCGGCGAAGTACACTTCGTAGAGCACGCTGCGGTGTTCCGGGATGAGCTCTAGCAGCACATTGGCCACCGACATCGATGTGAGCACGTCGTCCGAGTGGTCTCCCAGGATGCCGACCCCGACGCCCGCGGACTCCTCGACCTCGTCGGGACGTGCCCGGCGAGCACGGATCTTGTCGATGGCGATGTTCCGCGCTACCTTTTTCAGCCAGCCCCAGGCCGAACCGAGTTCGGGACGGCTGAGCGCGTCGGCGTGCCGCCAGGCGCGCACCATCGTCTCCTGGACGATGTCCTCGGCCTGGTACGGATCGGAGATAATCCGGCTGACGTAGAGCTGCAGAGCCGCGAAATAGTCGCCGTAGAGCTGATTGACCACGGATTGCGGGTCGGGAGCGGGGCCGTACGACTCGCTGGCGCGTGCCTTGTCCTCCCGGCTTGAGGCGGTGGAATTCACCATGATGACCACTCCTGGTCCAATTCTGCGAGCTGTCCGCGCGACCCGTCGGCGGCGCTGTGACGTACCGCGGTTGTGCTCGATCACTTGCTTGTACGACCAGGTTTCCTCTTGTAGCGAGCCGGAAAATCAGTGAACTCACGTACACCGTCAAATTGGGTAAATAAGGGCAACCAGAAGAACTTCCGCAGGGCCGAATCCGTGACACGAACGTGATGGTCATGACGAGTGAGGGCGCCGTGCCCAAGCAAAGTTGGTCACGGCGCCCTCAACTGCAATGAGCCTTTTTCATCCTGGTCAACCCGCAGCCGCGGGCCCCAAAGGTGCACGTCGATGGGGTGTCGCATGCGCCGCAGGCGCATAGCCCACCTACGACACTTGCACCGCCGCGGGTTCTCAGAGGCTTCCTGGCGAGGACGGCCCCTCCGCCGTGTATTGGACATACATCAGGAGGGGCACCCACAGACCAGGGAGCCTCTGAGGTTCCGCTACCCGCACCGCCACGCAAACTGAGGTTGGAAAAACTGCAATGCCTTTGGGTGGAACGTGGGGTTGATTCAGCCGCAGAGGCGGTCATTTTCGGGCATTGGCAGTGGAACGTGTTGGTCGAGGCTCGGCTGCCGGGCGGCTTCGATGGCGATCTCGACCCGAGAGCGCGCCCCAAGCTTGGCTAGGATACGCGAAACGTGCACCTCAATGGTTCGCCTGGACGCGAAGAGAATCGCCGCGATGTCCGCATTGGCGTGGCCTGCCGCGACGAGTCTTGCAACCCTGAGTTCGGTTGGCGTCAGGGCTTCCCACCCGGTGGTCGCACTTCGGCGGCGTGCGCGCAGTCGACGCATCCCGTACGGGCGCAGCCGGGAGTCGGCGCGCAGCAGGTCCCACTTGGCGCCCAGATCGGTGTAGATGCGGGTCGCCTCAACGTATGCAGCGCGGGCAGCACCGAGATCGCCGCGTCTGGCGTGCAGGACGGCGGAATCTTCCAGCGCCTGAGCGCGTTTCAGAGGTTGCTCCATCCGCCGGTAAGCCTCGACGACGACGTCGATCAACGCCGGATCGCCCTCCAGCAGCCCTCGGCAATGTCGAGCTGCCGCCGCGATGGCCGGCGCTGACCCGCAGGCGGCATCGGCTTCGCATGCCTCCGTAGCCCGTACTGCGGTGTCGCGGTCGTCGCGGGCCAGCGCAAGTCGGACCAGCAGCGGAAGCCAGGTGTGCCGGGTACCGGGGTGCTCGTCGCGGGCCAGCGCAGCGCCCAGAGCTGCCGCTGCATCATCTTGACGACCGTCCCTTTCGTACCACGTCGATTGCGCCAGCAGCGCGAACTCCGTGCGGCGGTCCGGGCTTTCGGACACCGCGGCAAGATGTTCTTCCACAGTGTCGCGTTGGTCGCGGTGACTTGCGATGGCCGCTGCCAGGCAACGCAGTCGCGATTGGTGCGTGGCGGCCATCCGGTCGTAGCACTCCATCGCCGCTTCCAGTTCGGCGACCGCTTCGTCCCACCTGCCGGTGGCATGGAAATGCTCGGCAGCACAGAGCCGCGCCGCGCCGCGCCTGGGCGACGTCCCATAACGTTGCACGATGGCCTGCATTTCCCGCACGGTTTGCTCGGCCTTGTCGACCTTGCCGAGTTCGAAGAGCACGCCGCGCAGGTCGGCCAGGATCAGCAGCCGTTGATCGGTGCACTCAGGATCGTTGCCCAACTCGGACAGTGCGCGATCGAATTCGGCAGCCGCCCCGGCCAGATCCCATCGTTGGGCGGAAATCACCCCGGTCGCGTGTAGTGCCAAACCGGTCGCGAACCGGTCGCCGAGCTCCCGTCCCGCGTCGAGCGCTCGTCGGGCCGCCGCCTCCGCGATCTCGACCTGGCCGATGGAAAGCGTGATTCTGGCGAGCAGTCCGTGCAGGCGAGCGATCCAGCGACTATCCATATTGGATGTTCTGCCGGCCTTTCCGGCATGGCTTGGCTTTCCGCCGCCGATGGCGTTTTCGATCACGATCCGGGCCTTGTCGAGCCTGCCCCACATGGTCAGCGACCACGCGAGGAGCCAACTCATCTCGGCAGTGATTTCGGGGTCTCGGGTGTCGGCCAGGATTGCTTCGGCCAGTTCCTCGGCTTCCTCCGTGCGGCCGAGCAGCAGCAGCGCCTCCGCCAACCTGATCCGCAACGGTTCGCGGCGCGGGTCGTCAGGATCCAGTGCGTCTGAAGCGGAGGTGAGCAGGTCGACCGCCAGTTCCGAGGCACGGTGGGCCAGCTTGCGGGCATTGTGCACGAGCCAGTCGACGCCCCAGTCGTCGAGGCCGACGGCGGTCTCGCCGGGGAGAGCAGCGAGCAGGTGCCCGGCAACGTACTCGATCCGGGCGCCGGTGGGGCCCAGTGCGCGGGCCGCCTGGTTGTGCAGTGCGAGTCGAAGCGGGGTCGGAATGCCTTCATACAGTGCCTGCCGGACCACGGTGTGCCGGAATTCCAGTCGGGCACCGGACTCCACCAGGATGCCGGAGGCGATGGCTTGTTCGACGACTCCGGCCAAGTCGGCCACCGAGCGGCCGCACACCGCGCTCAGATCGGCGACCGAGAACGCCGGGCCGAGAAGCGCCGCCATCCGCAACACGCCCCACGTGGTGTCGTCGGCATGGCGCAGCCGAGCCGAAATGGCTGTCGTCAACGATTCGGGCATCCTCGCCAATTCGGAGGTCAGCTCGACGGCGTTCCCCGCCGAACGAGTGAGGTAACCATCACGTTGCAGGGAATTGACGATCTGGTGAACATAACAGGGGTTTCCGGCAGCACCCTGCAGAACCTGTCGCAGCGTCGGCCCTACCGAGTCGGCGTCGAGCAGCTGCCCGGCGAGTTCGGCCGTCGACGCTTCACCGAGGGGGCTCAGCGTGATGACCGAGGTTCGCATGGCGGTCTGGTCGCGACGAATCAGTGCCAGGTCGGGCCGGTGCGGGGCAGGGCCGCAGGCGGCGATCAGCAACAACGGCAGGCGCCCGATCATCCGGCCCAGTCGGTGCCAGACGAGAAGGCTGGCCGCGTCGGCCCACTGGATGTCGTCGATCACCAGTACTACCGGTGCAGTGGTGCACATGCCCTCGATGAGCGCCAACAACCGGTCGGCGGCAACCGTTGACGGGTCGGCGGCGGCACTGGACAGCAGATCGCTGATGGCCCGCCGGTCCGGCTCAGGCGAATTCGGCGTGATACCAAGGCATTCGAGCATGACGAGCAGCGGGCAACGGCGCGCGAACTCGTCGGCGGTTGCCCGGAACACCTGGCAGCCGAGTTCTTCGACGCCGTCCAGCCCGGCTGCCAGCAGCGCCGACTTGCCAATGCCCGGCTCACCGTCGATCCACACCGCTGCGCCGCGTCCCTGTACGACGTGGCGGACTGCGTCCTTGAGACGCCGCACTTCGTTGTCGCGGTCGACCAGGACAGCGCCGTCAGCGAGAGACTCCACGACCCGCTCCTTGCTCGACACTTGCCGTGCCATGCTCCACATGGGTTACACAGCAAAGATTCAGCTGTGCCGTACAGCGGAGTCAAGCTCGATAGGTGTCCTGGACGCGCACTCTGCCTCAACGGGCAAGATGGATGCCCGTTGTGCCTAGCTGGGCCGTTTTGCCGGGTGATCTTTCGCGTTCTCGGGGTTCTGCCGGTCATTGGGGACGCGAGCCTTTGCGGTGCCGTAACGCCCCAACAGCAGCTACCCGTCCACCGCCGCCAAGCCCTCCTCCAGCGAACCTTGTCGGCGGTTTCTTTTTACTGCACGTACACCGGATGCTTTCAGTTCACCGGTAGGAATTCGCGGAACCGCGGGCAAGATGTCTCCATAGTGCCTGCGGGCAGCCATCAGCCCTCCCGTCGTCGCTTTTCTTTGGTGGCGACGATGGCCGGACCCGCGATGAGCAGGGCGACGGCGCCGGCCAGACCGGCGAACAACAGCGCCCGGTTGCCCGGTTCCGGGTCGGGCGGCTCGGGCAGGGGGACCGAGAGGCGTTCGGCGACCGCCTGCACCGGGGGGTCGGTATCGAGGATGGTGGTGACCGCGGCGAACGGGTCGACCACGCCGTAGCCGATGTACTCGTTCGGCAAGCGGCCGGCGGGTTGGTCCGCGGTCTTCTGCAGGCGGTCCACGACCTGCGCCGCGGACAGCGTCCGGTGATAGCTGCGGACCAGGGCGACGGCGCCCGCGGCGTAGCCAACGGCCAGCTCGATACCGGAGCCAACGCGGTTACCCGCACCTGCTGGGGCGATGCCCACCAGGTCGTTCGCGGGCGCTGCCACGTCGGGGGCCGCTCCGTAGGGCAGCTCGGTCAGCGGACCCTCCGCGGCTACCGGCGCCACGGCGACCACGCCGGGATAGCGGGCCGGGAACGCGAGCTGTCCTTTCTTGGGCACCGCAGCCGCCGCGAGCACGACCACGTCCCGGCTCGTCGCGTACTCCACGGCGGCCTTCAGCTCCTCGGTGCCGATGGTGGACACCAGTCCCACGGCGACCACCCGGGCACCGGCGTCGACCGAGGACCGGATCCCGGCCGCGATGTCCCGGGACAGCGCGGCGTGGTCCTGGATTTTGGGCGGGTCGTCGCTGACCCGCACCGGGTAGATGGACGTCCCTGGCGCGATCCCGACGAACGGACCGCGGCCCTGCCGCGCCGCGATCAAGCCCGCGATGAACGTGCCCCGCCCGAAGCAGTCGCCATTGCCGAGCCCGCCGCGCAGGTCCGTCCCGCGCTCGACGGCGCCACTCAACGCCGGAGCGCCCGCGCTCACACCCGTGTCGACCACGGCGACGGTGACCGAGCCCTTGGTCAGCGGCCACACCCGGTCCGCAGCCATTCGCTCCTGGGCCCACGACGTGCGCTCAATGGTCGTCTCCGCCGGTGGCGTGCACTGCCCGGTCGGCCCTTGCGCGAACGCGACCGGAGCTGCCGACACCGCGAACAGCGCCGCTGCGGCGACGGCCAGTACTCGTCTCATTCCGGGACCTCCGTCCAGCCGATCTGCAGCCCGATGCCCTCCCGGCGGGTGGCCAGCACCGCGCGTCCCGGCGGCAACGACCGTCCCCGCGAGCCGTTGAGCAGCGGCATCTCCCCCGGCGGCATGGACAGCGTCAGCTCCGGGGTGTTGGACTCCTGCATGCGCCGGATGCAGGACTCCATGCTGGTGCGCCCGGCGCCGGCCGCCGCGCGAGAGACGACCAGGTGCAGGCCGATGTCGCCGGCCTGTGGGATCAGCTCCACCATCGGGTCCAGCGGCCCGCCCATGCCGCTCGTCAGCAGGTCGTAGTCGTCGACGAGGACGAAGTACTCCGGGCCGCTCCACCAGTCCCGCTTGCGCAGCTGAGCGGGGGTGATGTCGGCGCCGGGAATCCGTTCCCGCAACCGCGCCGCGAGGTTCTGGGCGAGCTCCTCGGCGGCCTGCTTGGCCACGGCAATCCCTTCGCGGTACTCCTCCGGCACCGACTCCACCAGCGTCCGCCGCGGGTCGATCACCACGATGCGAACGTCGTCCGGGCTGTTGACGCGCGTGACGGCCTGCGCGATGAGCCGTAGAGCCGCCGTCTTCCCGCTGCCGGTGTCGCCGACGACCGTGAGGTGCGGATTGGTGCGGAAGTCGTGCCACACCGGCTGCAGGTCGAGCTCCCCGGAACCGAGCGGGACACGCGGCCCCGGCTCCGTGTCCGGCAGCTCCTCGGCGGGGACCACCGAAGGCAACATCCGCACGGCAGGCGCGGCGGGTCCGCGCCACGTCTCCCGGATCGCCTGCACCAGGTCGCGAGTCGCCTCCGCCAGCCCTTCGGTGGTGGGCATTCCGTCGATGCGCGGCACGCCACCGAGGAAATGCCGCTGGTCGGCCGTCAGACCGCGGCCGGGAATCTGCGGCACCAACGCGGCCGCCCGCATGTTGATCATGGAGTCGATGGAGTCACCGAGCCGCAGCTCCAACCTGGTGCCGAGCTGGTCACGCAACGCGCTGTGCACGTCCGACCAGCGGTTCGCGGTGATCATCAGGTGCACGCCGTAGGCCAGCCCGCGCTGCGCGAGCTGCCGCAGCGTCATGTCGTGCTGTTCGTAGTCGGTTCGCAGCGAGCCCCAGCCGTCCACGACCAGGAACACGTCGCCGTGCGGCTCGTCGGCGAACTCCCCGGCGGCACGCCGCGCACGATACGACGCCATGCCTTCCACCCGATGTTCGGTGAACAGCCGCTCGCGGTGGGTCAGCATCGTCTGCACCTCGGCGATCGTGCGGGCGACCTGCTCCTCCTGCATCCGGCTGGCGATACCGCCGACATGCGGCAATCGCTCGAGAGCGGAGAGCGTCCCGCCGCCGAAGTCCAGGCAGTAGAACTGAATTTCGGACGGCGAGTGGGTGAGCGCGAGCGCGGTGATCAGAGTCCGCAGCAGGGTGCTCTTGCCCGACTGCGGACCGCCGGCGATACCGACGTTGCCGCCCGCGCCCGCGAGGTCGACCAGGTGCACGTCACGCAGCTGTTCGAACGGCTTGTCGACCACGCCGACCGGAACCTCAAGGCGACCGCACCCCGGCCAGCTCTGCGCGACGAGCCCGCGCACCGGATCCGGCACCAGCGGCGGCAGCAGGTGGTCCAGCGCCGGCGGGTTCTCCAGCGGCGGCAGCCACACCTGGTGCGCCGGCGGGCCGTGGTCGATCAGCTTCTCCACGGCCACGTCCAGCACCGATTCGCCGCTGGCCGCGCGGTCGACACCGGTGTCGTTGTTGTCCTTTTCGTCGTCCTGGGCAGGCGGCGGCGGAGCGGGCGGTTCGTCGCGAGCCAGTCTGGCCATGCCGAACGGGACGACCTGGCGCCGCACCTCCTCCTGGCGCTCCTCACGGGTGCGCCGACGGTGCTGGCCGGACACGTACGCGGCCTTGAACCGGATCAGCGTGGACACGTCCGTGCGGATGTATCCATTACCGGGAGAGGCGGGCAGTTGGTAGGCGTCGGGAACACCGATCACCGAGCGGCTCTCCATCGCGGAGAACGTGCGCAGGCTGATCCGGTACGACAAATGGCTTTCCAGCTTGTGAATGCGGCCGTCGTCGAGGCGCTGGCTGGCCAGCAGCAGGTGCACGCCGAGTGAGCGGCCCAGCCGGCCGATCATGACGAACAACTCGGCGAAGTCCGGGTTGGCCGCCAACAGCTCGCTGAACTCGTCGACGATGACGAACAACGTCGGCAGCGGGTCCAGCGGGGTGCCCGACAGCCGCGCCTTCTCGTAGTCCAGCAGCGAGGCGTAGTTGCCCGCCGAACGCAGCAGCTCCTGCCGACGCACCAGCTCACCGTGCAGGGCGTCCTGCATGCGGGTGACCAGCGGCGCCTCGTCGGCCAGGTTCGTGATCATCGCCGACACGTGCGGCAGCCCGTCCAGCCCCAGGAACGTGGCACCGCCCTTGAAGTCGACCAGGACGAAGTTGAGGGTCTCCGACGAGTGGGTCATCGCCATGCCGAGCACCATGGTGCGCAGCAGTTCCGACTTGCCGGACCCGGTGGCGCCGATGAGCAGCCCGTGCGGGCCCATCCCGCCCTGTGCGGACTCCTTGATGTCCAGCTCGACCGGGGTGCCGTCCTCCGCGATGCCGATCGGGATGCGCAGCCGGTCGCGGGTCAGGCCGTTGCGCGCGATCGTCTGCGGGTGCCATTCGTCCAGGTCGGACACCCCGAGCAGCCGAGGCAGCTCGAAGTTGACCAGCATCGGCTCGGAGACGTCGGTGGTGGTGCCGCCGAGGCGATACGGCGCGACGACCCGCGCGAGTGCCGCCGACCGCGGCAGGCTGAGCAGGTCCGGGGTGCACAGCCGGGTACGGATCTCCTTGCCGGTGCGGCTGGTGCGCACCATCTCGACCTGCTCCTTCGTCACGTCCAGCCGCAGCGCGGACGTACCGACGTTGCCTTCGACGGCATCGCTGAGATCCAGCACGATCGAGTTGCGGTAGCCGGTGCCTGCCAGCCGCGACTCACCGGGAACGGAGACGCCGTCCAGCACGATCACCACGTAGGGCTCGTCGCGATTGGGCGACGCGGCGGCTTCGAACCGACCGCGCTCGCCGAGCTCGGTGTCGAGCAGGTCGGTCAGTGCGTCCACCCCGTCGGCGAGGAGCCGCACCTGCCCGGCGTCGTCCTGCTCCAGCGGGTGCTGCGCGTGCGGCAGCCACTTCACCCACTCCCACAGCGACGCACGATCCTGGCTCGCGCACACCGCCACCCGCAGGTCTTCCGGCGAATGGAAGGTGATGAGCTGGGCGATCATCGACCGGACGGTGCCTCGGATGGCGTCTTCGTCCCCGCTGAACCGGATCTTGAAGAACCCCCGGAGGAACAGCGCGGTCGGCAGGTTGGCGACGCTGGTGTAGGCGTTGATGAACCGCCGCAGTGATCTGGCCGCGAGGGGTTCAAGATCCTGGATGGGCTTGCTGGATGGGGGCGTCATCTTCAGCGCCAGCCGCTGCGAGCCGGTGCCGAGCCGCACCTCGGCGAAGTCCACGTGCGCCGCGCGGCGCTCCCACAGGCGGCCGGTCATCGCGACCGACCACAGCGCCGCCGGATCCGGATGCCGCCAGGCGAGGGCGGCGCGCTGGCTGGACGCTGCGGTGCGGACCTGCTTCCGGACCTGGCCGAGGTAGCGGAGGTAGTCCTTGCGGTCGCCGCGCAACTTCTGACGGCGCTCCACACCCCCGCGGGTGACCTGCATCAACACCATGAAGACGGCCATGAGCAGCATGAGGCCGAACATCCCGAGGCCGAGCATCGGGTTCATCCTGCCCATGTAGATGAGCATGAACACGCCGGTGCCCAGCATCATCGGGATCATCATCAGCGAAGAGAGGATGTCCTTGCCGCCGCTGGCTTCCGGCAGCGTCGGCGGTTCCTCCAACGCGAGCTCGCCGGTCGGCATCTCCGGCGGCTTCTCCCGCCCTGGGCGGCGGAACAGGGTCGTTGTCATCGCGGTCGGCTCCTCACGCCATCCGTACACCGGACACACGTCGGGCAGACCGCGAGTAGTTCAGCATCGAGAATCCGGATGTCCCGGCAAAGCCTCGACGAGGCGTCGTCCGGGCCGCGAGGTTGACGTACGGCGAAGTCCAGCTGAACCAAATCGGTGGTCACATGCGTGCACTGACGGGCTCGAGCAGTTCCGCGATCTCGCGACCCGCTACGCCAAACGGGCCGTCTACTACCAGGCCGTTCCAGATAATGACGATTAGCTTGTTGACCAGCATTTTCCAGCGGCACCAGAGTGAGAGCGATCTCATTGGACCACCCGCTGGGGGCTTATGATGTCAAGACTGCGCGTAGTGCTCGTAGTGCTGGCTCTCCTCCTGCTACTTCCGCCACCCACTCCCGCGTTCGCCGCGACCACGGCCGAAGGCGGGCCGAACCTCGACTCACTGTCCGTCGACAACGGCGCCACCGCGCCGAGTCCAAGCGACTGGTCCACCGCGGTGGTGGACTCGACGATGGCGCGACGGCCCGCCACGTCGCTCGGCCTCGGCTACACCGACGCGTTGTTCCTGCACGCGGCTTTCCAGGTCTACCAACGCACTCACGACACCCGCTACCTCAACTATGTCAAGGCGTGGGGTTCGGCGCGTGTCGCTACGGACGGCAGCACGGGCAACACGTACAACGACCTCGACAGCATGCTCGTGGGCAACGTCTTCCTCGACCTCGCGCCGGCCACCGGCGATTCGCGCTACCGCCTGGCCGCGAACAGGATCGTCAAGCGGGTCGCGACCTTCCCGCGAACCAGCGACGGCGCCCTGATCCACAACGTCGCGTTCACCGGTCAACTCTGGTCGGACGGTGCCTTCATGGCACAGCCGTTCCTGGCTCGCGCAGGTGACCACACCGGCCCGCCGCGTCAGCTGCTGACCTACTTCGAGCACTTGCGCAACGAAGACGCCCTGCTGCGCCACGCCTATGACGAGACCGGCCGCTCCGAGTGGGCCGACACCAGCGGGCGCTCGCCGGAGGTGTGGTGCCGGGCGGTCGGGTGGTTCGGCATGGCCACCGTCGACGTGCTCGAAGAACTTCCGCGCACGCATCCGGACCGGGCCGCGCTCGTCGAGATTGTCCGGTACCTCGCGGACGGCTACCGGCGCTGGCAGGATCCCGCAACCGGCCGGTGGTTCCAGCTGCCCGTCAAACCGGGTCTGGCAGGCAACTGGACCGAGACATCGTGCTCGGCGATGTTCACCTACACCCTCGCGCGGGCGGTCGAGCGAGGCTACGTGAGCCCGGCGTTCTGGCCGGTGGCGCAACGCGGGTACCGCGGCGTACTGGCGAAGGTGTCCATCGGCTCGGACGGCCGGACCAGGATCTCCGACGTCGTGATCGGCACGAACGTCGGCGATGCCCGGTACTACCTGGAGCGCCCGCGAATGGACAACGACTTCCACGGGCTCGGCGCGTTCCTGATCATGAACGAAGAGCTGAGATCGTCACGGTGAACGTGCCGTCGTGCGGCACGGTGAGGATGTGCATCCGGCGGCCGGGGTAGGTGATCGAGGCGGGCCTGATCGCGGGCTGCCGCGGCTGTGCCCAGTCGAATCGCAGCACCACCCGGCCGCGGGTGAGCGTCAGCCCTCGCGCGTCGAGTGCGACGGTGTCGGAGTCCTTCACCACCAACGGGATCTGCTCGGTTGCCGGTGCGTTCGCCCGCACCGACCTGGTCATCTGGTCGGGCTGCACGGTCACGTCGGTGACGACCGAGCCGCTCGCGGTGCGGTAGCGGAACCGGTACGGCTCGCCGCCCAGGAACTCCGCCTGCTGCGGTCCGTTCGCGTCCGGCACGTGGCCCGGGAAGACCGTCGCCCAGCAGGCGTGGTCGTTGTTGTTCATCGACTGGACGACCGTGCCCGCCACCGGGTGCCACAGGAACGTCAGACCGGTGCGGGCCAGCGAGGTCGCGCGCCTCGTGCCGAAGTAGCCGCCGAGGTAGAACTGCGGCCTGCGCAGGAACAGGAAGTTCTGCCCCTGGTCGCTGCGGATCTCGGTGAAGTGCGCCCGGCGGTATGGAAGTTCCGCGATCGCGGCCGTGCGCTGGGCACGGGTTGGATAGCGCTCGCCGTAGATCGAGTGGCTGAGGATGCGCGGTGAGGTGTCGGGTTTGACGAGTGCGGGCACCGGTGCCGGGTCCGCCGCCCAGGCCGCCCGTGCGGCGGCGAGGTCTTCGCGGCTGGACAGGAACGCGGACAAGTTCGGCACCACCGGCACGAACTGGTTGTTCAGCGCGGTACGTTCCGGGTCCGGCCGCACGTCGGCGTAGAACCGCGACGTGGTGCGGGAGTTCGGGGCGACATTGGCGAACCAGCCGGAGCCGTCGGGTTCGCGCAGCAGGTTGTAGCCGAGCCAGTCGGTGTACCGGCGCGTCATCGTGACGAGGTTGGCGTCGTTGGACTGGCGCCACGCGTCGGCCATCTCCGGCAGCATCACCTCGAAGTTGTAGTTGGTGTCCGCGCCGGTCTCCTCGTAGAAGAAGCCCGCGGGACTCTGCCCGTTCGCGGCAAGGCGCGCGAACGCCTCGGTCAACCGCTGTCGCAGCGAGGGATCGGGGGCCTGGTTCAGCGCGAGCGCGGCGCCGGCGAGCCCGGCGGTGACCTGGTTCGCGTAGTGGATCGTGGGCTGCCAGACGCGACCGTTGGCCGGGTTGAGGAGCCACGTCATCGCTCTGCTCAGCGCCGAGGTGATCTGCGCCTGGCGTTGCGTCATGACGTTCGCCTTGCGCAGCAGGGCGTTGGTCTTGCTCAGGTACCCCATCGCGAAGCCGGTGGCGGCGAGCGAGTGCTCGGTCGGCGAGTACTCCGGCCACGAGCCGTCGGCGTGCTGCAACCCCAGGTAGTGCCCGAGCCCGGCGTCGAGCGCGGCGAGCAGATCCGCGTTGCCCCGGTACGGGTTCCACGTGCGGGACTGCGTGGCGAACCAGGCGAGCGTGTAGACGTGCTCCTGGACGCGGGCGTTGTACGACACCGCCGGGCTGCGCCACCAGCCTCCGGCGAAGAAGCCGCTCGAGTCCATGTCGGCGACCATCGGCGAGACCGCTCTGAGGTACGGCGCGAACCGCTGCTCCTCGGGTGCGAACAGGCGCCGGATCGGTGTGGTGGGCGGCGGCGCGGGCAGTGCGAGTGCGCGGGCCGGCAATGCGGCGAGCAGTCCGAGAGCGGCGGCGCCGGTCATCAGGCTGCGACGGCTGAACGTAGTCACGGGCCTACCTCCTTGTGGCCTGGTAACCGTCGTCGGCTCGGCAGCCGCAGGTCAAGATGATAATTCGAATTATTAGTGCTTGACGACACGTGGGCCGACGACGCAAAATCCCTGCCAATTCGAATTGGCAAGCGGGGGTGCTCGTGGCCCGACGGCTCACCCAGCGGGACATCGCCAGGATGGCAGGAGTCAGCCAGGCCACGGTGTCGCTGGTGCTCAACAACCGGCGGGACGGCAACGTCCGGATCGCGCCGGAAACCCGTGCGCAGGTGCTGGAGGTGATTCGGAAGACCGGCTACGTCGCGAACCCGATCGCCCGCAGACTGCACGACCGGCGCAACCGCATCCTCGGCGTGTTCACCTACGAGGCGGTGTTCCCGAGCACCCGCGCGAACTTCTACCAGCCGTTCCTCGAAGGCATCGAGGAACGGGCCGAGGATGTCGGCTGTGACCTGTTGCTGTTCACCAGCGCCAAGGCCGCTGGGGCGCGGCGGCGGATCTTCAGCGACGACAGCCGGGTGCGGCTCGCCGACGGCAGTCTGCTGCTCGGTCGCACGGTCGACCGCGACGACCTGGCCCAGCTGCTCGCCGAAGGCATCCCGTACGTCTCCATCGGACGACGCGACGACGCGGGCGGCCCGGTGCCGCACGTCGGCGCCGACTACCGCACCGCGGTGCGAGACCTGGTGGACCGCGCGGTCGCGCTCGGCCACCGCGGGTTCGCGTACGTGGGGCCCGGTGCGGGCGCGGAGTCGTCCGCGGATCGGCTGCAAGGCTTCCACGAAGCCGTTGCCGCACATGGCGTCCAAGGGGTGCATGTGCAGACCGCACGGCTCGACCAGCTGCGCGAAGTGGGCGTCACCGCCGTGCTCACCGAAGAGGTGTCGGACGGGGCCGCGATCGTGCTCGCCGGACGCGCGCGCGGGCTCTCCGTGCCGGGCGACCTCGCCGTGCTCTCGCTCGGCGCCGCTACCCGGCCGGCACCGGACGACGTGGCGCTTACCGGTTTCCGCATCCCCAGGCGCGAGATGGGGCGCCGGGCGGTGCAGGCGCTGACCGAGGTACTCGAACACGGCACCACACCGCAGGAACTGCTCCCGTGCAAGTTCGTCGAGGGCGCGACGCTGGGCGCACCACGCCTTTGACCCAGCGGAACCGTTGCTCGACCGCACCACGGACGTCGTCGTTGGCAACGGACTCGGCGGTGTCGCCGTCGCGCTCGCGTTGCTGCGCGCGGCCACCCCCTCCCGCACCTAACGCTTGACCGCCTGGAGCAGCTGGAACGTCACCGCGACGTGGCCTGAATGGCGGGTCTCACCCCGGTATTCGGTGAACTCAAGCCCCAATTCGGCGGCGATTCGGTCGAGCCACACGCGGTCGCCGAGGCTATTGAAGCCCAGCAACAACACCCCACCGGGCGTGAGCCGCTGCATGCCCTCCGCCAGGTAGCGTCGGTGCGCGCGGTACTCGCGGTCGAAGATGGCGTGCTCGATGTCGTGCGAGTAGTCGAAGTGCTCGGGCGTTGGGATGACGTTGGAGTTCCAGAAGATGACGTCGAAGCGATCGTCCCGGTCGAGCGGGCCGAACAGGTCGCCCTGGTGGACGGACACGCGGTCACCGACGCCGTGCCGGGTGGCGTTGAGCGCGGTGTTCGCTGCTGCTTGTCCGCTGATATCGACGGCGGCCACCCGCGCGCAGCCGCGCAGCGCGGCCAGCACAGCCGTAACGCCCGCCCCGCACCCGATCTCCAGGAACGAGCCTCCCGCCGGGTAAGGGAGCCAGTCGGAGAACAGCTCGGTCGAAGCCGTGTGGATGGGAGCGAACACCTCCGGCAGGAGGTGCCAGCTGTAGCCGAGGAGGTCGAACTCGGCGGGCCGGTCGGTGGCGTCGAGGTGTCGGGCCACAAGCTGGAAGCCGACGTCCAACTCGGCCATCTTCCGCACCGCGGAGCGCTTGTGGTTTCTGTTCCTCGACAGCTCAGAAACCTAGACACAGCAACGACGTGCCCCTTCTCGCGGGCCAACTACCACCCACACATCAGTACGAAGAGCCTGTAATAAGGGGCCATCCCCGGTGTTCAAAGGGGCACAACATCACAGGTTGCACTAGCTACCCGTCGACCTGTGGCGATAGCGTGGTTCCGAATAGCTGTGATCAGCTTCACCTTGCGTGGCAATGGGAAGGAAAGACGCCGTGTGGTATGGCGTGGGCATCGACCTCGGAACTTCGTTCACTTCAGCCGCCGTAGCAACCCCCACCGGGGTACGCATGGCAACCCTGTCCCCCGACATCGTCGTCCCCTCGATGGCCACCCCCGGCCCCGACGGCACCCTGCTCACCGGCCTCGCCGCCGCTAACTCCCGCAACGCCACCACCAACCCCGCCCTACTCGCCCGCGGCTTCAAACGCCGCCTCGGCGACCCCACCCGCCTCATGCTCGGCGGCGCCTCCTACACCCCCGCCGCCCTCATGGCCGCCCAACTGCGCGACGTACTCACCCACATCAGCACCGCTTATGGCGGCGGACCACCCGCCACCATCACCCTCACCTGCCCCGCGATCTGGGGCCCCTACCGCCGCGAGCAATTCGCCGAGGTCCCCCGGCTCGCCGGCATCCCCCACTACCAACTCGTCACCGAACCCGAAGCCGCCGCCACCCACTACACCAACGAGCGCCGACTCGGCAACGGCGAAATCATCGCCGTCTACGACCTCGGCGGCGGCACCTTCGATACCACCATCCTCCGTGTCCAACCCCACGGCATGGAAATCCTCGGCACCCCCGAAGGCATCGAGCACATGGGCGGCATCGACTTCGATGACACCCTCCGCGCCCACCTCGACGACAAGCTCGACGGCGCAATCAGCACCCTCGACCCTGAAGATCCCACCCACGCCACCGCCCTCGCCACCATCCACACCCTCACCACCCACGCCAAAGAACAACTCTCCGCCGAACCTGACCTCACCCTCACCATCCCCCTCCCCACCGGAAACCACGAGGTCTACGTCTCCCGCCAGGACCTCAACAACATGATCCGCCCCTCGCTGCAACTCACCATCGAGGCGCTTCACCGCACCATCACCTCAGCCGGCATCCACGCCGACGACGTCTCCGCCATCCTCCTCGCCGGCGGTTCCTCCCGAATCCCCCTCATCCACCAAACCCTCAGCCACGAATTCAACAAACCCATTCGCGCGGCCCTCCACCCCAAACACACCGTCGCCCTCGGCGCTGCCACCACCACAACGCGCGCCGCCAAACCCCAACCCAGCAACAACCGCGTAACCCCAACCGAAATCATCCCCGTAACCCCAACCGAAATCATCACCACAACGGCCACACCACCCACCATCAGAACGTTCCCGCCAGCACTACCCAGCACCACACCACCCAAGAAAACCCGCAAGAAATGGCTCATCCCCCTCGCCGCGGGCATCACCGTCATCACCGTCGTCGCAGCCATCACCACCTACGTCACCGCCAGCAGCGCCGAAACGCCAGGCCCCGAACCCATCGCCGGGAGCACGCAGCCCGGTGAGCCGTTGCCGGTGTTCGACGGCATGGCGGCGAAGCCGTGGGTCGGACTCATCGGCTCCGAGCAGGGCCGGACCGGCACCGAAATCTGGACGAACGGGGCCCAGACCAAGGAAGGCCCGGTCACGGTGCGGCTGGACGGCATGGGCGGACTCAAGATGAACTGGTCCGGCCAAGGCAGCGGCCAGGTCTACTTCCAAAGCCAGCCAGGATCAGGCGGCAACCAAGACCTCTCACGCTACTTCGACGACAACGGTGCGATCGTCTTCGACGCGACACTGCACAGACCGCCGTCGAGCACCGTGTCGATGGAGGTGCACTGCACCTCCCCGTGCCGCGCAAAGGTCACCGCCACGAACCTGTTCAAGCGGCTGCCTGCCGGGAAGCCGGTGACAGTCAAGCTGCCGCTGCGCTGCTTCGTCGAGAACCGGGCCGAGCAATGGGATCCGGCGGCTATCAACACTCCGTGGCTGGTGTACACCGACGGTTCGTTCGGGATGACGGTCTCCAAGGTGCGCTGGGAGGCAGGAGCGGCGAACGACCCCGACGCCACCCGTTGCGATCAGCTGTCCTGACATCACCTGATCAACAACGGCCGTGCCCGTCTTCACGGGGCGGCGAACAGACTTTACCGGGGTCCTTCGCCTCATCTGATCCGGATCAGCGGGTCCAGACTGGTTCCGCCTCCGGGGGCCGGCGTAGGACGTCCATTGCGCGATGTATCGCTACCGCGTCCAGCTCCGGGGGAAGTAGGCCGGCGTCGCGGATGTGCGCCACTAGGTCGGGGTCCGGGGCCAGATGGTGGTGTTCCAGGTAGTACGCGATGGTGTCCGGCCAGATCCAGGTGCCGTCGGTGCGGAGGCTCATGGGGACGACCGCGCCGCGGGAGGGGTCGACGACGTCGTCCAGGGTGGCCGTCGTGGTCATTAGGGCAGCGCCGGCGCGTAGGTAGTCGAGGATCTGGCCGCGTTCAGCCTCGTTGTCCATCCGGGGGTGGTCCGGGGCGAAGCTCGGACCGGAAGCCGGGTCCACCGCGTCGAAAACCCGCGCCACCGTGATTTCCGGCGTCTCGGTAGCAGCCCACAGGAGCGCACCGTAAGCGCGGGCCGCGCGCTGGTACGTGGGCACCGGGCCGACGACCGGGGTGACCTCGACCTGCGGAGCCGCTTCACCGGCGGCGATGAGCGCTTGCTGCAGGCGAGCGGTGAGCGCGGGCAGGTCGTCATCGTCGGCTTCGACGACGTAGACCGCTCGCGGAGGCGGGTACGGCGCGCCATCCGGGGACATTCGCCATGCACGCCACATTCCGTGCGCGGCAGGCTCTCCACTGAGGACTTCGATCAGTGCTGCCACGACGGAATCGTCGTTGGAGCCACCGGAATCCGGTGGCTCGGCGCTGAACTGCCACACCAGCGGCGGATCGTCGATCACGGGTTCGATGCCTTGCAGGACGTCCGGCGATGCACCCTCCGTCTCGAAGACGGTCGCGAGCACGCCCAAATCCCCTTCGGTGAGCGGCAGGACGTACCGCGTGGCGGTGGATGCCACCGCGCGGGCGACCTCGTCGAGCCGGTCGTCCGCGAGCCAGGCACGAGCCTGCGTGACCAACTCGTCCGGTGCGAATCCGGCCTGCCGTAAAAGTACTTCGTGCATGGCGGCCGTTACGTCCGCTTTCTGGTCAGGTGTGGTCATTTCCTTCTCCTCGGCACGTTGTCGGTACCAGAACTCGGGTGGTCCGCCCGGTCACGCTTCACTCGTCATCCGGTGCTGATGTTTCCGAAAATACTGCTCGGCTGCCTTTCCCGATCTCTGTAGTCTCAACTCTCGCGCTGACCCGCTCCTGCCGACCCGTCCACCTGATCACCGCGGGTGGTGCTTCGTTGACGTAACGCGGCGGCGCCGAGCCGTTCACCGCGGCACGCAATTCCGGCCCTGACCTCCACAGCTGTTGGCCCTCGGAGCCCAGCAGGTACCAGTGCCCGGTGCCCAGCCCGTCGACGAACTTCGGCAACACCTTGCCGTCCTCGGCGACCGAGACCTTCGTAGCATGAACGAGCTCGTCCGCGGTTTGAACCACATCGACCCTCGCTGTCCACACTCGCATGTGCAACGCGCGGGCGAAGCGCTCCGCGAACGTCAATTCGCCCCGCCCTAGTCGCCGATGCGCGCCGCACCCCAGCAACGCGACTGCCGGTCCCGGGACGAAACGCCGGTCTTTTCGCACCTCGTCGGCGAAGGCTTCGGGCGTCACCTTCCGGCCGTCGGGCAACACCGCCCGCCCGTCGGGCGTCACGTGCACACCGACGATCTGGGTGCCGTCCGGCAAAACGGGTGCCGACTCCCCGGCCTGCTCGATCGTCTCGGTGGAATCGCCGGGCCCCCGGAACAGCAGCGGTTCCGGTCGTGGTGAACGGGTCAGTTCGGTGGGCGGCTCGACTGGCCGCGGCTGGCTTCCGTCCGCCCGGTGCAGCATCCACTTCGGCCCCCGGCCTCGGTTTACCCGTGCCAACACATCCGCGCCGGTACTTCGCAGCTCGGTGACCTCGGCATTGGGGATGACCGTGCCGTCGTGCCCGAGCACCAGCAGCGGCCGACTGCCTTCGGGGACAGCGGCGGCGTGATGCGGCGACCGGGTCCATCCGCTGTATTCGGCGGCTTCGGTCGCCCCATGGATCGGAAGACTCACCGGCGCGCTGCGCACACCCCAACGGAAGTCGAATCTTGGCGCGGTCCCCGCCTGCACCGAAGAGCCGGAGCTTGCCATCGCTGAAACAAGATCCGCACCAGGAAGCTGCCGCATGCCGCCCGCGGCCGACAACAGGTACCAGTGCCCTGCTGTCGCGGACCGGACCTCGCCGCCGAGTCTTGCTTCGGCCCATTCGCTCCACGTCGGCAACCCGCTGCGGACGAACGACAAATCGCCGGTGACAACTCGGCCATCGGCGGCATGCCACACCTCCTGGTCGGCCGCGATCACGTCGACACCGAGGATGTCACGCAGCTCAGCCGCACCGGCCAGGTCGAGCGATCCGTCAGTTCCCACCAGCACGATCGGCCGCCTGGCCCAGCCAGGCAGCTGCTCGATTCGCGCGGCCAGCTCGGGCACCGTGAGGTTGTCACCGGATGCGGTAATCCCGACCACCAGGTGGCCGCCGACCTTGGGCAGCAGCGCCGCCGCGTCCTGGTCGTCGGCGTTGGGTGTCCAGACGTCCGGCAGTGCGGCCGGTGCCGGGGCCGGCGCTCTGGCCGGCGGGGACGGCTCAGGCGGCGGTCCGGGCAGGTTGTTCGCCGCCGCCTGGGCGGACTCCACGGCGAAGTACCCGCCGTTGTCGATGGTCACCTCGACTTCGGCTGGTTTTCCCGGCAGGGCGACAAAGAGAGTACGGTGCTCGGTCTGATCGGTGAGCGTGTAGATCGCCTTGCCCGCCCGGTAGACGTGGTAGGTGCCCTCCATCTCGGCGGTGACCTCTTGGGCATTGCCGCGGGTGGAAACCTGGACGCGCGGCTTCGACCTGCTGCCCGACACCCCGCCCGACGGGTCGAGCGTGCTGCTCTCGCCGGGAAGGAGCATGTCCCCGGCCGGGTTGCCGGATTTACCGCTCTTTGCCTTGGAATCGCTGCCCTGCACCATGGCCAGACCGGGCAAAGTCGCGCTGATGTTGCTGGTGTCCGTTTGGGTGACTTCCTGCTCGGTTTTCTGCTCGTGGGTCAGCCCGCCGGTCGCGGTGAAGGAGTTGACGTACTCGACCTCGGCGAACCGCAGGCGCACCGCGAGACCGTGCTCGTCGTCCCAGACCATTCCGGTCTCGACCATGGCGGGGAAGGACACCGGGCCGTCCAGCAGTTCCTGCGTCATCGCGGTCAAGCCTTCTTCTCCACCGAGCTGCCACAGCAGTTGCGCCGGCAGGGTGGCCGGACGGACCCAGCCGCCGCCGGTGGGCGCCTGCATCGACGGTTCCGAACTCGCCGGATCGGCGTCGTTGGTCGGCTGCTGCGTTGTATGCGCCAGCACCGCAGCCAGCCACGGGAACAGTCGCTCGCTTCCGGGCAGTGCCAGCGGGATCACGTCCATCCCACTCAGATCCTGCGGTAGCGATCCCAGCTCCACCGCGCCTCCGACGGGCACGGGCCGGCCGCTGATCCGCACCGGGCGCGGCGCCGGCGGCGTGGTCGTGGTCAGGCCCCCCGGGATGGTGAACAGGGCCGTGCCATCGCTGGTGAACCGCCGTTGCTCCGGTGTGCGGGTGTCGTCCCGCATCGCCGACCACATTTCGACACCCCGCCTCGGCGCGGTCAGCAGCAGGTTGTTCAGCACCGCGTTCGGAGTCCACGACCGATACATCTCGACCTGGAACCAGGTCGGCCAGGTGTAGGAGTAGGAGGTCTCGTCCCCCGCAGTCACCCGCCGCTTGAACGCATCGCTGTCGGTGTCGCGTTGGCTTCGTGACCATTCCTTGCCGTAGCCCGCGTCCGGGTGCGCGCCCGCCCGGCGCAGTTTGCCGTTGAAGCTGCGCGCTACGAGAACACTTCCAAAAAGGCCACCACCGCTCGACCGGGATTCGGTTTGCGCCCGTTTCTCGGTGTTCTGGAAGAACGTGTCGGATTTGATCTCCGTGTTCGGCGTGGCCTGAGCGTCCGGCGCGTACCGTGCGCGAACGACGAACTCGATCGTCTCGGTGCCGCCCATATACGGCCGGGCGGCCAGCAACGACGTCCCGGATGTCGTCGCCTGGCCGAACCGAGCACCCAGTGCGGTCGACGACGCCAGTTTTTCCACAGACCCGCCGATCCCGGTCGGCACCTCCAGCCAGCGACCCGTACCGAAACCGGGAGCATGGTCGGAGATCATGCTCTTGATCAGCGGGGCGACCTCGTGCGCATTGGAGATCTCGGTGACGATGGTCGGGCCGAGCGCAGCGCCGGAAAGTACGAACTCCGGAGGATAGCGCACCTCGGTCGCCGGTTTCGGCTTCGCCGCCACCCCGGCGGGCAGGTCGAGGTGCCGGGTCTGCGGTGGCTGTCCCTCCGCGTCCGGTTCCCGAGCGGGGTTGGTGTGCAGTCGCTGCGCGACGGCGTCCGCGAGCAGGAATTCGACGCCGCCGTTGACCGCGATCTGCTCGGTTTCCGCGGCCGCGTCCGATTCCCCGTAGCTGGTGATCTCGAACACGGCATGCGCCCGGTAAAGGTGGGTCGCTCCGCGTGTCTTGCCGGTCCGTCGGCGTGCGGTGCCAAGACCGTAGGTGGTTCCCTTCTCCTGACTGAAGGTTCCTCGGCCGGTGAACGACGGGGCCACGTGGGCTCGTTTGCCGGATTTGCTCCCGAACTGCATCAGCGTGGGGACGCGGAAACGTCCCTCGCCGCCTATTCCTCTCGTTTCCTGACCGTCGAGCTTCAGCCCGCCCTCGGCGACCCCTTCCAGACTGAGCTTGTCCGAAACGGTGTCGATCGGATGGGCGTCGAACAGCCGCAGCCGCACCCGGCCGCCGGTGATGGGCAGCCCGCCGGGTGCCAGCAGCTGGTCGAGGGGCGCTGCCAGCGGGTCCTCTGGGTCCGGTGTTGCGTCGTGTTGTTTCGAGCGCGCAAGGTTGTGCAGGATGTCTTCGATGGGCTCGCTGAGCACCGTGGACGGTGTTGCCACGCCCTGTGGCATGAGGAATTCGACGTTCACCTGGAACGGGTTGTCGTCCTGGTTGGCGTAGTCGAAGTCTCGGATGACCGTACCGAGGTTCGTCAGATCACCTTGCGCAGTGGTGGGTGCCAGTGGCTCCGGAACCAGCACGCGCGTCCAGCCATCGATCGTGGAACGGCCGGTCGTCGTGGCGCTGCTGGACGTCGAGGCACCGCCGGAACTCCGGACACTGTCCGTGTCACTGTCGGATGTCGAGGAGTTGTCGGACAGAGTGGTGAGCTCGATGTCGCCGTTGTTCGGCGCATCAGACCGGTTTGCCTGCCCGCGGAACAGGCCTAGCCAGCGGTACCACGGGTCTGGCTGCACGTTCTGTGCCTCAGCCGGCTCGGTCTGCTCGGTCTGCGACTCCGGCTGCTCGGTCTCCGGGGTGGCGGCCTTCGTCGAAACGGAGATCGACCAGGTCACCTGCCGGTCGAAGGTGACTGCGGGCCCTTTGTACTTCGCGCGTCGGTTGACCTTGTAACTCTGCGCGGCGGTGCTGCTGTACCCGTGTGAGAACTGGGCTGACGCGCCGAAGAGGAAGCCTATGTTGCGCCAGAAATCCTTGCGCTTGGTGCCGATCACGGCCCCCGACTCGACGCCGATCCGCTGCTGCGTGCCGGCTTTCGCCTTGATCTCGCCGCGGATGGCGTTCTTCGCGGTGAAGTCCACGGTGGCCTTCTCGACCTTGCCGGTGCCGATCAGCGCACCCAGTTCCGGCTTGACCTTGATCGTCACCAGCTGATCACCGACCCGGATCGTCTTGGTGACATCGCGCAACTCTCCGTTGAACAAGCCGAACAGCGCGGACGCGCCGAAAGCCGAGGACAACTGCGTCTCGACGAGCGCCCGCTTGTCGTGGGTCAGCGACGCGAGCTCGTTCCCCGCCGACTCGCGCAGCAATCGGCGCACTTCCGGAAGCACCCGTTCGATTCCCGGCGCCCGGTCCACCACACCGCCACCGGTGCTCTTGCCGGCCGCGAGCATGTCGGGCTGCCGGGGCTCGCCCGCGGGAATCGTGATCTCCGGACGCTTGCTGTAGTCGGCCAGGATCGACAGTACGAGTTGCTCGGCGGTTTCGTTCTCCAGCCGGGCGTCAACTCTTCCGTCCGAGGTTTCGACCAGCGTTCGGGGAATGTCCGGACGCACTCTTTCGACCAGGTCACGGAAGTTCTGGCGGTGCCGTAGTCCATCCGGCACCGTCGGACTTTCGTGCGGCGCGTCTTGCTCCTCGGCGATCTGCCGGGCGGAGTGTGCCGCGGAAATCTCCTCGAGCCGGGCGAAGTCGTCCGCAGACATCCACAGGAACACTTTCTCCGCACCGGTATCCGAGCCTTCCAGAGTCGGATTCGTGGAGTACCGCTCAACCCGCACATCCAGCGTCGCCTCCACCAGGACGGCATCGCTCTCGATGCTGGTGACGCTCTTCTTCCCGGCGCTGATGCCCAGAACC
The DNA here is from genome assembly GCF_900106995.1 of Saccharopolyspora shandongensis. Classification (GTDB taxonomy): domain Bacteria; phylum Actinomycetota; class Actinomycetes; order Mycobacteriales; family Pseudonocardiaceae; genus Saccharopolyspora; species Saccharopolyspora shandongensis. The sequence goes on from NZ_FNOK01000066.1 coordinate 40,519, forward strand.
TGCGTCAGCGACTCGCCCGATCCCGCCGAACCGGACACCGTGAAGGGTGTGATCGTGGTGTAGGAGCCGAGGCCGCGTCGTTTCTCGTTGACATCGGCGACGAATCCAGGCCCCACCGTCACCGAGGCTTCGGCGTTCGCAGACTGCGCCTCGCTGGTGTCAAATTTCGTTTCGCTACCGGCATTCTGCCCCAAATTCACGGCCGGAACGGCGCGGCTGTCAACCCGCCGCACCGAGCGCAGCTCCGCGGACACCTCCAGCGACAGCGTGTTCAGCTTCGCGCCCGGCAACCGCAACGGGCTTGGCCGGTAACCGCCACCGGTGATCTCCTCGAACTTCACGATCGCCTTGTCTTCGGCCAACTCCCGCGACACCGAATCACGGACACCGACGCCTACTTCCGACAGTGGCAACTTGGCGAGAACCTGCTGACGAATTCGCCGCATGGCGGCCGCTTGTGGCACGGCGAACACCTCGTGCAGGGCTGAGGCCGGAAGGGGCAGCACTGGATCGTCCGGGCCGGGCTCGGTGGTGGCGGGTGGCACATCCTCCCCGTCGTAGCAGATCAGTGCCACATCGGTGATCTCGTCGGTCCGGTACGTCTCCGGCGGGTTCTCTCCTTCCCGCACGTCGATGACGAACCGACCGTCGACGACGAAATTACGCTCGGGAACCCGGCTGCTCAGCCCGCGCGAAAATTCCGTTGCCGATACGAGGCTGCGCTGCTCGCTCTTCCCCATTGAGGGCCGCACGGAGGGGTTGAAGATTACGTTGCGAACCGCGCCCTTGGCCGCCGCGCCGACCATGTTGGGCACGACACCGAGCATGCCGAACTGGGGGCTCTGTTCCTGCCCGACAGTCAGGCCCGCGTCGGCGTAGCGAATGCCATACTCGATGACTCCGTCGGCCTGCGGCAGGCGCACGGGCGTCGACGCGGTGCGTTCGAACTTCAGGTGCAACTCGCGGGAGCCGACCTCGATCCGGATGCCTTCGTCGGCAAGACGCCGCAGGGTTCGCGTGAGCTTGGCGTCGGAGAACAGCTCCTCGATCGCGGCTCGGGCGGGTTCCCGCAAATCTTCCGGTAGGGCGGTAAGAACGTCCTCGGGGTCGATATTGCCGGTCTGCCAGATCTTCCCGCTGCCCATCGCACCGTCGGCGGCGTAGGGCGGCAGGTCGACCTGCCGGACCGTCACGTCGGCACGGTCTGCCGCGATACGGGCTTGGGTCACGGCCTTGGTGGCGGTCTTGGCCGCTTCCGCAGTGGCGCCACGCTCGTTTTCGGCCCGGGCAATTGCCTCGGCGGTGCGTTCGCTCGCTTCTTGATCCGCCGTGGCCAGTTGCTCAATCCGCTCCCGCACAGCGGTGAACTCTGCGGCAGCGGTCTCCACGCGCGCCTCCGCGCGCGCCTCCGCGTCGGCGCGCTGGGCAAGCAGCAGCGCATCCGGCACAGGTCCCTGGTTCTCGTGCTGGTTTCGCAGTAGCTGCGCCCGCTCGCGGGACACCCTTAAAAATCCGCGCCGTTTCTGAATCAAGTTCTGCCGAGCCGCATCGAGTTCCGCGCGCAATTCGTCCTGCCGCTGCCTGGCCGCCGTCAGGTCTTGCTGCGCCGCCGTCAACTTCTCGGCTTGCTGCCGAGCACGCTCGACACTCGCCGCGGCCGAGGTGGTCTCGTCGGTCGCCGTCTTGAGCAACGCGTCGGTCTCGGCGGAGTCGGCGGCCGTGACGGTGGTGGGCGGCGCCTCCGGCGCGGGCGCATCCACCATGTTGTAGATCTGGGTGAGTTGGTCATCAGCAGCCGTGATCTGGCTGCGCGCTCGGGCCACTTTCCCGATGTGGTCGGAATTCCGCAGCGATGCCAGGTCGGGCCGCAGCTCCGTGCGGAACCGCGCCGACTCCGTGCGCAGGTGCACCCAGTTAGGACTCAGCCCGTTCTGGCCCGGCGGCAAGGAAACGTCAGCGGGGGCCTGTCCTGGTTGCCACTCGCCCTTCCGGGTCGTCTCCCAGCTGCCCTGCGAATAGTTAGGACGCATCTTGGAGTGCTCGTCCAAATACCAGCCACCAACCATGGAGGCAAACGGCATGGTCGCCGGACCGAACCACACGATGCCCCGCGTCCAGATCGCCTCAGCATCCAACGCCCCATCCAACTCCCGCGCGAACTCCTCCGAGACCCCACAGGCATACAGCCGGATCGACCGCCGCCCGCCCATTCTCGACCGAATCAAATCAGCCAGCTGCCGGGCATCCGCACTCTCGCCGCCGATAAGCACTCCACCGCGCCCATCGCCTTTCACCACCACCGCCAACCGGCCATCCTCAACCGGCAAACCACGCGCTGCAGCACGAGTGTCCTCGTCCAAATCGGACGGTGACACCATAATCCCCGCCGGAATCTCCTCTGGCCGAACATTCCGCAACCACTGCTCGGCCGCCCGCGCCTGCTCCAGGTTCAACCCGATCCTGTGCAGGTCCTCAGGAGTCCAGCGCCCCAACTGCGCCCACTGCCTCGCAACCGCGACCTGAGCATGCACATCTGGACGGAAATCCGCCGGCAACGCCGCCAAATGCTCCTCCATAAGCCCGACCAACCCCGCCAACTCAACAATCACAGGCGGCCTAACAACCGCCGTATTCCTCGCCGGAATCTCCGCTGCGCCCGAACCCAACACCTGCTCAGACCGAGTCGTATTCCAGGTGCCAAACCCATTGGTCTCCGGACCGAATACCATGTCCGGTGTCCAGATGACCTCAGCATCCAACGCCCCATCCAACTCCCGCGCGAACTGCTCCGAGACCTCACCGGCATACAGCCGGATCGACCGCCGCCCGCCCATTCCCGCTCGAATCAAATCAGCTAACTGCCGGGCATCCGCACTCTCGCCGCCGATAAGCACTCCACCGTGCCCATTGCCTTTCATCACCACCGCCAACCGGCCATCCTCAACCGGAAAACCACGCGCTACAGCACGAACATTCTCGTCCAAATCGGACGACATCATAATCCCCGACTCAACAACCACAGCCGGCTTAACAACCCCAGCCGGCACACCCCCCGACAAACTCCCGGCAGCAGACCCACCAGCAAACGAAGACCCTCCCCCACCAGACGCCAATTCCGCCAGCTCGGCCGCCTCCCGCAACCACTGCTCGGCCGCCCGCACCCCCTTCAGATGCGAGGAAATCCAGCGCAGATCAGCCGGAGTCCAGCCTTCCTGCTGCACCATCGCCCTCGCTATCCCGACCTGAGCACGCACATCCGGACGGAAATCCGCCGGGAACGCCGCCAAATGCCCCTCCATACGCCCAACCAACCCCGCCAAATCAACAACCAAATCCGGCCTAACAACCCCAGCCGACGCACCCCCCGACAAACGCCTGGCGGGAGACCCACCAGCAGCGGATGCCCGGTAGTTCCCCGCGTCGGCCGCCAAGGCTGCCGGGTCGTCCGAGTCGTCCGAGCCGCGCGACTCCAGGTGCTGCACGGCGCGTTGGTGACCGTCCTCGCCAAGCACGGTGCGCAGGACCACGTCCAGTGTGTCCCCGGTATTGGCCAGGAACGCGGCCCGCACCTCCTGGACGGAGGCCGGATCCCCGCGCAGCGCGGCCAGCTCACGCAGCACGGCGTTCTCGTCGACGGAGTCCCGCGACAGCAGGTGATCCAACGTCCGCGCCCGGCGCTGCGGGCCCGGCACCATCACATCCGGACGCAGTCCCTGCGAAATCGCCACTTCCTCGGTCCGCCACAGGTTCCGTGGCAGGAACGCCCGCTGCTTGCCGGTCATCAACCCGTCATCGGGTATGTAGGAGTTCTGCGGGCGGTGCGGCCGGCCCGTGGCGGTGTCAGTGGGCATTGGCGGATCGGCCCTGTTGAACACCAGCCGGTTATCGTCCTTCGGGCGCTCCTGGAGGTCGCCAACCTGGTCCCTGCGCAACCGCCGGATGAAATCGGGCTCCAGCCCCAGGTGGAGACCGACCCTGGCGGCGAGGCCATACCCGCTGGACCGAAGGCCCCAGACCCTCGGATCCTTGTCGGCAGACTGCCGGAGGTCAACGAGGAATTGCGACTCGGCCCGGTTGTCGCTGAACTCCAGCTTGACGAAGTACCGCGCGTCCGGGTGCATCCGCTCGGGCCGGAACAACTCCGTGACCCCGCTGATCGCGCGGTCCTTTAGCTCATCGACCTCCCGCTGAGCGTCCGCGAGCCGCTGCTTCGACTCGTCCGCCTTCGCCCGCAGCCACTGCGCCTCGTCTCGCAACGCGGCATCGTGAGGTTCGCGTGCCGCGTCCGTCTCCGCTTCTGCGGCCCACCGCTCGTCGGCACTCGCCTCCTCCCGCAGCGGACTCAGATACTCGTCCGTGTCCAGGTATGTCCGGACCGTGTACTCCGGCAGCGACACACCGTCCGAGTTCTGCCGACGTCCGAGCGTGTAGGTCCCCGGATCGAAGTACTCATCGGGCAGACCGAGGTAGTGCCCGAGCTCGTGGGCGAACGTCGAGCCGGACGTGTACGGGTTCCAAATGAGCTGGTTGGTACCCGCGTTCGGGTCGGTGTGGAGAAAGATCGACCGATGAGCCTCCGCCGGGTCGTCAACGAACTCCAGCCGGAAGTGGAACTGGTCGCCGGAATGGGCCATCCGGTAGCCCCGGTTGAACCGCTCATCCACCGAATCGGCGGCGCGCCGCTTCAGGTCGTCAATCAGGCGCTGCCGCTGCACCAGCTCCATGTCAGCCTCGTGCGCCTTGTCCCGCTGCGCGTCGGCCCGCTGCCGAGCGGCATCGGCGTTGGCCTGCGCACGGGCAAGCACGGCGGCGTTACCCGGCGACGAATCCAGTCGCTGTTCGAGTCGTCGGACGGCGAGCTCCGCATTGTCGGCGGCGTGCTCTGCTTCCTCGGCAAGCTGCAGTTCACGCTCGGCCCTCTTCCAGAACGGCGCCAGGAACACGTCAGGGTTCAGGTGCGCCTTGAACGTGAACTCCTGCACCCCACGACCCGGCGCCACCTCGAAGCGCCGCCAGTCGTAGCTGACGAAGCCCTTTCCAGTCACCAATTTGTCGGGACGGCTGGACATCCGGACATCTCTGGTCACGAGGTCCACCGAGCCATCCGGAATCGTATTCCGCAAGTGTTCCCACGCGCCGGGCTTCAGCGGGTTCGGCAGCGGGTCGAACCACGACGCCTGCCGCACCTGGGTGTGCTGCCAGGCGCGGTCTTCGACCCCGGGTTCCTTCCCACCGGCCCAGCGGGCGTTGTAGTAGGCGGCCTCTCGGGGGCCTGCCGCTTGCTCGGTTTCCCCGCTCCGCTCGGCGGTTTCCCCGGCGGTGGTCTCCGCCCGGTCGTCCGCCGGCCGCGACGAGCGGAACTCCTCATCCGGGTTCGGGTGGGTCCGCGCGGGCATCGTGTCCGGTTCCGACACACCGCCGACGGTCACCGCCTGCTTCGCCGCCCCACCGAAGCCAGCGCCCCCCTCGACCGGAGCCGCCATCCCGGGAGGCACCGTCGCAGCCGTCAGAACCGGCCTCCCACCATCCGCTACGTCCGAACCCAACACCTGCTCGGATATCCCCGACAAACTCACGGCAGAAGACCCACCGGCAAACGAAGTCCCTCCCCCAAACAACACCTCAGCCCGCCGCTCCGCAGCCTTACGCTCCCGATGCGCATGCACCAACTTCTCGGCCTTCCGCATCTTCGGCAGCTGAAGGTCAATCCAGTCCAGGTCCGCCCGGGTCCAGCCCCCCTGCTCCGCCATCGCCCTCGCTTTCACGACCCCGGCACGCACATCCGGACGGAAATCCGCCGGCAACGCCGCCAGATGCCCCTCCATACGCCCAACCAACCCCGCCAACTCAACAACCGCATCCGGCGCATCCCTCGGCAAACTCACACCAGAAGAACCACCACGCAATTCCGGACCCGACCGCCGAAGCAACTGCCCCTCAGCACCCAGTACCTCCGCGATCACACCCGGCGCCTCCTCCAGGCGCTGCCCGGCACGCCGCTCGGCCGTGCGGTTCATCGAGATGAGGTGGCTTTCGTCATCCCGAAACCAGAGATCGGCCTGAAAAAGATCTCTCGGGATTGGTGTCTCTGGATGCGGAGGCCAAGCGTGCGCGGGCGCGAGCAAGACGATAGCCCGACCTTGGGGAAACTCCTGCCCGTTGTCATATGTGCGCGACGGCCAGATTCTGCAGTCGTCGGTGTACTGCTGCTGTATCTGTTCGGCCGTACCGGTATAGTACGTAACGGGCTCGTCATGGGCGTTGACACCCATCTGACGGAGCCACTCCTCGATCGTCAGCGGATGCGCATCGTGATCGTCGCTGTTGGCACTGATGGCCCAGTCCAGCACCCAAAACCTCGGCCCGGAATTGGTATGCTCCGTGACCATCGGCGCGACGTGATAGTAATATTCCACTTTCGCGGGAATGCCCGGCGACGCACCTTCTGCATATGGGGAATAAAAGCTCAGCATGGGGTCGTCGCGGACAACGAAGATCTTCATCGGAGAGGCGCCCATTCGCACCAGGTCCATCACCCAGGCATGCGCTCGGAGCCAGCAGCCCTCTTCGGGGTGATCATAACGCACAGGCGTCTTACCAAGGGAATAGTTTTCAAATGTGGTGCTCTTCAGCTTCCGGTGCCACTCGATTATCTGCTCCATCGAAGTGGGCTGCGAAATGACGTCACCCAAGACGTTCCCGATCGCTTCGTGATAATCACTCCGCAGCTGGATCAAGTCTGTTCGCAAGTCCGAGCCGAACTGGGTATTGTAAGCCAATTGCACCGCCCAAATCTTGCGTAGCTCACGGTCCAGCACACTCATCAGGCGCATCGCGGCCTCGAAAGACTGCTTCCGCACCACAGGATCGGACGCCCCCAATCCTGTGGACACGTGCCCACGAACCGCAGCCGCGTACTCGAACACATCCCGCCGGAGGTGCGGCGTGTAGCCGAGTCCCGGCGGCACCGAGGTAAATGGCGGCTCGGGGTCACCGGTGTCAAGGGAATCAGGCCGCATTCCCAACAACTGTGCCGCATACGCGGCATCCTCCCCGCCTAGGACATCGGCCAACACCGAATCCAGCTCCCGGCCGGTATGCTCCTGGAACTCCCGGTATAGTCCCTCGACTGCGACCCGCTTTCCCCGCACCGAGCGCAATGCATCCATTACCGAGTCGACATCAATGTCCTTCTGCGACAACAGCGTGTCCAACGTTGAAGCCCGCCACTGCGCCACCGACCCGAAATCCTCCGGCCGGATGGCGGCAAGCGTCGGCGAACCCGCGTCCGCCGCCCCCGGGCGGAAACCGTATGCGCGCGTGCTCTCTTCCAGCTGCGCCAGATGCCGCGGCAACAGCCGACCACCACGACTACCCGACCACATAACGCTTTCGTCGCCATACACCCGGTTCCGGCGCGGTATCGCGATCCGCTGGTTCTTGGACACCGGCATGTCGTCCCGATGGAACACACCCCGGTCATCGTACCCGGGCCAACGCTGTTGCGGGGTTTCATCCAGAATTCCCAGGTAAAGCCCCAAGATCCGGGCGAGCTCCGCATCGGAATCCATGAGGATGCTGCTGTCCTGGGAGATCCCCTGGTGCACATTTTCCGGATCGTCCGGGAACTCGACCCGCACATGGAACTGCTCGCCCGACGGAAACCGGTAACCCTGGTTGAAATACCGACCAGCCGCGGCGCGTAACTTCTCAACGACCGTCGCGCGATCGATGAACCCCATAAGCGAGTCGGTTTCCAGGAAAAATTTGAGGGTGTACTCCTGAACCCAGCGCCCCTCCACCTTGATCCGCCGCACGTCGTATCGCACCAACTGCTCGGTTCCTACGATAGACCTTGGGGTGCTGTAACCCGCCACTTCCCGCAATTCGGACTGAACCGAGAAGTCCGGCTTAGCCGGCCGCAGTTTCTCCCACTGGTCACGTCGCAAGGGAACCGGCTCGGGATCGAACCACGAAGCGGTCTTCGCCCGACTACGCAGCCACGAAGGATCTGTTGATGGAATATCAAGCAGTGTCACAAAGTCGGCATAAAGCGCATTCATCAACTCCGCGATATCGCGACCATCCGTCAGCAGTTCGGTCAGCACTAAGAGAATTGCGTCGTGCACGCCGTTATCCACCGTGCCCGGCTCCGCCTGCGGCATCGGATCCAGCATCGCCGTCGCCACTCCGTGGACGATCCTTACCGACGCCGGGTCAGCGGACGCCTCCCACTGCTCCACCCGATTCGCAGCCTCGCCGATCCGATACGCCCACAGCTTCATCGCGGTATCGGTCCGCTCAGCAAAGTCATTACGAAGCGCATTGATCAAGCCGTTGAATTCGGCACGGCGCGAGATCTCCAGCCTCACCGCACGGGTGATCGAATCCCACAGACGCTCTTGCTCGTCGACCGACGGCCCCCGACCGGCAACCCCCTCCGGACGCTCACCCATCCACCGCTGCACGGCCGCCGCCGCCCGCAATCCAACTTGATCACCGAACTCCCCATTGGCGGCCAAATAGCCGGCCCACCGAGCCTCAAAATCATCCACCGTGCGAGACGGCACGGTCCGCTCGACGGCTGCACCTTCGTCCTGCGGTCTGTCCGTCACGGAGGCAGCGACAGCATCCTCCGCCGAGACAACACCACCGTCAGGCCTTCGGCTCGCAGACGGCACCTCGTCGTCGCCCCTCAACCTGGAAAGCCGATCCCGCTCACCGAAGGGCACCTGGGTGGAATTCGCGTCGGAGGGCTGTGCTGGTCCAGCCCCACCGGGGAGCCTGGATTGGATGCTCCACACCTCCCGCAAGGTGCCGGTGATGATGCTGAGGTCGCGGGCATACTCCATGAGCTCCCAGTTACGGCGCTCCCTCCTAGCTCCCTCGGCGGCCTCCTCGACCCATTCCGCTTCGTAGGCCACCAAACGGCTCAACGCCACAAAAACCGGACTATCGTTCCTGTTTCCCTCATCGCTAAGCCTGTTGACCTGGCGGAGCAGCTTCTGCGCACGCCGCGCTCCCACCACGGTCTCCGACGGCATCCCCGGCGGATACGGAACAATGTCCGCCGCCTCCACGATGCCCTCCAGCGACTTCAACTCCCCCATCCGACGACTCCGCGCCCGCACTCCCGCAGATGACGTCAGACCCTCCCCCGCCGCCGGCGAAGACAGATCCCCTTCGCGAACCGGTCGCAACCCTGCCGGCAGCGGGGGCGCCGGTTCGATCGCGTCGACATCCACCGGCCGCCCCGTACCAGGGGCCTTGCCGGGTGTCATGGGATCGCCGGATTCGAGGTGGATCTCCCGCACCCGGCCCGCACCGTCGCGCTCGACCTCTGCGGGGGAGGTCCTATCGGTCCAGTCGGACCCATCGGAGAGAGCCGAGACGATCGAAGCCGCATCGGACTCCTCAGCGAGTAGAGCCCGCTCGCCGGAGTCATCCCGGTCGTCGGGATCGTTCGAGCGCGTCTTCTCGTCAACGACCTCCGCCGCAGCCTTCTCCTCGAGGTTCTCCGGCGCGGTTTTCTCGCCGCGGGTCGCCGGCAGACCCTTCCCACTCCAGCGAGCAAACCAGTCCCGCGGGTTCCACGAACGACCAAACCAGTCCCGCGGGTTCCACGAACCAGCAAACCAGACCCCCGGGTTCCACGAGTTCGACGAACCCTGATCAGGCCGCACATCCAGCAACTCGGCCACCAACAACGCGATCTTGGGCGCCCGGTCACCCCGCCGGGGCTGACGAAGCAGCAACTCATACAAACCCAGCAACACTTCCGGCCCGTACCTACCCGTCAACGCCAACTGATCAACCCGGCCACCCAAGATCGTGTTCAACCACATGAACGACGTGACCCCGGCGTTAGCCAACCGCAGATCCTTCTTCGGCTTCCCCGCATACGCCCGCAACTTCCCCGGCAACGCCCCCGGATCCCCCAACAACCCCGCATACACCCGCAAATCCGGATCAGCAGCCACCAACATCGCCAACAACTCACGCCGCGACCCCGGCCCCGAACCCGAACCCACACCCGG
>NZ_FNOK01000067.1 GCF_900106995.1 Saccharopolyspora shandongensis
CAAGGCTACGAAGGCCCTCTGACCGGCCGCGACACCAAAACCATCCTCGGCCTGACGGTGGAGATCGTCTACCGCCAACCCGGCCAGAAAGGCTTCCAAGTCCTGCCCCGACGCTGGGTCATCGAACGCACCCTCACCTGGATCAGCCGACGCCGACGCTGCGCCCGCGACTACGAACGCCTCCCCCAACACCACGCCACCATGGTCCACTGGGCCGCCATCATCCACATGACCCGCCGCCTCGCACATCTACCACAACACCAACCACAAGATCCAAAACAGCCTCTATAGCAGCACAAAGCACGCACAGGCGGTCAGCGGCGGAAATGGGGCGAGCCCCGTCAGTCCGCGTCCTCGCCGATGTCCTCGTACCAGAGGCGCGGGTTGGCCTCGATGAAGTCGGCCATCAAGCGGGTGCACTCCGGGTCGTCGAGGAGCACGATCTCGACGCCGTTCTCGGCGAGCCAGTCGTGGCCGCCGTGGAAGTTCCGGGCCTCGCCGACGACGACCCGGCCGATCCCGAACTGGCGCACCAGTCCGCTGCAGTACCAGCACGGCGACAGCGTCGTCACCATCGTCGTCCCGGCGTAGGAGCGCTGCCGCCCCGCGTTGCGGAAGGCCGCGGTCTCGCCGTGCACCGACGGATCGTCGTCCTGCACCCTGCGGTTGTGCCCGCTGCCCAGCACCTGCCCATCGGCGCCGATCAGCGCCGCGCCGATGGGGATCCCGCCCTCGGCGAGCCCGGCCTTGGCCTCCGCGACCGCGACGGCCAGCCACCGCCGGTAGTCCTCTTCGGACACAACGCACCCCTCCTCGAAAACCCGCTCTCGGGATCTCCCCAATTTTAGGCAAAATCGGGGAGCCCCACCTCCACGCGGCCGGGGCAGAACGTTTCCAATTTTAGGCAAAATCGGGAACTCACTGGCCTCGCGCACCGGGCGCCGAGGGCGAAATGCTCCCAATTTTAGGCAAAATCGGGAGAGCCCCCCGGGTGCGGCGACGTTGTCACACCCGCAGCAGGGCGCAGAACATCGCGTCTGTGCCGTGGCGGTGCGGCCACAGCTGCACGCCCGGCCCGTCGCCCAGGTCCGGCACGTCCGGGAAGTACTCGCGCGCGTCCAGCTGCGTGACGCCGGTGCGGCGCACGACGTCGGACACCACGCCCTCGGTCTCCGGCAGGTGCGGCGAGCACACGACGTACGCCACCACGCCGCCCGGGCGGGTCAGCTTGATCGCCGACAGCAGCAGCTCGCGCTGCAGCTTCGTCAGCTCGCCGACGTCCGACGGCTGCCGCCGCCACCGCGCCTCCGGGCGGCGGCGCAGCGCGCCCAGCCCGGTGCACGGCGCGTCCACCAGCACGCGGTCGAAGCCCGGTTCCAGGCCCGGGTCGCGGCCGTCGGCGACGTGCACCGATACCGACAGCCCCTCGGTGGCCTTGCGCACCAGGTCCGCGCGGTGCGGCGCCTGCTCGACGGCGTCGAGCGAACCGCCGTCGAGGGTGATCAGCGATCCGAGCAGGTTCGCCTTGCCGCCCGGGCCCGCGCACAGGTCCAGCCAGCGCAGGTCCGGCCCCTCGATCTCCGGCCGGGTCACCGCGAGCGCCACCAGCTGGCTGCCCTCGTCCTGCACGGCGGCGAAGCCTTCCCGCACCGGCTCCAGGTCGCCGGGGTCGCCGGCGCCCGCCTCCAGCCGCACGCCGTAGGGCGAGTACGGCGCCGGGTCGCCGCCGGTGATCGCGGCGAGCTCGTCGGCGCTGATCTCGCCCGGGCGGGCGGTCAGGTGCACCGCGGGCCGGGCGTCGTCGGCGGCCAGCGCCGCCTCCAGCTCGTCGGGGCCGAGCGCGTCGGCGAAGGCCTGCGCGATCCACCTCGGGTGCGCGTAGCGCATCGCGAGGTGGCCGACCGGGTCCTCCGCACGTGCCGGGGCGAGCTTGTCGACCCAGCCCTGCTCGTCGAGCTCGGCGGCGCGGCGCATCACGGCGTTGGCGAAACCGGCCAGCTTGGAACCGTTTTCGAACCGCACGATGTCCACAGTGGAGGCCACGGCGGCGTGCGCCGGGATCCGGGTGCGCAGCAGCTGGTAGACGCCGAGGCGCAGCGCGTCGAGCATCTTCGGGTCCAGCTCGGCCAGCGGCCGGTTGCTGCAGTCGTCGATGACGGCGTCCAGCAGGCCCTGCGCGCGGCAGGCGCCGTAGGTCAGCTCGGTGGCCAGCGCGGCGTCCCGGCCGCTGATGCGGCGCTGCTTGAGCAGCGGCGGCAGCGCCAGGTTCGCGTACGCGTCGCGCTCCCGCACCGCGCGGAGCGTCTCCACCGCGGCGAGGCGGGCCGGGTCGACGTCCACCGGCCGGGCCGGGCCGGACTTGCGCTGCGGCGGGCGGGCCTTGGCCGGCCTCGACGGCCGGTGGCGGCGATCGTTCACTTGAGCCGTTCTCCTTGCTCGATGCGGGTCCCGCGGGCCCAGTCGGTGGCGGCCATCCGCTTCTTGCCCGCCGCCTGCACTTCGCCCAGCGCGACCGCGGACGTCCCGGTGCCGACCAGCACCCGCCGCCGCTCCACCCGGATCTCCCCGGGCGGCAGCTCGTCCTCGATGATGGACACCGGGCCGAGCTTGAACCGCTCGTCGCGCAGCAGCGCCCAGGCGCCCGGGTCCGGGGTGACCGACCGGATCAGCCGGTCCACGGCGGCGGCCGGCGCGGCGAAGTCGACCTTGGCGTCCTCGACGGTCACCTTCGGCGCGTAGCTGATGCCGTCGCCGGGCTGCTCCTCGGCGCGGAGCGTGTCGTCCTCGATGCCGTCCAAGGTGGCGGCCAGCAGCCCGGCGCCGGAGACCGCCAGCCGGTCCAGCAGCTCACCGGCGGTGTCGGTGGCGCGCACCTCCTCGGTGACCACGCCGTAGACCGGGCCGGCGTCCAGCTCGCGCACCAGCCGGAAGGTGCTGGCCCCGGTGATCTCGTCGCCGTGCCGGATGGCCGCCTGCACCGGGGCTGCACCGCGCCACGCGGGCAGCAGCGAGAAGTGCAGGTTCACCCAGCCGAACTTCGGGACGGCCAGCGCCTTCTCCCGTAGCAGCGCGCCGTAGGCCACCACCGGGCAGCAGTCCGGGGCCAGCTCCGCGAGCCGCGCCAGGAAGTCCGGGTCGGACGCGCGCGCGGGCGTGAGCACCTCGATGCCGTGCTCGTCGGCGAGCGCGCCGACCGGGGAACGCAGCAGCTTTCGACCGCGGCCGGCGGGAGCGTCCGGCCTGGTGATCACCGCGGCGACCTCGTGGCGGCCGGAGTCCAGCAACGCCTGCAGCGCGGGCACGGCGGGGGCGGGGGTGCCGGCGAAGACCACGCGCATGTCAGCGACCCCCGAACAGCGGGTGCGGGCTTTCCTTGATCACCGGCGCGTTGCCGTCGAACCACTCGGCCTTGCGGATCTCGCGCATCGCGGCCTTGCGGGTCTGCTCGTCGAGCCGGTCGACGAACAGCACGCCGTCCAGGTGATCGGTTTCGTGCTGGATGCACCGGGCGAGCAGGTCGGTGCCCTCGACCTCGACCGGTTCGCCGTGCATGTTCCAGCCGCGGGCCACCACGTTGCGGGCGCGCAGGCAGTCCCAGTACATGCCGGGGATGGACAGGCAGCCCTCCTGGCCGAACTGCTCCTCGTCGTCGATCGCGGTCCAGGTGGGGTTGATCAGGTGCCCGGCGAACCCGTCGCAGTGGTAGGTGAAGACCCGCAGGCCGACGCCCAGCTGCGGCGCAGCCAGCCCGGCGCCGCCCTGGTCCTCCATGGTGTCCCACAGGTCCTGGACGAGGATGCGCAGCTCCTTGTCGAAGTCGACCACCTCGTCGGCTTTGGTGCGCAACACGGGGTCGCCGAAGAGTCTGATCGGCTGGACGGTCACATGGGCTCCCGGAACGTCTACTACTGACGGACCCGACGAGTCTAGTCGTCACCCGGCCCGGGTCGGCGGTGCGGGAGTTCCGCTGGAATGGCCGCTTTCGGAGCGGTCCTCCGCCACGATTCACTGGGAGACCCGAGTCACGGAGCGTGCATGTCCAGTACCGATCAGCTTCAAACCCTGACCCCGGCCGACTACCCGGGGCTGTTCCAGGCGGCCGACGGCGCCTCGGTGCACCAGCAGCGCACCTTCCTGCGGGCCGTCCGCTCCCGGTTGGTGCTGACCGTTTCGGCCGCGACGTTCGCCGCGTTCGCGCTGCGCATCGGCGACTCCCAGATCGATCTGTTCGCGGTGGGCACCGCGCTGGCGTTCGTCGGCGCGATGGTGATCGAGCTGGCCATCGTGGGCACCCGGCCGGACAAGGTCTGGTACGAGGGTCGCGCGCTCGCGGAATCGGTCAAGACCCTGACCTGGCGCTACGTCTCGGGCGCCGCGCCGTTCCCGGCGGACGCCGAGCAGGCCGACGACGAGTTCATGGATCGCATCCGCATCCTGCAGCACGACATGCCGAAGGTTCCGCTGCTGCCGAGCACGGCGTCGACGATCACCGCCAAGATGCGGGCGATGCGCGCGACGCCGCTGGCCGAGCGCAAGGAGGCGTACCTGGTCGGCCGGGTGCTGGACCAGCAGGACTGGTACGCGAACAAGGCGCGCTTCCACCAGCGCAGCGCACGGGTCTTCCGGACCACGATGCTGGTCATGGAGGTGGTGGGCGTCGCGGGCGCGCTGGCGAAGGCGTTCGGGGTGGTCGACTTCGACCTGGCGGGCATCGTGGCCGCGGCGGTCTCGGCGTTCGCGGCGTGGACGGCCACCCGCCAGCACAGCGCGACGGCGACGGCGTACGTGGTGGCGTCCCACGAGCTGGCGGTGGTCCGCAACCTGCTCGACCGGGACCTGGACGAGCAGCAGTGGTCGGCGGCGGTGGTCGACGCCGAGTCGGTGATCAGCCGCGAGCACACCATGTGGCACGCCAACCGGTCCCAGTGACCGCGAACGTCCTCTTCCCGTGATCGACATCGATAAGGTCGCCATGTGACTCACATCTCAGTCGATGCGCCCGGGCACGACGCGTTCATCTCCTACAGCCACGCGGACAAGGACGTGGCAGCCGCGTTGTACAAGGGCCTGACGAGGCTCGCCAGGCCCAATTTCCGGCGCAGGGCGATGCGCGTCTTCCGCGACGCGGAAAGCCTCTCGGCGGGTTCGCTGCCGAAGTCGATCGAGCGGGGGCTGCTGGATTCGCGGTACTTCATCCTCCTGGCCTCGCCGAACGCGGCGCGTTCGGAATGGGTGCGGCGGGAGGTCGGCCTCTGGCAGGAACATCGGTCGCCGGCGAACTTCCTGATCGCGGTGGCCGGCGGCGAGGTCAACTGGGGTGACGGCGACTTCGACTGGTCGCGAACCAATGCCCTGCCGCCGGGGCTCAGCGGCTGGTTTGACAGCGAACCGCTGTGCGTGCCGTTGGCGACTGCTCGTCGGCGGGACGCATTGTCGTTGCGCCACGCCGAATTCCGCAGTGCGGTGTGCAAGCTCGTCGCGCCGGTCCGCGATGTGCCGCCCGACGAGCTGGACAGCGAGGACATCCGGCTGCACCGCCGCCGGAAGTACGTTGCGCGATCCTTGGTCGCGCTGCTGTGCCTTCTCACCCTGATCGCGGGGGTGGCTTCTATCCTGGCGGTGCAGCAACGAAATCGCGCCGAGGACCAGGCTCGGGTCGCGCTCTCCCGCGCGCTGGCGGCCGAGTCCCTGGCACAGCCGAACGCACGGCTCGCCGCCCAATTGGCGGGCGTGGCTTACAGTTCCGCTCCCACCACGCAGGCGCGCGGCGCTTTGATGGCGGTGCTGAACCGCAACCGGCGCGTGGTGTCCTTCGTCCGGCCGCCGGAGAAGGAGGTCCATGCGAACCGCCCCGCGGCCTCGCCACCGCAGTCGCACGTCAGCTTGAGCCCGGACGACTCGCTGCTCGCATTCGCGGCCGGCGAAGACGCGCGGATCTCGTTGTGGGACACCCGGCAGCGTCGGGTCATCGGCGAATTGCGACAGCCGCAGCCAGGTGTGCAGGCGCTTCAGTTCACGCCCGACGGGCGCACGCTGATCGCCCACGACGGCGGCGGGTTCCAGATCTGGGATGTCGCGACGCGCCGGCAGGTGGGCGACCTCGTCCACGAGTCGCCTTTCCCCCGCATCGCGGTGTCCCCGGACAGCTCCCTGCTCGCCGCGATCGACGGAGACGCGGGAGCGAGCACCCGGCCTCCGCAGGTGTGGGACCTGCGAACCGGTGAAGAAACCCTGCTGGCTGAGGCACCGGTCGAGGTGTCGGCACCGCTGGTCTTCACCCCGGACGGCCGGCGGTTGCTGGTCGGGCACGCGGGGTCCGGCCTCGCCGGGTCGACCATGTCCGCGCTGCTCCCGGTAGATGTCGCGACCGGGTCGTGGCTGCCGCAGGAAGCCCTCCCGGCCACCGGAGGCGAAGCCGCGGCCGGTGGCGGACTGCTGGTGGTTTCCGACGGCGAGCAGGTGCAGCTCTGGGATCTCGCGAACCGGGCGCAGGTCGCCTCGATGCACCACCCCGGCGGTGTCGACAGCGTCGCGATCTCGGCGGACGGGTCGACGGTGGCCATCGCCGACCGCTCGTTCCGCATGATCGCGTTGGACCGGAACCTGCGCAATCCGGTCCAGCTCACCGAGGAGACGACGCCGGTGCTGGGCCTGGCGCTGTCGGCGAACGGCGACCTGGTCGGGGTCGCCGCCACCGACAACGGCGTCAGCCTGCTGTCGGCGCGTTCCGATGCGCGCGTGATCTCCCAGCCGACGCAGCTCGGCGATCTCGAGCTCGAAGCGCTCGCCGTGGGCGGTCGCCGGGCGGTGGTGGCAGGTGCGGGCGGTGCGCAGGTGTGGGATCTGGCCAGCGGCACCGTCGAGCGCACGCTGCCGACCACCACCGCCCCCGGTGATATCTCCTCGTGGGAGATCCGGGTCGCGCTGAACTCGGCCGGGACTCGGCTGGCACTGCAGGTCGGCGGCCAGGCCGGGATCTGGGATCTCGACACCGGCCGGGAACTCCAGCGGTTCAGCGGCACGTACGACGCGCAGAACAGCATCTACGGGTCGGCCGGAATCCGCTTCCTGTCCGGGGACCACGCGGTCCTGGTCGACCGCGACGGCGGGCCGGAGATCGTCGACGTGAGGAGTGGCGACGTCATCGGCAAGGTCGAGGTACCCGGATTGGAAGGCGGTTTCGCCACCGACCGGGAGGGCCGCACGGTCGCCGTGGTGGAGGACGGCGTGCTGGGGATCATCGGGGTGTACCGGTGGGATGGCCAGGAGCTGAGCCGGGTGGGCGAAGTCGGCGGCGGCTTCCGGGTCCGGGATCTGGCGATCAGTCCGGACGGTGGCCGCATCGCGTTCACCGACATCGACAACCGGATCTTCCTGCGCGATCTCGACGGCACGCTCGCGACCGAGATGCAGCCGCCGGAGCTGTCCGGCGCGGGCCTGCTCACCTTCAGCCCGGACGGCGGCACCCTCATCGACGGCGACGACGCGATCCGGTTCTGGGACGTGTCGACCGGTGCCCTGATCGGGACGTGGGCGGTGGATGGTGCGAACCACGTCCACAGCACCCGGCCCGCGCTGACCGACGACGGCGACCTCGTCGTCGCCGCAACCGGCGCACCGCACCGATGGGCGGTCCGGCCGGACCAGTGGAGGACTGCCCTTTGCGCTCTCGGCGCGGGAGAATTGCAAGGCCCGGAGCGGGCTCAGCACCTCGGAGGCATCGAGGTATCACCAGCCTGCACGCCCTGAACCACGTTGTGACCACCACCGCGCCGCCACCGGAAGGCCGGATCGCAGGCCCGGGGCCGTGATCGTTTTGGGGTGCTCTAGAACCCCGAAACGATCACGGCCCCGTTCACCAGTCGCGGTGTCAGCGGACCGGGACCACCACTGCCGCCGCTCCGCCGCCGCGGCGTTCGCGTTCCGCCGCCGCGATCCAGCGGCCGTCGGGCAGTCGCTCCACCCCGGTCGCCGAGCCGATCTCAGCGGTCGTCTTGAACTGGTGGCCGATGGCCTTCAGCTTCTCCGCCTCCGACTGGGCCAGGAAGCCCGGCTCCGCCTCGGTCTGCGCCGAGTTGCGCTGCGACGCCCTGGGCTCCGCGATGGCGTCCACCAGGGACAGGCCGCGGTCCAGGCGGCCGGTGAGCACCTGCAGGACGGTGGTGATGATCGTCGCGCCGCCCGGGCTGCCCGCCGCCAGCAGCGGCTTTCCGTCCTGCAGCACGATCGTCGGGCTCATCGAGCTGCGCGGGCGCTTGCCCGGGCCCGGCAGGTTCGGGTCCGGCTGGCCCGGGGTGACCGGCGAGAAGTTGAAGTCGGTCAGCTCGTTGTTCAGCAGGAATCCACGGCCGGGCACCACGATGCCGCTGCCGCCGGTCTGCTCGATGGTCAGCGTGTAGGCCACCACGTTGCCCCAGGCGTCGGCCACGGTCAGGTGCGTGGTGTTCGGGCCCTCGTAGGGCTCGGCGCCTGCGGCGGTGCCCGCCTGGCAGCCCTGCGGGTTGTGCGGGTCGCCGGCCGCGACCGGGGTCGCCAGCACGGCGTCGTCGCTGATCAGGCAGGCCCGGGAGGCGGCGAAGTCCGCGCTGAGCAGCTCCTCGGTGGGCACGTCGTTGAACTCCGGGTCGCCCACCCAGCGGTTGCGGTCGGCGAAGCCGATCTTGCTGGCTTCCAGGAAGCGGTGCAGGTACGCGGTCTTGTCCCCGTCGGAGAGGTCGGTGCGCTCCAGGATCTTCAGCGCCTCGCCGACGGTCGTGCCGCCCGAGCTGACCGGCGCCATGCCGTAGACGTCGAGGCCGCGGTAGTTCACGTGGGTCGGCGCCTGCTCGTTCACGCCGTAGTCGCCGAGGTCGTCGGCGGTCATGCCGCCGGGGCGCACCTTGCGGTTCGCGGCCGGGTCGGCCGGCGGCTGGTTCACCGTCTTGACGACGTCCTCGCCGATCTCGCCGTGGTACAGCGCGTCGATGCCCCTGGTGCCCAGGGTGCGGTAGGTGTTGGCGAGGTCGGGGTTGCGCAGCACGCTGCCGACCTCGGGGAGCTTCCCACCGGGCAGGAACAGGTCGCGGGTCGCGGGGAACGCGCTGAAGCGCTCCTGGTTCTCGGCGGTCTGCTGGCGGAACGTCTCGTCGACGACGAAGCCCTTGCGGGCCAGCTGCTCCGCCGGGCGCAGCACCTCGGCGAGGTCCTTGGTGCCCCAGCGGTCCAGCGCCGCCTGCCAGGTCATCGGGGTGCCCGGCACGCCGACGCCGAGCCCGCTGGTGACGGCCTCGCCGAACGGGATCGGCTTGCCGTTCTCCAGGAACGAGTCCTCGCGGAGGCTGGCGGGCGCGGTTTCGCGCCCGTCGATGGTCTCGACCGCGCCGGTCTTCGCGTCGTAGTGCACGAAGAAGCCACCGCCGCCGACGCCGGCCGAATACGGCTCGGTGACGCCCAGCGCCGCCGCGACCGCGACCGCCGCGTCGGTGGCCGTGCCGCCGCGCCGGAGCACCTCGATCCCGGCCTGCGTCGCGTACGGGTCGACGCTGGACACGGCGCCTCCGTAGCCGACCGCCTCGGCCTGCTTGGGCGGTGCCGGCGGCCCGCCGGGCGCCGCCTGCGCCACCGGCGCGACCAGGGCGCACGACGTGATCGCGGCCAGGGTGAGTCGAACGGGCCTCACGGACATCGCCACCTCCAACATCGACAATGCCGCATACTCTGCACAGTCTGCGCCGCCGATACAACTGCCCCACGGCAAGCTTCTGCCGTGCTGGAGGGATATTTCGCGAGAGGTTCGCGGGCCCGGCTGCCGCCGGTGCCGGACGCCCGCACGCTGAGTGACGGTTTCGCGCGGAACCGGCGCTAGCCCGCCGGGCCCAGGGCCGCGTCGTGGTAGCGGCAGTTGGCCGCCCACAGCAGGAACGAGTTCATGCCGTTGGCCCGCGCCCCGTCGATCTGCGCCGCCACCTCCGCCGGGCCGTAGGAGACGCCGAGGCTGAAGTCCTGCAGCCACGGGATGATCTGCACGTCGGTGCCCTCGACCGCCTTGGCGAACGCCGCCAGCGAGCGCGCCACGATGTCGTAGGGCTGGGCGTTGGGGTTGCCGACGCCGAACTCGCCCGGTCCCCAGTGCGACGGGTAGACCATCGGCGAGATGTAGTCGACGAATCGCGAGATCTGCCTGATGTCCTGGGCGATCTCGGTGGGCCGGTCGACCGAGATGCCGAACACCGACGCGCCCAGCAGCGCGCCCCGCGACCGGACCTCCGGCTGGGTCTGCCGCAGGAAGTCGGCGATCGCGGCCTCCGGCGTGGTGGTCAGGCCGGGGATGCGCATCTGCTCGATGTGCCCGTCGGGCCGTCGCACGTAGTCGTAGAGGACGTCGTCGAAGCCCAGCGCGGCGGCCTCGGCGGCGATGTCGATGTTGTACCGGGTGACCACGGGGTCGGCGAAGTTGGTGAACGCGTAGCTGCCGTAGACGCCGCTGGTCCAGGGCCGCCCGTCGGCGGTCTGCACCACCCGCTCGGGGTGCCCGCCGTTCCAGGACGCCGCGCCCAGCACGGGATCCTTGAAGGCGACCAGCCTGCCGACCACCCGCACGCCCATGCCGTGCAGCTGGTCCAGCACCTGCCGGGCCTGGTAGTAGCCCTTGACGGCGCCGATCTGGTGCGCCATCGGCACCGCCGAGTCGTAGACGACCTCGCCGCTCTCGTCCTTGAGGTCCAGTTCGATTGTGTCGATCTTGCCCTGCCGGGCCATCGCGAGGACGGGTTCGCGCAGCGAGTCGCTGGTCCAGGCCAGTCCGGTCAGGTGCACCGCGCGCATCCCGGGATGTCTGATGTGGACGGTCATCGTCTTCTCTGCGCGGTTGCCCGCCGCGTCGGTCGCGACCACCTGGACCTCGCGATCGGGCCGGTCGACGACCGCGCTGAACCCGCCCTGCGGATCCGGCACCACGAGCCGCCCGGCCACGGTGACCTGCGCGGCGCCCTGCACCGTGCCGACGACCGTTACCGGCCGGTTCGGCCCGTCCGGCCGCAGCGAGTCCTCGACCTGCAGCGCCGGCGGCGAACCGTCCACTGTGAACGTCCGAGTGGTGGTGTCCGAGCCGAACCAGGACGGGCTGCGCGGCACCACGACGCGCAGCTCGTGCGGCCCGTCCGGCAGGCCCGCGGCCTGCACCGCGAGGGCACCCTGCCGGTCCGCTGCGGCGACCTCGCGGCCGTCCAGCAGCACCCGCACGCCATCGGCCGCACCGGAGCGGATCTGGATCGAACCCACCTCGGCGGGCGCGATCGGCCGGTCCGGCAGACCGGATATCTCCACGTCCTCTGTGGACATGGATCTCACCAGCAGGAAGCCCAGGAACAGCAGCGCAATGGCGCCCGCCCCGAACAACGCGAATCTGTCGGCCCGCACCGCCTTGGCGCGGGCCGCACCGGAATCAGCATCCGACATCGCTTTCGCCTCCCCGACTCCAGGCGAACTCGCGCGGCTGCACGAAATTCGTGCGTGATCAAATTGGAGCCGGCCGACGACCGGCCGCTCCACCTTCGCAGCCATGGCCCGGAAGATCAATGACCACTTGGAGTATCCCCAGCGGGAAAGCCGGTCTCTACCGTTGGAGGAGATGCGATCAGCAGTGCGGAAAGCGCGCGCCGGCGTCGTGGTGACGGCGGCGGCCCTGCTCGCGGCCTGCGGCTCCGGCCAAGGCGGCGAGATCGTCCAGCCCCAGCCCAACGCGGTCGTCCGGCCGCCGGATCCCGTCCCCCGCCCGACGCCGGAATCGGTGCGGGCGAACGAGCTCGGCGACGTCCCGGTGCTCATGTACCACCGGATCACGCCGACGCCGCGCAGCGTCTACGACCGCAGCCCGGATGACTTCCGCGCGGAGCTGGAGCGGCTCGCCGCCGAGGACTACGTGCCGGTGACGGCGACCGAGTACGCCACGGGGCGGTTCGACATCCCGGCCGGGAAGCACCCGGTGGTGCTCACCTTCGACGACGGCTCGATCAGCCAGTTCACATTGGACGGTGCCGGGGAACCGGCGGCGGGCACCGGGATCCGCATCCTGCTGGACGTCGCCGCAGCGCATCCCGGGTTCCGCCCGGTGGCGACCTGCTACGTGAACAACCCGCCGTTCGAGGAGCCCGGCGGCCGGCGCAGCCTCGGCTGGTTGCAGGAGCACGGCTTCGAGATCGGCAACCACACGCTCGACCACGAGAACCTGGGCCGGGCTTCGGATGCCGAGGTGCGGCACCAGATCGCCGGGATGCAACGGCTCATCGCGGACGCCGTCCCGGGCGCGCAGGTCCGGTCGATCGCGCTGCCGCTGGGCGTGCACCCGGACGACGAGCGCCTCGCGGGCGACGGCTCGGCGGAGGGCGTCGACTACCACTTCGACAGCGTCATGCTGGTCGGCTCGAATCCCGCGCCGTCGCCGTGGTCGGCGGATTTCGACCCGGCGAACGTGCCCCGAATCCGCTCCCAGGGCCCGGCCGGGCAGGACGCGCAGTACGGCTCGACGGCGTGGCTGGACAAGCTCGCCGCGGACCCGGGCCGCCGCTACACCTCGGACGGCGACCCGGACCGGATCTCCGCCCCGGCGGGCGGGAGCACCGGGCCTTCGGCGGCGGTCGGCGACCGGCTCTACCGGTACTGAGGGCGGTTCAGCAGATCTGACCCCGGGTCGCCGCCGTCGCGCGCAGCAGGTCGCGGAGCAGGTCGAAGTCGATCGCATCGGCCCTGCGGAAGCGCAGGCACCCCTTGCCCATGTCGTGCCCGGCGAGCCGCCGCGCGAAGGCGTCCCGAACATCGGTGCGCACGAGGTAGACGGAGATGTACTGCTTCTGACAGGCAAAAGCGATCTCGGCGGTGCCGTCGCGCTGGTACGCGGGCATCCCGTAAGCCATGACCTCGTCGAACCCGGCCAACTCGGCCTGGCACAGGGCCCGGATCTCGGACAACGCTTCCCGGCGTGCCACCGGAGCCTCGGCCAGGTAGCCGTCCACGTCGGCAGCCGAACTGCGCACCACGCCGGAAAGCCCAACCGCGAACGCGGCGGCTCGTGAGCACTTCGCGTCGCTGTGGCGATCCAGAGCACTCACCCGGCCGCACGAACGGCTACGGGTGCCGAGCCAGCCATTCCTCGCGGGTCGCGGCGTATTCGACGTCGCCGTGCTCGGCGCCCTCGATGGGGCCGTCGGGCCAGTCGTAGTCGAACGTCCGCACGTAGCGCAGGCCGACCTTCTCCATCACCCGCCACGATCCCCGGTTCACGGTCATCGCCTGCGAGAACACCCGCCGCACCCCGAGGTCGGTGAACGCCTTGCGCAGCAACGCGAAAGCGCCTTCGGTCGCGTAGCCCCGGCCCCACGCGGACCGGTGGAACCGGTACCCGAGCTCGACGTCGTCGAGCGGCCCGTCGGGAGCGGGGTGCAGCATGAGGATGCCCACGAACCGGCCGGTGGCCTTCTCGACGACCGCCCACTTCCCGAGCCCGCCGAACCGCTCGTAGTACCCGAGGTACGAGGGCAGGACCTCGTCGGCGGTCTCGGCCCGGGTGACGGGAGCGCCGCCGTTGATGTACCGCATGACCTCGGCATCGCTGTTGAGGGCGAAGACGTCGTCGACGTCGTCGAGCCCGAACTCCCGCAGCACGAGCCGCTCGGTCTCCAGCAGAACGCGCCCCATCAAGGCTCCTCTCAACCCGCGAATCCCAGCACACCCCCGAATCCCCGGCCACCGATTTTCCGGAACCCGCCGGGGGTTGCGCGGGGTCGGGGTGGTTGCCGACGATGGGGCGTGGTCGCGTTCCGGGAGGCACGGTTGCCGGACGTCGCCGCGCTGGAGGATCTCGCGCGGTCGGCGTACTCGCTCTACGCCCGGCGCATGGACCGGCCTCCGGCCCCGGTGGTCGCGGACTACTCCGCCGCGGTTCGCGAGCACCAGGTCTGGGTCGCCGAGGAAGGCGACCGAGTCCTGGGGATGCTGGTGCTCGTGCCCGAAGACGACGTGATGCTGCTGGAGAACGTCGCGGTGCATCCCGACGCCCAGGGCCGGGGACTGGGGCGCGACCTGCTGGCGCTGGCCGAGCGGGAGGCGGCGCGGCAGCGGATGACCGAGATCCGGCTGTACACCAACGAAGTCATGGCGGAGAACCTCGCCTACTACCCGCGGCACGGCTACGTGGAAACGGGCCGCGCCGAACAGGACGGCTACCACCGGGTCTTCTTCCGCAAGCCGGTGGTCGAGCGCTCCGACACCACATTCCGGGGACCTACTTGAGCCATCATGTTGGCGATGCGGCAGAATCTGCGCTCAGCCATCAACCACCCAAGAATAATTACCGTTCGAATACGCAACATTAGGCCAATCGAGTTAGATTCTTTGATCCATTCGAATGACACCCCTTTCAAGTAGACACCGACTGTAATTGAATCTGGTCCCACTTGCCGCCTGACGGCAACACAGGAATGGGGGACCAGATGGCCCGGGAGCATGTAAGCGGGTACACGACACGCAGCGGAAAGGAGGTTGGCAGCTACACCCGCCGCAAAAGATCCACGGGTGTGGTCATGGCAGGCGTTGTCGGCGGAACGATCGCGTTGGGCGGTGGTGGCACAGCATCCGTGGATGCACTGTCCGCACTACGCAGTCGGCCTACGCAAACCTCGAAAGGCACCGCCCGCAGCGTCGAAGTTCGAACGTTCGCCAGGCTGAAGGCCAAGGGGTATCAGGTCAAGTACAACTCGAGATCACAGTTCGGATCCTGCAAGAACAAGTCGTACGGTCAGGTCAAGGGCTTCTTCTCCACCCATCCTTGCCGATCGCTACATCGTTTCATGGCCGAGCTGGTTTCCCCGAGCGGCGCCTCGGTACTGGTGGCTGTTTCCGTGGTCGACATGCCCAATGCCGAGAATGCCGCCGAATTCAAGGATCTCGTGGACGTCCACGGCACCGGCAACATCCTCGAGTTGCCGAAGGAGGTGCGACGTTACCGGGCTGTGGAGTTCACCGGCTACCGCTACGGATCGCGGCAGGACGGCACGCTGGTGACCAACGTACAAGTCGAACCATTCGGCAGAAGCCGCAATGCTGTCATCGCCGCCGAGGTCCTGAGCCTGGCACTGGAAGCGGAATGATGGCCTTACAGCATTTCCAGCGGGTCCAGGCGGACCTGTAGTTCCGTGGCCTTGCGGGCCGCCCGGACCGCTTGGGCCGCGTGGAGGGAGCCCGCCAGGGCTCGGCCTTCGGCCCGGTCCACCCGGACGATCAGGCGTTCCCGCTCGGAATTGCCGTCCTCGTCGACCTGGCCCAGCGGCACCGGGCCGAGCACTTCCGCCGTCGGCGGCAGATCCGCCGAGTCCAGCAGCGCCTCGATCGCCTCCGGCGTGCCGTCCACGGCCGCGACGCGGCGGGCCGGCGGGAAGCCGAGCTCGGCGCGCTCGGCGAGTTCCAGCGAGGCGTACCACGCCGGATCCCAGCGCACCAGCGCCTGCACGGGCTGCAGCGACGAGTCAGCCATGACCACCACTCGCCCACCGTCGCGGGCGGGCCGGACCAGCGCGGCGGCCGCGAACCACAACCGGAGCGCCGTCTCGGCGGAGCGGAGCTCTGGGCGGCCCAGCAGGGTCCGGCCGTCCAGCAGCAGCGCGGCGCCGTAGCCGCCTTCGGCGACCGGCTCGGCGCCGGGAGTGCACACCACCAGCCCCGGCTTCGCGGGCACCGAGGCCAGGATCTCGCCGGCTCCGGAGGTCCGCACCGACACGTTGCTGAACGCCCGCCCGAGCTCCTCCGCGGTGCGGCTGGCGCCGACCGCTACGGCGCGCAGCCGCCGCGAACCGCACGAGGCGCACTTGAACGCCGCTTCCGCGGCTCCGCACCAGCTGCACGCCGCCGGCTTCGGCGCTCCGCCTTCGCTGCCTCCCGGCAGCGCCAGCGGCCCCGCGCACCGGCGGCACCTCGCCCGCTCGCGGCAGTCGCCGCACGCGAGCGCCGGCACGTAGCCGCGCCGCGGCACCTGGACCAGCACCGGCGCTCCCGCGGTGAGCGCGGCTCGCGCCGCTTCGAACGCCACCGAGGGCAGCCGCGCTGCGCGCGCCGCCGGGTCCCGCGCCAGCTGGGTGTCGTCCTCGCCGATCGCGGTCACCCGCGGCGCCGCTGCCCGCACGTCCGTGCGGTGCGCGACGAGTTCGTGCGCCCAGCCCGATTCGGCCAGCAGCGCCGCTTCGGCGGTGCGGGCGAAGGCTCCGACGATCAGCGCCGCGCCCGCCGCGTGCGCGCGCTGGGTGAGCACGTCGCGGGTGTGCGGGTAGGGCACCTGCGGGTAGCTGTGCAGGTCGTCGCCGTCGTCCCACACCGCCGCGAAGCCCAGGTCGTGGACCGGCGCGAACATCGCCGCGCGGGTGCCGATCACGACGCGCGCCGCGCCGCGCAGCACCGCCAGCCAGCGGCGGTAGCGCATCGACGGGGCGAGGTCGGCGGCGAGGGCGACGACGCCGTCCTCGCCGAGTAGCGCGGTGCAGGCGTCTTGCAGCCGCTGGAGGTCCCGGTGGTCGGGGACGACGATCAGCGCGCCGCGCCCGGCCGCCGCTGCCGTGGCGGCCGCTTCGGCCAGCCGGGCGGGCCAGTCCTCGCCGGGCAGCGCCTGCCAGACCGCTCGGGCCGACCGCCCCGCGTGCATTGCGTCTAAAAAGGACGGTCCGTGCTGGTAGCGGGCCCACGCCCCGGCATCGGGTCGCGGCGGTGGCGGGCCGGGTTCGCGGGGCGCCGATTTCTCGGCCCCGGCGTGCCGGGGCGGGATCGCCAGGCGCACCACGTCCGCGAGCATGCCGCCGTAGCGGGTGGCCACCGCGCGGGCGACCTCCAGCAGCTCCGGGGTCAGCACCGGCTCCGGCGACGGGATCCGCTCGACCCAGGACAGGGTGCCCTGGAAGTCGGTCGTCTCGTTTCGCTCCAGCAGGTAGCCGTCGACGAGCTTGCCCCGGAAGCGCACCCGCACCCGGCAGCCCGGGACCGCGTCGGCGTCCAGCCGGTCGGGCACCAGGTAGTCGAACGGCCGGTCTAGGTGCACCGGCAGCGGGACGTCGACGAGCACGCGGGCCACCGGGCGGGTCTCCGCCGCGGTCCGCTCTGCCGTCTCCCCCTTCCGCTTCCGGGGTTGTGCACCTGCCATGCCTCTTCTCTACCAGAGCCCCCGGACGCGCCTGTCAACAGCGCGTCAGAACGGGCGAGCCGGGCGTCAGGACCGCGCCCGGAACCACCTCGGCCCCGGTCGACCGGGCGTAGGCATGAGTAGCCCTGTGCAACCCGAGTCCTCCTCAACCGCACCTCAGGGGAACGTGACGCAAACCAGCCACAAGAAACCGCGAAACGCGGGATTGAGCTGGACGCAACCACAACTGTGAAACGCGGAGAGGCGGAACTGCATGAGCCATCCACCCCCGAGCGCCGAGGAAATCGCCGTGACTCTCGCCGAACTCCTGCCCACCTTCCGCCACAGCCTGCCCAGGAAGCTGCCCGATTCGATCTGGCCGGAGAGCGCCGTGGCGCTGCCCTCCGGCGACGTGACGGTCGGTGGCGTCTCGCTCACCGAGCTCGCCGAACGGTTCGGCACCCCCGGCTACGTGCTGGACGTGCAGGCGGTCCGCGCCCGGTGCCGCGCGTACCGCTCGATGGACGCCGAGATCGCCTTCGCGGGCAAGGCGTTCCTGTGCCGCCGGATGGCCCGGCTGCTCGCCGAGGAAGGCATGTCGCTGGACGTCTGCTCCG
Organism: Saccharopolyspora shandongensis; assembly: GCF_900106995.1. GTDB lineage: Bacteria > Actinomycetota > Actinomycetes > Mycobacteriales > Pseudonocardiaceae > Saccharopolyspora > Saccharopolyspora shandongensis. The sequence goes on from NZ_FNOK01000067.1 coordinate 17,752, forward strand.
CGGGCGAGCTCGCCACCGCGCTCGCCGCGGGCTTCCCGGCGGAGCGGATCTTGTTGCACGGCAACGCGAAGACCGACCGGGAACTGCGGACCGCGGCGAACGCCGGGGTCGGGCGCGTGGTGGTGGACTCGCCGGCGGAGATCGACCGGATCGTCGGCGCGCAGGACGTGCTGGTCCGGGTCACGCCGGGCATCGACGGACACACCCACCGCGCGGTCGCCACCGGCGTGGAGGACCAGAAGTTCGGGCTCTCGCTGGCCGGCGGGCAGGCCGCCGCGGCGGTGGCGAAGGTCCTGCAGCGGCCCGAGCTGCGGCTGGTGGGCCTGCACTGCCACCTGGGCTCGCAGATCTCCGAGGTGGCGGGCTATGAGGAGGCGGTGCGGCGGTTGACGGCGTTCCTGGCCGAGATCGCGGTGCGCCACGGCATCACGTTGCCGCAGCTCAACATCGGCGGCGGGCACGCGGTGGCGTACCGGCCCGGCGACGCGGAGTTCGACCTGCCCGGCTTCGCCGCCCGCATCCCGCGGGTGCTGCACTACGAGTGCCGCAAGCACGGCCTCGTCGTGCCGCGGCTGACGCTGGAGCCGGGCCGGGCGATCGTGGCGCGCGCCGGGATCACGCTGTACCGGGTCGTGACGGTGAAGCACGGCAGCAGCCGGACGTTCGTCGCCGTCGACGGCGGGTTCAGCGACAACCCGCGCCCGGAGCTCTACGGCTCGCGCTACGCCGCGCGGCTGATCGGCCGGGTCGGCGCGGCCCGGGAGCGCGCGATGAGCGTCGTCGGCCGCCACTGCGAGGCCGGTGACGTGCTGATCCCGGACGCGGTGCTGCCCGTCGACATCCGCGCCGGCGACCTGCTGGCGGTGCCGTGCACCGGCGCCTACCACCACTCGATGGCCTCGACCTACAACCTGGTGTGCCGGCCCCCGGTGGTCGCGGTGGACGACGGCGCGGCCGAGCCGTGGGTCCGCCGCGAGACCGAGACCGACCTGCTGCGCCGCGACGTGGCCTGAGGCGCGAATTTTGCCCGACCAGGACCAATGACCCGGCAAAACGCCCGCCCGATGCGGCAAGGTCGCAGCCGAGGGTGAGGAGATGCGATGCCGGGACCGGTGCGGCCGGCGATCGCCGACGTGGCGCGGGTCGCCGGGGTGTCCAGGACGACGGTGTCCCACGCGCTGAACGAGATCGGCAAGGTCGAACCGCGGGAGCGGGTGGCGGACGCCGCCGCCGAACTCGGCCACCGCCCGAGCCTGCGCGCCCGGTCCCGGACCATCGGCCTGGTGTCGTCGATGCCGATCGCGGTCGCCGGCGGCCCGTCCCGGCTGGGTTTCTTCATGGAGGTCGCCGCGGCCGCCTCCGAAGCCGCGCTGGTGCACGGGTACGCGCTGGTCGTGGTCCCGCCGGTGGCAGCCGATCCGCCGCTGGACTCGCTGGACATCGATGGCGCGATCGTCGTCGAACCCGACCAGGACGACCCGGCGACGAGGCGGCTGCGGGCCAGGGGCGTGCCGGTCGTGACGCTGGGCAAGCAGCAGAGCTCCGACATCCCGCACGTCGACCTGCGGGCGCCGCTGGCCGGGCGGCTGCTGCTGGACCACCTGCGCGAGCAGGGCGCCCGCCGGATCGCCCTGATCGTCGGCGGCGGCCGCCGCAACTCGTACGTGGACATCACCGCCGTCTACCGGGAATTCGCCGACCGGCACCGGATGGAACCGGTGGTCGTCACCGCCGACGAGTCCGGCGGCGAAGCGGCCGGGTACGCCGCCTGCGCCGAGCTGCTGAACGGGCACCCGGACATCGACGCGATCTGCGCCACCGTCGACGCGTTCGCGGTGGGCGTGCTGCGGGCGCTGACCGAACACGGACTGCGCGTCCCGGCGGACGTCCTGGTCGCGACCCGCTACGACGGACTGCGCGCCCGCACCAGCACCCCGGCGCTGACCGCCGTCGACCTGCACCTCGGCCAAGCAGCGGCGAGCGCCGTCGAACTGCTGCTGGCGGGCCTGAAGCGGGAGACCGGGCCGCAGGTGATCGCCAACCCGGATCCGGTGCTGGTGGCCCGCCGCTCGACGATGCGCTCACCCGGCGAACAGCAGCGCGACGCCGGAGACGATCGCGAACAGTGGACGACTGCGCAACCGAGCAGTGGGTCCGCCGCGAGACCGAAGCGGACCTCCTGAGCCGCGACGTGCCCTGACCCACTCGGAACAATGGGAGCTCGGGTTTCCCCTGGTCAGGACCCGTGAGTACTTTTGGGTGCGATAGCGACCGAAAATACTCACGGGTCCTGACCTGGCCGGACGCAGACCCGGTCGGGCAAGATCCGCCGGGGTGCCCGAGCGTGAGGAGATGGTGATGCCGGGAGCGGCGCGGCCGACGATCGCCGACGTGGCACGGGCGGCCGGGGTGTCCCGGACGACGGTGTCCCACGCGCTCAACGGGATCGGCAAGGTCGATCCGCGGACGCGGGAGCGGGTGGCGAAGGTCGCCGCTGAGCTCGGGTACCACCCGAGCCTGCGCGCGCAGCGGTTGCGCCACGGCCAGTCCCGGACCATCGGCCTGGTGTCGTCGATGCCGGTCGCGGTGGCCGGCGGCCCGTCCCGGCTGGGTTTCTTCATGGAGGTCGCCGCGGCCGCCGCCGAGACCTCGCTGCTGCACGGGTACGCGCTGGTCCTAGTCCCGCCGGTGGAGTCCGGCACGCCGCTGGACTCCCTGGACATCGACGGCGCGATCGTCGTCGAACCCGACCAGGACGACCCGACGACCAAGCGCCTGCAGGCCCGCGGCGTGCCGATCGTGACGCTGGCCAGGCAGCCGGGCACCGACCTCCCCCACGTCGACCTGCGGGCCCGGCTGGTGGGGCGGCTGCTGCTGGACCACCTGCGCGAGCAGGGCGCCCGCCACATCGCCCTGCTCGTCGGCAGCAGCCACCGCAACTCGTACGTGGACGCGATCGACGCCTACCGGGAGTTCGCCGACCGCCACGGGATCGCACCGCTGATCGTCACGGCCGACGAATCCGGCGGCGAGGAGGCCGGGTGCGCTGCCGCCTCGGCGCTCCTGGACGAGCACCCGGAGGTCGACGCGATCTGCGCCACCGTCGACGCGTTCGCCGTGGGCGTGGTGCGGGCTCTGACCGACCGCGGGCTCCGCGTCCCGGCGGACATCATGGTGGCGACCCGCTACGACGGTCTGCGCGCCCGCACCTGCACGCCCCCGCTCACCGCCATCGACCTGCACCTCGGGCAAGCCGCAGCCGGCGCCGTCGAACTCCTGCTGGCCAATCTCAAGCAGGAGACCACGCCGCAGGTGATCACCAACCCGAAGCCCGTCCTGATCGCGCGCCGCTCGACGATGCGCTCACCCGGCGAACAGCAGCGCGACGCCGGAGACGATCGCGAACAGCTGCACCAGTAGCCGCATCAGCCGGCCGTCGAGGCGGTGGTGCACGAACCGGCTCAGGCCCGCACCCAGCGCCAGCGCGGGCAGCAGCACCGCGGCGGGCCACAGCTGGTCGGCGCCGACCTTTCCGGTGATCAGCAGCACGGCCAGCGAGATGACCTCGCCGGCGATGAAGCAGACCGCGACCGTCGAGCGCAGCACGGCGGCGGGCCGGTGCTGGTACACCAGCGCCAGCGGCGGCCCGCCCACGCCGGTGGCCGTCTCGGTGACACCGGTGATCGCCCCGGCGGCGAGGAACGCGCCCCGGCCGGGCGTGAACTTCGGCGCGAGCAGCGTGACGACGGCCGCCAGCACGGTCGAGCCGCCGACGAGCAGGTTCAGCTGGCCCACCGGGACCGCCACCAGCACCCACAGCCCGCCGAAGGTCCCGGCGAACCGGCCGGCGATGATCCACCCGGCGCCGGCCCGGTCCAGGCTGCCGCGTTCGCGCCCGGCGATGTAGAGGTTGAGCGGAATCATCAGCACCAGCAGGAAGACCGGCAGCAGCGACGGCTCCACCAGCCCGACCACCGGCGCGACGATGAGCGCGAACCCGACTCCGGTGGCGCCTTGCACGAACGCCGCCACGGCGACGGCGAGCGCCATCAGCGCCAGCACCGCGACGCTCATGCCGGTTCCGCCTCTCCGCGATTCACAGTTGTGGCTGCGTCCCGCTCAATCTCGCGTTTCGCAGTTCCTTGTGGCTGGTTCGCGTCACGTTCCCCTGAGGTGCGGTTGAGGAGGACTCGGGTTGACACAGGGCTGCTCATGCCCGCCCTCCGATTCCCGTCGACACGCGCGAGCGGTGCTCGACCGACACCGGGTGGATCCGCCGCAACGGCGCCCGCTCCACCACCTCGCGCGCCATCTTCGCAGCCTGCGCAACGAGTTCCGGGCCGTCCCAGTCGATCGGCAAGCCGCGCCACAACCGCAGCCTGCCGCCGACGAACACGGCGGCGATCTGATCGCGGTTGGCCAGCCGGACCAGCTCCCAGCTCAGGTCCCAGGACGGGCACAGCTCCGGGACCTGCAGGTCCACCACGAGGAAGTCCGCGGCCCGGCCTGCGGCGATCTCGCCGGTGAACCCGCCCAGCCCCACCGCGTCGGCACCGAGCGACGTCGCGTGCTCCAGCCAGGTCCAGCCGCCACCGCACGAGGAATCGCCGCTGGCCAAGCCGAATCCCAGCCGCTGCGCCAGCTCCGCTGCGTCCACCAGCCGGAAGGCGTCGCCGCGGGTGCCGTCGGTGCCGAGCCCGAAGCGGACCCCGAACACCGACAGCAGCTCGGCGGGCGCGACCGCGTTCCCCTTCCACCCGCTCGCAACCGGGTTGTAGCTGATCGCCGCGCCGGTGTCGGCGAGCAGCCGCACCTCGGTCGGGGTCAGCAGCGTGGCGTGCGCCGCGAGGACCTGCGGCCCCAGCGCTCCGATCTCGTGCAAGTGCTCCAGCGGCCGACGCCCGTGCGCCTCGAGCGACCGCTCGACGGAAGCCAGGTGCTCGTTGACGTGTATCTGGAACACCGCGCCCGCCTCGGCGCACAGCCGCGACACGTCCCGCAGCACGCCGTCGGGCGCGGCCTCCGGGATCGGGATCGCCAGCGACGGGTGGACCAGCGGCGAATCCGCCCAGCGCGCGAGGTGCTCCTCGTCCGGACCGTCGCACACCCGCCCGAGCACGCAGCGGATCCCGGCGTCCTGAGTCGCCGCGGCGACCACCCCGACGTCGACCGGCGCTCGGGTGCCCGCCTCGGCGATGGTGGTGAACCCGCCGCGAAGTGCTTCCAGCGCGGCGAGTTTCGCCGCGACGTAGGCGTTCTCCTCGGTCAGCGCGCCCTCCAGCGGCACCCAGATCCGGCGGAAGATCTCCGACGGCTCGCCGAAGGCCAGCGACTTGCCGAAGCTCTGCGTCAGGTGGTGGTGGGCGTCGACGAAGCCCGGCATCAGCAACCGGCCGTCCAGCCGGACCGGGTCGAGTTCCCGGTGCGCCGCAACGACTTCCGCCGCGGGGCCGACCGCGCGGAACACGCCGTCGGCGACGACCACGGCATGGTCGCGGACCGGGCCGTCGGGCAGCAGCAGGAACTCCGGCAGCAACAGGACTTCGGCGGCATCGAGCAGTTCTCGGTTCACGATCTCACTTCTCCGTTGTGGTGGACGTGGTCGAGCGGCGGAGGTAGTGGAACGCGATGTTCAGCCCCACCGCCACGAAGGCCCCGACGGCGACGCCGCTGTCGAGGAAGGTGCTCAGGCTCGACGGCAGCCGGTCGTACACGCCCGGCACGAGGATCGGCAGCAGCCCGAAGGCGAGCGCCACCGCGCAGATCACCGAGTTGGCGTGGTCGGCGAGGTCGACCTGGCGCAGCAGCTGGATCCCGAGCACGGTGATGACCGCGAACACGACGATCGCGGTGCCGCCGACCACGGCGGCCGGAATCCCGTTGATCACCTCGGCGATCGGGGTGACCACGCCGATGACCACCAGCACCACCCCGGCGACCGCCGTCACGTAGCGGCTGCGCACCCCGGTCATCCGGACGATGCCGATGTTCTCGCCGCTGGTCACCATCAGCGAGGTGCCGAAGAAGCCGCCCAGCAGCGAGATCAGCGCGTCGCCGCGGATCGTCCTGGGCACGTCGCGGCGGGGGTCTATCTCCTTGCCGACGATCTCGCCGTTGAGCACGGTCTGACCGGTCGCCTCGGCCATCGACACCAGCGCGAAGACCATCAGCGGCAGGGCGGCGAACAGGCTGAACTCCGGCGCACCGAACGGAAGGGGGTCGGGCAGGTTGAACACGCCGCCCGCGCCCACCTCGCCGAAGCTGGTGGCGCCGAGCAGCACCGCCATGCCGGTACCGGCCACGAGCCCGAGCACGACCGCCAGCTGCCGCAGCATCCCGGTCAGGAAACGCAGGAACAGCACCGTGAACGCCACGGTGGCGAAGCCGAGCAGCAGGTCGCGGGGGTTGCCGAAGTCCGGGCTGCCGGGCTTGCCGGTGACCAGCAGGCCGCCGACCTTCACCAGGTTCACCCCGACGATGACGATCATGGTGCCGATGACGACGGTCGGGAAGAACCGCAGCAGCCGGGTGAACAGCGGCAGCGCGACGAAGTAGAAGACGCCGGTGAGGATCACGGCGCCGGAAGCCGTGGGCAGGCCGTGTTCCTGGGCGATCGCCAGGAAGAGCACGACCGGTGCGCCGCCGGGCAGCATCACGAACGGCAGCCGGACGCCGAAGCGCCACGGGCCGAACGACTGCAGGAGCGTGCCCAGCCCGGCGAGCACGAACGTCGCGGACAGCAGCTTGATCGTCAGCTCGGGCGTCATGCCGAGCGTCTTGCTGACGAGGAAAACGCTGGAGATGGGGGTCGCGGCCATCACGAGCACGTGCTGCAGGCCGAACGGGAGCAGCTTGGCCAGGGGTAGGCGTTGATCGACGGGATGCGGTGTGGACACTGCGGAGCCTCCTCGCGCTGAGTCCGGGCGCTCGCCGACCGCTCCGGCGGTCGGCGCGGGACTGCCCCGGAGGCTTGAGGCGCTGTGAACGCCACGCCCACCACCAGGGCCAAACCGATTTGGCCAATCGATGCGGGAGAGTATTTGCGACACCCTCCGGCGCTGTCAAGACCACCCGCCGGGCAACTCATCACGACAAGGCACGTTCCTGCTGCTCAAGCACCCGCGAGCATTTCTTGCCGCCATAGAGCCTGTTTCCGAACTTGCTCTGCGTGGCGGTGCCGGGTAGCGGAACCTCAGGCGCCTTCTCACTGTGGGATCCGCGACTCATGAATGCGCCAATTCACCACGTCAGGGCTGTCCTCGCGAGAAAACACCTGAGAACCCGCGGCGGTGCAAGCTGCGTAGGTGGGCTAACCGCTTCAAAGACAACAACCCCGCGCTACCACACCTCACACCACGACATCCAAAACAGCCTCTCTAGCAACGAAAAGCGCTCACGGCTCCGTGACTGCGCGGGCGTAGCGGTCGGCGAGGCGGCGGGTCGCCGCGGCGAGTTCGGGTGCGTCGAGCACGTCGAAGTCGAGATCGAGGGCTCCGAGGTAGACCGCGAGCAGTTGCGGCGTGTCCGCGCCCGCGTCCAGCAGGCAGGTCCGGTCGTCGATCGGCGCGACGATCCACGTCGTCGGCGGCACCCGCTGCACGACGACCTCCGCGGGCGCATGCACGCGCACCTGGGCGCGATACGCCCACAACACCGCCGTGACACCGCGCGCGACGTACGCGGCGAAGCCGCCCTCCGGCGGCTCGCGCGGCGTGAAGCGGGGACCGGTCGGGATGCGGGGCGACAGGCGGTCGACGCGGAAGCTCCGCCAGTCCTCGCGGTCGCGGTCCCAGCCGACCAGGTACCAGCGACGACCGGTGCTGACGAGTCGATACGGCTCGACGGTGCGCAGGCTCGCGACGTCGTCGTGCGCGCGGTAGTCGAACCGCAGCTGCTCGCGGTCCCGGCACGCCCGCGCGATCGCCGTCAGCACGTCGGCGTCGACCACCGGCCCGCCGCCGGGCACCGGCACGGTGTAGGTCTGCAGCGCGTTGACGCGCTGACGCAGCCGCGACGGCAGCACCTGCTCCAGCTTGGCCAGTGCGCGAACCGACGTCTCCGCCATTCCCGACACCGTGCCGCTCGCAGCCGTGCGCAGCCCGACCGCCACCGCGACGGCTTCGTCGTCGTCCAGCAACAGCGGCGGCAGCGCCGCTCCCGCGCCGAGCCGGTAGCCGCCCGCCACGCCCGGCGTCGAATGCACGGGATAGCCGAGGCTGCGCAGGCGATCCACGTCCGCGCGGACCGTCCGGGTGGTCACGCCGAGGCGTTCGGCGAGATCTCCGCCCGGCCAGTCGCGCCGCGCCTGCAGCAGCGACAGGAGGCGGAGCAGGCGGGCCGAGGTCTCCAACATTCCTCCAGTGTCGCCGCAATCGCGGAACGAAGTCTTCCGCGATCGGCGCAATGGTGGGGCCATGAATCTCCGAGGCAAGACGGCAGTCGTCACCGGTGGCTCGCGCGGGATCGGCCGGGCGATCGTGCGGCGGTTGGCGGCGGACGGCGCGGAAGTCCTGTTCAGCTATGCGAAGGACGAGGACGCGGCGAGGGCGGTCGCCGCCGGAACCGGCGCCCGCGCGGTGCGGGCCGACATGGGTGCGGCCGAAGACCTCCGGCGGCTCTTCGACGCCGCCGGCGCGCTGGACATCTTGGTCAACAACGCCGGAATCCCTTCCACCACAACGCTTCTCGACACCTCCGAGGCCGACTACGACCGCGTCATGGCGGTCAACGCGAAGGGAACCTTCCTGGCGATGCAGCACGCGGCGCGGCGGATGGGCGACGGTGGGCGGATCGTCAGCATCTCGACGATGAGCACGGTGTGGGCCGGCCCCGGCGAATCCGCTTATGCGGCGAGCAAAGCGGCCGTCGAGCAGCTCACCCGGGTCGCGGCGAAGGAACTCGGGCCGCGCGGCATCACGGTCAACGCCGTGTCTCCCGGCCCCACCGACACCGACCTGCTGCGCGGCGCCGTCGGCGGCGACGCCCTGGCCGCCACCGCGCAGATGATCCCGCTGGGCAGGCTGGGGCAGCCGGCGGACGTCGCCGACGTCGTGGCCTTCCTGGTCGGCCCGGACGCGCGCTGGATCACCGGGCAGAACCTCCGCGCCACCGGTGGGCTGGTGTGATCGTCCGGCCGGGGGCCTCCCCGCGCTGCCGAACCGCAACCCGGTGTGAAACGATTTCGGGTGTTTCACGTGGTCTTCTACCAGCCCGAGATCCCGGGCAACGCCGGCAACGCGATCCGGATGGCGGCCGGTTCCGGCTGTGCACTGCACCTGATCGAGCCCCTCGGCTTCTCCGTGGAGGACGCGAAGCTGCGCCGAGCCGGGCTGGACTACCACGACCGGGCCGCCCTGCACGTCCACCCGGACCTCGAATCGGCCTGGCGGGCGCTGAACCCGCAGCGGGTCATCGCGTTCACCTCGAAGGCGGAGCACTCCTACGAGACGGTGGCCTACCGGCCGGGCGACGTGCTGCTCTTCGGGCCCGAGTCCACCGGGCTGCCCGAGGACGTGCTCGCCGACGTGACGCTGCGGGTCCGGATCCCGATGCTGCCGGGCATCCGCTCGATGAACCTGGCCAACTCGGCGGCCGTCGCGGTCTACGAGGCGTGGCGCCAGCAGGGCTTCGCGATGCCCTCGTGAGCCCCGCTCAGGCGCGCACGACCCGGCGCGGCGACCGGGTCCACGGCCAGGTCAGCAACGCCCAAGCGGCCAGCCCGACGATCACCTCGACGCCCAGGTACCAGGGCCAGCCGCCCATCACGTCGAGCAGCGACGGGTTGTCCGGCTTCCGGCTGACGAAGCCGTAGTTGGTCCCCGCCCGGGCGTTGAACACCAGCATCGCCGCGCCCCAGGAGAGGGTCACCGCGGCCGCGAACCAGTAACCCCGCCAGGTCGGCCGCACCCCCGCTCCCCAGGTCAGGTAGGCCGCCGCCCAGATGACCAGCAGGTGCTGACCCCAGAACTCGATGAAGTCGAACGACGGGAAGTCCGGCGCGTCCAGCGCGGGAGTGATCATCGCCTGCGGGGTCAGCGTCAGCCCCCAGTAGTAGAGCAGCGCGCAGGCGAGCGGCCGGTGCGTCCACAACGCGGGAACGGCGACGATCCAAGCGAGATCGCAGAGTTGCAGCGGCAGCGATTCGCCGATGTCCCAATGCGCGGGCAACAGCCTGTAGGTCAGCGTCACGACGCCGAATGCCAGGAGCACCAGGGCGAAGCCGCGCGTGAAGACCACGGCGGACGGCGAACCGCGCTGCCGGTGCCCGACGGCGGCGACCGCCACTGAGCCGACGACGATCAGCACCATGAGCACCCAGTGCGACGGCCCGTAGGGAACGAAGCGATCCACCGGAAACGGCCCCACTCCCCCAGGGTAGGCACGCGAAATCGCGGAAGTTCTCCGGTGTGCCGGGCCCCGACACGCCGACGGGCCGCAGTTTCAATGGAAACTGCGGCCCGTGACGGGTACCAGGGTCAGGCGTTGGCGAGGGCCTTGAGGGCCTCGGCGCGGTCCGTGCGCTCCCAGGGCAGGTCGACGTCGGTGCGCCCGAAGTGGCCGTAGGCCGCCGTCTGCGCGTAGATCGGCCGCAGCAGATCGAGATCGCGGATGATCGCCGCCGGGCGGAGGTCGAAGACCTCGTTGATCGCCGACTGGATGCGCGCCGGGTCGACGTTCTCGGTGCCGAAGGTCTCGACGAACAGGCCCACCGGGGCGGCCTTGCCGATCGCATAGGCGACCTGCACCTCGATGCGGCCGGCCAGGCCCGCCGCCACCGCGTTCTTGGCCACCCACCGCATCGCGTACGCCGCCGAGCGGTCCACCTTCGACGGGTCCTTGCCGGAGAAGGCGCCGCCGCCGTGGCGGGCCATGCCGCCGTAGGTGTCGACGATGATCTTCCGGCCGGTCAGGCCCGCGTCGCCCATCGGACCACCCACCACGAACCGGCCGGTCGGGTTCACCAGCAGGCGCGTGTCGGAGGTGTCGATGCCGAGGGACTCGATCTCCGGGCCGACCACCTTCTCCTTGATGTCGACGGCCAGCATCGAGTCCAGGTCGATGTCGGCGGCGTGCTGCGTGGACAGCACCACGGTGTCCAGGCGAACCGGCTGGTCACCGGCGTACTCGATGGTCACCTGAGTCTTGCCGTCCGGCCGCAGGTACGGCAGCACCCCGTCCTTGCGGACCCGGGTCAGCCGCCGCGACAACCGGTGCGCCAGCGCGATCGGCAGCGGCATGAACTCCGGCGTGTCGTCGCAGGCGTAGCCGAACATCAGGCCCTGGTCGCCGGCGCCCTGCTTGGCGATCTCGTCGATGACGCCCTCGACGCGGGACTCGTGCGCGACGTCGACGCCCTGCGCGATGTCCGGCGACTGGGCGCCGATCGCGACGTTCACGCCGCAGGAGTTGCCGTCGAAGCCCTTCGCGGAGGAGTCGTAGCCGATCTCCAGGATCTTCTCCCGCACGATGGTCGGGATGTCCGCGTAGGCGTCGGTGGTCACCTCGCCCGCGACGTGCACCTGACCGGTGGTCACCAGCGTCTCCACCGCCACGCGCGACCGCGGGTCCTGGGTGAGCAACGCGTCCAGGATCGAGTCGCTGATCGCGTCGCAGATCTTGTCCGGGTGGCCTTCGGTCACGGACTCACTGGTGAACAACCTGCGACCGGTGCGCAGGTCCGACTGCTGACTCACAACTCTCCCTGAAATTCCTTGAAAAGACTCACCGCAGTGGTCTGACGTGCGAGGTCAGCCTACTGCTGGGACAGCTGCCGGGTCACAGCGTCCCACAATGTGGCCGCCAGCCGGGACTTCGCGCCGAACGGGATCGGCTGCTCGGTGCCGTCGCCGCCCAGCAGCCAGCCCGAGTTGTCCTCGACCTCGAAGGCCTGCCCGTCGCCGACGGTGTTGACCACCAGCAGGTCGCAGCCCTTGCGGGCCAGCTTGGCGCGGCCGTGCTCCAGCGCGCTGGTGGTCGGATCGCCCGTCTCGGCGGCGAACCCGACGATCAGCGACGCCGCCAGCTTGTCCGCGTTCCGCGCCTCGACGAGCTCGGCGAGGATGTCCGGGTTGCGGGTCAGCGCCAGCGGCTCCGGGTCCTGATCGGTCTTCTTGATCTTGTGCCCGACCTGCGACACCGGGCGGAAGTCCGCGACCGCGGCGGCCATCACCACGGCGTCCGCGCCGTCGGACTCGGCCAGCATCACCGACCGCAGCTCCTCCGCGGTACCCACCCTGATCACCCGGACCCCGGCCGGATCGGCCAGGTCCGCGGTGTGCGCGGCGACCAGCGTGACGTCCGCGCCGCGGTGCGCGGCGACGCGCGCCAGGGCGTAACCCTGCCGGCCGGACGAGCGGTTGCCGAGGTAGCGGACGGGATCCAGCGGCTCGCGCGTGCCACCGGCGGAGATCACCACGCGGCGGCCCTCGAGGTCGCGCGGCAGCGCCCGCGGCTCGGCCAGCAGCAGCCGGGCCAGGTCGACGATCTCGGCGGGATCGGGCAACCGGCCCTTGCCGGTGTCCGCGCCGGTCAGCCGGCCGCTGTCGGGCTCGGCGACCACCACGCCGCGGCTGCGCAGCAGCGCCACGTTGTCCTGCGTCGCCGGGTGCTCCCACATCTCGGTGTGCATCGCCGGGACCATCAGCACCGGGCACCGCGCGGTCAGCAGCGTCGAGGTGAGCAGGTCGTTCGCCTGCCCGTGCGCCGCACGGGCCAGCAGGTCAGCGGTGGCGGGCGCGACGACGACGAGGTCGGCCTCCTGGCCGAGCCGCACGTGCGGGACCTCTTCGACGTCGGCGAACACGCCGGTCTCCACCGGCTGCCCGGACAGCGCCTCGAAGGTCGCGGCGCCGACGAAGCGCAGCGCGGCCTCGGTCGGGATCACCCGGACGCGGTGGCCGGACTCGGTCAGCCGCCGCAGGACCTCGCACGCCTTGTAGGCGGCGATGCCACCGCTGACGCCGAGGACCACCCGCGGGCGGTCCTGCGGCGCGGCCGCACCGCTGCTAACCGTCGTCACTCGCCTTCGGTGTGCTCGAGCACGCCCGCGTGGATCTCGCGCAGCGCGATCGACAGCGGCTTCTCCCGCGGGCCCGGCTCGACCAGCGGCCCGACGTACTCCAGCAGGCCCTCGCCGAGCTGCGCGTAGTAGTCGTTGATCTGCCGCGCCCGCTTCGCGGAGTAGATCACCAGGGCGTACTTGGAGCTGACCTGCTCGAGCAGGTCGTCGATCGGCGGGTAGGTGATGCCCTCGACGGTGTTGGTCGACGGGCTGCTGTTGAGCGCAGCCAGCGCGCTGGGGGTGCTCACGTGAGTGGCTCCTGCTCCTCGTGGATGTCTGCTGGGGCGGCAGTGACACGGCCGGCGACCCGGTCGACGCCGAGTCCGCGCGGAACGCGCGAGGTCACTGCTCGCGGCCAAGAATCAATCGTAGCAATTCGCTGGTAGCGGCCTGCACGTCGGCGTTGACGACCGACGCGTCGAACTCCGATTCGGCCGCCAGCTCCTCGCGCGCGGTCGTCAACCGCCGCTCCACGACCTCCGCGGGCTCGGTGCCGCGACCGGTGAGCCGGTCCACCAGCACCTCCCAGGACGGCGGCAGCAGCATCACCAGCTGCGCCTCCGGCATGGCCGACCGCACCTGGCGGGCGCCCTGGAGCTCGATCTCCAGCACGGCCGCCCGGCCCGCCGCCAGGGCTTCCTCGACCGGCTTGCGCGGGGTGCCGTAGAGGTTTCCCGCGTAGCGGGCGTGTTCGAGCATCTCGCCGGCGGCGATCATCCGCTCGAACTCCGCGGTCGAGACGAAGTGGTAGTGCTCGCCGTCGACCTCCCCGGCGCGGGGCGCGCGGGTGGTCGCGGACACGCTGAAGTAGATCTCCGGGGCCAGCCTGCGCACCTCGCTGAGCACGCTGGACTTGCCGACGCCGGAGGGCCCGGAAACGACGGTGAGCCGAGGCTCGCCCTGACGGACGGTCCTCGGCTCAGCGCCGGTTTGTGCGTCGATCACTCGCCGCTGAACTCGGAGAGCAGCGCCTTGCGCTGCCGCTCACCCAGCCCGCGCAGTCGACGGCTGTTGGCGATCTCCAGCCGCTCCATGATCTGCGAAGCGCGGACCTTGCCAACGCCGGGAAGGGCTTCGAGCAGGGCGGAGACCTTCATCTTGCCCAAGACCTCGTCGTTGTCGGCGGTCTCCAGGACCTCCGCCAGCGTGGTTCCACCTCGCTTGAGGCGCTCCTTGAGCTCAGCTCGGGCGCGACGGGCGGCAGCCGCCTTTTCCAGAGCTGCTGCCCGCTGCTCCTCGGTCAGCTGGGGAAGGGCCACCATGTCCTCCGTGATGTGGGGTTTCTCTTGATCGGTGCGGGCGACGGTACCGAGTCCGCTCTGCCGGGTTCCACTTGGGTCCCCGTTTTTGTGAGCAGGATTCATCCGGTTCGCCACCCAGACCCGCCTGGTTCCGCTCGTACGAGGCGCGCACGAGCACGGGGCCGTTGCCAGTACTACCAACAAAGCCGCTGAAGTGCACTAATCTCGGCCAAAACTCTTCGAATGTGTCCGATTTCCGCACAGTTGAGCCACTCCGATGGCGTCCTCGCAGGTCACACCGGGGTGAAGTGCCCCTCGTCCGCGAAGTGATCAAGAACTCGCGCGGCTTCCGCTACGCGGAAGTTCCGCAACACTCAAGCCTCGCGCCGACCGCCGGGGTGGCGGTCGCGCCAGATCCAGAAGACGACGCAGGACGCCAGCGCCCACGCGCCCAGCACCAGGAACGGGAAGACGTGCTGGTAGCCGCCGAAGTAGACGGCGGTGTGCATCGCGTTCACCGACGCCCCGGGCGGCAGCCAGGCGCCGATCAGGCCCAGCGGGGACGGCAGCAGCGGCCAGGACACCGCGCCGCCGGACGAGGGGTTGCCGAGCAGCACCATCAGACCCCAGGTCGGCACCATCGCCCACCGGCCCAGCAGCGTGTTGAACATCGTGAAGACCATCCCGGAGGTGAACATGGTCAGCGCCAGGATCAGCCAGGCCTCGACGACCGGGAAGCGGACCGCGCCCAGCAGCCAGTCCACCACGGCGATGATGGCGAAGCCGCCGAGCAGCGAGTAGGCGATCGTGAACCCGATCCGCTCGGCGGGCTTGAGCGCCTTGGCGTGCACGCTGAGCTGGATGGCGCCGACGAAGCCGATGACGATCGCGGCCAGCGTCACGTAGAACAGCGCGAGCCCGCGCGGGTCGCCGCGCTGCAACGGCTTGAGGTCGGTGACGACGATCGCCATGCCGAGACTCGCCCCGGCCTTCTGCCCCACCTGCTCCAGGAGCTGCGCGACGGACGCACCCGAAGCACTGGCCACATCGAGCCGGAACACGTCGCCGCGCAGATCGAGCACGCCGAACACGCGCTGCTCCTCCACGGCCTGCAGCGCCTCGTCGTAGTTGGACCGGTGGAGCTCGAACGCGGTGCCCGCGGCCTGCTCCATCTCGGCGACGAGCGCGGGATCGTGCCGGGTGCCGACGACGGCCAGCGGGACGCTGTGCGGCGTCGGATTGGCC
This sequence comes from Saccharopolyspora shandongensis, assembly GCF_900106995.1. Classification (GTDB taxonomy): domain Bacteria; phylum Actinomycetota; class Actinomycetes; order Mycobacteriales; family Pseudonocardiaceae; genus Saccharopolyspora; species Saccharopolyspora shandongensis. Next base: position 33,298 of record NZ_FNOK01000067.1, read on the forward strand.
ATCGCGAAGGTGTAGGAGCCGGCGAACAGCGCGGCGGCCGCGGCGACGATGAGCACCAGCACGGCCGCCGGGAGCAACGGCGACTCCCGGAAGGCCCGCCAGCGCCCGCGCTGGACCCCAGTCGACGCCATGCGACGACTGTAGGTGACCAATCGCACACCGACCGGATTCCCGCGTTCGGCGAGATTCGTGGAGGTGACCGGGTCAGATGGTCTTCATGAGGTCCTGGATCCGGGTGGCCATGCGCTGCTTGTCGACCGGGGCGACCGTGGTCCAGGCTTCGGCGCTGCGCCGGCTGTTCTCGATGAGGTACCAGCCCTTGGCGGTGGCGAAGAAGTTGGTGACCATCGGCGCGCGGTGCCGCTTGCCCTGACCGTCCATGACGGACGCACCGAGCTGGGCCCACGCGATGCGCTCGCCCCCGGCCATCTCCACCAGCGTCCTCGCGTCGTCGCGCCGGATCCCCTGCCGCGCAAGGCCTTCCGCCATCGCGCGGTCGGACTTACCGGCGGCCTTGGCGGCCTGCTCCATCGCATCGCTGCGCAGCGACACACCCCGGCCCGGCCCGGCCTTGACGTCGTCGGGCAGCACGCTGAGCGCGGCCCGGACCATGGCATCGGCGGGCAAGGCCTGCAGCTGGACGCTCTGCTCGGTCTGCACCGCCAGCGTCGCGTTGTTCCGGACGTTGGCGACCAGCCCGGAAAGCTCCCGCTTCGAACCGTCGGGCTTGCGCTCGTTGAAAGTGACGTCGAAGGCCCGCTCGTAGCGCTGCAGCGGCCGGAACACGCCGTAGATGTCGTCTTCCCGCATCTCGTTGCCGAACCCGAGCGCGCGCAGCTCCTCCCACGCTCGCCGTTCGGCCTCGCGGCGCTCGGACTGCAAGATGCCTTCCGGGAGCACATTCAGCACCAACGGCTTGGTCCCCAGTTTGAAGTGCTTCCAAGCCTCGTAGAACGCCTGCTTCGACAGCTCGAATTTCACCGGATCCTCCCCAGGCCAGTACGTGGGCGGCACCGAACCGTGCCGCCCACGGCGTTTTCTGTTGTCGATTACTGCTTACTTCTGGTCTCACTCACCGAAGACGGGCGGCGCGACCTTCGGCAAGTCGTCGTCGAAGAAACCGTGATCGCCCTTGAGGTAGTCGGGGGTCTCGTGCTCCTGGTCCTCCTCGCCCTGCTTCCCCTGCGGGCGAGCACCGGCCGCACCGCCCCCCGCGGCACCGCCACGACCACCGGCACCACCGGGACCGGACCCGGGAGCGCCGCTACCGGGACCACCGATCCCGGCCCGTCCACCGGCACCAACACCGGGACCGCCGGCCCCACGACCACCGGCACCGAGACCACCCCGGCTCCCAGCACCACCGGCACCGCCACCGCGGCCGCCGGCGCCACCAGCGCCGCCACCGCGACCGCCGGCACCACCGCCGAGCCCTGGCCGACCGCCGGGACCACCAGGCACGCCCGGGCCACCAGGCACGCCGGGATAGCCCCGCCCGCCGTCGCCGACCGGAACGCGCGGCTGCGAACCGGGAGTCCGAGACGTGTCAGGCCGCTGCCACACGGGATTCGTGTTGCTGACGTAGCCGCTGCTGCTGGTATTCGTGGTGCCGGTCGTACCGGTACCCGGCGCCGGCGGCCCCATCCTGTCCGCCGCCATCGGAGTCGCCGACTGGCTGGTGGTGCTGTGCGGCGAAACCTGCGGAACACTCCCGACGTTGGGGTGCTCCGACCCAGTGACCGTGGTCCTCATACCGCCGCTCGGCGGCGGGCTGAACACCGAGCTCGCGGCAACCGTGCCCTGCGAAGCGTTGTCGTAGTTCTGGAACGCCTGCACGGCTTCCTGGCGCAGCTTCTCGTTGTGCGCCTTGGCGTCCTCGGCGTCGGTCGAGCCGGTCCATGCCTTGTCCCAGCCCTCTTCGAGCCAGCTGTCGTCCGGGACTTCCTGCTCTTCGCCCTTTCCCGGAATCGACGACTGCACCTTCGTGAACGCATCGCCCTGATCCGTCATCAGCTGTGACTGCGCAAGCGCGTTGTCAGCGGTGACCTCGGTCCAGAGCACGATCGGCATGGCCTGGTTCTGCATGGCCTCGCCGGACTCGGACTGCATGACAGCGCCGACGCTCTTCAGCTTGTCCTCAACGCGGGTCTTGAGATCTCGGAGGTACTCGTCCTCCGTCTTCCAGCCGCCGGTCTTGTCGTACAGGTTTTGAGCAGAGCCGTTGGCCACCCACTCACGCATCTGCTCCAGCGAAGCGCCCTCGAAATCTGAAGGCTCTATCTGCCGCGTATCAGTCATCCCCTGCCCCCTCACGCATTGGGAAGATTCTTAAGAGCAGCCTCAGCGAACTGCTTGGAAAGATCACACGGATTCGGATTTCCGGAAGGCGCCACGGTGTTCACGTACAGAGATCCCTGATCTGAAACGTCCAGCGCCAAAAGACAGTTGGTCTTGTTGCCGACCTGCGCAGTCGGGTAACCGGAAATATCGATCATCTGGACGCTGGACTTGCGCGCATCAGCGAACTTCTGCATGGTCTGGCTCTTGTCAGCCGACACGAAAACTATGAAGCCACCACCAGACTTACCCTGAAGGTAGTCACAGCCCGCTTTTCCGTTCGAATCGCTAGTCTCCGGTGGCTGATCAGCACCCAGAGACTTCGCTTGAGGCTCTGTGACGATCGAGCACTGATCGGCGACATCCAGCGACTTCGCCTGCGCTGAGCGATTGGACTGGGTCACTGTTGGCTCAGACGGTGCCGAACCTGTGCTCGTGGTACGCGGAGGCTCCGTCGGTCCACCACTGCAACCGGCCAACAACATGCTGGCCAGGACCGCACCAACGGCGAGCCTTTTACGCACGATTTCCTCCGAAGCTGTCCGCAGAATTTTGATCATCAGTACGCGTCTGCTTTGCACTCGCCCGCAGGTTGGCCGCTGTGCTATCGAAGGCCTCGGCGAGTTTCAGGTAGTTGTCCAGATAAGCCCTGTCGTCACCAGCCGCGACCTCTCCATAGCGGGCACTCGCCTGCGTGCTGACCGGATCGTTTCCGGGCGACTCGACGGTCGCAAGGTCGAAGATGTTCCGCTGTCGCTTTCTAAGCGCCTCTGCCTCGGCTTCGAAGAATCCAGCAATCTCATCGACCTTGTCAGGGTCGATGCGCATCGCCCCGCCCGCAGACTGCGATTGGGCAAACGCCGCCTTGTCAGCCGCACGCGCGAGAGTGGACGCAAGGGCGCCAACCGGGGCGATCCAGCCGCCTTGGTCCATCTGGTGTTGCATGTAAGCCTGGTCCGTTGCGTCGAACTGGACCTGGTTGCCTTCCCCCTCGGCAGTCACCGCTGAACTCCCCTCGTCCGCGTGCCGTCGCGACGAGGGCGACGGTCATCCACTTGCCAGCGTGGCAAACGTTAGCGCAAGTGAGCAGCTATAAGGCTGAGAGTTGATGAAGACAGACAGCGGCAACCGGGTGAATTCCCACCCGGTTGCCGCTGAGGGGTTTCGGATCAAGGTCGTCTATGCATCGAGCCGCCCCGCACGGAGCCCGTCGACGAAAGAAGCCCAGGTCGCAGCACCGAAGAGCAGTACGCCACCGTCGGGGTCCTTCGAGTCCCGCGCTGCGACAGCTCGCCCGTTGAACGCGACCTCTACACAGTTGCCATAGTTGCTACTTCGGCTGCTCTTGCGCCAGTGAAGCGTTGAGAGATCCAGTGGTGACACTGAGCTGCTCCTTGCCTGTCTTCACACCAACCCATCGGCGATGCAGTTGATGAGGTCCACCGAATCCTCGACCGACAGCGCCGCCTCTTGCAAGGATCGAAGGGCTTCCCTCGCCGCGGCCACGTGCTCGGACTCTTCAAGGAACGCGCTGCTTCCGCGATTCTCCAAGTACACAAGGCTTGCGTGCTTTTCGAAGTCAAGGATGACGAAGGGCCCAGCCATCCCCGGGTGCACACCGATTGCCGATGGCAGCACGCGCAACGTGATGTTGTCCTGGCTAGTGGCACTGACCAAGTGGCGGAGCTGGCGGAACATCACGCCTGAACCCCCAGCCGGGCGCTCCAAGATGCTCTGCTCGATGAGCACTTCTAGCAACGGTGCCGTTGGTCGGTTCAACAGGGTTTGCCGGCCGATGCGAGCCGTGACGAGAGTGTCGACCTCTGCCAAGTTCAGATCCGGGTCCGTGCCTTGCACGATCGCGGTCGCGTACTCCGGGGTCTGCAACAGGCCCGGGATGAGCATGGTCTCGTAGTTGTAGATGGCCGTGGCTTCTTTCTCGAAGCGGATCACGTCCTCCCACATTGCTGGCAAGCGTCCATCCTGGACTTGCCACCAATTCGGGTTCGCACCACTGCGTACCAGCTTCAACAGCTCTTCGCGGCGCTCTGCAGGTACCCGGTACAGACCCAGCAACGCCGACACGTCGTCGGCGTAGAGGCCCCGCTGGCCGTTCTCGATCCTGCTCAGCTTGCTCATCGAAAACCCAAGTGCCCCAGCGACTTCTTCTGCTCCCAGGCCACTTCGCAGCCTCAGTTCGCGGAGCTCGCTGGACACCCTCCGGACCCGGACCGGGACCCCGACTCGTCCGTTCATCTGGCCTCCCGCTTTCGGAATCGATCTGACCTCCCCCGACCACCATCACCGGTTGCCAGCGGGGCACGTAACCCCAGTCACTCGAAAGTATGTTTGCGTGCCCGGCTGGAAGCACTGGAAAGTCGTTGCTGCAAGGGACATTCCGATCCGGGAGGGCAGAAACATGTGCGCGAGCTGGAACATTCCGGCCGATGGGCGACGCGCCGAGGTCACCGTCACGATGCTTGTGCGCGACGAGGTCTCGATCGCCCAGGACGGCATCGAAGTCGTGGTCGCAAGGCGGCAGCTGACGGATCTCGCCGACAAGCTCTACTTCCTCGACCAGGCCTTCACCGCCGACGCCCGAGACGTCGTCGAAGCCCTTTGCGGCCAGGAATGAGCTCCAAGGTCTTCTCTCACATCTGGAGCAAACGTGCCCGGCGCCCGTTTCGGGCTCCACACGATGCAACCGATCACGGGCACATCAAGCAGGGAGGGCTTGTGCCGACTCAATCTGGGTGGAATCCGAATCCGCAGTGGGGGCCGAACCAGAGCCCTGGGGGCGGGCGGTACGCACCACCGCAGGGCCAACAACCACCACCTGTTCCAAAGCGGAGGAAGTGGCCGTACATCGCCATTCCCGCTGTCGCCTTGCTGTTGATCGTCGGTGGGTTCGTTGGGCTTCGGGTCTACTACGTGCTCGCTGTCGAGCCTCGCCAGACGAGCGCTGAATCCACTCGCGAGGCAGTTCCGACAGCACCCAAAACCGCACCCACCACCGGCGCACCGAAACCACCCAAGCCAGGTGCCCCGGTTCCCTGCGACCCGGAGCTCCCGAACTTTCAGCAATGCTTCCCGAAGGACTACAACCCCGACGCCGTGATGGGCGGTGTCGCCACGGAGGGCTGGAGTTGCCTGCGGAAGGGAGAACTAACTGAGGCTGGAAGCCGCGTATCCATGCCGCGGCTGTGCGAGACCAAGGACAACGTCGGTCAGTCCTACACCATCTGGGCGTCGATCAAATATCAGACCCACGACTTCCAGCCGACCGGCAAGCTTCGGGAGTTCAACTTGAACGTGAGCACCTCGGCCGCAGCGCACAAAGGTGAACGCACTACAGCGCAGGATCCAGCGAAAGCCCTGATCCCGGCATTCGAGATCACCGCCGAACACATCTGGCAGGGCAAGCCCGAACAACTCAAGGAAGCCACCGAAGCCTTCGCGCAACTCCAGCCCCAGTGCGCCTCCCCTGCCAGCATGACGACCGAGGGAGCGACCGCGACCATGCCGTCCGGCTACAAGATCACCTGCACCGCCATGCCGGCAGTGGGAACTGTAGACGCGACAACATACGGCATGTTGTTGCAGATCCGACCAGCCTGAACGAAATGAGCCGCTACGCGGCGGGGAGGGTTTTGAGGGCTGCTTCGGTCGTTCGCTTCGCCGCGTCGCAGCTGGTGCCGACAGCGATCGGGGCACCGGAGCGGACCAGGGCGCTGACCAGCAGGGACCCGTTGTCCGCGACGTCGACCACCAGCGTGCAGCCCGTGGGGTCGTTGACCTTCGCCGCCGGGTAGCCGCCGATGTCGAGCTTCTGGGCCTTCTGCTCGGCTTCGGTGAACTGCTGGAAGGTTCGCTTCGCGTCCACCGCGACGAAGACGCCCCAGCCGGGGCCTCCCGGGGTGCCCGACTCGTACTGGCAGCCCGGCTTGCCACCGGAGTCCGCCGGCTTCGGTTCTTGTTCCAGGCCAAGCTCTTTCGCCTGTTCCGGGGCCAGCAGCGAGCACGGGTCGCTCACTTCGAGGGATTTCGCCGCCGCGGCTCGGTTCGAACCATTCGGCGGCTGGTCGGCGGGAGCCGCGCCCGTGCTGCAGCCCGTCAGCAGAAGTCCGGCCGCGACCGCGCCGGCTGCGAGTTCCTTGCGCAAGGTCCGCCTCCCGTCCGAGGTTGTGGTGCGAGCGGAACCCTGCCACACGAGCCGAAATTGGCACAACCATTGTTCGGGATCGGAATCACCCAACGATCGGAGATCGGGAAATTCCCCGTCAGTCCTGGTTCTTACCGTTGTTCTGCCGCTGGTTTTGCCATTGCTTCCACTGTTGTTCCCATTCCTTCCGCTGCTTTTCCCAATCCTTCTGGTGCTGTTGGTTGCCCGGCCCGCGCTGGTCCTCGTCCTGCTGGACTGGCGGGGGCTCCGGGGTAACCGTCACGATCACCGGCTGCGGGGGCTCGGGCAGCGGGATGGTGCGCACGTCCTCGGCGACGCGGTCCGCCGCGGTGAGGATCACCCGGGCGTTGTCCGGCGCGAGCTTGCCCTGCGCCTGCGCGGTGGCGATCTGCCGGTTCAGCTCGGCGAGAGCGGCCTCGGCGGCGGGGCGATCGTTGCCCAGCGCGGCGGCTTTCACCGCCTCCACCTGCGCGCTGAGCTGCTGGCGGACTTGCGGATCGGCCGATTCGGGCGCGCTGCCGCAACCGGCGAGCAACAGCGCGAAAGCCGGCAGCAGAACGCGTTTCATCCTTGGACCAGCCTTTCCAAGTTGGCGAGATCCTCCGGCAAGCGCCCCACACCCGCTGGGCCCGACGCCGGTGGCAGCGTCGGCGCGACAGGCGCTTCGGGCAACGAGAAGTACGTGATCAGCGCGATCAGCAGCACCAGCAGCGCACCTCCGGCGAGCAGCAGCGGCCGCCGGTTCGGCCGCTCGGTGCGCAGTTCTTCCACCGGGAGGTGCTGCGTCATCGGCCGGTTCTGCGGCTGGGGCGGGCGCTGCGGTTCGGTGCGCGGCGCGGCCGGAATCCGCGGGATCACCTCGGTGGCCTTGCCGCTGAGCAGGTCCGCGCTCTGCGCGGCGGTGGGCCGCCGCTCGGGGTCGGCGGCGGTCATCGCCAGCAGCGCCCGGTGCAGGTGCGTCGGGATGCCGATCGGCACCTCCGGCGCGCGCACCAGCCTCGCCACGGCGCTTTCCGCGCCCGCACCGGGGTACTCGACCTTGCCCGTGACGCATTCGAGCAGCACCAGGCCGAGCGCGTACACATCCACCGGGTGGCCGACGTCACCGCCGCTGACCTGCTCCGGTGCCATGTAGGTGGCGGTGCCGACGATGATCCCGGAACTGGTCATCCGCGCTACCGCGTCGGCCAGTCGGGAGATGCCGAAATCGGTCAAGAAGGCCTTGCCGTCGCCTGCGATCAGCACGTTCGACGGCTTCACGTCCCGGTGCACGATCCCGTTGTCGTGCACGTGCGCCAGCACGGAGGCCAGCTGGCCGCCGAGGTCGGCGACCCGTTCCGGCGGCAGCGGTCCCTCGGCGATCACGTCGGACAACGCCGGACCCTCGACGAGCTCCATGATCAGGTAGAGCTCGTCCTCGCTGGCGCTGAAGTCGTGCACCGTGACCAGGCCGGGGTGGCTCAGCCCGGCCAGGATCCGGGCCTCCTCGGCGAACCGCTCCCGTCCGGTGGCATCGGTTCCGGAGCGGAAGCACTTGGCGGCGACCACGCGCTGCAACCGGGTGTCCATCGCCCGGTACACGTCTGCCATGCCACCGCTACCCAAGCGAGCACCCAACCGGTAGCGCCCACCCAGCAGAGGCACGTCGTCCATCAGTCCTCCGAACCGTCAGCTGCGAGAACGACCCTAGACGACCGCCGGCCGCCCGGGTCATCCCGGGCGAGCGACCAGGCCGGTGAACAGCGGCGACCAACCGTTCCCGATCGCAAATAGTCTTCTCGGGCGCGTAATCCGCGGGATTCGCCCCGGTGGCAGTGGCGCGATGACTGATCAACTCCGGTAGGAACCAACATCCCGCGGCGTCGGGACGAAAAAATCTGGCGTCCGAGGCGTTTGACCGCCAGGAGGACCGGAAAGCCCAGACACGGGCCCGAAAACGCTTGTCCGACAAGCGTTACCCCGGGGGGATCGGGCCCTTCCCAACAAGAAACACGACACACGAGGAGATGTCATGGTCTTCACTGGGCTCGCACCCGCGTGGGGCGGCTTTGGCGGTTTCAGCGGCCGTTGCTTCAGCAGGCGCTTCTGCAGTCGCAGATTCATCAGCATCAACAACGGGTGTTTCTGGTAACTGGACCGTTCGGCGGCGGCATCGCCAGGTGCCGCCGCCGGATGCCCTTCAACCATGGCGAACACCAACTTCTTCTCCAGAATCCGGTACCTGTTCGGGGTCGACACCAGCGGCCCCGGAGAAACGCCGGAAGCGGCGCCGCCGGTCAGCGTCCGCGAGATCTTCCGCCGCTTCTGGCCGTACCTGCGCCCCTACCGAGGGTGGCTGTGCGTGGTGATGGCGCTGATCCTGATCGCGCCCGTCCTCGACGCGGCCACCATCTGGTTCTTCAAGATCCTCGTCGACAAGGTCCTGGTGCCGCGCGACTTCAGCCTCTTCTTCGGGCTCGCCGCGGCCTACGTGGTCGTCACGCTGCTGTCCGGGCTGATCTCGTTCGGCGACCGGTACTTGTCCACCTGGTTGGCCGAGCGGTTCCTGCTCGAACTGCGCACCGACCTGTTCCGGCACCTCCACGAACTCTCCGTGGAGTTCCTGGAACGGCGCAAGATCGGCGACACCCTGTCCCGGATCACCGGCGACATCGCGGCGATCGAGAACCTGGTGCTGTCCGGGCTCACCCAGACGATCTCCTACGCGTTCAAGATCGTGCTGTTCACGGGCGCGCTGTTCGTGCTGAGCTGGCAGCTGGCCATCGTGTCCCTGGTGACCATTCCGGCCTTCTGGCTGACCGCGCGGTTCTTCTCACGCCGGATCAAAGCCGCCTCGCGCGAGAAGCGGCAGCGCACCGGATCGATCAGTTCGGTCGCGGAGGAGAGCCTGAGCAACGCCGCGCTGGTCAAGGCGTACGGACGGGAGAACTCCGAAACCGACCGCCTGCACCGCGAAAACCTCGGGAGCTTCGCCGCCGAGCTGGTCGCCACCAGGCTCAAAGCGCTGTTCGCGCCGATGGTCCAGCTCCTGGAGCTGGCCGGGGTGCTGATCATCGTGGGCCTGGGCACCTGGCAGCTGACCCAGAACACCATCTCGCTGGGCGGCTTGCTGGTGTTCCTCGGCTTCCTCAGCCAGCTCTACTCGCCGGTGCGCGGATTCGGCCAGCTCAGCAACACCGTCTTCGCGGCCGCCGCGAGCGCCGAACGCGTCATCGAGCTGCTCGACCAGCAGCCGACCGTGCATGACCCCGTCCGCCCGCGGCGACTGGACCGCGCGCGCGGCGTGGTCACGTTCGACGACGTCACCTTCCGGTACCCGCACGCGGAGCGCGATGTGCTGCAGGGGATCAGCTTCACCGCGGCGCCCGGGCAGACGATCGCCCTCGTCGGCGCCAGCGGATCGGGCAAGTCCACCACCGGAAAACTGCTGCTGCGGTTCTACGACCCGGACTCCGGCGCGATCACCCTCGACGGCACGGATCTGCGCTCGATGCCGCAGAAATCGGTGCGCCACAACGTTTCGGTGGTGCTCCAAGACGTCCTCGCGCTCGACATGAGCGTCAGGGAGAACATCCTCTGGGGGAAGCCGGACGCCACCGACGACGATGTCGTGCGCGCAGCCCGCGCCGCCGACGCGCACGAGTTCATCACCGGGTTGCCCGACGGCTACGAGACCCGGGTCGGCCCGCACGGGCGGCTGCTCTCCGGCGGGCAGCGGCAGCGGATCGCCATCGCCCGCGCGATGATCCGCGACGCCCCGATCCTGCTGCTCGACGAGCCGACGGTCGGGCTCGACGCGGCCGCGACCGCACGCGTGCTCGCGCCACTGCGCCGCCTGATGGAGGGCCGCACCACGATCGTCGTGTCCCACAACCTGATCACCGTCCGGGACGCCGACCAGATCCTGCTGCTCGACCACGGCCGGATCGCCGAAGCCGGCACGCACCCCGAGCTGATGGGCCGCGGGGGCCGGTACGCGGAGCTGTACCGGCTGCACGAACGCGATCAAGCCACTCCGGTCCCCGAACGGGAGACAGCATGACCTGCTCCCCGCGGCCGAAGCGGGGCATCCACCGATAGGAGTTTCGATGACAGCGATCAGCACCGCACCCGAGCCGACGGAATCCGCGCCGGAACCACTCCCACCGGGCTACGAGATCACTCCGGGTTACCGGGTCATCCAGCACATGCGCCGGGGACGGGAACTCGACACCTACGACGCCTGGAGCGAGCAGCGGTACTGCCGGTGCTTCATCAAGTCCGTGCGCCCGGACCTGGCGCACCACGAGGGCGTTCGGGAGAGGTTGGAGCTCGAAGGTCGCCTGCTGCTGTCGTTCACCCACCCGCACATCGTGCGGGCGTACGACCTCGTCGCCGGGGAGCACGGTCCGGTCGTGGTGCTGGAAACCCTGTCCGGGGCGACGCTTTCGCACCTGATCGAAACGCGGACCCGTCGGCTCACCGCCGCCGAGCTCGCCCACCTGGGCCAGCACCTGTGCTCGGCGATGGCGTACATGCACGACCGCGGCTACCTGCACCTCGACCTGAACCCGGGCAACATCATCGCGGACATGGGCAGGGCTCGCGTCATCGATCTCAACTTCGCCCGCCAACCCGGTCCCAGCCGCGGCAGAGCGGGAACGCCCTGCGCCATGGCGCCCGAGCAGATTCGCAGCGGAATGCTGGGCCCGGAGACCGATGTCTGGGGAATCGGCCTGGTCCTCTACGGGGCGGCGACCGGAATCCAGCCGTTCGACGTCGGAACCTCCGGCGAACCGACGAACTTCGAGTCGGTGTCGTCGTTGCAGGCGCGGTGCCCGCAGCTGACCGATCCGGCACCTCCGATCCGAACCCAGCGGCGGCTGCCCAAGGCGATGTCGACCGCGATCGACGCGTGCCTGCGCCAGGATCCGCAGCAGCGCCCGGCGGTCGCCGAACTCGCCGAAGCGCTGTCCGCAGTTGCCGATCCCGTGCCGACGCCGTGGGCGGAGTCATAGCGTCAGGTGAACAGGAAGATCACGGCGGTGAACGCGAACAACAACGCCACCAGGTAGCTCGGCTCTGACGTCCTCGCCGCGCGGTTGCACGTTGGTCAGCGGATGTTCTGGCGGATTGTTTCGGCGGTGCGTTCGGCTTCAGCGTGCTTGATGCTCAGCGACGATCCGTCCGCGAACCAGAAGCGGAGGAACCTCAACGGCTTTCCGCCTCGGCCCATCGGCACCGGGGCGATCTCCCGGATGAAGTTCATCGGGACCTCGAAACCGCACGTGACGGGGTTGTCCGGGGCGTCCCCGCCCAACGACGTCACGCCTCGAACCACCGATTTCGCCGCCCCCAGCAGGGAAAACCCCTCGGCCGGTTCCTCCGGGGCGGGCTGCTCGGTCTCGGTGTGGAGGTGCTCGGTTTCGACCACGACCCCGACCCGATGGCTGGAAACGGCGAGGAAGCTCGCGTTCCCGGCTGCGGTCAGGTTGTCGCCGAGCCGAACCGCGACCTCGGTCGGCGTCCCCGCCTGCACGAGCCCCCACAACCCGGGGTCGTGCACCAGCTCGTCGCCCATGAAGGCGCCGCTGCGCAGCGCCTTCATGGGAACCGGGCTCGTGCGGTGCTTTTCGGCCAGCTGCACGGTCGGGCCGGCCACCAAGTGCGGCACGCGGTTGACGCCCTGGATCGTGGACGCGACGTAGCCTTCGCGCTCGTCGCCGCCGAACACGTAGACGAGCTGCTCAGAGCTTTGCACCCAGTGCTTCACCAGGAGCTTCACCATCGACGAAGTACTGCGTCCCACCACGGCTCCCGTCATGCCCGGCCGTAGCTCATCGCTACCAGCCTGCGCCCGTCGTCTTCGGCCGCGGACGGGCCGATCTCCAGCGCGGAACCGTCCGCGAGCTGGATCTTCAGGTAGTGCGTCTTCCCGGCCTTGTACTCCCGGCCGAGCTTGCGGGTCATCACGTCGCACGCCGCGACGACGGATCTCGGCCATTCGCCCAGGCTTCGCACGACCGGCGGTGCCGGCCCGTCGTCGACCACCTCGGCGGGCTCGGCGGCGCTGCCGTCGTCGCCCCCGCCGGAGAGCAGCCCGGCTCCCATCCGCCGCGCGCGGCTGAACAGGGATCCCGTCTCGGCCGCGGGCGTCTCCTCGGGATCCGAAACACCGACGAGCGCCATGCGGCGGTCGGAGAGCACCCACACCGCCCGGCCGCCGTGCTGCCGGTAGACGTCGACCAGCGAGGCCGCCGCGCAGTCGGGTTGGCCACCTACCACCACGCCCGCCGGTGCGTCCTGGTAGTTCGCCTCGCTGCCGCCGAGGGCACCGTCCGCGATCTCCAGCAACGCACCGCCGACCCCACCGGCGATGCGCGAGGCGAAGCCCTTCTTCGGGTTGCCGGTCGCATCCCGGCCGGCCACCTCGAAGAGGTACTTGCCCTGCGCGTCGATCACCCAGCAGATCGGCTCACCCGGTTGCGCCCACGACTGCCGCAACGCGACGACTTCGATCACGAGAAGCCCTTCTCCTGCGCCGCTTTCCGCTCTTGTTCGTTCATCTGACCGGTCGCTTGGTCCTCACCCTTACCGTAGACGTACTCGGCTCCCTGCTCGATCGCCGCGTCCTTGGCGTTGGTCATACCCGCGTCGAAGAGGGCACCGGTGAAGCGGGTCTGGCCGCCGAGGGTGTTCGTCAGGAATCGTTGGGCCAGGTTGCCGGAGAGCGCCTCCGAACCGGTCACACCCTGCATGAACCGGTTGCCCGTGGTCGAGGCGAAGTCGTCGCCCGCCCTCGTGAGGGTGTTGAACATGGGGTTCGAGTCCAGCCTGCGCGCCACGAACTGGGAGACCTTCCCGCCGTTGCGCAGTTCGTTCATCTTGTCGATGACCTTGCGGAGCTTGCCGACCTCGCGGACCTTCTGCAGCATCTCTTCGAGGCGCTTGACCAGCTTCGCGATCTGCATCTGGATCTTGGTGACCCGCATGGTGATGCGCACGCCGGTGGAGCCGACCTGCACCGTGGTCGTCGCACCCGCGGTCGCCACCGATGCACCCGCCGTGATCCAGGACGCCGCCAGCGCCGCCAGCCACTGCACGATCAGGCCGATGACCAGTTCGGTGATGATGTCGATGACGAACTCGACGAACATGTCGAAGATGTCCGCGATCATGTCCAGCGTGCCCTTGAGGTCACGGACATCCGCGGCCAGGGCCTTCGCGCCGTCGCCGAACTCCGTCATCTGCTGCCGGAACGCGTCGCCGTCCTTGCCGACCCAGGTCTCCGCCGTGGCCTTCGCCCGCTGCGGCTCCTGCTCGGCGACCTCGTCGAGCCACTTCGCGACGTTCTCCCAGCCCTCGCCGGTGGCGCGCATCTGCTCCGGGTCGCCGATGGCGAACTCCGCGAGCTCGATCAGCGGGCTCAGCACGATCGACACCAGGAAGCCGAGGCCGTTGCTCATCAGCGACTGGCCGGGGCTGGTCAGCAGTTCCAGCTGCTCCGCGCGCGCCGAGACCATGGCCACGCCCCACTCCGGCGGCGACGAGGCGTCGTTGAGGTCCTGGCTCGTGCCGACCAGCGAGGAGCCGCGGCCGGCGGCCTGCTCGAACCAGTTCTTCGAGTTTCCGTCGCCCTTGTTCAGGCTCTGGAGGTCACCCGGTCCCTGCGGCGCGCTCATCCGCCAAGCCCCTCTCCGGCCTTCTTCAGCATGTCCGAGATCTGCTGCTCGGTCTCCGCGTAGTCCTTGACCGTCTCGTCCAGCGATTCCTTCATGTGCTGCAGGAACTCCTGCGCCTTGGACGCCAAGTCCTTGCAGGAGTCCAGGTTTTCGAAGTACTTGCTGCTCAGGCCCACGGCGTCGCCGATGGGGCCGAAGCACTCATCGTCGACCTTGGCCTGGTGGAGCAGGTCGGCGAGCTGGCCGAACTTGTCGGCCAGGCTCTCGCAGCCCTGGCCGTGGCCGGTCAATGTGCCCGGCGTCATCTTCAAATCAGTCAAGACAGCACCCCCTCAGCGCAGAAACGAGCCCGCAGAGGAGTCGTCATCGTCGGATTTCCGCTGCGGTGACTGCTTGGACGTTACGGCACCCGGAGACGGTTCCCGATGAATGGTAAGCAATTTCGCAGCCCAGAAGATATGGGGGCTTCTTCCTCAATGTTCGATTTGCCCACCACAAGACGAACAACAGCGGCATAAAACGGACAAAATTCGGCCGTCTACCTCGCGCGAATGCCGCCTCGCACTCTAAGCGCGGAGCGTACGCTCAAGGGTCCCCAGGAGCGCGCGCCGAGCACCAGGATCCACGCCTAGCCCCAATGCCGGTCGTTTAGGTCATCGCGTGGCCGGTAGCCTGCGTGCTTGTGGATCTTGAGGTAGGGGCGGGCGCGGGTGTCAGCGTGGCCGATCAGGCTGCCATCGGTGTGCTGACCCGAACGTTCCCTGTGGAATTGGTCGATCGAGTTATTGATCAGTATTGGCGTAGAGAACAGCGGACTCGCGCACTGCCTGCCCGGCTGATGTTCTACTTCACGCTTGCCTTGTGCCTGTTTCCGCACGAGTCCTACCGGTCGGCAATGAAGATCCTCATGTCGGTGTTCGGGCGGGGCGGGCAGGGTTATCGGGTGCCCACGACCGGGTCGATCGGAGC
>NZ_FNOK01000124.1 GCF_900106995.1 Saccharopolyspora shandongensis
TGTGAAGCTGACCAAGCTGACCAAGGAGCAGGCCGCCTACATCGGTGTCGATGTCAACGGCCCGTACAAGCCGGACCACTACCGCTACTGATCGAAACAGGCCTGGAGCCCGCCGCGACGCGCCCGCGGCGGGCTCCAGCCCTTTTGCGCGCTCATAAAAAATTATAGTCACTATCGCTTCAGTGTTGAATGAAATTAACCATCTTGGGGGCGGATCAACGCCGGCCGGGAGGTGGCGGTCGATACGCTGCTCGCATGACGCCGCAGGAGCTCAAGAACGCATGCCTCGCGCTCACCGGTGCGCGCGAAGAGTTCCCCTTCGACGACACGAACAGCGTTTTCAAGGTCACCGGCAAGATCTTCGCCATCAGCAGGCTGGGCGGTGACCCGTTGCGGGTCAGCCTCAAGTGCGAGCCGGAGCTGGCGGTTCAGCTGCGCGGGACGTACCCGGCCATCACGCCCGGCTACCACCTCAACAAGCGGCACTGGAACACGGTCGTCCTGGACGGCTCCGTGCCCGATCCGCTCGTGCTGGACATGATCGAGGACTCCTACGACCTCGTCGTCGCCGCTTTGCCCAAGCGCGAACGGGAAAAGCTGCACTGGAACACGCTCAGCCGCGAGGAATGAGGCCGCCGTCCGGCCTCGCTACCGGATTGCGCCCGAGGTGTGCGACGAGCCGTTCGCCCGGTGGGGCCTGCCGGGGCCACGCGACGGGCGGTCCGAACAGGAACGGGCGGGTTTCCTCGGTGACGACCATCGGTGCCAGCCGGATCAGCGCCGTCGCGAGGCTGTCCGGGATCGGGGAGTCCCGCCCGCACGACCGGGCGATGTCCCAGCCGTGCACGGCGATCTCCAACGCACCGGTCGCTGCGGCGATCCGGCCGTCCAGGGGCAATCCGCCGACGTGCACGTCGTCCGGATGCCCGAGGCTGGTTTCCAGCAGGAACCTGGCGCGACTGCGCAATGTTGCGACCGGCGCGGCGGAGTCCTCGCCGTCATCCGGAACGCGGGATGCGAGCGTTTCGGCGACAACGGCCATTGAATCGTTGACGTGGGTGACGAGCGTCCGGAGGTCCCAGCCTGCGCACGGTGTCGCGTGGGCCAGCGTCGCGGTGGTGATGTCGGCCGCAGCGCCGAGGACGTAGCAGGTGGCGCGCTCCAACAGCGTTGCGGCATCGCCGAAGAGCTCCGGCTCGATCGCGGTTCGCTCGTCCACCGGATGGTCCTCCTCGCTGTTCGCCTGCGGTGCTTCCCGGTTAGACGCGGAGGTCGGCGAAAACTCATCGCACACCGGGCGGTGAATTCCGCCGCCCGCCGCGCGGGGTTCATCCGCCGTGTTCGCTGAGGTCAGGTCGCGGCGGTTGGATCCATGGCACTTCGACCATGGGAGGTATGGGTGGATCTGCTGAGCAGGCGCGGTTTCCTGGCCGCGGGAGGAGTCATCGCGGCGGCGAACCTGCTGCCGGGCGTGGCCTTCGCCGAACAGGCCGCGGGCGCGGAGACCCGCACCGTCACCGGCACCTTCGGGCCGAGCATCGAAGACTGGTTCTACCTGCCGGTCGAGGTGCCGCGCGGGGTGGCCGAGATCGAGGTCGTCTACTCCTACGACAAGCCCGCGGTCCCGCCCGGGACCCGCGGAAACGCCTGCGACATCGGCATCTTCGGCCCAGAGGGGCACGAGCTGGGCAACGCGCGCGGCTTCCGCGGCTGGTCGGGCGGGTTTCGCGACCGCTTCACCATCAGCGCCGCCGGCGCCACCCCGGGCTACCTGCCGGGCCCAGTCACACCGGGCACCTGGCACGTCATCCTCGGCCCCTACACCGTGGCGCCGCAGGGGATGAACTACCGAGTCGACATCACACTGCGGTTCGGCCCGGCCGGTGTGCCGGCCCGCCCCAACCCCGCTCCCGAGACCGCGCCAGCCCGGGAGCGGGGGCGCGCGTGGTACCGCGGGGACTGCCACCTGCACACCGTGCACTCCGACGGCCGCCGGACCCCCGCGGAGCTGGTCGCGGCCGCCCGCGCCGCCGGCCTGGACTTCATCACCTCCACCGAGCACAACACTTCGTCGGCCTCGTTGCAGTGGGGCGAGCACGCGACCGACGACCTGCTGATCCTCAACGGTGAAGAGGTGACGACACGTTCCGGGCACTGGCCGGCGATCGGATTGCCGCCCGGGACCTGGATCGACTGGCGCTACCGCGCCGACGACCCGCGCAGCTTCCGGCGCTTCGTCGACCAGGTGCACAAGGCGGGCGGTCTGGTCACCGCCGCGCACCCGTTCGCCAGTTGCTTCGGCTGCACCTACGAGTTCGCCTACGAGCTGGCGGATCTCGTCGAGGTGTGGAACCAGGGCTGGACCGACGAGGAGGAAGCGGCGGTCAACCACTGGGACGGGCTGCTGCGCACCGGCCACTGGATTCCGCTGATCGGCAACTCCGACGCGCACAACCCGGAACACGTCGTCGGAAGCCCGCAAACCGTCGTGCTCGCGGACCGCCTGCGGCGGGAGGACCTGCTCGCCGGGCTGCGTGCGGGGCGCTCATGGCTCGCCGAATCGTCTGCCGTGCAGCTGGATTTCACGGCGACTGACGGTCGGCGCACAGCAGGCATCGGAGAGGGGCTCGCCGCCGACAGGGGAACACCCGTGACGTTCGAGCTGACCGTCAGCGGCGTGCCCGGCACGACCGTGCGGCTGTTGGACCAGGTGGGGCCGGAGCACACCGCGGAAGTCCCCGCCACCGGCTCGCTCACCACGCGGTGGACGACCTACCCGCGCTACACGCGCTGGGCACGCGCGGAGGTTCGCCGGGCCGGTCGGATGGTGGCGATGACGAATCCGATCTTCCTGACCAGGTAACGACGTCCGGGCCGTGAGCGTTTTGGGGCGCCATATCACCCTGTCTTCGCTCAGGACCTCGTGAACAGTTTGTGTCTCAGGACCTCGTGAACACTGGCTGGCCTGCTGTCTGTGATCATCAGTGGTGGGCGGAA
>NZ_FNOK01000065.1 GCF_900106995.1 Saccharopolyspora shandongensis
TAGGCGGCTGCCTTGCGGAGAATCTCCTTTTCCAGCTCCAACTCGGCCACCCGCTTACGCAGCGCCCGCAGCTCTTCCTGCTCGCTCGTGGAGACGCTGCCCGGCGACGCGGTCTCAGCGCGTTCGGCGGTGCGGACCCAGTTCCGCAGCGTCTCGTGGTTCACCCCAAGCTCGCGGGCGACCTGCCGTAACGGGCGATCCGAGGACCGGGCCAACTCGACCGCATCCTTGCGGAACTGCTCGGGAAACTTCGACGAACCTGACACAGAGACATCCTTGCTCAGGCAACTACTGCCTGGGATCAGGGTGTCCGGTTCACAGGGGCAACCTCAGTCCCTGGCGGCTTGACACGGGAATTTCCGTCACCGTGACGACAAGTCCTCGTCTCGTCCCCGGCACATCCGGCGCGACGTCGCCCGGCGGTTGGTCAGGTCGTCGCGGGTTCCGCTTCGCGGGCCCAGCGCGTCGGTTCGCCGGTGATGACCAGGCACGTCACCGTGATCAGCGCGCCGATCACCAGGTAGGCCGCGATCGGCCAGGACGCTCCGCCGGAAGCGGTCAGCAGCGCCGTCGCCACCACCGGCGAAAGCCCGCCGCCCAGCACCGAGCCGCTCTGGTAGCCCAGGGAAACGCCGGTGTAGCGGACCTTCGTCGCGAACAGTTCCGCGCAGAACGCCGCCATCGGGCCGAAGACCGCCGCCGAGCCCGCGTATCCCAGCGTCATCGCCAGCACGATCAGCGCCGGGTTCGCGGTGTCCAGCAGCAAGAACATCGGGAACGCGTACAGCGCCAGGAAAATGCCGCCGCCGAGCATCACCTTGGTGCGGCCGAGCAGGTCGGACAGGTGCGAGAACAGCAGGATTCCGGCGATCTGCGCCGCCGATCCGCACAGGCTGCCGAGCAGCATCACGTCGCGGGTGACGCCGAGCTTCTCCGTTCCGTAGGTCAGCAGGAACGTCGTCAGGATGAAGATGAACGTGTTGAAGCCGAGGTTGACACCCGCCGACAGCAGGATCTGCCGCCAGGAGCTGGAGAACGCCTCGGCGACCGGCAGGCGGGCCCGCTGTCCGCGTTCCCGGATCTTCGCGAACTCCGGGCTCTCCGCCAGCCGCAGCCGCACGTACAGGCCGACGCCCACGAGCACCAGGCTCACCAGGAACGGGATCCGCCAGCCCCAGGCCAGGAACGCGTCGCCGGAGATCGCGGTCGCGCCGGCGAACGCCCCGGTGGCCAGGAACATGCCGCTCGGCGAGCCCAGGAAGGTCCACCCGCCGTACCAGCCGTGGCGGTGCGGCGGCGCGTGCTCGACGGCCATCAGCACCGCACCGCCCTGCTCGCCGCCGAGGAAGAAGCCCTGCACGAGCCTCAGCACCACGAGCATCACCGGCGCCCAGACCCCGACCTGCTGGTAGGTCGGGAGCAGCCCGATCGCCGCGGTGCACACGCCGGTCACGCTCAGCGTGATGACCAGCATCAGCTTGCGGCCCACCACGTCGCCGAAGTGCCCGATGACCGCCGCGCCGAGGGGCCGCGCCAGGAAGCCCGCGCCGAAGGTGGCGAACGCGAGCAACGCCCCCACCCAGGGGTCTCCCGCCGGGAAGAACAGCTTGTTGAACACCACGGCCGCGGCGGTGCCGTAGATCAGAAAGTCGTAGAGCTCGATGGTGTTGCCCACCGCGCTGGCGAACGCCGCCTTGCGCACCGTGGCGGTGTCCGGCCCCGCAGGTACCGTCGCCATCAGGCCTCCCGTCTGTTGCGGACACCGGAGAGCCGCCCGGCGTCACGTGGTTCCGCACCACAATGACCAGTGATCGACAAAAGGTCCACCACCTTATAGAGCAGCGCACTGCTTGTGGGCGACTTCCCGCCCTATGGGGCAACGCCTTTTCGTGACGGCTCGTGATGGAAACCGGTTCGGGCGAACCACGTTTCAGTGATCCGCCGTCGCATCTGCCGCATTTCGCTCAGCCTCGGCGATAAAGAGAAGCGAATCGTCTGCTTCACCAACCCAGGAGGATTGACGAAATGGCTGCAAAACGGCTCATCGGCCGAACCTTGCTCGCCGCCGCAACGCTGGCCGGTACCGCGCTGGCCCCGGCGCTCGCCCACGCACAACCAGCGTCGGCCGCGCACGGCACCGTGATGAACCTGTCGGTCCGCGGCGAAGGCCGCGACGACGTCCGGAACGCACTCCTGACCTGCGAGCCCGCCGGCGGCTCGCACCCGTACGCGCAGGACGCGTGTCAGGCGCTGAGAGACGTCAACGGTGACTTCAACCTGCTCAGCACCGGTAACTCCACGTGTCCGCTGGTGTACCGACCGGTGACGCTCACCGCTCAAGGCAGGTGGCAGGGCAGGCCGGTCACCTTCGAGAAGACCTATTCGAACGAATGCGTCGCCGGTGTCGCGACCGGCAAGGTGTTCTCGTTCTGATGCCGTCGTCGGGCCCCGCCGCGTGCGGGGCCCGACGCGTGCCGTGAACTGCGGAACAAGTTCTCTCGCCATACCGCCGTTCGGGTTACCGTGACCCCATGGCGACCGACCGAGAAGACTGCGATGCGCGCTGGCCGCGGCGGCTGTACCGGGACGGCTCCGATCCCGACCCGAGGTTCACCCTGGCCAACGAGCGCACCTTCCTGGCGTGGATCCGCACCGCGCTGGCGCTGATGGCCGGCGGCGTCGGCGTCGAGGCGCTGAGCGCGGCCACCGGTCAGCCGAGTCCACTGCGGACCGCGTTGGCGGTCCTGCTGCTGCTCGCTGGAGTTCTCAGTAGCGCAACGGCTTTCACGCGCTGGTGGACCACTGAGCGGGCGCTGCGTCTCGGCCGGCCGCTGCCTGCGCCGCGGCTGGCGCCGGTCCTCGGCTACGGGCTGGGCGCGATCGGCGTGGCCGCCTGCGTGCTCCTGTTCGTGACCGGGTTCTGACGTGGAGCGCCCCGACGGGCCCTGGGATCCGGGGCTGCAAGTCGAGCGGACCACCCTCGCGTGGCTTCGCACCGCGCTCGCGTTCGTCGTCGGATTGCTGGTGCTACTGCGACTCCTCGCGCACGAGAGCGTCATCGCGGCAGCGGTTTGCGGCGCGCTCACCCTGCCGCTCGGGCTTGCCATCAGCTGGCTCGTCTGGCACCGACATCTTCGGGGCGAACGCAGGCTGCACGCCGAGATCCCGTTGCCCGGCGGGGCGCTGCCGGCGGCAGTCGCCGTCTTGGCGGTGCTCGCCGGCAGCTCCGGCCTGATCTACGTGCTGTTCTCCTGAGTCAGGCGACCCGGAGTTCGATCTCGACGTTGCCGCGGATCGCGTTCGAGTACGGGCAGACCTGGTCCGCCGCGGCGACGAGTTCCTGCGCCTGCTCGCGCGGCAGGCCGGGCAGGTCGACGACCAGGGCGACGCTGAGGCCGAATCCGCCGGCGTCGTTGCGGCCGATGCCCACCTCGGCGGTGACCGACGAATCGTTGATGTCGGCCTTGGCGCGGCGCGCCACCACCTGGAGTGCGCCGTGGAAGCACGCGGCGTACCCGGCGGCGAAGAGCTGCTCGGGGTTGGTCGACGCACCGCCCGGGCCGCCCATCTCCTTCGGCACCGCGAGGTCGAGGTCCAGGACGCCGTCCGAGGACCGGGTCCGGCCGTCCCGGCCCGCGCCGGTCGCCGTGGCTTCGGCCGTGTAGAGCACTGTCATCGCTGACCCTCTCGCTTGTCTTCCGCCTGGTGCTGCGCCGCCGAATCCAGGGCGGCCGTCAGGCGTTCCAATGTGGACTTCAGTTGTTCGAGCTCGTCGATCTGCAGTCCGGTCGCGGCCACCATCCGGTCCGGGATGCACCGGGCCTGCGCCCGCATGTCCGCACCGTCCTCCGTAAGCGCGACCGCTACCGACCGCTCGTCCGCGAAGCTGCGGTGGCGCGTGAGCAGGCCGCGCGCCTCCAGCCGCTTCAGCAGCGGCGACAAGGTGCCGGAGTCGAGCCGCAGGGCGGCGCCGAGCTCCTTGACCGTCACCGACTCGTGCTCCCACAGCACCAGCATCACCAGGTACTGCGGGTAGGTGAGCCCGAGCTCCTCCAGGACCGGCCGGTACAGGCCGGTGAACGCCCGCGAAGCGCTGTACAGCGCGAAGCAGACCTGCCGGTCCAACGCCAACCTCGACTCATCCACACGGACAAGGTAGCGCGAAATTTAGTTGTGCACAACTAAATTGTGCACTGCCGATTGTGAGCATGGGAACTTTCCTGTCACCAGACCCGCCCGCGGCCCGCCTGACAGCATGGGAACCTTCCTGTCACCCCGCCCCGAACAGCGAAGGGCCCTCGCCGCCGGGAGCCGGTGGCGAGGGCCCTTCACCTGCGTCGGATCACTTCTCCAGGCAGAACTCCTTGATCGGGTAGCCGACGTGACGGTCCTCCGCAGGCAGGTAGCCGAGCAGTCGGTCGCCCGGCTTGAGCTCCGTGCTGTTGAGGACCACGCCGCCCGGCCCCAGCACCCGGACGTGCCAGTCGTCCTGCAGGATCAGGTTCACCTGCTGGCCCGTGGTGCTGACCGCCTCGATCGAGATCAGCGGCCGGCTCTCGATCTTGACGCGGCCGACCGTGACCACCCGGGTGCGGCCCTTGGTGTCCACCGCGAGCACCTTGCTGCCCGACTTCAGCTCGCTCAGGTAGTTGGTGCGGCCCTGGTGGGACACGGTGTAGGAGTGGATCGCCCCGGCGTTGACCCGGAACGGGCGGGTCGGCATGTACGGCAGCGGGTGCGTTTCGCTGACGCAGAGGATCATGCCCTTGGAGTGCGAGCCGACGAGGATGCCCTCGTCCTCGCGGAAGTAGGTGCAGGTGTCCACGCACGCCCGCTCGCCCATGCCGACGTGCTCGGTGCGCACCACTTCCAGCTCGGTCAGCTCCAGGTCCGCCGAGCCGCCCGCGGACGCCGCGACCAGGTCGGTGGCGTCGCCGACGCGCTGCGGCTTGAGCAGCACGCCGTCCGAGCCGTGCTCCAGGACGCCGAAGACGATCTCGGCCTCCTCGACGTCCTCGACGACCGTGACGATGCTGCCGGAGGCGCCGGCCGCGGCGGCGAGCACGATCTCCAGCGGGATCTTCGTCGGGTCGCGGAACCACAGCACGCTCCACCGCTGGGTGCGCGCCGCCTCGCAGGCGACCTCCAGCGTCGGCGCGTCGACGATCTCCACGAACGGCCCGAACTCGACGCCCGGGTGGCGGGCCGCCAGCACCGCCGGGTCGCCGTGGCGCTCCGGGTCCACGATCACCACGTCCGCCGGCCCCAGGTCGTCGGGCAGCGGGCCGCGCGGCAGCAGCACCTTGCGCACCGTCGGCGGCAGGTCGACCAGCTCGCCGGGCTCGTCGGCCACGATGGCGCTCACCCGCTGGTGCACCGCCTCCTCGACGATGGCGGTCTTGATCTCGGCGTCGACACCTCGGACGTCCAACCACGTCAGTCTCATCACGCGCTCCTCGGTCAGGTCTCGGTGACTGTTTGGCGGAACTCGGTTTCGCGCAGGCGGTCCCCCGCGCTGGGTGGGGCCGGGCTGGTCAGGAGGCCAGTTCCGGCACCAGGTCGTCGGTGAACTCGCGGGCGGGGTGGATCAGCGCCGCCACCCGGCGGGCCCGCTCCCCGGGGTCCGGGGCCTCGAAGATGTTGCGTCCCATCGCCACACCTGCCGCGCCTGCGCGCAGCACTCCTTCGACGTGGGCGAGGACCTTCGCTTCGTCGTCGACGCGGGGGCCGCCCGCCGCGACGATCGGGGCGGGGCAGGAGTCCACCACTTCGGCCATGGCCTCGACCGTGCCCGGGTAGACGGTCTTGACCAGGTCCGCGCCCAGGTCGGCCGCGAGGGTGGCGGCGTGCGCGACGAGGCGCACGTCGCGCGGGTCGGTGATCTGCGGGCCGCGCGGGTAGATCATCGCCATCAGCGGCAGGTTCCAGGCGTCGCAGGCCTCCGCGACGGCCGCGAGGTCGGCGACCTGGCGGCGTTCCTCCGCCGAGCCCAGGTTGACGTGCACGCTCACCGCGTCGGCGCCCAGTCGCAGCGCGGTTTCCACGCTGGCGACGAGGTACTTGGCGTCGGGGTCCGGCGCGTGCGCCGTGCTGGCGCTGAGGTGCACGATCAGCGACATGTTCACGAACGCCGCCGGGTCGATGTAGCGCAGCGCGCCCTTGTGCAGCACGATCGCGTCGACGCCGTTGGCGGCCAGCTGCGGCGTGAGGTTCGCCGGGCCGCCGGGCGTCGGTAACGGGCCGTCGGTGACGGAGTGGTCCATCGGCACCAGGAGCAGGCGGTCGTCGCCGTTTCGCGACATCCGCCGGAGCCTCAGCTGCGCGCCGAACGATCGGGTGGTGGACACCGGGTCCTCCTGTTCACGAGGTGGGGACGGGATCGGGGCGGGGTCGGTCCAGTTCGAATTCGTCGTGCAGCGCGGCCACCGCCGCCGCGGTGTGCGCGGCCGGCACCAGCACCGAGACGCGCAACTGGTTGGTGTGCAAGGAGTTCGCGGGTATGCCCAGCTCTTCGAGGGTGCGCAGCACTCGCACGGCGTATTCCGGCCGGGTGAGCATTCCGGTGCCCAGCAAGGAGATCTTGCCGAGTTCGCGCTGCACCGCCACGTCGCGGCCGGCGTTGGGCACGGCCAGTTCCACCTGCCGCCGCGCCTGGTGGACGGCGGCGCCGGCGACCGTGAAGCTCAGCGCCGGCCGGTCGTCCGCCCAGGTCACCAGGTCGACCGGGATGATCTGGTCGGCGATGGCGCGCAGCGCCCGGTGCGGTCGTTCCGGGTCGTCGGGGGCGAGCCGGATGGTGAACCGGGCGATGTCCGCGTCGTGGGTGATCGCGGCGACGAAGCCTTCCTTCTCCAGCATGCCGATGGGGCTCCCTCCGGTGATCGTCGTGCCGGGGCGGTCGTGCATGGCGCTCGCCACCAGCAGCGGCACGTTGCGGACCGCGGCGAGTTCCACGGCTCGCGCGTGCAGCACCCGCGCCCCGGCGAAGGCCATCTCTGCCATCAGCGGCGCCGCGATCTCCGGCAGCGGCCGCGCCCGCGGCACCAGCCTGGGGTCGGCGGTGTAGACGGCGTCGACGTCGGTGTAGATCTCGCACCGGGCGTCGAGCGCGGCGGCCAGCGCCACCGCGGTCGTGTCGGAACCGCCGCGGCCCAGCGTGAACAGCTCCCCCGCCGGGTCGATGCCCTGGAAGCCGGCGACGACCACGACGGAGCCGCGTTCGAGGTGGGCCCGCACCGCCCGGGTGTCGATGGTGTCGATCAGCGCGGCGCCGTGCGGCCCGGTGGTCCGGATGCCCGCCTGCGCGCCGGTGAGCGAGACGGCTCGGGTGCCCCGGCGGTGCAGGGCGGTGGCCATCAGGGCGGCCGAGGCCACCTCGCCGGTGGCCAGCAGTTGGTCGGTTTCCCGCGGTGCGGGGTGCGGGTGTAGCTGCTTGGCGTCGGCCAGCAGGCGGTCGGTGGTGTCGCCGCGGGCCGAGACGACCGCGACCGTCGGGCGACCGGTCTGCCGGGCGGCGTCGATGCGCTCGGCCACCCGGCGAACGTGTTCGGCGGTGCTCAGCGAGGTGCCGCCGTACTTCTGCACCAATGGTTTCATCGACACCTCATCGCGAGGGGCGCGCCGAAGCCGACGCCGGGACGAAACGTTCTGTCGTGCAACATCTTTCTAATCGACCTCTTCGCCGAGGGGCATCGCGGGAACACGTGATTGTCGTGGTGGCGGCCGGATTTGCCGCGCGATATCCCGGAAAGACGTGCTGTGCGGGGTGTGCCCGCGGGCGTTGAATCGGGCGGTGCGATGTCGGCCGGGAGATTCGAGGATGCCGTGCGATCGAGGGGAACTCCGATGCGGATCTGCGTGATCGGTGCGGGCCCGCGTGGCCTGATGGTGCTGGAGCGGATCTGTGCCAACAGCCGCGAACTCGTCGGCCCGGCGGAGCCGGTCGAGGTCCACCTGGTGGATCCGCGCGTGGGTGCGGGTGGCCGGGTGTGGTGGACCGGGCAGAGCTCGCTGCTGCTGATGAACACGGTCGCCTCGCAGGTCACCGTGTTCACCGACGACAGCGTGGAGTGCGAGGGGCCGATCCGGACCGGGCCGAGCTTGCACGAGTGGGCGCGCGCCGATCCGGACGAGGTGCCGCTCGGGCCGGACGACTACCCGACGCGCGCCGCGTTCGGCCGCTACCTGGCGTGGTTCCTGGACCACGTGATCGCGACCGCGCCGCCCAACGTGACCATCCGGCTGCACGCCGAAACCGCCGTCGCGCTGCAGGACGATGCGCGGCACCAGCGCGTCCGGCTCGCCGACGGCAGCGTGCTGGCCGCGGACGCCGTGGTTCTCGCGCAGGGGCACGTCGACGCCGAGTCCGCCGGTGCGCCGCGCGATCTCGCGGAATTCGCGCGGCGGTACCGGTTGCGCTACGTGCCGCCGAGCAGTCCGTCCGAAGTGGACCTCTCGTCGATCGTCCCTGGCGAGCCCGTCGGGCTTCGCGGCCTGGGCCTGAACTTCTTCGACTACCTGGCGCTGCTGACTTCCGGGCGCGGCGGCCGGTTCGTGCCGGCTGGTGGGAAGCTGCGCTACGTTCCCTCGGGTCGCGAGCCGGTGCTGTACGCCGGTTCGCGCCGGGGCGTGCCGTACCACGCGCGCGGGCGGAACCAGAAGGGCGTGTCGGGGCGGCACGAACCGCTTTTCCTGACGCCGGAGGTGATCGCCGGGCTTCAGCAGCGGGCCGCCGAGGGCGCTGCGCCGGGTTTCGTGGACGACGTGTGGCCGTTGGTGTCCAAAGAGGTCCGCGCGGTGTACTACACGACCTGGATCGGGCAGCACCGCAGCGCGAGCACCGCCGCGGTCTTCCGCCGGGACTACCTGCGCGCGATCGACGACGAGATCGCCGAGCGCTCGGTGTTGCGCCGCTACGGCGTGCCGCCGGGCGAGTGGTGGGACTGGGACCGGGTGACGCGTCCCTGCGCCGGGCGGGTTTTCGCGGACCGCGACGAGTTCCACGGCTGGCTGCTGGAGCACCTGGAGCGCGATCTGGTCGAGGCCGAGCTGGGCAACGTCGCCGGGCCGCTGAAGGCGGCGCTGGACGTGCTGCGGGATCTGCGCAACGAGATCCGGCTGGTCATCGACCACGGCGGGATCACCGGCGGCTCCTACCGGGACGAGGTGCAGCGCTGGTACACCGGGGAGAACGCGTTCCTGTCGATCGGCCCGCCGGCGCGGCGGATCGCCGAGCTGATCGCGCTGATCGAGGCGGGCGTGGTGCACGTGCTCGGCCCTGGCATGCGGGTGTCGGCCGTGGACGCGTCGTTCGTGGTCTCCGCGCGCGGCGTGGCGGCGCCGCCGGTGCCGGTGACGACGCTGATCGAAGCCCGGTTGCCGGAGCCGGACCTGGGGCGTTCGGCCGATCCGCTGCTGAGCTGGTTGCGCCGGACCGGGCAGTGCGTGGCGTACCGGATCGCCGACCCGGACGGTGCCTTCCGGACCGGTGGGCTGGCGGTGACGCGCCGTCCGTACCACCTGATCGACGCCGCCGGCCGCCCGCATCCGCGGCGCTTCGCATTCGGGGTGCCGACCGAGGCCGTGCACTGGGTGACCGCGGCCGGGGCGCGGCCCGGCGTGAACTCCGTGAGCCTCGCCGACGCGGACAGCGTCGCGCGGGCGTGCCTGTCGGTGCCGCGCAGCAAACCCGGCCCGCGGCGGGCCGCGCTGTACGCCGACTACCACAACCCGCTCGCCTGGTTGCCGACCAGCGCGCCGCGGCGAGCGCGTGAGGGGGCGGCCCGATGAGCCCTGGGTTGGACGCGGGCCTGCTCTCCCCGGTGTGGGCGGGAACTCCGGTGCACGCCGCGACCTCCGACGGTGCGTGGCTGGCGGCGATGCTGCGGGTGGAGGTGGCGCTGGCGCGGGTGCAGGCGCGGCTCGGGGTGATCCCGGATTCCGCGGTCGAGGTGATCGAGTCGGTGGCGCGGCCGGAGCGGTTCGACCTCGCCGAGCTGGCTGTGCGGGCGCGCGAGGCCGCCAATCCGGTGGTGCCGCTGGTGTCGACGCTGACCTCGCTGGTGGCCGCGGAGAGCCCGGCGGCCGCCGACCACGTGCATCGCGGCTGCACCAGCCAGGACGTGCTGGACACCGCGTCCATGCTCGTCAGCGGGCGAGCGCTCGCCGACCTGGAGTCCTGTTTGGACCGTTGCGCGGCCGCCTTCGCCGAGCTGGCGGAACGGCACCGGGACACGCCGATGGCGGGCCGGACGCTGACGCAGCACGCCGTGCCGACGACGTTCGGGCTCAAGGCGGCCGGCTGGCTGGCCGGGGTCGGCGAGGCGCGCCGCCGGGTGCACCGGCTGCGCACCGAGGGGCTGCCGGTGTCGATCGGCGGCGCGGGCGGCACCGCCGCCGCCTACGCGGCGTATGCGCAGGCGGCCACCGGCGCCGATCTCGTGGGCGAGCTCGTCGAGGGCATGGCGGACGAACTAGGGCTCGCGGTGCAGGTCGTGCCGTGGCACACGCAGCGCGTGCCACTGGCGGATCTCGGCTGGGCGCTCAGCGTCGTCGCCGGGGTGCTGGGCAAGTTCGGCGCGGACGTGCAGGTGTTGTGCCGCACCGAGGTCGGCGAGGCCGTCGAGCCGGGCCCGGCCGGGCGCGGGGCCTCGTCGGCGATGCCGCAGAAGCGCAATCCCGTGCTGTCGACGCTGATCGTGGCCGCGGCCCGGCAGGTCGCCCCGGCGGCCGGGGTGCTGGCCCAGTGCATGCTCGCCGAGGACGAACGCCCGGCGGGAGCCTGGCACGCCGAGTGGCAGCCGTTGCGGGATTGCCTGCGCGCGGCGGGCGGCGCGGCGCACACGGCCGCCGAACTGGCGGAGGGCCTCGCGGTGTTCCCGGACAGGATGCTGGAGAACCTGCACCGGACCGGTGGCGCGATCGTCGCCGAGCGGGTCAACGTCGCGCTCGCCCCGGTGCTCGGCAAGGCCCGAGCGAAGCAGGTGCTGGCCCGCATCTCGGCCGAGGCGGCCGCCGGGCGCGGCACGTTCGACCAACTGCTCGCGAACGCGCGCGAGCTCCAAGAGTCGGGCCTGGACGGAGCGGCGGTACGAGAGCTGCTCGCCCCGCAGAACTACCTCGGCGCGGCATCCTGGTTCGTGAAACGCGCCCTCGACGAGTACGGCGCCTGATCATGTGGTGCGGCGCTTTCGCGCGAAACCGGCGTTCCAGTGAGGGACCGGCGACGGTTTCGCGCGAAAGCGCCAAAATCACCGGCGGGCCGCAACCGCTGCGCGGACCTCTGCGAGCAGTTCCGGCAGCTCTTGGTACAAGCGTTCCGCAGTCACCACGATGACGTGCCAGCCGCATGCCCGGATCCGGCGCAGCCGCTCCTGATCGAACCTGTACCGCTCAGGGGCGGCATGCCAAGCGCCGTCGTACTCGAGGGCGATCTTCGCATCCTCGAGAGCAAGATCGACGCGAGCGACGAAACCGTGCTCGTCGTGGATCTCCACCTGCGGCGTAGGGCGAAGACCTGCTTGCACGAGGGCGACGCGCAACTCGGACTCGGGAGGTGACTCCGCTCGCCCGTCCAGGAGCGCAGCCGCGGCTCGCGCGCGGACTATGCCGTGGTCGTGGCGGCCGACGAGGAAGGCTTGGGCCGTCTTCTCGTCGATCAGCCCGGCTCGGATCAGCGCATCACCGGCCGCAACCGCCGGCCTCTGCGCATTCCGGGCGAGAAGGTCCAGCATCGTGCGTTCGATGGTGGCCAGGTGTACCCCCGCCCATTCCACCCTCTCGAACGGCGAGCTCTTGACCGACCAACATCGCAGGCCGGCACGCCTGTTCATGTACTTCTGCCCGCTCACGAGCACTTCGACTCGGTCATAGGTCCTCGCCAGCGGAACTCCACGGAGGGTGGCGGCGGACCGACCGGTGATGATCGACTGCCGCGGCAGGACGAGAGCTGCGGCCAAGCAGCGAAGCGCATGGGTCACCTCGGTCTCGCTGCTGCAGTAGACGCCGTGGATCACTCGTCTGTATTCGCCGCTCTTCCGCAGCTGCCGCTCGGTGATCCCCTGGGAAAGCGCCTGGGCGCAGGTCATCAGTCCGCAATCCGCTGGCGTGGTGGCGCTGATCAAAGTTGTCATGCATCGCAGCATGCGGGCGCAGTTCGGCCGCTGTCATCGACGTCGCGCAGATCTGTGGACAACCTGCTCCACTGTGGATAGTTTTGTTTACCCTCTCGGGGGACGGCGTTTTCGCGCGAAACCGGCATTCCACGTGAGGTGCGACGGCGGTTTCGCGCGAAACCGGCGTTTCATGTGAGGAGGTGCGGCGTTTTCGCGCGAAAACGCCGCACCTCGTGTCGGGTGGTGATTCGGCGCGGAATCGCCATCCGGCACAGCCCGGTCCGCATGGCGCAGCGGCCGCGGGTGGCGTTGCCTCCCGCGGCCGCTGCGCATCCGGTCAGGGCAGCCTGATCGACTGGGCGTGCTTGAACACGTCCCGCGGGTCGTAGGCCTTCTTCGCCTGCTGCAGGCGCCCGTAGTTCCCCTTGAAGTACAGGTCGTGCCACGGCACGCCCGAGGCGTTCCACGCCGGGTCGCTGATGTCGATGTCGCAGTAGTTGATGAAGCAGCCGTCGGTGACGTCGTTGGGCACCGGCACTCCGCCGGTGTCCCGGTAGACGGCCTGGTAGAACCGCTGGTGCCAGCCCACGTGGCGGTCGTCGTCCGCGGGGCCCTGCCAGGCCGTGCCCCACAGCAGCTTCATCACCGAGTCGCGGTGCGGGTTGGCGGTCGCGTCGGGCGCGACGGTGTTGACCTTGCCGCCGAAGGACGCGATCGACACCACGAACGGCAGCTGCGCGTAGTCGGTGTTGGTCAGCTGGTCGTACAGCGCGGCGATCTGCGCGTCGGTGAAGCCCTTGCGGTGGTAGCTGGACTTGTACTTGTAGCGGTCGGTCGGGTTGCTCATCCACATCCCGGGCCAGCCGGTCGCGTGCAGCCACGGCAGCTTCCGGTGGTCGGTGACGGTGGGCGTCACGCCGACGCCTTCGCCGACCGCGTTGAGGAAGTCGTCGAGCAGCCGCGCCGCGTTGGGCAGGCCCGCGTCGATCTGCACGACCAGGTGGAACGGGCCGTATGCGCGAGTCGTCAGCTCCAGCCGGGAGAACAGCCCGGTGTAGGGGCTGTCGGGGGCGCTGTTGCGTTCCATCCAGGTGCCGTAGTTGCGCAGCAGCCGGGCGAACCGCTCGGGCGTCATCTGGTCCCACGCCCACTCGCGGCGGTGGATCCACGCTTCCCGCGGCGGGGCCGGCAGCAGCTTCGTCGGATCGGTGCCGGTGGCGTCCGGGGCGCGGAACCAGAACCGCGTTACGACGCCGAAAGCGCCACCGCCGCCGCCGGTGTGCGCCCACCACAGCTCGCGGTTGGGGTCGTTGGCGTCCCGGGTCGCGACGATCGCCCGCGCGTTGCCGCCGGCGTCGACCACCACGACCTCCACCGCGTACACGTGGTCGCTGATGTAGCCGTGCCGGCGGCTCAGCGGCCCGTAGCCGCTGCCGGTGACGTGCCCGCCGACGCCGACGGTGTAGCAGGAGCCGCCGGGCAGGCAGATGCCCCACCGCTTGTAGAGCGTGTCGTAGACGTCGCCCAGCTCGGCGCCCGCTTCGACCATGATCGCGTTCATCTTGGTGTCGTGGGCGATCGCGTTCATCTGCGTCATGTCGATGAGGACCCGCACGTCGGGGTTGTCGACGAAGTTCTCGTAGCAGTGCCCGCCGCTGCGCACGCCGATGCGCTTGCCGCGCCGCGCCGCGTCGCCGACTGCTGCGACCACCTGCTCCGTAGTGGACGGCAGGCACACGCTTTCGGGGTTGCTCACGAATCGCTGGTTCTGGCCCCGGGTCAGGCCGGCGAAGCGGACGTCCGCGGGGCCGACGGTGATGGCCGGGTTGGCGGCCGGTCCCACCTGCTGCGGGACGGTTGGTGCCGCGAGTGCTTCGGTGGTGGAGAGGACGGCGGCCGAGCCGCCGAGCGCCGCAGTCCAGGTGAGCAGGTTGCGGCGCGATAACGCGCTCATGCGAACTCCTCCGAGAGTGACTTGGTCCCCTGCGCCGTCGCGATCCGCGGACAGGCCGGACCGGCGTCTACCTCATGGAGCAAGGACGGATGACGCAGAGTCGCGGCCGCAGCGTCGATCACGGGCGGCTACACCCAATCGTGTAGATCCCTGGGCCGAAAGACATCACGTGATCACGTGATTGACTCACTCTCGGTGGCTGCTCCGTTCGGCCTACCCGGATGACGCGACCCGGCCGCCCCTGCGACTACGACCACGCGCCCGTCGTGGCGGCCCGGGCGACGTAGTCGCCGAAGTCGGCCGGTTCTACGCTCTTGAGTGGCTCCGGGAGAACGAGCCCGATGCCGCGCCCGGACAGGGCCACGAAGCGGCGAACGCCTGCCGCCACCGCACGATCGACGAAAACCCTTGTTGAGGAAGGGTTCTCGGAAGCCACGAGGTAGACGGCCGTGGCCCCGTCCGGCGCGGCCGGCCAGGTTTCCCGGTCGGCCCAGTCGAACCGCACCTCACCGGAGCGGGACGCGGCCCGGACGTGCTCGCCCGCCGCGCGCAGCGTGCTCACCAGCCGGCGTCCGGTCTTGCCCGTCGCTCCCGGCACCAGGATCGAATCCGCTTGTGTCGTCGTGGTCAGCAGTCAACCGGCGGCGGTGCGGGGCGACCATGGCTCGTCGTACGCGGAACATGTCCGATCGCCCGCCGCTATCGTGAAGTTCATGGACCCGTTCGACGACCTGCTGCGGGGCGTCCGCGCGGACGGCGCCGGTTTCAGTCGGACGGAGCTCTCCCCGCCGTGGGCGCTGCGCTTCGGGGACGCGGAATCCCTGACGCTGCTCGCGCCGCTGCGGGGCGAGGGCTGGATCTCCTTTGGGGAAGGCGAAAAGCCGCGGCTGGTGCGGCCCGGCGAGCGCGCGGCCCGGGGCCGTTCGCCATCTCCGACCGGCCCGAACCGGGGCGCGTGGAGCCGGCCGATCGCACGGTGCCGCTGACCGCGACGTACCGCGTGCGGGGCAAGGTGTCGCAACGACTGCCGCCCGTGCTGGTGGTGCCCGACGGGGACGGTTGCGCATCGATCCGCGGCTTCCTGGACTCGCAGATCGCCGCGAGCCCACCGCGTCGGCAAGTGGTGCTCGACCGGCTGCTGGTATGCACGCTGCGGGGTTGGTTCGACCGGCCGGAATCCTTTCCGCCCAGCCTGTTCCGGGCGTTGGGCGACGCCGCGATCGGCTCGGCGTTGCGGGCGATGCACGCCGCGCCGGAGAAGCCCTGAACGCTCGCCTCCCTGGCCCGCGAGGCGGGGGTGCCGCGCACGACGCCGGCCGGCCGGTTCGCCGAGCTGGTGGGCGAGCCGCCGCTGACGTACCTGACGGACTGGCGGATGACCTTGGCCGCCGGCCAGCTGGCCGAATCCACCGCATCGGCCGCCGCGATAGCGCATCGGGTCGGCTACGCGGATGCCCTTGGGTTCAGCGCGGCGTTCAAGCGGTTCCACGGCGTCAGCCCCAGCAAGTACCGCCAGGACGCCTGGTGCGCGGCCCGGTGCGGGCAATCCACATAGGACGCCCAACGAGGTCGTGCCCGGGTGGGGCACGACCTCGCGAACGGTCAGGCGGGGGACGCCACCAGCACGCTGGTCGGGGAGCTCGTCGCCCGCGTCTCCTCGTGGCACAGGCCCGCCTTCTCGAACAGCGCCGTCAGCTCCGGCTCGGTTCGGACGTGGCCCGACAGCAGGCTCAGCATCACGATGTCCTCGAACTTGCCGAAGTGCGGGGTGTCGCCGGGCGGCAGCACCTCGTCGATCACCAGCAGCTTGCTCTCCGGCGACATCGCCGCCCGGATGTTGCGCAGGATGCTGATCGCGTCCTCGTCCTTCCAGTCGTGGATGGTCCAGGACAGCACGTACACGTCGCCGCCGGCGGGCACCGAGTCGAAGAAGTCGCCGCCGACGCACTTCGCGCGGTCGGACAGGCCCGCCGTCCGCAACACCTCCTCGGCCTCCGGCACCACCCGCGGCAGGTCGAAGACCTCCGCCGTCATCTCCGGGTAGCGCGCCAGGATGGTGGCCACCAGGTGCCCCTGCCCGCCCGCGACGTCGACGAGGTGCCGCACGCCGGTCAGGTCGTAGGCCTCCAGCATCGCCGAGTTCACCATCCGGGCCATGCTGCCCATGGCGTCGTTGAACAGCTTCGCCAGCTCGGGGTGGTCGGCGAAGTGCGCCCACCACCCGCGGCCGTGCACGTGCTCGAACGCCGGGCGGCCGCTGCGCAGGCTGTAGGCGAGCGCACCGAAGGAGCGCTGCCGCTCCGGCAGCCCGACGTAGCGGGCCAGGGCGCGCATGGAGCCCTCGCCGTCGCTGCGCAGCGTGGCCGCGAGCGGCGTCAGGTCGAACACCCGGTGCTCGACCTCGGTGAACACGCCGACGCTGGCCAGCGCCCGCAGGCCCCGGTAGAGGCTGTCGGCGTCGGCATCGACGCGCGCGGCGATGTCGTCGACGTGCGTCGGCTCGCCGTGGATGGCGTCGGCGACGCCGAGCTCGGCAACCGCGATCAGCAGCTGGCTGACCAGCGAGCTGTAGAGCATTTCGTACATGCGGACCGCGGGCGGCGCCTGCGTTCCCTCCGAGAGCACGCCGTAGGGCGTCGCCGAGCCGGGTTCGTTCATGACTCCCCTTCCCCATCCGGGCGCAGGCACGCCCGGCGCAGTGATCGAGAAACGGTTCGCGTGGCGGTAGCCCGGACGCTCAGGTGCGCCCCGCGTTGGTGGTGATCAGGTGGTCGGCGAAGCGTTCGCGGAGCTGCCGCTTGAGGACCTTGCCGGTGGCGCCGGTCGGGAAGTCCGCGTCGTCGCGGGCGACCACCGCACCGTGCACTTCGGACAGTCCGGCGGCGGTGAGCGCCGCGTTGATCGACGCGGTCAGGTCCGCCACCGGCTCGGCGTCGGGGTGCAGGCGCACCACGGCCAGCGGCACCTGCGCGCCGGGCGAGCGGGGATCGCCGACCGCGATCACCGAGCAGTCCGCCGCGAACCGGCAGCCGATGAGGATCGCCTCCTCCAGCGGCAGGCTGTAGACCGGGCCGTCGGAGGTGCGGATGACGTCGGGTACCCGGTCGAGGTGGATGAACCGGCCGCGTTCGTCGCGGTAGACGACGTCGCCGGTCAGCCAGTAGCCGGCGAACGACGACTTCACCGTCTGCTCGGTGTTGTTCCAGTAGCCGGGGGTCCGGGTCGGGGTCAGCACGCCCAGCCGCCCGGCGCGGCCCGGCCCGAGCTCGCGGCCGTCGTCGTCCAGGACCACGGCGCGGCGCACCACCTTGATCGGCGTGCCCACGCAGCGGCCGTAGTCGGTGCTGCCGAGCTCGCTGACCTTGCGGAACAGCGCCATGCCCATCTCCGACGAGCCGAGCCCGTCGATGAACCGGCTGCCCGGCCGGGACCGGAACCGACCGGGGCGGCGGCCGTGCCGGATGAGCGCCTTGATGTGCGCCTCGTGCGCGGCGTCGCCGGTGTTGATCCACGTGTGCACGTGCTGGGCGTCGGCCTCGTCCAGGCCGATTTCGGCGAGGTCGGCCCAGGTTTGCGGGAACGCGGCGACGATGGTCGGCCGGAACCGGCGCATCGCCGCCCGCACCGCCGGGCCCCCGGTGTCGGCCATCACCAGCGTCGGCAGGCCGAGCAGGGTCGCGGTCATCAGGTAGCTGATGCCCGCCGAGTGCGATTGGGGCAGCGCGGTGAGCAGCCGGTTGCGGGCCGCCGGCGGGAAGTTCCACAGCCGCCCGCGCTTGCCGAGGAAGAACTGGCGGTGGCCGAAGCTGGCGGCCTTCGGCGGGCCGGTGGTGCCGGAGGTGTGGCAGACCATCACCAGGTCGTCGTCGGCGTGGACGTACGGGAAGACGCCGGGATGGGTGGCGTCGGCGGCGGGCGTGGTGGGCAGCGCGGTCGGCTCGGTGTGGAACGTGAGCCGCTCGGTGTCCAGGCCAGCGTCGCGCAGCCGCGCAAGGCGGGGCCCGTCGGCCACCACGCCGAGCGCGCCGATCCGGCCGAGGTACTCGGCCGCGACCTCCGGCTTCATCCGGCCGTTGACCAGCGCGGCGATCGCGCCGAGCGAGGTCAACGCCAGGAAGTGCAGGAACGAGTCGACGCCTTCCGGGACGTGCACGCCGACCACGTCGCCCTTGCCGACGCCGTGCGCGTGGTACCAGGCCGCGTAGGCGTTGCGCACCTCCAGCAGCCGGGCCAGGCTGTAGGCCTCGATCTCGCCTTCCGGCCGCTGGGCGAACAGGAACGCCTGGTCCCGGGCGGGGTTGTGCGCCGCCGCGCGGTCCAGGAAGTTGCCCATCCCCAGTTCGCGGTCCATCAGCAACTTCAGCCGCGCCGGTAGGGGAAGGCGCGCGTCGGGACGGATGTTCTCGAGTGCGATCATGCTGGTGCTCCTTCGGGGACCGCCCGGGGCGCGAACCGGCCCGGGCGGACGGCAGGAGGAAACGGCACGGCACACCGCGAACGGGGCCGCGCCGACGAACACAATCGTCCACAGGGGACAAATCCCTGTTTCGCGAGCGGCGCGGGACTAGGCCTGCACCGCCACGGGTTCTCAGGTTTTGGAAGTGGTGCAGTCGGGTGTGGTACCGCAGGCTTTGTTCTTTGAAGCGGCGAAGCCGCTTGGCCCACCTGCGCAGCTCGCACCGCCGCGGGTTCTCAGACGTCGCCTGGCGAGGACAGCCCCGACGCCGCGTATTGGTCGGGGCTCCCACAGTCCAGACGGCGTCTGAGGTTCGGCCACCCGCACGGGCCTGCTAGACGGGCTGACCTTCGTAGACGGTGATCAGGTAGCCGTCGGGGTCCTCGAAGATGAACTCGCGGCCGCAGGATCCGTCGCAGATCGGCTTGCTGATCGGCACGCCGGCGGCGGTGAGCTGCGCGTGCAGCTTGTCGGGGTTCTCCGCCTTGATCCAGACGACGACGCCGTGCCCGACCTTGGCGACCTCGTCGAGGTCGATCGTGGCCTGGCGCAGCGCGATGCGGATGGGAGCGGCGGCCAGCACCGCCGCGTTGGGCACCTTGGATTCCACAGTGGAGAATCCGACGACCTCGGTGTAGAACCGCCGCGCCCGCTCCAGGTCGCGCACCTGCAGGGTCAGGAAGTCCGGTCCGACTACGTTTGTGGACACCACAGCTCCTAAGGGGAATCGGGTGGATTGGGGCCGGTGGAAAGGACTTCCGCCTACTTCGGTGGGTCTCCGACCGGCTCGCGTCCAGCATCCCCGCCCGGGCCGCCGACGGTCATCACGTGTTCGCGTGAGTTGCCGGCTGGTCGTGCGTCATCACCCGTCGCGCCAGCTCGACGCGGCTGGTGATGCCCAGTTTCGCGAAGCTGTGCCGGAGGTGACTGTCCACAGTGTGCGGTGACAGGTACAGCCGGTTCGCGACTTCCCGGTTGGTGAGCCCCTCGGCGACCAGCCGCACCACGCGCAGCTCCGCACGGGTCAGGCTCCCCCAGCCCGTCTTGCGGGTGCTCTGCCGCCGCGGCTCCGGGAGGTTCGGGGTCCGGGCCAGCAGCGCGCGCATCCGAGCCGCGTCCAGCAGTGCGTCACACCGCGCGTACCCGGATTCGGCCTCGATGAGCAGTTCGGTGGCCTGGTCGAGGTTGCCGAGGTCCGCCTCGGCGGCCGCCAGGTCTTCCAGCCCGTGCGCCAGCAGCACCGGCTGCGAGCCCGCCCGGTAGTGCTCGACGGCGGCGCGCAGCGACCGCACGTCCCGGCGGTGCAGGCCGACGCCGTGCGCCGCGGCGCCGAGGAGCACGTGCACGTCGGGGTTGCGGCGGCCCAGCTCGGCCGCCGCGGCGATCACCTGGGCCGCCGCGTCGTCGGCGCCGACCTGCATGGCCAGCCGCACCAGCACCGGGATTCGTTCGGGCGAGCCGACCAGCAGCGACCTGCTGCGCTTGAGCCGGTCGAGGACTTCCACCAGCTCCAGCCGGATCCGGTCCGGATCGCCTTCCGCCCCCTCGGCGAGCAGCCGCGCCCAGACCAGCAGGTCCGGCATCCTCCGCCGCCCGGTCTCCACGATCTCCTGGGCGCGGTTGAGGTGCCGCCACGCCGCCGACACGCCGTCGGCCCGCAGCGCCACCACGGCCCGCAGCGCGAGCAGCGGAACGGCCAGCGCTTCCGCGGAAAGCTGTTCGGTGAGCAGGATTCCGGCTTCCGCTTCGGCCGCGGCGTCGTTGAGGCGGCCGGTGGCGAACAGCAGCTCGGCCCGGCACAGGTAGCGCGGCGGCTGCGACCACACCGTCTCCAGCTCCGCGACGTCCTGCTCGTCCCGGCCCAGCTCTTCCTCCGCCTCGCCGAGGCGGTCGGCGGCCGTGAGAGCGGCGGCCAGGTGCAGCCGGGGATGCCGGGTGCGCCCGATGTCACCGGCGCGGTCGCCGAGCCGCACGGCGTCGGCCCCGTACCGGATGGCGGATGCGATATCGCCCTGCGCGAGGGAAACCCGGCTCCGGGCGCCGGTGCCGCAAACCAGCGCGCCGTGCGTGCGGGCCCGGTTGGCGACGTGCACCGTGTTGGTCGCCGCGGCCGCCGCCGGTTCGATGTCGCCGACCGAGACCAGCCCGTGCGCGTGCATCGCCAGCAGCTCGGCGCGCACCATCGAATCCGACTTGGCGCGGGGCAGGGCGAGCACCGTGTGCTCGATGACCGCGGCGTGCTCGCCGACGGTGTGCAGCGCTTCGGTCAGGCCGAGCAGCAGCATCGCCTCCGTGTTCGGCGGCAGCCCGCCGCCGCGGAAGCGCTGGCCGAGCTCGATCGCCTCGGCCGGGCGGCCCGCCAGCACCAGCAGCCGCACCGCCTCGGCGGCCAGTTCCGCACGGATCGGGCTGCGCTCGGTGATCAGCGGCAGGCTGCGGAGGATCAGGTCGGCGCCGGTGTTCGGCGCCGCCGGGGCGATCTCCTGCACCGCGCGCTTCACCACGGTCGCCACGTCCACCCACCCGCCGCCGCTGAGCAGCAGGTGCTTGACCTGCTCGGTGGCCGACCGGCCGTGCTGGGCGAGCACCGAAGCGGCCTCCTGGTGCAGCGTCGCCCGCGTCGGCTCCGGCATCCGGTGGTAGAGCGCCTCGCGGATCAGCTCGTGCCGGAAGCTCAGCTTCGCGCCCTGCTCGACCAGCACCTCCGCGTCGACGAGCATCGCGACGGTGCCCAGCAGGTCCACCGCCGGGCGCCCGAGCAGCGCGGCGACCTCGTGCACCCCGAAGGGCCGGCCGAACACCGTCATCGCGTCCAGCGCGCGACGGGTGTCCTCCGGCAGGTCCTGCATCCGTTCGCCGACGGCGTCGAAGAACGTCGGCGTCATCGCCGCGGGCGGCTCCTGCGGGCCGTCGACCGGCAGCCCGCGCAGCATCTCCCGCAGCAAGAAGGGATTTCCGCCGCTACGAGCCGCGTAGGCCAGGGTCGCCTCGTCCGGTTCGGTGCCGAGCACCTCCGCGCACAGCTGCGCGACCGCGCCGTCGGAAAGGGGTTCGAGCTGCCGCTTCTGGGCCCCGTCGCCGATCAGCCAGTCCAGCGCTTCCTGCGCGCAGCTGCGAATCGGGTAGGGGCGGCGGGTGAAGTACCAGAGCACGGGTTCCGAGCGGAGGGCGGGCACGAGCACGCGCAGAGCCAGCGCGGTCGCTTCGTCGGCCCAGTGCGCGTCGTCGAGGGCGATCAGCATCGGCTGCTTCCGGGCCTGTTGCGCGATCATCTCGCCGACCTGGTCGACGGCCCACAGCGTGGAGGTGTTCAGCTCGGGGCCCGCCGGGATCTGCGGACCGAGCAGATGGCACGATCGGAACAGCGAACGCAATGTGATCAACGGCGTGTTCTTGTCCAGCTTCACGGCCTGCGAAGAGATGACTCCGAGACCCAGTGCGTGGCTTTCGGCCTCCACTTCCTGCAGCAGTCGGCTCTTGCCGATGCCGGCCGACCCCTCCACGACGACGCAGTTCCCGGCCCCCTCGGCGACCTGCAGCAATAGCTCGCGCGATTCACCTAAGACACGTTCCCGGCCGATCAGCGGTAACGCATCAGTGTCCATCGTGTGTTCCCCTCGGTGAGCAGCATCGGACGAACGCAGATAGCTGACGCGACAGTACCCGAACAATCAGCACGAGGCCGGTTGTTCCAAAAGAGTCAAAGG
This sequence comes from Saccharopolyspora shandongensis, assembly GCF_900106995.1. Classification (GTDB taxonomy): domain Bacteria; phylum Actinomycetota; class Actinomycetes; order Mycobacteriales; family Pseudonocardiaceae; genus Saccharopolyspora; species Saccharopolyspora shandongensis. The sequence continues at coordinate 22,231 of NZ_FNOK01000065.1, forward strand.
GAATGCATTCACCCGTGTGTCGCAGGAGGATGCCGCCGGTAGATCTTTACCGCGCGGGGCTTTTTTGGTATCAAAGTCCGTAACCCTCCGTCCATTTTCTTTTCACGGCATATCCGCCGCGACGCGCCCGATGAATTCCCGTCGGCGGAATCGTGCGCCACCGTTCGGCCCAGCACGGCACGAACGCCCCGCGGACGGGTGATCTTGGACACATCGCACGGGGTGGTCGGCTGGGAACGGCCGATCAATGGGAATCCCGCGATGACGTGATGCCCGCACCCGGGCCGATCGCCGAGGCTCGACAGCGCGCACCCGCTGGTCGAGAGGAGTCTGAACATGAGCGCACCGGAGGTCACCCGCCGGGTGATCCACGTCCCGCCCGGCGCGGGCCAAAGCGTCTGGGCATTCAGCGGCGACCGCTACACGCTGAAGGTCGGCGCCGAGGAAACGGGCGGAATGATCGGGGTCATGGAGGGCGAGATCCCGCCGGGCAGTGGCCCGCCGCTGCACGTCCACCAGTACGAGGACGAGGCTTTCTACCTCGTCGAAGGTCGCCTCCAGGTCTTCGACGAAGACCGTGAATTCACCGCCGAACCAGGTTCTTTCATTTATCTTCCACGCGGTTCGGCACACCGGTTCAAAAATATTTCCGATACGCCCGCGAGAATGCTCATGCTTTTCGTTCCGAGCGGGTTCGAGAATTTCTTCCTGGAGGTCGGCGTGGAGGTGGTGCCCGGTCAGCCGGCACCGTCGCCGAGCCAATTCGAGGCCGACGTCGAACGGTCCATGCGCATCGCGTCGGAGAAGTACGGCATCGAATAGTCCGGCCGGCCCGCCGCGGCGGGCGCGCACCCCGGGCACCGGCCTGCGCCGGTGCCCGGTCGACGCGATCGGATCAGGCGGGCACGGTGTCATCGCGACGCACCTCCGGCGCGGCCACCATCCCGTCCCAGGCCAGCATCGCGCAGTCGATGACCGCATGCACCGCCGCGCGGGAACTCCCGTCTCTGGCCTGAATGGACAGTCCTTGCAGGACGGTCAGGTAGAACGAGGCGATCTTCTCCAGGTCCGCATCGGCGGGCACGTCGCCGTCGGCGACGCCGCGCTCCAGCCGCGCGAGCACGGCGCGGAAGTCGTCCTTTCGGCATTCCGCCAGGAAATCCCAGATCCGCGCGTTCTCCGGCGTGCAGTTGGTGGCCGCGAGCACCACCATGCAGCCGCGCGGCGTGTCCGGATCAACGTAGGCGTCGGCGTTGTCGCGCAACATCGCCTCGATCGCGCACCGCGCCGTCGGCTGGCGCTGCAGCGACCGATCGCCGACCGCCTCGTCGGCGCTGTTGTAGAGCGCGACGGCTTCCCGGAACAGGTCCTCTTTGGACCCGAACGCCGCGTACAGGCTCGGCGAGCTGATGCCCATCGCGCCGGTGAGGTCGCTCAGCGACGTGGCCTCGTAGCCGCGTGCCCAGAACAGCTCCATGGCGGTCCGCAGGGCGGCTTCCCGGTCGAAGCTGCGCGGACGTCCGCGTGGCGACATCGGCTTCTCTCCTCCCCGGACGGCACCGGTTCGCACCGGACCCTCCCCTGTTGACACCCGAGAGTAGCGATGATAGCCATTTATATATCGTTCGACACAGAAAAGCGAGGGGCTCATGACAGGTCTGGATGGCAAGGTCGCGCTGGTCACCGGTGGCGGACGCGGCATCGGTGCGGCGGTCGCCGAGCGACTGGCCGCGGACGGCGCCGACGTCGCGATCACGTACAACACCTCGGCCGACCGTGCCAACGGCGTGGTCGGCAAGATCAAGGAAGCAGGCCGGCGCGGCGCCGCGTTCGCGGCCCCCGCCACCGACGCCGCGGCGGTGACCAGCGCCGTTGAGCAGACGGTCGCCGAGTTCGGCCGGCTGGACATCCTGGTCAACAACGCCGGGATCTTCCCGTGGGCCCCCATCGACGAGCTGACCCTGGAGCAGTTCGACGAGACCGTCGGCATCCACGTGCGCGCCGTGTTCGTCGCCGTGCAGGCCGCGGTCAAGCACCTGCCCGAGGGCGGCCGGATCATCAGCGTCGGCAGCAACCTCGCCGACCGGACCCCCGGCCCCGGCCTGAGCCTGTACTCGCTGAGCAAGTCGGCGCTGACCGGCTTCACCCGCGGCCTCGCCCGCGACCTCGGTCCGCGCGGCATCACGGTCAACCTGGTGAACCCGGGCTCCACCGACACCGAGATGAACCCGGCCGACGGCGAAGAGGCCGACGGCGAGCGCGCCCTGACCGCCCTGGGCCGCTACAACGATCCGGCCGACATCGCGGCGGCGGTCGCGTTCCTCGCCGGCGAGGGCGGCCGCAACATCACCGGCACCGGCATCCTCGTCGACGGCGGCGCCAACGCCTGACGGCGTTGCTCCGACCTCCTGGAACAAGGGGAACAGCAATGGCTTGGGTCATCCTCGTCGCAGCGGGCCTGCTCGAAATCGTCTGGTCGCTGGCGCTGAAGCACGCCGAGGGCATGACGCGGCTGTGGCCCGCGGTGCTGGGCATCGGCGTCGCCATGGTCAGCCTCGGCATGCTTTCGGTGGCGCTGAAGGACCTTCCCGTGGGCAGCGCCTACGCGATCTGGGTCGGCATCGGCACCGTCGGCGTCGCGGCGGTGGGGATGATCTTCCTGAGCGAGCCGGTGACGTTCTCCAGGCTGGCGTTCTTGGCACTGATAGTGGTCGGCATCGCCGGCCTCAAGTTCGTGGAGGGCTGACCGAACTTCGTTGTTCCAAACCCGTTCTGCGTAGCGGTGCGGGTAGCGGAACCTCAGGCGCCGCCTGGCTGTGGGATCCCCGACTTACGTATGAACCAATACGCGGCATCGGGGACTGGCCTCGCCAGGCGACACCTGAGAACCCGCGGCGGTGCGAGTTGCGTAGGTGGGCTAAGCGGCTACGCCGCTTCCAAGAACAAAACCCGCCCTGCCGCAACAGATCTAGAAAGGCCACTGTAGACGATCTGATTTCCTTTCCTTTCCCCGGAAGATGCCGCCTCGCCCGAGCGAGGCGGCATCTTCGCTTCGCGACCGGCTCCCGAGAACACGTGATGTCGCGGCCGGGCCGGGCGAAGCATGCTGGGATCCGGCTGCCGCAAGGAGAACCAGACGCCGGCAAACGGCTGGAGGAGCGGAAAGATGGCTGAGCACAAGAGGGAACTGGACATCGCGGTGATCGGGGCCGGGGTACTCGGGTTGTCCACCACGGAGGCCCTGCTGCGGCGGGGCGCGAACGTGAAGTGCTTCGACGGCCGCCGGCCCGGGTCGGGCCAGTCGGGCGGGCTGTCCCGCACCTTCCGGCACCGGCACGACGATCCGCACATCGTCGACCTGGCCGCCCGCGGCCTGGCCGGCTACCGCGAGTGGGAGCGCCGCTCCGGCGTCGAGATGGTGGGCACCGAGGGCTGCGCGTACCTGGGCACCACCCCCGCCGACACCACCGGCCTGAAGACCCACCAGGTGCCGCACCACTACGCGCCGGCGGCCGACCGCGCGGAGGTGTTCGGCGCGCTCGGGCCGATCGACGGCCCGCTGCTGGTCGACCCGACCGCCGGGGCGCTCCGCGTCAACCACGTGATCGAGACGCTGACCGACTGGGTCGGCGACCACATCATCGCCAACGACATCCACAGCCTCCTGGTGCTCGACAACGGGAAGGTCGAGTTCCAGACCGCCGACGCGATCTACCACGCGCGGCACGTCGTGCTCTGCGCCGGCGTCGACACGCCGCGCCTGGCGGCCCGCCTCGGCTGGGACATCCCGCTGGACTGCGCGCTGCACGCCCGCCCGCACTACCGGATCCGCGAGGAGCTGCGCGGCGCGCCGACGCCGTGCTGGGTGGACAAGTCCGGCCAGTTCGGCGAGATGGTGTACGGCTCGGTGATCCCCTACACCGACCAGTACGTGCTGGGCCTCATCGGCGACGGCGTCGACGTGCCGTTCGACGCCCGCGGCGCGCTGACCGGCGAGGAAGGCATGGAGGACCACGTCCGCCGGGTCACCGGCTACGTCGAGCGCGCCCTGCCGGGGCTGATCCCGGAGCCGATCGGGGTGCGGGTGTGCATCATGAGCAAACTGCCCGCGGGCAGCGACGCGCTGCGCGCCTGGCACGCCCCCGGAGTCACCGCGATCGCCGGCCACAACCTGTTCAAGTTCGCCCCGGAGCTGGGCGAACTGCTCGCGGACTCGGCGGTGCAGGACCGGCTCCCGGCGGACCTGGAGCTCGCCGGGGCACGCGCGCTGGGGGCGGCGTGAGCGGGCCGGTCATCGCCGTCGCGGGCGCATCGGGCGTCGCCGGGCGCGCGGTGACGCGGGAACTCGTGCGGCTCGGCCACCGCCCGCGCACGCTGGTGCGCCCCGGCTCGCCGAACCGCGCGCCCGACGCGGCTGTCGTCGAGTGCGATCTCACCGACCGCGCGTCGACGCTGACCGCGCTGCGCGGCGTGGACCGGTTGTTGATGCTCACCCCGTTCCACCCGGAACAGCTCGTGCTGCAACGGAATCTCATCTCGGCCAGCGGCGAAGCGGGAGTGAGCCGGGTGGTGAAGCTGTCGGCGCTCGGAGCTCAGCGCGGGGCCGAGTCGAGCATCCACCACCAGCACGGCGTCGGCGACGACGAGCTGCGCGCCGCGGGCATTCCGCACGCGGTGCTGCGCCCCAACGCTTTCATGCAGAACGCGCTGCAATGGCTGCCGACCATCCGGGCGCGCGACGCGATCGTGCTGCCGGTCGGGGCGGCGCGGGTCAGCATGATCGACGTCGAGGACATCGGCCTCGCGGCGGCGAGCCTGCTGACCGCGGACGCGGCGGCCGGGGACTACGACCTCACCGGGCCGGAAGCCCTCGACTACCGGGAGGTGGCCGAGATCCTGTCCGAAGTGGCCGGACGCCCGATCCGGCACGTGGACGCCGCGCCCACCGAGGTCGCGGCGGCCATGCGATCGGCGGGAGTGCCCGAGTGGGCGGTGGCGGCGCGCCTCCAGCTCTACGCCACCTACCGGGCCGGCGAAGCCGAGGCGGTGACGACGGCGATCGCCGACATCACCGGCCGACCGCCGCGCGACTACCGGTCGTTCGCCGCCGGACTCGCCGAGCAACTGCGGAACTGAAGGGGAACCGATGCACGTATTCGCCATCGGGGCCAGCGGGATCCTGGGCAGCCACCTCGTCCCGATGCTGCTGCGCCGCGGACACGACGTGACCGCCATGGCGCCCGGCGACCGCCTCGACCGCCTGCCGGAAGAAGCCCGCCGAATCCGGGCCTCGCTGCTCGACCCGGTCGCCGGCCGACTGCTGGCGACGGAGTTCAAAGACGTCGACGCGGTGGTCAACGCGGCCACCGCGGTCCCGCCCACCGCGGGCAGCTGGGCGTTGAACACGGCGCTGCGCAGCACCGGAACCGCGGTGGTGACCGACGCGCTGCAGGAAGCCGGGGTGCGGCGCTTCGTCCAGATGAGCATCACGATGGCCTACGCCGACGGCGGCGACACCCCGCTGACCGAGGCGGCGCCCTTCGACAACCGGCCAGAACGGACGACGATCGTCGCCCCGGTCCAGGCGATGGAGGCCACGGTCCGCGAACTGCCCGCCGACGAGATCGCGTGGAGCATCCTGCGCGGCGGACGCTTCGTGGGCCCCGCGACGGTGCAGGACCAGCAGCGGGCCCGGCTGCGCGCCGGGCGGCTGCCCATCCCGGGCGACGGGCGTTCGTGGGCGGCGATGGTGCACGCGCGGGACTACGCGGAGGCGGTGGTCGGTGCGCTGGAACGGGGCTGCACGGGCGAGACGCTGAACATCGCCGACGAGCCCGTCCGGGTCGCGGACTACTACCGCGAGCTGGCGCGCGCGGACGGCAGCCCGGCACCAGGGCAGGCTCCGGAGGAGACGGCCGAACCATCGCACCGCGTCAGCAGCGAAGCGGCGCGGCGCCTCCTCGACTGGGCCCCGGTGCACGGCATCTGGCCGGTGCGCGGCGGGGAGCGGTGACAGGAAGGTTCCCATCCTCGCACCAGAGCCGACGGCCAGAAGGCTCCACGAAAGGCGCCCGGTGGCTCACCGGTGACAGGAAGGTTCCCATGCTCGCGCTGCGGGTCCGTGGTGGCAGAAAACTTCCCATCCACACACCGGGCCCAGTGCGATCGGGCAGTGACAGGAAAGTTCCCATCCACGCACGGCTGCGCTGAGCGGTGCTGACAGGAAAGTTCCCATGCTCGCGCTGCGCGCCCGGTGGCAGAAAAGTTCCCATCCGCACGCCACCGGCCCCAGTGCGATCAGGCAGTGACAGGAAAGTTCCCATCCACTCACCGCAGGATCCGGCTCGGTGACAGGAAGGTTCCCACGCTCGCACCGCACGGCCCGGTGGTGACAGGAAGGTTCCCATGCACTCACCGGGCGTGCGGCGGGTCAGCACTCGATGACGTTGACGGCGAGGCCGCCGCGAGCCGTCTCCTTGTACTTGACCTTCATGTCCCGGCCGGTCTCGCGCATGGTCTTGATGACCTTGTCCAGCGAGACGAAGTGGGTGCCGTCGCCGCGCAGCGCCATCCGCGCCGCCGTGATCGCCTTCACCGACGCGACCGCGTTGCGCTCGATGCACGGGATCTGCACGAGACCGCCGATCGGGTCGCAGGTGAGCCCGAGGTTGTGCTCCATCGCGATCTCCGCGGCGTTCTCCACCTGGCTCGGGGTCCCGCCGAGCACCTCGGCGAGCCCGGCGGCCGCCATCGAGCACGCGGACCCGACCTCGCCCTGGCAGCCGACCTCGGCACCGGAGATCGACGCGTTCTCCTTGAACAGCACGCCGACCGCACCGGCCGCGAGCAGGAAGCGCACCACGCCGGCGTCGTCGGCTCCCGGCACGAACCGCATGTAGTAGTGCAGCACCGCGGGAACGATCCCGGCCGCGCCGTTGGTCGGCGCGGTCACCACGCGCCCGCCGGCCGCGTTCTCCTCGTTCACCGCGAGCGCGAAGAGCGTCACCCACTCCAGCGGATCGTCCTGCTCGGTCAGCGACGCCGCCAGCTCCGCCGCCCGGCGCCGGACCTTGAGCCCGCCGGGCAGTTCCCCGGAGTTCCGGCAGCCGTTGTCCACGCATTCGCGCATGACCTGCCAGATGCCCAGCAGCTCCTTGTGCACGGCGTCCTCGCCGCGCCAGGACAGCTCGTTGGCCAGCATCACGCCGCTGATCGGCAGCCCGGATTCCTCGGTCCGGGCGAGCAGTTCCACGCCGGTCCGGAACGGGTACCGGACCGGGGTCGCGTCGGGCTTGATCCGGTCGGTGCCGGTGGCGTCCTCGTCGACGACGAAGCCACCGCCGACCGAGTAGTAGACCGCGCTCTCCAACTCGACGCCGTCGGTGCCGGTCGCGGTGAATCGCATCCCGTTGGGGTGCAGCGGCAGCGACTTGCGCCGGTGCATCACCAGGTCGCGGTCCACGGTGAACCGGATCTCCTGCACGCCGTCGAGCCGCAGCCGCCCGGTCTCCCGGATCTCCGCGACCCGGCCCTCCACGGCCGCCGGGTCGACGGTCTCCGGGCTGTGCCCCTCGAGGCCGAGCAGCACCGCCTTCGGGCTGCCGTGCCCGTGCCCGGTCGCGCCGAGCGACCCGAACAGTTCCGCCTTGATCCGCTTGACCTGCGACAACCGGCCCTCGCCGTGCAACCGCTGCACGAACAGCCGGGCCGCGCGCATCGGGCCGACCGTGTGCGAACTGGACGGCCCGATACCGACCGAGAACAGGTCGAAGACGCTGATCGCCATTGACCGTCTCCTCCCTCGCCTATTCCCCGCTACTCCGCGATCACCGCGGCGTACTGCTCGGCGGTGAGCAGAGCACTGGTGTCGGAGGTGCGCACCTCCAGCAGCCAGCCCTCGCCGTAGGGCTCGGAGTTGACCAGCGCCGGGTCGTCCACGACGGACTCGTTGATCGCGACGACCTCGCCGGTGACCGGCGCGAACAGGTCGCTGACGGACTTGGTGGACTCCAGTTCGCCGCAGGGCTTGCCCGCCTCGATCTGCTCCCCCACCTCGGGCAGCTGCACGAAGACGATGTCGCCGAGCGCGTCCGCGGCGTGCTGGGTGATGCCGATCCGGACCAGCTCGTCGCGGTCCTCGATCCACTCGTGCTCTTCGGTGTAGCGCAGGTTCGCAGGCAGCGACATGTCGGGAGGCTCCAAGGCTTTCGGGGGCAGGGATGCCCGAGTGGGGTTGGGCCTCCCCCTCTGTTTCGGAACCTGAGAGCTTCGCCGCGGTTTCTCGCGGCTTGCACCGTGGGTGGAGCGTCAGCGATGACGCGCGCTTTCCAGAGTTGCCTCGCCCGAACGGTCATGGGTGCCTGAGAGTTTGTGGGGAGTCTTGCTCCTTCGGCGCCCTGACGGCTCTGTGCGAGCCATCAAGGTCTCTCCCGCACGGGGTCGACGGCCGGTATGCGATTGTCGATGTGCTCAGCAACGATAAACGGGCCAGCCCTGGTGTCAATGCCCTCCCCCACCTGACTGGCGGCGGCCCGAAGCACTCAGGAGGCCGGTGATGCTGGACATCCGGGCGCTGGTCGAGCGGGTCGGCCCGACGCTCCTGCGCACCGTGGTCAGCCCGGAGCCGACGGTCTGCGTCGGGGACGTCGTCATCGCCGAACCCGATGAGCCGCCGACCGCGGCGGGCGGCGACCTCGTGCTGGGCGTGGCGGTCGCGGATCGCGAGCAGGCGGAGCGGCTGGCGAGGGCCTGCGGCGCGCAGGGCGCGGCAGCGGTGCTGCTCAAGCCGCCGATCTCGGCGGACGACGCGGTGGCCGCGGCGGCCGAGGAAGCCGGGGTGGCGTTGGTGGAGGTCCGGCCGGGGACCGGCTGGGCGCAGCTGGTGTGGCTGATCCGGGCGGCCCTGGGCGGGACCGGCATCGAGGAGGCCGACGCGCGCGGCGGCACCGGGGTCGGCGACCTGTTCCGCCTCGCCGACGCGGTGGCCGACGTGGTGGACGCGCCGGTCACGATCGAGGACGCGCACTCCCAGGTCCTGGCCTACTCCGCCCGGCAGGACCTGACCGACCCGGCGCGGGTGTCGACGATCATGGGCCGGAAGCAGCCCGACGAGGTGCTCGCCAAGTTCCGGGCCCGCGGCACGTTCCGCCAGCTCAGCAAGGGCAGTTCGGCGATCTTCGTGCCCGCCCAGCAGGACGGCACCCTGCCCCGCCTGGTGGTGCCCATCCGGATGGGCGGCGAGCTGCTCGGATCGATGTGGGCCGTGGTGCCCGGAGAGGTCTCCGAGGAGCGCTCCACCGCGTTCGCCGACACCGCGCCGCTGGTCGCGCTGCAGCTGCTGCGGTGGCGGGCGGTGGCGGATGCCGAACGCCGCCGGTCCGCGGAGCAGGTGCGGCTGCTGCTGGAGGGGGGCGAGGGCTGGCGGGTGGCCGTGAACGAGCTGGCGGTGCCCAACGAGGCGCATCGGGTCGTCGCGATCGAAATGCCGTCGTCCGCCGGGCCGGCGGAGGGGCACCGGCTGGCGATGTGGGAGTGGATCACGCGCGGGATCGGTCGGCGCCCGCTGGTCACCGAGATCGGCACCATGCTCTACGCCCTGGTGCCGGACCGGGCGGGCGCGGGCGGCTGGCCGGACCTGCGGGAAGCGCTCATGTCCCACGACGCTGCGCCGCGCCCGCTGATCGCGGTGGGCAACCCGGTGGCGGTCGCCGACCTCCCCCAGTCACGCGCGCAGGCCGAGGAGCTGGTGGGCCTGCTGCGCACCGGCCAGCTGCGCGACCGGGTGGCGGTGTACGAGAACAACTGGCACTTGGTGGTGCTCAGCCGGATGGCCGGCGCGTCGACGGACGCGGGCGTCGGCTCCCTGGGCCCGCTGCCGGTGCTGCGCGAGCACGACCGAACGCAGGGCACCGAATACCTGGCCACCCTCCACGCGTGGCTGCGCCACCCGGGCGACCCGCGGCAGGCGAGCCGGGAGCTGCGCGTGCACCCGAACACCTTCCGCTACCGGATGAAGCGCCTCACCCAGCTCGTGGACATAGACCTGGAAAGCCCCAACGTCCGCGCAGCGCTATTCGTGCAACTCCTCGCCGACCGCTGGGCCCAACACGGCTGACAGCAAGGGAACCTTCCTGTCACCCCACACCAGCCGAGCCGCACCCCCCGGCGGCTGCGAGCAGGGGAACCTTCCTGTCACCGCCAGGCCCGGGATGCACCCCCGGTGACGTGCGGAAGGGAACCTTCCTGCCACCGGATGACAGGAAGGTTCCCTTGCTTTCACCGGCCGCTCGGGTGGCTGCGAGCAAGGGAACCTTTCTGTCACTCCGGTGTCCTCGCTGCGCCGTTTCGGCCCCTGTGGGTGCGCGGGCTTCGCCGCCGCAGGCTTTGTGCTGCGAGCACAATGCGCGCGGGGCAATCTCATCCTGCAGGAATGATGCGTCCCCTTCGGCGGCAGCGGATCGTGGTGCGCAACAAGGAGACGAAAGGATTCCGCCGTGAAGATCGCAGTGCCGCGCGAGATCAAGAACAACGAGTACCGGGTCGCGATCACACCTGCGGGCGTGCACGAGCTGACCACCCGTGGTCACGACGTCTTCGTCGAGACGAACGCCGGCGCCGGCTCCTCCATCCCCGACGAGGACTTCCTCGCGGCCGGGGCGAAGGTGCTGCCCACCGCCGAAGAGGTGTGGGGCGAGGGCGAGCTGGTCCTCAAGGTCAAGGAGCCGATCGCCGAGGAGTACCCGCGGTTGCGCCGGGACCAGGTCCTGTTCACCTACTTGCACTTGGCGGCCTCTGCCGAGCTGACCGACGCGATGCTGAAGTCCGGGGTCACCGGCATCGCCTACGAGACGGTGCAGACGGCCGACGGCGCCCTGCCGCTGCTCGCGCCGATGAGCGAGGTCGCCGGGCGCCTCGCGCCGCAGGTGGGCGCCTACTCGCTGATGCGCCCCAGCGGCGGTCGCGGCGTGCTGCCGGGCGGTGTTCCCGGCGTGCACCCGGCGCGGGTCGTGGTGATCGGCGGTGGCGTCGCGGGCCTCAACGCCGCGCGCGTCGCGCTGGGCATGGGTGCCGACGTCGAGCTGCTCGACACCAACGTCGACAAGCTGCGCGAGATCGACCGCGACTTCCACGGCCAGATCCGCACCGTGGCGTCCAACCGCTACTCGGTCGAGCAGGCGGTGCGCGCCGCCGACCTGGTCATCGGCGCTGTGCTGATCCCGGGCGCGAAGGCGCCGAAGCTGGTGTCCAACCACCTGGTCTCCGAGATGAAGCCGGGCAGCGTGCTGGTCGACATCGCCATCGACCAGGGCGGTTGCTTCGCCGACGCCCGCCCGACCACGCACGACGACCCGACGTACCGGGTGCACAACTCGGTGTTCTACTGCGTGGCGAACATGCCGGGCGCGGTCCCGAACACCTCGACGCACGCGCTCACCAACGTCACGCTGCCGTACGTGCTGCGCATCGCCGACCAGGGCTGGCAGCAGGCCTGCCGCGCGGACAACGCGCTCGCCGGTGGCCTCAACACCCACGACGGCAAGCTGGTCAACGAGCCGGTCGCCGAGGCGCACGGCCTGACGAGCACCTCGATCAGCAGCGTGCTCGCCTGATCGCGTTTGCGAGCGGGGGAACCTTCCTGTCACCGCGCGGCAGGAAGGTTCCCCCGCTCGCGGCGTTTTCGCATGCAGGAGGCCGCCAGGGACGTGTTCTCGGATCGTCGCCGCGAATGCACCGAACAGGTGATGGGCTCACACAGCCGAACGGGGCGGCCCGCTCAACCAGCCTGGGGGTCACCGGGAGCAGGCCGCCACTTTCAGTGTAGGCCACGATCGCCCATTTGCCGAAGCAGCGAGCCCCCGCTCGGGCGCCAATTTCGGGCCGAATCGATAACCACTCGATGGAGTGAGCCTGAAGTGGTGAGTGTGCAGGCGTGCGCCTCGACTGCCGATGTCACCCGATGGGGGTCGTCGGGGTGCTCCGCTCCGCGATCTCCACCGGCAACACCGACGCACTCGCACGACGGTGGGAGACGAAGTGACGGACACGGCGCTGCGAAAAGCTGTCCTCGACCGACTCGACAGGGTGGATCTGGCGACCGAAGGCAACGCACCCGAGGTGCTGCTGCCGCTCGCCCGCTCCGAGCTCTACCGGCTCACCGAGGGTCTGCGCGCCCTGCTCGACGAGCACGAACCGGCCGAGGACGGCAGGTGCCGGTCCTGCCAGGGCACGCTACGCAGCCGACCGTGGCCGTGCACGATCTGGGTGACCGCGCACCGGCTGCTGATCGGGGACCACTCCGGCGAACCCGCGCACGCCCGCAGCACCGGCCTGGACGCGCTGCGCCGGAGGCTGCGGCGCAGGCGGGAGGACGAGGCGAAGGACATCGCGATCCTCCCCGAGCCGATCATCTCCTCGACCGGCCCCGGGCCCAGCGACTGGGACACCAACGAATTCCTCCGCCCCGACCTGGCCACGGACCCGAACCCGCCGGCCATCGGTCACCTCGATGCGGATCGGGGCACGATCTACCGGGCCGCCGTGATCGACCGGTCCATTCGCTGGCCCTAGGCGCCCGCGGGTGGCGATGTCCGTCACACCGCAGGGCCGCGACCACGCCCGGCGCTGAGAACAAGCTGGGAAAACGCTCCTCCACACCTGTTCGCCCGGACCTGTCCGGCAGGATGGGCCCCGTCTGTTGAACGGGTGATGATGGAGGGCGTGTGCACGACGGCAGTGGTCGGCTCGTCGTTGAGGGTCTCAGCAAGAGCTTCGGCCCGGTCAGCGCGGTGCAGGACCTGAGTTTCACGGTCCGCCCCGGGGCGGTGACCGGGTTCCTCGGCCCCAACGGGTCCGGCAAGACGACGACGCTGCGGATGCTCCTCGGCCTGGTCATGCCCACCTCGGGCACCGCCACCATCAACGGCCTGCCGTTCCACCAGCTGCCGAACCCGGCGAGCGTGGTCGGCGCCGTGCTCGACGCGCAGAGCTTCCACCCAGGTCGCACCGCCCGTCACCACCTCCGGTGCTACGCCGCCGCGATGAACGTGCCGGACACGCAGGTCGACCGGGCCCTCGAACTCGTCGGGCTGGGCTCCGCGGGGAAGCGCAAAGCGGGCACGTTCTCGCTGGGCATGCGGCAGCGCCTGGCGCTGGGCACCGCGCTGCTCGGCGACCCGCAGGTGCTGGTGCTGGACGAGCCGGCCAACGGGCTGGACCCGGAGGGCATCGCCTGGCTGCGGAACTTCCTGAAGGCCTTCGCCGCGAGCGGCCGCACGGTGCTGATGTCCAGCCACTTCCTCCGGGAGATCGAGCACACCGTCGACCAGCTGGTGATCATCAGCCGCGGGCGCTGCGTCTTCGACGGCCACCTCGACGAACTGCGCGCCGCGCAGCGATCGCGGACGCTCGTGCAGGCCGCCGACCCCCGCAAGCTGATCGAGAAGCTGCACGCGGCCGGGTTGAGCGTCGACTACCTCCCGGACGGCCGGCTCGCGGTGACCGGCGCGGACTCCCGCGCGGTCGCGGACCTGGCGCTGGAAGCCGGGATCGCGTTGTACGCGATGCAGGACGAGCGGATCGGCCTGGAACAGCTGTTCTTCCAGCTCACCCACGGCCAGTACACCGGCGTCCAGCAGCACGGCGCGCAGTGGGCCGCGCCGGACGCCCGCGGATTCGGGGGGACCGCATGATGGTCGCGCTCGTCAAGGCGGAATTCCGCAAGGTCTTCACCACGAGCCTGTGGTGGGGGCTGCTCGCGCCGGTGGTGCTGCTCGGCTTCGGCGCGGGCTCGCTGGGCGGCCCCATGGCGGCGCTCATCGACTCGGTGGAGGAGCTCGACCGGCCGGTCCCCCTGGGCCTGCTGTCGCTGTCGATGTCGACGAACTTCAGCACCATCTTCGCGGGGCTGTTCGGGGCGATGGCGTTCGCCGGCGAGTACCGGAGCAAGACCATCACGACGACGTTCCTCACCGGCAACCCGCGCGGCGCGGTGCTGGCGGCGAAGCTGGTCGCCTACTCGGGCATCGGCCTGATCTACGGCGTGACGAACGTGCTGTTCGCGAGCCTCGGCAGCCTGGTGGGCACGGGCCTGGACTTCGGCACCTTCGGCAGCCTGGCCGACTGGCTCAGCGTCGGCGCGGCCGGTGTGCTGACGATGGTGCTGTGGACGCTGCTGGGCGTCGGGTTCGGTGCGCTGGTCGCGAACGCCGTGCTCGCGATCATCCTGCCGCTGATCTACAAGTTCATGGTCGAGTTCATCCTGTCGTTGGTGCTGATCGGATCGCCGCTGTCCGGCGTCAGCCCGTACCTGCCCGGGACGGCCGGCAACGGCATCGTGGCGAACATGGCGGTGCCGCTGTTCGTCGCCGCGGTCGCCGGGCCCGACGAGCCGGACACACCGCGGGCGATCTTCGAGATCCTGCACTTCTTCTTCGGCGGCAGCTACGGCCACCCATGGTGGGCGAGCCTGCTCACCTTCGTCGGCTACGCCGCCGTGTTCATCGCCGGCGGCTGGCTGGCCAGCCGCCGGCGCGACATCGCCTGACGCGCATCACCTGTGGAAGGGAACCTTCCTGTCACTGCGGCGCCGGTGACAGGAAGGTTCCCTTCCTGTCACCGGGCCACCCAGCAGGCCCGTCCGAGCCCGGGAACCGGTGGGTGGTGCATGGGAACCTTCCTGTCACCCCACGCAGCGGAGGCCCGTGAGCATGGGAACCTTCCTGTCACTCCGGGCGCGGGCTGGGCCGTCGTGGTGACAGGAAAGTTCCCGTGCTCGCACCGCCTCCTCGGTTTGGCGGGGGTCACAGCGACCGTCCGGCCGGGCTGCGTGGTCGGTGGTGCGGCATAACCTGGCGAGGTGAGCGACTCCGGTAATCCCCGCCCGACTTCCGGCGGTTGGATCCGTCGCCTCTTCGCCGCCTGTCGCCGGCACCCCGTGGCCCTGACGTTGGCGATGGGTGCGTCCGTCACGGCGGTCGGCTTGGAGGCGCTGGTTCCGCTGCTGACCAAGCTGGCGGTGGACGACGCCGTCGCGCGCAGCACCGACCGCCTGTGGTGGATCGTGATCGCGCTGCTCGGGCTCGGCGCGTTCCGGTTCGCGTCGGCGTTCGTCCGCCGCTACAGCGCCGGGCGGCTGGCCCTCGACGTGCAGCACGACCTGCGCCGGGCGGTGTTCGCCGCGATGCAGCGGCTGGACGGCGGGAAGCAGGACGCGCTGCGCACCGGCCAGGTCGTGTCCCGCTCCATCAGCGATCTGCAGATGGTGAACTCGCTGCTGTCGATGCTGCCGCTGGCGGCCGGTACGGCGGTGCTCGCGGTGTTCGCGATCGCGGCGATGTTGTGGCTGTCGCCGCCGCTCACGGTGGTTTCGCTGATCGTCGCGCCGCTGATCGCGGTGATTTCGGCGCGCAGCAAGAAGAGCTTGTTCCCCGCGACGTGGTCGGCGCAGCAACGCGCCGCGGACATCGCGCAGCACGTCGAGGAGACCGTCACCGGTGTCCGGGTCGTGAAGGGCTTCGGCCAGGAGGACCGCGAGGTCGGGCGGCTGGAGGGCCGCGCGCGGCGGCTGTTCGCCGAGCGGCTGCGCGCCGCCAGGATGACGTCGAGACCGGCGGCGAGCCTGGCCGCGCTGCCCTCCGCCGGGCAGGTCGGGGTGCTCGGCCTCGGCGGCTGGATGGTGCTGCAGGACCAGGTGAGCCTCGGGACGTTCGTCGCCTTCGCCGGGTACGTGGCGATGCTGGCCGGTCCGGCCCGGATGTTGTCGAGCGTGATGATCCAGGCGCAGCTCGCCCGCGCCGGTGTCGAGCGCATCCACGAGCTGATCGATTCCCAGCCCGAGGTGCAGGAGAAACCCGAAGCGGCGACCCTGCCCGACGGGCCGCTGGAGGTCCGGCTCGACGACGTGAGCTTCGGCTACACCCGCGACCAGCCGGTGCTCCGCGACGCGTCGCTGCGCGTCAGCCCCGGCGAGACCGTGGCGCTGGTCGGCCCGGCAGGGTCGGGCAAGTCGACGGTTTCGCTGCTCCTGCCGCGCTTCTACGACGTGCACGCGGGGAGCATCCGGATCGGGCCGGCCGAGGACGGCGACGCGAGCCACGACATCCGCGACCTGCGGCTGGATTCGCTGCGGGCCGCGGTCGGGGTGGTGTTCGAGGAGGCGTTCCTGTTCTCCGACACCATTCGCGGCAACATCGCGTACGGCCGCCCCGACGCTTCGGAGGCCGATGTGATCGCCGCGGCGAAAGCCGCAGAGGCGCACGAGTTCATCACCAGCCTTCCCGACGGCTACGACACGGCGGTCGGCGAGCGCGGCCTGACGCTGTCGGGCGGGCAGCGCCAGCGCGTGGCGCTCGCGCGGGCGCTGCTCTCGAACCCGCGGATCCTGGTGCTCGACGACGCGACGTCGGCGGTGGACCCGGCGACCGAGGCGGCCATCCACGACACCCTGCGGTCGGTAACCGCGCAGCGCACCACGATGCTGATCGCGCACCGCCGGTCGACGCTGGCCCTGGCCGACCGGATCGCGGTGCTCGACGAGGGACGCGTCGTCGACATCGGCACCGAGGAGGAGCTGAACCAGCGGTGCGAGCTGTTCCGGTCGCTGCTGGCCGGCCCCGGTGAGTCGATCGACAGCCGCAGCGACGGCCATGTCGTGGCCGGGCCGGACGGCATCACCTCGGAGCTCTGGCCGCCGGTGGACGACGCCGAGTCTGCGACCGCCGACGCCGCGACGCTGCCGCCGACTCCCGAGTTGGTCGAAGGCATCCAGAAGCTCCCGCCCGCGACCGATCAGCCCGATCTGCGTGACGAAGACCCGACGGCGCCCGACCCCGATTTCAGGCTGTCCCGGCTGCTGCGGCCGATCCGCTGGGGCCTGCTGCTGACCGTGCTGTTGGTGGCCGGGGACGCGCTGACGTCGATCGCGTTGCCGTCGCTGGTGCGCCACGGCATCGACGGTGGGGTGAGCTCGGGTCGCACCGACGCGCTGTGGATCGCCACCGGCCTGGGTGTCGTGGTCGTCGTGGTGGGCTGGCTGGTCGTCAGGCTGCAGACCGTCATCACCGCGCGCACCGGCGAAACGCTGCTCTACCTGCTGCGCCTGCGCAGCTTCGCGCACCTGCAGCGGCTCGGGCTGGACTACTACGAGCGGGAGCTCGCCGGCCGGATCATGACCCGGATGACCACGGACGTCGACGCGCTGTCGACGTTCCTGCAGACCGGGCTGGCGACGTTCGTGGTCAGCGTGCTGACGCTGTTCGGCATCGCGGGCGCGCTGCTGGTCACGGACGTTTCGCTGGCGCTCGTGGCTATGGCGGTGCTGCCGTTCCTGCTGGTGGCCACCGTGATCTTCCGCAAGGTCTCGTCGACCGCTTACGCCGAAGCGCGCGAGCGGGTGAGCACGGTCAACGCCGACCTGCAGGAGAACGTCTCCGGGATGCGGGTGGCGCAGGCGCACCGCCGCGAGGGGCACGCCGCGAAGGTGTTCGCGCAGCGCAGCGACGCCTACCGGCGGTCCAGGCTGCGCGCCCAGCGCTACATCGCCACCTACTTCCCGTTCGTCGCGCTGCTGTCCGAGATCGCGCAGGCGGCGGTGCTGGGCGTCGGCGCGACGCGAGTCGCGTCGGGCGACCTGACCGCCGGCGTGCTGGTCGCGTTCCTGCTCTACCTCGGCCTGTTCTTCTCGCCCGTGCAGCAGCTGTCCGGGGTGTTCGACGGCTACCAGCAGGCGAGGGTGGGGCTGCAGCGGATCGGGGACCTGTTGCGGACGCCCACCTCGGTGCCCGCCGCAGCCGATCCCGCTCCTGTGCCGGAGCGGTTCGAAGGCGGCGTGGAACTGCGGTCGGTGTCGTTCCGCTACCCGGGCACGGAGCAGTTCGCGCTGCGCGACATCGCGCTGCGGGTGCGGCCCGGCGAGACCGTGGCGCTGGTCGGGGCGACCGGCGCTGGGAAGTCGACGCTGATCAAGTTGATCGCGCGGTTCTACGACGCCACCGACGGCGCCGTGCTGATCGACGGGCAGGACATCCGCCGCTACGACCTCGCGGCGTTCCACCAGCGGCTCGCCGTCGTCCCGCAGGAAGGCCACCTGTTCACCGGGGACATCGCCGGCAACATCGCCTACGCGCGGCCGGACGCCGATCCGACGGAGGTCGAGGGCGCGGCCCGGGCCGTTGGGGCGCTGCCGGGGATCGCCATGCTGCCGCGCGGCTTCCGGCAGCAGGTGGGAGAGCGCGGACGGGGCCTTTCGGCCGGTCAGCGGCAGCTGGTCGCGCTGGCGCGCGCCGAGCTGGTCGACCCCGATGTGCTGCTGCTCGACGAGGCGACCGCCGCGCTCGACCCGGCGACGGAGTCGATGGTGGTCGCGGCCAGCGACCGGGTGGCGGCGCAGCGCACGACGTTCGTCGTCGCGCACCGGCTGGCCACGGCGGCGCGGGCGGATCGCATCGTGGTCATCGACGGCGGCCGGATCGTCGAGCAGGGCAGCCACACCGGCCTGCTCGCGGAAGACGGCCACTACGCGCGCCTGTGGCGGGCGGCGGACGGCGCGTCGGACGAGCGGGAGCCGGACATCGACGCGACCAACATCGCGTGACCGATGTGAGCAAGGGAACCTTCCTGTCACCGCCGAGCCCCGCGACGTGAGGAAGGGAACCTTTCTGTCATCCATCAGCCCCGCCGGGCCGCTGCGGATTGAGAGGAAGGGAACTTTCCTGTCATCACCGGGTCTGGCGGTGTGAGGAAGGGAACCCTCCTGTCAGACGCCCCGGCAGGAGGCGGAGCAAGGGAACCTTTCTGCCACCGAACCGCAGAAAGTCCCCCGCCCGCACACACAGAAAGGAACATTTCGGACACGCTCCGCTACCGTGCCGCCCGCCGTCACACCTGCCCGGAACGCGTGGGGCCGGAGTGCCGAACTCCGCGGATGTCAACCAATGGAGAAGGAACACAGCGTGTCGGTGAAACGTCATACTGGTGTCGGACGACAACCCAGATGGAGTAGTACCGAGCAACGCCGATCTTGAGTGGTGCATGCCGAAGTGCGGTCGATGATCGTTCGTCCGAGCCCGATGGGGCCCGCTCCCCGCGAGCTGGGCTTTCCTGATCGATTTTGTGACCGAGCTCGTCGGCCGAACGGCCGTACTGTGTGTCAACCGCACGAATCGGACCGCTAGCCTGGTACCTGAGTGTGTCTGTAAATCACGAGCATATGGATCGAGGCGAACGCCAGCCGTGTCCAGCAGCCCTGCGTCACAGTTCGGCCCCAACGAGTGGTTGATCGAGGAAATGTACGAGCAGTTCCTCAACGATCCCACTTCCGTAGACTCGGCGTGGCACGAATTCTTCGCCGACTACAAGCCGGGCCAGGCAGCCACCGAGAACACCGCTGCTGCCGCCGCTGCAGCGGCCCCGACGACCACGGCCACCGCGACGCGCCCGAGTGAGACCAATGGTCAGGTCCCGCCGGCCGCCGCTGCGACCGCGCCCCCGGCGAGCAAGCCCGCCGCCGCGCCGAAGCCGTCCCCGCAGCAGGCCGCCAAGGCCGCTCCGGTGAAGGAACCCCAGGCCGGTGGCGACGTGAAGACGCTCCGCGGGGCCGCGGCTGCGATCGCCAAGAACATGGATCAGTCGCTGACCGTGCCGACCGCGACGAGCGTGCGTGCGGTGCCGGCCAAGCTGCTGTTCGACAACCGCATCGTCATCAACAACCACCTGAAGCGGAACAAGGGCGGCAAGGTCTCCTTCACGCACCTGATCGGCTACGCGCTGGTCCGGGCGGTCCGGGACTTCCCGAACATGAACCGCCACTACGGCGAGGACGCCAAGGGCAAGCCCGCGGCCGTCACGCCGGAGCACATCAACCTGGGCCTGGCCATCGACCTGCCGGGCAAGGACGGTTCCCGCAACCTCGTGGTCGCCTCCATCAAGGGCTGCGAGGACATGACGTTCCAGCAGTTCTGGCAGGCCTACGAGGACATCATCCGCAAGGCCCGCAACAACGCGCTGACCGCGGACGACTTCGCCGGCACCACGATCTCGCTGACCAACCCCGGCCCGTCCGGCACCAACCACTCGGTGCCGCGGCTGACCAAGGGCCAGAGCGCGATCATCGGCGTCGGCGCGATGGACTACCCGGCGGAGTTCCAGGGCGCCAGCGAGAAGACGCTGGTCGACATGGGCATCAGCAAGATCGTGACGCTGACGTCCACCTACGACCACCGGGTCATCCAGGGCGCCGAGTCCGGTGACTTCCTGCGCAAGATGCACCAGCTGCTGCTGGGCGGGGACGGGTTCTTCGACGACATCTTCTCCTCGCTGCGCATTCCGTACGAGCCGGTGCGCTGGACGCAGGACATCCCCGAGGGCGCGGTGGACAAGACCGCCCGCGTGCTCGAGCTGATCGACGCCTACCGCACCCGCGGCCACCTGATGGCCGACATCGACCCGCTGAACTACCGGCAGCGGCGGCACGAGGACCTCGACGTCCTGTCGCACAGTCTCACCTTGTGGGACCTGGACCGGGAGTTCGCGGTCGGCGGTTTCGCCGGCAAGGAGCACATGAAGCTCCGCGACGTGCTGGGCGTGCTGCGCGACTCGTACTGCCGGACCGTCGGCGTCGAGTACATGCACATCCTCGAGCCCGACGAGCGCGAGTGGCTGCAGCAGCGGGTCGAGAAGCCGCACACCAAGCCGGAGCCGTCGGAGCAGAAGTACATCCTGTCGAAGCTCAACGCGGCCGAGGCGTTCGAGACGTTCCTGCAGACCAAGTACGTCGGGCAGAAGCGGTTCTCGCTGGAGGGCGCCGAGACCGTGGTGCCGCTGCTGGACGCGGTGCTGGACACCTCCGCGGCGCATGAGCTCGACGAGGTCGTCATCGGCATGCCGCACCGCGGCCGCCTCAACGTGCTGGCCAACATCGTCGGCAAGCCGATCTCCCAGATCTTCCGGGAGTTCGAGGGCAACCTGGACCCGGGGCAGGCGCACGGTTCCGGCGACGTCAAGTACCACCTCGGCGCCGAGGGCAAGTACTTCCGGATGTTCGGCGACGGCGAGACGAAGGTGTCGCTGACGTCGAACCCGTCGCACCTGGAAGCCGTCAACCCGGTGCTCGAGGGCATCGTCCGCGCCAAGCAGGACATCCTGGACAAGGGCCAGGAGGGCTTCACCGTCCTGCCGGTGCTGCTGCACGGCGACGCCGCGTTCGCAGGTCAGGGCGTGGTCGCCGAGACGCTGAACCTGTCGCTGCTGCGGGGCTACCGCACCGGCGGCACGGTGCACGTGGTCGTCAACAACCAGGTCGGTTACACCACCGCGCCGGAGCACTCGCGCTCCAGCAAGTACTGCACCGACGTGGCAAAGATGATCGGCGCCCCGGTGTTCCACGTCAACGGCGACGACCCCGAGGCCTGCGTCTGGGTCGCGAAGCTGGCCGTGGCGTACCGCCAGGCGTTCGGCAAGGACGTCGTGATCGACATGGTGTGCTACCGCCGCCGCGGTCACAACGAGGGCGACGACCCGTCGATGACGCAGCCGAAGATGTACGACGCGATCGACAAGATGCGCAGCGTCCGCAAGGTCTACACCGAGGCCCTGATCGGCCGCGGCGACATCACCGTCGAAGAGGCGGAGAAGGCGCTGAAGGACTACGCGGCCCAGTTGGAGCACGTGTTCAACGAGGTCCGCGAGCTGGAGAAGCACCCGCCGTCGCCGAGCCCGTCGGTGGAGTCCGAGCAGCAGGTGCCGCGCGGCCTGGCGACCGCGATCTCGCGGGAGACCTTGGAGCACATCGCCGAGGCGCAGATCAACCTGCCGGAGGGCTTCACCCCGCACCCGCGCGTCAAGCCGGTGCTGGAGCGTCGCGCCAAGATGGGTCGCGAGGGCGGCATCGACTGGGCGTTCGGCGAGCTGCTGGCGTTCGGTTCGCTGGTCATGGAGGGCCGCCAGGTCCGCCTGACCGGTCAGGACAGCCGGCGCGGCACGTTCGGCCAGCGGCACTCGGTGCTCATCGACCGCAAGGAGAACGCCGAGTACACGCCGCTGCAGAACCTGTCGGAGGACCAGGCGAAGTTCCTGGTCTACGACTCGGCGCTGTCGGAGTTCGCGGCGGTGGGCTTCGAGTACGGCTACTCGGTCGGCAACCCCGACTCGCTGGTGCTGTGGGAAGCGCAGTTCGGTGACTTCTTCAACGGCGCCCAGTCGATCATCGACGAGTTCATCTCGTCCGGTGAGGCGAAGTGGGGTCAGCGCTCCGACGTCGTCATGCTGCTGCCGCACGGCCACGAAGGCCAGGGCCCGGACCACACCTCGGGTCGCATCGAGCGGTGGCTGCAGCTGTGCGCCGAGGGTTCGATGACCGTCGCGATGCCGTCGACGCCGGCGAACTACTTCCACCTGCTGCGGCGGCACGCGCTGGACAACATCCACCGCCCGCTGGTGGTGTTCACGCCGAAGTCGATGCTGCGGTTGAAGACCGCGAGCAGCCCGGTCGAGGACTTCACCAACGGCAGCAAGTTCACCTCGGTGATCGACGACCCGGCGCAGCCGGACCCGGCCAACGTGCGCAATGTCGTGCTGTGCACCGGCAAGCTCTACTACGAGCTGGCCGCGCACCGCGACAAGGAGGGCATCACCGACACCGCGATCGTCCGGCTGGAGCAGCTCTACCCGCTGCCCCACCGCAAGCTGGGCGCGCTGTTCGAGCGGTACCCGAACGCCACGTCGATCCGGTGGACGCAGGAGGAGCCGGCCAACCAGGGTGCGTGGCCGTTCCTCGGCCTGGCACTGCCGGAGCTGTTCCCGCAGCTGGTCGGCAAGCTCCAGCGGGTCTCGCGCCGTCCGATGGCCGCCCCGGCCACCGGTATGGCCAAGGTCCACGAGGTCGAGCAGGCCGAGGTCGTGCGCAACGCCTTCGCCTGATCCAGGGCTGAAGCGGGCCGCCGGTTCCCTCCCGGAACCGGCGGCCCGTTTTTTGCGCCCGCAGCGGATTCCCGCGAACGCTCCTCGGGCGCGCCGGCAGTTCGCTGCGCGACTTCCTGGAGTTCCTCTACTGGTGCGCCTCGACTCGCCGGAGGGCTCCCGGGCGGAAACCGACGCGCTTTACGCGCGCCGGCGCCAGGCAGGACCCGCGCGCCTTCCACTCCCCCGGCAGCTGGTGGTCGACGGCGCTCAACGCCCCACTCGATGCGGAGACCGCCTGATACCGCGAGCCCCCTCGGTGTGGGGAGGGTGACAGGAAGGTTCCCATGCTCCACAGCCCCGGCCTGATGCGGTTGGCCGCGTCGGATTAGAGTCCTGCTCCGGCCTTGTGGCGTTCGGCCCCGGAGCTTCGCAAGCACAAGGACCTTCTCGCCATTCGGGGCGGTTCCCGCCGCCGCCGGAATTGCGTTTCGTACTCTGCTGTTCTGCCAACCCCGATCGCACCGGTCACGGACGGAAACAACTAGGAGGACACGGTGTACTTCACCGACCGCGGCATTGAGGAACTCGAAGATCGTCGCGGTGACGACGAGGTCACGCTGGCCTGGGTCGCCGACCGAATGCGGGCGTTCGTCGACCTCAACCCCGACTTCGAGGACGCCACCGAACGCCTCGCCACGTTCCTCGCCCGCGACGACGCCGACGACGAGTAACCAGCCCCGAGGTTCGACCAGCACCGGGGCGACCGGTTGGTGACAGGAAGGTTCCCATCCCCTCGCCCCGGACCGTTCCAGAGGCAAGCGCCGGCCTGCCGGTGACAGGAAAGTTCCCCTCCTGCCACGGCCGCCGGGTCGGCGGATGATCGAAAGGTTCCCTGCCTGCCGCCCCCACCGCGCGTCCCGCACGTTGGTGACAGGAAGGTTCCCTTGCTCTCCCCGGTCAGGCCCGGTAGCGGGTCAGGCTGCGGTGCAGCCGGTAGAGATCGCCGGCGGCAACGGTTTCCGGGTGGTGTGTGCTGCTGGCGACCGCGGCCTCATCGGCCCACTCCTCGTAGATCAGCACCCGGGTGCCGTCGACGCTGATGTGGAAGTGCGCGGCGACGAGCCCCGGCGGCAGCTCGGGCGTGATCCGGCCGCGCGCGGCGTCGGCCAGCTGCCGCGCCTGCTCGATGTCCTCGGTGTCGTAGGTGAAAACCGCGACCAGATCGCCGCGTCGAGGCTCTGGCGCGACGACGCTGCTGTGCAGGCGGTACCTGACGAGACCGGGGCGTTCGATGCCCGGCACGGCCTCGTCGATGCCGCGGACCAGCGTCGGCCGGTAGGTCCGGACGAACTCGCGGTGGGCGTCGTCGTCGGTCCACTGCGCGTAGTTCAGCACCTTGGTGCCGTCGTCGCTCACGAAGCAGTTCAACGACAGGAATGCCGGCGGCCAGGGCGCGACGCGCCATTCCGCGATCGTCGAATCCACCGCGTCGCGCTGCCGCTGCGGCGTGCCCACGAGCCACGGGCTGACCAGGATCGTGCCGACGTCGGATCGGGTGATATCGGGCATTTCGATGTGGCCGGTCGTCATCGGGCCTCCTCGTGATCATCGGCTGCGACACGATCCTCGAACCTCCACCTAGATAGAAGTCAAGTCGTCGCCGCCTAGCCCACCGGCCGCCGCGCGTGACAGGAAAGTTCCCATGCTCGCACCCGCGCGACCAGGGAACCCCGGGGCCGCTGACAGAAAGGTTCCCTTGCTCGCAGCCCCGCCCGTTGGCGCCCGGGGTGGCAGGAAGGTTCCCTTCCACACCTCACGGCAGCAGGCGCGGGCCTCGTCGTGACAGGAAAGTTCCCTTGCTCGCACCGCCGCCACGACGGCTGGTGACAGAAAGGTTCCCTTGCTTTCGCCCCGCATTCGGCGGGCCTTCTGGGCGGTTGGGGCGGGCGGCTCCCCTGGCCGGGTGGCCGGGCATGCGGGGTGATCCCCCACGGAGTGACGTGGACGGCGCCCGGGGCCGATGTGTGATCGCCTCGGCGCTGGCAATGCCAACGCACTACGGAGGAATCGATGCGACGTCTGCTTGCCAGCACCCTGCTCACCGCAATCGCCGTGCTGGGCGCCGCCGGAACGGCCGCTGCCGCCGACGGCCCCCAATCGTCGGCGTCGGACCCGTTCCTCGCCGCGATCGTCGGTAGCCCGCAGGGACCGAACCAGCAAACCCAGGTGAGCCACAACGAGCAGCACAAGTCCCAACGCGTGAGCCAGCACCACGTCAAGTCCTCTTCCCCGCAGGGGCAGAAGAGCTACTCGCACACGCACGAGCAGTCGTCGAACGGTTGACCAGCCGCCAGCGCCGCGCCCCATTCGTCGAAGGCGGGTGGGGCGCGGTGCGCTGTGCAGCGCCGCTAACCAGCCAGTGCAGAAAGTCGCGATGGACCTACGCCGCGGCACCGGGCCAGACTCCACTGCGACAAGCATCGAGAGCGGAGGAACCTTGCGCGCTCTGGTGAAGACCTCACCCGCGCCCGGCCTGGAACTGGCCGAGCTCCCCGACCCGACCCCGGGCCCCGACGAAGTCGTGGTGCGGGTGATGCGCACCGGTATCTGCGGTACGGACCTGCACATCGCGTCGTGGGACGAGTGGGCCGCCCGCACCGTGCCGACGCCGCTGGTGGTCGGCCACGAATTCGCCGGGGAGGTGGTGGCCACCGGCGCCGCGGTCACGCGAGCAGCGGTCGGCGACTTCGTCAGCGGCGAGGGACATCTGGTGTGCGGCCGCTGCCGCAACTGCCTCGCCGGCCGTCGGCACCTGTGCGCGCACACGCAGGGCCTCGGGGTGCACCGCAACGGCGCGTTCGCCGAGTTCGCGGTGCTGCCCGAGCAGAACGTCTGGGTGCACCGCGGCGAAATCGATCCGGACGTGGCGGCGATCTTCGACCCGTTCGGCAACGCGGTGCACACCGCGCTGAGCTTTCCCGTCGTCGGCGAGGACGTGCTGATCACCGGTGCCGGACCGATCGGGCTGATGGCCGCTGGGGTGGCCAAGCACGCGGGCGCCCGGCACGTGGTGATCACCGACGTCAGCGAGCACCGGTTGGAGCTGGCCCGCCGCGTCGGGGTGGATCTGGCCGTGGACGTTTCGCAGACCCGGGTCGCCGACGCGCAGCAGCAGCTGGGCATGAGCGAGGGCTTCGACGTGGCGATGGAGGTCTCCGGGAAGCCCGATGCGCTGCGGGAGGCCGTGGCGAACATGGCGCACGGCGGCCGGATCGCGATGCTGGGCCTGCCCGCCGAGGACTTCCCGCTCGACTGGAGCGCGGTCGTGTTCAAGATGCTCACCGTCAAGGGCATCTACGGCCGCGAGATGTTCGAGACCTGGTACTCGATGTCGGTGCTGCTGGAGTCCGGGCTGGACCTGAGCCCGGTGATCACGCACCGCTTCCCGTACACGCAGCACGCCGAGGCGTTCGAGACGGCCCGCAGCGGGCGCTGCGGCAAGGTCATCCTCGACTGGACAACGAAGGGGCCCGCCTGATGTACACGATCGCTGACGACGTCCGCGCCGAGCTGGCCGAGATCCGCGCCGCCGGGCTGTACAAGGACGAGCGGGTGCTGGACTCGCCGCAGAGCGCGCGGGTGGGTGTCGGCGGTGCCGAGCTGCTGAACTGCTGCGCGAACAACTACCTGGGGCTGGCCGATCACCCCGCGCTGCTCGCCGCCGCCGAGGAGGCGCTGGCGAAGTGGGGTTTCGGGATGGCGTCGGTGCGGTTCATCTGCGGCACGCAGGCCCCGCACAAGGAGTTGGAGCGGCGACTCTCGGAGTTCCTGGGCACCGATGACACGATCCTGTACAGCTCGTGCTTCGACGCCAACGGCGGGGTTTTCGAGACGCTGCTCGACGACCGGGACGCGGTGATCTCCGACGAGCTCAACCACGCGAGCATCATCGACGGCATCCGGCTGTCCAAGGCCCGCCGCGGCCGGTACCGGAATCGGGACATGGCCGATCTCGAGCGGCTGCTCAAGGAGAACTCCGACGCGCGGCGCAAGCTCGTCGTCACCGATGGCGTGTTCTCGATGGACGGCTACCTGGCGCCGCTGGACGAGATCTGCGCGCTCGCCGAGAAGTACGAGGCGATGGTGATGGTCGACGACTCGCACGCGGTCGGGTTCACGGGCCCGAAGGGCGCGGGCACGCCGGACCTGTTCGGCGTCGCCGACCGGGTCGACATCGTCACGGGCACGCTCGGCAAGGCGCTCGGCGGCGCCAGCGGCGGCTACGTGTCCGCGCGCGCCGAGATCGTCGAGCTGCTGCGGCAGCGTTCCCGGCCGTACCTGTTCTCCAACTCCCTCGCGCCGTCGATCGTGGCCGCGTCGCTTGCCGCGCTGGACCTCGTCGCCGCGCAGCCGGAGCTGCGGGAGCGGCTGCGGGACAACAGCTCGCTGTTCCGCCGCCGGATGGCCGAGGAGGGCTTCGACCTGCTGCCCGGCGAGCATCCGATCATCCCGGTGATGATCGGCGACGCGGCGGAGGCGGCGCGGATGGCGGACCTGCTGCTGGAGGAGGGCATCTACGTCATCGGCTTCTCCTACCCGGTGGTGCCCAAGGGCAAGGCCCGCATCCGCACCCAGATGTCGGCTGCGCACAGCGCCGAGGACGTGGAACGGGCGGTGTCGGCGTTCGTGGCGGCCCGCGATCGGATGGGTACCATCGCCCGGTGATTGACCCCCGGCGGCTCCAGGTGCTGCGCGCGCTCGCCGACCACGGCACCGTGCGCGCGGCGGCGGAGAAGCTCTACCTGACGCCGTCGGCGGTGTCGCAGCAGCTCACCGCGCTGGAGAACGAGGTCGGGCAGCCGCTGCTGGTCCGGCAGGGCCGCCGGGTGCGGCTGACCGCGGCCGGTGAGCTGCTGGTCGAGCACGCCAAGGCGGTGCTGGCCGAGCTGGAGCGCGCGGAGGCGAGCTTGGCGGCGTGCGCGGCGGGCACCGTCGGCACGGTCGAGGTCGCGTCGTTCGCCTCGGCGATCACGCAGGTCGTGGCGCCGTCGATCGTCGCGTTGCGGCAGCACGCGCCGGACGTGCGGGTGCTGGTGCGCGACGCCGAGGCGCACAACAGCCTGATGATGCTGCTGGCCGGGGAGATCGACATCGCGATCTCGATGGAGTACACCTCGACGCTGCAGGCGGACGCCCGGCGGGTGAGCCGGTTCCCGTTGTACGCCGAGCCGTTCGACGTGGTGCTGCCGCCGAACCACCCGCTCGGTTCTGCCGCGGAGATCGCGCTCGACGAGCTGCGCGACGACGACTGGATCGCGCCGCTGCCGGGCAACCCGTGCCGCGCGGTGGCCCAGGTGTCCTGCGAGAACGCGGGATTCGTCCCGAACATCACGCACACCTCGGACGACTTCCACGCGGTGGTGGCGCTGGTCGCGGCGGGCACCGGTGTCTCGCTGGTGCCCCGCACGGCCATCGCGGCCGGCGTGGGCGTGGTCGCGCTGCCGGTCGCGGGCAAGCCGCCGACTCGCCGGGTCTTCGCCGCCGTCCAGTGCGGACGGGAGGAGCACCCGCTGGTCCGCGTCGTGCTGGACGCGCTGCTGTCGAGCAAGGCCGGCTAGGCCCAATGCCGGTCGTTTAGGTCATCGCGTGGCCGGTAGCCTGCGTGCTTGTGGATCTTGAGGTAGGGGCGGGCGCGGGTGTCAGCGTGGCCGATCAGGCTGCCATCGGTGTGCTGACCCGAACGTTCCCTGTGGAATTGGTCGATCGAGTTATTGATCAGTATTGGCGTAGAGAACAGCGGACTCGCGCACTGCCTGCCCGGCTGATGTTCTACTTCACGCTTGCCTTGTGCCTGTTTCCGCACGAGTCCTACCGGTCGGCAATGAAGATCCTCATGTCGGTGTTCGGGCGGGGCGGGCAGGGTTATCGGGTGCCCACGACCGGGTCGATCGGAGCCGCTCGCCGTCGGTTG
>NZ_FNOK01000069.1 GCF_900106995.1 Saccharopolyspora shandongensis
CTCAAGCGGGGCCTGGGGTTCGTCAACGAGGACGGCATGCCCGGCACGCTGAACACCGAACGTGCCATCACCGCGCAGAACGCACGCCGCATCGCCTGCGACGCCGAGGTACTGCCCATCGCCCTCGACGGCGACAGCCTCCCACTGGACGTCGGCAGGGCGAAACGCACCGCACCCACCCACATCCGCACCGCACTACTCCGACGCGACGGCGTCTGCGCGTTCCCCGGGTGTGACCGACCGCCGGGAACACCCGAAGCACACCACGTCCAGCACTGGGCCGACGGCGGCGCCACCAATCTGGACAACATGGTCATGCTCTGCGCACACCACCACCGCACACTCCACAACCAACGATGGGAGATCGCCATGTGCGATGGGAGACCCGAGTTCATTCCACCGCCCACAGTGGACCCCAAACGAACACCAAGACCAGGCGGCAGAGCACTACCCGCCCAGCACCTCGAACACCTCCGGGACCTCATCCCCGCACCACGGGGCCCGGCGGGCGATCCATGACGCCCGGATTTGGGATCGCTCGGCTATTCGTCGAGCGGGCTGCGCTCGGGAGGCGTTAGCGGCGTCGCGGTGCGGTCGGGTTCATGGGGTGCGCGGCCGGACGTGGACTCGTTCGCCCTGCAGTCCGAACAGGATGAGCAATTCGACAGCGCGCCCGTCCGCCGACCCCAGCCAGTGCGGCTGCGTGGTGTCGAACTCCGCGGCCTCGCCCGGCGGAAGGATCAGATCCTGTTCGGCCAGCACCAGCCGCAACCGTCCGTTGAGGACGTAGAGCCACTCGTAGCCGCTGTGGGTCTGCGGAGTGGGTTCGGCCGGCTCGTTGCGGCTCGGGATGAGCATCTTGTACGCATGCACCCCGCCGGGTCTGCGGGTGAGCGGAATGAAGGTCATTCCGTGGCGGTGGATCGGGTGCAGGTGGATCCGCGGGTCACCGGTACGGGGAGCGCCAACGAGGTCGTCGAGTGGGACGTCGTAGGCGCGGGCCAGCGGTAGCAGCAGCTCCAGGTTCGCCCGCCGCTGCCCGCTTTCCAGGCGAGACAGGGTGCTCTCCGAGATTCCGGTCTTCACCGCGAGTTCAGCCAGGGTGCTGCCGCGCTGACGGCGCAGCGCACGCAGTCGCGGCCCGACCGCGTCCAGCACGTCCTCAATCTCCTCACTCATGCCCCCAGTCTTGCCGGTCCGGCAAGTTTCCGTGCAACCGGTGGCGGCTGCCGGTGAAGGTGGTTTCCGTACCCGACGACCAGCACCAGGGAGAAACGGACAATGGGCCAGGATTCCACCGGCACGACGCCGGGCGTCGAAGCCGCCCGCTTCTGGGACAAGCACTACCGCATCCCCCGGCCTACCCAGGCCAACCGGGCGAACCCCGTGCTCGCCGAGATCGCAGGGGCCCTCACCCCGGGCAGCGTCCTGGACCTGGGCTGCGGTTCCGGCGGTGACGCGCTCTGGCTAGCCGCTCGCGGATGGCGGGTCACCGCGGTCGACATTTCCGCCAGCGCCGTACGCCGCCTCGCCGAGAACGCCCAGGCACGCGGCCTGCACGAACTGATTTCCGCGGAATGCGTTGACCTGGCGGAGGACTTCCCCGAGGGCAGCTTCGACCTGGTGTCCGCCCAGTACTTCCAGACGCCGTTCGCGTTGCCCCGGAGCCGAGTTCTGCGCACCGCCGCGCACGCGCTGCGCCCCGGCGGACGGCTCGTTGTCGTCGACCACGGCTCCACGGCGCCCTGGTCCTGGAACCAGGACCCCGGGATCCACTACCCCACACCGGACGAGGTGTCCGCCGAGATTGCCCTCGACTCGGCCCGGTGGCGCGTCGAGCGCGCGGGCATGCCCCGGCGGGAAGCCAAGGGACCAGGCGACCAGACCGCGACCGTCATCGACAACGTGCTGGTCATCCGCCGGACGGCAGCCTGACCTCCCGCCCTGACCTGATCCGAGAGGACGACCATGCCTCACGCCCACCGCCCCACCGAGCATCGTCGCGACGCCGGCCCTCCGAAGACCGGCGCCGACGAGAAGGACGTTCTGCTGGGCTTCCTCGACTACCTGCGCACCTCGGTGATCGCCAAGACCGACGGCGTCCCGGAACCGCAGATCCGCACGCCCGGCGTGACGTCGGGAACGAACCTGCTCGGCCTCGTCAAGCACCTCACCCACGTCGAACGCCACTGGTTGCTCGGCCATCCGGTCACCGACTGGGAAGCCTCCTTCCGCCCCGAACCGGACGAAAGCGCCGACGACATCCTCCGCGCCTACCGGGAAACCACTGCCCGCGCGAACGAGGCGATCGCCGCTCGCCCCGACCTCGCCGCGGCCGGACCTCGCCCGGGTGGGCGGCCTGACCCGGCCCCGTCGCTGCGCTGGACCCTCACTCATCTGATCGAGGAAACCGGGCGCCACGCCGGGCACGCCGACATCCTGCGCGAACTCATCGACGGCGCCACCGGACGCTGACCCGGCGACGCGGTCGGTCGGCACATGCCAGCAGCGAGGAGATGCAGGTCACATTCGTGGATGTCACAGGGAGCCGAGCCACCTCGTCTCGAAAGGTGTAGCCACTGACGACCACGGAGGAGCACATCATGGACGCCCGACTGAACTACCTCGCCAGCCCGGCCGGCGCCAAGGCCGCCAAGTACGTCATGTCGGCGGGCAAGGCTCTCAAGGAAGCTCCGCTGCCGGCCGAAACGCAGGAGCTGGTGGCGCTGCGCGTGAGCCAGATCAACGGCTGCGCCGTGTGCATCGACATGCACACGAAGGAAGCCGCCTTTGCCGGTGAGACCGCGCTGCGGCTGAACCTGGTCGCGGCGTGGCGGGAGGCCACGGTCTTCACCGAGGCCGAGCGTGCGGCTCTGGAGCTGGCCGAGGAGGGGACCAGGGTCGCGGATGCGGCCACCGGCGTCAGCGACGATGTGTGGGCGCGCGCCGCCGAGCACTACGACGAGGAGCAGCTCACCGCCCTGGTCACCATGATTTCCTTCATGAACATGGTGAACCGGATGAACATCATCACCCAGCAACCTGCTGGCGACTACGTGCCCGGGCAGTTCCACTGAACGACACCGTCAACAGGAGGGGAGTCGGCGTGAGCAAGGTCGAGGAGTTCGAAGAGCTGCGGCCGCTGCTGTTCTCGATCGCCTATCGGATTCTGGGCAGTGTCGCCGAGGCCGAGGACGCGGTGCAGGAGACGTGGCTGCGCTTCGACGGCTCTTCGACCCTGCCCACGTCGACCAAGGCCTTCCTGTCGGCCACGGTGACGCGGATCGCGATCGACGTGCTGCGTTCCGCGCGGGTGCGGCGCGAGGAATACGTCGGCCCGTGGTTTCCCGAGCCGCTGCTCAGCGATCCCTACCAGGATCCGGGCCGGGCTGCCGAATTGGCCGACTCGGTGTCGATGGCGGCGCTGCTGCTGTTGGAGCGGCTCAGCCCGTTGGAGCGGGCGGTGTTCGTGCTTCGGGACGTGTTCGCGTTCGGGTTCGACGACATCGCCGCGGCGGTGGGGCGCTCGGAGTCGGCGTGCCGGCAGCTGCTGGTGCGGGCGCGACGTCATATGGAGGCCGGGCGGCCGCGGTTCGCGGCGGATCGGCAGGAGCGGCAGGAGCTGGCGACGCGGTTCTTCGATGCGTTGAAGGACGGCGATGTGGGCGCGCTTCGGAGCCTGCTGGCCGCCGACGTGCACTTGGTCGGGGATGGTGGCGGCAAGGCTCCGCAGCTGGCCCGGGCCGTCGTCGGCGCCGAGAACGTGGCCCGGGTGCTGGGCACCGTCTTCCCCTGGCTGATCCAGATCGACGTGATGTTCGAGCTGCACGAGGTCAACGGCCAGCCCGGCGCCATCTTCCGCGACCGGGACGGCAAGATCCTGCACACCATGGCCCTCGACGTTCTCGACGGGCAGATCCAGACCATCCGCAGCGTGGTCAACCCCGACAAGCTCGGCCACATCGGGCCGGTCGGCGACGCCTGGGCCGTCGACCGCGAGGTGAAGCAGGCCCGCCGGCAGCAGAAATGACGATGTCGCGGGCCGCGCCGTGCGCGGCCCGCGACATCGAGCTCGGTGCTACTTCTGGCCGTAGCCCGCGAACAGTTCCGCGCAGCGCGCGAGTTCCGCGTCGCTGAGCAGGCTCGGCTCGCCCGCCCGGCTCGCGGTCAGCCAGAGCTCGCACAGCCACTCCAGCTGCCGCGCCCTGTTGTAGGCCTGCGACAGGCTCGCCCCGATGGTGATCGTTCCGTGGTTCCGGAGGATGCACCCGGTGCGTCCTTCCAGCGCCTTGGACATCGTCTCGGCCAGCTGGTCGCTGCCGAAGGTGGCGTACTCCGCCACCTGCACGGTGCCGCCGAAGTCCGCGAGCTGGTAGTGCACCGCCGGAACGTCGTTGCGCAGCAACGACAACGCCGTCGCGTGCAGCGAATGCGTGTGCACCACCGCCCCGGCGTCGTGCCGTTGGTAGGCGGTGAGGTGCATCGGCAGTTCCGACGTCGGCTTGAGGTCGCCCTCCACCACCTCGCCGGTGAGGTCCACCAGCGGGATGTCGGCCACCGTCAGCTTGTCGTAGTCGACGCCGGACGGTGTCACCGCCACCAGATCGCCGCTGCGGACCGACACGTTCCCGGACGTGCCGACCACCAGCCGGTCCGACGTCATCCGCCGGGCGATCTCGATGACCTCGCGCCGCTGCTCGGCCAATCGCGAACTGCTCACTTCATACCTCGTTCAGCAGGTGGCGCCGGACTCTTCCGGCACCGACTCGTAGCCCTTGATCGCGGCGACCTTCTCCGCGGACGGCGAAGACTCGTCGAACCGGTGCTCCAGCCACTCCGACGCCAGCTTCCGGGCCAGCTCCAAGCCGACCACGCGCTGGCCCAAGCACAGCACCTGGGCGTTGTTGCTGAGCACCGACCGCTCCACCGAGTAGCTGTCGTGCGCGGTGACGGCCCGGATGCCCGGCACCTTGTTCGCGCTGATCGCCACGCCGAGACCGGTGCCGCACACCAGCAGCGCCCGGTCCGCTTCGCCCTCGGCGACCAACCGCGCCGCGTTGACCGCCACGTGCGGGTAAGCGGTGTGCTCGTCCGAGCCGACGCCCACGTCCACCACGCCGGCCACCCGGGGGTCGTTCTCCAGGTCCTTCTTCAGCGCTTCCTTGTACTGCAGCCCCGCGTCGTCGGAGCCGACCACGATGCGCAGCGGCGCCTGCTCAGTCACTTCTCGCCATCCTTCCCGTTCCCGGCGAGCCCAGCACCGCCGGCGAGTACCGTCCCGATCCGGTTGAGCGCGAGCGCCAGCGACGTCGCGCCCGGGTCCGGGGTTCCGACGCTGCGCTCGGCCAGCGGCCGCGCGCGCCCGGTGCGGGGCCGAAGCTCCGCGGTGCTTTCGGCGGCCTTCGTCGCCGCCTTCGCTGCCTGCTGCCAGGCCTCGGTGCCAGTGGCACCCGCCTCGACGGCTGCGCGCAGCTCCTCCACGAACGGCACCAGCGCGTCGACCAGCGTCTTGTCGCCGAGCTCCGCCCGGCCCAGGCGCTGCACCGCCGCGAGAGCCGCCGAGGCGCCCGCGGCCAGGTCGTTGGCCATCGCCGCGCGGTGGTCCGGCAGCAGGTCGCCGAACGACCGCAGCGCCGCGCCCCACAGCACGCCCGAGGTGCCGCCGGCCTTCGCCGCCCACGCGTCGCCCGCCGCGACCAGCACCGCGGCCGGGCCGACGCCCTGCGCCACGGCCTCGTCCGCGGCCGCCACCGCCGCCGCGCTGCCGCGCGTCATGCCGCGGCCGTGGTCGCCGTCGCCTGCGATCGCGTCGAGGCGGCCGAGCTCTTCTTCCTTGCCGTGCAGCAGATCTGCCACCTCGTGCAGGGCCTTCACCACGACCGCCGCCGTCGCCTGGCCCTCCGGCGGCGCCACCACCGTCACCTTCTCCGGTGCCGCCGGCAGCTCTTCGTCCACATCGGACTCTTCTGCCTCGGCGATCGCGACATTCCCCTTGCGGTAGGCGGGGGTGTCGGCCGGCGCCTGCCACAGCCGCTCCAGTTCCGGGTCCAACCAGGTCAGCGTCAGCGAGCAACCGGCCATGTCCAGGCTGGTCACCAGCTCGCCCACCTCGGGCGCGACGACCTCCACGCCCGCCTCGGCCAGCAGCCGGGACACGGTGCCCCAGACCACGAACAGTTCCTCGTACTTCGTGGCGCCGAGCCCGTTGAGGATCGCCGTCACGCGCGGCTTCGCCGCACCGGTCTCCGGGGCCTCCGCGAGCAGGCCGTCGACGAGGATCTTCGCCAGCTCCGACGCCGAAGGCAGGTCGCGCTCGGAGACGCCGGGCTCGCCGTGGATGCCGAGCCCGAGCCCCATCCGGCCCTCGGGCACCTCGAACAGCGGCTGGTCCTGGCCCGGCAGCGTGCAGCCGTCGAAGGCCACGCCGAGGCTGCGGGTGCGTGCGTTCGCGTGCTCGGCGACGCGCACCACCTCGTCGAAGGAGTAACCCTCCTCGGCCGCCGCCGAGGCGACCTTGAACACCACGAAGTCGCCGACCACGCCGCGGCGCTTGGCCTGCTCCGACGCCGGAGCACTGGCCACGTCGTCGGTCACCACCACGTTGTGCGCGCGGATCCCGTCGCGCTCCAGGCGTTCCACCGCCAGCCCGAAGTTCATGTTGTCGCCGGCGTAGTTGCCGAACGAGAACACCACCCCGGCACCGCGATCCACCGCTCGGCCCACCGAGTAGGCGTCGTCGGCCGACGGCGAGGTGAAGATGTTGCCGATGACCGAGCCGTCGGCGAAGCCCGGCCCGACCACCCCGCAGAACGCCGGGTAGTGCCCGGAGCCGCCGCCGGTGACCACGGCGACCTTGCCGTGCCGCGCGCGTTTCGCCCGCACCACGCCGCCCGGCACCTGCCGGACGTATTCGGGGTGCGCCGCCACGAAACCGGTCACCATGTCCTCGGTGAACGATGCGGGATCGTCGTACAAGCGCGTCATCTGCTGCTCCTCAGCGCCTTGTCTTGCAGGTCAGGAGGTCGCGCCCCACAGCGGGCGGGCGCGGTCGATCGATTCCAGGTACTCGCGGTAGCCGCGCTCGTAGAACTCCACGGCACTCGGGTGCGGCACCACGGTGCGCCGCGCCGCGGCCCACTTGGCCCGGTCCACCGGCTCGCCCAGCGAGTCCCACGCGGTCATCGCCGCGCCGCGCGCGCCGACACCTTCCTCGTAGGGCACGTGCAGCGGGCGGCCCAGCACGTCGGCGAAGATCTGGCTCCACGCCGCCGATCGCGCACCGCCGCCGCACGCCGAGACCTCGCCGGTCAGGCCCGCGGTTTCCAGGTTGTGCCGTGCGGCGTAGGCCACCGCCTCGCACATCGCGCGCACCAGGTCGGACTGCGTGGTTTCCAGCGACAGCCCGGTGAACTGACCGCGGGCGTGCGGCTCGACGAACGGCGCGCGTTCGCCGGAGCTGGACAGGAACGACAGCGCCGAAACTCCGCCGGCACCGGGTTTGCTGTTGCCCAGCAACGTTTCCAGCTGGTCCACGCCGGCGCCGACCATGCTCAGCACCCAGTCCAGGTTGGCGGTGCCGACCATCGCGGGCATCACCCGCAGGTACCGGTCCGCCAGCGGCGTCGCCAGCCACATGCCCGCGACCTCGCCGTCGGGGTCGATGACGACCTCGTCGCGCAGCACCTGGCAGCCCAGGGTCGTGCCGATCACCAGGCTGCCGTCGCCGACGTTGCTGACGCCGGAGCCGAACGCGCAGGCGGGCAGGTCGAACGGGCCGGCCGACACCGGCAGCCCGGCGGGCAGACCCAGGTCCTTGGCGCTCTTGCCGTCCAGCGCGAACAGCTTGTTCGGCGGGGCCGGTTCGGCCAGCAGCCGCCGGTACTCCTCGATGCCGCAGGCCTGCAGCGCTTCCTGCGAGTAGCTGCGGTTCGGCACGTCCAGGAACGGCAGCGACGCGTCGGAGGCGTCCACCGTGATCTCGCCGGTGAAGCGCTGCACGATCGCGTCCACGCAGTAGCCGGCGACCGCGGCGCGCTCCAGGCGCTCCGGGGCGTGTTCGGCCAGGTGCGCCAGCAGCGGACCGGCCGAGCCGGGGAACATGCCCGACCCGGTCAGCCCGTACACCTTGCGCTGCACGCCGGACCGCTCCCAGCGGTCCAGCACGTCCGCGGCGCGGGCGTCCAGCCACGAGATGGCCGGGCCGACCTGCTGCCCCTGGTGGTCGCGCAGCCACAGCCCGTCGCCCTGGCCTGTGATGGCCAGCGCCTCGATCGGCTCGCCGACCTGCTCGGCCGCGGCGGCGACCTCGCGCACCACCTGGACGACCGAGCCGATGACCTCTTCGAGGTCCTGTTCGACCCGGCCGCCGGACTGCCGGTGCAGCGTGCTGCGCTTGCTGTGCGTGACCAGCGCCGTGCCGTCGCGGTTGATCAGCGACGCCTTGGTCACCGACGTGCCGACGTCAACCCCGACGATCATGGCCGCAGACCTTCGAACTTGGCCAGCACGTCCGGGTTGGCGACGAAGCGCGGCCGCTCGCCGCCCAGGAAGCGGGCGACCTCGCCGGCGACGATCTCGGCGGCGCGGTGCGCGGTCTGGCGGGTAGCCCCGGCCAGGTGCGGCGTGGTGATGACGTTCGGCGCGTCGAACAGCGGCCAGTCGCGCGGCGGCGGTTCGATGTCGTAGACGTCCACCGCCAGGGCGCCGAGGCGGCCGGACTTCAGCAGCTCCGGCAGCGGCGCGTAGTCGAGCAGCCCGCCGCGCGCGGAGTTGATCAGCACCGCGCCTTCCGGCAGCAGCTTGAGGTTGTCGGCGTTGAGGAGGTTCTTGGTCTCCGGGGTGAGCCGCGCGTGCAGGCTGACCACCGAGCTGCGCCGCAGCAGCGCCTCCAGCTCGACGAGCTCGACGCCGTCGTTGGCGGCGTCCTCGGCCTTGACGAACGGGTCGGACACCAGCACGTGCGCGCCGAAGGCCTTCAGCACCCGGGCCACGATCTTGCCGATCGCGCCGTAGCCGACGAGACCCACGGTCGAGCCTTCCAGCTCGATGCCGGCGTTCTCGTAGGCGTAGTAGTCGCCGCGCCAGTTGCCCGCCTTGAGCTCGGCGTCGGAGCCGGGGATGCGGCGCAGCGCGGCGAGGGTCAGGCCGACCGCGAACTCGGCGGCCGCGGCGGCGTTGCGGCCGGGCGCGTAGCTGACGATCACGCCGTTGTCGGTGGCGGCCTGCAGGTCGACGTTCACCGGGCCGCCGCGGCAGACGCCGACGAACTTCAGCTGCGGGCTGTTGGCCAGCACGTCCGCGGTGAACGGCGCCATCTGGGTGGCGACGATCTCCACGCCGCCGAGCGCGTCGAGCAGCTGCTGCTCGGTGCCGCTGGCCTCGTGGACGTTGCCGACCGGGCCGAACGGCTCGATCGGCCACGGCAGCTTCAGGGTGCTGAACTGCAGGTCGTGCGCGCCGGCGCTGTTGCGCAGGGCGTCGACGAACACCTCGGGAGCGACGAAGTGGTCACCTGCGGCCAGAACGCTGGTCATGAGGACTCCTTTGTCTCTTGCTTTGAGCTGGGCTGCCGCGGTCGTCAGCTGCCGACCGGTTCGGGCAGCGCGCTCACCAGGCGCGCCCGGACGTCGTCCAGGTCGGTGGCGATGTAGCTGGCCCCGGCCAGGGCGTCTTCGGCCGGCGGGTAGTCGGAGTTGGGAATGGCCACCACAGTCATCCCCGCTGCGGCCGCGGCGCGCAACCCGTTGCTGGAGTCCTCGACCGCCAGGCAGTGCCGCGAGTCCTGGCCGAGCTTCTCCGCGGCGGAGAGGTACACGTCGGGACTGGGCTTGCCCTTGGGCACCTCGGCGCTGGAGACCGTCGCCGTGAAGTGCTTGATCAGGCCGTGGCGGTCCAGGACCGCGTCGATGAGCCGGCGCGGCGCGGACGAAGCGAGCGCGATCGGGGCGCGCGCGGCGACCTCGGTGACCATCTTCTCGGCGCCGGGCAGCAGCTCGATCTCACCGCCGTCGAGCGCGGCGATCATGTCGTCGACGACGACGCGCTCGGTCTCCACCGCGGACTCGGTGGCCGCGCTGAAGTCGGCCAGGAAGGCCGACCACTCGGGGGCGCTCATGCCCTGCACCTGCCGGGTCTGCTCCACCGTCCAGGTCTTGCCGCGAGCGGCGGCGAACTTCGCCCACATCCGCTCCCACAGGTGTTCGCTCTCGACCAGGACGCCGTCCATGTCGAACACGACCGCGCGGTGGGCGCCGTTCGGCCCTTCGGGCTGGGTCATCTTTACCTCCCGCCAAACACTGACACGGTCAAATTAACATGATTGACGTTAAGTGTCACCCTCAGAGTGATACTTCCGCGAGTCCACGGGTGTCCGGCGACGTGTGCCCCGCACCACGGGGCAAGATGGCCGCATGTCGTCCGCACCGAAGAAGCAGTCCGCCCGGCTCCTGCGGCAGCAGAAGATCATCGACCACGTGGTCGGGCAGGGGTTCGCCAGCGCCGCGGAACTGTCCGAGCTGACCGGCGTCAGCCTGATGACGGTGCACCGCGACCTCGACGACCTGGTCACCCGGGGCCTGCTGCGCAAGTACCACGGCGGCGTCTCCGCCCAGCCGTCCACGGTGTTCGAGAGCAGCTCGGACTTCCGGCTGCACACGCA
Organism: Saccharopolyspora shandongensis; assembly: GCF_900106995.1. Taxonomy (GTDB): domain Bacteria; phylum Actinomycetota; class Actinomycetes; order Mycobacteriales; family Pseudonocardiaceae; genus Saccharopolyspora; species Saccharopolyspora shandongensis. Next base: position 10,658 of record NZ_FNOK01000069.1, read on the forward strand.
CACCGTCGAGAAGGAAGCGCTGGCCAAGGACGCGCTGCAGTTCATCACGCCCGGCATGTCGGTGATGCTGGACGACTCGACCACCGCGCTCGCGCTGGCCAGGCTGCTGCCCGAGGTCGGCCCGCTGACCGTGGTCAGCAACTACCGCCAGGTCCAGGAGGCGCTGCGCGACGTGCCGGACATCCGGCTGATCGGCCTGGGCGGCGAGTACTCCCGCACCCACGACTCCTACCTGGGCCTGCCCTGCCAGGAGATGATCAGCACCTTCTCGGTGGACATCGTGTTCCTGTCCACCTCGGCGATGAACGCGCGGCTGACCTACCACCAGGAGCAGGAGATCGTGCTGGTCAAGCGGGCGATGCTGGCGAGCGCGACGACCAAGGTGCTGATGATGGACGCCAGCAAGGTGGCCCGCTCGGCACTGCACCAGTTCGCGCCGGTGCGCGCCTTCGACCACGTGCTGCTGGCGGGCGAACTGGACGCGGCGCTGGTCGAGGAGATGCGCGAGGAGACCGACGTCCGACTGTCGCCGGTGGAGTGAGCGGACCGGCGACACTGTTGATCTTCACACTAGATTGCAAATGAATTAACGTCTTGCGCGTTAAACTGAACAAGGTGCATGATAGCCAGCACCCGTCGACCGGGGGCGCGTCCTAGCCGCGCACCACCGGGAAGTTCCGATTCCTTGGAGACAGTGATGTCCCAACAGACCTCTGCGGATGCCGAGTCGTTGCGGCCGGCCAGCAGACTCGACCGCATCGGTATCCCCAGGCAGCTCTTCTGGGGCTTCATCGCCGTGCTGATCTTCATGATCGGCGACGGCGTGGAGACCACCTTCCTCTCGGACTACCTGCAGCAACCCGAGGGCGGCGGGCTGCCCGGCGCTACCGCGGCGTTCGCCACGGTCACCCTCTACGGCGTCGCGGCCATGATCGCCGCGTGGTTCTCCGGGACGCTCTCCGCCATCTGGGGCCCGCGCCGGGTCATGTGGCTCGGTGGCGCCTGGTGGGTCGTGTTCGAGGCCCTGTTCCTGTTCGTGGCGCTGCCCTCGCAGAACCCGACGCTCATCGTCGCCACCTACGGCATCCGCGGCTTCGCCTACCCGCTGTTCGCGTTCGCGTTCCTGGTGTGGGCGCAGATCGCCAGCCCCACCAAGATGCGCGGTTCGGTCGCCGGGTGGTTCTGGTTCGCCTTCACCGGTGGCCTGCCGACCCTGGGCGCGGCGGTGGCCGCGGTCTCCATCGGCGTGTTCGGCCTGAGCCAGCACGGCACGCTGGTGCTGTCGCTGGCGGTGGTCACCATCGGTGTGCTCATCGGTAGCTTCGCGGTCCGCGAGGAGCACGGCCTCAAGCCGATCGCCGACGAGACGGTCGCCAACCCGCGCAGCCTCAAGCGGCTGGGCGAGGGCGTGGACATCCTCTGGCGCGACCGCCGCACCCTGGCCGGCGGCCTGATCCGCATCGTCAACACCGCGCCGCAGTACGGCTTCTTCGCGATGTTCCCGTTCGTGCTCGGCCCGGCCACGCCGGGCGGTGGCTTCCTCACCGCTCCGCAGCTGGCCACGCTCGCGTCGATCAGCTACGGCGCGAACATCGCCGCGAACCTGTTCTTCGGCGTGTTCGGCGACCGCTTCGGCTGGCGCCGCACGATCACCTGGTTCGGCTGCGTGGGCTGCGCCATCGCGACCCCGCTGTGGTACTTCACCGCCGTGTCCACCCAGAGCTTCGCGGTGACCGCCACCTTCGGCGTCGTCTACGGCATCCTGCTGGCCGGGTTCGTCCCGCTGTCGGCGCTGATGCCGTCGATGGTCTCGCCCAAGGACAAGGGTTCGGCCCTGGCGATCCTGAACTTCGGCGCCGGTGGCGCGGCGTTCGTCGGCCCGGTCGTGGTCACGATCCTGTTCCCGCTGGTCGGCGGCGGCGGGGTGGCCATCGCGTTCAGCGCGCTCTACATCCTGGTGGCGTTCCTGAGCCTGAAGGTCAAGGACGGCTGCGACCCCGGCGAGCAGAAGCTGGCGCAGCGAGCTGCGGAGCACGTCACGACGGCCCGGTCTTCCGCGTAAGGTCCACCGCCGTCGTCGTGAGCCCGCGTCCCGAGGACGCGGGCTCACGTGCATTCGGCCGTCGTCGCCGAGCGCGACCAGGTGGCGACCGCCCGGGGTGAACGCGAGAGGTCCGGCGATCCGGCCGGGGCGGAGGGTCGTGGTGGTGCCGACCACCGCGATCCGGCCTTCGGCGTCGCGGGCCGCGACGATCGGGATGTCGCCGTCCAGCACGGCGAGCGCGGGATCGGACGTGGCGGCGACATCGATCGAGGCGACCGGCGACCATCCCGCGTGTTCGCCGAGCACGACCAGCCGCCCGGTCGCGGCCTCGCGGAACGCCGCGAACGACTGGCGGCCGCGCGCGACGGCAACGGATCCAGCCGGGCGGTGCGCTTCCGGCGGCGCGACGAGTCGGCCGCCGGAGCCGTCGAGCCGCCAGTGCAGCAGCCCGGATCGCGCGGTGGCGAAGACGTGCACCTCCCCGGTTCCGGTCGGCAGCATCGAAACGGTGTCGACGACCCCGGCGCCGCCGAGGTCCGTCCAGCCCGCCTGATCGGCGAACCGCGTGCTCACGCCGCCGCGCGCGTTGCGGACCGCGACCAGCGTCCTGCCGTCCGGTGTCACGACGGCAGCCGGTGGCCCGGCCGCCGGAGAGCCGAGGTCCTGCCAGCTGTTCTCCCCGCTGCGAAGCAGGATCTTGCCGGTGCGGTCCTGGATCACGAGCGTGTCCGGATCCGCGAACCCCACCGTCCCCTCACGCGGGACGAAACCCGGCGTGTCCACAACGGACTCCCCTGATTCGTTGCCTTCGAAGAGAGTTCCACCGCGGACGTAGGCGTACGAGAGCCCGCCGTCCCGGCCGGTCGTGGCCCAGTTCACGCTCCACGGCCAGCGGTGCCGCATGCTTCGCAGCCACGTCGCATAAGGCTCCCCCATGCTTACCTCGGCGTCGTGCTCCGCGTAGCGCGCGAAGATCGCGCGTTTGCCGTCGACGATCTCCGCTGGCAGGTTCGGCGGCGCATCCGCGATGTTGTAGTCGCGGTAGTGGACCAGGTGTGCCGATCCGGCGGATCGCATTGCGAGCTCGGCGAATCGCGCGGCCATCACGTGGTCGGGATGATCGTGGTGGCTTCCCCACTGCGGCTGGTACCGATCGTCCGGCTCGGGGTCGTGGGTCCGCACGATGCCGGGAGCGAACCGCCGGTGGAGCCGGGCCAGCGCATCGAGCACCGAGGCGCGGTCGTGGACGCTGGTTCCCGCCAGCACCGAACCTTCCGGTCGCAGCGTCTCGACCCTGGCCGTCGAATCGTGCCAGAGCCGGGTCAGCGCGTGCTTTCCTCCCGTGGCGTGCGGATCGTTGTCGTCGGGCAGGTTCAGGAACACCAGCCGCACCCGCGGCCGAGCACGCAAGGTCTGCACCTCGGCCTGACGGCCGCCGGGCAGCTCAAGCCCGGCGCGGTCCCAGGCGTCGGGCACGCCGGCCATCGCGGCGAACGCCGCCCGCGCCCCGGCCTGCCGCTGCGCGGCATACCGCGCGGCGGGCCGCACGTCGCTCTCCCCCGCCGTCAGGAACACCGTCGTCACGGTCGCACCGGAGCGGATCGAGATGGCCAGGTCCGGGTTCATGAACAGGATGTCGTCGTCGGGGTGCGCCACGACCTGCAGGTGGGAACGCGCCTGCGCGGCAGCGGCGGGATCGACGAGCAGCGCGAACAGCAGCCCCGCGATCGCGGCGGCGAGTCCTCTCGTCACGGTTGCCTCCTCGCACCCAGCGGAACGACGGTCAGCGCGATCGCGAGCAGCGCTCCCGCGCACGCCAGCAGGAGGTGCAGGGCGAATCCGGGCGGGCTCCAGGACAACGCGAGCGTGCCGCCGGGCAGACCTGGTGACAAGCGCACGACGAGCAAACCCGCTTCGGTGCCCTCGACCGGCACGCGGCGTCCATCCACTGTGGCCTGATAGCCGGGCCAGGCCAGGCGTGCGAAGACCAGCTCCGCCCGGTCACCGGTGCGGCCGAACCGCACGATCTCGCTGCGCTGCCCGTGCCGCAGGTCGTCGAAAACCTCCACGTCGCGGCTGGCGCTCAACCGCCCGCGCGGCCAAGGCAGGGCCGATTCCCGTTCCAGCACGACGACATCGCTGTTCCGCCGGGCGATCCGCCAGCCCGCCGGCGCTTCGGTCACCTCGCGGAGGCGGCGTTGCACCACGACGTGGGTCGCCTTGAGCCGGTCGGCCAGCCCGTCCCACAGCCGGTCGTAGGCCTGCGGGCAGGTGGCCCCGTAGTAGCTCAGGCAGAGCCGCCGGTGCAGTGCGTCGTGGCCGATTCCGGTGTAGGACACCAGGCTCGCGACCCCGGCGGCCGCGTGCATGTTGCCGAACAGCAGGTGCCGCCACGCGCTCCGGGAAGCGACGTCGTCGGGTGGGATCAGGTCGCGGTCGGCGATCTGCACCAGCGTGCCGCCGCGGAATTCCGCGTAGCGGGACCGGAGTTCGGCAACGGAGGTCGGGAAGTTGTAGACGGCGACATCCCGGTTGGCCGGGAACCAGGCCATTTGCAGCGCCAGCGCGCAGACCGTGCCGAGGTGCAGCACCGCGGCGACCAACTGCTTGCGGTGCACCACCACGGCGAGCAGCACGACGATCACACCCAGCGACACCAGGTGCTTCGGCGCCAGCGCAGGCCACGCCGCGAACGCGAGATAGCTGCCCAGCAGAACAGATCCCGCGGAACACGCCAGCCGCACCTTGAAGTGGTCGGTGCGCAAACCCCGCGACAGCGCCACGGCGAGCAGCACCGCCAACGCCAGGTGCAGCACGGCCACATGCCGCAGCGGCCACCGGAACAGCCACACGTTGGACGGCCCCAGGCACAGCAGGAAGTAGCAGCCCGCCACCACCACAGCACACCGGCAGCGGCGCCACAGCGCGCCGGCGGACCGCCAGTCCAGCCAGGCCAGCAGCGGGACGGCGAACCACGCGAAATAAGTGGCGGGCACCGACATCCGGAAGGTGCCGAAGGACAGGATCTGCGGCACGAACGAGGGCATGCTCGCGGCCAGCAGATCACCGATGCCCGGCACCAGCCGGCCGATGTTGAACAGCTCCTGCCCGGATCGCCACCCCACCGCCGAGGCCGCCAGCACCGGGAAGAACACCAGCGGCAGGATCGCCGCGACCGCCACCCCCACCAGCACCAGCCGCCGGACGCGCGGCCGGTCCCGGCCGGTTTCGGCCAGCAACCCGGCGAAGATCACGCCCAGCGCCAGCACGCCGTAGGGATCACCGGCGGAGACGCACAGGTAGCACAGCAGCCACGCCCCGAAAGCGGGCGTCCGCCGCCGCAACGCCCACCAGGCCCACGGCAGCCACGCGAAGCCCATGAGCCCGCCCGCCCAGGTCGCGGCCTGGAAGTACAGCACGAACCCGGACACCGGCAACGCCACCGCGAGCACCGACGCGATCCCACGCGTCGCCCCGTAACCGCGGCAGAGCAGGAACGTCCCGACGCCGAGCGTGACGAGGAACTGCGTCTTCACCACCGCCGCGCCGACCGCGAGATCGCCGATCCACACCACCAGCAGGAAATCCAGCAGGTGCACCGGGTTCCAGATCCCGAACAGCGCCTCGGCGGCCAGGTTCCCGCCCATCCACGAATCGACGTCCAGGCCCAGCGGCCAGTCCCCGGCCAGCAGCCGCTCGCCCAGCCGGTGCCACATCGGGAGGAACTGCGCCGCGCTGTCGTCCCAGAAGTAGAACGACGGGTTCACCAGCACCGGGAACTGGCCCAGCACCGCGACGGCCACCCCGACGCCGGCCGCGCCCCGCCAGTCGACGCGCCGTTCGCGGCGACGCGGTCGACCGGTGAGCACCGCCCTGCTCAGCAGGAACGTCACGGGCACCACGACCAGACCCGCCGCGACCGGGGCGAGCCTCGAATCGACGCCGAACACCGCCACCGAAACCACGACGACGGCGGTGCCCAACCCGATCACGGCCAGGTTGGACAGCGGGAACAGCAGCAGGCTCCGCCGGTTCGGCGGCACCCCGAAGGTGAACCGGCAGTTGAGCAGGTACGAGCACAGCATCGCCACCGCCGTCGCGACCAGGTGCGCCACCAGGTACGGCACCAGCAGCCACAACGCCAGGTAGGCGGTGCAGTGCACCGCCGTGTTCACCCCGCCGACGAGCGCGAACCGCGCGAACTCCGACCTGCTCACCTCGCGCCACATCACTCCCCCTGCAACGCCAGATCGGCGGCCGGGCGCAACCGGAGCGCACGCGCCTGCGGGTGGAATTCCGGGCTCGACTCCTTGACCAGGTAGTGCGGCCGCCGCTTGGCCTCGAAGTAGCTCTTGCCCAGGTACTCCCCGAGCACCCCGAGGAACAGCAACTGCACCCCGCCCAGTCCGAGGACCCCGGCGAGCAACGTCGCGTAACCGGGCACGTGCACACCGTCCACAATGGTGTTCGCCACGACGAAGAGCACGTAGCCGCCGGCCAGCAGCGCCACCAGCACGCCCAGGTAGATCGACAGCCGAAGCGGCCTGCTGTTGAACGAGGTCAGCCCGTCGATGCCGTAGTTCACCAGCGCACCGAACGTCCACCTCGAACCGCCGCCGCCCCGCGGCACGTTCCGGAACGACACGTACGCCGTGTCAAAACCGATCCAGGCGAACAAACCCTTGGAGAACCGGTGGTACTCCGGCAACGACAGCACCGCGTCCACGGCCCGCCGCGACAGCACCCGGAAATCCCCGACACCGTCCTGCAATCGCACGTCCACGAGCCGCCGACACGCCCAGTAGTACATCTTGGACAGTGCCGACCGGACGCGGTTCTCGCCATCGCGACCGCGACGGGCGACGACCTGGTCGTAGCCGGAGTCCAGCAGCGCCAGCATCCGCCGCAACAGCCGCGGCGGATGCTGCAGATCGGCGTCCAACAGCGCCACCCGGCCGCCCCGCGCATGCCGCAAACCGCACAGCATCGCCGCTTCCTTCCCGAAGTTGCGGCTCAGCGACACGTAGCGGAAACGCGGGTTCAGCGCCGCCAAGCGGCGCGCTTCGCGCAGCGTCCGGTCGGTGCTGCCGTCGTCGACCAGGATCACCTCGTAATCCCGGACGCGCCCGGACAGCGCCGCGACCAGCGCGTCGTGCAACCGTTGCAGGCCGTGCTCCTCGTTGAAGCACGGCACCACCATCGAGAGGTACATGGCAGGTCTCATCCCAGGTCGATCGACTCCCGCAGGAACGGGGAAGCCGCTGTGGGCCAAACGAATCGGCGCCGACCGTAGGGTCCGGGGCGCGCGGCACCCCCTCCCGACACACCGGCGAATAATCCGCCCGGGCGGCTTTTCGCCACATGGCCACCCGATCGCGCAATTACGCGCCGGAAATGGCAGGCTGGCCGCATGGCCTCGTTTCCCCGCCGCAGCGCCCGCACCCAGGGCTTCACCCTCGGTGCGCCGCGGAACTTCACCGCCGGTTCCACCGTGCTCTTCCTGCGATCCGCGGGCGGCACCGAACGCAGCAACGCCCTCTGGGCGCTGGACACCCGAACCGGCCAGGAGCGGATGCTCGCCGACCCGGCCGCGCTGCGGGTGGCCGACGAGGTCTCGCCCGAAGAGCAGGCCCGGCGCGAACGCGCGCGCGAACGCGCCCTGGGCATCACCGGCTACGCCACCGACGGCGACGGGAACCTGGCCGCCTTCACCATCTCCGGCCGGCTGTTCGTCGTCGACGTTGCGACCGGCGACGCCCGCGAGCTGCCCGCCCGCCAGCCGGTCGCCGATCCCCGGCCCGACCGCGACGGACGCCGGATCGCCTACCTCTCCGCCGGTCAACTGCGGGTGATCGATGTGGACGGTTCCGGTGACCGCGCGCTCGCCGAGCCCGACGGCGCCGACATCACCTGGGGCGCCGCGGAGTTCATCGCAGCCGAGGAGATGGGCCGCCACCGCGGCTACTGGTGGGCACCCGACGGTGCGCGGCTGCTCGCGGCCCGCGTCGACGAATCCCCGGTCCAGCACCTGTACCTCGGCGACCCGTCCGCCCCGCTGAGCGAGCCGACCGCCATGCGCTACCCGGCCGCCGGCACCCCCAACGCCGACGTGTCGCTGGCCGTCCTCGACCTCGACGGCAACCGGGTGGACGTCGAATGGGACCGCCAGGCCTTCCCGTACCTCGTCACCGCGCACTGGTCCGAGCACGGCGCCCCGCTGATCGCGGTGCAGACCCGCGACCAGCGCACCCAGCTCGTGCTGGCCGTCGACCCGGCCACCGGGCGCACCACCGAGGTGCACCGCGACACCGACCCGAACTGGGTGGAGATCAATCCCGGCTGGCCCGCCTGGACCCCGGACGGCCGACTGGTGCGCATCAGCGCAGGTGACGGCGCGTACCGGCTGGTGGTCGGCGACCAGCCCTGGACCGCCGCGCCCCTGCAGGTGCGGGGCATCCTCGACGTCGGCGACGACGTCCTGATCTCCGCCTCGGAGCAGGACCCGACCCAGGTTCACCTCTACCGCGTCACCGCCGACGGCGCCGAGCGGATCACCGAGCAGCCCGGCATCCACTCCGGAACGCGCTGCGGCGACGTGCTCGCCGTCGCCACGTCCACAATGGACGAACCACGCACCCGGGTGCGGGTGCACCTCGACGGTCAGGAGATCGCCGAGGTCGAGAACCTGGCCGAAGACCCCGCCGTCGACCTCAACGTCACGCTCCTCCGGCTCGGCGACCGCGAGCTCTGCAGCGCCCTGCTGCTGCCCACCGGCTACGACCCGGCCGACGGCCCGCTGCCGGTGCTGCTCGACCCCTACGGCGGCCCGCACGCGCAGCGCGTGCTCGCCCGCAGCCAGGGCTACCTGACCTCGCAGTGGTTCGCCGACCAGGGCTTCGCGGTGCTGGTCACCGACGGCCGCGGCACGGGCGGACGCGGCCCCGACTGGGACCGCGCGATCGCCGGCGACCTTGCCGGCCCGACCCTGCAGGACCAGGTCGACGCCCTGCACGCGGCCGCCGCGCAGCACCCCGAGCTCGACCTCGGCCGGGTCGCCATCCGCGGCTGGTCCTTCGGCGGCTACCTCGCCGGGCTGGCCGTGCTGCGCCGCCCGGACGTCTTCCACGCCGCGGTGGTGGGTGCCGGAGTCGTCGACTGGCGGCTGTACGACACTCACTACACCGAGCGCTACCTGGGCGACCCCAACGAGGTTCCCAAGGCGTACGTGGAGAACTCGCTGCTGGCCGACGCGGGCAACCTCGAACGCCCGATGCTGATCGTGCACGGCACCGTGGACGACAACGTCATCCTGGCCCACGCACTCCGGCTCTCGGCCGCGTTGACCGCGTCGGCCCGCCCGCACAACGTGCTACCGCTGGCGGGCGTCAGCCACATGCCCACCGAGGAGAGCACCAGCGAGAACCTGCTGCTGCTCCAGGTGGACTTCCTGCGCAAGTCGCTGGCGCGCTAGAGGATTTCCAGCGGAACCGGATGCGGCGGCGCTGGGAAGCCCGCGTCGAGCTCGGCGAGATCGGCCGTCGACAACTCGATGTCCAGCGCCGCCCGGTTCTGCTCCACGTGCGCCACGGTGGCCGCCTTCGGGATCGCGCACACGCCGTCCTGCGCCAGCACCCAGGCGATCGCGATCTGCGCAGGAGTCACCGAATGCCGGTCGGCGACCCGCCGCAACGCCGGCTCGCCCAGCAGCCGCCCCTGCTCGATCGGCGAGTACGCCATCACCGGCAGCTCCTGCTCCCGGCACCACGGCAGCAGGTCGAGCTCGATGCCGCGCCGGGTGAGGTTGTAGAGCACCTGGTTCGTGGCGGACCGCCGGCCGAGCTCGCTCTCGAACAGCTCCGACATGTCTCCGGGGCCGAAATTGCTCACCCCGTAATGCCGGATCTTGCCGTCGGCACGCAGCTGCTCGAACGCGTCCAGCGTCTCCGCCAACGGCGTGCTACCGCGCCAGTGCAGCAGGTACAGATCCAGCTGATCGGTGCCCAGCCGCCGCAGGCTGCGCTCGCACGCGGCGACCGCGTCGCGACGCCCCGCGTTGTGCGGATACACCTTGCTGACCAGGAAAACCTCGTCGCGGCGCCCCGCGATCGCGGCACCCACGACCTCCTCGGCGCCGCCGCTGCCGTACATCTCGGCGGTGTCGATCAACCCCAGGCCGAGGTCCAGGCCGCGCTGCAGCGCAGCCACCTCCGCCGCGCGCTGCGCGCGCCGCTCGCCCATGCCCCAAGTGCCCTGCCCCAGCACCGGCAGCTCCTGCCCGCCGGGCAGTCGTAGGCCTCGCATGCACACTCCGTTCCAGGTGGTGGATCAAAGCCGGGCGTGCGGCCCAGAATACGGCTCAGCGCTGCTGCGGCAGCACGGCCACCAGCTCGAAGCCGCCGTCCGCGGACGGCCCGGCGTCCAGCCGCCCACCGGCCATCTGCACCCGCTCCGACAAGCCCGCCAGCCCGGACCCGCTGCTACCGGCCTCGACAGCCGGATGCGCACGATCAGGAGCACCGTTGCTGACGGCGACGTGCAACGAACCCCCGCGGCACAACAGGCTCACCTTGATCCCGGCGCCCGGCGCGTGCTTGGAGGCATTCGTCAGCGCCTCCTGAACCACCCGGTACGCGGCCCGCTCCACCGCCGCCGGCACCCCGTGCGGCTCGCTGAGCTGGGAAGACAGCTCCACGTCCACACCGGCGGCGCGCGCCCGCACCACCAGGTCCGGGATCTTGTCCAACCCGACCTGCTGCCCCGCCGTGCCCAGCCCCAGCGTCGCGCGCATCTCGTCCAGCGCCTGCTTCGCCAACCCTCGCAACCGGCCCGCGGTCTCCTCCGCGGCGGGATCCCCGGTGGTCGCCGCCAACGCGGCCGACTCCACCGCGATCAGGGTGACGTGATGCCCGACCGCGTCGTGGATCTCCCGCGCGATCCGGGCCCGCTCCTCCGCGCGCGCCGTCGCATCCTTCGCCCGCAGCTCCGCCGCAGTAGCCGCTTCCAGCCGCCGCAGGCTGTCGGCCAGCTGCTGCCGCAGCGACACCAACGCCCCCAACGCCATCGGCGCACCAGCGGCCGCCAGCACGAAAGCAAAGGTCAGGACGATCGAACCCGCCCCGAGCGACTGCGTGATCAGCACCGGGGTCACCGCGACCGCCGTGGCCAGCAGAACCGCCACGACCAGTGTCGACACCCGCGGCCGAGCGCGCCCCAACGCGTACAGCGCAACAAACGTCGCGGGCCACCCCAGCCCGCCGGCCAACGCGGGCATGCACAACAACACCGAGACCCACGGCGACCACAGCCGCACCGGCAACAACGCGGCGGCCACCAACCCAGACACCGTCGCGTACCCGAACGGATCCGGCGCGGCCAGCACCGCGGCCGCCGGAATCACGACGGCCAAAGCCTCGGCACCGAGCCGCAGCCAGCGCCCCGAATTCACCGGAAGTCGCCCGCCACGCGCTGCGCGATCAGCGCGGCCTGCACCCGGTTCTGCGCACCGAGCTTGCTCAGCACCGTCGACACGTAGCTCTTCACGGTGGCCTCGGTCAGCCCGAGCCGAACCCCGATGTCGGCGTTCGACCGGCCATCGGCCAGCAGCTGGAGCACCTGCCGCTCCCGCCCGGACAACCCACGCACCAGCTGCATCTCGTGCGCGTTGTCGGTCGCGCTGCGGAACTTCGGCAGCAGCCGCGCCGTGATCCGCGGATCCAGCACCGCACCGCCCGCCGCCAGGTCGTGCACCGCCCGGACCAGCATCGCCGGCTCGGCGTCCTTGAGCAGGAACCCGCGCGCCCCGAACCGCAGGGCATCGGCCACGTAGTCGTCCAGGTCGAACGTCGTCAACACCGCCGACACCGGCGGATCCGCCAACGCCGTCAACGTCCGCAACGCCGTCAACCCGTCCTTGCCGGGCATCTGCACGTCGATCAGCGCGACGTCCACCCGATGCGCGCGAACCGCCGCCAGCAACTCATCGCCGTTGCCCGCCTCGGCGACCACCTGGATCGTGCCGTCCGCCTCCAACAACACCCGCAGGCCACGCCGCAGCATCGCCTCGTCATCGGCCAGCACAACGCGGATCGGCCCCCCGCCGTCCTCAGCCCGCACCACTCGGTCACCTCCCCTGTTCCGAGCGCCGCCAGCAGATTATCGGGACCGCGTGAACGCAGCGCGCACGCCACCCGTGCGCACGGTGATCAGCGCCGACCGGCCTTGGCCTTGCGCTCCCGCACCCGCACCGAGATCCGCACCGGACTGCCCACGAAACCGAACGTCTCCCGGAACTTGCGCTCCAGGAACCGCCGGTACCCGGCCTCCAGGAACCCGGTGGTGAACAGCACGATCGTCGGCGGCCGCGACTGCGCCTGCGTGGCGAACAGGATCTTGGGCTGCCGGCCGCCGCGCACCGGCGGCGGGTTGGCCGCGACCAGATCCGAAAGCCAGCCGTTCAACCGGCCGGTCGGGATCCGGGTGTCCCACGACTCCAACGCGGTCCGCAGCGTCGGCGCCAGCTTCGCCACCGCCCGGCCGGTCCTGGCCGACACGTTGACCCGCTCGGCCCACCGCACCCGCACCAGCTCGCGGTCGATCTCCTTCTCCAGCTGGTGGCGGCGGTCCTCGTCGACCAGGTCCCACTTGTTGTAGGCGATCACCAGCGCCCGCCCGGCCTCCACGACCATCGTCAGCACCCGCAGGTCCTGCTCGCTCAACGGCTCCGAGGCATCGATGAGCATGATCGCCACCTCGGCCGCCTCAATGGCCGCCTTGGTGCGCAGTGACGCGTAGTACTCGGTGCCGCTGGCGGTCTTGACCCGCTTGCGCAGCCCCGCGGTGTCGACGAACCGCCACACCTCGCCGTCGAGCTCCACCAGCGAGTCCACCGGGTCCACGGTGGTGCCCGCGACGTCGTGCACCACGGACCGCTCTTCCCCGGTCAGCTTGTTGAGCAGGCTCGACTTGCCCACGTTCGGCTTGCCGACCAACGCGACCCGCCGCGGCCCGCCCGTCGCGCCGAAGATCTCGCGCGGCGTCTCCGGGAACACGTCCAGCACCGCGTCCAGCAGGTCACCGGAACCACTCCCGTGCAACGCGCTCACCGGCATCGGCTCGCCCAGCCCCAGCGACCACAGCGAATGCACGTCGGACACACCGCGCTGGTCGTCGACCTTGTTCGCGGCGACCAGCACCGGCCGCTTGGACCGGCGCAGCACCCTCGCCACGGCCTCTTCGGTCTCGGTCGCGCCGACCCGGGCGTCCACCACCAGCAGCACCGCGTCCGCGGTGTGCATGGCCAGCTCCGCCTGCGCGGCCACCGACGCCTGCAGACCCTTGGCGTCCGGCTCCCACCCGCCGGTGTCGACCAGCGTGAAGCGGCGCCCGTTCCACAGCGCGTCGTAGGCCACCCGGTCCCGGGTCACGCCCGGGACGTCCTGCACGACGGCTTCCCGGCGGCCCAGCAACCGGTTGACCAGCGTCGACTTGCCCACGTTGGGGCGGCCGACCACGGCCAGCACCGGCTGCGGCTTCGGCGGCGCCTCGCCCTCGGCCGCTTCGACCTCGTCGAACTCAGCCCACTCGGCCTCGTCGGACCACGTGCCGTCCAGGCCTTCCACCGACTCGTCGGTCACGCTCGTTTCCCTCTCGAATAGTCTTTGTCCTGGTCCGCGACCAGCCGATCCAACTCGGCGATCAGCTCGACCAGTTCGGTGCGCACCGCATCGGTAGCCGCGACCAGCCCGGTGCGGCCCTTGCCCGTCGGCAGCGTGATCGGCTCCCCGAACAACACGTCGATCCTGGGTAGCAGCCTACGGCCCGTGCCCTCCGGACGACGCGTGCCCCGGCAGGCCACCGGCAGCACCTGCGCCTCCGACGCCCGCGCCAGCCACGCCGCCCCGTGCTGCGCGTTCGCCACGTCGCCGTCGCCGCGAGTGCCCTCGGGGAACACCCCGACCAGCCCGCCGGCCCGCAGCACCCGCACCGCCGCCAGCAGCGGCGTCCGGTCGGGTTCGCCGCGGCGCACCCCGATCTGCCCGATGCGGCGCAGGAACCAGCCCAGCGGCCCGCGGAACATCTCCTGCTTGATCAGGAACACCGCGTTGCGCGGGATCATTCCGAACAGCAGCGGCCCGTCCGCCATCGAACTGTGGTTGGCCACCAGCACCACCGGCCCGGTGCGCGGAATCCGCTCCGTGCCGTGGATCCGCACCCGGTACGGCAACCGCACGATCCGCCGCGAAATCCACTGGCCGAACCGGTGCATGCCGCCGGACGCGCCCTCGGGCAAGGTCTCGTCACTCATGGCGTCGTCCGCTCCGCCCCGGCCACCAGGCCGCGGCTCTCGACGTGCTTGTGCAGCTGCTCGAGCACCTCGACCACGCCCAGATCCGTGGTGTCCAGCTCCAGCGCGTCATCGGCCTTGCGCAGCGGCGCCACCTTCCGCCCGGAGTCCAGCGCGTCCCGGCGCTGCACGTCGGCGTGGGTGCGGTCCAGATCCCCGGCACGGCCCTCGGACACGTCCTGCGCCGTGCGGCGCTGCGCGCGGGCGTGCGCGGAAGCCGTCAGGTAGACCTTCAGGCCCGCATCCGGCGCCACCACGGTGCCGATGTCCCGGCCCTCCACGACCATGCCGCCCGGCGACTCCAACGCCTCGCCGATCAGCCGCCGCTGCTGGGCGACCAGCTGCTCCCGCACCTCGGCGACCGCCGACACCGCCGACACCGCGCCGGTGACCTCCGGTCCGCGGATCTCCTGCCCCACGTCCACGCCGTCCAGGGACACCGACGGCTGCTCCGGGTCGGTGCCCACGATCAGCGTCGCCGCCCGCACCACCCGCACCACCTCGGCCGCATCCGACGGCTCGACCTCCGCGCGCAGCACGGCCAGCGTCGCGGCCCGGTACATCGCGCCGGTGTCGAGGTAGGTCGCCCCCAACGCGGACGCCAACTTCCGGGACACCGTCGACTTGCCGGTGCCCGAAGGGCCGTCGAGCGCCACCACACCGCGGAGCCTGGCGTGTGCCACGTGCATGTCCTTCCCGAGCCGGAACCGATCGGCCCGGCACAGGCCGGACCAACCGTCCATTCTGCCTGGTCCGCCCGCGCGCATCCCAATCGCGTCCAGATCCATCCGGACCGCGGGACAAAAGCGAAAGATCTCCTAATACAGTCGTGGGCGTGGATGTAACAGTGACCCCCTTGCCAGGGCTCGGCACGCAGCAGGACTTCACCACCCGCTCCGGCCACCGCATCGGCGTGATCACCTACCGCGACGGCCGGTTCGAGCTGATCGTCTCCGACCACGAGGACCCGGACAAGGTGGCCGCTTCGGTCGCGCTGACCACCACCGAGACCAGCACGCTGGCCAACCTGCTGGGTGCCCCGCAACTGGTCGCGCAGCTCAACGAGCAGCAGAGCGAGGTCGCCGGGATCACCACCTGGCAGCTGTCCGTCGCCGAGGGCTCGCCCTACGACGGCCGGACCCTCGGCGACACCGAGATGCGCACCCGCACCTCGGTGTCGATCGTCGCCGTCGTCCGGGACGGCACCGTGCATCCCTCGCCGCGGCCCGACTTCGTGTTCTCCGCCGGCGACCTGGTGGTCGTCGTGGGCACCTCGAAGGGACTGCGCGCGGCCAGCGAAATCCTGGAAAAGGGCTGATCCAGCCCGCTCCGCACACTTTCCCGGTCACCGGACCGGGACACGCGTCACCAACGGCGGTCCCACGCGTGTCGAACCCCTAACAACTCCATACGCAGGGAACACGCGAGAGGAAACACGGTGCACGACACGGCGATCTCCCTAATAGAGCTGGGTGCGGTTTTTTTCGGTCTGGGCATCCTCGGGAGACTCGCATGGAAAATCGGGGTGTCACCGATCCCGCTCTACCTGCTGGGTGGGCTGGCCTTCGGCACCGGCGGCCTCGTCCCGCTGCACGGCATCGAGCCGTTCACCCACCTGGCATCCGAGATCGGCGTGGTCCTGCTGCTGTTGCTGCTGGGCCTGGAGTACTCCGCGGGTGAGCTCGTCACCGGCTTACGCCGCTCCTGGCTGGCCGGCATCATCGACATCGTGCTGAACGCGGTGCCCGGCGCGCTGGTGGCACTGCTGCTGGGCTGGGGCCCGCTCGGCGCGCTCACCATGGCCGGTGTCACCTACATCTCCTCCTCCGGCATCGTCGCGAAGGTGCTCGGCGACCTGGGCCGGCTCGGCAACCGGGAAACGCCGGTGATCCTGTCGATCCTGGTCTTCGAAGACCTGGCGATGGCCGTCTACCTGCCGATCCTGACCGCCGTGCTGGCCGGGGTCAGCTTCCTCGGCGGCCTCACCGCGGTCGGGGTGTCACTGGTCGTGATCACCCTGGTGCTGGTCGTCGCGCTGAAGTTCGGCAAATACGTCTCGGCCCTGATCGACAGCCCCGACCCGGAGGTCTTCCTGCTGCGCCTGCTGGGTTCGGCACTGCTGGTCGCGGGCATCGCCTCGGAGCTGCAGGTCTCGGCGGCGGTCGGCTCGTTCCTGCTGGGCATCGCGATCTCCGGGTCCACGGCGGCGAACGCGACCCGGATGCTGGAGCCGCTGCGCGACCTGTTCGCCGCGCTGTTCTTCGTCGTGTTCGGCCTGAACACCGATCCCAGCCAGATCCCGCCGGTGCTGCCGATCGCGCTGCTGCTGGCGGTGGCGACCGTGGCGACGAAGGTGGTCACCGGCTGGTTCGCCGCCCGGATGCAGGGTGTGGGCAAGATGGGCCGCCTGCGGGCCGGTGCCGCACTGGTCGCCCGCGGCGAGTTCTCCATCGTCATCGCCGGCCTGGCGGTCGCCTCCGGCGCGGTGCCGGGCGAGCTCGCGGCGCTGGCCACGGCCTACGTGCTGCTGATGGCGATCCTCGGCCCGGTGGCGGCCCGCGTCGTCGAGCCGGTGGCCCGGCTCTTCCTCTCTCGCCAGGCCAAGAAGGCCTGAGCGAAGAGCCTTCGGCCGGTCCCGAGCGGGTCGGCCGAAGGCTCTCTTCCGGTCAGAGGCCGACGGCCCGGTACAGCGAGCCGATCTCCTGCCGGTTCAGCGGCCGGATCGCACCCGGACGTTCGCTGGTCAGCCGCACGTCGCCGATCCGCGTCCGCACCAGGCGCTGCACCGGCAGGCCGACGTGCTTGAGCAGCCGCCGCACGATCCGGTTCCGGCCCTCGTGCAGCACGATCTCCACCAGGGACCGGTTCTGGTTCGTGTCGACCAGCTTGAACCGGTCCACCTTCACCGGGCCGTCCTCCAGCTCGACGCCGTCGCGCAGCCGCTGCCCCAGGTCCTTCGGGACCGACCCGAGCACCTCGGCCAGGTAGGTCTTGCGCACCTTGTACTTCGGGTGCATCAGCCGGTTCGCCAGCTCCCCGTCGTTGGTGATCAGCAGCAGTCCCTCGGTGTCCTGGTCCAGCCGGCCCACGTGGAACAGCTTGCCCTGGCGTTCCCGCAGGTAGTCACCGATGCACGGGCGCCCCTTGTCGTCCGACATGGTGCACAGGATGCCGGTCGGCTTGTTCAGCAGCAGGTGCGTCAGGTCGTCGTTGACCATCACCCGGTTGCCGTCCACGTGGATCACCGCGGTCGCCGGGTCGACGCGCCGCCCCAGCTCGGTGACGAGCTCGCCGTCGACCTCGATCCGACCCTCGACGATCATCTCCTCGGCCGCGCGCCGCGACGCCACCCCGGCCTGGGACAACACTTTCTGCAGCCGCACGCCTTCGGAATCGGCTTTGCTGGACGGGGAACGGTGCTCAGACGTCATCAATCGAATCCACTTCGGGCAACAAGGGGGCGAGCGGCGGCAACTCCTTCAGCGACGACAGCCCCAGCCGCTCCAGGAACAGCTCGGTCGTGCAGTACAGGATGCCGCCCGTCTCCGGGTCGGTTCCGGCCTCTTCGATAAGGCCGCGCCCTACCAGGGTACGGATGACGCCATCGACGTTCACACCCCGTACTGCCGCGACCCGCGAACGCGTCACGGGCTGCCGGTAGGAGATCACCGCGAGCGTCTCCAGCGCGGCGCGCGTCAGCTTCGAACGCTGCCCGTCCAGCAGGTACCGCTCCACGTACGGCGCGTACACGTCCCGCGTGTAGAACCGCCAACCATCCCCGACGCGCCGCAGGTCAATTCCCCGCTCCGCATCGGCGTAACCGTCGGAAAGCCGCCGCAGCGCGGACCGGACCCGGGCCACCGGCTGCTCCAGCGTGTCGGCCAGCAGCTCCTCGCCCGCCGGTACGTCCACCACGAGCAGCAGCGCCTCCAAGGCCGCGTCGAGCGCGCTGTCGGAGGTCAGGTCCGGCACGCCCGCCGTCTCCACCGCCTCGGACTCCGCCGCAGGCGCCTCGGGGCTCTCGTCGTTCGCTGCCGTCACCCGTACTCCTCTTCCTCCCGGCTGGCGCGCTGCGCATCGGCTTCGGCCTGCGCCTCCGTCACGCTGCCGCCCACCCAGCGCACGAGCAGCTCGCCCAGCGGGCTCTCCTGCTCGAACTGCAAGACCTTCTCCCGGTAGAGCTCCAGCAGCGCCAAGAACCGGGCCACCACCTCGACGGTGTGCCCGCAGTCCGACACGAGCTCCCCGAACGTCGCACTGCCCTTCTCCGCCAGCCGCACCCGCAGCAGCGCCGCGTGCTCGCGCACCGAAACGCCGTGCTGGTGGATGTGGTCCAGCGAAACGGTCGGCGGCGGCTTCGGCCGGAACACCGCGGCCGCGATCTCGGCGAACCGCTGCGGCGGAACCCCGATCTGCACCTCCGGCAGCAGGTTCGCGAACCGCTCCTCCACCGACACCGAGCGCGGGTAGCGCCGCAGCGCCCCGGCCTCCAATTCGCCGAACAACGCGGCGACCTGCTTGTAGGCGCGGTACTGCAGCAGCCGGGCGAAGAGCAGGTCGCGAGCCTCCAGCAGCGCCAGGTCGGCCTCGTCCTCCACCTCCGCGGAGGGCAGCAGCCGCGCCGCCTTCAGATCCAGCAGGGTCGCGGCGATCACCAGGAACTCGGTGGTCTCGTCCAGGTCCCACTGCTCGCCGAGTGCCTTGGTGTAGGCGATGAACTCGTCGGTGACCTTGTGCAGCGCCACCTCGGTCACATCCAGCTGGTGCTGCGAGATCAGCTGCAGCAGCAGGTCGAAGGGGCCTTCGAAGTTCTCCAGCCGCACCGTGAACCGGCCGCTTGTGCCGGAGTCCTCGCTCGACCGTTCCTCCGGTACCGCGGGGTCTTTCACTCGCCGGGCTCCTGGAGGCGCCGGACCAGCACCGAGTCCGCGCCGTTGCGGTTGAGGTCGGCGAGCACCACCGCAACCGCCTCTCGCACCACCCGGCCCCGGTCCACGGCGATGCCGTGGTCGGCCCGCAATGCCAGCCGCGCCTGCTCCAAGCCCAGCAACTCCTCGTCGGACACGTACACGGTGATCTTCGAATCGTGCTTGCGCCGACCCGAACCGGACCGCCCGCCCGCGGGCTTGGCCGCCTCCGGCTCCGGCGGCTCCGCCTGATCCGTCCGAGGAACAGTAGTACGGAAGAGTTCGGCCGCGCCGGGCAGGGCGACCCGCCGCGTCATCGGGCGATCACCTCGCGCGCCAGCTCCCGGTACGCCTGCGCGCCGGCCGAGCGGGGCGCCCAGCGGGTGATCGGCTCGCCGGCCACGGTGGTCTCCGGGAACCGCACCGTCCGGTTGATCACGGCGTCGAAGACGATGTCGCCGAACGCCTCGACGACGCGCGCCATCACCTCGCGGGAGTGCAGCGTGCGCGGGTCGAACATGGTCGCCAGGATGCCGCTGATCTCCAGCTTCGGGTTCAGCCGCTCCCGGACCTTCTCGATGGTGTCGATCAGCAGCGCCACGCCGCGCAGGCTGAAGAACTCGCACTCCAACGGGATTATCACGCCGTCCGCCGCGGCCAACGCGTTCACCGTCAGCAGGCCCAGCGACGGCTGGCAGTCCACCAGCACGTAGTCGTACTCCCCCAGCGCCGGCTGCAGCACCCGGTGCAGGGTCTGCTCCCGGCCCACCTCGGCGACCAGCTGCACCTCGGCCGCGGACAGGTCGATGTTGCTGGGCAGCAGGTCCATGCCCTCGACGCTGGTCTGCCGCACCACGTCCTGGACGGAGACGGGGCGCTCCATGATCACGTTGTAGATGGTCTGGTCGAGCTGGTGCGGCTGAACCCCGAGGCCGACCGAGAGCGCGCCCTGCGGATCGAAATCCACCAGCAGCACCCGGCGCCCGTACTCCGCCAGCGCTGCGCCGAGGTTGATCGTCGACGTGGTCTTCCCGACGCCACCCTTCTGGTTGCACATCGCGAGCACCGACGCGGGACCGTGCCGGTCCAGCAGCGGCGGCTCCGGGATGTGCCGACGTGGTCGGCCAGTCGGACCGAGACCGCGCGGATTCGGCGCCAAGCCGACGTCTTCCGCACGACCCGTCGTCTCCGGGGCGATGCTCAGGTCGACCGCGCCCCGGGGCCGCCCTTCGGCGGCGGGCTGCGGTAGCGACATGGCGATCAGACTCCTTTGGTGCCGATGGCGATCAAACGCAGCCTAAGTGGCATTCGTTACCAGCGGCAACGCGCCTCGCCGACGTATCGGAAGTTCCCTGTGATCTCCGTGTGATCAACGTCTACCCCGTGCGCCGCCGGACCGCATTCGCAGCGTCATCAACTCACTCCGAAGCGTGTGCACGCGGATGGGCCGTCGCGTAGACCTCCCGCAGCGTGTTGACCGTGATCAGGGTGTAGACCTGCGTCGTCGTGACCGAGGCGTGGCCCAGCAGTTCCTGCACCACGCGGACGTCGGCGCCGCCCTCCACGAGGTGCGTGGCGAAGGAGTGCCGCAGCACGTGCGGCGAAACCGAGCCGGCGATGCCGGCGCGCTGCGCGGCGATCTTCAACGCGTTCCACGCGCTTTGCCGGGACAGCCGGGTTCCGCGCGAATTCAGGAACACCGCGGCGGTTCCGCGCCCGCGCGCCGCCAGGCCGGGCCGGGCGCGCACCAGGTACGCGTCCAGCGCCGCCAGCGCCGGCCGGCCGATGGGCACCAGCCGCTGACGGCCGCCCTTGCCGTCCAGCAGGACGGTGCGGTTGGTGCCGTCGATGTCGTCGAGGTCCAGCCCGACCGCTTCGGAGATCCGCGCCCCCGTCGAGTACAGCAGCTCCAGCAGCGCCCGGTCCCGCATGCCCCGGGCGTCGTCGCCGCCGGCGTGGTCGAGCAGCTTCCCGACGTCGTCGATGGGCAGCGCCTTCGGCAGCCGCTTGGGCAGGCTCGGCGGCGCAACCTCGCGCGCAACGTCGACCGCCAACTGCCCTTCCGCATGCGCGAATCGGTGCAGCCCGCGGGCGGCGACCAGGGCCCGGGCCGATGACGAAGGTGCGAGCGCGGGCCGCTGCTCGGTGCCTTCCCGCAGCTCGGCCAGGAATCCGGCCAGGTGCTCCGAGCGGACCTCGGCGAGCCCGGAAATCCCATTCCCGACGAGGAATTCGGCGTACCGGCGCAGATCCCTGGCGTAGGAGTCGAGGGTGCTGCGGGCGGTGCCGCGTTCGACGGCGAGGTGGTCGAGGTATCCGGTGATCGCCCCGCGCAGATCCGGCGGCAGCTCCTCGAAAACCCTCACCGGGCGGCGAAGCGCTGGGGCCGGTCCGGCCATTCGGCGTCCACCGGACGCGGCTGTCCCCGGCCGTCGCGGACCGCCTGGGCGGCGAGCAGCCCGGCCACGCCGGGACCGTTGACGATCTCCCCGGCCAGTGCCATCCGCACCGCCTCGGCCAGCGGGAAGCGCCGGATCACCAGGTCCGCTTCCTCGTCCCCGACCGCCGCCGGACGATCCACATCGGACAGCCCGGTGGCCAGGAAGACCCGGACGCACTCGTCGGTGAAGCCGGGTGAGGTGGCGACGTCGACCAGCAGCGACCAGTCCCGCGCCGCGAGCCCCGCCTCCTCGGCAAGCTCCCGCTGCGCCGTGCGCACCGGCTCCTCGCCCGCCACGTCCAGCAGCCCGGCCGGCAGCTCCCAGAGCCGCCGGCCGAGCGGGTACCGGTACTGGTGGATCAGCACGACCTGGTCGTGCTCGTCCACCGCCACCACCGCGACCGCCCCGAGGTGCTCGACGACCTCGCGGCGCGCGTGCCCGCCGCCGGGCATCCCGACCTCGTCGGCCCGCAACGCGAGGATCTTCCCCACGTACACGTCCTCGCTGGCCAGGGTGGTGAATTCGTGCTCGCCGCCGGTGCGCGCGACACCTTGCTCCGTCGTGTCCACGCCGCCACCTTAGAGCGAACGAAGATCACGCACTGGGTGCCGGCTCCTGGACGGGCTCCAGCTCCACGGGCAGTCGCTCCGCGGCGCGGTAGTCCAGGGCCGCCTTCACGAACGCCGCGAACAGCGGGTGCGGGCGGGTGGGACGGCTCTTGAGCTCCGGGTGCGCCTGGGTGCCCACGAAGAACGGGTGCACCTCGCGCGGCAGCTCGACGAACTCCACCAGCCGGTCGTCCGGGGAGGTGCCCGAGAACACCACGCCCGCCTTGCCCAGCCGGTCCCGGTAGGAGTTGTTCACCTCGTAGCGGTGCCGGTGGCGCTCGGCGACCTCGGTGGAGCCGTACGCCTCGGCGACGATCGAGCCCTCCTGCAGCTTCGCCGGGTACGAACCGAGCCGCATGGTGCCGCCCATGTCCCGGTCACCGGAGATCACGTCGTGCTGGTCGGCCATCGTGCTGATCACCGGGTGCTTGGCGGGCTCCTCGAACTCCGTGGAGTTGGCCCGCTCCAGCCCGGCCAGCGAGCGCGCCGCCTCGATCACCATGCACTGCAGGCCCAGGCACAGCCCCAGCAGCGGGATGCCGTTGATCCGCGCGTAGCGGATCGCGCCGAGCTTGCCCTCGATGCCGCGCACGCCGAAGCCGCCCGGGATCAGCACGCCGTCCATGCCGGACAGCGCCTGCGCCGCGCCCGCCTCGGTCTCGCAGGTGTCCGAGCCGACCCAGGAGATCTCCACCTTCGCCCGGTGCGCGAAGCCACCGGCGCGCAGCGCCTCGGTGACCGACAGGTAGGCGTCGGGCAGGTCGACGTACTTGCCGACCAGCGCGATCCGCACCCGCTCCGACGGGTTGTGCACCCGGTCCAGCAGGTCGCCCCACACCGACCAGTCGACGTCGCGGAACGGCAGCCCGAGCCGCCGCACCAGGTAGGCGTCCAGGCCTTGGCCGTGCAGCACCCGCGGGATGTCGTAGATCGACGGCGCGTCCGGGCAGGCCACCACGCCGTCCGAGTCCACGTCGCACATCAGCGCGATCTTGCGCTTGAGGTCCTCCGGCAGGTCCCGGTCCGCCCGGCACACCAGCGCGTCGGGCTGGATGCCGATGTTGCGCAGCGCCGCCACCGAGTGCTGCGTGGGCTTGGTCTTCAGCTCGCCCGAGGGCGCCAGGAACGGCACCAGCGACACGTGCAGGAAGAAGCAGTTGTCCCGGCCGACGTCGTGCCGGACCTGCCGGCAGGCCTCCAGGAACGGCAGCGACTCGATGTCGCCGACCGTGCCGCCGACCTCGGTGATCACGACGTCCGGCGTGCGGCCGTCCTCGTCCGGCTCGGCCATCGCCCGGATCCGGGCCTTGATCTGGTCGGTGATGTGCGGGATCACCTGCACCGTGTCGCCCAGGTACTCGCCGCGGCGCTCCTTGGCGATGACCGCCGAGTACACCTGGCCGGTCGTCACGTTGGCGTTGCGGGTCAGGTCGCGGTCCAGGAACCGCTCGTAGTGCCCGATGTCGAGGTCGGTCTCGGCCCCGTCCTCGGTCACGAACACCTCACCGTGCTGGAACGGGTTCATCGTTCCCGGATCGACGTTCAGGTACGGGTCGAGCTTCTGCATGGTCACCCGCAGGCCGCGGGAGGTCAGCAGCTCGCCCAGGCTGGATGCCGTGAGCCCCTTACCCAACGAGGAGGCCACGCCCCCCGTGACGAAAACGTGCTTGATCGTGCGTGCTTGCGGCACCAACAAAAGCTCCCCGTGGTCAAGCCGTCGCCTGGCTGGATTTCTGCACTGGCAGGACGGCTGGATCCGTCGCTCCCACGGAATTCCAGCCTAACGCACGACCACCAGGGCCGTGCACCGAGACCCGCCGCGCGACGTCGGGGCTACTGGCCAGGTCAACCGCCATCCGGCGGCCTACCCGCCGGTCACCGCCCGCATCGGCCGAGGTGGACCGCCACGGTGAGCATCGACACTAGCCTCTGGTCTCCGGCACCGGACCCTGCGCGCTGCTCGCGACGCCGTAGTGCCCGGCCTGCCGCTCGGCCTGCTCCCGCAACGCCAGCACGATCGCCACCCGCCCCGAGGCGCTGTACAGGTTGTCCACCGTGGACAACGACGACGTCAGCGCCGGATCCGCGCGCACGACGCCGACCGGCCCGGTCCCGTCCGCCGAGCCGACGCCGCCCGCGAGCACCGCGCCCTGGCTCGCGCGGTCGAGCTGCGCCGCGAAGCGGGCCAGCATCGCGGCCTTGTCGCCCGCCCGGTCGCTCTCGATCCGGCCGCCGGTGAGCACCACGGCGAGCTGCGCGGGCCGCAGGCCCGGCGAGGCGGCCGCGAAGCCGCCGTCGGCCAGGCCCGCGAACGCCGCCGCCCGCTCCTGGTCGCCGGTCTGCGGCTGCCCGTTCTGCGGGTTCAGCAGCGCCAGCGGCCCGATCAGACCGCCGGCCATGGTGCCGGGGTCCGCCGCCGTGGGCAGCTGCACCCCGGCGGGCAGCAGCTCGGTGACCACGCGCCGCAGCTGGTCCGCCCGGCCCGGATCGGCGAACGACGGGCCCAGCCGCACCTCGCCGGTGACGTCCGCACCCGCCGCGCGCAGCAGCTGCCCGACCGCGTCGCGCTGCTGGTCGTCGGCGTCGGCGGAGGCGATCAGCACGACGCTGCGCTGCGCCAGCTGGCCCTGCACGGCCATCGGCCCGACCGCGGAGCCGAACGTGTCCGCGGCCGCGACCTGAGCCTTGAGCGTCGTCCGCTCGGCGTTGAGGTCGTCGACCTGCTCCTGCATAGACCGCTGCTCGTCGCCGACGCCCGCCAGCAACCGGCCGCTGAGCGACGTGGAACCGACGAGGACGCCCACGGCCAACGCCAGGAAGACCGCGGCGATCGACACGATGTGGTACCGCAACGAGATCACGAGAAAAGCCCCTTGAGATAAGCGAAGACGGACTCGGCGGTGTCGGCGATCAGCCCCAGGAACGCGGTGCCCAGCCCGGAGACCACCAGCGCCACGGCGGCCACCAGCAGCACCGCGAGGACCAGCAGCACGATCGCGCCGACCGGCGTCCGGCTGCGCTGCAGCGTCGCCACCGCGGCGCCGTCGATGACCTTGCTGCCCAACCGGAGCCGGGTGAGGAACGTCGACGGGTTCGAGCCGGAGCGCCCGCGGTCGAGGAATTCGCCCAGCGTCGCGTGGAACCCGACCGTGATCACCAGGCTCGCCTTGTGCGCGTCGGCGAGCAGCAGCGCCAGGTCCTCCGGGTTCCCGGACGCCGGGAACGTGACCGCGCCGATCCCGAGGTCCTGGATGCGCTCCAGGCCGGGCGCGTGCCCGTCGAGGTGGGCCGGGATCACGAGCTCCGCGCCGCACTTGAGGGTGGCGGTGGCGATGCTGTCCGGGTCGCCGACGATGACGTCCGGCTTGTGCCCGGCCTTGCGCAGCGTCTCGGCGCCGCCCTCCACCCCGACCAGCACCGGCCGGTACTCGCGGATGTACTTCTTCAGCCGCTGCAGGTCGTCGGCGTGGCCGTAGCCCGGCGCCACCACGAGCACCTGGCGCCCCTCCATCGAGATGCTGAGCTCAGGCACGCCGATGCCGTCGAGGATCAGCGTCCGCTCCTTGCGCAGGAACTCGATGGTGTTCGCCGAGAACGCCTCCAGCTGCGTCGACATCCCGGCCTTCGCCTCGATGAGCAGGTCGGCGACGGAGTTGGCGTCCTGCGAGGTCCCGCGCCCCATCTCCCGCGCCCCGACGAACACGCCGCCCTCGTGCAGCCGGATCTTCGCGCCGTCCTTGATCCGGTGCGCGACCTCGGGGCCGACCCCGTCGACCAGCGCGATGCCCGCCGACAGCAGCACCTCCGGCCCGAGGTTCGGGTAGCGCCCGGAGATCGACGGGGCGGCGTTGACCACCCCGATCACCCCGGCCGAGACCAGCGCTTCGGCCGTGCGCCGGTCCAGGTCCGCGTGGTCGATCACCGCGATGTCGCCGGACCGGACCCGGCGCAGCACATCACCCGGGCGCCGCTCCACCCTGGCGATCCCGACCACACCGGGCAGGCTTTCCTGCTGACGGGCAAGCAGACCGCTGAGTTTCATGCACCGATGGTGACAAATCGATCACCTGTTGCTGGTACGCCACGCCGATGCCATTGGTCCGCGAGCAGCAGATTTCGTTGGGCCGAACGGCCTAATTGCCGCTGCGTTCCCGCTTCTTGGGGGCCGCCTTGCCGCGCCGCCGGAAGCGGGCTTGCGCCAGCTTGTAGGCCGTCGCGGTGTCCAACAGTTCCTCCGCGTGGGCCCGGCCGGTCTCCGTGGAATCCATTCCGGCCAGCATCCGCGCCAGCTCGACGACCCGCCGCTCGTCGGCGACGACCCGCACGTCGCTGCGGGTCAGCCCGCCGTCCGCGGCACCCTTGTCCACCACCAGGTGGCGGTCGGCGTAGGCGGCGACCTGCGGCAGGTGAGTGACGACCACGACCTGGTGGGTCCGGGCCAGACGGGCCAGCCGCCGCCCGATCTCCACCGCGGCCCGCCCGCCGACACCGGCGTCGACCTCGTCGAAGACCAGCGTCGGCACCGTGTCCGCGTCGGCCAGCACGACCTCCAGCGCCAGCATCACCCGGGACAGCTCACCGCCCGAGGCGCCCTTGTGGATCGGCAGCGCGGGCGCACCGGAGTGCGCGATCAGCTGCAGCTCGACCTCGTCGACCCCGTCCGGGCCGGCGTGCAGGGTCCGGCCCTGCACGGGCAGCGCGTTCGGGTCGCCGGCATCGGCTTCCTTCGGCTCGACGACGACCTCCAGCCGCGCCTGCGGCATCGCCAGCCCGTCGAGTTCCTCGGAAACCGCCGCAGAGAGCCCCACCGCGGCTTCCTTCCGCGCCGCCGACACCACGACCGCGTGCTCGGCGAGCTCCACCGCGAGCTCGTCGCGCCGTGCCGCCAGCGCCGCCAGCGCCTCCTCCGAGGTGTCCATCCCGGACAGCCGGCTGCGCGCTTCGTCGGCCCACGCCAGCACGCCGTCCACGTCCGCGGCGTACTTCTTGGTCAGCTGCTTCAACTCGGCCTGCCGTGCCAGCACCTGCTCCAGCCGGGCCGGGTCGGCGTCCAGCCGGTCCAGGTAGCCGCCGAGCTCGCCGCCCACGTCGGCGAGCACCGCGACGGCCTCCGCCACCCGCGGCTCCAGCTCCCGCAGCGCCGGGTCCTCGGCGCCGCTGAGGCGCCGCCGGGCCTCGCCGACCAGTCCGATCGCGCCCGGCGCATCCGGGTCGCCGTCGGCCGCGCCGGTGAGCGCCAGATGCGCCGCCGTCGCGATCTCCCGGAGCTGGTCGACGTCCGCGAGCCGTCGCGCCTCGTCGACCAGCGCGACGTCCTCACCGGATTCCGGGGCGACGGCCTCGATCTCGGCCAGCCCGTGTCGGAGCAGTTCCGCTTCCCTGGCCAGTTCCCGCGAGCGCTCAGTGCGCTCGGTGAGCTCCCGCACCGCCTCGGCCCACTCCGCGCGAACCCGCTGGTAGTCGGCGAGCACGTGCAGCACGGGCTCGCCGGCGAACCGGTCCAGCACCGCGCGCTGCTCACCGGACCGCAGCAGCCGCAGCTGGTCGTTCTGGCCGTGCACTGCCAGCACCTGCTCCGCCAACTCGGAAAGCACGGCGTTGGGCACCGACCGACCGCCGAGGTGCGCCCGGGACCGGCCGTCGGCCGTCACGGTCCGCACCGCGATCAGGCTGCCGTCGTCGTCGGGTTCGGCCCCGGCATCGCCGGCGACCTTGGCCGCCGGCGAGTCGATCGTGGTCTGGAACCGGCCCTCCACGACGGCACGCTGCGCACCGGACCGGACCCGCGAGGCATCGGCCCGACCACCACCGAGCAGGTGCAGCCCGGTGACCACCATCGTCTTACCGGCGCCGGTCTCACCGGTGACCACGGTCAGTCCGGCATGCAGTGCGAGCGTGGCGTCGTCGATGACGCCCAGTCCCTGGATGCGCATCTCCGCCAACACATCAAGCACCCTATCGGCATCCCCCGAGCAGTGGTGCCCCGCTGGGGTGATCAGCGCATGAATTGAAATTGTGGCTGTTTGCCGCGATGCAGGCGGCGCCGCCGCGGATCAGCCGGTCTTGGCCGGGCCGCGCCAGCCCTGGACCGGGAGCTCGAACTTGCGCACCAGGCGATCGGTGAACGCCGTGTCGTGCAGCCGCACCAGGCGCAGCGGCATGCTCCCGGCGACCACCTCGACCCGTGCGCCCGGCGGCAGGTCGAACTGGCGCTGACCGTCGCAGAACAGCACCGCGTGGTGGCCGTGCTGGTCGATCTCCAGCGCCACCAACGACTTCTGCGACACCACCAGCGGGCGCGCGAAGAGCGCGTGCGCGTTGCTCGGCACGACCAGCAGTGCCTGCACCTCCGGCCACACCACCGGGCCGCCCGCGGAGAACGCGTACGCCGTGGAACCGGTCGGGGTGGAGCACAGCACGCCGTCGCAGCCGAACGCCGAAACCGGGTGGCCGTCGACCTCCACGACCAGGTCCAGGATCCGCTCCCGGCTGCTCTTCTCGACGCTCGCCTCGTTCAGCGCCCAGGTGTGGACCAGGACCTCGCCGTCGAGCTTCGCGGTGACCTCGATGGTCATCCGCTCCTCGACGTAGTAGCGGGACTCGACGA
Source organism: Saccharopolyspora shandongensis (assembly GCF_900106995.1). GTDB lineage: Bacteria > Actinomycetota > Actinomycetes > Mycobacteriales > Pseudonocardiaceae > Saccharopolyspora > Saccharopolyspora shandongensis. The sequence goes on from NZ_FNOK01000069.1 coordinate 39,608, forward strand.
CGGCGGCCACCGCCTCGTCGAGCGCGTCGGAATCGGCCCCGGCCAGGAAGCCGACCCGGCCGAGGTTCACCCCGAAGACCGGCACGTCGGCCAGCCGCGCGAGTTCCGCGGCGCGCAGGAGCGTCCCATCACCGCCCAGCACCAGGACGAGTTCCGTGCCCGCGGCCGCCTCCGGGCCGGGCTCGACCACCCGCAGGTAGCAGTCGGAGCTGAGCTCCGGGGCCTCCTCCGCGAGCACCCGCACGCACAGGCCCGCGTCGATGAGCTGACCGGCGACCTTCTCCGCGGTGCGCATGTTGTGCTGCCTGCCGGTGTGCACCACCAGCAGCACCTCTCGGGCCAACTCCACTCCTTAAAGCTTTTCTAAGCGGCGGGAGCCGCTTGCGGTGTGGGACTCAGCTTGCACCGCCGCGGGTTCTCAGGGGTCTTCTCGCGAGGACAGCCCCGACGTGGTGAATTGGCATTCATGAGTCGGGGATCCCACAGCGAGAAGGCTCCTGAGGTTCCGCCACCCGCACCGCCACGCAAACCACTCTAGAAACAATCAGTCAACGGTGCGAGCTCTTGCCTGAAGTCTGGGGTCCCTGCCGGACCGCGTCCAGCACGAGCGCCTCCGCCGCATCCGCATCGGTGCCCGCGCCGGGCCGCAGCCAGGCGAAGTACTCGACGTTGCCCGACGGACCGGGCAACGGGCTTGCCACGACACCGCGCAGGCCGAGGCCCAGATCGGCGGCGAACCGCACGACCTCGAGGACCGCTTCCGCCCGCAGCTCGGGATCGCGTACCACGCCACCCGAGCCTAGCCGCTGCTTGCCCACCTCGAACTGCGGTTTGATCATCGGTACCAGATCGGCTTCCGGCGTAGCGCAGGCGGCCAGCGCCGGCAGCACCAGCTTCAGCGAGATGAACGACAGGTCGGCCACCACCAGGTCCACCTGGCCGCCGATGTCCTCCGGGGTCAGCGACCGCACGTTCGTCCGATCGTGGATCCGCACCCGATCATCGGTCTGCAGCTTCCAGACCAGCTGCCCGTAACCGACGTCGACGGCCACCACCTCGCGCGCCTCGCGGCGCAGCAGCACATCGGTGAACCCGCCGGTGGACGCGCCGGCGTCCAGGCAGCGGCGGCCCGCGACGGTCAGCCCGGCGGGCTCGAACGCCTCCAGCGCCCCCACCAGCTTGTACGCGCCGCGCGACGCCCAGCCCGGGTCGTCGACGTCCTCGGCGACCACCACCGGGGCATCGATCTCGACCGCGGTCGCGGCCTTGCGGGCCACCATGCCGCGCACGCTCACCCGCCCGGCGGTGACCAGTTCCGCGGCGTGTTCACGGGATCGGGCAAGCCCGCGACGAACCAGTTCGGCATCCAACCGCGCCTTGCGTGGCACTACCGTCAGCTCCTGTGTGCACTCGTTCCGGAGAGGAGGTTGTCCGCCTTCGACAGCGCATCGGTGAGCGCGGCGTGCGCCGCCTCGAACCGTTCGACGTGCTCGGCGACCGGCAGTTCCCGTACCTCGTCGAGCCGGGCCACCGCCGCCGCGATGGCGTCGACCGCCGGCTGACCGTCGTCGGCCGGGCGCGCCAGCATCGCGGGATTCGGCGCCTGCTGCCACGGAGAGGTCATCCGCTCCTGCTCCCATCGATCACGCCGCGATGGCTGTAGCGGCGACGCGTCCACGCTAGCGGAACGCCCCGACGACGCCGCCGCGACATGCGCCGGTCAGGCCAAACCCAGTTGCCGCAACGCATCCTGCGCGCGCTCGTCGGCTCCGCGCACGGCGACCGGTCCCGACGACGCAGCCCACCAAGCGGCGCAGAGCGCGCGGAGCGCCGACATCGCATCGCCCGGCTGTGCCCCGGCCTGCGCGGCCAGTTCCAGCGAGTCGCTGCCGACGCGGACCTGCCACCCGGGCTGCGCGCCGATCGCCGCCTCGTCGGCAGGCCGGTTCAGGGCGCGGAGATCCGCGCCGACGTGGCCGGGCCGCATGTCGGCGGTGGCTTCCAGCAGGTCCCGTGCCGTGCTGACGCCGGTCAGCACCATCAGCACCGGCATCCCGGCGTTGACCGCGCCCGCGATGTCGGTGTCGAGCCGGTCGCCGACCATCAGCGGCGCCTCGGCCCCGGCGGAAGCGACGGCCCGGTCCAGCAGCGGCCGCTCGGGCTTGCCCGCCACCAGCGGCTCCTGATCGGTGGCCGCCTGCACGAGCGCGACGAGCGCACCGTTTCCCGGCGCCAGGCCGCGCTCGGTCGGCAGCGTGCGGTCGCCATTGCACGACACCCACAGCGCGCCGGCGCGGATCGTCAGGCACGCCTCGGTGAGGTCGCGGTACCCGATCTCGGTGTACAGCCCCTGCACGACCGCGACCGGCTCGTCGGCGAACTCGCGGACCGGCACCAGCCCCGCCTTGTCCACTTCGGACACCAGCGCGGGCGAACCGACGACCAGCACCTTCGACCCGGGCGGCAGCTTCTCGGCCAGCATCGCGGCACCGGCCTGGGCGCTGGTGCTCACCTCGGTCCGGTCCGCGTCCAGGCCGAGGCCGACGAGGTGGTCGGCCACGGCCTGGTCCGGCTTGGACGCGTTGTTGGTCACGTAGCGGACCGGGACGCCGCGGCGGTGCACCTCCTGGATCGCCTCCAGCGCACCAGGGATGAGTTCACCGCCGCGGAACACCGTGCCGTCGAGGTCGAACAGCACGACATCATGGCCGTCGAGAAGCGTGCCGCTCACTGCGCTCGCGCGCCCCCTCCTGCGTTGTCGGCGTCGGCGGCCTTCTCGGTCGCCTTGTCGTCCGCCGCCTCGTCGTCGGCGATCTTGTCGCCGGCGATCTTGTCGTCGGCGGCCTCGTCATCGACGGCCTTGTCGTCTGCGGCCTCGTTGTCGGCAGTCTCGTCATCGGCGGCCGCTTCGGAGCCGGCCTCTTCATCGAGCTTCTCGTCGAGCTCGTCGAAGTCGTCGTCGACCTCGGCGGCGTCGTCGTCGAAGTCGTCGCCGCCGATCTCGGCCGCCTCCGCCTCGGTGACGAGCTCCTCCACCACGTCCGGGCCGCCCAGCTTCTCGGCGAGCTCCTCGAGGCGGTCGGGGGCGTCGGTCTCGTCCTCGTCGTCGGCGTTGGCCGCGTGCACGAACCAGGTGAAGGCTTCCCGCTCCCGCCCGGCCGCCGCCAGGTTGTCGGCGTAGGCGTAGAACAGGCGCGCGCTCCACGGCTCCTGGAGCTTCGGGTCCAGCTCCGCGATCTGCAAGCTCACCACCGAGGCTTCGATCTCACCGAGGTCCCGGCGCGCACCCGCGGCGACGATGCGCAGCTCGACCGAGTCCTCCTGGTCGAGCTGGGTGGCCTCCTCGCTGCGGCTGAGCTCCACAGCGCGCTCCGGCCGCCCCATCGCGCGCTCGCAGTCGGCCATGATCGCCAGGTGCCCGGGGCCGCCGGCCATCCGCCGGGCGGCGCGCAGCTCCGAAAGCGCCTCGTTCCACTCGCCCGTCAGGTACGCGGCGAGGCCGTTGGCCTCGCGCACCGAAGGAATGCGCGGTGCTCGCTGACGCGCATACCGCGCGTGCTCCAAGGCGCGCTCCGGCTCCGAGTCGATCAGCTGGCCGGCGGCGATCAGGTGCAGCGCGACGTTGTCCGCCAGGCCCTTGGGCAGCGTCAACAGCTCACGGCGGATCTCGATGTCGAGGTCGCCGGGCTCCAGGCCCTCGGGCAGCTGCGGCTGCTCCGGCCTGACCGCCGACTCGTTGGCGGCCTCGTCGCGAGACTCGGCCCGCGGCGAGTCGTGCCGGTAACCACCCCGGTCCCGACGCCCACCGTCGCGCGGCCCGCCCCGACGGTCGCCGCCCCGGTGATCCCGGTCAGGCCGTCCGCCACGGTCATCGCGCGGACGGTCATCGTGCGGCCGGTCATCGCGCGGCCGGTCGTCACGCGAGCGGTCGTCACGGCGCGGACGGTCATCGCGCGGCCGGTCATCGCGGCGCGGGCGGTCGTCGCGGCGCGGGCGGTCGTCGCGGCGGCGGTCGTCAAAGCGGGGCTTGCCGGACCGGTCGTCCCGCCGGAAACCACCACGGTCATCACGCCGGTCGTCACGACGGGGCCGGTCATCACGGGGCCGGTCATCACGGGGCCGGTCGTCACGGGGCCGGTCGTCACGACGGGGCCGGTCATCACGGGGCCGGTCATCACGCGGGCGGTCATCGCGGCGACGGTCGTCAAAGCGGGGCTTGCCGGACCGGTCGTCCCGCCGGAAACCACCACGGTCATCACGACGGAAACCACCGCGGTCATCACGGCCTCGATCGTCGCGGCGGAAGCCACCACGGTCATCGCGACGCGGACGGTCATCGCGGCGGTCATCCCGCCGGAAACCGCCACGGTCATCACGGCCTCGATCGTCGCGGCGGAAATCGTCCCGACGCGGGCGGTCGTCCTTCCGGAAGTCACGGCGGCCGCGGTCATCCTGTCCGCGGTCGTCCTTCCGGAAGTCACGGCGGCCACGGTCATCCTGTCCGCGGTCATCACGACGGTCGTCGCGGCGGAAGCCACCACGGTCATCGCGACGCGGACGGTCATCACGACGGAAGTCGTCGCGGCGAGGACGGTCGTCCCGCCGGAAACCACCGCGGTCATCACTCCGGTCGTCGCGACGGAAACCGCCTCGGTCATCGCGGCGGTCGTCGCGGCGGAAGCCACCACGGTCGTCACGACGCGGACGGTCATCACGACGGTCGAAGCCGCGGTCTCGGCCGTTCTGCTCGTTGAAACGGCGCGGCCGGTCCTCGCCGCGGTCGTCGCGACGGAAACCACCGCGGTCATCGCGGCGATCGTCGCGACGGAAGCGGTTGTCGCGGTTGTCGGAGTCACGGCGGAAACCGCCGCGATCGTCGCGGTTGCCACCGGGGCGCCCGCCCTGACCGCGGAACCGGTCGCGGTCGCGGCCTCCGCTGAAGTTGTCGCGGCCGCCCCGGTCGTCCCGGTTCCGGTCGTCGCGATCATTGCGGAAACCGCGGTTGTCGCGGTCACCGAAGCGGCGCGGGCCGCCACCGTCGCGGTCCCGGCGGGGACCGCCGTGGGAACCGCGCCGATCGAAGTTTCCGCGGCCACCTTGGCCGCCTCGGCCGGCACCGGCCCCGCGGCGAGGACCGCCGCTCGTGTCGTCGGAACCGGACACCGAACCTCCTGAAGCAGAAATACTGAAGTTCCCACCAGGGTAGTCCCACCTGATGGCGGGTCGCGGCGGGTGGCACCCCTGATGTGAGCGGGGGCAACTCGTGTGAACCGTGCGGCGCCCGAACAACGCAGCAACGGCTCCTGGACAAAAAGAAGGGGCCGACCGGAGAACCGTCCCCAAGGACGGGTCCGGTCGGCCCCTCTTAAATAGTGTGTCGGCGGTGTCTTACTCTCCCACACCCTGTCGAGTGCAGTACCATCAGCGCTGGGGAGCTTAGCTACCGGGTTCGGAATGGGACCGGGCGGACCCTCCCCGCCATCGCCACCGACAACCCTCAACCCCACCCACACAGGGCAGGAAACTCAAGGATGTCGACGATCAACAAGCGATCATCAATTCAATTATCAACACACAACCGTGGCCTGGTTGCTGTCTCAGATACCGTATAGTGGGTGCGTAGCAATCTTTGTGAGCAAGTCCTCGGCCTATCAGCACCAGTCAACTCCACACCTTACAGTGCTTCCATATCTGGCCTGTCAACCCAATCATCT
>NZ_FNOK01000109.1 GCF_900106995.1 Saccharopolyspora shandongensis
ATTAGACCCCGTTTCCAAGGCTTATCCCAGAGTGCAGGGCAGATTACCCACGTGTTACTCACCCGTTCGCCACTCATCCACACCCGAAAGTGCTTCAGCGTTCGACTTGCATGTGTTAAGCACGCCGCCAGCGTTCGTCCTGAGCCAGGATCAAACTCTCCAACAATGCTGTTGAACAATCCCAGCAGACACTCAAACCCAACCGGGCGAGCGTCATACTCAAAGAAACCACCAACCACACACAATCTGCATGGTCGGGGGCATAAAAGAACACTAACCAAAACAGTCCGCTGTTGAGTTCTCAAAGAACACACCCACACCATCACCCGGCCCAATCGGGACCGCAGCTCCGGGGAGCATTTTCTTTCTCGCTTTTGCTGTTGACCAGAGTAGCAGACCCTTTTTTCGGCTTTTCCGGGGGGTCACCCCCACCGGCTTGCCGTATTTCGGCTCGCTATTCAGCCCGGTCGCAGCCAAGCATTCTTTCATCAAAGATCTGGTCGGAAACCGCAACCTCGTCGCGCGGACAACTTGGTCCGGCGTTCGAATTTCGATTTCCTGATCGGGACGCCCACTCTACCACCCAGAGGCAGGAGCTTGGTTCGCGACCCCGTGTCAGTGCCCGGTCCGTTTTTCATCGGCCCGTTCCGCGCTGACTTGAAATAATTTACGCGTCTTTCAGCGTCGAGTCAAATCGGCTCGAATCAGCACCAGCGGAGCCCGAACATGCAGCTCAACGCCCCTTTCCGGTGCTGATTCCAGGCTAGTGCACGACCCGAACGCCCGCAGTGTGACGCTTGCCACGGCGGATCACCAGCCAGCGGCCGTGCAGCAGGTCGTCCTTGCTCGGCGACCACTCCTCATCCGCGATCTTGCCGTTGTTGACGTACGCGCCGCCCTCCTTGATGGTGCGTCGCGCCGCGCCCTTCCCGGTGGCAAGACCGGTTTCGACGAGCAGGTCCACGATCGTCGGGGCGTCGGCGAGCCGGGCATCCGCCGTCGGCACCGCCGCCATCGCCGCGTCCAGGGTCGCCTCGTCGAGCTCGGCGATCTCGCCCTTGCCGAACAGCGCCTGGCTGGCCGCGACGACCTTGCGGGTCTGATCCGCGCCGTGCACCAGCGTGGTCAGCTCCTCGGCGAGCTTGCGCTGGCCGGCCCGCAGCTGGGGCCGCTCCACCGTGCTCCGCTCCAGCTCGTCGATCTCCTCGCGGTCGAGGAAGGTGAACAGCCGCAGGTACTTCGCGACGTCGGCGTCGGCCGCGTTGACGAAGTACTGGTACCAGGCGTACGGCGTGGTCATCGTCGGATCCAGCCAGACGTTGCCGCCTCCGGTGGACTTGCCGAACTTGCGGCCCTCCGAGTCGGTGACCAGCGGCAGGGTCAGCGCGTGCGCGGCGACCGACTCCTGCTTCCGGACCAGGTCGACGCCGGCGATGATGTTGCCCCACTGGTCCGAGCCGCCGAGCTGGAGCCGGGTGCCGTACTTCCGGTACAGCTGCACGTAGTCGTTGGCCTGCAGCAGCATGTAGCTGAACTCGGTGTAGGACATGCCGTCGGTTTCCAGCCGCCGCTTGACGGTCTCCCGCGCCAGCATCGTGTTCACCGAGAAGTGCTTGCCGATGTCCCGCAGGAACGCCGTGACCGGCAGGTCCGCCGTCCAATGCGCGTTGTTCTCCATGATCGCGCCGGTCGGCGAGTCGTCGAAGTCGACGAACGCGGACAGCTGGGCGCGGATCTTGTCGGTCCACTCCAGCACGGTGTTCTCGTCGTGCAGGTTGCGCTCGCCGACGTCGCGCGGGTCGCCGATCAGGCCCGTGGCGCCGCCGGCCAGGACCACCGGCCGGTGCCCGGCCTGCTGGAAGCGGCGCAGCGTCAGGATCGGGATCAGGTGCCCGGCGTGCAGGCTGGGGCCGGTCGGGTCGAAACCGGCATAGAGCGTGAGCGGGCCTTGGTCGAGTTCCCCTCGCAGCGAGTCGAGGTCGGTGGATTGCGCGATCAGGCCGCGCCAGGTCAGCTCGTCAAGGATGTTCTCACTCACGCGTCCAAGTCTCGCTCATGCGAGCAACCGGGTTTACGTCCGGGCCTGGATGCGGCGGCGGCCGCCGCGCCGGTACGAGCTGACCGCCGACGAGCCGTCCACCCAGGTCCGCCAGGGCAGGTCCATCGCCGCGGCGACGCCGACCCGGGGCCCGCTGCGGATGTCGTCCTCGCCGACCGGAGTGCCGTTGTACAGCCGGACGGGCGACTCCGGGTCGGTGAGATCGACGCCGTTGTGCTCGCGGGTGATGCCGAGAACCCCGGCCAGCCGGGCGGGCCCGCTGGCGAGCTGGGTGTCCTTGCGGACCGCCGGGCGGCGAGAGCGGGCGAGCTCGGCGCCCGTGGTGATCTCCCCGGCGCGCAGCAGCACCGCGCCGGGGACACCGTCGGTCAGGCACACGACGTTGATGCAGAAGTGCATCCCGTACACGAAGTACACGTACAGATGACCGGCCGGACCGAACATCACGGCGTTGCGCTCGGTCTGCCCGCGGTAGCAGTGCGACGCGGGGTCGTCCAGGCCGCGGTAGGCCTCCACCTCGACCAGGCGCACGCCGACCTCGCCCTGCGGCCCGGTCGACCGCAGTTCGCAGCCGAGAAGGCGGCGGGCCACCCACAGCGGATCGAGGGCAAGTTCGTCGCGTGTCACCTGACTCACAGGCAAGACACTACCGGTCGTGCCCAAACCGTGATCACTTAGACAGCCACTCGCGATGTTGCCGCACGTTGTCGACGACGCGTTCGCGCTGCTCGGCCACCCGGTTCGGGGCGGTGCCGCCGTGCGCGTCGCGGGAGGAGATGGAGCCCTCGACGGTCAGCACCTCGCGCACCTGCGGGGTGAGCGCGGGGTTGGCCGCGTCGAGTTCCTCGTCGGTCAGGTCCTCCAGCCCGACGCCGCGGGCCTCGGCGGTGCGCACGCACTCCCCCGACGCCTCGTGCGCGACCCGGAACGGGACGCCCTGGCGCACCAGCCACTCCGCGATGTCGGTGGCGAGGGTGAAGCCGGCGGGCGCGAGCTCGGCGAGCCGTTCGGTGTGGAAGGTCAGGGTGCCGAGCATGCCCGCCATCGCGGGCAGCAGCAGCTCCAGCTGCTCGACGGAGTCGAAGACCGGCTCTTTGTCCTCCTGCAGGTCCCGGTTGTAGGCCAGCGGCTGCGCCTTCAGCGTGGCCAGCAGGCCGCCGAGGTTGCCGATGAGCCGCCCGGACTTGCCGCGGGCCAGCTCGGCGACGTCCGGGTTCTTCTTCTGCGGCATGATCGAGCTGCCGGTCGCCCAGGCGTCGTCGAGCGTCACGTAGCCGAACTCGGCGGTGTTCCAGATGATCACCTCTTCGGCGATGCGCGAGAGGTTCACGCCGAGCATCGCGAGGCAGAACGCCGCCTCGGCGGCGAAGTCGCGCGAGGCGGTGCCGTCGATGGAGTTGTCGACGGCGCCGGCGAAGCCGAGCTCGGCGGCGACGGCCTGCGGGTCGAGCCCGAGCGAGGAGCCCGCCAGGGCTCCCGAGCCGTACGGGGAGTACGCGGTGCGGGCGTCCCAGTCGCGGAAGCGCTGGACGTCGCGCAGCAGCGCCTGGCAGTGCGCGAGGAGGTGGTGCGCCAGCAGCACCGGCTGCGCGTGCTGCAGGTGGGTGCGGCCGGGCAGCACCGCGTCGGGGTGCTCGGTGGCCTGGGCGACGAGGGCGTCGACGATGTCGAGGACGCCGGCGACGACGCGGCGGTTGGCGTCGCGCAGCCACATCCGGAACAGCGTGGCGACCTGGTCGTTGCGGGAGCGCCCGGCACGCAGCTTGCCGCCGAGTTCCGGCCCGACGCGTTCCAGCAGGCCGCGTTCGAGGGCGGTGTGCACGTCCTCGTCATCGATCACCGGCGTGAAGGTGCCCGCCTCGACGTCCGCGGCCAGGACGTCCAGGCCCGCGAGCATCCGCTCGAGTTCGTCGGCGGTGAGCAGCCCGGCGCGGTGCAGCACGCGGGCGTGGGCGCGGGATCCGGCGATGTCGTAGGGCGCCAGTCGCCAGTCGAAGTGGGTCGACAGGCTCAGCGCGGCCATCGCCTCGGCCGGGCCGGAGGCGAACCGGCCGCCCCAGAGCTTGGTCGGCTCGCTGCCTTGCTGCGTCACGGTGTTCCCCTGGTCTGGTGTCGGTCGTCGTCATCCATTGTGGACCGCGGCGTTTCGGCGTCCGCTTCGGATTGCCCTTCGCCCGCGGCCATGTCGGTGAACCGGGCGGCCAGCTGGTGCCCGGTGAGGGGCTCGCGGGCGACGATCATCACGGTGTCGTCGCCCGCGATGGAGCCCACCACCTCCGGCAGCGCCGCTCGGTCTATGGCGCTGGCCAGGAATTGCGCCGCGCCCGGCGGGGTACGCAGGACGGTCAGGTTCCCCGCGCCGTCGGCGCCGACGAGCAGCTCGCCGAGCAGCCGGCTCAGCCGCGACGTGCCGCCCTGCACGCCGCGGACCGGACTGCCGTCCTCGGGGATGACGTAGACCGCCGCCCCGCCGTCTGCACCCCGCAGCTTGACCGCGCCGAGTTCGTCGAGGTCCCGCGACAGCGTCGCCTGGGTGACCTCGATGCCGTCGCCCGCGAGCAGCTTGGCCAGCTCGGTCTGGCTGCGGATGCCCATCGACGCGACCAGTTCGATGATGCGGGCCTGCCGCGCGACGCGGGTCGTCATGGCTGTCGCACCAGCCACGCCAGCAGCGCCTTCTGCGCGTGCAGGCGGTTCTCGGCTTCGTCGAACACCGCGCTGGCCGGGCCGTCGAGCACCTCGTCGGTGATCTCCATGCCGCGGTGCGCGGGCAGGCAGTGCAGCACGGTGGTGTCGGTCTTGCCGGTGGCGGCCAGCAGTTCGGCGTTGACCTGGAACGGCCGGAACGGGCTGACCCGGTCCTTGCCGTCGTTCTCCTGGCCCATCGACGTCCAGGAGTCGGTGACCAGCACGTCCGCGCCTTCGACCGCGCCGTTCGGGGTGGTGAACAGCTCGACGGAGCCGCCGGTCTCAGCGGCGCGCTCCCGGGCCGCGTCGAGCACCCAGTCCAGCGGGCGGAAGCCCGCCGGCGCGCCGATGCGGACGTGCATGCCCGCGGTGACGCCGCCGACCATCAGCGAGTGCGCCATGTTGTTGGCGCCGTCGCCGAGGTAGGTCATGGTGAGGCCGGCGAGCTTGCCGTGCCGTTCCCGGATGGTCTGCAGGTCGGCGAGCACCTGGCAGGGGTGGAACTCGTCGGTGAGCGCATTGACCACCGGCACCCGGGACACCGAGGCCATCGCGTCGATGCGGGCCTGCGCGAAGGTCCGCCACACCACGGCGTGGACGTAGCGGGACAGCACCCGGGAGGTGTCCTCGATGGTCTCCTCGCGGCCGAGCTGCATCATCCGCCCGTCCACGACGACCGGCTGGCCGCCGAGCTGGGCGATGCCGACCTCGAAGGACAGCCGGGTGCGGGTGGAGTTCTTCTCGAAGAGCACCGCGATCGACTTGGGCCCGGCCAGCGCGTCGGAGCCGAACGGGTCGGCCTTGAACTGGTCGGCGAGGTCGAGGACCTCGGCCTGCTCGGCGGGCGTGAGGTCGTCGTCGCGGAGGAAGTGCCGGGGCATCAGTGGTTCTCCTTGCCAGCGTCGAGCAGCGCGGGCAGGGCGGCGAGCAGCCGCCGCACCTGGTCGGGCCGCACGATCAGCGGTGGGGCCAGCCGGATCGCGTCGGGCTGGATGGGGTTGATCAGGAATCCGGCGTCCTGCGCGGCGGCGGCGATCTTGGCCGACACCGGCTCGGTCAGGCCGACGCCGATGAGCAGACCCGCGCCGCGCACCTCGCCGATCAGCGGGTGGTCGAGCTGCTGCAGGCCGGTGACCAGTTCCTTGCCGACCTGCTCGACGTGTTCGAGCAGCCCGTCGGCGGCGATGGTGTCCAGCACCGCCTGCGCGGCGGCGCAGACCACCGGGTTGCCGCCGAAGGTGGTGCCGTGCTGGCCGGGGTGCATCAGGTCGCCTGCGGCGCCGATGCCGATGCAGGCGCCGATCGGCAGGCCGCCGCCGAGGCCCTTGGCCAGGGTGATCACGTCGGGCACGACACCGGCGCGCTGGAAGGCGAACCACGAGCCGGTGCGGCCGATGCCGGTCTGCACCTCGTCGAGCACCAGCAGAGCGCCGTTGCGGGTGGCGATCTCCCGGGCCGCCTGGAGGTATCCCTCGGGCGGCACGATCACGCCGTTCTCGCCCTGGATCGGCTCCAGGAACACCGCCGCGGTGTTGTCGTCCACTTCGGACTCCAGCGCGGCCACGTCGCCGTAGGGCACGTGCACCACGCCGGGCGGCAGCGGTTCGAAGGGCTGCTGCTTGGCGGGCTGGCCGGTGAGCGCGAGGGCGCCCATGGTGCGGCCGTGGAAGCCGCCGTGCGCGGCGACGAGCTTGGCGCGGCCGGTCAGCCGCGCGATCTTGAACGCGGTCTCGTTGGCCTCGGCGCCGGAGTTGCAGAACAGCACCCGGCCCTGGCCGGTCGCGCCGGCGAGGTCCAGCAGCCGTTCGGCGAGCTTGAGGCCCTGCTCGTGCACGTAGAGGTTGGAGACGTGGCCGAGCTTGCCGATCTGCTCGGAGACGGCGCGCACCACGGCGGGGTGCGCGTGGCCGAGCGCGTTGACCGCGATGCCGCTGAGGAAGTCCACGTAGATCTTGCCGTCGGCGTCGGTCACCTCTGCGCCCGAGCCGCTGACGAGGGTCAGCTTCGGGGTGCCGTAATTGTCCATCATGGACGCTTGCCAGCGCTGCGCTCCCGCGGCGTTGGTGGTCATGAGTTCTCGCCTTCCTCTGCCTGCGCCGGCAGCACCATCGTGCCGACCCCTGCGCTGGTGAACACCTCGAGCAGAACCGAGTGCGCGAGGCGGCCGTCGATGACGTGCGCCCGCGGCACCCCGCCGCGCACCGCGCGCAGGCAGGCCTCCATCTTCGGGACCATGCCGCTGGACAGGCTCGGCAGCAGCTCCGCCAGCTGATCGGCGTCCAGGCGCGACACGAGCGAGCCGCGGTCCGGCCAGTTGGTGTAGAGGCCCTCGACGTCGGTGAGCACCACGAGCTTCTCGGCGCCGAGCGCGACCGCCAGGGCCCCGGCGGCGGTGTCGGCGTTGACGTTGTGGACCACGCCGTCGGCGTCGGGGGCGACGGTCGAGACGACGGGGATGCGGCCGGCCTTGATCAGGTCGACCACCGCATCCGCGTTGACCGACACCACGTCGCCGACGAGCCCGACGTCCACGGCTTCGCCGTCGACCGTCGCGGTGCGTCGCTCGGCGGTGAACAGCCGGGCGTCCTCGCCGGACATGCCGACCGCGTACGGCCCGTGCTGGTTGATCAGCCCGACCAGTTCGCGCCCGACCTGGCCGACCAGCACCATGCGCACCACGTCCATGGTCTCCGGGGAGGTCACCCGCAGGCCGCCGCGGAACTCGCCTTCCATGCCGAGCCGGTCGAGCATCGCGGTGATCTGCGGGCCGCCGCCGTGCACCACCACTGGGTGCAGGCCGGCGAGGCGCAGGAACACCATGTCGTGCGCGAAGGCGCGCTTGAGCTCGTCGTCGATCATCGCGTTGCCGCCGTACTTGATCACGACGGTCGCGCCGTGGAAGCGCTGCAGCCACGGTAGGGCTTCGACGAGGACGCTGGCCTTCTCGGCCGCGGTGGCCAGCCGGTCGCTGGCTTCTTGCTGGGTCATGACGAGTACGCGCTGTTCTCTTCGACGTAGCCGTGGGACAGGTCGGTGGTCAGGATGGTCGCCGCGTGCTCGCCGAGGTGCAGGTCCACGACGATCTCGATGGCGCGCCCGGACAGGTCGGCCTCGCTGCGATCGCGGGCCTTGGTGCCGTTCGCGTAGAGCGTCACGCCGTTGGTGGCGATCTCCAGCTTGGCCACGTCGATCTCGGCGTCGACCCGGCCGAGCGCCATCGCGATCCGGCCCCAGTTCGGGTCCGAGCCGAACATCGCGGTCTTGACCAGGTTGTCCTCGGCGATGGTGCGCCCGATGGCGACCGCGTCGGCCTCGCTGACCGCGCCGCGCACGGTGACGTCGATGGTCTTGGTGGCGCCTTCGGCGTCGTCCTGCAGCTGGCGGACCAGGTCCGTGCAGACGGCGGTGAGCAGCCCGGTGAAGTCCTCTTTGGACGGTTCGACGCCGGAGGCGCCGGAGGCCAGGACGAGGACGGTGTCGTTGGTGGAGGTGCCGCCGTCGACGTCGAGCCGGTCGAAGGTGACCCGGGTGGCCGCGCGCAGCGCCTCGTCCAGGTCGTCGCCGCCGATCACCGCGTCGGTGGTGATGACGCTGAGCATGGTGGCCAGGTTCGGCGCGAGCATCCCGGCGCCCTTGGCGAAACCGCCGACCGACCAGCCCGCGTCGTGCTTCCCGAAGGCCTGCTTCGCCTTGCTGTCGGTGGTGAGCACCGCGGTGGCGGCGTCGAGCCCGGCCTGGTCGGTGGCGTCCAGCGCCTTCGCCGCGGTGTCCACACCGGACAGCAGCGCGTCCATCGGGAGCCGCTCGCCGATCAGGCCGGTGGAGCACACCGCGATCTCGATGGCGCCGACGCCGAGCACGTCGGCGACCTTCTCGGCGGTGGCGTGGGTGTCCTGGAAGCCCTCCGGGCCGGTGCAGGCGTTGGCGCAGCCGGAGTTGAGCACCACCGCGCGGAGCTTGCGCTCCGTCAGCACCTGCTGCGACCAGAGCACCGGCGCCGCCTTGACCTTGTTGGTGGTGAACACCCCGGCCGCGGCCTGCCGCGGACCATCGTTGACGACCAGCGCGACATCGCGCGCGCCCGCGGCCTTGATCCCGGCGGCAATCCCCGCCGCCCGGAAACCGGCAGGTCCGGTCACGCTCATTGGCTCTCCTCGATATCCACGGTGTGCCCAGCGGAGGTCAGCACCTCGGCGGCCCGCACGGCCGCGTCGGCCGGGACCAGGATCCAGTCGGTGTCGAATGTGGACAGGCTGAAGACGCTGATCTCGGCGTCGGCCAGCGGCGCCAGCAACGCCGCGAGCACGCCGGTCAGCGCGAAGTCCAGCGGGCCGTCGATCTCCAGCGCCCGGAACGGCCCCTCCACCCGGACGTCCGGGCCGGACTCGGCCGCCAGCGAGTACGGGAAGATGATGGTGCGGCCCGCGTCGGTGGTCAGGCTGCCGTGGATCGGCGCGGTGCCGCCGGTCAGCGCCAGGCTGATGTGCGCCGGAACCATGCCGACGGCCAGCTGCTCGGCGTGCAGCCGAAGCTTCAGCCGGCTCATGGCGCCACCCCGACCAGCGGCAGCCCGGTGGTCTCCGGCAGCCCGACCGCGAGGTTCATGCACTGCACGGCGCCGCCGGCGGTGCCCTTGGTGAGGTTGTCCTCGGCGCCGACGATGATCAGCCGCCCGGCGTCCGGATCGATCGCCAGCTGCAGGTGGACGGTGTTCGCGCCGAGCGTCGCGGAGGTCTGCGGCCAGTGCCCCTCGGGCAGCACGTGCACGAACGGCTCGTCGCCGTAGGCGTCGAGGTAGGCCTTGCGAGCCACGTCCGCGTCGACGCCCGCGCGCAGCGGGGCGGAGCAGGTGGCGAGGATGCCGCGCGACATCGGCGCGAGGACCGGCGTGAACGACACCTTCACCGGCCGCCCGGCCACGGCGCTGAGGTTCTGGATCAGCTCCGGCGTGTGCCGGTGCGCGCCGCCCACGCCGTAGACGCTGGCGGAGCCCATCACCTCGGCGGAGAGCAGGTGCGGCTTGAGGGCGCGGCCGGCACCGGAGGTGCCGGTGACCGCGACGACGACGGCGTCCGGCTCGACGAGCCCGGCGGCGAGCGCGGGGACGAGCGCCAGCGAGGACACCGTCGGGAAGCAGCCGGGGACGGCGACGCGGCGGGAGCCGCGGAGCCGGTCCCGGGCGCCGGGGAGCTCGGGGATGCCGTAGGGCCAGGTGCCGGGGTGTTCGCCGCCGTACCAGCGGGCCCAGTCGGTGGGGTCGTTGAGCCGGTGGTCGGCACCGCAGTCGATGACGATCGCGTCGTCGCCGAGTTCGGCGGCGATGGCCGCGGAGTGGCCGTGCGGGAGCGCGAGGAAGACGACGTCGTGGCCGGCGAGCTCGGCGGCCGTGGTGTCGGCGAGGACGCGGTCCGCCAGCGGCAGCAGGTTCGGGTGGTGCTGCCCGAGCCTGGTTCCGGCGTTGCCGCCCGCGGTCAACGCGCCGATCTCCACCTCGGGGTGCGACAGCAGCAGGCGGAGCAGTTCCCCGCCCGCGTAGCCGCTAGCCCCGGCAACTGCCACTCGAACCGTCATGCGGATGATTATGCACTCCAATGCAACATTAATCAAACGGGCGTTCGGCCGCGCGGCGAACGCCACGTTCACCCAGCTAGACGAGGCGAACGGACCGTTCACTCCAATACTCCCACCGAACGGCGGCCGCAGGGCTCGTGAGTGGTTCGAGTCGCTACCGCAGCCTGTCTTCGCTCAGGACCTCGTGAACAGTTTGTGTCTCAGGACCTCGTGAACACTGGCTGGCCTGCTGTCTGTGATCATCAGTGGTGGGCG
>NZ_FNOK01000026.1 GCF_900106995.1 Saccharopolyspora shandongensis
CTGCCCGGCGCGATGGGCCCGCTCGCGATCACCGACCACCGGCTGCTCGCCCTCCTACCGGAGGACTGGACGTTCGCCCAGGCCGCCGCCACACCCGCGGTTTTCCTGACCGCCTACCACGCACTCCACCACCTCGCGCAGGTCCAACCCGGGCAGCGCGTGCTCGTGCACGCCGCCGCCGGCGGTGTCGGCATGGCCGCCATCCAGCTGCTCCAGCACTACGGCGCCGACATCTACGCCACCGCCCACCCCAGCAAATGGGAAACCCTGCGAGAACTCGGAATCCCCGACGACCACATCGCCTCGTCCCGAACCCCGGACTTCGCCACGCAGTTCCCGCCGGTCGACGTCGTCCTGAACTCGCTCACCGGAGACCTCCTCGACGCCTCGCTCGACCTCCTCACACCCGGCGGGCACTTCATCGAACTCGGCAAGACCGACCCCCGCGACCCCGCCGAACACCCCGGACTGCGCTACCACGCCTTCGACCTCACCGAGGCCGACCCGACACACCTCCAGGCCATGCTCGGCGACCTAACCACGCTGTTCGCCAGCGGCGACCTGACCCCGTTGCCGGTGACCGCCTGGGACATCCGCCAGGCCCCGGAAGCCTTCCGCCACCTCAGCAACGCCCGCCACACCGGCAAACTCGCACTCACCATCCCGACCACGCCCGATCCACACGGCACCATCCTCATCACCGGCGGCACCGGCTCACTCGGCACCGTTCTCGCCCGCCACCTCGCCGCACAACACCCCGCACACCTCCTCCTGGCCAGCCGCCAAGGTCCAGCCGCACCGGGCGCGGCACAGCTCCGCGACGAGCTGCGATCGCTCGGGGCGAAGGTCACCATCACCGCCTGCGACACCACCGACCCCCGCCAACTCAACGACCTGATCGACGGCATCCCCGCAGAGCACCCGCTGACCGGCGTCGTCCACACCGTCGGCGCACTCCGCGACAGCGCGCTCCACGCGCTGACCGCCGGCCAACTCGCCGCCGTGCTGAAATCCAAAGTGGACTCGACATGGCACCTGCACCACGCCACCCGGAACCACGACCTGGCGTTCTTCACCGCCTACTCATCCGCCGCGGGAATCCTCGGCAACCCCGGCCAGGCCAACTACGCCACCGCCAACGCCTTCCTCGACGCCTTCGCCCAACACCGCCACGCCCGCGGCCTGCCCGCTCAGTCCCTCGCCTGGGGGCCGTGGGACACCACCAGCGGCATGACCCAGCACCTCACCCACACGGACCGGGACCGCATGGCCGCCGGCGGCGTGCTTCCCTTCGGCCCCGATGACGGCATGGCCGCCTTCGACGCGGCCCGCGACCTACCCGATCCGCACATCGTGCCGCTCCGCCTCGACGGCAAGGCCCTCCGCTCCCACGGCGATGCGCTCCCGCCGCTGTTCGGCGAGGTCATCCGGCGCCGCGCCCAGGACGGTCGCCGCAACGGGCCGGAGCGCGAAGCGCTCCTCCAGCGGCTCGCGAGCCTGCCCGAGGCCGAGCAGCACCGAACCCTGCTGGAACTCGTCTGCGCCCGCGCCGCCGTCGTCCTGGGCCACGCGGACGCCGGGGCGATCACCGCGGACCGGCCGTTCCTGGAGCTCGGTTTCGACTCCCTCACCGCGGTGGAGCTGCGCAACCGGCTCGCCACCGTCACCGGCCGCCACCTGCCGACGACGCTGGTCTTCGACCACGCCACACCCGCCGAACTGGCCGAATTCCTCCGGAATTCCCTCGAAACCCAGGAAGGCCCGGTCCCGCAGCAACACTCCGGCGAAGAGTCCAGCCCGGTCGACGACGAACTCACCCGCTCCTACCGGCAGCTCTGCGACCTGGGCCGGTTCGACGAGGGCATCGAGCTGCTGAAGATCATGTCGCGGCTGCGCCCGGCCTTCGACGCGGGAGACCCGAGCGCGGCCGTGGCGCCCGTGCGGCTCACTCGCGGCGAGACCGGGCCGGGGCTGATCTGCTTCCCGTCCCTCGTCGCGCCGACCAGCCCCTACCAATTCGCCAGGTTCGCATCGGTGTTCCGCGACCGGCGGCCGGCCCAGGTGCTGCCGACTCCCGGCTACCAGAACGACGAACCGCTGCCCGCGACGCTCGCCGCCGCCATCGAGACCCAGGCCGACAAGGTCCTCGACTGCGCCGGCGGCGAAGCCGTCGTGCTCGTCGGCTACTCGTCAGGCGGCTGGTTCGCCTACGCCGTCACCGCGCTGTTGGAACGGCGAGGCGTCGCCCCGGCGGCGCTGGTACTGCTCGACAGCCCCGCGCCGGGAGGCGGCTGCTTCGCGCAGATGGCCCGGGTCGCCCACCGGCTCGACGGCACGCTGCCGAACCTGCGCACCGACCAAGCGCAGCTGACCGCGATGGGCGCGTACCTGCGGCTGTTCGAGGACTGGACGCCCGCGCCGGTGTCCACACCGCTGCTGTTCGTCCACCCGGAACGGGAAACGCCCGACTTCCCGCGGAACCTGTCCTCCGACGCCGCACCCGATGACCGGCACGTGCTCTTCGTGCCGGGAGACCACTTCACCATGATCGACCGCCACGCCGAGCAGACCGCGTCGCTCGTGGACGGCTGGATCACCACGAATTTCGAGCACCGCGACGAGTGCTCGAAAGTCCGCTGAGAGAAAAGGATCGCCGATGACTCTGACCTCCGAATCCACCACCGCGCAGCCCGCCGACAGCCGCCTCGGCCTCGCCGCCCGCGATCACCTCATGCGGGGCTACGGCGAACCGACGGACGGGCCGGTGTCCATCATGACCCGCGGTGAGGGACCCTACGTCTGGGACGAGCAGGGGCGCCGCTACCTCGACGCGGTCGCCGGCGCGTTCGTCGTGCAAGTGGGGTACGGGCGGCCGGACCTCGCCGCCACCGCGGCGCGGCAGGCCGCCGAGCTCGCCTACTTCCCGGCGATGGAGCACGCGCCCCGCCCCGCCGTGGAGCTCGCCGAACGACTCGCCGCCGCGGCGCCCGGCGACCTCAACCGCGTGTTCTTCACCTGCGGCGGCAGCGAAGCCGTCGACAGCGCGTGGAAGCTGGCCCGCCAGTACTTCGCGCTGACCGGGAGGACCGGCAAGCACAAGGTGATCAGCCGCGAGTGGTCCTTCCACGGCAGCACCTACGCGGCCGTGGCGATGGGCGGTTTCGCGCTGCTGCACCAGATCTTCGAGCCGCGCGGGCCGGTCAGCCGCAACGTCGCCGACCCGTACGACGCCGAGGAGATCAGGGCGGCCATCGAGCAGGAGGGCCCGGAGTCGGTCGCCGCGGTGATCCTGGAGCCGCTGCCCCACCCGAGCGCCTGCGTGGTGCCGCCGGCGGGCTACTTCGCCCGCGTCCGCGAGATCTGCGACCAGTACGACGTGCTGCTGATCTCCGACGACATCGTGGACTCCTTCGGCAGGCTCGGCCACCTCTTCGGCTGCGACCGCTTCGGGTTCCAGCCCGACATCATCTGCTGTGCCAAGGGGATCACCAGCGGCTATGCGCCGCTCGGCGCGACGATCGCCTCGGACCGGCTGCTGGAACCGTTCCTGCCGGAGCACGTCATGTTCGCCCACGGCTACACCTTCAGCGGCCACCCGGTGTCGACCTCCGTGGCCATGGCGAACATGGACATCCTCGAGCAGGAGCGCGTCTACGAGCACGTGCTGCGCAAGGAAGCGGTGCTGCGCAACACGTTGGAGGGCCTGCGGAACCTGCCGGTCGTCAACGACGTGCAGGGCGCCGGGTTCCTGTTCTCCCTGGAGCTGATCAAGGACAAGGCGACGCAGGAGCCGTTCTCGCCGGAGGAGTGCGAGCAGCTCATCGACCGGCGGCTGCGCCGCGAGCTGTTCGAGGCGGGCCTGCACATCCGGTGCGGGGACCACGACAAGCCCTACATCCACCTGGCGCCGCCGCTGATCTGCGACCAGCCGGAGTTCGACGAGCTCGCGGAGGTGCTGCGGTCCGTGCTGCCCCGGCTGTCGGCCTGGATCTGAGGGCCTCGTGCGCGGTGGCGGAGCGTCCGCCACCGCGCACCGGCCGGGATCAGCTGGTCCTGAGGGGGCCCAGGCGTACCGGGAGTTCCTCCACCGCGCGCATGTAGCCGGGGCGCCACCGCAACTTCTCGACCGGCACGGCCAGTTCGAGGTTCGGGTAGCGCTGGAAGAGCGAGCCGAGGCCGATCTCCATCTCGACCTTGGCCAGGGAAGCGCCGAGGCAGTAGTGCATTCCCCGCCCGAACGCGACGTGCTGGTTCTCCGCGCGGTCGAAGTCCAGCGCGTCCGGCGAGGAGAACCGCGCGGGATCGCGGTTCGCGGCGGCCAGCGAGGCCAGCACCCAGGAACCGGCGGGGATCGTGGTGTCGTCGAGCTGGATGTCCGCCGTCGTGAAGCGGAAGACCCCCGGCGTGGACGGCCCGTCGTAGCGCAGCAGTTCATCGACGTGCGCCGCCAGCGCGGTGGGATCTTCCCGCACGACGGCGAGTTCCGCCGGGTGGTCCAGCAGGGACAGCACGCCGAGCGCCAGGGAGTGCGATGTCGTCTCGTGCCCGGCGACGAACAGCAGCAGCGCCACGCCGGCGAGCTCCCGGTCGTCCACTTCGCCACCGGCACCCGTCACGAGCGCGCTCAGCAGGTCGTCCTCGGGATTCCTGCGCTTGGCGTCGAGCAATTCCTCGAAGTAGGCGTAGAAGGAGTTGACGGCGGAAACCACCTGGGGCGCCTTTTCCGGGTCGCCGACGAATCCGAGCGCCTGGTTGGTCCACTCCCGGAACTGCACGGCGTCCTCCTCCGGAATGCCGAGCAGCGCGCACAGCACGGACACCGGGAACGCATAGCTGTAAGAGCGGACGAGGTCGACCTCGTCCGCGCCGTCCAATGCATCCAGCAGCTTGTCGGCGATGGCCCGCACCTGCGTCCGCAGCGCTTCCACGCGGCGCGCGCTGAACTCGCGCACCACCAGTTTGCGCAGCCTGGTGTGGTCGGGCGGATCCATGTTGATGAACAGTCCCTGCCGGATCGACCGGAACGCCTCGGCCACCTCCGGCGCCACCTCGTCGACGCCGCTGCGCTCCGGCGAGAGGTCGCAGCTCACGTGAGGGCTGGACAGCACGTTCACGACGTCGGGATAGTGCGTCACCACCCAGCACTCGCGCCCGTCCGGCAGGACGACCGGCTGCGCCGGACCGCTCTCCCGCCAAGCCGCGAGGCACGGGTGGGGATTGGCCAGGAACTCGTCGCTCATGGACAGTTCCGCCGGGCCGACCACGTCGCTCGTGCCCATCTTTCCTCCTGTAATCCGATGCTGGAACATTCGGTGGGAATTGCGGACGACGAACCCGATGCTAGGTGTCCCGAATTGTCCCAGCAACGGCCGAGAATCGCCGACACCCGGTATTCCACCGGTTCACCCCAGCGGATTATCGAAGCCCGCACGCGACGCGACGAAACGGCTTCGCTGATCCACTTTTACCAGGTGGTTCCACGATCAGGTCGAAGTCGTTTCCTCGGTTGCAGCACCCCATTCCGCTGCAATAGCGTGCAGTGCGGTCCCCAATTCTTCCGGCCGGTGCGGCCGGATCGCGCCGAGACATTTTCCGCAATCACCGCAGCCTCGAAGGCGAGACCCACGAGATGACCAAATCACAGCAACCATCACCGGGCCCCGGCGAAATCCACGACGAGCACGGCGACGTGTTCACCGCGCTGCTGGACGGCAGCCTCCACTTCGGACTCTGGGACGACACCACCCGCAGCATGCGGGAGGCCGCCGACAACATGACCGACCTGATGATCAACGAGCTGGCGGTCAAATCGGCGCAGTCCGTGCTCGACATCGGTTGCGGCATCGGCGAACCCGCCGTCCGCCTGGCCCGCGCCAGGAACGTCGACGTGGTGGGCATCAACGTCAGCCGCCAGCAGCTCGCGGCGGCGACCGAGCGCGCGGCGGCGGAAGGCCTGCAGGACCGGGTGCGCTTCGAGTTCGCCGACGCGCTGGACCTGCCTTTCCCGCCGGAATCCTTCGACGCGGCATGGTTCTTCGAGTCCCTGCTGCACATGCCCGACCGGCTCCGCGCGCTGTCGCAGGCCGCGCGCGTGCTGCGCCCCGGCGGCAGGCTCGCCGTCGCGGACTTCATCCGGCGCGGCCCCGACCTGGACGAGCAGACCGCCGTCGAGGAACGGCTCGCCGGGTTCCACATCTCCGCCATGCCGACGCTGGAGGACTACGCCGAGACGGTCGCGGCGGCCGGCCTCGTCATGGCGGCGGCGATCGACGTCTCCGACCGCAGCTGGCGGCAGACCCTGGCGGTGGTCCAGGAGAACATCGCCCGGCTGCAGCACACCTTCACCACCCCGTCCGGCCAGGAGGACTACTGGGCCGAAGCGCGCGAAACGCTGCCCCGGATCGCCGAGGGATCGGCGCTGGGCTACGCGGTGTTCGTCGCGGCCAAGCCGCGCGGCTGACCGGGGCTCACCGCTCGGGCGCCAGCACCTCGCCGGTGCCGGCGTCCCGCACGGTGATCGCCTCGACCCCCGGCGCGGGCAGGAGGAACCCTCCACCAGCTCGAAGTGCTCGGGCGCGATCCCGACGCACAGCGCGGAGCCGATGCAGGTATCGGTGTCCACGCGAACTTGCCGACGTCAGCGGGATCCGCTACCGGGTCACGCGATCGGCGGCGCCCGGCGACCGCTCGGCGGGCACCGACTGGCAGCTGGCCGACACCGGCCGGGCGAGGGCGCTGCTGGGGTGGTCGGCGAAGCGGTCGCTCCCCGAGACCGCCCACCAGATCTGGCTTTCCGCGACCGCGGAAGCAACCACCGAGCTCGCGCGTGCAAGGCGATCGGCATGAACGGCAAGGAAAAGATCCTCGACCTGGTTCGCGACTACCACCGGACCGCGGAGCGGGACGGCACGTTCGTCCCGGGCGAGACACCGGTCCTGTCCTCCAGTGCCGTGCTCGACGAGCAGGACCGGATGGCGCTGGTCGAGGCCGCGCTCGACCTGCGGATCGCCTCCGGCTCGATGTCCTCGACCGCGGCCTCCAGCCGGGACGCCGCCAGTTCCTTCGCCCGCCGCAACACCTGTTCGCTCGCCTCGCGCACCGCGCTGCCGCCCAGTTGCAGCGACCTCGAACCGCCGGTGCCCTCGCCGCGTGGGACCGCCGCGGTGTCGGACTGCACGAAGTCGATCGACTCCATCGGGATGCCCAGCGCGTCCGCGACGATCATCGCGAACGACGTCGCGTGCCCCTGCCCGTGCGACGAGGTGCCCACCTTGATCGTGGCGCGGCCGTCGTCGTGCACCTCGACCTCGGCGTACTCCCCGTCGCCGCCGCCGGTGATCTCCACGTAGGTGCTCACGCCGATGCCCAGCAGCAGGTGCTCCCCCGCCTCGATCCGGCGGGCCTGCTCGGCGCGCAGCCCGTCGTAGTCGGCCAGCCGCAGCGCCTCGGTAAGTGGCAGGTCGTAGTCGCCGCTGTCGTATTTCGTTCCGACGACCGTCGTGTGCGGAAAGTCTTCTGGCGCGAGGAAGTTCTGCCTGCGCAGCTCGACCGGGCCCCGGTCCAGCTCGGCCGCGGCGATGTCGATCAGGCGTTCCAGCATCGCCGTCGCCTCTGGGCGCCCGGCGCCGCGGAACGCGCCGACCGGCGTCGTGTTGGTCAGCGCGGCCACCGAGTCGTAGCTGATCGCCGGAATCCGGTAGACGCCCTGCGCCATCATCCTGGTCGTCGCGATCGCCAGCAGCCCGCCGAAACCGGCGTAGGCGCCGCAGTCGCCGATGACCCGGCAGCGCAGCCCGCTGATCGTGCCGTCGCGCTTGAGCCCCAGCTCGGCGAACTGCACCTGGGCGCGGCCGTGCGGCATCGCCTGCATGTTCTCCGAGCGCGTCTCGATCCACCGCGCCGGACGCCCCAGGCGCCGCGCGATCCCGATGACCGCGGCATGTTCGGAGGTGACGCCGCCCTTCCCGCCGAATCCGCCGCCGACGTGCGGCGCGATCACCCGGATGCGCTCGGGCGCCCACCCGAAGGTGGCGGCGATGCCGTCGCGGGCGCCGTGCGGCATCTGCGTCGAGAGGTACACCGTGATGTCGAATTCCCGTTCCGCACCACCGGGAATCGCGATGATGGCGTTGCCCTCCATCGGCACCACAGCCACCCGCTGGTTCTCGAGCCTGGCCCGCACCACGACGTCCGCGCCGTCGAGCACCCCGGCGCCGAGCGGATCCCGTTCGCCTCCCGCGACGTTCGAGCCCAGCTCCGGGAACTGTTGCGGCGCATCGGGTTCCAGCGCCCGCTCCGGGTCGGCCGCCACCGGCAGCGGCTCGTAATCGACGTCGACCAGTTCGAGTGCGTCTGCGACCGCCGCGGCGGTCTCGCCGACCAGCGCCGCGACCGGCTCGCCGGCGAAGCGCACCCGGTCGGTAGCCAGCGGCGGCCGCTCGCAGAGCGGGTTGAGCACCAGGAACGGCGGCGGGATCGGCAGTTCCAGGTCGGCCGCCGCATACGCGGCGACGATGCCGGGCGCGGCCGCGGCGGCGGTGAGGTCGATCGACCGGATGAGCGCGTGCGCCACCGGCGACCGCGCGAAACCGACGTGCAGCACGCCGTTCACGTGGTGGTTCGCGACGAAGATTCCCCTGCCGCGCAACAGTTCGGGGTCCTCGATCCGCCGGACTTCGGTTCCCAGCAACGATCCCACCATGCGGCCGAACCTATCGGCCGCGACCGCCACGCGCATCGCGGCCGACCCCGGTGCCGCCGGTAGCGTGAGCGCGATTAATGGCATGCGTCGGTGTTGTCGCCTGATCTAAGCTCCGTGTCGATCATTCCGGCGAAATCCTGGAGGAAGTCCTTGGCGAGCGATGTGCTGACCGCGGTCGTCACCGGTGCCGCGAGCGGGATCGGGCGGGCGCTGGCCGAGGCGCTCCACGCCAAGGGCGCCGACCTGGTCTTGGCCGATGTCGACGCCGACGCGCTCTCCGCGACCGCGGAGCGGCTCGGCGCTACGGGTGTGACGGCCGATGTCGCCGACCCGGCCGCGATGAACGCCCTGGCGGCGCAGGCCCCGCAGGCGCGCCTGATCTGCCTCAACGCCGGTGTCGTGGGAGCGTCGCTGGGCGCGCCGTGGGAGGTGCCGCCCGACGAGTGGGATCGCGTGTTCGGCATCAACGTCGGCGGCGTCGTCAACGGGCTGCGGGCGTTCGTGCCGGGCCTGCTCGCCTCCGGTGAGCAGGCCCACGTGCTGATCACCGCATCGCTGGCCGGCCTCACGGTCTTCCCGGGCGGCGGGGCGTACGGACCGTCGAAGCACGCCGTCGTCGCCGTCGCCCAGCACGCGGCGATGGCCCTGGCCGACACGCCGGTGCGGGTCACCATGATCTGCCCCGCGCTGGTCTCCACCGGCATGTCGCCGGAGGGGACCGAGCCGGGCCTCGTCGCGCACGAGGCGCTGCAGGCCGTCGACGACGGTGTCTTCGCCGTCGTTCCCGCCGAGTGGCAGGCGGCCGTCGTCGCGCAGGTCGAGCAGATCGCGGCCGGGCACCGGCCCACGCCACCCGCCCCGCGGTCCGCGTGACCGTCGTCAGGGCAGCGCCGCGCCGCGGGCCGTGATCCAGAGCCGGTACCACTCCTCGTGCGTGAGGTCGGGTCCCCGCTGCGCCGCGTCGCGGCAGGCGCGGATCCGTGCCGGCTTCGCGCTGCCGATGACCGGCGCGATCCCCGCCGGGTGGCGTTGCAGCCACCACAGCACGATCGTCTCCGGCGTCGTGCCCTTCTCATCCGCCAGGGCCGCGACGAGCTCCGCCGTCGCCCGCTCGGTCGGCGTTTCCTGACCGCCGGTGAACCGGCCGCGCGCGAGCGGGCCCCAGGCCTGCAGGGAGATGCCGTTCGCCCGGCAGTGCTCGATCGTGCCCAGCGGGAAGCCGATCGCCGCGGCTTCGGCGGTGTTCACCAGCACCCCGGCTTCGCACCAGTCGCGCCGGTGCAGGCTCATCTCCAGCTGGTTGGCGACCAGCGGAACGCCGAGGTGCGCCTGCAGCTGCGCGATCTGGGCCGCGCTCATGTTCGACACCCCGAAGCGCCGCACGAGGCCCTGCTCGTGCAGCGACATGAGCGCCTTGGCAACGTCCTCCGGGTCGGCCAGCGGGTCGGGCCGGTGCAGCAGAAGCACGTCGATCACGTCGGTGCGCAACCGGGCGAGGCTCTCCTCCACCCGCCGGAGGATGCTGTCCCCGCGCAGGTCGTAGATCCCGGGCCGGTCGCCCTCGGCCTGCCGGATGCCGCACTTGGTCTGCAGCACGACGCGTTCGCGCAGCCCGGGCGTGCGGGCCAGCACCTCGCCGAACGCCGCCTCGGCCTTGCCGCGCCGGTAGATGTCGGCGTGGTCGAACGTCGTGATGCCGATCTCCAGCGCCGCCTGGATCGCCGCCTCGGCCGCGTCGATGTCGGCCGCGGCGAGGGGTTCGGCGTCCCAGCTCCCGCCGAGCCCCATGCACCCGTACAGCACGCGATCCGCGCTCGTCTCCGTCGTCACCGGGCCATCCTTTCACGGAGGTCACTGCGCCAGGCCGAGGCCACGAATGTCCACAGAGGACAATGAGTCCCGGAGAGTGCGGAATGCCATCCGCGCGCGGCGCCGAATCGGCTCGTCGAGCTTCCCGCCTCAGCGGGTCCCGGCGGCGTCCGGCCGGGCGGCGGTTCGCCGGCGGACGGTGCGCTCGAGGATCCCGAGGGTGGCCTTGAGGGCGGACTCGGGGACCACCGGGAAGACGAGGCGCTCCTTCCACTCCTCGTCGATCTCCGACCAGTCGTAGTAGGAGGTGACGAGGGTGCCGCCCTCGGTCGGCTCCAGCCGGTAGCCGTAGACGTGGCGGGCATGCGGCCGGATCCGGCCTTCGACGGTCCAGGCGATCTCCTCGTCCGGGATGAGGTTGGTGATGACGACCTCGACGTCGTACTTGCCCAGCGGAAGATCCCCGAGGGCGTCCCGATCCATGTGGACCAGGAACCGGTCGCCAGGCTGCTCGACCCGCTCCCCTTCGGCGTCCATGAGCATCCCCGACGCGTCGATGTCCGCGTGGCCCTTCGGGTCGGTCAGGACCGCGAAGATGTCCCCGGCGAGGGCGGGGATGAGCCGGGAAACCTCGATCCGTTCGACGACTTCGGCCGCGCCCGGCGTTTCCGCCGTGCCGATCAGGGTGGCGCGACCGAGGGTGTGCGAGGCCATGGTGAACACCAGGAAGGCCGGCGTGCTGCCGGCCGGGACCGCGATGTCTTCGACGTCCAGCGCGTGGACGGTGATGAGGTAGCGGTGCCGACCATGCCCGGCGGGCGGGGCGCCGCCCACGAAGCGGGTGACACGAGCGTCGTTGGGCAGCTGGAACGCCGGCCCGGGAAGCCCCGATCCGGCGTCGTCGCCGGCACCCTCCGGCAACGATGTCACCGTCGCGGGGATGTTGGCGACGGCCCAGTGCCAGAACCCGGACATCGTCGGCGCGTCGGGGTCGTAGACGGTGACGGCGTAGCTCTTCGTGCCCAGCGGGGCGCCGCTCCAGGACAGCTGAGGACTGACGTCCCCGCCTCCGCGCACGCCGAAGATGCCGGACAGCTGCGCGGCCTGCAGCGGCCGCTCGTCCTGCACGCTGGTGCTGGTGACGGTGAAGCTCGGCACTTCGGGCAGGCGAGCGTAGGGGTCGTTCGCGCTCATCACGTCGTCCTCTCAGGCCTTGCCGCGGGAGCGACGGAGCCCGCAGCGTCACTCGGGTCAACACCGTCGCCTCAGATCGACGATAGCAAGAATAATCGATTTTCAACTGGATCGTCTATGCTGATGCGATGCCCCGGGCGACTCCCACCTCGACCTCGTCGGGAAAGCAGATGCTCTCCGAGCAGGTCTACGCGCACCTGCGGGACGCGATCATGCGCGGGGACTTCGCCCCCGGCGAGGCCCTGAAACCGCAGGACCTCGCCGCGGAACAGGGCGTGAGCCTGGCCGTCGTGCGCGAGGCGCTCGTGCGGGTGGTCGGCGAGGGCCTCGCCGATCGGCTGCCCAACCGCGGCTTCGCCGTCCCGGCCTTCTCCGACCGCCGCTGGCAGGAGATCGCGGAGGCCCGCCGGACCATCGAACCGCTCGTGCTGCGCATGTCCATCGAGCGCGGCGACGTCGACTGGGAGGCCCGGGTACGAGCCGCCCACCACCGCCTGAGCCGCACCCCGGTGTTCGCGCCGGAGGAGGGCGAGTACGTCAGCAGCGCGTGGTCCGAGGCGCACCGGGTCTTCCACCGCACTTTGTTGGAGGGGTGCGGCAACCCCGTCCTGCTGGAGACCTTCGACCGGTTGTGGTCCGCGAGCGAGCTGGCTCGCCGCTGGTCGGCGCAGCGCACCCCCGACCGGGACCACGTCGGCGAGCACCGCCGGCTGGAGGAGGCGGCACTGGCCCGCGACGCGGACGCCGCGGCCGAGGCACTGGCCCAGCACCTCACCCTGACCTCGGCCGGGCTGACCGGCCGCACTCACCAGGAACCCGCAGCAGAAGCCTGATCCGCCTCATCGACCTGGCCCACGAGCCCGCCGGGGCGACAGCGCCGAACCTGGCGGTTTTCCCTGGGGCAGGACGAGATGCCGGGCGCACTCCGCCGGAGCCGAGGTACGCGTCATACCGCGCGATGAAGGTCGCCATCCTTCCGTTTCCGCGCCCATGGCGGCCGACGCGCGCACCTAACGCCGCGGCCGGGCTCGGCGCCCCTTCCGCACTTCGCGCATCCTCGGGATGGCGTCCCCAATCTCCCGCAGAGCGAGGAATCCGCGATGAGAGCAGCACGCTTCCACGGCCGTGGCGACATCCGCATCGACGACGTGCCGGAACCCGCGACCCGCCCCGGCACCGTCAAGGTGGCCGTCGAGTGGTGCGGGATCTGCGGCACCGACCTGCACGAATACCTCGAAGGCCCGATCTTCGCGCCGCGCGCGGGCGCCCCGCACCCGCTCACCGGCGAAACAGTGCCCCTCACGCTCGGCCACGAATTCGCCGGCGTCGTCAGCGAGCTCGGCGACGGCGTGCGCGACCTGCGGGTAGGCGACCGCGTCGCCGTCGAGCCGTACCTGGTGTGCGGGCGGTGCGATCCCTGCCTGCAGGGCCGGTACAACGTCTGCCGCAGCCTGGGCTTCGTCGGGCTTTCCGGCGGGGGCGGCGGGTTCTCGCAGTTCGTCGTCGCCGAACGCCGCTGGATCCACCCGCTCGGCGAGCTCGGCACCGACGTCGGGGCGCTCGTCGAGCCGCTGGCGGTCGCCCACCACGCGGTGCGGCTCTCCGGCGCCCGCCCTGGGCACACCGCCGCGGTCTTCGGGGCGGGCCCCATCGGCCTGATGACCACGGCCGCACTGCGGGCGGCAGGCGTCGAGCGGGTGATCGCCGTGGAACCGGCGGAGGTGCGCAAGACGAAGGCGCAAGCCGCGGGTGCCGAGCACGTACTCGATCCGTCCACAGTGGATGTCACGGCCGCCGTGCTGGAGCTGACCGGGGGCCGCGGCGCCGACGTGACGTTCGAATGCGCCGGGGTCGACGCCGTGCTGAAGTCGGCGATCCGCGCCACGCGCGCGGGCGGCACCTGCGTGAACGTCGCGATCTGGGGCCACGAGGCCGCCGTCGCGATGAACGACCTGGTGTTCGGCGAGATCAACCTCGTCGGCAGCCTCGCCTACGCCGACGACCACCCCGCGACCATCGAGATGATCGCCGCCGGCCTGGTCGACCCGTTCCAGTTCATCACCGGCCGCATCGGCCTCGACGAGATCGTGGCGAAGGGGTTCGACGAGCTCGTCGGCAACAAGGAGGCCAACGTCAAGATCCTCGTCCGGCCGGAATGACCCGGGCTAGTAGTCCAGGGCCGCGAACCAGTCGCCCCGGCCCCGGGGCGTGAGGTCGAGGAGGTGCCAGACCGGGCTGAGCAGGTCGATGCCGCGCTGGTCGATGTCGTCGGCCAGCCGCGGGTGCGCCGAGTAGAAGTGGCGGACCGCTCCGCTGCCGTCGCGGGTGAACACCGACACCGTCGAATCCTGGTTGCCGTCCGCGTCCTCGCTGCCGAGGTCGTACTTGAACGTGCTGGCCCCGGCGCTGAGCAGGCGCAGGTTCGTCCACTGCCGGTGCCGGGCGTACGCGCGCAGGTCCGACAGGCCGGCGGCGGCCACGACCGCGAAGTCGGCGTTCTGCGCGACGTGGCGGGCGACGCCGTTGAAGCCGTCGATCCACATCGTGCACATGGGGCACGGCTCGGTCTGCCGCTTGCCGTACATCAGGTGGTAGATCACCAGGTCGCGGCCGGGCCCGGTGAACAGTTCGCCCAGCCGCACGGTCCGCACGGGCTCGTCGCCCGCATCGAGGTCCGCGGGGCCTTCCTCGAACTCGTAGTCGTCGACGACCGGCCCCGGCGGCAGCGTGCGGCGCAGGTCGGCGACCCGTTCGCGCTGGCGCATCAGCTCGATCTCGGCCTGGCGCAGTTCCTCGCGGGCGCTGGTGTACTCGGCCGGTTCCGCGGCGAGGTTGGTGTGGCGCATCGCTGACTCCCGGACCATCGGCGGTAGTTGCCCCGCCATTGTCCGCTGCTCGCGGCGAGGTGGCCAAGTGCGCTCCTGCGGCGCCAAAATCCATCCAATGTGGACATTCGCGGGATCCCGGCGGTTCGGGGATGGTGGCGGAACGGATGCCGAACGAACGCTGAACACCTGGCGAAGGGATACCGCTGATGGCATGAATCCGGCGGACAACTTTGCTCCGGCGAGATCTCATAGGTTCGGGTGCGGACCCACGACGCGATCGCCGCAGCGGGATGAGGATGGACGAGCAGACCACGACGACCAGGACGAGCACCGCCGAGCGGGTCGGCGACCTGCTCACCTCGTGGGTCGACCGGCTTCCCGCCCGGCTGCGCCGGGTGCTGTCCCGCGAACTCGTCGGGTTCCTGGTGCTGGGCGGGTTCACGTTCCTGATCGACCTCGGGATCCTGGCGGCGCTGCGCGCCTGGACCGCGCTGCCGCTGCCGGCCGCCGTGACCGTGGCGTACGTGGCCGCCTTCGGGCTGAACTTCGTGCTCAACCGCACGGTCAACTTCCGGTCGCACGCCCCGGTCGGCGGCCAGGTCCTCCGCTACGCGGTGGTGATCGCCTGCGACTACCTGCTCACGATGGGCGTGACCACGGGGGTTTCGGCGCTGGGCGTCGACTTCCGGTTGTCCCGGATGGCCGCCGGGGCGTGCGTCGCGGCGTTCACCTACACCGCATCGCGGTGGTGGGTGTTCCGGGAGAGGTCCGGCTGAACCGCGCCCCTTGGCATACTGGGCGGGGTGTCCCGCAAACTGCTGATCTTGCCGGTCGTGGCAGGACTCCTCGTCGGCGCGGTGCTGTTCGGCGCGCTGGTCTTCCTCGGCCCCTCGATCACCTTGCGCGAAGCGGTGCTGCACGAGGAATCCTCCCAGGATTCCGGCGTCACCTACGAGTACTCGGGTTCCCAGTGGGCGAGCGAGCTCTACCTGGTTCGGGTCACCCGGTTGACCGGCACCGGGTACGAGCTGCGGATCGGACCGGGCGCGGCCGACCACTACTACCCGGTGCGGCTGCGGTTCGGCTCCGATGAGCCGCGGATCCGGTCCGTCGAGTGGCGACCCGACGAGGTCGCGGTGACCTTGGACTCGGGCGACTCCGTCCACGTGCCGGCGGACAACTTCCGCAGCGTCCGCTAGAGCGCCCGCTCGCGAACTTGTTCGCGCAGTGGCACGTCTGCGCTGCCTGGCGCGGAGTGAACGGACCGATCGCCCCGATAGACGAGGCGAACAGGCCGTTCGCTTCTTCTCTCGCAAAGCACAAGCCCGCGCTGCCACGCCGCATCCGGAACAGCCGCTAGCTGGCCGGTTCCGCCCGGCGCCCCAGCGCGCGCATCGCGAGCGCCCCGAGGATCGGGCCCGGCGCGAGGACGAGGAAGGCGAAGCGCCAGCCGACGAGCTCCGAGAGCACCGGCACGAGGTTGATCGTGACCACCGTCAGCAGGAAGCCGATCGCGGTCTGCGCGGTCAGCGCCGTGCCGATGTAGCGGGAGTCGGCGACCTCGCTGAGCGCCGTGGAGAACACGCC
This sequence comes from Saccharopolyspora shandongensis, assembly GCF_900106995.1. Lineage (GTDB taxonomy): Bacteria > Actinomycetota > Actinomycetes > Mycobacteriales > Pseudonocardiaceae > Saccharopolyspora > Saccharopolyspora shandongensis. The sequence goes on from NZ_FNOK01000026.1 coordinate 16,120, forward strand.
GGAGTCCGCGATCACCGCCGCGCCCCAGATCGCGAGCAGCACCAGGAGCAGCGGCCACGACGCGCCGAACACCAGCGGGGACAGCAGGCAGCACGCGCCGCTGACGACCAGCGCCGCCCCGGCCGCGGGAGCCCGCCCGAAGCGGTCGGCGGCCCAGCCGCCGAGCAGGCAGCCGACGACACCGGCGACGCCGATGGCCGCGAACGAGACCAGGCCGACGGTCGCCTCCCCGCTCCCGGTGCTCGCGGCCACGAACGACGGCAGCCACGTCCACAGCGCGTACAGCTCCCACATGTGGCCGAAGTAGCCGAGGTTGGCCAGCCTCGGCCCGCGCTCCCGGAACATCTCGAGCGCGTACCGGGGCCGGTGGCTCGCGCCGCCGCGGGACAGGTGCGGTCCCGGCCGCACGAACGCCGCCGCCAGCACCGCCGCCCCGACTCCGATGACGGCCGCGGTGATGAGCACGCCCTGCCACGGCAGGCCGTCGAGGCCCTTGATCAGGTGCGGCAGCGCGGAGCCGACGGTGAGCGCGCCGATGAGCACGCCGAGCGCGAACCCGCGCCCGGCGGCGCCGAACCACGAGGCCATCAGCTTCATGCCGACCGGGTAGACCCCGGCGAGGAAGAAGCCCGCGCACAGCCGGCAGAGCACCGCCGGGCCGAAGCCGTCGGCGAACAGCGGGACGGCGGCGGTCGCGGCCGCCGCTCCGAGCGCGGAACAGGCGGCCACCCGCTGCGGCGGGAAGCGGTCTGGCAGGTTGAAAGCGGCGGACACGACGGCCCCGGCGACGAACCCGACCTGCACCGATGCGGTCAGCCAGACGGCCTGCACGTCGCTGATGCGCCACGCCTCGCGCAGCGCGGGCACCACGGCGGAGGCGGAGAACCACATCGCCATGGCGAGGACCTGCACGGCGGCGATCAGCCCGAGCTGGACGTACCGGTTACCACTTGCCATTCAACAGCCGCTTTCCGAAAAGCTCCCGCATTACTCGGGCGCACGACCACCACACGAGTCCGGCCCGCACCTCGTTCGCGGGCCGTCGCATACTTCCACAGCCGGGTGCCCGCGGTCACGCGGATGTGAGGCCGCTCAGCTGTAGGCGGTGGGCTCGGGCGGCTCGCCGGTGAGGTAGTGGGCGCCGAGTTCACGGGCCTTGTAGACCACCGGGTCGTGCAACGTCAGGGTACGGGCATTCCGCCAGAACCGGTCGAATCCGAAGGAGCCGGCCGTGGCCCTCGCGCCGAGGAACTCGAAGATCCCGGCCGTCGTCTCGTTGGCGGTCCTGGTGGCGACGATCTTCGCCGCGGAGATCGTCGCGGCCGCCGCGCCGCGCTGCTCCGCGGTCAGCTCGGCGCCCCGATCCGCCGCGTCCTGCAGCGCGGCCGTGCCGTGGTCGGCGAGCAGCCCGGCCGCCCGGACACCCGCGACCAGCTCGCCGTAGCCCGCCAGGACGTACGGGTCTTCTGCCGCGGCGGCCGCGCCGCTGAGCAGCCAGGGCCGGGCGCGCCGGCGGGTGTAGTCGGCGGCCTCCGCGAGCGCGCCTTCGGCGATCGCCACGCAGATCTGGGCGAGGATCGCCTGGAACGCCAGCGATGTCAGGGAGATCCGGACATCGCCGCTCGGCGGCGAGCCCAGGATGTCGGCCGCGTCGATGAGCACGTCGTCGAAGACGATGCTGCCGCTGGCCGACAGGCGTTGCCCGATGTTGTCCCAGTCGTCGGGGTGGCCGATGCCGGGCGCGCGGGCGTCCACCAGGAAGGTGCGGATCTCGCCGCTGCCGTCCGGCGCGCTCGCGACCAGGCGGTCCGCGACGGCGGCACCGGTGACGAACGTCCGCCGGCCGTTGACCAGGAATCCTCCGTCCACAGTGGTCATGCTCAGCCCGGCGTCTGCCGGGTTGGGCGGGCTGCTCACGCCCGCCCAGAACAACCCCTGCTCGGCGGTTCGCCGCCGCATCCGCGCGGCCGCCTCGGGGTTCCCGAACAGCCCGGCGCGCCACAGGTGCAGATAGTGGTACCCGAGCAGGTGCCCGATGGACGGATCGGCCGCCGCCACGATCCTGGTCACCGCGTGCGTGGTCACGTGGTCGTCCGGCGGGATGACGAGCAGCCCCGCCCCGCGGAGCAGTTCGACCTCTTCGACCGGCCGCCGGTTCGCGCGGTCCCGGTCGGCGGCGTCGGCCCGCAGCCGATCGGCGACCGCCTTCGCACTAGCCAGATCCATGACTCTCCTCGGGATTCTCTCGGCGCCGCAACACGATGAACAGCAGCGGCGGCAGGAGCACGCACTGCGTCGCCACCGCCAGCCAGAACAGGTGGGCATTACCGGCCCCTTCCAACGCGCCGTAGCCGAGGCCGCCGATGATGCCGCTGGCGAAGGCGCCGATCCCGGCCGCGAGGCGCTGTTGCCCGAACACGACCGCCGATGACCGCCCGGAACGGGCGAGGGATTCGAGGTCGTTCTTCAGGAAGAGCACTACTTCGCCGAGGCAGATGGCCAGTGCGCCGGCCAGGATCGCAGCTGCACCACCGAGTGCCAGCGCGGCCGTTCCGGTCGCCATCGCGGCGAAGCCGATCAGCATCGCCCGGGAGTACGGCAGCCGCCCGATCCGGCCGGCCAGCAACGGCTGCATCACCACCAATCCCAGCGAGTGGAGCATCAATGCGATGGCGTAGAACACTGTGGACACTCGCGGAACGGCGTAGACCGCCAGGTAGTTGTAGAAGAACATGTGCAGGTACAAGGTCAAGGCGGTGATCGCGAACGGCAGCAGCGGAATTCCGGCCAGCACCCGGTCCGGCTTCCCGGCCGGGCGGTCGGCACCCCTCTCCGCGGGTAGCAGCGCGTGCCCGATCGTCACGACGGCGAACAGCGCCGCGACCGTTGCCAACAAAGCCGCCGAGTCGTCGAGCACGAACGGCGCGGCGGCGACCGGCCCGAGCGCGATTCCGCCGTTGATCGCCGAGTTCCCGGCCGACACCAGCAGCGGACGGCGGTCCTCCTCGACGCCCTGCAGCAGGTACGCCTTGTTCGCCGGGAGGTAGAGCGCCGCGCCGCAGGAGGTCAGCACCAGCGCGGCGACGGCCGCGCCCGGCCAGCGCAACCCCACGACGAACCCGGCGAACCCGGCGGTGCGGATCACCAGCGCCAGCACCATGGTTCGTTGCAGGCCGATGCGCTCGGCGACGGCCGCGCCCACGATCGCCCCGGCGAACTGCACGAGCGAGGCGACCGCGAGGACGACGCCGACGATCCCCAGGTTCAGGCCCAGGCGCTGGTGCAGCACCACCGACATGTACGGCAGCACCGCGAACCCGCCCAGCGCGATGAAGAACGAGCTGACCAGCAGGAACCACTGACGGTTGGTGAACGAGGCCACCTCAGCGCCCGGTGACGACCGGGTGCACGCCGCCGGCGGCGCTGAGCGCGCGGTGCAGCGCGAGTTCGGCCGTCGCCGCCTCGGCCAGCACGATCCCGGTGCAGGCGCGTTGATCACCGAGGCTCTCGATGCGGTTCCCGACCGTCATCGTCGGATACCACTCCGGGCCGCCGGGAAATCCGGCCAGCCGCTCGATCCCGGCCATGCCGGTGAACGTGCCGGTCCGGTCGGGGTAGACCAGCACGAACGCCACCGCGGGGCCGGATCCCGTTGTGGCGTCGAGGAGTTCCGGTTCCTTGCCCAGGGCCATGTCGACCATCGCCTCGTAGACGTTGGTGCCCAGCGACCGGCACAACGCCTCCCCCACCATCGCGCCGCCGATCCGCCCGTTGATCTCGACCAGTTCCGGCCCCTCGGCGGTGAGCACGAACTCGACGTGCGCGAATCCGCCGCGGTGACCGACGACCGTGAGCAACCGCGACACCCACTGCTCCAGTTCGGCGCGGTCCGCGTCCGGGAATGCGACGGGGAACGCCGCGGCTTCCTCCCGCACGTGCGGGTGCCGCGACAGCTGTCTGCTGTGGACGCCCAGCAGCCGGGTCCGGCCCGCCCAGGTGAGCGTTTCCGCGCTGTACAGCGGCCCGGCGAAGAACGGCTCGGCGAGCAGCCGACCGAACAGCTTCCGGTCCGCCCCTTCGTCGACGGCGCTGCGCAGCTGGTCCTCGTCGTGCACGAGCCACACGTTGCGCGAGGAGGTGCCCGCCGAATCCTTCAGGACCGCGGGCAGGCCGACCTCCCGGCGGACGAGTTCGGCCGCCGACGAACCGTCCGGCACCGCGATGGCCGTGCCGCGACTGAGGCCGTGCCGGTGCATCAGCACCCGGACCGCGAGCTTGTCGCGGATGGTGCGCGCCGCCTCGGGATCCGGGCCCGCCAGGCCGAACCGGGCCGCGAGCTCGGCGCCCGGCAGCAGCCAGGTGTCCGTGGAGTTGATCAGGCCGTCCAGCTCGGGAAGCCGTCCGAGCTCGGCGGCGCAGGCGGCCGTGTCGCGGGTGTCGACGTCGACGACGTCCAGCGCTCCCGGATCGAGCCGCGACAGCTCGTGCCGGTAGATTTCGCGGTCGCCGGTGAGCAGGCACAGCCGCTGCCCGGCGCGGTCGGCGGCGGCCACCAGGCGCCCCAGGCCGAAGGTCAGGGCTTCCAGCGCTGCGATCGTCATTCCACCGGCTCCTGTCCGCTCCACCGCCGGCGCGCCCACTCCATCGCCGACCAGGGCGGCGCGAGGTCGTCCAGCGAGGTGATCTCCTTCGGCCGCAACCCGGCGGGATCCAGCGCCTCGCGGTGGCGGGCGAAGACCCGCTCCACGTAGCGGTGCCCGGTATCCGCGCCGATGACCAGGTGCGTGCCCTCCCGGTGCCGCGCCGACTCCCAGCCGGCGACCAGGTGCGCCGCGCCGGTCGACAGGCCCGCGAACACGGCGTGTTCGCGCAGCAGGCCGACCGCGCCGGCCATCGCGTGCCGGAAGTCGACCCAGTGCACCGAGTCGTAGAGGTGGTGCCGCACGTTGTCGAACCAGATCGCGCTGCCGATCCCGGCGATGATCGCATCGGGATCGCTGTGGCCGTCGCTGCCGAACGTGACGCTGCCGAAGGGCTGCACGCCCAGCAGCCGCACCTCCCGGCCCCGCCCGCGCAGCGACTCGACGAGGCCGCCGGACGAGGCGCCGGTGCCGACGGCGGCGACCACGGTCAGCGGCCCGTCCGGCAGCCCGTCGGTGACGAAGTCGGCGAATTCCCGGTAGCCCAGGTAGTGCACGCCGTCGTGGTACTGGCGCATCCAGTGCATGCCGGGGTGCGCCTCGAGGAGCTGCCGCACGCGCTCCACGCGCCGCCGCTGGTCGAGCCGGAGGTCCTGCGAGGGCGGCATCTGATCCACGGTCGCGCCGAGGACCTCCAGCTGCGCGCGCATCGAGGAGTCCACTGTGGTCGATGCGACGATGTGGCAGCGCAGGCCGTAGCGGTGGCAGGCCATCGCCAGCGCCAGCGCGTAGATGCCGCTCGAACTGTCCACAAGAGTCTGACCCGGTCGGATCGTCCCGCGTTCCAGGAGGGTTCGCACCGCGCCGAGCGCGGCGTAGACCTTCATGGTCTCGAACCGCGCGAGGACGACGTTGTCGCCCAACCGGATCAAGGAGGGCGTCTTGAGCGCGTCGGTGATGTGCTCGTGCACCGTCGCGGCGGCGGCTGGGGCTGTCGCGGTCAACGCCTCACCGCCCGATCGAACGCAGGTAGGCGGCCAAGTCTTCCGCCCCCTTGACGTTGCGCGGCCCGCTGACGGCGTCCCCGTAGGACAGCACGAAGTAGCGCTTCTGCTGCACCGCGGGCACCGACCGCATCGCGGGCAGCGATTCGAGGAACGCCTGCTTCTCCGCCGCGGACTGCCCCGCGTAGTCGATGATGACGATCACCTCGGGTTTCGCGGCGACGACCGCCTCCCAGCCGACCGTCGTCCAGCCCTTCCCCACGTCGGCGAGCACGTTCCGCCCGCCCGCCGCGGCGATGATGTCGGTCGGCGCCGCGTGCCGGCCCGCGGTGTAGGGCTGGTCCGCGCCCGAGTCGTAGACGAAGACCGGCACGGGTTCGCCGGCGACCGGGCGGCCCTCCTGCACCTTCGAGATGCGTGCGCGCAGCTCGGAGACGAGTTCGGCGGCCCGCTGCTCGACGCCGAAGATCCGGCCCAGGTTGTGCAGGTCCGCGTAGAGCGCCTCCAGCGGCGGCACCGGCTGCTTGTCGCCGTAGTCCCAGCACGTTTCGGTGTGCACGTAGCTGCGGATGCCCAGCTGGTCGAGCAGTTGCGGGGTGATGCCGCGCTCCTCACTGAACCCCGAGCCCCAGCCGGCCAGCACCCAGTCGGCCTGGGCGTCCACCACGATCTCCCGGGTGATCCGCGAGGTCCCAAGCCTGGGCACGCGCGCGTAGTCCGCCCGCCACGGCGAACCGGCGATCGAGGGCTCGGCCTGCGCGTTCATCACGTACCCGCGCATCCGGTCGGCCAGCCCCAGAGCGAACATCTTCTCCGTGCCGCTGACGTCGTAGGACACCGGCCGCTGCGGGCGCGGATAGGGCACCGGCACACCGCAGTTGGTGACCGTGACCGGCGCCGGGCCGTTCTGCGCGGCCGGTTCCACCGACGCGCCGCAACCGGTGGCCAGCAGCGCCGCGACCAGCGGCACGGCCAGCGACCGCCGCCTCGCGGATCGGATCATGATCGGGTCCCTTCGTAGTCGGCGCTGAGGTCGTAGAGCAGTTGCGGCGCGCCGGTGCGCGGGTGGGTCACGACGGTGACCTCCACGCCGAACACCCGGCGGATCAGTTCGGTGGTGAGGACGTCGGCCGGGCTACCGGTGGCGACCAGCGAGCCACCGGAGAGCACCGCGAGGCGATCGCAGCAGCTCGCGGCGAGGTTGAGGTCGTGCAGCGCGACGAGCACGGTGAGCCCCGAGGAGCGCAGGAACGACAGCAGTTCCACCTGGTGGCGCACGTCCAGGTGGTTGGTCGGCTCGTCGAGAACCAGCACGCGCGGCTCCTGCACCAGCGCCCGCGCGATCAGCACCCGCTGCCGCTCGCCGCCGGAGAGGCCGAGCACGCCGCGGTCGGCGAGGTGCGCGATGTCGGCCCGCTCCATCGCCTGCCGGCACAGCTCGTGCTCCCGCTCGCTGAGGGCCTGGTTGCCGCGCAGGTGCGGGGTGCGGCCGAGGGCGACGACTTCCGCCACCGTGAAGTCCAGTTCGCTGCGGCTTTCCTGGGTGAGCGCGGCGATCGACCGGGCGCTCTCGCGCGGCGCCATCCCGGCCACGTCCGCGCCGTCGAGCAGCACCGCCCCTGCGGTGGGGCGCAGCGCCCGGTAGACGCAGCGCAGCGCGGTGGACTTCCCGCTGCCGTTGGGGCCGAGCAGCCCGACGATCTCTCCACTGTGGACGTCGAGGTCGAGGCCGCCGACGAGCGTCCGGCCGGCGATCGCCACCGACACCCCGTCCAAGCGCAAATCCATCTAGCGACCTCCGAACAGGTATCCGCGGCGCCGCAGCAGGGTGATGAACACCGGCACGCCCACCAGCGCGGTGATCACGCCCAGCGGGAGTTCCTCCGGGGCGAACAGGGTGCGCGAGACGAGGTCGGCCCACACCAGGAAGCACGCCCCGGCCAGCGGCGCCACCGCCAGCACCCGGCGATGGCTGGAGCCGACGACGATCCGGACCAGGTGCGGCATCACCAGCCCGACGAACGCCACCGCGCCGCTGACCGCGACGAGCAGGCCCGTGACCGCGGAGGTCAGCAGGAACAGCCGGCGGCGCAGCGCAACCGCATCGACCCCGAGGCTCGCCGCCGTCTCGTCGCCCATCGAAAGCACGTCCAGCGAGCGGCTGTTGCGGCTCAGCACCGCGACGCACACCAGCACCGCGGCCGCCGCCAACGGCAGTGATCCCCAGTTCGCCGCGCCGAGGCTGCCCAGCAGCCAGAACAGCACCGTCCGCGCGGCGTCGCCGTTGGGCGCGAGGAACACCAGCACGCTCATCACGGCCTGGAACCCGTACGCCAGCGCGACCCCGATGAGCACCAGCCGCAGCGGAGTCATCCCACCGCGACTGCTCGCGGCGGCGTAGACCAGCATCGACGCGACCAGCGCGCCGAGACATGCCGCCACCGACAGCGCGTAGACGCCGAGGCTCGCGAACACCCCGAACACCACGACCGCCGTCGCGCCCACCGACGCTCCCGACGAGATGCCCAGCACGAACGGATCGGCCAGGGCGTTGCGCACCATCGCCTGGATCGCGACCCCGACCACGCTCAGCCCGGCGCCGACCACCACCGCCAGCAGCACCCGCGGCGTGCGGACCTGCCAGACGATGCTGTAGCCGGTCACCTCGTCGGAGCGGATCGTGCCGCCGGTCAGCGCCGCATGGAGGTAGCGCACGACCTCGTCCGGCGGCACCACCGTCGGCCCCAGCGCGATGCCCGCCAGCACCGACGCGACCAGCACCACCGACAGCACGAGCACGACCGCGAACAGCCTCGCCCGGCCGCTTCGCGCGGGCGGGCGGGATGTTTCGACCGTCGACACGTCCCGGCCCTGCTGCATTCGGCATCCTCCTGGCGACTCCGTCGTCCCGTTAGTCGGGCGGTCACCGCTCGAAGTTCCCGGGAAGATCAATCGCGCCGGATCCCGCGGACCACCAACCGCTTCGCGTGGTTGTCGTAGGGTTCCGCGCCGAAGCCGCCGAAGCACTCGACGTCCGCGAAGCCCGCCGCCTCGAACAGCGCGATCAGCTCCGCCGCGCTGTAGACGAAGCAGGTGATCGACGCGTGCTTCGCCGTTTCGCCGCGCACGAGCGTCCAGTCGGTCCGGAACCGGGTCCAGCCGTCGAAAACCGTGTCGCGCATGACGACCATGCCGTCGTCGAGCTCCACCACCTTCGGCGGCCCGACCCACCCGGCGTAGATCTCCTTGCCGAGCACGTCGACCAGCAGCTGACCGCCCGGCGCCAGCGACGCGTGCGCGTTGCGCAGCACCTGGAGGTTCTGCTCCGGGTCGTCGAAGTAGCCGAACGACGTGAACAGGTTCAGCACCACGTCGAATTCGCCGGGCCGCACGTATTCCAGCACGTCCGAGCGCTCCAGCCGGGCCTGCACGCCCGCATCCGCGCACGCCTTCTCCGCCTGCGCCAGCAGCAGCGGGCTCAGGTCGACGCCCGTCACCGGATATCCGCGGCGGGCGATCGGCACCACGAACAACCCGATCCCGCAGCACTGGTCGAGAACCCGCGCCCCGGCGGGAAAGGCGAACAGCGGCGAGTCCGCCACCACCTCGGCCGCCAATGCGGCCCGCTCGGGCGAGAACATCACCGGCGAGAACACCGACCACAACTCGTCGTCCGCGTACCAGGCCATCCCGCCGGTCCTCCTCGAATCGATGCGCGCCGTCGACACACCAGTCGGACCGGAGGCACCCGCGGTTCCCGCCGCCGGACGTGAAATTTCCCGCCGGATGGGAACATCCTGCAAGGGGTGTGTGCTCCCGGGCACACCGCGCAGGCGCCTGTACTCACAGCGTCACCGGCCCACTAGCCTGCCGAGCTATGAGTCGCTCGGAGGGCGAGGACGCCCGGCTGACAAAGCTGGCCCTGGCGGCGCGATCAGGTGATCGCGGCGCGTTGGAGAAATTCATCCGGGGTACCCAGCGCGACGTGTGGCGCTTCATCGCCCACCTCGCCGGCGTCCACCTCGCCGACGATCTCGCCCAGGAGACCTACCTGCGGACGCTCAAGAGCATCCGCAGGTTCTCCGGGCGTTCGTCGGCGCGCACCTGGTTGCTGTCCATCGCCCGACGCGTGGTCGTCGACCAGGTGCGCTACGAGCGTTCCCGGCCCCGCACCGATGCCGGCGGCGACTGGGTCGGGGCGGCCGACCGCGGCGCGGGCGAGCGAGCGGGTTTCGAAGGCATCGTGGAGCTGAACATGCTGCTGGACGAGCTCGACGACGAACGCCGCGAGGCGCTGCTGCTCACCCAGGTGCTGGGTCTGTCCTACCAGGAAACCGCCGAGGTCTGCGGCTGCCCGATCGGCACCGTGCGCTCCCGGGTCGCTCGCGCGCGGGAGCAGCTGCTCGAGAAGACCGCGCAGCAGTCGGAAGGAACCGGTTGAAGCACCAACCCGCCGGGAACTCCGGCCGCCCTCCGAGCGACAGTATGGACGTGGACTGCTACACGTACCGCGAGGCGCTGTCGGCGAGGCTGGACGGCGAGCCGCCGCCAGTGCCCGATGACCGGCTGGAGGGCCACCTCGCGGAATGCGCCGATTGCCGGTCCTGGCAGCAGCGCGCGGCGGAGCTGAACCGCGCGCTGCGAGTCGGCCCGGTCGAACCGACACCGGACCTCGCGCAGTCCGTGCTCGACGCCGCCCGCAGGATGCGCGATCCCGTCCCGCGCCGGTGGCCGCGGGTGCTGCTCGCGGCCGTCGCGCTGTGCCAGGTGGCGCTGGGCATCGCGCAGGTGCTGGGCGTGACGCACTTCGCGGACCACGGCATGGGCGACGTCATGACCGGGCACCTGCTCAACGAGAGCACGGCGTGGAACCTGGCGCTCGGCCTGGGCATGCTGTGGACGGCCTGGCGGGTTCGCGCGAGCACCGGCCTGCTGCCGGTGATGGCCGCGTTCCTGTTGGTGCTGGGCGGTTTCAGCGTCTTCGACGTCATCAACAACGCGGTCCCCGCCACCCGCCTGCTCTCGCACGGCCTGCTCGTCGTGGGCCTGGTGCTGCTGCTCGTGGTGCGCCGCGACCTGTCGCGCTGGCGCCCGCGCCCGGGAGACGCGCAGAACCCGCATCCGCGCACGACGACGACCGCCGAGCCGCCCGAGGAACACGAGCCCGGCCCAAGCGCGGAGAACCACCGCTACCTGGGCCCGACGGGCTACCGCCGAGCGGGCTGAGCGATTCTCGTGTGGCGGATCGCGCCCACTGCGAAGCGGGGCGACGTACTCCGCTCGGCCGGCGGGCTGTGCGGCGACGCCCCGGTCACCGCGATTGCCACCGGCACCGGCGCTCCGGCGGTCTACATCGGACATCGCTCCGGACGCGTCGACACCCTGGCCGTCACCTGACCGCGAAACCGCGTCCCGGAGGAGACCTGCCAGGCGCGCGGCCCGAAGTCCCAGGCGTGGGCGCGGCGTTTTCGCGCGAAAACGCCGCGCCCACGCCTGCCGGATGCCGGTTTCGCGCGAAAACGCCGCCCAGCCAGGCCAAGCCGCGGGGCTCCAAGCCCGGCGGAGGCCCTCTTCCCGCCCAGTCGCCTCAGCCGAAGGTGATGAGCTGGCGGGCGACCTCGCCCCGCTTCAGGTTCTCGTAGGCCTCGTTGATGCCGGCCAGCGCGGTCGTGCCGCTGATCATCGAGTCGAGGTCGAGCTTGCCCGACAGGTACATGTCGACGTAGCGCGGCATGTCGACGCGGAAGCGGTTCGAACCCATCGTCGAGCCCTGGATCTTGCGCTCCCGGAGGAACGAGTAGCCGTCCAGCGAGATCTTCTCCCCGAACGGGATTATGCCGATGATCGTCGCCGTGCCGCCGGGCCGGAGCATCTGGAAGCTCTGCTCGGCGGCGCTGGCCAGCCCGACCGCCTCGAAGGCGTGCTCCACGCCGCCGGAGGTCAGCTCCAGCACCGCCTGCGCGGCGTCCACATCGGACGCATCGACCACGTCGGTGGCGCCGAACTTCGTCGCCAGGCGCAGCTTTCCCGGCAGGCGGTCGACCGCGATCACCCGGCCCGCGCCGGCGATCGCCGCGCCCTGGATCGCGGCGAGCCCGATCCCGCCGCAACCGATCACCGCCACGGTCTCCCCCGGCCGCACCCCGGCGGTGTTGAACACCGCACCGAGCCCGGTGGTCACCCCGCAGCCGATCAGCGCCGCCTTGTCCAGCGGCATGTCCGGCCGGATCTTCACCGCCGCGTGCTCGTGCACCAGCATGCACTCGGCGAAGCTCGACGTGTTCAGGAACTGGTGCATCGGCTCGCCGCCGCGGCTGAGCCGCTGCGGGCCGTCGGCCGGGCGCACCACGTCCTCCTTGGTGCACAGGTTCGGCCGGCCGGTGGTGCAGTACTCGCAGTGCCCGCAGAACACCGACAGGCAGGTGATGACGTGATCGCCGGGCGCCAGGCCGGTGACGGCCGACCCGACCGCCTCGATAACCCCGGCCGACTCGTGGCCGAGCACCGCGGGCAGCGGATGCGGGTACTTGGCCTCCATGAAGTGCAGGTCGGAGTGGCACACCCCGGCCGCGGCGGTGCGGATCAGGATCTCGTTCGGGCCGGGCGAATCCAGGTCGACGTCGCTGATCACGAGCGGTCCGGGGGCGGTCTCCAGCACTGCGGCCTTGCACTGCATGGCGTCTCCTGCCGTGAACGCAGAGGGCTATTCTGGAATCTCCTTCTAACCCGGGATCGCCCGGGGTGTCAACGGCCACTCGGGTGCGACGACGGGCGAGGCCCTCGCCTGGCGGCCCCGGCCGGGCGAGGCGAGGACCCCAAAACCCTTCGCGCCTGCTCGCCTCGCCCGGTACGGCTTCCGGCCCAAGACACGCCGCATCGAAACGCGCCCTAGGCTTGGTGGTGCACCTTTGCCGCCGGATGTGGGGAGCGAACCCATGGCGATCGCCCGCGCCGATCGAGTCGACCGCGAAGCCCTGCTGGAGTTCCTGCGGCCCCGGCACCGGGGCGTCCTGGTCACCACCCGCGCCGACGGCCGCCCGCAGATGTCCCCGCTGACCTGCGGGGTGGACGCCGAGGGCCGGATCGTGGTGTCGACCTACCCGGAGCGGGCGAAGACCCGCAACGCCCGCCGCGATCCGAAGGTGTCGATCTGCGTGCTCTCCGACGAGTGGAACGGCCCGTACGTGCAGGTCGACGGCCGCGCCGAGGTGCTGGACATGCCCGAGGCGCTCGACGGGCTCGTCGAGTACTTCAGGTGCATCTCCGGCGAGCACCCGGACTGGGCGGAGTACCGCGAGGCGATGGCCCGGCAGGGAAAGTCGCTGATCCGCATCCACATCGAACGCTGGGGCCCGATCGCCACCGGCGGTTTCCCGGCCCGCCTCGCCTGACTCGGCGGACGCCGGCCGAACTGCGGCACTCCGACGTGATCGGCAGTCCGAAGGACAATTTCCCTCTCGCCGCAGTTTCAATTGAGGTTCTTCCAACCTCAATTTGCGTGGCGGTGCGGGTGGCGGAACCTCAGAGGCTCCCTGGTCTGTGGGTGCCCTGACTTATGTATGTCCAATACACGGCGTCAGGGCCGTCCTCGCCGAGGGAACCCCGAAGGGGTGGGCACCGTGAACCCGCGGCGGTGCAAGTGTCGTAGGTGGGCTATGCGCCTGCGGCGCATGCGACACCCCATCGACAGTGCAGCTTTGCGACCCGCGGCTGCGGGTTGACCAGGATGAAAAACCCTCACTGAAACTGCGGACCACCGGCATGTCGTATCCCGACAAGCCGACGGCTGTGGCCAAGTCCCCGCATCTGCCACCCGGCCCGTTCAGTGGTGGTGGGCGACCAGCTCGTGGTCGGCGCCCGCCGGGTGGGCGTGGATCGTCGCGCCGCCGAGTCGCGGCAGGGCGTGCCGCAGGCGGTGCTCGGCGTCGTGCGCGACGCGATGCGCGTCGGCGAGGCTGAGGTCCGGGGCGACGTCCAGTTCGGCCTCCGCGTGCAGCTCGTGGCCGATCCAGCGCATCCGCAGCCCGCCCACCGCGCGCACCCCGGGCGCGGCGGCCAGCGCCAGCTCCGCCCGGCCGACCAGCTCCGGATCCACCGCGTCGAGCACCCGGCCGAGGACTACCTTCGCCGAACCCCAGAGCACCGCGGCGATCGCCGCCGTGATCAGCAGCCCGATCGCCGGATCCGCCCAGCGCCAGCCCAACGCGGCGCCACCGGCCGAGCCGAGCACGGCGAGGCTGGTGAAACCGTCGGTGCGCGCGTGCAGGCCGTCGGCGACCAGGGCGGCCGAGCCGATCTCCCGGCCCACCCGGATGCGGTAGCGGGCGACCAGCTCGTTGCCCGCGAAGCCCAGCAGTCCGGCGGCCGCGAGCCAGCCCAGGTGTTCGACCTGCTGCGGGTCGACCATCCGCCGGATCGCCTCCCAGCCCGCCAGCGCCGCCGACGCCGCGATCATCGCGAGCACGACGAGTCCGGCGAGGTCTTCGGCGCGGCCGAGCCCGTAGGTGAAACGGCGGGTCGCGGCGCGCCGGGCGAGCAGGAAGGCGACCGCGATCGGCACCGCGGTCAGCGCGTCGGCGAAGTTGTGCAGGGTGTCGCCGAGCAACGCGACGGAACCGGTGAAGGCCACCAGCACGGCCTGCCCGATGGCGGTGACCAGCAGCGCCGCGAAGGAGGTCCACAGCGCCCGCATGCCCTTGCGGCTGGCCGCCAGCGGCCCGTCGACGGCATCGGCGGCGTCGTGGCTGTGCGGCGTCACCGCGTGCTTCAACCCCGCCCAAGCGCTGCGGCGTCCATGTCCGTGGCCATGCCCGTGGCCGTGGCCGTGGTGCGGAGCCTTTCCGGAATCCACGTGACCTCCCCCAGTCCGGCGAGCGCGTACCCCGAACGATAGGCCGCCGACCAGGCATGCGACAACGCTGCTACTGGGAAACAGTTGCAGGAGAAGGTCTTTTGCGGAAGCCACCCAAGTCCAAAGTGGACCTCTTTTGACGCGCCTCGCTCAGCGGAGTCGGCGCACCGCGGCGCTGCCGCCGATCAGCAGGAGCAGCGCGGCGAGGGCCCAGCGGCGCTTCTCCTCGGTGTCGTGACCGACGGTCCCGCCGCCCCGTTCCGGAGTCGCCGGCGCGTAGCCGCCCGGTTCCGGCGGCGGCAAGAGCGGCGGCGGGAGCGGAACCGTTCTGCTCGGAGAAGTCGGGCGCCGGCTGGGCGGCGCCGAAGCCGGGGACGGGGTGGGTCGTGTTGTCGATGGCGTCGTGGGTGCGGTCGTGGACGGCGGCGGGGTCGTCGTGGGCGGTAGGGGCGGCGAAGGCGGGGGCGGCGGTGGGGGCGACGGGACGCTGCCCAGACATCCGCTCGCGTCCGAGCCCAGCATCGGCGGCAGGGCGGCCAGCTTCTCCACCGAACCGTCCCGGCCGACGCGGTACAGCCCACCGGCCTCGTCGGCCGTGACGTACAGGGCCCGGTCCGGGCCGATCGTCACCGATCCGTAGGTGCTCGGCGGCAAACCCGGCGCGTCGGCCAGCTCGGTGACCCGCCCGCCGACCCGGTCCAGCCGCGCGATCGCCGCCGTGCCCCGGTGGGTCATCGACACCCCGTACAGCTCGCCGTCCACCGGATCGACGTCGAAGTCGCCGAGTCCGAACGGCCAGTGCGGCGACCGGATCGCGGTCATCGCCAGCACGCTCAGGTAGGTCGGGCGGGTCGGGTCGACGTCGACCGCGTACAGGTAGGACCCCTGCCGCACGTACCAGCGGTTCCCCTTGACCGCACCGGCCGTCGGCGCGGCGAGCGGGTGCCAGGGCGTGTCCGCGCGGCCGGCCCGCACCGGCCCGAGGTCGTGCGTCCGGCCGGACCGGTCCAGCGTCACCACGTGGGCGCCGTCAGGGAACGGACCGGACGGGCCGGACGCGGCCATGCCGTACACCAGGCCCTGCGAGCGGGCGTACCCGAGCGCGTTCAGCCGGTGGTCCAAGGCTCCGAGCCGGACGCTTTCCGCGGCGGGCAACGACACCCGGTACAGCACGGAAGTCCGGGCCGGGCCGGCGTTCCGGACCTGCAGCACCGTGCACCCGGGAGCCGCGCCCGCGGATACCACCCACGCCGTCGACGCCGCCAGCACCGCCACCGCAGAGCCGGCGGACACCGCCGCGACCCGCCACCACCTCAACTTTGACCGAGCCGCTCTAGCGCCCACATGAACGCGTCCGGGCCGATCCGCGATCCGCCGCTGAACGGGTTCTGCAGCTGGAAGATCGCGAACAGCAGCAGCGCCAGCGCACCGGCCAATGTGGACACCAGCACGATGTGCGGGAACAACCTGGTGCCACCGAAGAGGTTCGGCAGCAGCACGCACACGACGCTGCCCAGGATCAGCACCAACCACACGACCGCGACCACGCCGCGGTCGAACGCCCTGGTGACCCGCTCGTGCCGCTCCTCGTAGACCTGGCCGAGCTGCGTGATCGCCTCGGTCTTGCGGTCCTTCTCGAACTCGCCGTCGGCCGGCGCCTGCAGCACCGCCGCGCGCAGCCGGTCGAGCACCGCCCAACCCTGCCCGACCACCTGCCCGCCCTCCTGCATGACGGGCCACTCCTCGCCGACGACCGTCCGCAGGTACCGCACGCTGAGCTCGCGCGCCTCGTCGCCGGTCGGCGCGGGCAGCGAATCCACTGCCCAGGAAACCGAAACCAGGGCCTGCGCCTCGCGGTAGGCACCTTCTCGCGCGTCGGCCACGGTGTCGAACAGCGTCACCAGCACGAAGGCGAGCACCACCGCCTGCAGGCCGCTGACGATGGTGAAGACCTGCCCGGCCGCGTCGTTGTTGCTGGGGCGGCCCTCGTCCTGGCCGAGCCTGCGCACCAGGTAGCCGATCACCGCAGCGGCCACGGACGCGCCGAGCACCCAGATCAGGCCGCTGAGGTAGACGCTCATTCCGCACCTCCGGCGGCGGACTCGCCGCGCACCACGACCTTCCTGGGCTCCGGCACCAGCAGGTCGCCGACGTTGCACCCGAGCACCGAGCAGATGATCTCCAGGTCGTCCAGCTTCAGGCTGGCCGGCGTCTTGGACCACAGCCCGGACATCTTCCCGGCGGAGATGACCAGCCCGTGATCGGCCAGCCGCCGCTGCAGCTCGGTGGCCTTCCAGATGCCCCGCTGCGCCGCGACGAGCCGCAGGTTCCACTTCACGACGACATCTCCCCCCGACCTGCTCCGATCGACTGGACGCCGCACTCGCACACGATCCACTGCCTCCCAAACTCGAGCCTGGACGCCGGTAACGCCCGGCCGACGTATTTTCAGAATTCTCGAAGAAGAACCGCCGAAGATCTCGGTTTCGACGTGGACTGAACAGTACTACCGCATCACCGGAAAACAGATAACCCGATTCGTGGAATCCCGGATCACAGGATTCATCGCCCACCCGGAGCAATCACCCGGCGGAATATTCCGAATACCGCGCTCATGATTGGTGCACACGAGTCGCGGGATCGCCTAATAAAGGAACGAATGTGGCGGATGATCACGCTGCGTTCCACACAAGAGGCAATTCAGGTGATATCGGCGGTGCGACGTTTGCGCCGGATCCAGCAGACACCCGAAGCACGTTCGGGTGACTGTACGGTCGAGATCACTGGTGCTAACGTCGCCGTCGGCAACGAGAAACGATGCCGCAGAACCGGCGAGGATTCCCACCGGACCTTTTCCATTCGAACATCTCACAATTCCCCGAAAAATCACGGTGCAGCATTTCCTGCCCGCCTCTTTACGAACAGAGATGATTGGTGGTACTGGCGTGACTGTGACGGAACCGCTCAACACCGACGACGGCGATGCGCCGCAGTTGAGCCTGAGCACGGCGGCGGCCCGGAACCTGGCCACCACGACCAAGTCCGTCCCGCAGATGCAAGGAATCACCTCGCGCTGGCTGCTGCGGATGCTGCCGTGGGTGCAGGCCGCCGGCGGTGCGTACCGCGTCAACCGCCGCCTCAGCTACACCCTCGGCGACGGCCGGGTCACCTTCACCAACACCGGCGCCGAGGTACGGGTCATCCCGCAGGAATTGCGCGAACTCCCGCTGCTGCGGGGATTCGACGACGACGCGGTGCTCAGCGCGCTCGCGGATCGCTTCGTGCAGCGGGAGATCGAGCCGGGCCAGGTGATCGCCGCCGCCGGGCAGGCCGCCGACCAGGTCGTCCTCATCGCCCACGGCAAGGTCAACAAGATCGGCACCGGCGAATACGGCGACGACACCGTGCTCGGCGTGCTCGCCGACGGCGAGTACTTCGGCGCGCACGTCCTCGCCGGCGACTCGACCACCTGGCAGTCGACGTACAAGGCGGCCACCCCCTGCACCGTGCTTTTCCTGCGCCAGCAGGTGTTCCGGGACATGAACGGCAGCTCCGAGGCGCTGCGCGAGCACATCCGCAACGCGCTGTCCGCTCCGAAGGGCGCGCACAACGTGCACGGCGAGGCGGACATCGAGATCGCCTCAGGCCACTCCGGCGAGCCGACGCTGTCCGGGACCTATGTGGACTACGAGCTCGCGCCGCGCGAGTACGAACTCAGCGTCGCGCAAACGGTTCTGCGGGTGCACAGCCGAGTCGCCGACCTCTACAACCAGCCGATGAACCAGACCGAGCAGCAGCTGCGGCTGACCATCGAGGCACTGCGCGAACGGCAGGAGGAGGAGCTGATCAACAACCGCGAGTTCGGCCTGCTGCACAACGCCGACCTCCGCCAGCGCATCCACACCCGCACCGGCCCGCCCACGCCCGACGACCTCGACGAGCTCCTGACGCTCGTGTGGAAGGACCCCGGGTTCTTCCTCGCGCACCCGCGGGCCATCGCGGCCTTCGGCCGCGAGTGCAGCAAGCGCGGCATCTACCCGCAGAGCATCGACCTGGGCGGGCACCAGGTGCCGGCGTGGCGCGGCGTGCCGATCCTGCCGTGCAACAAGCTGCACGTCGGCGACACGCGCACCAGCTCCATCCTGCTGATGCGCACCGGCGAGGAGAACCAGGGCGTCATCGGCCTGCACCAGACCGGCATCCCGGACGAGTACCGACCCGGCCTGTCGGTGCGCTTCATGGGCGTCAACGAGCAGGCCGTCATCTCCTACCTGGTCAGCGCCTACTACTCCGCGGCGATCCTGGTGCCGGACGCGGTCGGAGTGCTCGAACACGTCGAACTCGGCAGGGAAAGCTGAGCGACGCACAGCCCCCGGAGCGGGTGGCCGCGACCCGCCCGCTCCGGGCCCGCCAAGGACCTTTCCGCCGAGCAGCGCAAGGAGAACTGACATCGTGACCGTGACAGAGCCGGACGTCGGCGTCGAGCAGGCCGCGCAGAGCCTCGGCACCGCGGCGGCCCGGAACCTGGCCACCACGACCAAGTCCGTCCCGCAGATGCAGGGCACCACCTCGCGCTGGCTGGTGCGGATGCTGCCGTGGGTGGACATCTCGGCGGGTACCTACCGGGTCAACCGCCGGCTGACCTACGCCGTCGGGGACGGACGGATCACCTTCACCAACACCGGCGCGAACGTGCGGGTCATCCCGCAGGAACTCGGCGAACTGCCGCTGCTGCGCGGTTTCGACGACGACTCGGTGCTGGGCGCGCTGGCCGACCGGTTCGTGCAGCAGGAGTTCGAGCCGGGCCAGGTGATCGCCACCGCCGGACAGGCCGCCGACCAGGTCGTCCTCATCGCCCACGGCAAGGTCAACAAGATCGG
The DNA here is from genome assembly GCF_900106995.1 of Saccharopolyspora shandongensis. GTDB lineage: Bacteria > Actinomycetota > Actinomycetes > Mycobacteriales > Pseudonocardiaceae > Saccharopolyspora > Saccharopolyspora shandongensis. Next base: position 35,495 of record NZ_FNOK01000026.1, read on the forward strand.
CACCGGCGAATACGGCGACGACACCGTGCTGGACGTGCTCGCCGACGGCGAATTCTTCGGCGCGCAGGTGCTGGCCGAGAGCCAGTCCTCGTGGCAGCACACGTACAAGGCGGTCACCCCGTGCATCGCCCTGACGCTGGACGCCCGGGCGCTGCAGGAGGTGAACAACCAGTTCGACCGGCTGCGGGCGCACATCGCCGCGATCCGCGACAATCCCGCGCCGTCGCAGAACAAGCACGGCGAGGCGGACATCGACATCTCCTCCGGCCACTCCGGAGAACCGACCCTCGCCGGGACCTACGTGGACTACGAACTCGCCCCGCGCGAGTACGAACTCAGCGTCGCGCAGGCGATCCTCCGCGTGCACAGCCGCGTCGCCGACCTCTACAACCAGCCGATGAACCAGACCGAGCAGCAACTGCGGCTGACCATCGAGGCCCTGCGCGAACGGCAGGAGCACGAGCTGATCAACAACCGCGACTTCGGCCTGCTGCACAACGCCGACCTCCGCCAGCGCATCCACACCCGCACCGGCCCGCCCACGCCCGACGACCTCGACGAACTGCTCTCCCGCCGCCGCAAGACCCGGTTCTTCCTGGCCCACCCGCGGACCATCGCGGCCTTCGGCCGGGAGTGCAACCGGCGCGGCGTCTACCCGGCGACCACCGAGGCGCAGGGCCGCCAGGTGCACGCCTGGCGGGGCGTGCCGATCCTGCCCAGCGACAAGATCCCGATCAGCGATCGCGGCACCAGCTCGATCCTGGCGCTGCGCACCGGCGAGGACGACCACGGCGTCATCGGCCTCCAGCAGACCGGCATCCCCGACCAGTACCGGCCCGGGCTCAACGTCCGGTTCATGGGCATCAACGACCAGGCGGTCATCTCCTACCTGGTCAGCGCCTACTTCTCCGCCGCGGTCCTGGTCCCCGACGCCCTCGGCGTGCTCGAGAACGTCGAAATCGCCCGCTGACACCGCTTTCCTTCCGTTTCTTTGAAGCGGCGCAGCCGCTTAACCCACGCACGCCACCGGCACCGCCGCGGGTTCTGAGGTTCCGCTACCCGCACGGCTACGCAAAAAGAGCCTGGAACACCAAAAAGTTTGTCGAAGGGAAGTCGGATGGCCACCATTCAGCAGGACGCCAACCGGGCGGGTACGGCCTACGAGGCGCTGACGCGCAGCCGCACGATGGTCGAGCCCGCGCTGCGGGCCGCGGTCGACCGGTTGCCCACCCGCATGCAGCAGATATCCGGCTACCACCTCGGCTGGCTGGACGAGGGCGGCAACCCGGTCCGCGCCGACCGAGGCAAGGCGCTGCGGCCCACGATGGTGCTGCTCTCGGCCGCCGTCGTCGGCGGCGATCCCGCGGCTGCGGTGCCCGCGGCCGTCGCGGTGGAGCTGGTGCACAACTTCTCGCTGCTGCACGACGACGTGATGGACGGCGACGTCACGCGGAGACATCGCCCGACGGCGTGGACCGTGTTCGGCAGCGGCCCGGCCATCCTCGCCGGCGACGCCCTGCTGTCGCTGGCTTCCGACGTGCTGGGCGCGTGCCGGCATCCCGAGGCCGCCGCCGCGGTCCGGACGTTGAGCACCGCCGTGCTGAACCTGATCAACGGCCAGACCGCGGACCTCGCCTTCGAGGACCGGCGCAACGTGGAACTGGCCGAGTGCCAGCGGATGGCCCGGGACAAGACCGGGGCGCTGCTGGGCTGCGCCTGCGCGCTGGGCGCGATGTTCGGCGGCGGCTCGGCCGAGCAGATCGCCCGGATGCGCAGCTACGGCGAGCGGCTGGGCCTGGCGTTCCAGCACATCGACGACCTGCTCGGCATCTGGGGTGATCCGGCGATCACCGGCAAGCCGGTGTTCGCCGATCTGCGCACCCGCAAGAAGACCCTGCCGGTGGTCTCCGCGCTGACCTCCGGTACGCCGGCCGGGCAGCGGCTGGCCGCGTTCTACCTCCGCGACCACCCGCTGTCCGGCAGTGACCTGGCCCAGGCCGCCGAGCTGATCGCGCTGGCCGGCGGGCGGACCTGGAGCCAGCACCAGGCCGACGACCTGCTCGCCTCGGCCCTCAGCGACCTCTACCGCTGCGACCCGGCGCCACGAGCGGCGGAAGAACTCGACGCCCTAGCCCACCTCGTCACCCACCGCGACCACTAGAGAGTGTTTCCAATGGGATTTGCGTAGCGGTGCGAGTGGCGGAACCTCAGGGGCCGCCTCACTCCGGGATCCCCGACTTGTGTATGTCCAATACGCGGCGCTGGGGCTGTCCTCGTGACGCGACCCCTGAGAACCCGCGGCGGTGCAAGCTGAGTCCCGCACCGCAAGCGGCTGCCGCCGCTTCGAACAGACATCGACGCCCGGTATCGAACCGCCGAACCGCCGCGCGGAGGAGCGCGGCGGTTCGGCACCGGGTTCAGCCGACCGACATTGGAGTGCAGTCATGCCGAGTCAACAGCGCACGGTGCTGCTCGCGGCGCCGCGCTCGTTCTGCGCCGGAGTCGACCGCGCCATCGAGATCGTGGAACAGGCGCTCGCGCTCCGCGGCGGCCCGATCTACGTCCGCAAGCAGATCGTGCACAACACGCACGTGGTCGCCGACCTGGAGGACCGCGGTGCGGTGTTCGTCGACGAGCTCGACGCGGTCCCCGATGGCGCCACCGTGGTCTTCTCCGCGCACGGCGTTTCCCCTGCCGTGCGGTCGGAAGCGGACCGGCGGGGACTGGCGGTCATCGACGCGACCTGCCCGCTGGTGGCGAAGGTGCACACCGAGGCGCGGCGGTTCGCCGGGCGCGGCGACACCCTCCTGCTCATCGGCCACAGTGGACATGAGGAGGTGGAGGGCACCCTCGGCGAGGCGCCCGGCCAGACGGTCCTGGTGGAGTCCGTCGAGGACGTCGCCGAGGTCGAGGTGCCGAACCCGAAGCGGGTGTCGTACCTGACGCAGACCACCCTCGCCGTCGACGAGACGGCCGGCATCGTCGCCGCGCTGCGCGACCGGTTCCCGGCGCTGCGCGGCCCGTCGTCGGAGGACATCTGCTATGCCACCACCAACCGGCAGGACGCGCTGTCGGCCATCGCCGGGGAGTGCGACCTGGTGCTGGTGGTCGGCTCGGCCAACTCGTCGAACTCGCAGCGCCTGGTGGAGCTGGCGCGCCGCCAGGGCACGCCCGCCCACCTCATCGACGACGCCGGCGACATCCAGCCGGCCTGGCTGTCCGGGGTCGCCACGATCGGCCTCACCGCGGGCGCCTCGGCCCCGCCGGGCCTGGTCGAGGACGTCATCGACCACCTCGCCCCGGCCACGGTCGTCGAGCACGAGGTGACCCGGGAGAAGGTCCGCTTCGAACTTCCCGCTCCCCTGCGCTGAGTCACTCCTGCCCGGTGAAGCGCCGGGTTTCCGATGGCGCCCAGCCGGGATCGCCGGTGCGGGCGAAGCGCACCCACGCACCGTGCATGCACGCGGCCAGCGCCTCGGGTGGCTCGGCTGGGCCGAGCAGTCCGCGGGGACCGCGCAACGCGGGAAGGTCCAGGCGGTCGAACACGTACGGCAGTTCCACCGCGTGCGTTGCGCCGAGCGATCCGTCCACTGCGGACGATCGCCAGGCGAACTCGTACGCGTAGGTCGGGCCCCGCCCTTGTGCCGCGTGCGCCTCGGCGAGCCGGCGGCTTCCCGCGCCGAACAGCGCGTCGCCCATGATCGCCGAGCGCAGCTCGCCGGGGCTCGCTCGCGGATGCCGCGCCCGGTACCGCACCACCAGCGCGGCCGGGTCGGCGTGCACCCGGGCCGCGATGTCGTGCACGTCCTCGTCGGTGGAGGTGGCCATTTTTCCTTGCGGTGCGAGGTAGAGATTGCCCTCCTCGGTGTTCGTGCCGACGATGAGCGCGACCTCGGCACCGGCGCCGGCGGCCACGGCTTCGGCGGGCTGGCGGTCCAGCACCAGGCTGAACGGGCTGAGCCCGAGCAGCGGGTCGAACCGGGTGCCGGTCCGCAGATCCAGGCCGCCGAGCGGCAGTTCGACGAAGCGTTCGTCCGGCACCCGGGCGAAGTCCGCGACGGTCGGCTCGATGCCCAGCGCGTCCGCTGCGGCGTACGTGACCCGAGCCGCCTGCTCCCGGGAGAACGCGCCCATCCCGTTGCCGCTCTGCACGATTGCGCGGTGGAACAGGCCCTCCGCGTCCGGGCTGGCGAGAACGCCGCTCGTGATCGTCGCGCCGGCGGACTGGCCGAACAGCGTGACGTTGCCCGGATCGCCGCCGAATTCGGCGATGTTGTGCCGCACCCAGCGCAGCGCGGCCACCACGTCGAGCAGTCCGCGGTTGGCCGGTGCGCCGGGCAGGTCGAGGAACCCCGGGATGCCGAGCCGGTAGTTGACGGTCACCAGCACCACGCCGTCGCGGGCGAATGCCGTTCCGTGGTGCAGCGGCGAGCGGGTGGAGCCGGCGACGAATCCGCCGCCGTGCACGAAGACCATGACCGGGCTGTTCCGGGCGTTCGGCGGCGCCCACACGCTGGCGGTCAGGTAGTCCTCGCCGGGCATCCAGCCGGGCCCGAAGTAGGGCGACATGTCGAGCACCCCGAAGCCGTCCCGGCGCGGTTGGGGCGCGGTCGGCCCGGGCCGCGTCGCGTCCCGGACGTGCCGCCACGGTTCGTGCGGCGCCGGCGCGGCGAACCGGGCGGCGCCGTTCGGTGGTGCGGCGTAGGGGATGCCGAGGAAGACGTGCGCGTTGGCGCCGGCGCGGCCGCGGACGGCGCCCCCGGTGGTGGTGACGATCGGGTCGGACACCCGTTTCTCCTGTTCTTCCGTCAGATTCGGGCGAACGGGGCCCATTCCGCGATGGCGAACCGGTCGCCCTCGCGGACGACCTCGGCGCCGCCGTGACCGCCGAGGTGCGCGGGCAGCACTAGCGCCTTCGCGTCGGCGGCCCAGCCGAGCAGCCGCCGCCGCGTGGCCCTGGCCTGGGCCGGGTCCTCGCAGAAGCAGCTGTTGGTGTCGGGTTCGACGAACTGCATGGCGGTGTGCAGCAGATCGCCGACGAACAGCGCGCGGTCGCCGCCGGATTCGAGCGTGACCACCGACGAACCGGGGGTGTGGCCGGGCGCGAGGTCCAGCCGCAGGTTCGCGTCGATCCGGTAGCCGTCCTCCCACAGCACCGCCAGACCGGCCTCGTGCACCGGCGCGACGCTGTCCTCGAAGACGTTCTGGTTGCCGCGGCCCAGGTTCGGCCGGTGGCCGTTGGCGGGGTTCCAGAACTCGAAGTCGGCCCGGGGCATGAGGTAGGTGGCGTTGGGGAACGTCGGCACCCAGCTGCGGCCGTCGAGGTAGGTGTTCCAGCCGACGTGGTCCACGTGCAGGTGCGTGTTGATCACGAGGTCCACGTCCTCCGGCCGCACCCCGGCCCTGGCGAGGTTGCCGAGGAAGTCGGTGTTCAGGTGGCTCCACACCGGCGAGTACGGCCGCTCCTTGTGGTTGCCGACGCCGGTGTCGACCAGGATCGTCCTGCCCTCGCTGCGCAGCAGCCACGTCTGGATGGCCGACACGCATTCGCCGCTGCGCGGGTCGAGGAAGTCCGGGGCGAGCCAAGGAGCGTTCCAAGCTCCTTCTGGGCTCTCCGGGAAGAAGGCGTCCGGCGGCATCTCGACCGGACCGAAGTACTCCACGACCCGGGTGATCGTGACGTCGCCCAGCACGATTTCGCGCATGTCCCCTCCGGGGTGTTCGCTGGTGTTTCGTCCACCGTGCGACCCCGGTGCGCCGACCGGCCAGACCCGCGTTCGCCTACCCCCGGCAGGGTCAGGCTCACCGGCCGAGCACGGCGGATACTGCGGGTATGGGTGTTCCTGGCTTGCTGGGCGAGTTCCTCCGGGCACGGCGCGCGCGCCTGCTCCCCGACGACGTCGGCCTGCCCGAGTACCACGAGCGGCGCCGCGTGGCGGGGTTGCGGCGGGAGGAACTAGCGCAGCTGGCCGGGGTGAGCGTGTCCTACTACACGCGCCTGGAACAGGGCCAGTCGGTCAACGCCTCCGACGCGATCCTGGACGCCATCGCCGGAGCCCTGCGGCTGGACGAGCACGAGCGCGAGCACCTCCACCAGCTCGCCGCGCAACGTCCCCGGCCGCAGCGCCGCCCGCCGCCGGAACGGCTCGACCCCTTGACCCGCGACCTGATGCGCTCGTTGGAGGGCGTGCCCGCGTTGGTCCTCGGCAGGCGGACCGACGTGCTGGCCTGGAACGCGCTGGGACACGCGCTGCTGGCCGGGCACCTCGACCGAACCGCACCGGAACGCCCGGCGGACCGGCCGAACCTGGCCCGGATGCTGTTCCTCGACCCGCACACCCGCGACCTCTACGCGGACTGGCCGCGCAAGGCGCGCGCCGTGGTCGGCAACCTCCGGCAGGTCGCGGGGCGGCACCCCGAAGACGCCCTGCTGGCCTCGCTGGTCGGCGAACTGTCCATGAAGAGCCCGGAATTCGCGGCGTTGTGGAGCGATCACCGGGTCAAACCCTGCGAGGCGGACGAGTACGAGCTGCGTCATCCGCTGGTGGGCGCGCTCGCGGTCGCACAGCAGATCCTCGTGCCGGCCCGCGCACCGGAGCAGTCCGTGGTTGTGGTCACGACCGCGGACGGCTCCGGCGCGGAGAACGCGATCAAGCTGCTCGCGATGCGTGCGCGGGATTAGCTCTCCGCGCCGCGGCGGCGGAAGGCGCCGATGATCGCGGCCGCCAGGGCGGCCACGACGAACGACGTGAGCGCGGCGCTCATCCACGCCGGGACGGTGAAGCCGATCGCGTCGCGCAGGCCGGTCCACAGCCGGCTCCACCAGCCGAGTTCGCCCGGGTTGATCACCTGGAACGCCGCGAAGCCCAGGAACCAGGCCAGCAGCATGCCCCAGCGGGACGGGGCCTGCGCGGACAGGTCGTAGCTGCGGCGGCGGCCGTGCAGGAAGTAGTCCACCGCCAGCACGCCGAACATCGGCACGAACACCGAGCCGATCAGCAGCAGGAAGTTCGAGAACTGGGCGATGTCCAGGGTCAGCGCGAGCAGCGTGATCAACGCACCGATGATCACGCACAGCACCCGGCGGTCGGCACTGGGCCGCAGGTTCTGGATGGAGACCGCGGTCGAGTAGGTGTTGGCGAAGGACTGGTCGACCTCGCGCAGCACCAGGACGCCGAAGAAGATCACCCCGAGCGGCACGGCCAGCATCGGGTCGAACACCCGGTCCGCGTCGCCGGCCACCAGCGCCAGCCCGAGCAGGCCCAGCAGGTAGCAGGCGATCTGGGTGATCGAGTAGCCCACCGTCGCGGCGCCGAACGCGCCGGTCACCGACTTCGAGTGCCGCGAGTAGTCCGAGGCGACCGGGATCCAGGACACCGCGACCGCCAGCGCGGCGTCCGCGCCGGGCCAGAAGCCCTGCCAGGAACCGGTGTTCATGTCCGGCAGCGGCTGCCGCAGCAGCTGGACGAAGAAGTACACCATCGCGATCGCCACCGCGATGCTGACGTAGCGGCGCAGCAGGCGCAGCGCGCCGAGCGGGCGCAGCGTCAGCACGGTGGTGAGCACCCCGGCCACCAGCACGTACAACCAGTGCGGGCCGCCGCCGAACAACGCCTCCGCGCCCTGCGCGATCACCAGGAGTTCGAAGGTTCCCCAGCCGACCAGCTGCAGGATGTTCAGCACCGTCGGCAGGTACGACAGCTTGGTGCCGAACAGGCCGCGCAGCAGCATCATCGCCGGGGCGCCGGTTCGCGCTCCCGGAACCGCCGCGAGGCCGACCATGATGCTGCCGATCACGGTGCCCACCACGCACGCGGTGACGGCGGCGGCGAACGACAGCTGCGGCACACCGGCCGGTGCGAGCACGGCCAGCGCGCCGCTGAAGCCGAGCAGGCTCACCCCGAGGTTGCCCCAGAACGCGCCCTGGTCGAGCACGCCGAGCGTCTTCGGTGCCGGTTCGTCCAGGGTGTGCGGAACTTCGGCACGATCGACGTCAAGCGCCATCAACAGCTCCCTACGCCGGCATTATCCGGACAGGTTCTGCGGTCGGTGGCGCAGTGGCTGCCACCCTCTCAGCCCGGTTCGCCCGAGCTCCCGCGTGGAATGAGTCGGCGACACCTTACCCCGATCAGGTGACCGATGCCAGCCGGGTCACCGGCGGCGGTTGCCGAACAGGCCGCGGGTGAGCTCCCGTCCCAGGGCGCTCGCCACCGAGCGGAAGAACGACCGCACCGCAGGGTTGTCCATCGCCCTCTCCAGGAATCCGGATTATTCGGACTTTTCCATCGTTTCCGATTTTTCCGTCTTCTCGGGCGCGACGGCGATCTTCTTCGCCAGGAGTTTCGTAGGCGGATTCGCGATCGACGGTCTGCTCGTACTTCCCGTGCAAACCGGACGACGCGGCGGCCCGCACCGCGCCCTCCGCTCCTCGCCCGCTCGACGCTATGCCGCCGGGCACCCGCCCGGGCGACTCGCCACCCGGACGAGCGATGTGTGGACGAGTCCGGCGACGGCCGTATTGACCTCGACCTAGGTATAACTCCTAGCCTCAGGAACATCGGATACCGACGAGGAAAGCGAGAACACCATGCCCGTCCAGCTCAACCACACCATCGTCGCCACGTCCGACAAGGTCGCCCACGCGCGGTTCGCCGCGGACTTGCTCGGCCTCCCTGATCCGGAGCCGTTCGGCCCGTTCATGTGCGTCCAGACGAGCAACGACGTCACGCTGGACTACCTGGAGACCGACGAGAAGATCGTCCCGCAGCACTACGCGTTCATGGTCAGCGAGGAGGAGTTCGACGAGATCTTCGGGCGGATCAAGGCGCAGGAGCTGCCGCACTGGGCCGACCCGGCCCACCAGGAGCCCGGCCAGATCAACACCCGGGACGGCGGTCGCGGCGTCTACTTCGACGACCCCGACGGCCACGTCCTGGAGATCCTCACCAAGCCCTACGGCAGCGGCCGGTAACGGTTACCCCTGGTCAAGCACGGAGAGCGCGTTGGGTCGCGGCAGCTGCCCAACGCGTTCGCGCGCGCGTGCTCCGGGGGATGGGATCTTCCGCCGAATCCGGTTAGAGTGCGGTCAGACCACCTGTCCGGACCACGGCGTTCCCGTCGCCGAGCGACCGGAGGCGGAGGAGAGGAGTGCCACCGTGAGCGTGCCCGAACTCGATCGTCTCCGGCAACGGATCGGCGCGGAGGAGGCCCTCGTGGTGGCGTTCTCCGGCGGCGTCGACTCGGCGCTGCTGGCGGCCGTGGCGCACGAGGTGCTCGGTTCGCGGATGCTCGCGGTCACCGCCGTCTCGCCCAGCCTCGCCGCGGCCGAACGACGGCAGGCCAAGGAGTTCGCGCGCGGCCGCGGCTTCGCGCACGTCGAGGTCTGCACCGACGAGGCCGACCGCCCCGAGTACGCCGCGAACGACGGAAACCGCTGCTACCACTGCAAGTCCGCGCTATTCGACGCGCTGGAGCCGCTAGCGGTCGCCATGGGCGCCGGCATCGCGCTGGGCACCAACCTGGACGATCTCGGCGACCACCGGCCCGGCCAGCAGGCCGCCGCGCAGCGCGGCGTCATCGCGCCGATGGTGGACGCCGGGCTCAGCAAGGAAGCGGTCCGGCGGGCCAGCCGGGAACTCGGACTGTCCACTGCGGACAAGCCGGCGGCGGCGTGCCTGGCCTCGCGCGTCGCCTACGGCGACCCGGTGACACCCGAGGTGCTCGGCCGCATCGAGGAGGCGGAGGCGGCGATCCACCGCCTCGGCTTCGAGGTGTGCCGCGTGCGGGCGCACGGCCAGGGCACGGTGGCCCGGCTGGAGGTCCCGGCGGCCGACATCGACCGGGCGGCGGCGCGGCGCGACGAGCTGGACCGCGCGGTGCGCGAGGCCGGTTTCCAGTTCTGCGCGCTGGATCTGGCCGGATTCCGAAGTGGACGGATGAACGTGCTGCTGCCGCTGCTGCCCGCCCGGACCGCGTCATGACCGGGTTCGCCGACCTCGGGTACGCGCGGGTCGACACCGACCGGGAATCCCGGCAAGGCCTCCCCGAGGTCGTCTACGGGCCCGGCAAGCAGCCCGGGGAGATCGCCGGAATCGTCGGCGAACTCCTCGCCCGGGGTACCGGCCCGGTGCTGGTGACCCGCGTCGAGGCCGACGTCGCCGCGGCGATCGCGGTGCCCGGCGGCACCTACCACGAGACCGCGCGGCTGCTGGTGTGGCGGCCGGCGGCGAGCGGCTCGTTCCGGGTCTGCATCGCCACCGCGGGCACCTCGGACGGGCCGGTGGCCGCCGAGGCCGAGGCGGTGGCGGCCGCGATCGGGCTGTCCACCGAGGTGGTCCGCGACGTCGGGGTGGCCGGGATCCACCGGCTGCTGGCGGCCCGCGACGAGCTCGACCGGGCCGACGCGGTGATCGTGGTCGCGGGCATGGAGGGCGCGCTGGCCAGCGCCGTCGGCGGGCTGGTGGCCTGCCCGGTGATCGCGGTGCCGACGTCCACCGGTTACGGCGCGGCCCTGGAGGGCGTGACGGCGCTGCTGGCCATGCTGACGTCCTGCGCGGCGGGCCTGACCGTGGTCAACATCGATTCCGGGTTCGGCGCCGCGATGGCCGCGCACCGGCTGGCCCAGGTGGTGGCGAAACCGCGATGATCCTCTGGCTCAACCCCGTCACCGGCGTCTCCGGGGACATGCTGCTCGGCGCTCTGCTCGGCCTCGGCGCGCCGTTGGACCGGGTGCGCTCGGCCGTGGAGTCGACCGGCCTGCCGGGCTGGCGGCTGTCCACCGAGCAGGTGCAGGTCAACGGCATCGCGGCGACGAAAGCGGTGGTGGACGTCGAGGACACCAGCACCGAACGGCACGCCGCGGAGCTGATCGCCCGAGTCCGCCAGGCCCGACCCGAACCCGTGGCGGAGCTGGCCGCCGCGGCGATCACGGCGATCGCCGAGGTGGAAGGCGCCCTGCACGGCGAGCACCCGGACGACGTGCACCTGCACGAGATCGGCGGGCTGGACACCGTGGTGGACACCGTCGGCGTCGCCGCAGCGCTGCACGCGCTGGGCATCACTGCCGTGCACTCCGCGCCGCTGGCGCTGGGCAGCGGAACGGTGCGGTGCAGCCACGGCGTGCTCCCGGCACCCGCCCCGGCGACCCTGCGACTGCTGCGCGGCGCGGCAGTCGTCGGCACCGACCTTCCGGGCGAGACGGTCACGCCGACCGGCGCAGCCCTGCTGCAGGCGATCGGCACCCGCTTCACCCCTCCCCCGGTCATGACCGTGCAGGACACCGCCTACGGCGCGGGCACGCGCCGGTTCCCCCAGCGCCCCAACGTTCTCTCGGCGACGCTCGGAGTGCCGCTGGGCGCCGAACCGGCCGAGCCGATGGTCGTCCTGGAGTGCAATGTGGACGATGTGACCGGCGAGGTGCTGGGGCACGTGATCAACCGCGCGCTGGACCGGGGTGCGGCGGACGCCTGGACGACGCCGGCGACGATGAAGAAGTCCCGCCCGGCCCAGGTGCTGCACGTGCTGTGCCGCCCGGAACTGGCATCCGAGCTGTCCGACCTGGTACTGGCGGAAACCGGCAGCCTCGGGATCCGCCGCCACGCGGTGGACCGCCGGGCCCTGCCCCGCCGGACCACCACGGTCACGGTGCAAGGCCACCAGATCCGCATCAAACACGGCCCCCACCACGCAAAACCAGAACACGAAGACGTCGCAGCGGCAGCAGCGGCCCTCGGCCGTCCCCTCCGAACAATCGCGGCCCAAGCCCTCGCGGCTCAGCGACGAGACGCCTGACTAGCACTGTTTCCGCTGGTCAGGACCCGTGTCTACTTCTTGTTGCCATAGCGACACCAAGTACACACGGGAGTTGGGCTGCTGCGCGAGGGGCCCGTCGGTGCCAAACTCCCAGGCCATGGACTGGGAGCAGGTGCGTGCGTGGGTCGCCGGGTACGAGCGGGCTTGGCGGGCTCCTGGCGTCGATGCTCTCGCCGGGGTCTTCTCGCCGGACGCGAGCTATCGGCAGGCCCCTTACCTCGAACCGGTCGTCGGGCTCGCCGCCATCGCGCGGATGTGGGAGGCCGAGCGGGTCGGGCCCGATGAGGAGTTCCAGCTGACGAGCAGCCCCGTGGCGCTCGAAGGCGACACCGCCGTCGTCCGGGTCGAGGTGCGCTACGGCGGTTCGGTGCCGCAGGAGTACCGGGACCTGTGGGTCATCCGGTTCGCCCCCGACAGGACGTGCCGGGCCTTCGAGGAGTGGCCGTTCTGGCCCGGCAAGGACTACCGCGCCACGCCAGGCTGACGCGCCGATTCTTCGCCAATCGGTCGCCGGATGGTCACCGCCGCCTCACCGCCGCAGGAAGCGGGGCCAGCACGATGATCACGTGCAGGACGCGATCACGGCGGGCCCGCGCGGCCCGCGGAGAACACGGACCCTCGCGGTGCTCGGTGACTCGGTCGCCGTGGGCATGGGCGACCCGGTGCCCGGCGGCTGGCGCGGATTCGCCCCGCTGCTGGCCGAGGCGCTCGGTGCCGCGGAGCTCGCGAACGTGGGGTCGAGCGGCGCGCGCATCGGTGCCGTGCACGACGCCCAGCTGCCCGCCGCGCTGCGGGCCGCGCCGGATGCCGCCGTGGTGATGGTCGGCATGAACGACACCATGCGCTCCGACTTCGACGCGGGCCGCCTGCGGCAGCAGCTGAACGACGTCGTGCGCGCGCTCGCCGCCGCGGGCGCGGTCGTCGTGACGATCCGCTACCACGACCACGGCCGGGTCTTCCGGCTCCCCGGGCCGCTGCGCAAGGCGCTGGCCAGGCGGATCGACGAGCTCAACCGGATCCTGGACGCCGTCGCCGCCGAACACGCCGCCGCCGTCGTGGACCTGGACCGGCTGCCGGGCGCCTACCACCCGGCGACGTGGAGCGTGGACCGGCTGCACCCCTCCGAGCTCGGGCACCGGATGCTCGCCGCCGCCTTCGCCGACCGGTTCGCCGCGGCCGGGCTGGCCGTGCCCGCAACGGTGTCGCTGGAGTGCTCCGGCGGCGCGCGGGTCAGCGGGTTCGACCACCTGCGGTGGCTGCTCGCCAAGGGCGTCCCGTGGCTGTTCGGCCGCGGCCACCACCTCCTCCGGTACTCCCTGAAGATCCTCCTGCGCGCCGCGCTGCCACCGCACAGAATCCCTCCGTCCACTGAGGACTCGAAGCGCGGCGCGAATCCGGAGAAGACACTGGGGAACGTGGCCGCGCCGGACTAGGATGCGCTTGTCCGATCTCTGAACGGAGACGCATGTTCAGCCATCCCCTCACCGAAGACGCCGCGCTGACGCCGCTCGAGCCCTGGCAGGCCGCCGAGTTCGCCGCCCACGCCGAGCGCTACCGCGACCACCTGGCACCGTGGCTGCCGTGGACCGAGGCCGTCACCGACGAGGCGTCCGCCCGGGCCTTCCTGCAGAGCTACGCCGACCGGCAGGCCGCCGACGAGGGGCGCATCTACGGGATCCGGCTGCGCGGCGATCTCGTCGGCGGGATCCTGTTCCGGATCTTCGACGTGCCTTCGGGCGTCTGCGAGCTCGGCGTGTGGATCGCGCCGGAGGCGCAGGGCCGGGGCCTGATCACGCGGGCCGCGACGCACCTGATCGGCTGGGCCATCAGCGTGCGCGGCATGAGCCGCATCGAGTGGCGCAACGACGCGGAGAACCACCGGAGCAAGGGGACGGCCCAGCGCCTGGGCATGACCCTCGACGGCGTGCTGCGCGAATCCTTCTCGTACCAGGGCCGCCGACGCGACACTGAGGTCTGGTCCCTGCTCGCCTCCGACTGGCGCTCCCGGTCGTAAGAAATGATTTCTTCAATGGGCTTGCGTGGCGGTGCGGGTAGCGGCCCCCCTTCGGGAGTTGCAGACGCCGTCTGGACTGTGGCAGCCCCGACTCAGGCATGGACCAATACGCGGCATCGGGGACTGGCCTCGCCCAGTAGCCCAGTAAGGGCGGGCACAGCCTGAGAACCCGCGGCGGTGCGAGCTGAGTCCCACACCGCATGCGGCTGACGCCGCATTCTGAAAGGACCCGTAAGCCGATCCGCGACCCGGACGTCACCGGTAGCGGTCGACGGATTGGCGCATGCCGTGATCCGGATCGGCGTCGTAGGTGCCGTCCGGGTTCCGCGGCCCGAACGACTGCGGGACGTACAGCGAAGCGCACGAGGGGCTCGTGTCGGCGAGCCGCCGGAACTCCGACCAGGCCCGGTCGTACCCGGCGATGTGCGCGCGGATGGCCGCCGTGTCGTAGTCGCCGGTCCGGTCGCCGGCGAAGCCGCGCAGCATCGCGCCCCAGCCGTGGTGGATCACCCGGTGCAGCAGCAGCCCGTACCTGCTCGAAACCCGCAGGTACTCGCGGGTTTCCGGATCCGGTGGCCGGATCTGGGCGGCCAGCCGGTCGATCCGGGACCAGATCGCCGCCGCGGTCGCCTTCTCCGCCAGCGCCGCGTCCACCAGCCCGGCGTCGAGCACGTGCTGGAAGTCCGCGGTGAGGTCCTTGTCCGAGCCGCCCAGGAACTGGTCCCGCATCCACGTCGTCCGGCCCAGCTCGAACACGGTGCTGTAATGCCCGCGCAGCACGCCGGCGGCCGAAGCCAGCGCGAGCCACCGGAAGCGATCTCTGTCCACTGCGGACAGTCCTAGCCGCCGCGCGTGCTCGTCGAAGATCGACCGCTCAGCCCGCCCGGTGTCGCGCGCCCACCGGCTCACCACGGCGAAGTTGAGGTCGCACCACAGCTCGTGCTCGATGTACGGCCCGCGCCAGCCGCCGCCGCGCGACCACGTCCAGATCCCGCGCAGGTTCGGGTTGTCCCGGATGTCGACGAGCCCGTTGGGCCCGGTCGCGCCGGCGTTCTCCTCGAACCCGTTGAGCACGCCGTCGCCGATGTAGTTCGGATGCGCGCCCTTGCCCTCGTACTCCCGCTGGCACTGCACCTCCACGACCTGCGGGTGCCTGCCGATGGCGAGCGTCGGGTTGAACGCCCTGGTGCGCCAGTAGTCGCCCTGGGTGTGCTTGACGGTGAAGATCAGGTTCGGGTGCGGCGCGACGCGGTCGGTGACGCTCAGGTAGTACGCCGGATCGGTGTGGAAGCCGTCGAACGACCACGTGCGGTAGAACAGCAGCTTGCCGCGCCTGGCGCAGACCTCCTCGCGGAGGATGTCGAGCAGCAGCAGGTGGCTCTCGGCGCCGCGGGTGATCGGGTTGTTCCCAGTGTGGTGCGGCGTGTTCGACAGGTACGTCTCGCCGGTCCGCACGACCAGCCCGTCCAGGCCCGGGAACCGGTCGAAGACCTCGGCCAGCATGATCCGGTGGATCTGCCTGGTCAACGGGCGGTCCAGGTCGATCCGCCCGTCGCCGTCGAGGATCTCCCCGGCGTGGAGCTCCACCAGGCGCTTCGGCAGCACGATGATGTCGGTGAAGTACAGCGCCCGCAGGCCCGCATCGTGAATCTGCCGGATCCGCTCGTCGATGGTCGCGGCGTTCCACTCGACCCACGCCCTGGCGTCCGAGCCCGGCGGGAAGATCCGCTCGTCGAAGCCGTCGAAGGTGATGGCGGTGTGCGGCGGCCGGAACTCGTTGACCACCTGCGCGTTGTGCCCGTGCGCGGCCAGCGTCCGCGGATCGTTGTAGGCGCTGCGCGTCGGTGGCTCACCCGGGTTCGAGTGGACCATGTCCATGAGCCAGTCCAGGCGCCGCGAGTCGCGCGCTTGCGCCATGCCGCCGGGCAGCGCCGCGCCGGCGGCCGCGAGCCCGCCGGCGAGCAGCGCGCCACGCCTGGTCAGCGGCATCATCGCTCCGGGCGGAGCTGGCGGGCCGGGATGATCTGCTGCGGCGTGTTCGGGCTGGTCCACAGCAGCTTCGCGACGCCTTCGTTGGTCTCCTTCTTCATCTCCATCCGGATCGCGTACCGGCGACCGGCTTCGAGCGGGATGGCCGCGTCGTCCACCGCCGGGCCGTGCTCGGACCAGTTGTCGATCACCGGCCGGTCGTCGATCCACAACCGGACGGCGTTGGACGAGACCGTGCGCAGCGTGTACGTCTCGGTGAAGCGCGGTTCGAGCGTGCCGGTCCAGCGGGCCGAGTAGCCGGCGGGCAGGATCGCGGGATCCGGCGAGCCGGTGTACTTCCAGTCGTAGTTCACGCCCGGGTCGACGCGGGTCGCGTCCGGTTCGCCCGGCGAGTTGCGGTGCGCCCAGAAGCGGGCGGTCAGCCCGGTCCCGTCGCCTTCGGGCGCCGGGCCCGGCGTCGCGACGTCCAGCTCGATGACGGTGGCGAGGCCGTTCGCCGGCCCGCCGGAGGGGCGGATCGTCACCGTGTCGCCGGTGCGCTCGACGTCGACCCGCTGGTCACTGCCCAGCACCCGGGCGGCCGTGACGTCGAATGCGGATTTCGCTTGCAGCGTCAGCGAACCCCCGCTGCCGGGCCAGTCGTACACCGACGCGTAGAGCTTCCCGTCGCGGCGGCTCACCGTCCCCCAGCCCGGCTGCTCGACGATGCCCGGCGCGCCCGCCGAGAGCACCGCGGCGCCCTGGCCGTCGCTGCGCAGCCACTCGCCCATCTCCCGCAGTCGCGTCACCGATTCGGCCGGTACCCGGCCGCGCGCGTCGGGGCCGACGTTGAGCAGGTAGTTGCCGGAGCGGCCCGCGGTGGTGGTGAGGTTGCGGACCAGGTCGGCCGAGGACTTCCAGTCGTGGTCCCACTTCGCGTAGCCCCAGTGCCCGTTGATGGTCATGCAGGTCTCCCACAGCTGCCCGGCGACGGGCTCGCCGGGGATCTCCTGCTCGGGCGTTCCGGTGTCGCCGTCGGTGACCCGCCGCTTGCCGACCCTGTTGTTGACGATCAGCTCCGGGTCCAGGCCGCGCACGAAGGACTCCAGGCGCTCGCCGTCCTGCGCGGTCCACGGGTTGGGCGGATTGTCGGTGCTCCACTCGCCGTCGAACCACAGCAGGGCCGGGTCGTAGTTCGAGACGAGTTCCCGCAGCTGTTCGCGCATCCGCTCCTGGTAGCGGCCGAAGGTGTCGGGGTTCGAGGCGTCCGGGTCGTGCCAGTCCCAGATCGAGTAGTAGAAGCCCAGCCGGATGCCGTACCGGTCGGTCGCCTGCTTGAGCTCGGCGAGGATGTCCCGGTTCTCGTCGAACGCCGAGTGGTCCCGCAGGTTCCACCGGTTGACCTTCGTCGGCCACATGGCGTAGCCCTCGTGGTGCTTGGCCGTGATGACCAGGTAGCGCTGCCCGGCCTCGGCGGCGGTGCGGGCGATCGCGTCGGCGTCGAACCCGGCCGGGTCGAACCGGGCGACCAGGTCCTCGTACTCCGCCCGCGGGATCGCGCATTCCCGCTGGATCCACTCCGCGTTCTGGCACGTGCTGCCGTCGGGCCGCCGGTATTCGCCCTCCAGCTGCGAGTAGCCGCCGAAGTGGATGAACATCCCGAACCGGCTGTCGCGCCACCACTGGGTCCGCTCGGCGGTGAAGGGATCGTCGATCGCGTAGTTCGTGCCCGGGCTCGCCGGAACCCGTCCGGCATTTCCCGGCACGGCCGACCCGACGAGCAGGACCGCGGCGAACAGGCCGATCACGGCGGTTCTGGCGGAACGCGCGGATGTTCCCGGCATGAAGACCTCCCCATCGAGGCGATCCGGTGATCCGCGAGCAGTCAAACAAACGCCCGAACACCCGAGCAAGACGCCCATCGGGCGACGCGATCACGGCGGAAGACGAAAAAACCCGCCAGGTTCGGCAATTCCGCGCAGCGGCACTGCTGCGCACGGCGCAGCTGTTCACGGACATGAACGAATTGGTCCACTATGGACCAATTGAGCCGAGAGGCACCCACCCGGCCAGCTCTGCGGGCGCCGCGCACTGCAAGGCATCGAGGTTTTCGCAAGATCGGCTCCACGCGCTGAACTCCGTGCCAGAATGAGCGCAAAGGCTGCCACGCGCTTTCGAGCAGACGGAGGACAGGGTGGATCTGACGATCGAAGTCGAGGCTTCTGAACGGGGACCCGAACTTCGCTCCTTGCGCCAGTGGCTCATCTCCGAGACGGAATTGCGCGGTCGGGTGCAGACCGTGCAAGCACCACCAGAGCCAGGCACCCTCGGACCGACCACCGACGCTCTGCTGGTCGCGCTCGGCCCGGGCGGAGTGGCGACCGCGGTGGCGACGGTGCTGGTCTCCTGGATTCGCCGCCGGGGCGGCGACGTGACGGCGAAGGTGACCCGGCCGGACGGGACCACCATCGAGGTCGAAGCCACGAATCTGCGCGACATGGATGTCGCCGACGTCGAGAAGTTCGCCTCCAGCGTCGCCAGATCGCTGGAAGACACCGGCGAGCAGGACGGCAAGTGACGCGACCCGGTCCCTCCGCGGACGGACCGATCGTGTCTCCGTTGACGTTGGGACTGCCCGGGACCCGTGTCCTGGTGGCCGGAACCGGCAAGCACGTATCGACGTCGCCGTTGCCGGACGTGCCGGCGGTGCCCGGCACCGTGCGGGACCTGGCGCAGGTTCTCACGGACCGCTGTGGCCTCGCCGAAGGAAACCTGCTGCGCCCGCTGATCGATCCGACGCCGAGTGCGCTGGAGAGCGCGCTGATCGACGCGGCCTCGCAGGCAACGGACGCGCTGCTCTTCTACTACGTGGGGCACGGGCTGGTCAGCGCCGGGAACGAGCTGTACCTCGCGACTCGCGATACCGATCATTTCGCGCGGGCTCTTGCGACCAAGGCACTGCCGTTCTCGGCCGTCCGCGACGCCCTGACCGACAGCCGCGCGCAGGCGGTCGTGGTGATCTTGGACTGCTGCTTCTCCGGACGGGCCCGCGGATCGTTCGGCACACCGGTGGCGGACGCGCTGGAGCTGGCCACGATGGGCGGCACCTATCTGCTGGCCTCGGCCGCTCCCGAAACCAGGGCGCTCGCCCCCGAAGGCAGAAAGCACACCGCGTTCAGCGGAGAACTCATCACGTTCCTGCGGGACGGCGATCCCACCATGCCCGCGCTGCTCACCGCGGAGGACGCGTACCGCCACCTCTCCCGCACGCTGCCCCGGCACGGATTTCCGCAACCGCACCGCCAGCTCAGCGGGCGCACCGGCGAACTGGTGCTGGCCACGAATCCCGCCGCCCCGACCGTGACCGCGCCACGGCCACCGGGCCGGACCGAGGAGAACCCGAGGACCGACCAGCCCTGCCCCTACCTCGGGCTGGACGCCTTCAGCACCGCGGACGTGCGGTACTTCTTCGGCCGCGGCGAGCTGACCGCCACCCTCATGCGTCACCTGGCCGCCAGGGCGCAGGACACGAGCCTGGCCGCGGTGGTCGGCCCATCCGGCGCGGGGAAGTCGTCGTTGCTGCACGCCGGGCTGCTGCCGGCGGTGAAACAGGGCCGGCTGCCGATTCACGGGTCGCGGACCTGGCCGTCCTCGGTGCTCACCCCCGGCGAACACCCGCTGGACACCCTCGCCGCCCGGTTCGCCCAGCTCGCCGGGACTTCCCGGGAAGCGCTGCGCGCCGAACTGGCCGCCAACCCGATGACGTTCGCCCAGATCGTGCGCGACGCGGGGCGCACCCGAGCCGATGGCACCGAGGTGCCGGACGGCCGGATCCTGCTCGTGGTGGATCAGTTCGAGGAGGTCTTCGCCTGCCCGGACGAGGACGAGCGGCGGGCGTTCATCCAGGCCCTGTGCGCGGCAGCGCAATCCGGCGAAGGCGGCACGCCGGCGCCGGCGTTGGTCGTCCTCGGCATCCGGGCCGATGCCTACTCCCGCTGTCTGGCCTACCCCGAATTGCTGCCCGCGCTCGAGGACGGTCAGCTCCTCGTCAAACCCATGTCCGAGCAGGAGTTGCGCGAGACCATCGAGAAGCCGGCCGAGGTCGCCGGTCTCCCGTTGGAAGACGGGTTGGCGGAACTCCTGCTGCAGGATCTGAGATCGGGGCAGGACGTCGCCCAGGACACCGGCGGCACGCTGCCGCTGCTGTCGTTCGCGCTGCTGGGCACCTGGCAGCGACGAGAGCCGCACACCGGCACGCTCACCTTGGCCGGGTACCGGGCCACCGGCGGAATCTGGAAAGCGGTGACTCAGCAGGCCGACGCCACCTTCGACGAGCTCGGAGACGCCGAGCAACGCGCGGCGAGAACGCTGCTGCTGCGCATGGTGCGCCTCTCCGAAGGAGTGGACGACGGCCGTCGCCCGGTCAACGTCACCGACCTCCTCCGGGAACGTCCCGGCCACGAGACCGAGGCGATGCGCCACGCCCTCGACGCGTTCGTGCAAGCCCGGCTGGTCACCGTCGACCAGGACACCGCGCAGATCACCCACGAGGCGCTGCTGCGCACCTGGCCCAGGTTGCGCAACTGGATCGACGAGGATCGCTCCGGTCTGCTCGTCCACCAACGACTCGCCGAGGCCGCCGATGCGTGGCAACGCGAAAACCGGGACCGGACAACGCTTTATCGGGGAAGCCGCCTCGCCGCAGCGCGGCAGTGGGTGGGCGATCACGAGCCCCGGGCGGGGCTCACCGCGCTCGAACGGGATTTCCTGCGCGCCAGCACCCGGGCGGGGCTGCTCAGCCGGTTGCTCGTCATCGGCGTCGTCGGCGCGCTCCTCCTGGCCGGCGTCGTCGCTGTCCAGCAGTCGTGGATCAACGCCGAACGCGACGAGGAGGCGGCATCGGTGCAGCTCGCCACCCAGGCCGATGCGATCCGCACCAGCGACCCGGCCGCCGCGTTGCAGCTGAGCCTGGCGGCCTACCGCACCGCCAAGACACCCGAGGCACGCGCCGCGATCCACGCCGCTGTCACCACTCCGTACCCCATCAGCCTGCCCGGCCACACCGGGGACGTCCTCAACGTCGCGTACAGCTCGAACGGGCGTGTTCTCGCCAGTTCGGCCACCGACCACACCGTGCGTCTCTGGGACGTTTCAGACGTCCGGCATCCCGCAGGTGGCGCGGTGCTGCCCACACCGGGTACCGCGGCCATCGCGTTCAGCCCCGACGGGCGCCTGCTCGCCGGGCACAGCCGTCGGACCCTGTTCGTGTGGGATGTGACCGATCCGCGCCATCCGGTGGAGAAGGCGCGGGTGGAATCCGCGACCGATCTTGCGATGACCGTCGCGTTCAGCCCGGACGGACGCATGCTCGCCGCCGGCAGCGACGAAGGCCGGCTCAGGTTGTGGGATCTGAGCGACATATCCCGTCCGACCCCGCAGCACACGCTGTTCGTCGACACCGAGGACGTCACGTCCGTGGCGTTCCGGCCGGACGGGGCCACCCTCGCCGCCGCCAGCACCGGCGGCACGGTCCGGCTGTGGAACCTGGCCGAAGCCCAACCCTCGGTGATCTCAACGCTGCCGGCCGAATCCGCCTCGGCCGTGGTGTTCAGCCCGGAGGGACGGTGGCTGATCGCCGGCGGCGTCTTCGGCCGGATGGAGTCGTGGGACGTCACCGATCCCCGGAACCCGGTTTCCAAGAGCTTGGGGCTGCACTCCACCGGCGACTGGATCTCCGCCGGCGACTTGACCTCCACCCTCGGCCCGAAGTGGGACAAGGGCGACGTCCTGTCCATCGCGTTCAGCCCGAACGGAGAACATTTCGCCGCCAGCAGCAGCTCGGGCACCGTCCAGCGATACGAATTCACCGACACCGGGTTGACCGATCCGCTGATGACAAGCCTGAACAGCTTCCGCAGCGGTAGCCCGGCCAGGGCGGTGGCATTTTCGCCCGACAATCACCAGATCGTCGCGGGGCGCGACCGCGGTGTGGTCCAGATCTGGACCACACCCAGCGCGCCGCCCTTACCCACACGCCTTTCCACCTACCAGTTTACCGGCACGCCCGGCTCGGTGTTCGGCGGCGGTGGCAACGTGTTGATCGGCTTCCACGAGGACGGCGCCCAGCTCTGGGACATCACCGACCGCCGCCGCCCGACGGTCGCCGCCGTGCTCCCGCAGCCCTGGCAATCCGGCGGCTTCCTCTCCGACGGCCGCACGCTCATCGCATTCGCCGGTGACAGGTCGTCGGTCGCCCTGTGGGATGTCGGCGATCCTCGCCATCCGGTCATCAGGTCGACGATCGCCAAGCCCGGCCCGGAAACCGGGAACCTACGCGTGGCAGTCGGCTTGGAGAACCACGTCCTCGCCATGCACAACGATGCGGACGACGCGATCCACCTGTTCGACATCGCCGCCCCCGATCGGCCGGTGGAGGCGGCACGTGTCGCGAGTGCCAGCGGGGTGAAGGGGTTCGACCTCAGCAGCGGAGGACGCCGCTTGGTCGTCTTCGACGACCTCTACAGGATCCGGCTCTGGGATCTGACCGATCTCCGACTGCCCATCGGCGGAGACGCGGTGGGGAGCGACGACCCGGATGATGGAGACTTCGACACCACCGGGTTCAAGCAGTCATTCGTCTCGAACGACCGGCTTTACGGCCTGGTGCCCGACCGCGAGGTCACATTGTGGCAGCTGACCGGTTCCGGCAACGCCGAAAGACGAGGCGAGTTGCCTCCGGCGAGCGCCATGTCCGTGAGCCGCGAAGGTGCCGTCGTGATCACCGCGTCCACCATGTCGCGGACCATCGAGCTGTGGGATGTCGGCGACCTCGGACATCCGTCCGTTCTGAGCAGCATCCCGATCGAGGACGAAGATGAATCGGTGTCGAGCACCCTGACCAGCGACGATGACCGATTCTTGGCAGTGGCGATGCGAACCGACCGAAGTTCCTCGTTCTTCGGCCGCACCGTGCGGCTCTGGGACGTGGCCGATCCAGCCGCCGTCGCCGAACACTTCACCATTCCCGCCGAAACCATCGCCCTGGAGTTCGGTCCGGACGACCACACGCTCGCCGTGGACACCGATAATCCCGAAATCGGACAGGGCGTTGTGCTGCTGGAGCTGGACTCGGACCGGCTGTACGAGGACCTCTGCTCCTACAACGTCCCCGCGATGAACGCGGAGCAGTGGGCGCGTCACGTCCCGAATCGCCCCTACCGGTCCGCCTGCGCCTGAACCCGCGTCCGGGCACGGGTTCAGGACAGGAACCTGTCCAGGGTGATGGGCAGGTCCCGGACGCGGATGCCGGTGGCGTGGTGGGCGGCGTTGGCGATCGCCGCCGCCGTTCCCACGATGCCCAGCTCGCCGATCCCCTTGGCGCCCAACGGGTTCACGTACGGGTCGTGCTCGTCGATCCAGTCCGCCTCGATCTCGCCGATGTCGGCGTTGACCGGGATGTGGTACCCCGCGAAGTCGTGGTTGACCACGTGCCCGAACCGGGGGTCGACCACGCTGTGCTCGTGCAACGCCATGGACAGCCCCATGGTCATCCCGCCCAGCAGCTGCGAGCGCCCGGTCTTGGCGTTGATCATCCGGCCGACCGCGAAGATCCCCAGCAGCCGGGGCACCCGGATCTCCCCGGTCGCGGTGTGCACCCGTACCTCGACGAACTGCGCGCCGAAGCTGTGCATGGACAACTGCCCGGCGTACGGGTTGTCCGGCAGCGCCCCGGTGACCTCCACACCCTCGTCCGGGACCGGTTCCCCGGCAGGCAGCTCGGCGCGCAGCCGGCGGGCCGCGTCCACGATGGCCGAACCCCAGCACAGGATTCCGGTCGACCCGCCCGCGCCGGTGGCGTAGGGCAGGTCGGTGTCGCCGATGCTCAGCACCACCTCGGACATCCCGACGCCCAGCGCGTCGGCCGCGATCTGGGTGAGCGCGGTCCACGCCCCGGTGCCGATGTCGGCGGCCCCGATGAGCACCCGGTAGTGGCCGTCCGGCCGGGCCTGGATGGTGGCCCGCGAGCCCGGCATGCTGAACACCGGGTACGTCGAGGCGGCCACCCCGGTGCCGACCAGCCACGGCCCGTCGCGGTGCGCGCGCGGCGCCGGATCGCGCTCCGCCCAGCCGAACCGCCGCGCGCCCTCGCGCAGGCAGGCGACCAGGTTCCGGCTGGAGAACGGCCGGCCGGACTCGGGATCGGTGTCCGGCTCGTTGCGGATGCGGAACTCGACGGGATCCAGGCCGCAGGCGATCGCCATCTCGTCCATGGCGACCTCCAGGCCGAACATGCCCGGCGCTTCGCCGGGCGCGCGCATCCACGACGGCACCGGCACGTCGAGCTCGGCGAGCCGGTGCGTGGTGCGGCGGTTCGGTGCGGCGTACATGACGCGCGTGGGCACCGCGGTCTGCTCGGCGAACTCCTTGATCCGGGAGGTCTGCTCGACCACGTCGTGGCTGATCGCGCTCAGCACGCCGGCGGCGTCGCAGCCGAGCCGGATCCGCTGGATGGTGCCGGTGCGGTAGCCGACCACCGAGAACATCTGCTGACGGGTCAGGACGAGCTTGGCCGGTCGCGGGGCGACGAGCTGAGCGGCCATCGCGGCCAGCACCACGTGCGCGTGCGGAAGCCCCTTGGAACCGAAGCCGCCGCCGGTGTGCGGGCACACCACGTGGATCCGGTGCGGTTCCATGCCGAACAGCGTCGCGATCGTGTCGCGCACCCAGTGCACGCCCTGCGTGGAGTCGTAGAGGGTGAGCTCGTCGTCGGTCCACATCGCGATGGTGGCGTGCGGTTCCAGCGGGTTGTTGTGCTCCTGCGGCGTGGTGTAGGTGGCGTCGACGACCACCGCCGCGGCGGCCAGCGCGCCGTCCACGTCGCCGTCGTCGGTGTCGGTCGGGAAGCCGCCGTTGACCTCGCCGGGCTTGACCAGGTCGGCGCGGGCGGGGTGGAGGGAAACGTCGTGGGTGCGGGTCTCGTAGCTCGGCCGCACCAGGTTCGCCGCCCGCCGGGCGGCCTCCACCGTCTCGGCGAGCACCGCGCCGATGAACTGCCCGCGGAAGGCGACCTCGGGAGACTGCAGGATCGCCAGTTCGGCGTCCTGGGTCGAGGCCAGCCGCGGCGCGTTCTCGTGGGTGAGCACGCCCAGCACGCCGGGTTCGCGCATCGCCGCCGCGGTGTCGATGCCGGTGATCCGCCCCAGCGCGATGTTCGCCTGCAGCGGGAACACGTGCACCGGCCGCTGGACCGGGTGCTCCGCCGCATACAGCGCGGCGCCCCGGACCTTCTCGTCGCCTTCGATGCGGTCGACGGGCGCGCCGATCAGGCTGGTCGTGGCGGTCATCGCCGCACCTCCGCGAGCTCGGCGAGGACGTCGACGATCATGTTGCGCGTCAACGGGATCTTGAACTCGTTGCCGGGCAGCGGCCGCGCGTCGGCGAGCTCCGCATCGGCGGCCTCCCGGAACTTCTCCTCGGTCGCGGCGGCGCCGCGCAGCACCATCTCGGCCCGCGTCGCCCGCCACGGCTTGTGGGCGACGCCGCCCAGCGCCAGCCGGACGTCCCGCAGCTCGCCGTCGGCGACGTCCACAGCTGCGGCCACCGACACCAGCGCGAACGCGTAGGACGCGCGGTCTCTGGCCTTGCGGTACCGGGAGTTCACCGCGAAGCCCAGCGACGGGATGTCGATCGAGGTGATCAGTTCGCCGTGCTCCAGGACGGTGTCCCGCTCCGGCTCGTCGTCGGGCAGCCGGTGCAGCCCGACCAGCGGGATCGCCCGCTGCCCGTGCGGCCCCTGGGTGTTCACCACCGCGTCGAGCGCGACCATCGCCACCGCCATGTCGGACGGGTGCGTGGCGACGCACGCATCGGACGTGCCGAGGATCGCGTGATCGCGGTGGAAGCCCTCCCGCGCCGGGCAACCCGTCCCGGGCTCCCGCTTGTTGCACGGCGTCGTCACGTCCTGGAAGTAGACGCATCTGGTGCGCTGCAACAGGTTCCCGCCCGTGGTCGCGAGGTTGCGCAGCTGGCCGGACGCGCCCGCCAGCACCGCCTGCGAGAGCATCGGGAAGCGCTCGCGGATCACCGGATCGGCCGCCAGCGCGGTGTTGGTGACCGCGGCGCCGATGCGCACGAACTCGGGGTGCTGCTCGATCCGGCCGGAGGTCAGCCGCCGGACGTCCACCAGCACGTCCGGCTGCTCGACCTCCAGCTTCATGAGGTCCACCAGGTTGGTGCCGCCGGCCAGGAACGCGGCGGTGGGCGTCGCGGCGAGGGTGTCCACGGCGGTGGCGACGTCGGCGGCGCGCTGGTAGCGGAACGGCTTCATCGCTGCGCCACCTCCGCGATGGCCGGGACGATGTTGGCGTACGCGCCGCAGCGGCACAGGTTGCCGCTCATCCGCTCGCGGATCTCATCGGCCAGCCCGGCGCCGTCCGCGGTGACCGCGCTCGGCTCGCCGTCGCGCATCTCGCACAGCACGCCGACGGCGGAACAAACCTGGCCGGGCGTGCAGTACCCGCACTGGAACGCGTCGTGCTCGATGAACGCCCGCTGCACCGGGTGCAGGTCGGCGCCGACGAGGCCGTCGGCGGTGCGGAACTCGGCACCGTCGAAGGCCACCGCGAGCATCAGGCAGCTGTTGACCCTGCGGTCGCCCATCAGCAGGGTGCACGCACCGCACTGGCCGTGGTCGCAACCCTTCTTCGCGCTGGTGATCCCGAGTCCTTCCCGCAGGGCGTCGAGCACGGTCGTGCGCGTGTCGACGGTGAACCGGTGTTCGGTCCCGTCCACGACGAGGGTGATTTCGGCTTCCACGGTCCCTCCCCTCGAACGAACCTGTTCGACAGGCGTACCCGGGAGGCCGCCGGGTCACGCACGCGCAGGCGAGCGTCAACCGGGTTTGCCGGGATGCGGAAAGTCGCTCCCGGATCGCGCATCTTCCAGATCCGCCCAGGGGTCGTCCTTCTGCGCCAGCCGCCGCGCCATGTTCGCCAGGCCGTAGGACTGCGGCGTCACGCGGCCGAGCTCGTCGAGGTCGAACGGGGTCGCGGCCGGTGCTCCGGGGCGGGCGCGCAGCGAGTAGGGCGCGATCATCGTCTGGCCGTAGGCGTTGCGGTTGGTGTCCAGGAAGATCCGGTCGCCTCGCTTGTCCTTGCGCTGCTCGACGGTGAGCCGGTCCGGCTCGTCGCGCGCCATCGCCTCGGCGAGCTCCCGGATGGCGGCCCGGACCTCGTCGAATCCCCGATCGCCGCGCAGCGGGGCGGCGATGTGGAATCCCCTGCCGCCGGTGGCCTGCACGTGCGGCGACAGCCCGGCGTCCCGGAACCGCTCGCACCCCAGCCGCACCACGTCGCGGAGTTCGGACAGCTCCACCCCGTCCGGCGGATCCAGGTCCAGCACGGCGAGCACCGGGAGATCCAGATCATCCACAGTGGACAGTCCGATGTGGAACTCCAGGCACGCCTGACCGGCCAGGTAGAGCAGGGTCGCCGCATCGTCGACGACGACGTGGTGCACCGCGCCCGGCGCGCCTCGCTGCGGCACGGCCGCCACCCGCACCCAATCCGGGAAGTGGTTCGACGCCTCCTTCTGGAAGAACCCGGCGGAACCGATGCCGTCCGGGAAACGGCGCAGCGTCATCGGTTTGCCGCGCGCGTGCGCGACCAGGACCGCCGCCACCGACCGGAAGTACTCGGCCACGTCCCGCTTCCGGTAACCGTCATCGGGGTACAGGACCTTGTCCGGGTTGGAGAGCTCGATCCGCCGCCCCTCCACCTCGACCCGCGCGGTCACGGGCGATCACCGCGGAGCGTTCGCGGTAGGTCGGGGGGCTTCCTCTTGGACATGCCGTCGGCGTACCCGGCGCGCGGCCGGTTTCAACCGGCACCCGGCTGCTCCGGGGGCGGGCGGGGTCGGCAGGAAGTGGGTGAGGTGAACGGACCGTTCGTCCCGCCTACCGAGGCGAACGGTCCGTTCACTCCTCACTCCGAACCCGATGCGACGGTCGTCTTCGACGCGGCCGAGGCCCGGGCGCTGTGCGCGTGCACTGCCAGGGGTTCTCCGAGCCCGGCGCGGGGTCGGACCTCGCGAGCCTGCGCACCACGGGCGTCGTCGACGGCGACGAGCTGGTCGTCCACGGGCACAAGATCTGGACCTCCGGCGCGACCGAGGCGAACACGATGTTCCTGCTCTGCCGCACGGACCCGGACGCCGAGCGGCACCGCGGCCTGACCTACGTGCTGGTGCCGATGTCCGGCAACGGCATCGAGGTCCGACCGATCCGGCAGATGGCCGGCGGGCACGGCTACGGCGAGGAGTTCATCGACGGCGCCCGCGCCCCGCTGTCCAACGTGATCGGTGGGCTCGGCGACGGCTGGCGCGTGGCGATGACCACGCTCGGCGCCGAACGGGCCGGCGAGATCACCACGCAGTACCCCGGTTACCGCGCGGAGTTCGACCGGTTGGTGGCGCGGCTGCGCGACCTCGGCAGGCTGGCCGACCCGCTGGTGCGCGACGAGCTCGCCCGGCTGCTGATCCGCGTCGAGCTGATGCGCTTCACCGGCCGCCGCGTCGCCGACGAGCTGCGCGCCGGGAACCCGGCTCGGGAACTGCTGGCGATCGACAAGGTCAACTGGTCGGAGCTGCACTGCGACCTCGGTGCCGCCGTGATGTCCCTGCAGGGGCTCGGCGGCCTGGTCCGCCCGGACGGCGACGGCTACCCGGTCGACGAGTTCCGGCGCGCCTTCCTGGAGAGCCGCGGGCGGCGGATCGCGCGCGGCACCAACCAGATCCAGCGCAACATCATCGCCGAACGCGTTCTCGGCCTGCCGAAGTGACCGCACGGCGACCCGGAACCGAGCCGGCCCGGTTGCGGGTCGATACGGCCGTTCGCGGGATGTCCGTTCGCTGGGCAGCGGCCTCTCGTTGAGACGATCGGGTGAAGTGTGGAACTCCGGGCCGCAGCATTTGGTCCTATGGGGCGAGAAACCGACTGGGGCCGAGCCCGGGAGAAGACCTATGCAGCAGCACGTGTACGCCGAACTGATCGGCGGCCCCGAAGACGGCCGCTCGTTCATCATCCCCGCGCCGGACACGGACTTACCCCTCGGCCAGTTCACCTTCCCGTCCCCGCGAGACGGCGAAGCGCCGTGCGCCCGCTACGACCGGCACGACCGGCGCGCGGACGGCGTGTGGCGCTACCAGTACGCGGGCGAGCACAACATCCTCCGCTGACGCCACCCCAGTCCTCAGTGGATCCTCCTCCTGGTCACGCCACGTGACCACTGCGGTCACGCCGCGTTCGCGAATCAGTCCAGCCGCGAGCGCGGCGAATCGTTAGCCTGCACAAGGAATTCCGCGCGGCACCAGTCCAGGAGGAACCGTGTCCCTCACCGAGCGAATCAGCAAGGCGATCGCAGCGCCCGCCACCGACGACGCCTTCGATCCGAACGCCGAGCTCGCCGACCTGCTGGCCGGCGTCGGGCTGGACCCGGCGGACTCCGGTGGGCGCGTCTCCTTCCTCGGCGCCGACCCGGTGGTGCCGAGCCCGCTGCGGCTGGGCGGGGCCGCGGGCATCGCGCTGGCCGCCAAGTCGGTCGTGATGGCCAAGATCTGGCAGCTGCGCGGCGGGCGCGGCCAGGACATCTCGGTGGACCTGCGCACGGCCCCGCACCGGCTGTGCCCGTTCTACGACCGCCGGTGGGAGCTGCTCAACGGCTATCCCGGCGCGAGCCCGGCGAACCCGAGCAACGCGCTGGGCTTCGCCTTCTACCGCACCGCCGACGACCGGTGGGTCATGCCGCTCAACCCGTACCCGAAGCTCAAGATGGGGGCGCAGAAGCTGCTGGGCGTGCCGGACGACGCTGCGGCGGTGGGCCGAGCCATCGCCGGCTGGCGGGCCCGCGACCTGGAGGAGGCCGGCGAGGCCGCAGGCGTGGTCATGCCGATGCTGCGCAGTCCGGCGGAGCTGCTCGCCGAGGTCCAGTACCGCGACTTCTTCGCCGACATGCCGCTGATCGAGATCACCAAGATCGGCGAGAGCGACCCCGAACCGTTCCGCCCCGGCAGCGCGCCGCTGGACGGCGTCCGCGCGCTGGGCATGGGGCACGTGATCGCCGGGGCCGGCGTCGGACGCGCGCTGGCGCTGCACGGCGCGGACGCGCTCAACATCTGGCGCCCCGGCGAACTCGAGCACGACACCACCTACATCACCGCCAACGTCGGCGTCCGATCGGCCACAGTGGACCCGTACCGGCCGGAGGGCGCCGCGCTGATCCGGCGGCTGCTCGCCGGCGCCGACGTGTTCTACGCCAACCGCCGGCCCGGCTACCTGGAATCGATCGGGCTGTCGCCGGAGAAAGCGGCCGCCACCCGGCCGGGCATCATCCACGCCACCGCGATGCTCAACGGCAGCGCCGGGCCGTGGGCACAGCGGGTCGGCTTCGACCAGTCCGCGGGCAGCCTGGTGGGCATGATGAACCTCGAAGGCGACGGCGAGACGCCGGCGCTGCCGCCGATCCTGGTGGTCAACGACTACATCGTGTCGTGGCTGCTCGCGCTCGGCGTCGGCCAGGCGCTCGTCCGCCGCGCCACCGAGGGCGGCAGCTATCGCGTGCACGTCTCCCTGACCCGGGCCGCCTTGTGGATCCTGAGCATGGGCATCTTCGACCGCGACTACGCCCACGCCGTCGCGGGCACCGGCGAGGAGCACGCCTACCTGGATCCGGAGACCTTCACCGCCGACACGCCCCTCGGCCGCTACCAGGGCGTCACCGACCAGGTCCGCATGTCGGAAACCCCGGGGGCCTACCGGCACGTCCTCCTCCCCCGCGGTGCCGGCCGCCCCGAGTGGCTCCCCCGCTGACCGCGACCCGTGCGCACTTCGTGCTGCTAAAGAGGTTGTTTGGATGTCGTGGTGTTGAGGTGTGGTAACGCGGGGTTTTGTCTTTGAAGCGGCGCAGCCGCTTAGCCCACCCTCGCAGCTTGCACCGCCGCGGGTTCTCAGGCGTCTTCTCGCGAGGACAGCCCCGGCGTGGTGAATTGGCATTCATGAGTCGGGGATCCCACAGCGAGAAGGCGACAGCAACTCCCGCAGGGGGGCCGCTACCTGCACCGCCACGCAAAACGAGCCTGGAAACAGCCGGGGTGCCCCTCGCCGCCGGTGACGGGGTGGTGTGACAGGGTTCGGGCATGCGGATCGCTACCTGGAACGTCAACTCCGTCGGCGCCCGGTTGCCCAAGCTGATCGACTGGCTGGGCAAGGCCGAACCGGACGTCCTGTGCGTCCAGGAGCTCAAGTGCGCCGCCGACGCCTTCCCCGTCGACGAGGTCGGCGAGCTCGGCTACGAGGTCGCCGCGCACGGCACCGGGCGCTGGAACGGCGTGGCGGTGCTGTCCAAGGTCGGCATCGACGAGGTGCGCCGCGGGCTGCTCGACGAGCCGGGCTTCCAGGCCGACGGCGCGATGTTCGAGACCCAGGAACCCAGGGCGATCGGCGCGACGTGCGGCGGCGTGCGGATGTGGTCGGTGTACGTCCCGAACGGCCGTGAGGTCGGGCACCCGCACTACGCCTACAAGCTGCGGTGGCTCGACGCGCTGCGCGCCACGGCCATCGAGGAGCTGGCCGCCGACCGGCCGTTCGCCGTGCTCGGCGACTTCAACATCGCCCCGACCGACGCCGACGTCTGGGACATCGCGGCCTTCGAGGGCAGCACCCACGTCACCGAGGACGAGCGCAAGGCGCTCGCCGCGCTCGCGGAGACCGGCCTCGCCGAGGTCTACCCGCGGGCGCTGAAGTACGACGTCCCGTTCACCTACTGGGACTACCGCCAGCTGCGCTTCCCGAACAACCAGGGCATGCGCATCGACCTGGTCTACGGCAACGAGCGCTTCACCGGTGCGGTCGCGGACTCCTACGTGGATCGCGAGGCCCGCAAGGGCAAGGGCACCTCCGACCACACCCCGGTGGTCGTCGACCTCGACCTCTGACGCGCGCCGCCGCCAGGCGGCGGCGCGCTCTCACCGCTCGGGTTCGAACTCGTCGAAGATCAGCCAGGTGTGGCAGTTCCGGACCCCGGGCAGCGACTGGATGTGGTCGAAGACCAGGTTCCGCAGCGACAGGTTGTCCTCGGTCCGGACCCGCACCACGAAGTCGAAGTCCCCGGCCACCAGCGCCACGTGCTCGACGCCGCTGGTCGCGGCCAGCCGCCGGGACACCTCGGGCCAGGCGCCCTGCTCGATGGACAGGCCGATGAGGGCCGCCGTGCCCCGGCCCACCTTGACCGGGTCGACCCGCGCGTGGAAACCCGTGATCACCCCGCTGGAGATCAGCCGCTCCACGCGGCTGTGCGCGTTGGTGCGGGAGATGCTCACTCGCTCCGCCAGCGTGCGGACAGACATCCGCCCGTCCCGGCCCAGCTCCTCGACGATCCGCGCGTCGATCTCGTCCAGCGCCGGTGCCGATCGTCCGGACCGGCCGCCCCGCGAATCGATCCCGATGGACGTTTGGTCGACCATGTTGCTTCCTCGATGCCGTTCGTTCCGATTATCCCGCCATGACTTGTATCACGTGAGCGACTTGGCCGACCATCTCAAGCCAGTCGTCCTGAGGAGGTTTCGGTCGTGGAATGGCTTCCGTCGAGCAGCCCGGTGCGGCTGCTGGAACAGCCCGATCCGAAGTACCCGATGCCGGAGCCCGCCCGGCTGCTGGCCGCGTACCGGGCGATGGTGCTCGGCCGCCGGTTCGATGCGCAGGCCACCACGCTCACCAAGCAGGGACGGCTGGCGGTGTACCCGTCGTCCCGCGGCCAGGAGGCCTGCCAGGTCGGCGCGGTGCTGAGCATCGGCGCCGACGACTGGCTGTTCCCGACCTACCGGGATTCGGTCTCGCTGGTGGCGCGCGGCATCGACCCGGTCGAGGTGCTGACGCTGCTGCGCGGGGATTGGCACTGCGGGTACGACGTCCCGGCGACCCGCACCGCGGCGCAGTGCACGCCGCTGGCCACCCAGACGCTCCACGCGGTCGGGCTGGCCCACGGCGAGGCCCGCAAGGGCAACGACACCGTGGCCATGGCGCTGCTCGGCGACGGCGCCACGAGCGAGGGCGACTTCCACGAGGCGCTCAACTTCGCCGCCGTCTTCCGCGCGCCGGTGGTCTTCTTCATGCAGAACAACGGGTACGCCATCAGCGTCCCGCTCGCCAAGCAGTCGGTCGCACCTTCGTTGGCGCACAAGGGAATCGGCTACGGGATGCGCAGCGAGCAGGTCGACGGCAACGACGCCGCGGCGGTTCTGTCCGTTTTGGACAGTGCGGTGGCGCACGCCCGCGCCGGGAACGGC
This sequence comes from Saccharopolyspora shandongensis, assembly GCF_900106995.1. Taxonomy (GTDB): domain Bacteria; phylum Actinomycetota; class Actinomycetes; order Mycobacteriales; family Pseudonocardiaceae; genus Saccharopolyspora; species Saccharopolyspora shandongensis. The sequence goes on from NZ_FNOK01000026.1 coordinate 68,625, forward strand.
CCGTTCCTCGTCGAGGCGCACACCTACCGGATGGAAGCGCACACCAACGCCGACGACGCGACGCGCTACCGGCCGCCCGGCGAGGTCGAGCACTGGCAGCAGCGGGACCCGATCGGCCTCCTGGAGCGCCACCTGCGCGCCGGCGGCCACCTCGACGACGCGGCGGTGGAGCGAATCGCCGCGGAGGCCGAGGAGTTCGCCGCCGGGGTGCGGACCCGCATGCAGCAGGAGCCCGCGGTCGATCCCGAGGACCTCTTCCGGCACGTCTACGCCGAACCGACACCGCAGTTGACGGAGCAGCTCGCCCAGCTCCGGGCCGAACAGGAGGCGCTGTAAGCAGTGATTCCAAATGGGCTTGCCCGGCGGTGCAGGTAGCGGAACCTCAGACGCCGCCTGGACTCCGGGATCCCCGACTTATGTATGACCAATACACGGCGCTGGGGCTGTCCTCGCCAGACGACGCCTGAGAACCCGCGGCGGTGCGAGCTGAGTCCCACACCGCATGCGGCTGACGCCGCATCCTGAAAGGACCTCTAAATGGCACCGACGACCATGGCGCAGGCGCTCAACGCGGCGCTGCGCGACGCCATCGCCGAGGACGAGCGCGTGGTGGTCTTCGGCGAGGACGTCGGGCTGCTCGGCGGCGTCTTCCGGATCACCGACGGCCTGCAGGCCGAGTTCGGCGAGGACCGCTGCTTCGACACGCCGCTGGCCGAATCGGGCATCGCCGGGTTCGCGGTGGGCATGGCGATGGCCGGCTTCCGCCCGGTGGTGGAGATGCAGTTCGACGCCTTCGCCTTCCCCGCGTTCGAGCAGGTCGTCTCGCACATCGCGAAGATGCGCAACCGGACGCGCGGCGCGGTCGGCATGCCGATCGTCATCCGGGTGCCCTTCGCGGGCGGCATCGGCGGTGTGGAGCACCACTGCGACTCCAGCGAGGCCTACTACGCGCACACCCCGGGCCTCAAGGTCGTCGCGCCGGCGACCCCTGCGGACGCCTACTCGATGCTGCGCGAGGCCATCGACGATCCCGATCCGGTGGTGTTCCTGGAGGCGAAGAAGCTCTACTGGTCCAAACAGGACATCGAGCTGCCCGCGAAGGCGGAGCCCATCGGGCGCGCCGCGATCCGCCGGCCGGGCCGCGACGCGACGCTGATCGCCTACGGCCCCGGCGTGCCGCTGGCCATGGAAGCAGCCACGGCGGCCGAGGAGGAGGGCTGGGACGTCCAGGTCGTGGACGCGCGCAGCCTGGTGCCCTTCGACGACGAGACGATCATCGAGGCCGTCCGCAGCACCGGGCGTTGCGTGGTGCTCCAGGAGGCTCCCGGATTCGCCGGTGTGGCAGCGGAAATCACCGCGCGCGTGCAGGAGCGCTGCTTCCACTCGCTGGCCGCGCCGGTGCTGCGCGTCGCGGGCTTCGACGTGCCGTACCCGCCGCCGAAGCTGGAGCACGTGCACCTGCCCGGCGTCGACCGGATCCTCGACGCGCTGGACCGACTGCAGTGGGACGACCAACCGGACGCGAAGTGGCTCGACGGAGCCTGCAACCAGGAGGACGCCGCATGACGCGCTCGGCGGAGTTCGCGCTGCCCGACCTCGGAGAGGGCCTGACCGAGGCGGAAATCGTCCGCTGGCACGTGGCGGTCGGCGACCGGGTGGAGGCGGACCAGGTCGTCGTCGAGGTGGAGACCGCCAAGGCGGTCGTCGACGTGCCCTGCCCGCACGCGGGCGTGGTCGTGACGCTGCACGGCGCCGCGGGCGACGTGCTGGCCGTGGGCGCGCCACTGACGACGATCGCGTGCGAGGACTCGCCGCACGAACAGCACCGCACCGAGGAGCGGGCCGGTTCGGGCAACGTGCTCGTCGGCTACGGAACCGGCGGAACGGCCACCCGCCGACGCCGCCGGGCACACACCTCGTCGCGCACGCTGCGAACCGCGGAACCGCAGAACGCGCCCGCTCCCAACGGTGCGCCGCGCGTGCTCTCGCCGATCGTGCGCCGGCTCGCCAAGCAGCACGGCGTCGATCTGTCCAATGTGGTCGGAACCGGGCCGAGCGGAGTCATCCTGCGCCGCGACGTGGATTCCGCGGCACGTCCCGAGCCGCCCCAGCGGGACGGCGAGATCCGCACGCCGCTGCGCGGCCTCCGCGGCGCCGTCGCGGACAAGCTGGCCCGCAGCCGCCGGGAGATCCCGGACGCCAGCACGTGGGTGGACGTGGACGCGACCCGCCTGCTGGAGGCCCGCGCGCTGCTCAAGGAGCGCGCGGACATCAGCCTTCTTTCGCTGATCGCCCGCTTCTGCGTGGCGGGCCTGCGGCGGTTCCCGGAGCTCAACGCCTCGGTGGACACCGAACGCGGCGAGATCGTCCAGTTCGGGCACATCAACCTCGGCTTCGCCGCGCAAACACCACGTGGCCTGATGGTCCCGGTGGTCCGCGACGCCCACGAGATGAGCACGGCGCAGCTCTCCGAAGCGATCGCGCACCGCACCGGCCTGGCCCGCGCGGGAGACCTCGAACCCAAGCACCTCACGGGCGGCACGTTCACGCTCAACAACTACGGCGTGTTCGGCGTGGACGGCTCCACCCCGATCATCAACCACCCGGAGGCGGCGATCCTGGGCATCGGCAGGATCATCGACAAACCCTGGGCCCACCGGGGAGAGCTGGCCCTCCGGAAGGTGACCCAGCTGTCCCTGACGTTCGACCACCGGGTCTGCGACGGAGCAACGGCAGGAGGCTTCCTCCGCTACATCGCGGACTGCACCGAAAACCCGATCACGGCCCTCGCCGATCTCTGACCACCCGGAGGTGTCCGGATTCCGCCCAGAACCGGTCGGCGTCGGGTCGGGTGCCGATCTCGTCAGCAGGGTGTCGGCATGACGGCGCTGTTGGCCTATTCCAGGGCGCTCAGGGGCGCACGCGAATGACGGTCTTGCCCTTGCGCCGCTCGGTCGGGTTGAGCGCGGGGACGGCGTCGTCGAGGATCGCGACGGTTCCGATGTGCGTGCGAAGGCGCCCGTCCCGCACCCGGTCGACGATCTCCACCAGCTGACTCGGAACGGACTCGACGACGAAGTCGACCGCGAGGCCGTCGACAGGGCGAGCCTCAGCAGGCCCGACCACCGACACCAGCGTCCCGCCAGGCCGGATGATGCTCGCCGAGCGCCTTTGGATGTCACCGCCGATGACATCCAAGACCAGGTCGACCCCGCCGATGTCTTCGAGATCGTCGTTGTCGAGGTCGAGGAACTCGTTCGCGCCGAAGTCGCGCGCCGCCTGGCGGTCCGCCGCCCGCCCGGTACCGATGACGTAGGCGCCGAACTCCCGGGCGAGCTGCGTCACCACAGATCCGACCGCGCCGGCGGCGCCGTGTGCGAGGACGCTCCGCCCCGCCTGAAGACGACCGTGCTGGAACAGGCCTTGCCATGCGGTCAGGCCGGAGATCGGCAGGCTCGCACCCACCGTGAAGTCGACGTTCCCCGGCAGCGGCGCAAGGTTGCGCGCCTCCACGGCCGCGTACTCGGCCAGGGTCCCATCGCGGTGCCAGTCCGTGATCCCGAACACCCGCTGGCCCAGCGAGAGTCCCGTCGTGCCGTAGCCGAGGGAGGTGACCACTCCGGCGAACTCGTGGCCGATGATCGCCGGGGCTCGATCGTGACCGGAGCGATCGACCCACGTCGAGGGCCACTCCCACTCCGCGGGGACGAAGCCCGACGCATGGACTTCAACGACGACGTCGTTGATCGCCGGCGTCGGCTCAGGCCGCTCCGCGAGTGTGATCCCGGCTGCTTCCGCGGCCTGATCCGTCGCGACGATTGCCTTCATCGGTACCTCCGGATATCTCGTGCTCGTCTGCTCCATGCGCCGGTCTGCGACTGTGCGTGGTCCTCGTCGAGCTCCGGTCGGGCTCGACCCGTTTCAGGGGTCCATTCGTCCGTGGTGACGGACCTCGTAGCCGTTCTGCTGTGGGCTAGTCAGCCCACTTCATGCAGTTGACAGGGTCGCCGATTCCGGCCGCGCAGGCCCGGTCAGGATTCCGGGGATTCGGCTGTGGCGTGGTCGTAGTAGCCGAGGACTCCGCGGGCTCCGTGGAGGGCGAAGTCCGCTTCCGGGGTTGCCGGTTTTCCCGCCGTTTCGATGATTTCGCGCATCGTCACGTTCACCAGGTCGTCGAGCGATCGCCAGCGCGCCGCCGGGTCCGCGCTCTCCCGCGCTTCCTGGGCGAAGTCCTCCTCGCTGCGGCGCAGTCCCTCGCGCAGTTGCCGGATCAGCTTCATGAACGTGCCGTGGCCGCGCCCGGGCACCAGGTCGTCGGCTCGGGACGACAGCAGGCCCGCCATGTAGGTGATGTCCTCGACGTGGTCGCCGAGCCACTTGCGGCGGCGGTAGATGCCGCCCAGCTCCGGCCACCGCTTGCGGGCCGCCTGCCGGGACCGGCCGGTGACCGTGCTCAGGTCCGCGAGGCTCGCGCCGAGCCACACCGTTTCCGCCGCCGCGGCGGCGGTGTTGCGCCCCGCCGCTTCGGCCATCAGCTCCTCCGCCTCAAGCGCCGCGCGGAGTTTGCTCAACGCGACCACCCGGCGTTCCTGCTCGTCGCCGAAGTCGCTGCCCTTCGGGCCCGGGTCGATCGCCTCGACCGGCACCGCGTCCGCCATCTGCCGCACCAACCGCTCGGCCTCTTCCGCCGACATATCCAACCTCCTTGTAAACCTTGGGTTCACAGTATCAGTGTGAACCCAAGGTTTACAACCGGGCGGACTCAGTCGTCGGCAGCGTCGTCCCGGCGAACCACTCCATGAGCCGTCGGCTGGCGTGGAACAGTTCGGCGAAGCTCGCGAACTCCTTCAGCTCGCCGTACTTGGGCTCGAACAGGTAGGCCGCCCACTCGCCCTCCGGGCCGACCTCGGCAGGATCGAGGAACCAGAAGTCCTCGCCTTCCGCGACGTCCAGCGACCGCCGGAACAGCACCGCGTACTCGTCGTCCGGATCCTCGCCGTAGAGGTCGATGAGGTTCGCGCCCCCGCCGGTGTCGCGCATCCAGGGAATGCGTTCGCACGACCAGATGAGCTCGATCCACCCGCCCACGCCGTTCCACCCGTCGCTGGCCAGCAGGAAGGCGCGATAGCTCGGCGGGAACCGGACGCCGAGCCGCTTCTCGGCCGCCAGCACGGTTTCCTCGGCGGCCGGCTCGTTCCCCATCCAGTTCTGCCCGGAGTCGAGCTCGTCGTCCTCGGCGGCCCGCAGGTACAGCTCGTTGTACTCGCGCAGGTAGCCGCGCCACTCCTGTGGCGTGGTCAATGCGGGAGCGCTCTCGTCGATGTCGCCCATCTGCTCCTCCAGCACCGGTTCAACATCAGGTCCGGCCAGGAAATCGTGCAGAACGATCCGCGCGGGCCGGGACTTGAGCAGCACTGCACGTTCAGGCATCCGCACGGGCCCCATGAGGCTCCGGGACTCGCAGCAGAGCCGTAAACCTCGGGTTTACACCATAATTCGTCCGGGAAATTCCGAAAATGGCCGCCGACCTGCGAATTCGGCCGCACGCAGAACCCTGACCGAGCGCACCAGACACGGCGTTCTCACAGGTCAGAGCAAACATGAAAGTAATGTTCACGTTTGACCGCCGGGCTCGCCGCGCGCCAAGATCGGTCATCTCACCCGAAACCCCCGAACCGGGGTTTCTTCGTCATGCCCATTTCCAGGGAAAACGAGCAGAAGGAGCCATCGATGATCCACGCCCGCGGCCTGACCCGCCGGTTCACCGTCAAACGCCGGCCCGTCGACGCCGTGCGCGGCCTGGACCTCGACGTCGAGCCCGGCCAGCTGGTCGCCTTCCTCGGGCCCAACGGCGCCGGCAAGTCGACCAGCCTGCGGATGCTCACCACGCTGCTACCGCCCACGTCCGGAACGGCCACCGTCGCGGGGCACGACATCATCACCGCCCCCGCCGCGGTGCGCGCCCGCATCGGTTACGTCGGCCAGCGGAGCAGCGCCGGCGAGAACTTCCGCGCCCGCGACGAGCTGATCACCCAGGGCCGCAGCTACGGCCTGACCCGCCAGGACGCCCGGCGCCGCGCCGACGAGGTCCTCGACCTGCTCGACCTGACCCCGCTGGCGGCCCGCAAGCCGGGCACGCTCTCCGGCGGGCAACGCCGCCGCCTCGACATCGCGATGGGCCTGGTCAACCGCCCGGCACTGCTGTTCCTGGACGAGCCGTCCACCGGCCTCGACCCGCTCAGCCGGGCCAACATCTGGGAGCACGTGCTGCGGCTGCGCGAAGAACACCGCACGACGCTGCTGTTCACCACGCACTACCTCGACGAGGCCGACAGCATGGCCGAGCGGGTGGTGATCGTCGACCACGGCCGGGTCATCGCCGACGGCACGGCCGAACAGCTCAAGGCCGACCTCGCCGGCGACCGCATCACCATCACCGTTTCCCGCCCGGACGCGGCACCGGCGGCCGAGACCGCGGCCCGGCTCGCCTCCCCCGACGCCGTCACCGTCGACGGCCAGGCGGTCCAGATCCGGGTGCCCCGCGCCGACACCGCGCTGCCGGAATACCTGCGCGCCTTCGAGGAGACCGGGATCAAGGCGATCGCCGCCGAAGCCGCGCGCCCCACCTTGGACGACGTCTTCCTCGCGCTCACCGGCCGAAGCCTCCGCGAAGGCGACGAATCCTGAAACCCCACCGAGAAGAGGACCGATCGATGCAGTTCTTCCGCGACACCGCAACGGTTTTCGCCCGGGAGTTCACCCCGGCGCTGCGCGAGCCGATGGTGATCCTGTTCAACATGGCGCAGCCGGTGCTGTTCCTGTTCCTGTTCGGACCGCTGCTGGCCGGCACCTCCGGGTTCGAGGCCGCGCCGTGGCAGTGGTTCGTGCCGGGCATCCTGGTGATGATGTGCCTGTTCGGCCCGATGATGGCCGGCTACAACCTGCTGGTCGAGCTCGGTACCGGCTCGATGGAGCGGATGCTGGTGACGCCGCTGAACCGCTCGGCGATGCTCGTGGGCCGGACGCTGCGGGAATTCGCCCTGCTGCTGGTGCAGGCGGTGCTGCTCATCGCCCTGTCCGTGCCGCTGGGCTTCCAGCTGCACGCCGCCGGGGTGGTAGCCGGGCTGGCCCTGCTGCTGGTGTTCGGCGTCGGGCTCGGCTCGCTGTCGTTCGTGCTGGCGATCGCCGCGCACCCGGGCGGCGAGCTGTTCTACGCGATCACGCAGCTCTTGCTGTTCCCATTGCTGCTGCTGTCCGGGGTGCTGCTGCCGATGGACTTCGGCCCGGCGTGGCTGCAGGTCATCGCGCAGTTCAACCCGGTATCGCACATCGCCGACGCCGAGCGGGCGCTGTTCTCCGGGCAGCTCGCGGACCCGTCGGTGCCGTACGGGATCATCGCGGCGGGCATCATCGCCGCCGCCGGCCTGTGGCTGGGAACGCGTGCCATGAAGCGCGGCATCTGAACCCGCCTCGCCTAGGCTGGGGGCAGCGCGACCTAGGAGGAGGAGCCGTGTCGGTCACCGGTAAGCAAACCGCGGATACCCGCGTCCCCCTGCGCGATCAGGTGCGCCGGGAGCTGCAGGACCGCATCGCCGATGGCCGGCTGCGCCCCGGCGACCGGATCTTCGAGCAGGAACTCGCCGCCGAGCTCGGGATCTCCCGGGTTCCGGTGCGCGAGGCGATCCGGATGCTGCAGAGCGAAGGATTCGTCGACGTGCTGCCGCGTCGCCGGGGCGTGTTCGTCCGCGGCCTGGACCGCCAGCAGGTCAAGGAGCTGTTCGAGGTCCGCGAGGCGCTGGAGGTCTACGCCGCCCGGCTGGCCGCCGAGCGCGCCGAGGCCGAAGAGGTGGCGCGGCTGACCGACCTGGCCCGCAAGGCGCGCGAGGCGCACGAGGCCGGTGATGTCAACGAGATGTCCGACGCCAACGCCAACTTCCACGACACGCTGGTCGGGCTCGCGGGCAACGACCTGTTGGCGTCGATGCTGGAGCCGCTGCACAGCCGGCTGGCCTGGCTGTTCCGGATGAACCTCGAACCCGAGCGGGTCTGCACCGAGCACGAGGCGCTCCAGGCCGCGATCGCCGCGGGCGACGCGGACCGCGCCGCGGAGGTCGCGAAGCAGCACGTGCTGTCCAGCCGTCAGATGGTCCTGGAACGCATGCTCTTCTGACCCACTGCTCCGGCAGACGGCGACGAGCCCTCGACGTTCCTCTCCGGAACATGCCGCAACGGCGTCCGCCCCGCGCCGACCTCGCTGTTGGAGATTCCCGGACACCGGATCCCTTGTGCCACAACGGCACGGGGGATCCGGTGTGTTTGCCGGGAAAGCCGCGCTCGGCAAAAATTTCGGTATACGAACGACCCCGAACAACTCTTGACCGGCGGATCAGCCGGGCCTACCTTACGTATACATATTCTTATACTTCCACATCGTGGAATAAATAGGAAATTCAAGGTAGCCGAATGTTTCAATGTGGAAACCCGGGAGCAGCCTTATGACCGCGACGGACAACCGAACTGCCACGGATCCGCCCGGCTCCGCCAGCACCACCCTGTACAGCTATGACCTCGCCCCGACGAAGAAGGAGGGGCGCCGCTGGGGCGCCTACAACGTCTTCACGCTCTGGGCCAACGACGTGCACAGCCTCGGCAACTACGCGTTCGCCATCGGCCTGTTCGCGCTGGGCCTGAGCGTATGGGGCATTCTACTGGCCTTCGTGCTGGCCTCGGTGTTGTTGTTCCTGCTCCTGACGCTGTCCGGCTACATGGGGCACAAGACCGGCGTGCCCTTCCCGGTCATGAGCCGCATCGCGTTCGGCACCAAGGGCGCGCGGATCCCGGCCGCCGTCCGCGGCATCGTCGCCATCGCCTGGTTCGGCATCCAGACCTACCTGGCGTCCGCCGTGCTGAACGCCCTCCTGGTGGCCATGTTCCCCAGGCTGCAGGTCCTGGAGACCTCGTCCGCGCTGGGGCTTTCGACGCTCGGCTGGATCACCTTCCTCGCGCTCTGGGCCATCCAGGTCCTCATCGTCAGCTACGGCATGCACGTGATCCGCAAGTACATGGCGATCGCCGCGCCGACCACCCTGATCACGATGTGCGCGCTGGCGATCTGGATGTTCGTCCGCGCCGGCGGTTCCATCTCGATCTCCACCTCGCAGCCGCTCACCGGCGGGGCGATGTGGCTGCAGATCCTGCAGGGCGCCGCGCTCTGGGTAGTGATCTACGGGACCTTCGTGCTGAACTTCTGCGACTTCACGCGCTCGGCCAAGAGCCGGAAGTCGATCATCGGCGGGAACCTGATCGGGATCCCGGTGAACATGCTCTTCTTCGCCGGCATCGTCGTCGTCCTCAGCGGCGCGCAGTTCAAGCTGGACGGCCGGGTGATCACCAGCCCGACCGACATCGTGCAGACGATCCCCAACCTGATCCTGCTCGCGAGCGCCTCGATCGCGCTGATCATCCTGACCATCGCGGTGAACCTGATGGCCAACTTCGTGGCGCCGATCTACGTGCTCGTGAACCTCTTCCCGCAGAAGCTGAACTTCCGCCGGGCCGGGTTGGTCAGCGCGGCCATCGGCCTCGTCATCCTGCCGTGGAACCTCTACGACAACCCCGTCGTGGTGAACTACTTCCTCGGCGGCCTCGGCGCGCTGCTCGGGCCGATCTTCGGCGTGATCATGGCGGACTACTGGCTGCTGCGGAAGGCCCGCGTCAACGTCCCGGACCTCTACACCGACAACCCGGACGGCGAGTACCACTACCGCAACGGCTACAACCCCAAGGCGGTCTGGGCGTTCGTGCCCGCCGCCGCGATCTCGGTCATCGTGGCGCTGGTGCCCGTCTTCGAGGTCGTCGCCGGGTTCTCCTGGTTCGTCGGGGCGATCCTCGGCGCGGCCATCTACGCCGTCATCGGCGACCGCAAGCCGGAATTCCGCGACGTCGACGGCGAAGCCATCGCCGTGGCCGCCGAGTGAACAGCTGATCAATGAGGGGAAACATGAGGATCGTCGTCGCCAACGTCAACACGACCGAGGCGGTCACCGAGGCAATCCGGCAGCAGGCCGTGAAAGTCGCCTCCGACACCACCGAGATCATCGCGGTGACACCGGATTTCGGGGCCGGCTCGGTGGAGGGCAACTTCGAGAGCTACCTGGCGGCGGTGGCGGTGATGGACCGCGTCAGCCGGCTCGAAGAACCCTTCGACGCGGTGGTGCTGGCGGGCTTCGGCGAGCACGGCAAGGAAGGGCTCGCGGAGCTGTTCGACGTGCCGGTCGTCGACATCACCGAGGCCGCCGCGCACACGGCGTGCCTGATCGGCCGCCGCTACGCGGTGGTCACCTCGCTGCGCCGCACGCTCGGCCAGATCCACGACCGCCTCCAGCTGACCGGCCTGACGGGCCGGTGCGCAGCGTTGCGCGCCGCCGAGATCCCGGTGCTGGAGCTGGAGGCCGACGAGGACCGGGCCGCGACGCGCATCGTCGAGGAGGCGCGGCTGGCGGTGGAGGACGACGGCGCCGACGTGATCCTGCTCGGCTGCGCCGGAATGGCGGGCCTCGCGGAGCGGGTCGAGGAGGAGGTCGGCGTCCCGGTCGTCGACGGGGTCGCCGCGGCGGTGAGCCTGGCGGAGGCGCTGGTGAACCAGAACCTCAGCACCTCCAAGCGCGCCTACCCCACGCCGCAGCCCAAGCCCCTCAAGGGCTGGCCGCTGGGATGAACTACCGGCGGTCCACCGCGCCCCGGGATCACGACGGGCCCGGCGCGCGGTGGACCGCCAACCTGACTCCGTCGGCCAACCGGTAGGGCCTGGTCTCCACCAGGGTTCCGTGCAGGCGGCGCAGTCGCGACACCTCCGCGCGGACGGTGACGAGGTGCTCGGTGTCCCCGAACAGGGCCCGGCTGAGCGCCTGCGCGGTGAGGCCGGCAGGGCCGGCGGAGTGCAGGAGCGCGAAGATCTCGGCGTGCCGCTTGGTCAGCGGGCGGTGCCATTCGGCGTCTCCGGAGCGCAGGCGCAGCACCGGCGAGCCGGACAGGTCGAGGTCGAGCAGCACCGTCCGCCCGCGATCCGACGGCCGGATCAGCCAGCCGTCCGCCAGCCGCTCGGGAATGCAGGCCCCGACGCCGGGAACCGCGATGACCTGGCCGTCGGCCGGCGCGGCGATCCGGTCCCCCACCGCGATGCCCGAACTGTGCGCGACCCAGCCGTCGTCGTCGACCAGCAGGGCCGGCCCGGCGGCCGCGGCCAGCAGCGGCTCGGCCGACCGCCGCAGCCGTTCCAGGCCCTGCCGGTGGCCGCGCCAGAGCTGGGACTCGGCGAGCCGCCGAGCCGTCTCGACCAGGGCGCCGATCGCCGGATGCAGGGTCAGGGCGGGCCCGCTGACGTCGACGACGCCCAGCAGCGCACCGGTGCGCGGGTCGTGGATCGGCGCGGCGGTGCAGTACCACGGATGCTGGCCCTGCTCGAAGTGCTCGCCCGCGAGCAGCTCGACCGGCGCGGCCTCGGCCAGCGCGGTGCCGATCGCGTTGGTGCCCACGTTCGCCTCGGTCCACTGGGCGCCCGCGCGGAAACCGAGGTCCTCGGCCCGGCGCAGGACCGGCGACGCGCCCTCCTGCCAGAGGATGACGCCATCGGCGTCGGTGACCACCAGCAGCAGCGGCGAGGCGTCGGACACCGCCCCGATCACCTGCCTGAGTTCGCCGATGACGTTCCGCAGCGGCGATCCGTGCCGCCGCCGCGCGAGTTCCTCCTCAGCCAGGGCGGCGCGGACGTTGCGCCCGTCGGCGGTGAGGCCGAGCCCGAGCACGCGCGACCAGGAGCGGGAGACGAGGGCGCGAGGCCGCAGGTTCGGCCGAGTTCCGGAGATGACGGCGTCGTGCATCCGCACCAAGTCGCGGGCGTAGTCGGGCAGGTGCCGACCCGGCGGGACAGCGTGCGGAACGCTCACCGGTCCACCTCCCGCGACATCGCTCTCACGGCGATGATATGTGGCACCGGTCACTGCACGCGATAGCCGAGCCGGAATGCAATTCCCTGCAACCCTTGCCGACCACTTCCCGAGGGCGTGTGATCTGCGTTACTCGACAACTGGGATGACAGGGAGTTGGGATGACGCAGACGATCGACCCGGTGGCAGGGCCCGGCTCCCCGCAGGAGCGCGTCGATGCCTGGCTGAATCGTTTCGAGTCCGCGCTCGCGGCCGGCGACGCCCGGCAGGCCGCCGCGATGTTCGCGGCCGACAGCTACTGGCGGGACCTGGTGTCGTTCACCTGGAATCTCAAGACCGTCGAGGGGCGCGAGGGCATCGCGCACATGCTGGAGTCCTGCCTCGCCGACACCGCGCCCTCCGGATTCCGCACCACGGAGGCCCCGGTCGAGTCGGCGGGCGTCGTCGAGGCGTGGATCGAGTTCGAGACGGCCGGCGGCCGCGGGAAGGGCCATCTCCGGCTGACCGACGAGGGCGGCTGGACGCTGCTCACCAGCCTGCGCGAGCTCAAGGGGTTCGAGGAGCCGCAACGCGAACGGCGTCCGAAGGGCGCCCACCACGGGACGATCAGGGGACGTCGTTCCTGGGCCGAAGAACGCGACCGCGAGGAGACCGAGCTCGGGCGCGAGGAGCAGCCCTACGTCGTCGTCATCGGCGGCGGGCAGGGCGGCATCGCGCTGGGCGCGCGGCTCCGCCAGCTCGGCGTGCCCGCTCTCGTCCTCGAACGCAACGCCCGCGCCGGGGATTCGTGGCGCAAGCGCTACAAGAGCCTCTGCCTGCACGACCCGGTCTGGTACGACCACCTGCCGTACCTGCCCTTCCCCGACAACTGGCCGGTCTTCGCGCCCAAGGACAAGATCGCCGACTGGCTGGAGATGTACACGCAGGTGATGGAGGTTCCGTACTGGACGAGCTCCGAGGTCACCTCCGCCGGTTGGGACGACGAGGCCGAGCGGTGGACGGTGGTGGTCGACCGCGACGGCGAGGCGATCACCCTCACGCCCCGGCAACTCGTCTTCGCCACCGGGATGTCCGGCAAGCCGAACATCCCGTCGTTCCCGGGGATGGAGCTCTTCCAGGGCGATCAGCACCATTCCTCGCAGCACCCCGGCCCCGACGCCTACGCGGGCAAGCGGGCGGTCGTGATCGGCTCCAACAACTCCGCCCACGACATCTGCGCCGCGCTGTGGGAGCACGGCGCCGAGGTCACCATGGTGCAGCGCTCCTCCACGCACATCGTCAGGTCCGAATCGCTGATGGACATCGCCATGGGCGACCTCTACTCCGAGCGCGCGGTGAGCTCGGGGATGACCACCGACAAGGCCGACATGGTCTTCGCATCGCTGCCGTACCGGATCATGCACGAGTTCCAGATCCCGGTGTACAAGCAGATCCGGGAGCGTGACGCGGACTTCTACGACCGGCTGGAGAAGGCCGGGTTCCTGCTCGACTGGGGCGACGACGAATCCGGGCTGTTCATGAAGTACCTCCGCCGCGGCTCCGGCTACTACATCGACGTCGGCGCCTCCGAGCTGGTCGCCGACGGCGAGATCGCCCTCGCCCACGGCAAGGTCGACCACCTCACCGCCGACGGCGTCGTGCTCGCCGACGGCACCGAGCTGCCTGCCGACGTGGTCGTCTACGCGACCGGGTACGGCTCGATGAACGGCTGGGTGGCGGACCTGGCCGGCCAGGAGATGGCGGACCGGGTGGGCAAGTGCTGGGGCCTGGGTTCGGGCACGACGAAGGATCCCGGGCCGTGGGAAGGCGAGCAGCGCAACATGTGGAAACCCACGCAGCAGCAGGGCCTGTGGTTCCACGGCGGGAACCTGCACCAGTCCCGGCACTACTCCCTCTACCTCGCCCTGCAGCTCAAGGCCCGGTACGAGGGCATCCCGACCCCGGTCTACGGCCTGCAGGAGGTGCACCACCGGTCCTGACCGTCCGATGTTCCCGCCGGTCACGGGGCCGTGCGTACTTTGTGCTGCTATGGCGACACAAAGTACGCACGGCCCCGGATCCACCGGAACGCCGCCGCCAGAAGCGGCCCGTCGCTACGCGCGTTCGGCTTCGTACTTCTTGGCCATGTGGGCCACCGCGTCGTGCTGGGCCTGGGCGTGGCCTTCCCGCGTCGCACTCGCCCGCGCCTTCGCGTCCAATGTGGACTGGGCTTGGCCCTGGAAGGCGGGCAGCACGTGCTGGGCGATCAGTTCGTAGGAGCGCTTCGTCGCCGCCGGGTTCGCCCACTCGTGTGCCATCAGCAGCATCGCGCCGAACCCGCCGGACTGGCCCACCAAGCGCTGCACCTGCTCCGCCGCGTCCTCCGGGGTGCCGATCACGCCGACGCCCGAATCGCGGATGAACGCGATCATCTCCCCGACGTCGCCGCCCGACACGTGCATCTGCGGGAAGGCCGCGATCTTCTGGAAGTACTCGAACCAGTCCGCGATCCCGTGCTCGACGTCCCGGTACGCCTGCTCCCGGGTCTCGGCGACGTGCATCAGGCCGACCAGCCGCCACGCCTCGCGATCCACCTCGGTGCCGAACGCCTCGGCTCGCTCGGTCGCGATGCCCCAGTGGTGCCCCAGGGCGTCGAAGCTCTCGGCGGTCAGCGTCGCGCCGATAGACAGCAGCCCGATGCCGTGCCGCCCGGCCAGCCGGGGACCGGTCGGAGACGCCACCGCGGCCACCGCCACGTCGAACAGCGGATCCGAGTAGGGCCGCAGCTGCAGGCGCGCGTCGACGAGGTTGTGCGTCCGGGTCCGCGCGGTGACCGCTTCGCCGCGCAGCAGGCGCAGCACGATGTCGAGGTTCTCGTCGAGCAGCTCGCGGGTCTCGGTCGGGTTGAGGCCGATCATCGCCGAATCCGTGGGCAGCGAGCCGGGCCCGACGCCGAGCATGACCCGGCCGCGCGTGAGGTGGTCCAGCAGCACCATGCGGTCCGCCACCCACAGCGGGTTGTGGTACGCCAGCGAGATCACGCCGGTGCCGAGCCTGATGTGCCGGGTCCGCTCGGCCGCGGCGGCGATGAAGATCTCCGGCGAGGCGATCAGCTCGCTGCCCGCCGAGTGGTGTTCGCCGATCCACGCCTCGTCGTAGCCGAGCGCGTCGAGGTGCTGGATGAGTTCGAGGTCGCGGTGCAGTGCCAGGGTGGGGTTCTGGCCCGCGGTGTGGAAGGGGGCCAGGAAAACGCCGAAACGCAGCTTGCTCACGCCTACCTCCTGGATAGCCCGGAATGCCTTCCCCAGTGCACTAAAGTCGGCTGACGTCTGCAATCGCCCGACCGGACCGGCCGAAATAGCCTGCGCCTATCGGTTCGTTAGGCCTGCCGTACTTGTCGTACCCACCGGTCGGTGATTCATTCGGTGCGCAAAGCCGGTTTTCCGCTGTCCGCCTGTCCGAAGTGGACGACAAGGAGCTCGAGAGTGCCCGCAGCCGACCGGCCCGTCGCCGGTACCCCGTTCCCCGTCCGGCTGGCCGAACTCGCTGCCGCCGAACCCGACCGCGCCGCGCTGACCTGCGAGGACACCACGCTCACCCGGGCGGAGCTGGAATCGGAGTCGAACCGGCTGGCCCGCGACCTGCTGGCGCGCGGGGTGCGGCAGGGCGACTTCGTCAGCATCGTGCTGCCCAACGGGGTGCCGTTCGTGCTCGCCGAGATCGCGGCCTGGAAGGTCGGCGCGGTGCCCCAGCCGCTGAGCCCCAAGCTCCCGGCCGGCGAACTGGCGGAGATCATCGCGCTGGCCGAACCCGCGCTGGTGATCGGCGATGTGGAACCGGAGCTGACCGGCGGGCGCCCGGTGCTGCCCGCGCGATTCCGCTCCGCCCAGCAGGACGACGGCCCGCTGCCGGTGGCGGTCTCGCCCGCGTGGAAGGCGCCGACCTCCGGCGGCAGCACCGGCCGGCCCAAGGTGATCGTCGCGGGGCGGCCCGCGCTGGTGGAGGACGTGGAACCGTCCGCGGACAGCTTCGGCATCGAACCCGGCGGCGTCGCGCTGGTGCCGTCGCCGGTGTCGCACAACGCGCCGAACATGTCGGTGGCCATGGGATTGCTGCGCGGCAACCACGTGATCCTGATGCGCCGCTTCGACGCCGCCGAGACGCTGCGGCTGATCGGCGAGCACCGGGTGACCTGGCTGTACGTGGTGTCGACGATCCTGGCCCGGATCGCGAAGCTGCCCGCGGAGGTGCGCGACGCCGCCGACATGTCGAGCCTGCGCGCCGTCTTCCACACGGCGGCGCCGGTGCCGGTGTGGCTGAAGCGGCAGTGGATCGACTGGGTCGGGCCGATCCTGCGCGAGCTGTACGCGGGCACCGAGGCGCAGGCCGCCACGTTCATCACCAGCGAGGAATGGCTGGCGCACCCGGGCTCGGTGGGCCGGGTGCTGCGCGGCGAGATGCAGGTGCGCGACGCCGGAGGCCGGGTCCTGCCGCCGGGCCGGGAGGGCAAGGTGTGGATGCGCACGGCGGCGGACGTCGATCCGACGTACCGGTTGCTGGGCGGTCGGGCGCAGGTCGACGGGGAAGGCTGGGAATCCCTCGGCGACATCGGCTGGTTCGACGAGGACGGGTACCTCTACCTCGGCGACCGGGAGACGGACATGATCCTGGTGGGCGGCGCGAACGTGTACCCGGCGGAGCTGGAAGCGGCGCTGGCGCTGCACGACGCGGTGGTGGACAGCTGCGTGATCGGCCTGCCCGACGACGATCTCGGCAACGTCCCGCACGCGATCGTCCACCCGCGCCGCCCGGTGACCGAGGAGTCGTTGCTGGAACACCTCCGCGCCCGGGTCGCGCCCTACCGCCTGCCCCGGAGCTTCGAGTTCGTCTCGGACCCGCTGCGGGACGAGGCGGGCAAGATCCGCCGCTCGCGCCTCCGAGCCGAACGCCTCCCCTGATCCCGGCGGCGAACTCAGTTCAGGAAGCGGCGCACGGTTTCCGGGTGGATGACGAGGCGAACCTGGTCCGCGGCCAGTATCCCGGCGAGTTCGTCGGCGCGGGCCGAGTCGTCGAGGTCCCAGTAGCGAGCGGCCAGGCGGGCGGCCAGGTCGTGCGCCCCGCCGGGTTCCACCGTGGTGCGGCCGGCGACCGACAGCCAGCGCTCGCGTTCACCCACCGGGGCGGCGACGACGATCGAGGCGCGGGGGTCGCGGCGCAGGCGCCGCGCCTTGAGCGTGTCCGGGCCCGTGAACAGCTGGATCGTGCCCTCCGCAGTGGCCTCGAACCACACCGGTCGGGGCTGCGGCGGGAGCGGCGCCCCGGCCACGGACAAGAACCCGTGCAGGGGGCGTCGGAGGAATTCGAGGTCCTGGGCGGTCAGCGAACCGGCGTCGGTGCTCATGCCGCCGATTGAACACGGCCGGCTCGGACGATCCCATGGGCGAGAAGCCGGATCGCCTGCGTATTCGTCTAGCCTCGGCGACGTGGACGTGTTCGGTGACCTGATCCGCGGGGTGCGGGCCCACGGCTCGTTGTTCGGCAGTTCGACCCTGTCTCCGCCCTGGGCACTGCACTTCGTGGACGGCGCGCCGCTGACCCTGTGCACCGTCCTCACCGGAGCGGGCTGGATCGTGCCGGAGCACGGTCCACCCGAGCCGCTTCGCGCCCGCGAGACGATCGTCGTGCGCGGCCCTGCGACGTTCACCTTCGTCGACGAGGTCGGCACCCGGGCCGAACCGATCGCGTGCGGGGAGCACTGCGCGACGCCCGAGCACGGCGGGACCCGGCACCGGCTCGGCTGGAACGACGGCGGCGGGAACGCCGGTGACACGATCCTGATCGTCGGCGCTTATCCGGTGCGCGGCGAGATCAGCCGCCGACTGCTGGACGCGCTGCCCGTCCTGTTGCGCGTGGACGCCGGAGGCACGGCCGACGCCGTGCTGGACCACGTCGCCGCCGAGGTCGCCGTCGACACACCGGGCCAGCAGGTAGTGCTCGACCGGCTGCTGGACTGGATGCTGGTCTGCACGCTGCGCGAGTGGTTCGACCGGCCCGGCAGCGAGGCCCCGGCCTGGTGGTCCGCCCAGCGGGACCCGGTGGTCGGCGACGCGCTGCGCCTGCTGCACGCCGAACCGGCGGCACCGTGGACGGTCACCGCGCTGGCCGAGCGCACCGGGGTGTCGCGTTCGACGCTGGCCAAGCGGTTCGCCGACCTGGTCGGCGAACCGCCGCTCACCTACCTCACCCGCTGGCGCATGACGCTCGCGGCAGACCTGCTGGTTGAGCAGGAGTCCGCGACCATCTCGGACATCGCCCGCACCGTGGGTTACGCCGACCCGTTCGGGTTCAGCGCGGCGTTCAAACGGGTCCGCGGCACCAACCCGAGCGAGTTCCGGCGCACCGCGGCCACCGCCTGCGGAACCGCGCTGGCCGCAAACCGGTGAAGAGCGCGATCCCCATCAACCCGCCTGACCGATCGCCTAGTCACGCGACGGCGCGAGGCGGGTCAGGACCTCCTCGCAGTCTTCGACGATCTCCCGGGTGATGTCCGCCGCCGGTCGGAGTTCCCGGAACGTGCCGACGACCTGGCCGATGAAGAAGGATGCCAGCGCCTTCGCTCCGTCGTTGCCCGCTTCGGCCGCCTGGTTGATGCGTCGCCACGCCTGGTCGACCAGCATCGGTTGCAGCGGCATCGGCAGCGGCGTCGGGCTGCCCGGGCTCGCCCACTCCTCGTGCCACGCGCTGCGCAGCTGGCGGGCCGGTTTCCCGGTGCGGGTCGGCGAGCGCAGCGTGTCGCCGCTGGTCGCCGCCAGGAACTTGGCCTTCACCGCGGGCGAGGTGATGTCCTCGTGGCTGGACAGCCACACCGAGCCGCACCAGACGCCGGCTGCGCCCAGCGCCAGCGATGCCGCCATCTGCCGCCCGGTGGCGATGCCGCCGGCCGCCAGCACCGGCACGTCGCCCGCGAGGTCCACGACCTCCGGCACCAGCACCATGGTCGCGATCGTCCCGGTGTGCCCGCCGGCCTCGGTGCCCTGCGCGACGAGCAGGTCGACGCCCATGTCCAGCTGTCGCTGGGCGTGCTTCGGCGAGCCGATCAGCGCCGCGATCGGCACCCCGTCGGCCTTGCCGCGCTCCAGCATCGCCGGCGGCGGGGTGCCGAGCGCGTTCGCGACCAGGGCGACCCCGTGCGAGAAGGCGACGTCGAGCAGCGGCTGCACGATCTCCGGGCCGACGCTGGCGGCGAACCGGTCGCCCGCCGATGCCGTGTCGGCCGGCGGGATGTCGTACTTCGCCAGCAGCGAGTCGACGAAGTCGTAGTGCTCCTGCGGGATCTGGGCGCGCAGGCTGGCCAGGTAGTCCGCGGGGTCTCCGGTGGCCGTCCTGGTGGGCACCAGCACGTCGACGCCGTAGGGGCGGCCGTCCACTTGCTCCTCGATCCAGGTGAGCTGCGCGTCGAGCTCTTCCGGGGTGTAGCCGGTCGCGGCGAGCACGCCGATGCCGCCGGCGTTGGTCACGGCCGCGACCACACCGGGTGACCGGTTGAATCCCACCAGCGGACTTTCGATGCCCAGCAGTTCGGTCAACGCGGTGCGCATGCGCGCTCCTTCCCATCGCCGGGGCGACATTGCGCCGGACAGCCGCATGATGCCTACCGCCGCCGCAGAGCACCAGGACGCATTTCGCCGACGTCGCCGCAATCCCCCACCCAGGTCTATCCACAGTGGACGAACTCCTGGGCGAAACATCCCGAATCGCGCTGAATCGAGACCGACGACTCCTTGCGGCACGAGGTGAACACGAGTTTACTTGCATGGTGAACACAAGTTCACGCCGATAGCGAGGAGCCCGATGAGCCTGGCCACGCCCACCGCACGACGAAGTTCGAGGCTCGTCATCGGAGTCCTCGCCTCGTGCGGTATCGCGGTGTCGTTGATGCAGACCCTGGTCGTACCGCTGCTCCCGGAATTCCCCAGGCTCCTCGACACGACGCGGTCCAACGCGGGCTGGCTGGTCACCGCGCCGCTGGTGGCGGGCGCGGTGTGCGCGCCCGTCCTCGGCCGCCTCGGCGACATGTACGGCAAGCGCCGGATGCTGCTGATCTCGCTGGCCACGATGGCGGTGGGCAGCGCGATCGGCGCGGTCAGCGACGACTTCACCGCCGTCCTCGTCGGGCGGGTGCTGCAAGGTGCCGCGGTCGGCGTGGTGCCGCTGGGGATCAGCATCATGCGCGACGAGTTACCGGAGGACCGGGTCGGTTCCGGGGTGGCGTTGATGAGCGCGACGCTGGGCATCGGCGGCGCGGTGGGGCTGCCGGTGACCGGTGTGGTGGCCGAGAACCTCAACTGGCACTGGCTGTTCGCGGGCGCGGCCGCGTTCGCGATCGCCGAGATCGCGCTGATCCTCTGGATCGTCCCGGAGTCGCCGCTGCGCACCGGCGGCCGGTTCGACTTCCTCGGCGCGGTGGGGCTCTCGGCGGCGCTGACGTGCCTGCTGCTGGCGATCTCCAAGGGCAACGAATGGGGCTGGACCAGCGGGGTCATCGTCGGCCTGCTCGTCGCGTCGGCGGCGTTGTTCCTGGTGTGGGGCGTGTACGAACTGCGCGTCGATGCGCCGCTGGTGGACCTGCGGGTGTCGGCGCGGCCGGCGGTGCTGCTGACCAACATCGCCTCGGTGCTGGTCGGCATGGCGATGTTCGCCGGGTTCCTCGTGGGCTCGCAGATCATGCAGGCCCCGGAGGACACCGGCTACGGCTTCGGCATGTCGCTGGTGCTGACCGGCCTGGTGCTGCTGCCGATCGGCGCCGCGATGGGCGTGTTCTCGCCGGTGTCCGCGCGGATCTCCCGGCGGCGCGGCCCGCGCACCACGCTGATCCTGGGCGGCACGGTGCTGATGGTGGGCAACCTCGCGGGATCCTTCCTGCACTCGCCGCTGCCGCTGGTGGTGTTCAACCTGACCGTGGGCGCGATCGGCGGCGCGTTGTCCTACGGCGCCCTGCCGACGCTGATCATGCAGGCGGTTCCGCCGACCGAAACCGCCGCCGCGAACAGCTTGAACAGCCTGGCCCGCTCGATCGGCACGTCCAGTTGCAGCGCCATCGTCGTCGCGCTGACGACCGGGTCGGTGGTGCAGATCGCCGGCGTGAACTACCCGTCGACGCTCTCGTACTCGTGGGTGTTCCTGGTGGCGGGCGCGGCGGCGCTGGCGGCCGCGCTGATCGCCGCGGCGACGCCGGGAACCCGCCGGTACACGCCTGTTACCGCGCAGGTGGCGACCGCGACGGGGCGGTCGCGCTAGCCTGAACGGCATGTCCAGCACGGCAACGGCCCCAGCGGTCGGCGAGGACCAGCGGCGCGACGCGTGCGCCACCCGCGAAGCCATCCTCAAGGCGGCGCGGCGCCGCTTCTCGTCGTGCGGCTACGCCGACGTGACGTTGCGCGACATCGCGGCGGACGCCGAGGTCAGCGCGGCGCTGGTGATGAAGTACTTCGGCAGCAAGGAAAGCCTGTTCGCGGAGGCCTCGGGCTTCGAGCAGGACGCCGAGCGCCTGCTCGACTGCGAACTCCCGCGGCTCGGCGAGCACCTGGTCCGGACGCTGCTGGACTATCACGACCGGACGCAGGGCGACCCGCTGGTGCGGGCGGTCTTCACGTCGTCGCGACCGGCCGGGGCCCAGTTCCGCGCGAACTTCGAACGCCAGCTGGTGAGCCGGCTCGCCAAGCGTCTGACCGGCCCGAAGGCCCGCCTCCGGGCGGAGCTGGTCTGCAGCCACCTGATGGGCCTCGGCGCGGCCCGGCTGGTCCTGAAGACCAAGGCGATCAGCGCAGAACCGAAGGAAGACCTGATCGCGATCACGGCCCCGCTGCTGCAGAACTGGATCGACGGCCCGCTGTAGCGGACGATCGCGCGGCTTCGGTCAGCCCGCCGCTTCGACGTACGACGCCAGGCTCGCGAGCGAGGAGGCGATCCCGGTCTCGTGGGCCGCTTGATCGATACCGGGCGGCACGTCCGCGGCGGTGACGGTCACCTCGGTCCCGTCGCCGGCGGCGGCGAGGTGCCAGGTCATCGTCATGGTGCCTGCGAACGACGGATCGTCGGCCTCGAACACCGCCCGCTGCACCACGCGCTCGTTCGGCACCAGGTCGGCGAACCCGATGTCGACGACGTCCGTCGCGTCCGAGGTCTTGCCGGGGCTACCGCTGGGATCGAGGTAGGTGAGGACCATCCGGAACCCGCCACCGGGCCGGGGATCCCACCGCTCGATCCGGCCGCGCATGCCCTCCGGCGGCAACCAGGCTTCGAGGGCCTCCCGATTGAGGAGGGCCCCGTACACCACCTCCGGTGGCGCCGCGATCACCCGGCCAACGCGGTCAGTTCTCGCCATGGGCGGATTCTAAGCGACCAAGTCGGATTTCATCGCCAATTGTTTCCTCCGCACACGCCGACAACACCGAATTCTCGCTAGGCACAACCAGAATCGGGAAACCGCGCCTCCGCGGCCGTTCCTCATTCGCTAGCCCGGCGCAACAGTGGCGCGAGGGTCTCGCGGAGTTGGGCGGGGTTTTGGTGGTGCAATGCTCTCATGCCCAGGCCCCGGGCCGCTTCGACGTTCTGGAGGGTGTCGTCGACGAACAGGCAGCGGGCTTCCGGGACACCTGCTCGGGCCGCCGCGAAGCGGAGGCCTCGGGCTTCGAGCAGGACGCCGAGCGCCTGCTCGACTGCGAACTCCCACGGCTCGGCGAACACCTGGTCCGGACACTGCTGGACTACCACGACCGACCCCAGGGCGACCCGCTGGCGCGAGCGGTCGTCACGTCGTCGCGACCGGCCGGGGCCGGGCTGGTCCTGACGACCAAAGCGATCAGCGCAGAACCGAAGGAAGACCTGATCGCGATCACGGCCCCGCTGCCGCAGAACTGGATCAACGGCCTCCTGTAACGGCCGATCGCTCCGCCACGGCCGACGTTTCCCCAGCTCATGGCTCGTGAGCGCTTTGGACTGCCATAGCGATCCAAAGCGCTCACGAGCCGGACCGGCCAAACCCGCACCACTACGTCAACGCTCGAAACGCCCGGTCTTGGCGGCATGGATTAACGAGCCGACATCGACCCTCAGCCAAGGGCCGTTGGGGTCCTTCGAATCCCGCACCAAGCCTCGCGGCCTCGACAGCTCGACGCAGTTCCCGTTCGGCCCTGTGTAACTGGACTTCTGCCAGGAGTAGCTGGACACGGCTCACCTTTCCCATTTCGCTTTCGCTTTTAGGACGAACTCGGCGGAATCTTTCCGATCCATCGCCAAGCTTTCAATCTGCTGAACCGCGCTGCGGTACTCGTTCACATCGTGCTCCGCCGGGATGAATGCACCCGAGCTGTAGTGCTCGAAGTGAACAACCGGGGAGATGTCGTCGAACTCGTAGAGCACGAACGGCCCCAGCAAGCCGGGATGCCAACCGACGCGCAGCGGCATTATTCGGACGGCAACATTGCTCCTACCCGCCAGCTCAAGGAGCTGGTCCAGTTGCTCCAGCATGACCTCGCGCGGCCCGATCGGCTCGAACAGTGCCGCCTCACCGATGAAGGCGTTGAAACTCACCGGGTCGATCCGCCGCACGATGACCTCGCGTCGGCTGGCGCTCAACATCACCCGGAGCTCGGTGTCCGCATCCGACAAGCCACTCGACTTCTTGATCGCCCGGCTGTAGTCCAGTGTTTGGAGCAGGCCGGGGATCAGCATCGGAGCCCACTCGACAATCGCCGATGCCGCTCGCTCGCATTCGACGGCACCGGCCAGTTGCTGGGGAATGCCATTCAGGCCGACAGTGAGCCAGTTCGGCTCGTGCACGTTGCGAGCCAGGTCGAGGACGCGGTCCCGCTCCCCTGCCGTCACGCGCAGCGTCGCAAGGATCGCGGCGACCGTTTCTATCTTCGGAACCCGTTTGCCAGTCTCCCAGTTCGAGATCTCGACGTGGGTGTAGTCGAGCATGCGCCCCAGTTCTCGGACTCCGATACCCGAGGCCAGCCGAGCTTCCCGCAACGCCGACGACAGCGCCCTGGCGCGTGGCATACCTGCGGTAGCAGACATGAAACACATCCTATCGATAGTTCTCAGCTTGGTGATCACCCAATTTGAGGAGTGGTGGAGCTGTAGCGCTACCAAGCACTGTGGTTCCTGTCAGCGATCCAGTGACAAGACCAGCTCGGGGAGGAACCTTGGTAAGCAGGAAAATAGTCGCAGCGCAGGGCAGCGAGCCATTGCTCGACACGCCGGAAACGACGTCGACGCACCACTTCCAGCACTGGTTCGGGCTCGTACCGGAGTGGTGCAGATTTTCCCACATCCGTTGTGACACAAGCGATTTCCACGTCACCTCGTGGTGCGGGCAGAGGTTCCAGATCGACGAAGTGGAGGAATGTTCGCGGCCGGGCACTGTAACGCCCGGTCTAGCTCCGGCGGTCCGGGAATGCACGGACTGCGAGGTGCAATTCGCCTTCCGGAACACCGCGGAACCGCCGGTTCGCGTCGAACCCTCCGACATACCGGCACGGATCGACACCCCGAGCCAGATGCTGTCGGCGGTACACCTGCTGCGGGACGGCCTGGACGGCGAGGCCCGGCAGATTCCGCTCGGAAACCTGGATACCGACCGTCTCGGTCACCTTGCCGGTCAAGTAGAGATCTTCGCCCGTGCCCTGCGTCGTTTCTGTTGGCTGGCTGGGACAGGCGAGCGCCTCAACCGCTCATGAGCGCCGCCCGGAGTTGGGCGGGGTTTTGGTGGTGCAATTCTCTCATGCCCAGGCCCCGGGCCGCTTCGACGTTCTGGAGGGTGTCGTCGACGAACAGGCAGCGGGCTTCCGGGACACCCGCTCGGGCCGCCGCGAATCGGTAGATGCCCGGGTCGGGTTTGGCGATTCCCACCCGGGCACTGTTGACCACCTCGTCCAGGAGATCCGCTATCCCGAGCCGGTCCAGGTCCGATTCCAGCCTGGTGGTCGCGTTCGACACCAGGATCACCGGGACGTGTTCTCGCGCCGCCGCGAGCAGTTCCGCGACTTCGTCGACGACTTCGCCCGCATGGGCGGACCACTCCGCGACGAGCGCACGCGCCGCCTCCGGCGTTGCGCACGCTTCGGCGAGGTCGGCGGCGATCGCCGCGCGCCATTGTTCGTCCGTCTGTGCCCCGGTGATCGCGGGGTTCAGGCGGTCCGGCGCGAACGCCGTCTTCGCCAGCGTCCCCCGCGGCAGGCCATTCGCGCGGTCCAGTCCGGACATTATTTCCGGATCCCACCAGCGAAGAACGCCGTCGAAGTCGCAGAGGATCGCATCGAACTCCGTCTCGGGCATGGAGCCCATGCTGCCACGAGCGGACGGTCCACGGCGGCCGCACCGGTGCGGTCGGCCCGGCAACAGCCCGCGCGAGCCCGGGATTCGGCCGCACTGTCGCCATCGGACAGACCTCCCTCCTGGGTCGATCGCGGCGCTCTCGTCCCTGATTCCCTGCTATTCCCAGACTTTCGGCCACAAGCAGGTTAGGCCGTTCAGTCGTTGGATTTCAACGGTTGATTGCGCAAACTTCGTCAACAGGTAACCCCTAATCAAGGAGGCGAAATGACGAGCTACGTCCGGCACATCGCGGCGCGACTGGTCGGCAAGACCCGGATGGGTGGCTTCTACACCTACTGGATCATCGCCAACTGACAGCGCGGCGGGGTGGGGGCCCGCTCCTCACCTCCACCCCGCAATCCGGAGGGAAACCGTTGACCAGCACCAGAAGCAGCACGGCTCGGCCGCCCGGCCCGAAGGGTCGCCTACTGGTCGGGAACACGCTCGACTACGACCGCGACCGGATGGCGTTCCTCCGCCGCTGCCACCAGGAGTACGGCGACGTCTTCTCCTTCGACGACCGCACGATCGTGGTGCTCGCGCCGGATCTGGTGCACGACATGCTCGCCCGGACCAACGAGGACTTCCACAGCGAGAGCACGCCGATCGCGACGCGGATCGATCCGGAGCGCGCGGCGACGGACGCGCAGGTGTGGATGACCGCCAGGCGGAAGGGCTGGCACGGGCTCAGCCGCACGGTCTCCCATGCCCATTCGGCCCGGCTGCACCCGCTGTTCCGGCGGACGCTCGACGAAACCGGTGGGCGCCGGGTAGAAGTCCTCGACGTGATGGAGCAATTCGCCGGCCGCGCCACGGCGGACTTCTGCCTGGGCGCCGACTCCGGCGGCGTGCCGGAGGTCCTCACCGAGAACGTCAAGGCGATCGAGCCGCTCGGCGGCAGTTCGCAGCTGTTCCCGGCCTGGTGGCCGTCCAAGCGCATCCGGCGATTCCTCCGGGCGCGGGAGAGCACGCTGGTCGTCATCACCGAGAAGATCCGGCAGCGCCAGGCGAGTTCGCCGGCACGGCCCGAGCAGCCGCAGGACCTGCTCGACGTGCTGCTCGCCGCGCGAGATCCCGAGCTCAGCGAGCTCCAGGTCCAGCGGTTGCTCCGCGGCATCATGCTGGCCGCGTACGGGGTGCCGGCTTCGGCGCTGACGTGGCTGGTGCGGGTGCTGGCGACCGAACCCGAACTGCGGCGCCGGGTGTCCGAAGAGGCCGAGGCCTGGCCGCACGAGGAGGCGCCGCCGCTGTCCGCATTGCCGCAGACCGAGGCGGTGATCAAGGAAGTCCTGCGGTTGTGGCCGCCCACCTGGCTGATCGGGCGGACCGCCCGGCGGGAGACCGAGCTCGGCGAGTGGCGGCTGCGGCCGAACGACCAGGTGATGTTCAGCCCGTACCTGATCCACCGGGATCCGCGCTGGTGGTCCGATCCGGACCGGCTGGCGCCGGAGCGGTGGCTCGACGCGCAGGCGTCCCCGCACCGCCACACCTACATCCCGTTCGGCGCCGGACCCCGGGTCTGCGTCGGCACCCAGCTCGGCATGATCCAGATGGCGCTGGCGGCCTTCTGGTTGGTGCGCGAGTACGAGGTGACCACAGAGGACGGTGCCTGCCCGCCGAAGTTCCAGGAACTCCTGCAGCCGCAGGGATTCACCGCTCGTTTCATCCCGCGCAGGGCCGGTGCTGGGTCGGCGTGAGCGAAAATCCGCTTCACAGCGGCAGTCCCGCCTCCAAGTGAGCCAGGCCCCGGTCCAACGCCTCCAGCGCGTCCAGGTCCGGATCCTCCGCCCAGCGCAGCCACACCTCCAGCAGCACGCCGAACACCGCTCCGGTGAAGCTGCGGACCGCCGCGTCCGCGGGATCGCGACCGGCCCGTTCGGCCACCAGCCCGGCGAGCATGCGCTGGGTCTGCTTGATGTTGCCCAGGCTCGCCGCCCAGAGTTCCGGGACGGTGAGCACGAGTTCCTGGAGCTGCCGCCGCCGCGCGACTTCGTCGCCGGAGAGCCCGCCGAAGGCCGAACCGATCGCCCCGCGGACGGCCTGCAGCGGAGTCAGCTCCGCGGGTTGGGCGCGGAACGCCTCGACCACCTCCGGGGCGTAGCCGTCGGAGACGACCAGTTCCTCCTTCGTCGGGAAGTAGCGGAAAACGGTGCTGGGCGAGACCTCCGCGGCCTCGGCGATCTGCTCGACGGTGGTCGCCTCGTAGCCCTGGGCGGCGAACAACCGCAACGCCTGCCGCTGGATCGCGGAGCGTGTCCTGGCCTTCTTCTTCGCCCGCAGTCCGGGGGCCGGGTTCGGTTCAGGGCTTGCCGTCATGGCTCGATTCTCCTTGCTGCGCCGGGTCGAACGGGATCGCGGTGCGGAACTTGCCGCCCCGGCCCTGCCGCGGCGGCTCCGCGGCGCGTTGCAGGTCGACGCCCCCCAAGCCCCGGTCGGCGAGGGCGCGGGCCACTCCGTCGAGCACGGCGCGCCAGACCTCCTCGGCATCGGCGCCCGCGGCGCAGGTGAGCCTGATCCGCAGCGCCATCGGCCCGGTCTGCTCGGCCTGGAACAGGCCGACCCCCGGCACCCGGTCGATCAGCGTGTTCAGCACCATCGACGGGATCTCGACCGTTTCCCCGCCCGGCGCGAGGAAGGTGAGGCTGTTGGCCACTCGGCCGCGCACCCGGAACGCGGGCCGTGGGTCGCCGCACGGGCAGGCGTCCGGCCGCTGCAGGACGCTGTCGCCCAGGTCGTAGCGCAGGATCGGCTGGATCCGGTTGGCCAGGTTGCTCACCAGCACGGTGTGCGAGAGCTCGCCGGGCGCGACCGGCCGGTGGTCGGCGTCGACGGGTTCCAGCACCGCCCAGTCGCTGTTGACGTGGTACCAGCCGTGCGCGCAGCCATCGGTCAGGAACGGGCATTCGGTGGCCCCGTAGGTGTCGCGGATGCGCGCTCCGAAGGCCGCGGCCATCCGCTCCCGCTCCCCCGGCGCGACCGCTTCGCCTGCCGTCTCCACCAGCACCGGATCGATGTGCAGGCGCTCTTCGCGCTGCTCGCGGGCCAGCAGGGAGAGGACGCTGGCGTAGCCGATGACGATCGCGGGCCGGAAGCCGTTCAACCCGGCCACCAGCTCCGCCATCGACGCGTGCGCGGAGAACACCCGCACGAGCCGGCGGGTGACCGGGTTGGCGAACAGCCGCTCGGACCCGGCCGCCACCAGGAAGTGGCCCCCGGTGGCCACGACCAGCGCCATCCGGCCACCGCGCGCCACCGCCCCGGCCAGCCCGGCCGCGCCCAGCCAGGAACCCCGCATCCGCGACGCGAGCGCGACGTTGACCGCCAGCGCCCGCTGGTCGACCACGAAGATGCCCGGCGCGCCGGTCGTCCCCGACGTCGTGATCAGCGTGTACCGCCCGGCGAACGGCCGCCCGGCCGAGCCGGGGTCGGCCACGAACTCCTGTGCCGCCGACCATGTCACCGAGCGGTCGGTGACCCAGTCGTCGAACTCCGCCATCAGTGCCTTCTTGCCGGTCACCGGCAGCAGCGCCGGGTCGGTGACCCGGTCGGGCAGGCCCCGGTAGAGCCGCCGGTAGAAGGGCGAGTTCGCCCTGGCGTAGGCGACCTGCGCGGCCAACCTGGCTCGCCCGCGCTCGGCCATGGCCGCCGAACCGAGCCGGCGCAGCCGGTCCGCCTCCCGCAGCCGCCCCAGCATGCTCTCGCGCACGACCACTCCCTCCTGAGAATGTTGACATCCTACTCTCATTTGAAATTTGACTGTCAACTTTTTTCGGGCACGAAGAAGGGCACCCCCGGCAGATTCGGAGGTGCCCTTGAACGGGTTTCGCGCTAGCGGACTTCGAGGACCGGGATCCGGCAGCGGACGTCCTCGCCCCGCACCGACTCCCACTCGTCCGCCTCCCGGAGGCGGATCCGGCCGTCGGTGGCCAGGCCGTTGATGTGCTCGCCCACCTTCCGGGACTCCCAGACGTGCGCCACCGTCGCCACGACCAGGCCGCCCGGGCGGACCACCCGGACCAGCTCGTTCAAGACCTCCGGGCCGACGTGGCCGTCGGTGATCGTGCCGACGCAGATCGCCGCGCCGTAGGTGTCGTCGGGGATGTCCAGGCGCCGCGTCAGGTCTGCCTTGGCCAGGTCGCGGTAGATGCCGCGGGCCCGGGCCTTCTCGAGCATGCCCTGCGACAGGTCGATCCCGTCGATCACCGCGACCGACCGCTGCGCCAGCTCCGCGCCGACCAGGCCGGTGCCGCAGCCCGCGTCCAGCACCGGCCCCGGGTCGCCGGCCAGGTGCACCAGGCGGTTCGCGGCGTTCGCGGGCGCCACGTAGTCCATGCCCTGGACCATGTCCGCGTCGTACTCCGCCGCCCACTCGTCGTAGACCGCTTCGGCTTCTTCCTTGCTCTTGAGGTCGTAAGCGCGCTGCAGCTTCGGACTGCGCCCAGTCATCATCGACTCCCTTCGCCCGGAGCCACCCACCCTGCCACGATCCGATTCCGGGAAATACGACGGAGATCACAGCACGCGTTGCAGGAAGTCCCTGGTCCTGGGCTGCCCGGGGTCGTCCAGGACCTTGCCCGGCGGCCCGGTTTCCAGCACCTCGCCGCCGTCCAGGAACACGACGGTGTCGGCGACCTCCCGGGCGAAACCGATCTCGTGCGTCACCACGACCATCGTCTGACCGGCCGCGGCCAGGTCGCGCATCACCGCCAGCACCTCCCCCACCAGCTCCGGATCCAGGGCGCTGGTCGGTTCGTCGAACAGCAGGAGCTTCGGTTCCATCGCCAGCGCGCGGGCGATGGCGATGCGCTGCTGCTGGCCGCCGGAGAGCTGCCGCGGGTAGGCGTCCTCGCGATCCGCCAGGCCGACGCGGCGCAGCTTCTCCCGCGCCCGCACCAAGGCGTCCTTCTTGGACAGACCGAGCACGCCGACCGGCGCCTCGATCAGGTTCTCCAGGACCGTCAGGTGCCCGAACAGGTTGAATCCCTGGAACACCATGCCGATCCCCGCGCGCTGGCGGGCGATCGCGCGGTCGCCGAGCTCGTGCAGCTTGCCCGCCGACTCGCGGTAGCCGATCAGCACGCCGTCCACCTCGATGCTCCCGGCGTCCACCTTCTCCAGGTGGTTGATGCAGCGCAGCAGCGTGCTCTTGCCCGAGCCGGACGGGCCGATCACGCAGGTCACCTCGCCCTGCCGCACCGCCAGATCCACGTCGCGCAGCACCGGCGTGGCGCCGAAGCTCTTGTGCAAACCGGTAATCCGCAGCATCACCGGGCTCCCTTCAGCGCGGCGCGCAGCCGCTGCAGCGGTGTCGGCGGCAGCTCGCGGTGGGCACCGCGGGCGTAGTGGCGTTCGACGTAGTACTGGCCCGCGGTCAGGATCGACGTGATCACGAGGTACCAGACGGTCGCCACCAGCAGCAGCGGGATCACCAGGTAGTTCCGGTTGTAGATCAGCTGCACCGAGTAGAGCAGGTCGTGCACTGCGATGACGCTGACGATCGAGGTGCCCTTCAACGTGCCGATGAGCATGTTGCCCGCCGGCGGGATGATCGCGCGCATCGCCTGCGGGAGCACGATCCGGCGCAGCACCCGCATCCGCGTCATGCCCAGCGCCTGCGCGGCCTCGGTCTGGCCCGCGTCGACCGACAGGATGCCGGCGCGCACCACTTCCCCGGCGAACGCGGCCTCGTGCAGCACCAGGCCGATCACCGCCGTCGTGGTGCCGCCGAGCAGGTTCACGGTGTCCACTGTGAACCACGGGCCGAAGCTCAGCGTCGGGTACAGCGCGCCGATGTTGAACCAGAACAGGAGTTGGACCAGCAGCGGGATGGACCGGAACAGCCAGGTGTAGGTCCAGCTCAGCCAGTTCAGGACGGCGTTGCCGGACAGCCGCATGACGGCCAGCACGGCGCCCAGCGCGAAGCCGAGGACCATGGTGACGGCGGTCAGCCACAGCGTGAGCCAAAGGCCGTTCAGCACGGCCGGGAGCGTGAAGTAGGCGGCGACGACGGGCCACTGGAAGTTCGGGTTCGTGGCCATCGAATGCACCACGAGCGCGAACACGACCAGCGCCGCGACGGCGGCGATCCACCTGCCGGGATGCCGCGCGGGCACCACAGGTGGCGGGGCGACGGTGGCGGGCCCGGTTTCGGGCACCGCCTGCAGATGCGTTGATCGGGTCATCGGGACTTCCCTGTCGTGCGGCGAATCCGCGGAGATCAGCGCGTCGATTTCCCGCGGAAATCGCGCTGCTTGGACGAAAAGGAGAGGAACGCCTCGCAGGAAACGGCCGCCGAACGACGTCGGCGGGGACCACCACCGCCTGACACGCTAGCCGTCCCGGCC
Source organism: Saccharopolyspora shandongensis (assembly GCF_900106995.1). Lineage (GTDB taxonomy): Bacteria > Actinomycetota > Actinomycetes > Mycobacteriales > Pseudonocardiaceae > Saccharopolyspora > Saccharopolyspora shandongensis. Next base: position 100,273 of record NZ_FNOK01000026.1, read on the forward strand.
GCGGGGTCAAGGCCGTCCCACAGGTTGATCGTCGTTGACACCCATCCGGCATCCGGCGATTCTCGTTGCGTGACCAGGCAACTGCGTTTGGTGAAACGCGCCCACATCGACCTCGCCCTGGTGTGGTCGGCCGCTTGTCGCGGCTGACGTCATCCCTCCTTCGCGCCACCAGCCGCTGCAGAACGCTATTTCCAGACTCATCTTGCGTGGCGGTGCGGGTAGCGGCCCCCTGCGGGAGTTACAGACGCCGCCTGGCTGTGGGAGCCCCGACTTACGTATGTCCAATACGCGGCATCGGGGACTGGCCTCGCCCAGTAGCCCAGAAGGCGGGCACAGTCTGAGAACCCGCGGCGGTGCGAGTTGCGAGGGTGGGCTAAGCGGCTGCGCCGCTTCAAACACACAAAGCCCGCGCTACCACACCCGACTGCACCACATCCAAAACAGCCGCTGCAGCTGACCACCTCGCACGGGCCACCACCACCTCGCCCGATCGCTGCACTCGAAGGGTTCACACCGAATGCTGCCCCGTTTCAGAACGATCGTCGTGATGCTGACCGCGGCCGGGTTGCTCGCCGGCTGCGCGCCCGGCGCGATCCCGACCGAAGCCGCGCCCGGTCTCGATGCGACCGCCGACGTGATCTCCGCTGTTCCCAAGGACGAAGCGATCGCGGCGCTGCTGCCGCCGGACGTCAGGCAGGCCGGGGTGCTGACCTTCGGCAGCTCGCTCGACGGCAGCCCGCCCGGCGCGTTCTACCTGGCCGACAACCGGACCGCCGTCGGCGTGGACATAGACGTCGCCGAAGCCGTCGCCCGCGTGCTCGGCGTGCGGATCGACCGGCAGGACGCCGCGTTCGACACCATCCTGCCCGCGCTGGGCAGCGGCAAGTTCCAGGTCGGCACCGGCAACTTCGGGGTCACCGAGGAGCGCAAGAAGACCGTCGACTTCGTGACCTACCTCAACGACGGCCAGGGCCTCGCGGTCCGCCAGGACAGCGATCTCACCCCGGTCACCGACGTCACGCAGCTGTGCGGGCACACCATCGGCACCGGCGCGGGCACGACGTTCGAGACGACGCTCAACGCCCACCAGCACCGCTGCGGCGAGCTGGGCCGGCCGGCCTACCAGGTGCTGGTCTTCAAGGAGATGAGCGCGCAGTACTCCGCCCTGCAGCAGGGCAAGGTCGACGTGCTGATGAGCACGATCAACGGGCTGCGCTACACGGTCAGCCAGCAGCCGAACCTGCGGTTCCTCAACGAGTTCCGGCGCCTGAACGTCGGATTCGCGCTGCCGAAGAACTCGCCGCTGGCACCCGCGTTGCAGCCAGCGGTGAACAAGCTGATCGAGGACGGCACCTACGAGCGGATCGTGCGCAAGTGGGGCGTCGAGGACTCGGCGATCAGCACCTCCGAGACCAACCCGCCGGAACTGCGCTGAGCCGGAGACGCGATGAAAAGGGCGCTGTTAGACCGTGGAGGCCGTTGAGTCCACAATGGACAAGGGCGTCAGCACCACGCCCGGACGAGCCACGCGGTCAGTCCCGGACGACGATCCGGGTGCCGCTCTCGGCCGGTGCGGCCACGTGGCCGCGCCGGCTTCTACAGCCGTTCCTCCCGACGCCGCGCCTCCGCCTTCAGCGCCTGCTTCTCCCGGTGTCCCGGCAGCCACCACACGATGAAAAGCGGAACGAAGATCACCGACCAGGCCAGCAGCCCGAGCAACATCGCCAGTGCCTCATGCATGCCTCGAACATCGACACCAGACCGCGCCAGGCCTAGGGCATTCGGGTTGGGCAGGTTGGGGCAGATCGGGGCGCCTGGCAGCATCAACAGCATGGCCCGCGCCCGCAACGATCGACTCCGCGCAGCCCGTGAGGCGACCCCCTCCCCACGGATGCCAGGGGAACCGTCGTCCCGTGCTGAGCTCGCCGAAGCCGTCAACGCCTGGGTTGCTCAGCACACCCGACGAGCCGGAGCCCTCGACGCGCACTACATAGCTCGGTTGGAACGCGGCGCGGTGCGCTGCCCCGGACGGGACTACCGCGCCGGGTTCCGGGCCGTGCTGGGTGCCGCTGACGACGCCGAACTCGGGTTCTCCACCAGCACCCCACCCACCGGAAAGGCTCTGCGAGCGTCAGAGGATCACCCCGAACCGACCCAATCCGGGGTGATCCTCCCGATGGCCGATCAGGACGCACCCGCAACAAGTGACTACCTCGACGAAATGCGCCGGACGATCTCCCACCTCGTCGCCCTCGACGGCGTGCACGGGGGAGCCGAAGTCGCCCCGATCGCCCTGCGGTGCTTCCGGCGGGCGCAGGGCATTCTCGGCGAAGGCCGCTGCGTACCGGCGATCGAACGGGACCTCGAAGCCGTCACTGCCGAGCTCGGCGAACTCTCCGGATGGCTGCTGTTCGATGCCGAGCGGCACGACGAGGCGCGGGCGGTCAACGCCGAAGCGCTCGAACTCGCCCACATCGCAGGCGACACGTCAATGCAGTGGTTCATCCTCACTAACCAGGCACTAGCCAGCGTGCACGTCGGCCGTGCCCGCGAAGCACTGCGGATCTCGACCCGCATGAGCGGCCGGGCCGAACTACCCGGCCAGGTCCGGGCACTGTTCGACGTTCGCACCGCCCGCGCCCTGGCCGCGCTCGGCGACGAGACCGAAGCCCTGCGGGTATTCGATCGTGCCCGTTCCGCATTCACCGACGGCACCACCGGCCGCGATCCGGGCTGGTCATGGTGGTTCGACGAACGCGAACTCGCCGGACACGAGGGGATGGTGTACGCCAGCCTCGGCAACTACGACAAGGCACTCCCGCGCCTGGCGGCCGCCGTCGAACGATCCGAAGGACGCGAACACTTCCGGTGGGCGCTCTACATTCACCGGGCGAACCTGCTCAGGGCATCCCTGCTCGCCGGATCATGGTCCGAAGCCGAACGGGTCGCCGCCGACGTGGCTTCGATGGTCGGCGAGATCGCATCGGCACGGACAGAAGTCATTCTCCGCCGGACCGCGGCGCCACCAGAGCAACGCCCAGCGTTGCCATCCACCCTTGGCGACGCACTCGACCACATCGCACGGCGAGTCTCATAACGTGCGCCCGTTCGGCGTTGTGGCTGCCCGTGAGCCCGCCCAGTGCGTCTCGGGAATCATGCCGACAACAGGGAAAAGATGGAGGCGCCCTTTACCTCGTGCCGTTAGGCCGTGCGGCCGAGGACGGTCGAGTGCGGGACGCCGTCCAGCGCTTTGGTGAACTGCTCGATGACGTCGGCCAGCGGTTCGGCGCTGTCCGGGTGGACGCTGAGCTGGTCGTCGACCACCGAGATGTGCTTGTCCAGCAAGAAGAAGCTCTGCACCGCGTGGCGGGCGCCCAGCGAGTGCACCACCGGGCGCAGCGCGTAGTCGATGGCCAGGACGTGGGCGACCGTGCCGCCGGTCGCCAGCGGCAGCACCGCCTTGCCGGCGAAGCCGAACTGCGGCAACAGGTCGAGGAAGGCCTTCAGCAGGCCGGAATACGCCGCCTTGTAGGTCGGGGTGGCCAGCACGACGCCGTCGGCCTCGGCGACCTTGCCGATGGCTTCGGCGATCGCCGGGGCCCGGGTGTCGGCGCCGAGCAGCGCATCCGCGGGCAGGGTGCGGACGCGCAGGTGTTCGGCGCTGCGGCCGGACGCCGCGATGCGCTGGGCGATGTGCTCGCCGATCCGTTCGGTCTTCGAGGTGCGCGACGGGCTGCCGGAGATGATGAGGACGCTGGACACACGTGCTCCCTGGGTCCGAGATTTCAGTCCGATGTGGACTGCCTGCTGATCCGGACCTCCGCCGCGATGCGGAGCCCGGGCTGGCGGAGCGCTAGGAACGACACGCTTGGGCCGACACGCGGCGGAAATCCACGTGCCGCCGCTTCGTGAGCACCGGGAACATCACGAATCAATCGCAACAGAGCACCACCGGCATGTCAATGCGGTATCCGCCCGTCCCACCAGCCGGACGCGGGGCGGCGCACCGGGCGGGATTCACCCGCCGGATGGCTTAGTGAACACAGTGGACGGTCAGTCGGCGAACAGGTCCGGCAGCGGGCGGCGGCCGGCTCGCGGCACCGGGATCGCCAGCGGGTAGCCGATCCGCATCAGCAGCTGCGGCATCCCGCCGAGGCCGAGCTCGACGCTCAGCCCGGCGCGGACCTCCGACAGCCGCAGCGGTTGCGTCATCACCGACGCGACCAGGCCCAGCCGCGTCGCCTCCAGCCAGGCCCGCTCCGCGGCCTCCCCGGCCAGCAGCTGGTCCCGGGGGCCGTCGGTGATCGTGCTGAAGACCAGCACCGATTCCTGCGCCAGCGACCGGGCGATCTGCTCCTGGTCGGGCAGGCGGGTGGCGCCGGTCGCCAGCCCGGTCGCGGACACGCCGCGCGTGGGCAGCGCCTCCGCCGGCAGCCCCTCGTCCGAGACCGGCCCGATCCAGGCGCCCAGCTCGCGCTGGTAGGTCTTGTCGGCGTGATTGGCGCGCGCGGCATAGGCCAGCAGGCGCGCCAGCGCGTGCTCCTCGGCGGGCCCGTCCACCCAGGTGGCCTGCGTGGTCGCCGCGGTCGCCACGGCGGTGCGCGCCAGGTGCGGGACCGGGCGCGTGTTGAAGGCGCGCCGGAAGCTCACCCGGCGGCCGATGGCTCGGCGGCGCTCCCGGTCGATCGCGGTCGTCGGCCGCCGGCGCGTGCCGATCACCATCGCCTCGCCTTCGTCGGCGTGCCACTGGACGTCGGTCGCCCAGCCCAGCCCGCGCATCGCGATCGCGAGGTTGGCGACCGCCGCGCCGCACGACAGCCGCCGGTCGCGGCCGTCCGGGTCGTGGTGGGCGAGCTCCGCCGTCGAGCGCAGCCGCAGCACGGCGGCGCGCCCCTGCACTCGCAGCGACCAGGGCTGCGTGTTGTGCACGGAGGGCGCCCGGCGCACCGCCTCGGCCAGCACCGCTACCTCCTCCGGCGTCCACGGCCGCTCGTCGGCGGAATCGGATGACTGGCGGCGGAGCATCGGGAGCCAGCTCATGACCGGTCCGCCTCTCCGCGATTCACAGTGGTGGTTGCGTTCAGCCCGATTTCCCGTTGCGTGGTTTCTCGTGGCTGGTTCGCGTCACGGTCCCCTGGGGTGCGGTCGAGGAGGACTGAGGTTGACACAGGGCTACTCATGCGGCGAGCACCTTCACGGGTCGGCAAAAACCACGACACTGCCGTCAGCGGCGGGCCGCCAGCAGAGGAGAAGGTCCCGGCTGTGACCGGTCCCGCAATCACAGCGCGTGATCATCGGTGGCGATCTGGCCAACTCGATCGGCGAATTTCGGCGTTTTGGCACTGGCGTACCGGCGGGTGGTACGACCAAGCTGGGGGCGCGATACCGAAGGAGGACTGCATGTCGACAGCACCGCGCGACACCGCGTTGTGGCACCCGTTCGCGGACATGTTCCAGGTCAAGAGCAGCCAGTTCTGCGTCAGCAAGGCCGACGGGGTCTGGATCTACGACCAGGAGGGCCGCCGCTACCTCGACGGCACCGCGAGTCTGTGGTACGCGAACGTGGGCCACGGCCGCACCGAGATCGTCGAGGCCGCCGCCGCGCAGATGCGCGAGCTGGAGTCCTACTTCGTGTTCAACGACTTCACCAACCCGCCTGCCGAGGCGCTCGCCGACCGGCTCTCGCAGCTCGCCCCGATGGACGGCGCGAAGATCTTCCTCACCACCGGCGGCGGCGAGTCGATCGACACCGCCGCCAAGCTGGCCCGGCAGTACTGGGCGCAGCGCGGGCAGCCGCAGCGCACCCACATCCTCAGCCGCGGCAACGCCTACCACGGCACCAACGGCATGGGCACCAGCATCGGCGGGATCGAGGTGAACCAGGCCGGGTTCGGCCAGCTCGTGCCGGAGGTCGGCCGGGTCGCCCACGACGACGCCGAGGGTCTGCGGGAGGCCATCGACCAGCTCGGCGCCGACCGGGTGGCGGCGTTCTTCGCCGAGCCGGTGATGGGCGCCGGCGGGCTGTACCCGCCGGAGCCGGGCTACCTGGAGGCGGTCGCCAAGATCTGCGCCGAGCACGACATCCTGTTCGTCGCCGACGCGGTGATCTGCGGGTTCGGCCGGGTCGGCACCTGGTTCGGCGTCGAGCGGTGGGGCCTGCAGCCCGACATGATCACCTTCGCCAAGGGCGTGACCAGCGGATACCTGCCGCTGGGCGGCGTGGTGATCGCCGAGCGGGTGGCCGAGCCGTTCTGGAACCACCCGGGCCGCCCGTTCCGGCACGGCGCGACCTACTCCGGGCACCCCACGGTGGCCGCCGCGGCCCTGGCCAACCTGGACATCCTGGAGCGGGAGAAGCTGCTGCAGCGGGCCGACGAGCTGGAGCGCCCGCTGCACGACGCGCTGCAGCAGCTGGCCGACCACCCCGCCGTCGCCGAGGTGCGCGGCGGCACCGGCCTGCTCGGCGCCGTCGAGCTGGCGCCGGAGGTGCTGGCCGCCGACCCCGGCGCCGTGGGCCGCGCGCAGACCGCGATCCGCGATCTCGGCGTGATCGTGCGCCCGCTGGGCAAGGCGCTGGCGGTGTCGCCGCCGCTGATCATCAGCGAGTCCGAGATCGACCTGATCGGCAAGGCGATGCAGGAGGGCCTGGACGCCCTCGTGTGACCCGATCGGGGTGCCCGCCGACCAGCGGGCACCCCGCCGGGCACCGGGCTCGGGCACTGCCGTTGTGGAACCGATACGTACCGGTCTGTACCAACCGCGATTCGTGCCGTACGTTTCTGGCCAGACCACTGTGCCCGGCCCGCCCGGTGCCGACGCGTTCGGCGCTCGACACCGGAATTCGCTGCGCTGGAACGGGGTTCCCCGGAGATCGTCCACAACAGACAGTCAAGGGATGGCGAACAGATGCACCGAGCCACCTGAGGCACCGCACCGGGCGGGGCCAAGCTGTCGCCGCGTGGTGCGCACGCCGGAGAGATCGAAAAGCCAGCCCGAAACCGAGCCGCGAGCGGTGACGCCCGTAGTTCCGCCCCTGAAGTCAAGCCACCCGCTCGTGTTGGCAAGATAAGGCTCACGGGTGAAGGCGCGCAGCGGACGCGGATGGAGGACGACAACCAGGTGAACACTCAGACCTCCCAAGTCGACGACCTACGGCTCATCGCGCTGCCCAGCGCGGTGAACTGCGCCGAGATGTTCGTCCGGTTCACCCTCGCCGAGTGGTCCCTGCGGGAGCTGATCGGCGAGACCTCGCAGCTCACCACGGCGCTGGTGACAGCGGCGGTCGACAGCGCGAACCCCGAGACCCCCGGTTTCATCACCGTCCGCCTGCGGCTCAGCGGCGAGAGCCTCGTCGCCGAGGTCGAGGACGAGCTGGCGAGCGTCCCGCCGGCGCTGGCGCCCGGATTCGCGGGCGGCCGCTGCGGCGCGACGACCCTGCGCAGCGGCGGCACCCTCGTGTGGTGCGAGCTGCCGCTGCCGGGTGGTGTCTCGGCGAACGCGGTGCCGCTGCCGCGCCGCTCCCGCAGCAGGCGCGCCCAGGCCGAGCACCAGACCGACGAAACGGCCGAGATCGACCCCGAGGTGATCAAGCGCCTCCTCACCGGCCTCAGCAACACCGACCTGACCTGACAGGCCGGGCAGGTACCGGCACGGATCGCAGTTTCAATTGAAACTGCGATCCCCCGACGCCCCCTCACTCGCGGTTTCGATCGAAACCGCGGACCTGCTGATGCTGGTTTCGGTGGAGGTGCGTGCGGGCATCTCCCCTGGCATGGACCATCTGAGCTTCCGAATCGAGTTGGCGCAGCAGCTGCGGGTCGACTCCGTGCGGGCCAGCAGCGCCGCCGGTTCCGGGCACCCCACGTCGTCCATGTCTGCCGCCGACCTGATGGCCGGGCTGCTGGACGGGCACCTGCGGCTGGACTTCGACCACCCCGAAGACCCGCGCAACGACCACCTGATCTTCTCCAAGGGTCACGCGTCCCCGCTGTACTACTCGTGCCTGAAGACGGTCGGCGCGATCGACGACGCCGAGCTGCTCACCTTCCGCGAGTTCGGCAGCCGCCTGGAGGGCCATCCGACGCCGGTGCTGCCCTGGGTCGACGTCGCGACCGGCTCGCTCGGCCAGGGCCTCCCGATCGGCGTGGGTCTGGCGCTGACGGCGCAGCGGCTCGACCGGCTGCCGTACCGGGTGTGGGTGCTCTGCGGCGACAGCGAGATGGCCGAGGGATCGATCTGGGAAGCTCTGGAGCACGCCGGGCACGAGCAGCTCGACAACCTCATCGCGCTGATCGACGTCAACCGGCTCGGCCAGACCGGGCAGACGATGCACGGCTGGGATCTCGACGCCTACGCCGCCCGGGCGTACGCCGCCGGGTGGCGGGTGCTGCAGATCGACGGCCACGACCCGGAGCAGGTGGAGGCCGCGCTGAAGGACGCCGAGTCCGGCGACGGGCGGCCGGTCGCCGTGCTGGCGGCCACCAAGAAGGGCAAGGGCGTCGCCGAGGTCGAGGACCGGCCGGGCTTCCACGGCAAGCCGCTGGTGCACCCGGACGAGGCGATCCGCGAGCTCGGCGGCATCCGCGACCTGCGGGTGACCTGTGCGAAGCCGACCGGCGACGAGACGCCGCACGTCTTCGAGGCGCCCGGCGGCGGGCTGCCCGCGTTCGAGCCCGGCGCCGCGGTCGCCACCCGCAAGGCCTACGGCGAGGCACTGCGCGCGCTCGGCGACCGCCGCGGTGACCTCGTGGCGCTCGACGGCGAGGTGTCGAACTCGACCTTCTCCGAGCTGTTCCGCGACGCCCACCCGGCCCGCTACTTCGAGATGTACATCGCCGAGCAGCAGCTGGTCGCCGCGGCGATCGGCATGCAGGTGCGCGGGTGGGTGCCGTTCGCCTCGACGTTCGCCGCGTTCCTCAGCCGCGCCTACGACTTCATCCGGATGGCCGCGGTGAGCCGGGCGAACCTGCGCCTGATGGGCTCGCACGCCGGTGTGTCGATCGGCGAGGACGGGCCGTCGCAGATGGCGCTGGAGGACCTCGCCGAGTTCCGCGCGGTGCACGGCAGCGCGGTGCTCTACCCGTGCGACGGGAACCAGACCGTGCAGCTGGTCGCCGAGATGGCCGACCGCGACGGCATCAGCTACCTGCGGACGACCCGCGGCGCCACGCCGGTGATCTACGAGCCCGGCGAGGAGTTCCCGGTCGGCGGCTCGCGGATGGTGCGCGACGGCGACGACGTCACGCTCGTCGGCGCGGGCATCACCCTGCACGAGGCGCTCAAGGCGGCGGAAACGCTTGCGCGGGAGGACATCCAGGCCCGCGTCATCGACCTGTACTCGATCAAGCCGGTGGACGTCGACGCGCTGCGGCGGGCCGCCGCGGAGACCGGCGGGCTGGTCACCGCCGAGGACCACTGGCCGGAAGGCGGCCTCGGCGAGGCCGTGCTCAGCGCCCTCGCGGGCACCGGGGCGCCGGTGCGCGTGCTGGCGGTGCGCGGCATGCCGGGCTCCGGCACGCCGGCCGAGCTGCTGGGCCAGGCGGGCATCGACGCACCGGCCATCGCCCTCGCGGCCCGCGAAATGGTCGCCGTCTGACCACTGTGGACTCTCCGGACATGCGGCCAGCAGCCCGGTCGTCGCCGCGCCGGCGGCGATCACGGCCGCCATGCTGCGCGCGGTGGTGATCCGCGACAACCGCCCGTAGCCCATCCGGCCGCGCCGGTCAGCGCCGGGACGATCTGGCACGCAGAGAATCAGCAGCGCCACCGACCAGCCGGTGTCCGCGCTGATCGCCGGTGCCAGCACCGGGAAGGCGCCCAGCTCGTGATCTCCGTGCCGCACAGGACGACCAGGACCCGGCGCCGCGCGGCTTCGCCGAGCCCGCTCATCTCTGCGTCCCGCGGCTTTCCAGCGTCCCCGCCAGCCCCATCCGCGCCGTCATCACCGTGCCGCGTGTGCGTGCCGCATGGGAGGGGTAGCCGGATGTCGACCCAACCGGCTCGACGGGCGGTGGGAACGATGCCCGTACCCGATCGCGGAGAACTCCTCAGGTTCCTCTGCCATGTGCGTTTCCCGGCCACCAAGCAGGAGATCTACCAGCAGTGCGTCGCGCTGGGCGCCCCGGCGGCGCACCTGGAACGCCTCCGAAGCCTGCCCGACGGCGTCTTCGTCGAGCCCGACACCGTGCTGCAGGCGCTTCCCCACCCGGCTCCGTAAATCATCCATACAGGACAAATCGGCGGTCACTCCCGGAGTTTCCGCCTGGCATGCCACCAAACGCCGAACGCGACGGCGGCGGTGCTGATGACCAACGCGATCGCGGTCAGCACCAGCCCGCTCACCAGGCAGAGCACCGCCAGCAGCGCGACGAGGACGAGCACCAGGAACACCAGGAGCCGGCGCATGCCACCCCAGCTCCGGCCGCCGTCGAACCGGGCGAACTTCTCCGCCAGCCGAGGATCGCCGGACACCAGCTCGGATTCGATCTCGGCGAGCCTGTCCCGCTCGTGCCTGCTCAACATGACGAGCTCCTAGCTACGTTCCCTTCGACCCCAACGAGGTACCCGCCCCCCACCTGCCTCAAGCCCTTCAAGCCTGGCACGCCGGAGTTCACCGCCCTACGCGGCAGCCGGGTGATTTTCGGGCACGCACAGCGACGACGCCGATCACTGATCGTTGCCATTCGACGCGCGCAGGCGCGCGGCCGGCTCCACGCCGACCGCGCGCCCGCGGCTGGATCGCTATCGGTCAGGGCGTCGAGCAGGCGCCTGCGGCGCACTCGTTCAGCCAGTTCGACCAGTCCTGGTCGTAGCTCGTGCCGATGGTGCGGGTGAGGAAGTCGCGCGCGCCGTTCCAGTCACCCTGGCGGTAGTAGTTGAGCACGGTGCCGAGCTCGGCGCGGTGCCGGTCGAACATGTACCGGACCGCGAGATATCCCCACCGGTAGGTCCGGTTGGTGTCGCCGTTGTTGTAGGTGGTGTCCCACAACTCGCTCAGCCGGTAGGTCTGCTTGCCGGCCTCGTCGATCGCCTCCTGGTACGGCTGGTTGCGGTAGGAGTAGGAGATGTACTCGCCGACGCCCTCGATCCACCACACCGTGGGCGTGCTGGTCGACGCCGCGAAGTCGCCGTGCATGTTGAAGCGCCCGTCGAGGTAGTGCGTGTACTCGTGGTTGAGGTTCCAGATCTCGAAGGTGGGCCGCTGCCACTCGGCCTCGTAGGCGATGAACCGCGGCAGGTTGCCCGGCTTCGCGGGGTCGCCTTCGAGGTACATGCCGCCGTTGTTGGTGCTGATCCCGAAGATCACGCCCGCGTAGGTCTGGTAGTCGGCGCTGGAGTCGAACGCGACCACCTCGATGGTCGTGTTGTTGTCGTCCGCCACCGGCTGGCCGCCGTCCTGGACCTTGTCGTGGAAGAACGCGTCCTGGCCGTTGAGGCTGGTACAGCTGGCCGCAAGTTCCTCGGCCGACATCTGCTGAGCGCGGATGCTGATGCTCGGCGAGCAGGTGTGCTTGACGGTCAGGACCGCGTCGGTCAGCCGCTGCTGCAGGTCGCAGGTGCCGTATTCGCCGCAGTTCTGCTTGTCGTAGTAGTCGGTCATCTGGGCGACGCTCACCCACAGCGGCGCGGTCGGGCCGGTCATCTGACTGCGGCCGAGCAGGTCCTTGAGCAACGGCCGGACCTTGTCGCGCAGCGCCTCGTGCTGCACGAAGCGCCCGAGCTCGAGGCCCGCGTTGGCGGTCAGGAAGCGGTTTTTGGTGCCGAGCAGGTCGAGGTGCTGCGTCGCGAAGGTGTGCACGGTGTCCACCACGCTCGGGTCGGCGTGGACCGCGTCGACGAAGTCCGGGAACTGGTGCCCGCGGAACAGCACGGTGTAGACGCTGTTGACCGCGTTGACCATCCAATAGAACTGGTCGTAGGACGAGTCGTAGGCGGTGAGCAGCCGCTTGACGACCTCCAGGTAGCGGCCGTTCTCGGTGGAACTGTCGATCAGAATGACCGATTCGGAGAGTACCTGGCCGCTCTCGTCGCTGACCGTTCCGGACTTCGGGTTGCCGAAGAACGCGTCCAGCCCGCCCTGGATCGCCGCCTTGAGCGCCGGCCCGTACTCACCCACGCTTCCCGGGTCGCCCCACTGGACGTAGTACCCGGCGCGCAGGAAGAGCACCAGCTGCAGGGTGTTCGTGCTGTTGTCGCCGGGATAGGCGGCGGCGTTGTCCCGGAGCGCATTGGCGACCGTGACCATCTGCTCTTCCCGGAACGCCCCGTGGGCGTCACCGCCGGTAAGGCGGAACAGCGTGTTGATGCAGTCGGGGGTGGCAGACTGGATCTGACGGACGAGTTCACTTCCGGTATTGCCGGTGAACTGTGACGGATCGCAGTCCGGCGCCTGCACCTCAGCCTGCGCCGAAGGGCGCGGCCGGAACGGGAAGTCCTGCACTTCAAAGTACTTGCGCCGCTGGGCGGAGTCGTCCGCGGGCAGCGGCGGGCGGTCCTTGGCCTCCAGCGTGCGGACCGGGCTCTTTTCCGTTGGCGCGGTGGGCTTTTCGGCCGGGCCCGGCGCCGACTGCGCGACGGCGGGCGAAATCAGGGCCAAGACCAGGCTGAGCAGCATGATCCAAAGCGCGGCAGGGCGCCGGCTCCGGGCGGCATGAGGCGGTCTTTTCGGCACGTTCGACCTCCTAGCGAGGAAGATTTCGGCAAGGGGGCGGAGCGGGGATACCGGTCTCCCGACTCCTGGAACGTGCGCACGTTGCGAGAATTCTGGCATCAGAAGGACACCTGGCCCCATAAGCGGCGATATAAAGTTCCGCTATGACGATCGAGATCCGGCAGCTCCGGATGATCTGCGCGATCGCGGAGGCGGGCAGTATCACGCGCGCCGCGGCCAGGATGGAACTCACCCAGCCTGCACTGAGCAACCAGCTGCACGCGATCGAACGGATGCTGGGCGATGCGCTGTTCGTCCGGAGCAGGACCGGCGTCGTGCCGACGGAATTCGGCCGGCGGACCCTCGATCGCGCCCGGATCGTGCTGTCGGAGGTCGATTCCCTGTTCGGCGGTGCGGGCAGTCCGCAGGCGTCGACCGAGCCGCTGCGCCTGGGATGTGCCCACATAGCGTGCATTTCGAGCATCGTGGACCGGGTTCAGGCCGCCCCGCTGGGACGTTCGGTGATGCTGCACGTCGAGTCTTCCGCCGCGGTGCTGGCGGATTCGCTCGCCAGCGGCCGGTACGACGCGGCCCTGCTGGGCATCATGGCGGGTTTCGACGTCCCGCTGGAGCGGCCGGTCACCAGCCGCGTGCTGGTCCCGCGCTATCCGTGCTTCGTCGCGCTGGCCGCCGACCACCGGTTGGCCGGCCGCGAACAGGTGCGGCTGGGCGATCTGCGCGACGAGGCGTGGATCGGGCCGCCCGGCGCCGACGACGGCTCGCTGGCCGCGCTCCGGGCCGCGTGCCTGGAAGCCGGTTTCGAGCCCCTGATCCGCTTCGAGGCGCCCAGCGGCGGCGGCCGCGAGCTGGTCGCCAACGGACACGGGATCCGGGTGGTGGAGCCCACATTCGCCGTGCCCCCCGGCACCGTCGCCCTGCCCCTGGAAGGAGATCCGCTGATGGCGCGGCTGCTGGTGGCCTGGCGGCCGGACCGCATCACCCGGGAGCAGGCGGACCTGCTCTACCGGGAGATCGCCCGCGCCTACCTGCTGCATGTCACGGACAACCCGCGGTTCCACCAGTGGTGGCAGGCCCATCCCGAGATGCACCCGGTGCTCTGAGCCGGAATTCCCGCTCGCGCGGCCGAAGGTTGCCCCGGCACAACCGCGAGAGGTAGACAATGTCCATGATTGCGCCTCGTTCTTCCCCTTCCTCGCGCGGAATTCCGCGGTGTCCGGCTACTTCCCGAACCGGCCGGTGAGCGGGGGCGTGACCGTCGACGATGCCGTGAACTCCGATGCCGCAAACCAGATCCGGCGACGCGTGCAGCGCCGGACCATCCGCGCGCTGATCTGCTCGCAGGTCCTGGCCGGTGCCGGGCTGTCCTCCGGCGTGGTCGTCGGGGCGCTGCTGGCCGAGGACATGCTCGAATCCAAGCGCTGGGCCGGGATCACCAGCGCGCTGTTCACCCTCGGTGCAGCCATCGCCGCACTGCTGATCGGCCGGTTGTCGCAGCGCAGCGGCCGCCGCAGCGGCCTCTCGGTCGGGTTCGCCGTCGGCGCGCTCGGGGCGCTCGGGATCGTGGCGGCGATCCTGCTGGACAACGCCGCCCTGCTGCTGATCTCGTTCCTGCCCTACGGCGCGGGCACCGCGACGAACCTGCAGGCCCGCTACGCGGGAGCGGATCTGGCGGATCCCGCGCACCGCGGGCGCGCCCTGAGCATCGTGCTGCTGGCGACCACCGGCGGCACGGTACTCGGCCCGAACCTCACGGAAGTCACCGGCTCAGCGGCAGAATCCGTTGGCCTTCCTGCGTTTTCCGGGCCGTTCCTGCTCTCCGCCGTCGCATACGGCGCGGCGGCCCTGCTGCTGACCGTGCTGATGCGCCCGGACCCACTGCTGACCGCGCGAGAGCTGGCCGCCCAACAGGATTCCGGCGCGGCGCAGACGAGCGGGAACGGGCCGCGCGGCAGCCTGGCGCTCGGTGCGGGAGCGATGGTGCTGACCCAGCTGGTCATGGTGGCGGTGATGACCATGACACCGATCCACATGCGCGACCACGGTCACGGGCTCGCCGAGACCGGCCTGGTGATCGCCGTGCACATCGCGGGCATGTACCTGCCGTCGCCGCTGACCGGCGCGCTCGCCGACAAGTTCGGCCGGCACGCGATGATCGCCGCAGGCGGCGTCGTGCTGCTGGCCGCCGGGCTCGTCGCGGCGTTCGTCCCGGAGCACTCCGTCGCCGGGCTCGCGGTCGGCCTGGGGCTGCTCGGGCTCGGCTGGAACCTCGGCCTGCTGGGCGGGACCGCGATGGTCACCGACGCCGCCCCGCTCGCGAACCGGGCCCGCATCCAGGGCCGGGTCGACCTCGCGGTCTCGCTGGCCGGCGCGACGGCCGGGCTCTCCAGCGGGCTCGTGATGGCCTCGACGAGCTACAGCGCGCTGGCCATCGGCGGCGGCGTGCTCGCCGTGTGCGTGCTGCCGTTCCTGATCCGCATCGGTCAGGCCTCGGAGTAGTGCACGACCCCTTCGACCGTCTCCTTGACGAGCTTGCCCTGCAGGCTCAGCACGTCCAGGTGGGCGGCGGTTTCCAGCACCGCCAGCATCTGGTTGAAGGGGTCGCCGAGCTCGTCGAAGCTGCGCTCGCGGTGGGTCCAGGTCAGCGCCCGCGCCGCCTCGTACGCGGTGCTCGCGCCGTTCACCACGACCGCCGCCATCGCGTCGAGGCGGGAGTCGTGGTGGTCGAGCAGCTCGTCGACGCGCTGGTGGACGCTGTCGGTGGCCGGGCCGTGCGCGGGCAGCAGCCGCATGTCGGGCAGCGCGCGGACGAGCCGCAGCGACGCCAGGTAGTCGCGCAGCGGGGTCTCGGTGGGGGCCTGCTCGAACCCGATCGACGGCGTGATGTGCGGCAGCACGTGGTCGCCGGCGAACATCAGCGCGGCGTCGTCGTCGATGAAGACCAGGTGGCCGCGGGTGTGGCCGGGCGTGGCCAGCGCGCGCAGGGGCCGGTCGGCGAGCGTGATGTCGGTGGATTCGCCGATCCACTCGTCGGGTTCTTCCCAGAAGTGCGGGCCGCGCGGGCCGTCGTCGCGGGCGGCGATGACCGCGTCGCGCACCGGCTTCGCGCCGCATTCGGCGAGCAGCTCGATCTGCTTGGCCAGCGGCCGGTGCCCGGGGTCCGCCAGGGCGTTGATGGTGTGCCGCTCCTCCTCGCCCAGCAGCACCTTGGAGCCGAACTCCCGCCGCAGCGCCACCGCCTGCGTGTAGTGGTCGCGGTGCGCGTGGGTGACCAGGAACCGGCTGATGTCGCCGAGCCCGGCGCCGATCTGGCGCAGCGCGGCGGCGAGCTGCTCGCGCGCCTCGTCCAGCGCCCAGCCGCCGTCGACGAGCGTCAGCGTGTCGCCGTCGGCGATCGCGTAGACGTTCACGGCGCGCAGGCCGTCGTTGGGAAGGGGCAGCGGGATCCGGTGCACGCCCGGCGCGACTTCGTACGCGCCCGGCTCGATCCACTCGTGCCGCGAGTCGCCCATGACCACACCTCCAAGCGCGCCCCCACCTGGGCGGTCCATCAGGAGTACCACACGCATACCAACCAGTCAGTACGCCTGTGACGACATCGCGGCGCCGGAATCCGGCCCCACCCGGTCGCCACATCGAGTCTCCGCCGGGCGCCGATGGACGTGCGGATCGCCGCCGAGCTGGGAAATTTAGCCACGCGAACGGCTCAGCCGGCAACCGGCCGGATCGTCCACACAGGACATCCGCCACGTGGGATGACGCCGAATCGTGGCGTTCATCACGTTCGACCGTTCGCCGCACGGAGGACGTCCCGCGGACCGCGACGTTTCGGCTGATCACAGACTTGCGGACGCCTTGCGTCACCCCGGCGCACGGCCATCTAGCAGGGCAAACGACCCGCCAGGCGGAGCATCGCGCCGGAGGCGTCGCGCGGAGTGGCATGTTCGTTTCAAAATGGGCTATTGACTGCCGATATGGAATGGATGTTTCATTCTGTGCCGATGGGTCGCCCGCCGGCGGCCGCCGTTCGCCGCCAGCTGGAGCAGCCGTGCCTGATCGAACCCGCGCCCCACGCAAGCTGCGTTTATGGGAAGCCCTGGCCCTGTCGGTGGGCCTGATGGGCCCGACCCTCGCGATGGGCCTCAACGGCGCGGGCGTCGCGGCCACCGCGGGGAAGGCCGTGCCGCTCGTCTTCGTCCTCGGGCTGATCGGCGTCGCCCTGGTCGGCTACGGGTTCTGGCGGCTCACGCAGCACTTCAACCACGCCGGTTCGGTCTACGCCCTGGCCGGGGCGACGATCGGGCCGCGCGCCGGGTTCTTCGGCGGCTTCGCGCTGCTGGGCACCTACCTCTTCTTCCTCACCTGCACGCTCGCCGCGACCGGCGTCTTCGCGCACGCCTTCCTGCAGGCGCTGGGGATCCCGGCCGCGACGCCGTGGCTGGTCGTGGCCCTGCTCGCCGCCGTCGCGGTCGGCCTGCTCAACTCGCGCGACACCCGCATCACCGCGCGCACCCTGCTGATCGTCGAAGGCGTCGGGATCGTCGCGATGGCGGTGCTGGCGTTCGTGGTCATCGGCCGGGTGGCGGGCGGCTCGGCCCCGCGCGGGCAGACCCTCGATCTGTCGGTCTTCACCGCGCAGGGGACGACCCTCAGCGCGGTCATGACCGCGACCGTGTTCGCGTTCGTGTCCTGGGCGGGCTTCGAGGCGTGCGCGTCGCTGGGCGAGGAGACCGACAACCCGCGGCGCAACATCCCGCGGGCGCTGGTCGGCAGCGTGCTGCTGACGGGCGTGCTGTACGTCTTCGTGATGTTCGCCCAGACCATCGGCTTCGGCACCGACGAGGCGGGCGTCGCGGAATTCGCCGGCTCCGAGGCCGCCCTCGCGACGCTGTCCGAGCAGTACGTCGGGGCCTGGTTCGCGCTGGTCATCGCGTTCACCGCGGTGGCGTCGGCGTTCGCCTCCGCGCTGTCGTCGTCGGCCGCCGCCGCGCGGCTGGTCTACGCCCTGGCCCGCGACGGCTTCGGCCCCGCCCGGCTGGCCCGGACCAACCCGCGCACCGGCGCGCCGACCGCCGCCTTGGCGTTCGTGTGCACGGTGGCGGCGATCCTGGTGGCGATCGTCGCCGGGTTCGGGATCTCCGCGTTCGACGCGTACTACTGGTTCGCGACCATCGGCGTGCTGTGCATCCTGGTCGCCTACGCCGTCGCCGGGGCCGGGGTCATCGCCTTCACGCTCTCCGGCCGCGCCTCGATCCCCAAGTACGAGATCGTGCTGCCGATCGCGGGCATCGCCTACCTTGGCTTCGTGATCTTCACGCAGTCCACCGGTCAGCCCGCGCCGTTCTCCTACTTCCCGTGGATCGCCGGGGCCTGGTGCCTCGCCGGTGCCGTCGTGCTGCTGGCCGCCCCTGGGCTGGCCCAGCGCATCGGCGAGCGGCTGACCGCCGAACTCGCCGCCCAGGAACCACAGGACGCGAGGAGCGCGCTGTGACCACCGTTTTCGTCGCCACCTGCGATCTCGCCGGGCTGACCAACCCGCGGCTCGCGCTCGGCGTGCTGATCCGGGCCGGGCTGGCGGGCCTGACCTCCGGCTACGACGAGCCGGAGGACGCCGCCGAGGCCGACCTCGCCGGAGTGCCCGCGCTGCCCGACTCGCTCGAATCGGCGTTGAAAGCGCTGGAATCCGACGGCGTGGTGCGATCGTGGTTCGACCCGTCGCTGCTGGCCACGCAGCTCTCGGTGAAGCGCACCGAACTCGCGCACCTCGACGGACTCGACGACGCGGAACGCACCCGGAGGATCGCGGATGTCTACTGAGGACCTCGCGGCGGCCGTCGACGGCCTGCCGCTGGTGGATCACCACGTGCACGGCGCGCTGGCCGGCGAGGTGGACCGCCCGGCGCTGGAGCTGATGCTCACCGAATCCGACCGGCCGGTGCCGGCGTGGATGACGCAGTTCGACTCGCAGCTGGGCTTCGCCATCCGCCGCTGGTGCGCCCCGGTCCTCGGCCTGCCCGCGCACGCCGATGCGGCCGACTACGTGGCGCGGCGGGAAGAACTCGGTGCCGAGGAGGTCACCCGGCGGCTGCTGGCCGCCAGCGGCATCGGGCACTACCTGGTCGAAACCGGTTACAAGGGCGACGAGATCCTCTCCCCCGGCGGGATGGCATCGGCCTCCGGCGTCCCGGCCGACGAGGTCGTGCGCCTGGAGACGGTGCTGGAGGATCTCGCGCGCAGCGGAGTGGGCGCGGCCGAGCTGCCGTCGCGGTTCCCGGAGGTGCTCGCGGAGCGCACGGCCGACGCGGTCGGGCTCAAGAGCATCGTCGCCTACCGCTACGGCTTCGACTTCGACCCGCAGCGCCCGTCGGAGGCGGAAGTCGTTGCAGCCGCGGGGAACTGGCTGCGGTCCGGCTCCCCGCGCGTGGACGATCCGGTGCTGCTGCGCTTCTTGCTGTGGTCGGGCGCCGACCGGGGCCTGCCGTTGCAGCTGCACGCCGGGTACGGCGATCCCGACGTCGAGCTGCACCGCTGCGACCCGCTGCTGCTGACGCGGTTCATCAAGCTGGTCGAGCCCTCCGGCGTCGACCTGATGCTGTTGCACTGCTACCCGTTCCACCGCAACGCCGGATACCTGGCCCAGGTGTTCCCGCACGTGTACTTCGACGTGGGTCTCGGCGTGAACTACAGCGGCGTCCGCTCCGCAGCGGTGGTCGCCGAGTCGCTGGAGCTCGCGCCGTTCGCGAAGATCCTGTTCTCCTCCGACGCCTGGGGCCCGCCAGAGCTGCACCACCTCGGCGCGTTGCTGTGGCGGCGGGGCATGCTCAAGGCGCTTTCGGAGTGGGTCGAGGCCGGCGAGTGGTCCGAGCCGGACGCGATCCGGGTGGTCCGCATGATCGGCCAGGACAACGCGCGCCGCGTCTACCGCCTGGACCAGCGGTGAAGCGGCTGCTGACGGAGCTGGACCGGCAGCTGGAGTCCGCAGTGGACATCCGCCACCAGATCCACGCCCGGCCCTGCGTGTCCGGCTCCGAAGGGCCCACCCTGGACCTGGCGCTGGCGAACCTGCCGGGAGCGGTGACCCGGATCGGCGACACCGCCGCGGTCGTGCGGGTCGGCGGCGAGGGCCCGGCCGTCGCGGTGCGAGCGGAGCTCGACGCGCTCGCGATCACCGAGCGGACCGGCGTCGACTGGGCATCCCGGCATCCCGGCGCGATGCACGCGTGCGGCCACGACGTGCACCTCGCCGCGTTGATCGCGCTGACACGCGCCGTCGACGCGGCCGGTGGTCCGGCGCCGCTGCTCGCGGTGCTGCAACCGCGCGAGGAGACATATCCTTCGGGGGCTGCGGAGATCGCGGAAAGCGGTGTCCTGCAAGCAGAGCAGTGCCGTTCGGTGATCGGCGCGCACGTGCAGCCGCTGCTGCCAGCCGGGACGGTGGCGTGCACGCCGGGCGTGGTCAACGGCTCGTCGGACGAGTTCACGCTGACCGTGCGCGGCGAGGGCGGGCACGCCGCGTACCCGCACCGCACGCACGACCCGGTGGTGGCGCTCGCGCACGTGATCGTCGCGCTGCAGAGCATGATCAGCCGGACCGTCGACCCGATGGCCTCGGTCGTGCTCGGCGTGACGACCCTGTCGGCGGGCACTGCCGCGAACGTCGTTCCAGGGCAAGCCGTTGCGCGCGGCACGGTGCGCGCGATGGCGACCGCCGATCGCACGGACGTCCACAAGAGACTCGCCGAGGTCGCCGACCTGACCGCCCGCGCGCACGGCTGCTGCGCCGAGGTCGAGCTCGTGCACGGCGAGCCGGTCCTGGACAACGACGCGGAGCTGGCGAAGGCGACCGCCCCGCTGCTCGGCGAGCTGGGCCTGCGGGTCTCCGACGACCTGCGTTCGGCCGGGTCGGACGACTTCTCCTACTTCTCCGAGCTGTTCCCGTCCCTGATGATGTTCGTCGGCACCCACGGCGGCGCGGAACTGCTCCACTCCCCCACCTTCCTCCCGCCGGACGACCGCATCCGCGACGTCGCCCTGGCCATGCTCGCGGGCTACCTCGCCGCCGCCTGACACCGTGCCCCAGGTCAGAACCCGTGAGTACTTTGTGCTGCCATAGCATCACAAAGTACTCACGGGCCCCATGACCAGCGGAAACCCGCCGGGCGCGCCGAGTCGCTACTCCGCGACGTCTTCGGCCAGGTCGTCGTAGCGGGCCAGGCGCTTGCGCGGTTCGTCGCCGAGCTCGTCGACCAGCGCCGCCACCACCGCCTCGACCAGGGCGAGGGCCGGGACCAGGGAGTCGAACGGGGACGGCGCCTGGACGCTGGCGGGCAGCACGATGTCGGCCGAGCTGGCCAGCGGCGACAGCCACGGGTCGGTGAACAGGATCAGCGCCACGCCCTGCTCCTTGGCGAGATCGCCGAACCGGATCGTCGCCTTCTCGTACCGCCGGTAGTCGAACGCCACCACCACGTCGCGGCGCCCCATGTCGAGCAGCGCGGCTGCGCGGTCGCCGCCGCCGTCGGGCACGTGCGAGGTGCGCGGCCGCAGCTCGCGGAGGTGCCCGGCGAGGTACTGCGCCAGGATCCCGCTGAAGCGGCCGCCGATGGTCGTCACCGGGCGGCGCGCGTCGGCAAGCAGGGCCACCGCCGCGTCCACCTCGGCGGCGGGCGCCGCCCCCAGGCTCGACCGGATGCCCTGCGTGAAGGCCTCCACCGACCGGTCGAGGGCGTGATCGCCAACCCGGCCCGCGGTCTTGGCGTACATGTCCAGCGGCGAGGACAGCCGCTCGCCCAGCTCGTCCTTGAGCGCCTGCTGGAACTCCGGGTACCCGACGAAACCCAGCTTGCCGACCAGCCGGAGCACGGTCGGGGCGCTGACCCCGGCCCGGGCGGCGAGCCGGGCCACCGGTTCCAGCCCGGCGAGCGGGTAATCGGCCAGCAACGACCGGCAGACCTTCCGCTCCCCGGCGGTGGCGGTGCCCTGCTGCTGCCGGAGCAACTCCACCACGGGAGTTCGACCACTCATCAAGAACCCCACCAAAGTCCGCGAAACTCCCAGCACATCGGACTATACCCAGCCGGGCGGCGGCCGTGGGCGGTCCTCAGTGGACCGCGGACTTGACCGGGCGCGGACGGGCCGTTTAGGGTCGCTGGGTTCTGGACATCTGATGTCGCGCGAGGGGGTCCGGGTGTCACTGCCGGAAGAGCTCGCCGAGCGACTGCTCGGGGCGATCATCGACGGCACCCATCCGCCTGGAGTCGCGCTGCCTTCCGAGAGCGAGCTAGCCGAGCAGTTCTCGGTGAGCCGGCTGACCGTCCGCGAGGCGGTCAAGGCGCTCCGGGTGCAGAACGTCGTGCGCATCCAGCGGGGCCGCGGGACCTACGTGAACCCGCCCGCGCAGTGGACCGCGCTGGATCCGATGATCCGGGCCGCCACGGCGCCCCGGTCGAGCCGGGTGGTGTCGGAGAGCCTGATCGACGCGCGCCGGCTGCTGGAGGTCGGGGCCGCGGAGCTCGCCGCCGTCAAGCGGACCGCGGCGGACCTGGCGCAGCTGCGGGAACAGCTGCAGGACATGCAGTCCGCCGCCGACACCGACGACGTGGAGCTGTTCGTCGCGGCCGACATCGCCTTCCACAACACCGTGATGCAGGCGACGGGGAACGCGTTCATCCCGCTGATGTTCGAGCCGTTCGGGCGGCTGCTCGTCGAGGGCCGGCGGGAGACCTCGTCGGTCCGCGAGATCCGCGCCAACGCGATCGAGCACCACACCAAGATCCTGCAGGCGCTGGAGTCGGGAGATCCGGCGAGGGCCAGGCAGGCGATGATCGACCACCTCGCGCAGACCTCCGAAGACCTGCGCACCCACCTGATCGACAAGCGCCCCTGAAGTTCCGCCGCGCTCCATTCCCAAATTCAGGCAGGACCCGCCCCAACCCGGGTTTCCAATTTTAGGCAAAATTGGAAACCTACCCACCCCCCAGAACCGAAGCCCCAATTTTAGGCAAAATCGCGACGGCTGCCCCGGCCCCGGTTCGCGATTCCAATTTTAATGATCTTTTGGTTATAGGGTGTGTCGTTGTGCTTGGTTTGTGTTGCCCGGTGGGATGATTGTGGCGTGGCGAGGTCTTCACGATCGACGGGTAAGCAGTCCCGTGAGAACAAATCTGGCGCCGCTAGGCGGGATTTCGAGGCGCTGCGTGAGCGGCGGAGGCGGGCGGCGGAGATGTTCGAGCGGGGCGAGCGGCAGGTCGATGTGGCCTCGGCGTTGGGGGTATCACAGCAGACCGCATCGAAGTGGCACCGGGCGTGGTTGACAGGTGGCCACGAGGCGCTGGAGGGCGCCGGTCGTGC